>JBCBOS010000164.1:0-500 GCA_039821145.1 Bacteroidota bacterium | reverse complement strand
TATTATGGCATCTCGTGATGATTGCCAGGTGTTGTCTGTGATTGAGAATGCTTTTTCTTCGTTCGGATACTGGGCTGTTCCTCGAGGTACTGCAATACGAGGTCAACCCGTGGAAGGGGCGAGGCAGGCCTCAGCCTCCCTTCCGCTTGACAAAAATCGGGATAATCTCATTGCAGTCCGTTGGACTGCGTTCTAGAGATTAAACTAGAAAGAACAGATACTACACTTTTGATCTTAGCCAAAAGGCCGAGAAGCGATAAGGAATTGTTGTTTTCGGTTGCGTTTCGTAGGTCGTAGGTTGCTTGGAGTGTTGTTCGTGTAGTTTGATCATCGGGTGCGATGCGTGAGGCATTAAAATGGTGTGAAATGCATCCCCTTTATGCATCCCTCATGCCGGTATTGTTAGGGATGCTTCTTCTTGTCACATTCGTTGTATCTGGTTGACATGGCGTTGAAAGGAGACGCATGACTGGTCGTAGGAAAGCGCTCATCTGACTACT
>JBCBOS010000163.1:0-503 GCA_039821145.1 Bacteroidota bacterium | reverse complement strand
CTTCAAAGTCTCAACCATTCAGCCGCTGAACCTAGCCTTGGTGGATGTGGGTTCTCGTGGTGTAGTGGTTATCACGTGTGCTTCACACGCACAAGGTCCCCGGTTCGATCCCGGGTGAGAACATTTTTGATTTGGCTGGATAAAAACTTGATGAGAAAAAGAATGAGGCTGACAAAAACCACCAAACATGCACCAGCTCCCGCGTGGTCTAGTGGTTAGGATTCGGCGCTCTCACCGCCGCGGCCGGGGTTCGATTCCCCGCACGGGAACAGCTTTTTTTTTTTCAATGAGCAATGGCAGGGTGTAGCAATCAGACCTTTCTGTCTGCCCTACATGTTGACTTCCTCGGTAGTATAGTGGTGAGTATCTCCGCCTGTCACGCGGAAGACCGGGGTTCGATTCCCCGCCGGGGAGAAGTTTTTTTTTAGCCCTCCTTTCCTCGATAGATGGAGAGAAATAACTCGGTTGGTTTGCTCTCCTCCTCCTCTTCCTCTTCCTCCTCC
>JBCBOS010000162.1:0-510 GCA_039821145.1 Bacteroidota bacterium | reverse complement strand
TGTATAAAACATGGATCCTGTGTTGCATGTTGATTTTCTTCCTCCTCACCGCTCGTGTTCGTGTTCGGCGTCCCAGCTGGATGCGTCGATTGCCCGCGTGACATGTGTGGACCATCCGTCACTGCGGATCGTCACATCTGCAGTTGGGCATTTCAGCCCAACAGCATGCAGGTTCATCTGGACGTGGGGAGGGAGCGAAAGTTCAGAAAAAACAGCACTTTTTTTTTCCATCATCAACCCCCCCGACTCGATGTCTTTTTTCTACCCATATTGTATCCACCTCCTTCACCCCTCCCCTCTCCCCATCACCCGTCTGTAGGGTTGTTCAGACGATTCAAAAAAGTTTATTAAAAAAGACGAAAACCTCACCTTAAAATCCTCCATCCAAATCTTTGGCACCCACTTGTGGACGATTCGGGCGTCGACTGTCATGAACCGGGGACTGAAATGTCCCCAGGGCATGGGGGGTACTTTCTCCCCGCCCAGCCGCTCACTCTCTTTGTTGAGAAA
>JBCBOS010000161.1:0-511 GCA_039821145.1 Bacteroidota bacterium | reverse complement strand
TGCTCAAGCTATCTACCAAAATTGTATCGCGGCTATACAGCACACCTTGGTATGCCTCATTTGCACACAAGCTGATCAATTCTGTCTCCGCATAAATCGGATTGACAAAAATGTTCGTCGTCACAATGCTGTCACAGCCTTGAGAGCTTACCAAAGTCTCTGTCAAAACAGTGCTGCTCGTGTAGATCACGCCGTTGTACTCATCTCCTGAACACAGCGTTACATCTTGGCTCGTCGCAATTGGATCAAGCACTGTCAAGGTCAGATTCACTGTGCTGTCACAACCACCTGAGGCTGTCAATACATCTGTGTAGGTGCCTGTCGCTGTGTAAGTGCTGCTACCTACTGTATAGCCATCGCCAGCGCAGATCGTGTCAACTACATTGGTGATCAAATCGGTGCTCACTGTCAACTGATAGCGGATCGTGCTGTCACAGCCTCCCACACTCGTCAAACTATCGATCAGTAATGTATCGGTAAAGTAGTTCACTCCGTTGAAGGAATTACCGTA
>JBCBOS010000160.1:0-516 GCA_039821145.1 Bacteroidota bacterium | reverse complement strand
AGTCCATCCGAGCCGAAGGTGCCAGACGGTGTGTCATAGCTCAGTTGGGAGAGCGGAGTACTGTAGAGTTTCACACTGTTATCCTTAGGTCGCTGGTTCAAATCCGGCTCGAAGGAGTACTTTTAATTTTTTGTTCTGTCCCGACTTGTATTTATGGGTAATTATTGGTCTGTCCTCTTTTCCAATCACGTTGGTACTTGAGCTTTTACCCCTCAGGTATGATTGGGTTTCCAAATCTGACTGCTTACTCAAAGAAGATCAACATGAGCCAATCCTCGGTAGTATAGTGGTCAGTATCCCAGTCTGTCACACTGGAGACCGGGGTTCGATTCCCCGCCGGGGAGGCCTATCTTTTTCTCCTTTTGCTTTGCAGTTTTCCCACTTCATGAGTAAATGCTATCTTTTAATGCCAAAAGTCAGGTAATGATTTTGCTTATATGGCAATACTCTTGAGGATTCGATAGTACTTAGCATCGTTGGTTCAGTGGTAGAATGCTCGCCCGCGTGGCAGGCGAG
>JBCBOS010000159.1:0-519 GCA_039821145.1 Bacteroidota bacterium | reverse complement strand
GTTTTGAGCGATAGACATTAGCCGTTAAGCAAAACCCTTCACTCATGGGGATTTCAACATCGTACTCGCACAAAATATCTGGGTCAGGCTCAATCAGCTCACAGTGGGGGCTAAATAACTGACCACTTTTGAGAGCATTCGTGACAATCGGAGCCAGGGCACGGACCGTGTTCAACAGATCTTTGTTCATTTTCACTACTCCGCAAAGCTAACTGGAAATCCAATCAACGCCATTTGCTCACCAGAGTGCCCCCTTGACAGCAATCTTAGCTATGCAAATGGAATGGTAGACCAAACAACAGCCAATGTAATTAACCTGGGTTAACTTTTCTGATAGCGATATTTAAGAAAGCGGCAAAGCCCCTGTGGCGTAATACCAATAAAGCGCGCAATATCCTTATCTTGGACACAACGAATAACATCCTGCTGACGCTCTTCAATAAATCGATAACGGTACTCCGTGTTCAACAAGGTTTTTGTACAAATAATCTCCTTATCGAAGAGAAGCGTTTCAAGTAT
>JBCBOS010000158.1:0-519 GCA_039821145.1 Bacteroidota bacterium | reverse complement strand
ATGGTAAATGTAATCAATGGGGCACTTTAATGACCCCAAAAAATTTTGACTTGAATCACTGGTTGTCGAGAAATAGCATTTTAGCTACTGTGAAATAAGCCATTTTGGTCTATTTTTCCATAACTTGAATCAAAATTTTTTGGAGTAACAAAAAACCCCATCGACCAAATTTGCCATTTGCGGGTGCCACGTGGTCCCACTGAGCGCAACGAAAAAAACCCGAGTCAATTTGGACCAGTAGTTCGTGAGATATAGTCTCAAACGTACCATTTGGAAGTCATTTTCTCAAGAAATCGGCGAGAGTTCAATTCCGTGTGAGCAGGTGCGATATCAAGGAGAAGTCCCTCGAGGATATTGAATACGCCATCTGGCCAGTCAGATCGGATCGTGACGATATGTCAAAAGAGATTTCCTCATCATTTTCCATTTTCGAGAAATTGCCCGCTGAGCACCAATTTCGGTCATGTTTGACATTATACCGAGTGTCGGATTTGGTCCGAAACCATTTCGACCGGATTT
>JBCBOS010000157.1:0-520 GCA_039821145.1 Bacteroidota bacterium | reverse complement strand
TGATATCTGAGTACCATAGTCGATCGCCATATAGGGATAAGGAGGCATCGCGTACATATGCTGGGCAACGATGATAGTTAAAGAACCGAGCATTGCTAGGTTAACTGCTAACTGAGCGTGCCAGGAAGTAGTCAAGATCTCATAAAGACCTCTATGACCTTCGCCACCAAACAGTAGAGGATCGCCTTTATGACCGTCTAAAATTTCTTTCATGCTGTGACCGATACCGAAGTTGGTACGGTACATATGCCCAGCAATAATAAACAGTACGGCAAGAGCCAAATGATGGTGAGCTGTGTCAGATAACCACAAACCGCCAGTTGTTGGGTTCAAACCACCTTTAAAGGTCAAGAAGTCAGAATAAACGCCCCAGTTCAAGGTGAAGAAAGGTCGTAACCCTTCAGCAAAACTTGGGTACAATTCCGCCATCTTGTCGGTGTTGAACAAGAACTCATGGGGCAGCGGGATATCTGCTGGTGCAACCCCCGCATCTAACAGTTTGTTAACTGGTAGAGCAACG
>JBCBOS010000156.1:0-521 GCA_039821145.1 Bacteroidota bacterium | reverse complement strand
ACCCACCGCTACGAGCCACGAATAGATGGCACCGGGCAACATTGATGACTTCAACGGCAGCTTCACACTGATCGTGCCCGCTAACCCCAGTTTGGCAAGTACGACTTCGGCTACGGGCCTGGGGCCAATTGGTATGGCCGTTAGTGGAGCAATGATTTACAACGACGAAGAAGGCCCCAACGTTCCACTGGATGATGCCGTCGTTTCGCTCGATTACAACGGCGCGCACACTGGCCCACAGAGCTACCACTACCACCTGGAACCCAAAGCATTTTCCGATGATGACTTCAACCTCATCGGTATTATGTCCGACGGGTTTTTCCTCTACGGCAGAAGATGCAACTCTACTAATGATTACCCAACGGACCTCGATGCATCTGGCGGCCATACGCACATCACCCAACATTCGGAAGGAGAGGAGGAATACCACTACCACATCCAGAATGATCCCTATCTAGGACAGTACTACATTCTTTTCCCCGGAAATTATCAAGGTACCCCGAATGCCATTCAGTAAGCAT
>JBCBOS010000155.1:0-522 GCA_039821145.1 Bacteroidota bacterium | reverse complement strand
AAACAAAGTGAGCACCTAAGAACATCAGGCCGTAGGCCGACAACGGTGAACCGTAGGAATTGATTACTTGACTGGCCTGAGCCCATAAAAAGTCTCTCAGCCAGCCATTGATGGTGATGGCACTTTGGGCAAAGTTACCACCCGTAATGTGACTGATTACCCCATTGTCTGAGACCGTTCCCACACATCTGACTGCATCTTCCAGCTAAAGTGGAAAATCACAACCGAGATAGCGTTGTACATCCAGAAAAGACCGAGAAAAACATGGTCCCAGCCAGATACCTGACAGGTGCCACCTCGCCCCGGACCGTCGCAGGGGAAACGGAAGCCTAACTCGCCCTTATCTGGGATAAGGCGAGAACTCCGAGCAAACAACACCCCTTTTAGCAAGATCAGAGCCGTGACATGGATGGTGAACGCATGAATATGGTGGACCAGGAAATCAGCTGTTCCCAATTGAATGGGCATCATCGCCACCTTACCGCCCACCGCTACAACCTCTCCTCCAAAAGCTGGACTGAC
>JBCBOS010000154.1:0-530 GCA_039821145.1 Bacteroidota bacterium | reverse complement strand
ACCATTCCACCGTGACGTTGCCCCATTCCGTGGTCAGAATAGGATGATGTCCGGCGGCTTCCGCTTCATCCCCAACGCCTTGGCTAAAGGTCATGGCGGATTGAAAGTCTTTGAAGGTATAGCTGCGGCGCAGCCGTTTGCTCCCGTCTTCATCCACCAACAGCCAGTCGGGAATCTGGGGCAAGAGTTCAGCAATTTCTGCATCGGTGGCAGGCGACGTGTTGCAATTATAGGGGAGGCATTTTTGTTCGAGTAGGTCAGTCATAGCGAAAGAATGGAGTGAATAGTTTGTCTAAAGCCGATTAGTACAATAACTTAGCCACGTCTGTTACGCACTAATAACCTCTTGTAAAAGTGGGCGGGTCTAACCAATTGATTTATGTCTACGCCTAAAGTTGATTTTGGATCTAAAACCAACCTGAATCCAATGTGGCTAGTGCCTGTATCGGGTGCTTGAGATTCACGAGCAACAGGACGATAGCGACTGCAATAGTTCTTAGCACAAAGGTAAGAACCACCTTTAATCACAT
>JBCBOS010000153.1:0-535 GCA_039821145.1 Bacteroidota bacterium | reverse complement strand
CCGACAAATAATCGACAAACGACCGACAAAAACACCTATTAGATATTACTAGGATAAGTTGTCGATTATTTGTCGGTTTTGTTTGTCGGTCGGGCATAAAAAAAGAGGAGCCCCTTGCGGAACCCCTCTATTTACTTGCGCCTCAGGAAGGGCTCGAACCTTCGACCTACGGATTAACAGTCCGCCGCTCTAACCAACTGAGCTACTGAGGCAATATGTGTGTAATTCGGATGGTTATGAAGTAGAACCATCGTCCTACGGATTAATCCCGCTGTACAGCGGGACCGCTCTAACCAACTGAGCTACTGAGGCAAATTATATGTGCTTATTCAAGTGGTTATTAAGTAAAACCGTTGTTCTACGGATTAATCCCGCTGTACAACGGGACCGCTCTAACCAACTGAGCTACTGAGGCTGCTTGTTTAAGCGGACGCAAAGTTAAAGTGTCTCATTTTTATTTGCAATCTTTGCGGCCGAAAAAATTGAAAAAAATATGAGTCTTCTTTCAGTTGGCACGCTGGCCTTTGATGATATC
>JBCBOS010000152.1:0-540 GCA_039821145.1 Bacteroidota bacterium | reverse complement strand
GTACGGAGGGCCGGGGAGTCAAACCGTGCAGAATGCCTACGGCGGAGGGTTCAATCCCTGGTGGTTTCAGATGTTGGCCCAGGAGGGTTACGTGGTGGTGAGTATCGACAATCGCGGTACGGGTGCCCGGGGGCAGGAGTTTAAAAAAATGACCTATCAGCAGCTGGGCAAGTACGAAACCATCGACCAGATCGAGGGAGCGAAATACTTGGGCGGACTGCCTTACATCGATGCCGAATGCATCGGGATTTTTGGTTGGAGCTACGGGGGCTACATGGCCTCTTATTGCCTGTTCAAGGGCAACGGCACCTTTAAGGCCGCCATTGCCGTGGCGCCGGTGACGAACTGGAAGTGGTACGACACCATCTACACCGAACGCTACATGCGGACGCTCCAGGAAAACGAAGCGGGCTACCGCGACAACTCTCCGGTCTACTTTGCCGATCAAATGCAGGGCGAGCTCCTCTTGGTACACGGGCAGGCCGACGATAATGTGCATTTCCAGAATACGGCCGAACTGGTCAATGCCCTGGTCCGGGC
>JBCBOS010000151.1:0-540 GCA_039821145.1 Bacteroidota bacterium | reverse complement strand
CCCGCCCACGGAGGAGCAGTTGAGATTCACGGTACATGAATTCAGCAGAATGAGGGAGTATACTCATCCACGTACGAAGCCGATGGGAGAAGTACCGGAGGTCAAGGAAGGAGATGCCCATCCCGCCCAGACTCAGCCACATGTCCAACCTTCGAAAGGATGTTTCAACTGTGGAAGTAACTCGCACTGGTTGAGGGAATGTCCGCTACCCCCAAAGGAGCGTGGCAACAAGCAAGTCAACGTGCTAACCGAGGATTTCGAAGGAACGGAACCCGCACAAAGTCCGGGCATGTCCTCTATTCCTGAGTTCTGTTGCAACTGTGCAGAGCTGGGGCATACGGAACAAAACTGCAATTCTGCAGCTGCGTCTCCGCAGTTAATGCGTCGGGGGTGGGACCAATATTATCAGCTGTTGGTGAACTTGCATCCAGAGATCCCCGACCATCGAACCCCCAAGACCCGATGTTATCGTATTACGGCTCCGGAAGAGAAACCTTGCACTCATACCTGCGGACCAAACCAGTATTCTCAGCTCATGGA
>JBCBOS010000150.1:0-541 GCA_039821145.1 Bacteroidota bacterium | reverse complement strand
GTGGGAGCGCGGCCGTGGCCAGCAGCAGCGGACCTCTGCACTCGCCGTTTTCTTCACAACTGAGCGTGGGCCGACGCTGGAGACGGTAAGTCTAAGGGAAGACTCGGATTCCACATAAAAGTATCCTAACTCTGACCGAAAGAATGCTTGTCCATGTGCTGATCAACATTCTCGTCTACTCTCTGCTGTCTAATAGGGATGCTCGCCGTCGTCGACAACCTGACATTTCTCAACAGAGAGAGTGAGCGGCTGGGCGAGGAGAAAGTGTCTCCCATACCCCAGGGAGATTTGAGTCCCCGCCTCATGCCGTTGGACGCATGAATCGTCCACAGGTGGGTGCCAACGATTTAAAGGTGAGGTTTTTTCTTCCGTTGTTAAAAACTATTTTTGAACTCGTCTGAGCAACCCCACAGACGGGTGATGGGGAGAGGGAAGAATGGGGGGGTGGATACAAGATGGGCAGATAAAAGAGATTGAGTCAGGGATCGCTGATGCAAAAAACAATGCTGTCTTTTCTGAACTTTCGCTCCCTCTCCTCGCC
>JBCBOS010000149.1:0-544 GCA_039821145.1 Bacteroidota bacterium | reverse complement strand
GTGGAAAATCGCCCACCGCGAAGGTCACTTGCGGGGCAAATCCGCCCGTGCCATCGCCCAACAGCACCGAGACCGTGCCATCCTCATTGTTAACTATCACCAGGTCCAAATCACCATCGCCATCCAAATCGCCCACCGCGACTGACTCTGGCTCCTCGCCCACCGCGAAGGTGGCTTGCGGGGCAAATCCGCCCGTGCCATCGCCCAACAGCACCGAGACATTGTCATCAGCGAAGTTCTCCGTCACGAGGTCGGCGTGGCCATCGCCATCCAAATCGCCTACGACGACTGACCGTGGCCCAAGTCCTACCGCGAAGGTCACTTGTGGGTCAAACCCGCCTGTGCCATCGCCCAACAGCACCGAGACCGTGGCATCAAAGGAGTTAGACGTCACGAGGTCGGCGTGGCCATCGCCATCAAAATCGTCCACGACGACTGAATTTGGAAACCCTCCCACCGCGAAGGTCACTTGTGGGTCAAACCCGCCTGTGCCATCGCCCAACAGCACCGAGACATTGTCATCACGGCGAACCGCCGTGATGAC
>JBCBOS010000148.1:0-545 GCA_039821145.1 Bacteroidota bacterium | reverse complement strand
GTTAAAACCAAAAAACGCTGCTTTTTGGATTTAATTAACGATATTACTATTATATCGCTTTTTGGAGAACAGATGTTAGAACCCACCACGAGCAATGTGAAAGAACTCAAGGGGTCGTTCGAGGTTGGGTTCGATTAACCAGCTCTGGGTTTTCTTCATTCACGCACAAATCTTTCGCCTTTTACTAAAGATTTCCGTGGAGGAGACCAATTTGATGAGTATCTAACGATTTTTCTCAGGTCTGGCTTCGGCCAGACCGATAACTATCAATGAAAACGTCTAAAACTAACCGTGTTCCGGGACCGGTGCACCCGGTTATTTTTCTTACTAGCTCTAAACGGGGGGAATCCATGTCATTTTTTTTTCGGGCAGGGTATGGCATTACTGTCTGGACAAGCATGCTCGATCCTCGATAGTATAGTGGTGAGTATCCCCGCCTGTCACGCGGGAGACCAGGGTTCGATTCCCTGTCGGGGAGCAAGTTTTTTCGAAAAATATTTTTCACATTTGAAAACATGGTGTCAGGTTTTCCATTGCATTCGTTC
>JBCBOS010000147.1:0-545 GCA_039821145.1 Bacteroidota bacterium | reverse complement strand
CAGAAGCGAGTGTCTGCCAATTCAGCAGCACCACCACAGCGGTTCTCACAGTTCAGAG
This sequence comes from Bacteroidota bacterium, assembly GCA_039821145.1. GTDB lineage: Bacteria > Bacteroidota > Bacteroidia > Chitinophagales > Saprospiraceae > JBCCSZ01. The sequence continues at coordinate 487 of JBCBOS010000147.1, read as the reverse complement.
CTGGCTGATCGATGCCATCGTAGTTTGGTGGCGTTACGATCTCGTTTGGAGTACCAGGTACTACGCGGAATTCTTGTACACAAGTAGTTGTGTTGCCACCCAAGTCAGTAGCAGTCCAAGTGCGCAAGATGGTAGTAACGTCACAAGATGTTGCTCCTTCGATGACTTCTTCTGTAGAAGTCAAGCTGGCGATGCCACAAGCATCAGTAGCGGTTGGAGCAATTGATGGTACATCTTCGAAGCAGAATACTTCACATCCACCTGCTGCAAAAGAACGGACGTTGCCGCCGTTGGAAGAAGAGATGGTGTAGCTATATGGACCGTCTGGATCGTTGGCAAAGAAAGTAGTTGTTACCAAAGTGTAGTCACCAGGTACCAGGTTCAACTGGATGGTGATTTCTGGCTCAGTTCCGTTGGTGTCATCATCTGTAGCCAAGAGGTTGTTACATGGGTTTGATGGATCAAAGCCATTGTTGTACAGAGCAAA
>JBCBOS010000146.1:0-547 GCA_039821145.1 Bacteroidota bacterium | reverse complement strand
GTGGAATGTAGAGTGTCGGGTGATAGGAAAGAGTTGTCCATCAGTCGCAAAGGTGTAGTGGAAAGTGGATCTCCAGAGTTCCTGAGAGTACAGGCACGTCAAGATGTGGGAAAATCCCACCTTAGACCAAATTGAATCAATCCATAGAATCCCTAGTAGATTGAAGGTCCTCCGCCTACCTTCAAGTAGGGGAACTCCAAGGAGTAGCCTTAGGGGTCCCAACTAGTTCAAGTAGTACAACTCAGAGGATGTAACGGGAACTCAGAGGAGTCACCATAGTGATTGATATTCAATCACCTGCTCTGTTCTATAAAAACATAGCTCTCTGACTCCGACCGGTTGGAAGGTGACCTAATTGGGCTCCTGACTCCTGCCGGTTGGAAGGTGAAATAATTGGGCTGACAACGGGGTCCCGAGCGAGCGGGAAGTTGTCAGCACCAGGGCGATTAATTGAGGAGAAGACTATAGATAGGACCTCAGGGACAAAATAGGGACTTCATCAATAAAGGAAACAAAGAACAACTTGAGAGGAAAGACAAGACAGGAT
>JBCBOS010000145.1:0-553 GCA_039821145.1 Bacteroidota bacterium | reverse complement strand
AACTTGTTTGTTTCCTCTCTCCTTAGGAGGCAGAGGAAACAAACAAATTAGTGTGATCGCCGAGGAACCGGACTCAATTAAGCCCACCTCTGCTCCAACGTTGTCTTCTATTCCGGATTTCTGTTGCAACTGTTCGGAACTCGGGCATCTGGAACATGAATATGACTATGCAGCTGCAACTCGGCAGATGATGCGTCAAGGATGGGAACAATATTATCGGTTATTAGTGTTGATGCATCCTGAGATTGCACGTGGAAATGGTCCCAAAAGCAAATGCTGCCGTATAACTTCGCAAGAAGAAAGACCATGTACTCTTACGTGTGGTCCCAACCAGTACTCTCAGGTGCTCGAGCCACGAGCTAAGATGACGATGATCCCCTTTTCTGTCTATGTGGAATACGCCCGGGATCAGGACACAGCTAAGTCTGTGGATACAATTCGCCGCAATCTGCGGGAATTGGGTGTCAAGCGGATGCGTTGGGGACAACGCGATTCTTTGTGGGAGGTGGTAGGCCCCGTGGAGGTCAATTTTGAGCTTGATGGTATTGACTTC
>JBCBOS010000144.1:0-558 GCA_039821145.1 Bacteroidota bacterium | reverse complement strand
GCCGCATCCTCCTTCGTCTCCGCTACAGCTTTCGCCTTTTCATCTCCGCTACAGCTTTCGCCTTTTCAAAGAAGTCCCAACGAAAAAAGGCGTCAATCACCCCCCAACCCCCTTCCCTTTCCTCTGGGATTTTTCCAACTCTCCTCTCAAAGATACGTACCATCCCATAAAATGAAACCCATCGCTAACGTCCACAAGATACCCTCATTAATCAACCTCCCTGCCCGCCCACTTGGCTCGCCATTTCTTTAGGAGTCAATAAATGTGCTGTTGTTGTTAAGAACTCTAACAATCGGAACAGTCGATTCTCCCGCTGTTCCCAACGATCGCAGGCCACATTGTTCCTTCTTCATGAGAAATAACGACGTACATCCAACCACCCTCGACGGAACACTCCCTCCACCCTGTTTTCCACAGAGAAGCCTCGTATTCTACTTCACCTCCGTAACCCCTACGCCATGGTACTGATCTACTCCTCGAAACAAGACACTGAACACATCCAGTCATCACCACCTCCCTCATTACAGTCTACTCTTTTCCATCCGCAGAGACTTAGAC
>JBCBOS010000143.1:0-560 GCA_039821145.1 Bacteroidota bacterium | reverse complement strand
CTGAGACTCTGATGGGACTTGAGACTGTTGATCTGTGAGACAGTCAGTTGGTAAAAGTGGGCCACTGAGACACTGAGACTCATATCAAATACTAGGTCAGTGGGGAAGGGGCCGATCCTAGCGGTACTGCAATGCTAGGCCAACCCATGACAGGACCGGAGCAAGCTCCTGAACCCTATCCCCTTACAAAAATATGTTTAATATCGAAGGGGGTACATGACCCCCGTATCAGATATTAAGCTGATAAGAACAGATACTACACTTTGATCTTAGCCAAAAGGCCGAGAAGCGATACCGGTCGAACGCATATGATGCGAGGTCTATACGCTGGATCCACAATTAGCTTTGTTCAAAATTCCAAATTACCGCAGCAATTGTCTGATTGATCTTTAGAAAAAGATGTCACAAATGGCAGAAAGAATATAAAATCAATTCTAGTTAGAGCGAATCGATGTTCGTATCAGAAATTTTTTTCTTTTCTCTTTTTCGGGCTCTCTTTGAGAAGAACTCCCACATATACATTGGCATCAACTCAATTTTTATGTCAAAGGTAGCCACCT
>JBCBOS010000142.1:0-563 GCA_039821145.1 Bacteroidota bacterium | reverse complement strand
CTCAAACGGGAGAGCGCTCGCTTCGCAAGTGAGAGGCACCGGGATCGATACCCGGAATCTCCATTATGTGAATTCGTAATTGGTGTTCAAGGCGACACCAGGCTCCGACAATCAATATGTTTCGCAAACGGGTCGTATACATCCTCGGTAGTATAGTGGTAAGTATCCCCGCCTGTCACGCGGGAGACCGGGGTTCGATTCCCCGCCGGGGAGGATGTGTTTTCCCATCTTCATGACCCTTGAAATAACTCAAAACTAGAGATTTGGTAGCACTTCTACTAACTGTCCATTCTTTTCCATGCCCGGTTAGCTCAGTCGGTAGAGCATCAGACTTTTAATCTGAGGGTCGCGGGTTCGAGTCCCTCATCGGGCGCTAGCCTTTATGATGAACGGCGGTAAAGTAAAGAAAAAAATCCTAATCTGCTAGACCATGGAGTGAGACTCTATACTGATTACTGCGACACCTAGCGTCTCTCTCTACTGGTCCTACAATATACCCGATATCAAACAGGGGGACTAGCTCAAATGGTAGAGCGCTCGCTTAGCATGCGAGAGGTACCGGG
>JBCBOS010000141.1:0-565 GCA_039821145.1 Bacteroidota bacterium | reverse complement strand
CTCGAATGGCAGACCATTACAAGCGTCAGGTTGATGAACTGATCGCTGTCCTCGACCGAGGGGAGCACAGCTCGGCGGCTCGAAACGCTATCCGTGGCCTTATTGAAGGCATTGTACTGGTACCGGACGAAGAGTCTGGCAACCTTATTGTAAACCTGCACGGAGACCTTGCGGGTATCCTTGCAATAGCTGAACAAAAGGAGAGTTCCACTATGCAGCACCAAAATCGCACTTCCAGCGATGGTGTGATGCTACAGATGGTGCCTCTGGACAGCCATGGCCTGTACCAACACGCGACGGTACAGATGGTGGTTGGAGAGAGACTTGAACTCTCGACCTCAGGATTATGAGTCCTGCGCTCTAACCAGCTGAGCTACCCAACCAGAGATCAAAAACGCGCACGGCATTGATCGTGTGGGCGGTGTATAGGCGCGCTGCTGCAGCAGCGCAAGAGACCGGTGCTGTCTATGACATGGGCCCAGTTTTGCTTGTCTGCACCTTTGGGCGGTCTAGCTACGCTGCATGACCTCCGCGCTCCTAGTTTTTCCCCACCAACTCCTCGCCG
>JBCBOS010000140.1:0-570 GCA_039821145.1 Bacteroidota bacterium | reverse complement strand
AGGTATATAAGACAATCTTTGCCAATGCCATGTGATTATCAGTTTACATTTAGGTTTACACTTTTGGACATAAACAAAGATAATACGAAATAAGCACAAAAAACAGTATCACTCATTAAACAACTACTAATCAAGCAATTAAACACAAAAATACAACAAGGAATAACCACACATAACCTACAATCCACTGCCTGTCACGCAGGGGGTCGCGGGTTCGAGTCCCGTCCGGACCGCAACAGAAAAATACAAGCGCCTGACTTACAATAGTTTAGGCGCTTTTTTAGTTTGTGTGCTGTCGTTTTGTTGCCGTTTTTCTTCGATTTACTCATTATTTAATACGCTTTTGACTCTCCTTATCTGCAATTTGAGGAGGAAACATACCACGCTTTCCAATGTCAACTAGCTTCCTTTCTCTAATCCGTAAAACAAAAGAAGCTGAACCCTCTCGGTGGAGAGTTTCAACTTCTTTACAAAGCACCCTGTAGGGCACACCAAAACAGGGTGATCAGAGAGCGTTCAAAAAGGAATCAATCTTGTTGCAGTACGAGTATTTTATGGCTTTCCTTGTGG
>JBCBOS010000139.1:0-583 GCA_039821145.1 Bacteroidota bacterium | reverse complement strand
CGTTGGGGATGAAGCGGAAGCCGCCGGACATCATCCTATTCTGACCACGGAATGGGGCAACGTCACGGTGGAATGGTGGACACACGACATCGGCGGTCTGCATCAAAATGATTTTATCATGGCAGCGAAAACGGATGCAGTGGCGAAGAAGGTATAAAAATAACTTGAACACTTTTTGTATGAAAGCTATATTGGCAAGCTATTCTAGATAAATTTTGTACAACTTATTTATACATGATTCCTAACCTGTGTTGCTTCTTTTTTGGGTGGAACCCTATTGTTCTCTGTATTACTGAACTTACGATAAGAACTATGTCATGAACGCAGTCAAAATTGCAGACTGGAGTGAACTGGGCGATCGCCAACCCACCGCTGCCCTCGTTGAAGACGTGGATCTCGTGATCCTCCGCTTAGGTGAAGTGGTTTCAGTGCTCTATGGACGCTGCAAACACCGGGGCGCATTAATGGTCGATGGCCATGTCCAGGGTGAGGATCTCATCTGTGGTGTTCATGGTTGGGACTATCGCGTTGATACCGGCGTTAGCGCTTACAACAATAGTGAGTACCTAGACAAATTTAAGGC
>JBCBOS010000138.1:0-586 GCA_039821145.1 Bacteroidota bacterium | reverse complement strand
ATTGAAACAAGAGGTTAGTGTCAAATATTAAGCCAGACCTATCCAGCTTCGAGAGTATGATCCATTAGAACAAGGATTGAAACTTAATACTCAGACTGGCCTGTTCGACGAGCAAAACAACTTCGAGAGTATGATCCATTAGAACAAGGATTGAAACCAGAAACAACGGGGCATAACAACCCCTTTGCATAACCTTCGAGAGTATGATCCATTAGAACAAGGATTGAAACTGTGACTCGCCAGCTTTCCGGAACGAAAAAAAGATTCTTCGAGAGTATGATCCATTAGAACAAGGATTGAAACCAAGTTCAAGACCAAGCAATTTCTGACACCTCACGAGCTTCGAGAGTATGATCCATTAGAACAAGGATTGAAACAAATCAGGTGGCGACCATCCAAAAGCTCACCGATGCCTTCGAGAGTATGATCCATTAGAACAAGGATTGAAACAATCGCTTGGTATCACTAATGATGCTACAAAAGAAAACTTCGAGAGTATGATCCATTAGAACAAGGATTGAAACCCTCTGGTTTTTTTCCAGACGGGTCAACCCCGATAAACTTCGAGAGTATGATCCATTAGAAC
>JBCBOS010000137.1:0-586 GCA_039821145.1 Bacteroidota bacterium | reverse complement strand
ATTGGTGGTTCAGTGGTAGAATTCTCGCCTGCCACGCGGGAGACCGGGGTTCGATTCCCCGCCAATGCGATAAAACAAGGTCAAGGCTTGTTGGTGAGCAGCCACTAACGCAGAAAAAATATCAGACAAAAAGTAGAGCTGCCGTTTGGGGCATTTTTAAGGAGCCATGGGCCAATTTTTGTGGGGATATAGCTCAGTGGTAGAGCATTCGACTGCAGATCGAAGGGTCTCCGGTTCAAACCCGGATGTCCCCTGCTTTTTGCTGATCAGCGTCGCGTGGAAGTGACGTCAAATTTGATGAAATAACTTGCGCGACGCAATTTTTGGCGCTCGATCGTAAATGCATTGGCGGGGAATCGAACCCCGGTCTCCCGCGTGGCAGGCGAGAATTCTACCACTGAACCACCAATGCGATAAAACAAGGTCAAGGCTTGTTGGTGAGCAGCCACTAACGCAGAAAAAATGTCAGACAAAAAGTAGAGCTGCGGTTTGGGCCGTTTTTAAGGAGCCATGGACCAATTTTTGTGGGGATATAGCTCAGTGGTAGAGCATTCGACTGCAGATCGAAGGGTCTCCGGTTCAAACC
>JBCBOS010000136.1:0-604 GCA_039821145.1 Bacteroidota bacterium | reverse complement strand
CAAAACGATGGCAAAACAACCCAATTCCTCTAAGAGCTGGGCGTCGCGAATCAATTTTTGTGCTTCCTCTTCCTCCTTGGCCCGTACCGTGTAGGTGCCAAACTTGTAGATCGACTGTGGGGTCAGGCCCAGGTGACCCATCACGGGAACCCCTGCGGATAGCACCCGCGTTATCGATTCCGCGATTTCCTGCCCCCCTTCCATCTTGACCGCGTGGGCGCCCGCCTCCTTCATGATCCGGATGGTGGATTTCAGGGCGTTGGAGGAATTGCCCTGGTAGGAGCCAAAGGGCAAATCGACGACGACCAGCGCCCGTTTGACCCCCCGGATGACCGAGCTGGCGTGATAGATCATCTGGTCGAGGGTAATGGGGAGGGTAGTCTCGTGTCCCGCCATGACGTTGGAGGCCGAGTCGCCGACCAGCAAGACGTCGGTCCCGGCCTCGTCGAGGATGCGGGCCATGGAATAATCGTAGGCCGTAAGCATGCTGATTTTTTCCCCGCGGGCCTTCATGGCCTGTAAAATATGAGTGGTTACCCGTTTGACTTCTTTGTGTAGTGACATAGTTTGGTAGCTGTAAAGTTATTGCGCTGGATGCTAGCGG
>JBCBOS010000135.1:0-607 GCA_039821145.1 Bacteroidota bacterium | reverse complement strand
GTCCCCATATTAGTTTCCTTAGCGATTCGGGTCTGATTGTGCCCTGCTACCAGCTTCACCTCGCTTGGCATCCTTGGATGGTTTTTCCTCGCTCCGTGTGGTCAGATCGGGAGTCAATCTAGCCTTTAGACGATGGGACTTTCACCCATATCCCAGAAACAGTTAAAATACTTTTGGGTTTTATCCCGCGTACTTTGGAACTCATACCCCAGCTAGCAACGGTAATCTGCCGTCCGCTTGGCTCCTAGTTCCAACGAGCCGCACCCCGCTGTCTCCTGTGAAATGGTCAGAACCCCAGCTAAAGCATGGACAACACCCCAAATCACCCAAAGGATGGCGGAAATTTTCAATAGTATGGATGTTTTTTGGCTATTAATTTTCATAGTTGTGGGTTCCATCTTAGCTCAATCGATTATGAATTCGTAGAAAAAATTGTTCGGTTAAAAGCATGGTGAGAGTAACCACAGCAAAAGCGATATTTCCGTCCCCTGCCCCGCCAAAGAGAATGCTGTTGCCAAATACAGAATGAATACTGAGCAAAAGAATAACCTTAGAGGAAACATCAATTACTAAGTAGATAATGACCTTACACAGTAGAATACTAAAA
>JBCBOS010000134.1:0-614 GCA_039821145.1 Bacteroidota bacterium | reverse complement strand
ACATAGACACTCAGATCCACCTATGTTTCACCTTCCCATCCGACGAGCAGCCCAGGTGTGGCACTGCACACCTGTACCTATTCAGTCATCATTCAACCAGACTCGTCTCCAGATCTTCCCATAGAAACGCCTGATCCAGCCATTCGCAGTGCCACCTCCTTGCCTTCGTCGTCCCCTGGATTGTTGGTTTGGCTGCCAACCCTCGAATCCTCCTTTTTTACATCTGAGAGAATTAAACTCTTAAAATTCCAGAACTCCCTTCCTGTCTCCATTGTGGTTGCTTTAGGGTTCAAGAAACAACTAAACAGCGCAATGTTATCGAAAATTTGAAAGTGATCCAGAATCCAGGATTTCTTCCGGATCACACCCAAAATAAAATCAGTTCTTCCTTTTCACATTTCTGACAACTCCTGAAAATGTCATCAAAATCCATCCATAACTTTTTGAGTTATCTTGAACATATCCCCTGCGCAAAGACGCACAGCTGCGCCAAGACGCACAGCCGCTGGAAGCGGTGCTTTTTAAAATACTGCAGAACGGATCATTGGATGAGCATTGAGCCAGATGAACACGTATGATGACATCTACCTTCTACCAGTGAGCGCATCTCGGGT
>JBCBOS010000133.1:0-616 GCA_039821145.1 Bacteroidota bacterium | reverse complement strand
GAGGTTCAATTTTGAAAAATGGGACTTGGTTAAAACTAGGCGTTGAGATTGGAGATGGGTAAATTTTATTGAGACAAGGGCTGAAAATAGGCGTTATCAGAGTATTTGAAAATAGAAATTATTATGGCATTGAAATTCCGAAATGGAATTGGAAAGAAGAAAGGGTAAAAAGTCGAATTATGACTAGGCTGAATTTCATTTTAAAAAGGAATGAGAAACAGAATGATTGGATTTTATGAAAACGATACAAAAAGATATATCTTAATTGGGGAAAGTATATTTGATTTCCCTTCCCGCAAGAAAGAGGAGTTGATATTGCAGGAAATAGGAAAGTGACGGGATTGAAGATGGGAAAAAGCCCAAAGGGCTGAAAGAAAAATCACGCTCTACAACACAGCGTAGCTGCCATGCTGGCAAAAAGCCAAGCACGGCAGCTACGCGAGCCGTTCTATAGCATCTGAGAGAAATGAAAAAGGCCACCGCGCCAAGGGGGCATAAGAGTCCTGAAGATAAGAGAGGTAGGTATGAGAACACGATATTGAAACTATGAACTTAAGAGATTGATTCTAGATTAGTGAAAAGGTATCAAAGCTGGTAAAAATTAGTTGGGGAGCAT
>JBCBOS010000132.1:0-627 GCA_039821145.1 Bacteroidota bacterium | reverse complement strand
CTGATAAGGGTGGCTAGAAACAAGTGAAGGTTTATAGGGTCTTCTTGTCTAACTGAGAGCAAGCCTGCATTTGCACAGGCAGTGAGAGTTCATCGATAAGAGTCTTGAGACAGATGAGCAGTCGTTACATCATTCATGCAGGACACTAATTAGATGCCAAGGAGTTTCGCTACCTTAGAACACTTATAGTTAGTGCTGCCGTTAATCAAGAGCTTGAAGAGAACACCTGAGCAGAGACAAAGGCTCATTAGCACCGGACACTGGGCAGATGTCAGACACTATGTATGCTCAGCAGAAGCTAGGTAGCAGGGTCTTATGTTTTTGATAAACAGTCGCTGCTCGAGGAAAGCTTGCTTAATAGACAGCAAGAGCTAGCTGCACGAAGAAGCTAAGGAAGAGTTGCCGAGTTCCTTGAGACTCCTTAGATCGCTTGAGAGCGTAGGCAAACCTGTGTCAGATTCTGTACAGGCATTGAAGCGGAAGGACTTCCAGGAGTTAGAGGGCAGTCAAGGCTAAGAGAGCATAGAAGAAGCAAGAGCATCGCCAGAGGCTAGGGCCATTAACTTTCATGAGCATAGCCGCCGAGTGAAAGAAGAGGGTCTGGTAAGCTAAGGAAGCATAAGAGGC
>JBCBOS010000131.1:0-636 GCA_039821145.1 Bacteroidota bacterium | reverse complement strand
GCTCACCGTGAGGTTCTTGCGGCCCTTCTTGCGGCGGGCAGCGAGCACCTTGCGGCCGTTCTTGGAAGCCATGCGCTTGCGGAAGCCATGCTTGTTGGCGCGCTTGCGGCGGCTAGGCTGATAGGTACGTTTCATGACAGTCGAGGTCTGGGAGCCAGGAAGGCGAAGCGTCAGGTCCGAAGCGACGGGTTCCCGAAGGGGCAGCAGTGCGCTTTGCGGAGCCGATGAAGATACGCCGCGTGCTACCCGGCTCCTTGACAGGGGTTGTGAAGCATCGTAGTATAACAGTCCGCTTTGCGCCATGTGGCGCGTCGAAGGCGGACACATGCGGGAATAGCTCAGTTGGTAGAGCATCAGCTTCCCAAGCTGAGGGTCGCGGGTTCGAGTCCCGTTTCCCGCTCCGGTAAAGAAGAGTCGTTCTCCGTAGAGAGCGGCTCTTCTTCTTCCATGTCCGGTCTCATGGCGCGCCAACGCCGCCCACCGCGACGGGCGTTCACTCGCTGAGCCACGCCCGAAGCGACGTCAGAGGTTGTGCCCGGGGAGGCGGCGTACCAGCTCGGCCGCGTCTTCGCGACGCGGTCTCGGCTTGGGGGGAAAGGGCGCCGCACCCCCGAGGACCTGCGCGCACCAGTAGAC
>JBCBOS010000130.1:0-665 GCA_039821145.1 Bacteroidota bacterium | reverse complement strand
GTTGGATGAGTAGTCCATCACCCAAATCGACCAAATCCCATCCCTGGTCCACATCCTTATTCACATCAATGGACAGGGAGAAATTGGGAGTTTGGGAAAAAAGAAAGGGGCTGTGGATGAACCAAAGCAGCAGCACAAATGAAAAAAGAGTATATGGCTTCATCAATCGACTTGTTTTTCAGTTCTATAAAAATGAGTACCTGCTAGGGTATTTTCCTTTGGTTTCCTTACAATTTACTCAATCAAGTGCATTTTTTCTAGCATCGTGCTGACGAATGTCAACTGGGCTACAGGAAAAGATGGAACGCCCACCCACCTCCGCCCACTGCAGGCGAAGGGGGCAGACGATCACCCCAAAGCGAATGTGCTACTCTCTGCTTCCCAGCCAACACCATCCAATAGAGGTAGTACATACATCCTGTTGAAGAACCATCAATCCATCACCTAAAAAATGCCATTGGTTTACTGACTCAGTTTTATGCTCTACCAAATGATACAGGAATTACCTATAATGCTGATGCAATAGGACAAACCATCCAATAACTGCAAAAAAATCAAAAAATATACTATTTTTAATGGATGGTAAAATCTGCCCCTCACGAATGGAGGGGCAGGGCCAGTACGTATCCATTCGCCTAGTAAGATAGTATTGGATACGTACTGGC
>JBCBOS010000129.1:0-673 GCA_039821145.1 Bacteroidota bacterium | reverse complement strand
TCCAGGCATTTTACATAAGTCATTGATTTTGAGGCAGAAGCGCAGGTCGTCGATCTCCCCTACAAATCTGCTTATTGGACATCGACGACTGGAAGGACTCAATCGTCGATTTTTGGTCATGGATAAAGCATTGATGCTCAATTTGTTTTATATTTGAGGGGCAGGGGGGCTTTAATTGTACCAGAGTGGGATTGAAACAGCTGTATGGCTTCAACATCATGCGGCGATCAAGCTTTAATTGTACCAGAGTGGGATTGAAACGACCGTGGCTCGATTCGAATCACCTTCGAAGCTTGGCTTTAATTGTACCAGAGTGGGATTGAAACTACAGACTTATGAAGCTTCTGCCGAGTCTAGAATACCTTTAATTGTACCAGAGTGGGATTGAAACGCGTGTCGATCATCTTGCTGTCGTACAGCTCTTGCGCTTTAATTGTACCAGAGTGGGATTGAAACTAAGGGTTTGGGGTACAGACAATGCGACAGGTCAGCTTTTAATTGTACCAGAGTGGCCTTGAAACATCCGTCTATTGAATCAGCGCATGCACCCAAGAAGGCTTTTCATCGTCCCAGCACGAGCTGGAAACAAAACAAGCAACACCATATTTTACATCCATACCACAACAAAAAAACAACGCATGTAACATGAAGACATTTTGGACCAACCAGACGA
>JBCBOS010000128.1:0-689 GCA_039821145.1 Bacteroidota bacterium | reverse complement strand
CGGTACTTCCATCATTGGCACCGTGCCCACGACCCTGATAGTAGTGCCCATGCTGGCAACGATGGAGCTGCCCATGGTGCCAATAGAGGAGCTGCCTATGCCGCCCATATAGGTAGTGGCTGCAGTGGCTTCGATAGTGCTGCCTATGCTGCCCATATAGGTGCTGCCCATGGTGGCTATCAGGGTCGTGGGCACGGTGCCAATGATGGAAGTACCGATGCTGGCCATAGGAGTGGTGCCAGTGCTGCCCATCATAGAGCTAGGCACGCTGCCTATAGTGGTGCTGCCCATGGTGCCAATGATGGTTATGCCAGCGCAGCCATTGATAGTAGTGCCCATGCTGGCAATAGAGGAGCTGCCTATGCCGCCCATATAGGTAGTGGCTGCAGTGGCTTCCATAGTGCTGCCTATGCTGCCCATATAGGAGCTGCCCATGGTGGCTATCAGGGTCGTGGGCACGGTGCCAATGATGGAAGTACCGATGCTGGCCATAGGAGTGGTGCCAGTGCTGCCCATCATAGAGCTAGGCACGCTGCCTATAGTGGTGCTGCCCATGGTGCCAATGATGGTTATGCCAGCGCAGCCATTGATAGTAGTGCCCATGGTGGCAATAGAGGAGCTGCCTATGCCGCCCATATAGGTAGTGGCTGCAGTGGCTTCCATAGTGCTGCCTATGCTGCCCATATAGG
>JBCBOS010000126.1:0-715 GCA_039821145.1 Bacteroidota bacterium | reverse complement strand
AAATCAGCATCTAAAGTGATGATTTAGAGGCTTTAATTGTACCAGAGTGGGATTGAAACAGGCGTCACAGAGTATGTCCTGCATAGACGCACATGCTTTAATTGTACCAGAGTGGGATTGAAACGTAGATTGATGTGAGTGTTGATCATAAAACACCCTTGCTTTAATTGTACCAGAGTGGGATTGAAACAGAAAACTGGCGGCTTTGAGGGGCGCTATGAAATCGGCTTTAATTGTACCAGAGTGGGATTGAAACCACAGCGGGATCGTCTTCAGTGTTGTTTAATTCCAGGCTTTAATTGTACCAGAGTGGGATTGAAACGGAAAGACAGGGAAAGTCTACCTGGATGGTGTTCATGCTTTAATTGTACCAGAGTGGGATTGAAACGTTTTTCTATTGATCAATTCAAAAGTTGACGGCGCTGCTTTAATTGTACCAGAGTGGGATTGAAACTTTTTCTCAGGCCGTACTCAAGAAACAGGTTCAGGCTTTAATTGTACCAGAGTGGGATTGAAACGCTCTTGAATCTCAATTGATTTGCAATGACTCAAGTGCTTTAATTGTACCAGAGTGGGATTGAAACAAAGAACTTTCTTTTGTTAAGAAAGTAAATCTATTAGACGGGATCGTTTATTAAAATATTTTATTACATTTGTCAAATAGACGCAAGCGTTTAATAGGATGCCGAAAATAATCGCGACAAAAGAAGATTGG
>JBCBOS010000125.1:0-729 GCA_039821145.1 Bacteroidota bacterium | reverse complement strand
CTAAAAAGAGCCGATTAGTAGCGGTCAAGTACATCTACTTGGAGGACGTGTACTTGGTCACAGCCTTGGTGCCCTCGGACACAGCGTGCTTGGCCAACTCGCCGGGCAGCAGCAGTCGCACGGCAGTCTGGATTTCGCGACTGGTGATCGTCGAGCGCTTGTTGTAGTGTGCCAGACGGCTGGACTCGGCTGCAATCCTCTCGAAGATGTCGTTGACGAAGCTGTTCATGATGCTCATGGCCTTGCTGGAAATGCCAGTATCAGGATGAACTTGCTTCAACACCTTGTAGATGTAGATTGCGTAGCTCTCCTTCCTCCTCCTTTTCTTTTTCTTGTCAGTGCTACGTTGTGCTTTCGCCTTTGAGGCGGCCTTCTTTGCTCCTTTACTTGCTGCTTTCGGTGCCATTTTGCATTGAAAACTAACTTGTGAATCTCGCGTGCAGCTCCTTTTATATGCCGCAGAAGGAGGTCTGAGCTTCAGCATTCTCGCTGGCTCGACCAATCAGAATCGAGTATTCCAAATCTGCTCTCGAAGTACTCACACGCACACGAAATCAAAGGTAAACTGCTCTAAATGTATTACAGATACATATATTTAAAGGTAAAGTAATATTAATTTACATAATAGAAAATAAAAGAAAAAAGCTAGAAAAAACAAAAGCCTACAACACCCGGGATTCCCAGGCGGTCACCCATCCAAGTACTAACCGGGCCCGACGTTGCTTAACT
>JBCBOS010000124.1:0-740 GCA_039821145.1 Bacteroidota bacterium | reverse complement strand
TTGAATTACCATGCCGGAGGGGTGAAGGTGGCGGAGATGGCCAGCTGGGTTGGCCTGGGTTGGTCCTTGAGTGCAGGCGGGATGATTTCGCGCACCACAATGGGACGGCCCGATGAAGGAACCAATGGGTGGCTGTATGTTCAAGACACCATCGACGGGGAGCCTTGTGATGGTAATGGACAGCAAAACCAAGAAAGTGATTTGGATGATGTTGCCATTGGGCAAATGGATGGGGAGCCGGATTTGTTTTCTTTCAATGTGGCGGGCTACAGTGGCAAATTTTATCTACAAGATTTGCAAACAGCTGTCTTGATTCCACAACAGGATGTGAAGATTGACTTTGTCTTGGGGCCACCTGCCAGTGTCTTTGCCTTGGAGACCTTTGTGATCACTCCTCCGGATGGGACTCGATACATTTTTGGAAAAGTGGAAGGAGATGCCAATCCTGCCATTGAGCGCCAAGGCACGTTGAGTGTTTTCAACTATGGCAGCAGTTGGTATTTGCGCCGGATTGTCTCTGCAGATGGGGCCTATCAGATCGATTTGAAATACACAGATGAGGTGTACAGCTACAAAAGCCTTGGATCGTGGGTCAGTGGCAGTGGCAATCGGATCAGCGAGATGATCATGCAAGGCAAGCGATTGACAGAGATTGAGACGAGCACAGAAAAGGTGTTGTTCAACATCGACACATCTGTCAAGCGCCAGGATTTGGACCCTCATCCGACCAATTCGACCAT
>JBCBOS010000123.1:0-779 GCA_039821145.1 Bacteroidota bacterium | reverse complement strand
TTATTTTCATCTCAATAAATTGACGAATTGGGTGAGACAGCATCGATAGGAGAACACATGGATGCGGCATGGGTAGGAAGGATGGCATGGCTGTAGCACGGCTTGTACAGGAGATGTGGGCGAGACAGTTGTGGTCAACTTGCGGAATGGATGGCACAAATCCGCCGGGTGGCCTCAAAATGCTGGTTAGATGCAAAATGGAAACCGATCAATTATTAGAGATATTTTTTACTCATTTGAAGTTTTCTTTACTTATTTTTTGCTGCTTGTCTGTGCTGGATTTATTGGGCAAAAATGGGCAGATGGAAAGGGGGAGGGGAGGCCTGTCGACTGGGATCAGCTGGGAAGGGGGGAATGTTTGGGTAGTTTGTCGTGAGAAATGCCAGTGGCTGTTGGATTTTGCTGACCGTGCTCATGGCATAGTGATCTGGGTGAATAAAACGAATGTGTTTTGTTCCAAATCAAGGCTGAAAAAGTAGGCAAGGCCAAAGTCCTGATGAGGCTTTCAAAGGTCGTATTGGTGCATGGGAAAAGGGGGATGGGGTTCCAGCCCATCTTGGATGAACATCGGTCAGGGAGAGCAGATGAAATGGTAGGACAAGCAATTCCTGGGGGACGAGTGGAACAATTGACAAGTTGTCTGTCGCATCATACCAGAACAACTTGCCAATCGTTTTTCGCCACTGTTTCGTCTGAGTGAGGTGGCGGTTGGTTGCCTCACAGCATCTCTACCAATTGGATGTAATTGCCACAGGTATCGTTGAATACGGGCCGTATTC
>JBCBOS010000122.1:0-816 GCA_039821145.1 Bacteroidota bacterium | reverse complement strand
CCTCGTTCAAGTGGATGGGGAATTGGGGCACTCTGGGGTTATCCTCGTCTTGGGTCTTTGTTTTCTCAAACCAGATGTTTCCGATCATTGCTTTTCGTTCATGCCAGCTGGGCTCTCTGAGAATTGCTTTTCCATCTAATCCAAAGGTTTCTTGGGCAGCTTCCATGCCAAAGTCAAAGCACGTGGCATCACATACTGTCAAGGCGCTGTTGCCTTCAAACCAAGTCTGACAGTATTTGGAAATGTCTGCAATGACCGCGGGATATGACAGTTCACAGGGGCGCAATGAGTTAGCGTCTATTCTCATCGTTGCAGTGATGACTTCCAAGTGGAGGTCTCTTGCGCTCGCCGTTTTGATGGTCAATAGGGCGAGATCCCGTTTTCTGGCTGGCCAGGCGCTAAGGCCCGGTGGAAGTACAAAAGCAGAGTTGATTCGCAGTGCTCCGTATAAGCTTCTGGTCGCCGCTTCCATGGCCGATACGTACGACGACGCAATTTCTGACAGTGGATCTAGATTATTTCTAGAGGCTTTTGCCAACTTGCTCAACTGCTCATTGCAGGCCAAGTGGTCGAAGAAGTTGCAGAAAATGACCAAG
The DNA here is from genome assembly GCA_039821145.1 of Bacteroidota bacterium. Taxonomy (GTDB): domain Bacteria; phylum Bacteroidota; class Bacteroidia; order Chitinophagales; family Saprospiraceae; genus JBCCSZ01. The sequence goes on along the minus strand of JBCBOS010000122.1, from coordinate 220 downwards.
GTTGGGGGCGTGATGTTTGAGAATTTCTGCATCTGCTCTTGTGTGGTGGTATAGAGTACTTGGATCACTTCCGCCATCTGTGTGATCGTAGAATGGGGCATGGTCAGGAGTACCACGTCGACGTGCAAGTAATCCTTTAACATTACTGGCTTGAAGGTTGAATCGACGACCAGTACTATCCTTGCGCGCGCTAAGGCGTCTCGGGAGAGGGGTAAGTTCC
>JBCBOS010000121.1:0-831 GCA_039821145.1 Bacteroidota bacterium | reverse complement strand
TTTGTCATGTTGGACTACATAATCTGTACCATTCAATGTGACAACAACATCCACCATCTTTTCCGAACATTATCGCGACCTTTTTTTCATGATTTCTGATTCTTGGAATTTCCGCTGGACGCATGCTTCTCCGATTTTCCCCTTCTATTTCTCTCCGTGCGCGTATCGTGGGAACAACGGCTACAGTGTGCCGATAGCGCGGCTGACCTCCGACGGGCGAAAGAGAGGACAAACCTCGAACAGCAACTGTTCGGGGTTTCCGACCTCGCCTACCCCCAGTCGGGCCTGCAGGCCCGACTGGACGGAGTGACCAGGGTTCTTGGAGTGGACCCTGGGAAAAACCGCCCGTTGGTCGCCTCTCTTGTCGCAGAGGCGAAATGGTCGCGCAAACAGAGGGAGGCGACCCGGGAAATGCGAAAAAATTGCCCGGGCGTGGGCAAGTATCGCTACAGGTAAGCGAAAACCACACAAACAGAACACACAAAAAAAACCGATTTTCCCTTCAGCACCCAACCTCAGGCGGGCAAGGAACACCGCATTTCCACTTTTACCCTGTTCTACAATTGAAGCTGAATTTGGAACTGAATTTGGATTGTTTTCCTGTGCCAGAAAACTCATCCTAGCGGACGAGTGGACCGAGGTCTGCCGCCGTATGAAAGCCGGGGACGGGATTCCGGCGTTGGAGACTGCGTTGTCGCTCACGACGTCGGCAGAGAAGTACCTCACGGTACTCTTGCACAACATCGATCCGCTGTTCAGGCACTACGCTTGGACGTATGTACGGAAGTGGCGGTTCCTGCGCTACTGCGTCCAACAGAGCGCCCTGAGCAA
>JBCBOS010000120.1:0-837 GCA_039821145.1 Bacteroidota bacterium | reverse complement strand
GAAGTCAAATCCGGCCAAAACAGCTCCCTACTGGCAGCATCATAAGCAAGAGAGAAAACATTGCTGACGGCCTCTTTACTTTTGCTCACCAGCGTTTTCGAATTGTCAAAATCACTCACATCAAATCGATGAATCTGCCGGTCCAGTCGACTGAGAACATACAAGTCCTTTTGCTGGGCACAAAGGCCATGAAAAAAGAACAATAAAACCACAGTTTTCAAAACAGCTTTGTACATTCTTTTGTGTTTTCCAAGTAAAGAAATGATACATCTATGGACAGTCATCGCACAACGATGGCTTCCAAATAAGACATACAGGAACTGATCATCAGTTCACAAATACAATTGCAACAGTGTGGAAATTATCATCACTCCTCATGGTGATGCAGAACGACTTCTATTGAGTAGATACTGATCCTGTCAGCAAACTGAACGGTTAACTTTCATAGCTGACGCAATATAAAACATTTTCACAAATTGTCAAAAAAGATCGCATTCGCTTGTATAAATCTGCTTCAAACCCCAATACATTTTGTAAAACATCATTTGAAGACACCTATCATATTAATCAAAAATATACTTTTAATAAACTTACTTACAAACTATTAAATGTTACAAAAAATAAAATTCAAAAATTTAACACTTTTATTTATGGAATTTCAGGGGGTGCCGTGTCCTATTACCGGACAAAATCAAAGAATCGTTGACCCGCGGCAAGGATTTTTTGAACCATATGTATTCCACGTTGGGCATATCTGCCCAGGTTTGGGTTGGCGGAGCTGTGCCTGAGTGCAGTTCCAAAAAGGAGGCGGCTTTCGGGGTCTGCCTTAAGGGTGGG
>JBCBOS010000119.1:0-840 GCA_039821145.1 Bacteroidota bacterium | reverse complement strand
TCCGGAGACACAGACAACAAGCGCCCCTCAAACTGCAACGCCCCCCCAATGTAATGATCCCGTACCACCCCCTCCGGCCGACCATCCGCCCCATAAGTAATCTGCCGATAATACAAAGCCTCTTCCTCTTGACAAGGCTCCCAATCAGCATCATAATACTCCCTCTGCACCTGTCCACGAAGGCTCATCACAGAAACCACAAAACAAAAAATACAAACAATAATCCGTCTCATCTTTTCATCATTTTGATCCATACCGCTCTCCAATAAATACAAAAGGCGCCCAGTAATACGGATTGGACCAAGCCCCTCCCCCTTCTATCATCGACAACTGCACCTCCCGCAACGCACCATACTTGTCCCGCCCGTCACCAGACAAAGAGTCGTAATACCGCACAAACAACTCCCGCGTCGACTCATCCGCCACCTCCCACAGACTCAATACCACCGAACGAGTCCCCGCATACAAGAGCGCACGAGTAAACCCTATCATCCCCTCCCCTTTCACCAACTGTCCAAGTCCCGTCTCACAAGCAGACAGACTCACCAAATCTGCATTCCACTTTTGGTTGAACAGCTCGTAAAGATTCAAACAGCCATCACTCTCCGTAGTGGGCCAGAGCAGAATGCGGCTGTAGTCCGCTTGGGTTGTATTGACCAGGCCATGTGTCGCGAAATGAAGGTAGCGGTAGAGATGAGGTTTTGCTGATGTGAGCTGATCTTCGGTTGCCTGAGCATTGGTCCAGACAGTCGCTTGGTCAGGGCCAAATTGATCGGCAATGGTGGTAGCTTCTGTAATGGCTTGCTCCAAACGACCCAGCAGCAGACCAGCAGACAAACA
>JBCBOS010000118.1:0-888 GCA_039821145.1 Bacteroidota bacterium | reverse complement strand
GTTTTGGGTCGTTGTCATGCTGGAAGACCCATCCACGACCCATTTTCAATGTCCTTGTGGAGGCAAGGAGGTTGTCACCCAAGATTTTGCGGTACATGGCCCCGTTCATCTTCCCATCGATGCGGTGAAGTCGACCTGTCCCCTTAGAAGAGAAACACCCCCAAAGCATAAGGCTTCCACCGCCATGCTTGACAGTAGGGATGGTGTTTTTGGGGTCATATTCAGCATTTCTCTTCCTCCAAACACGCCGAGTTGAGTTGAGGCCAAAGAGCTCAATTTTAGTCTCATCTGACCACAGCACCTTCTCCCAGTCTCTTTCTGAGTCATTAATATGTTCGTTATCAAACCTGAGTCGGGCCTGGACGTGAGCCTTCTGGAGCAGAGGGACCTTGGACCACTGCAGGATTTTAAACCATTGTGTCTCAGTGTATTCCCAATAGTTTTCTTGGTGACTGTGGTCCCAGCTGCCTTGAGATCATTAACCAGCTCCTCCCGTGTAGTTCTCGGCTGATCTCTAACCTTTCTCATGATCATTGAGACCCCACGAGGTGATATCTTCCATGGAGCCCCCAGCCTAGGTTGATTAACAGTCATGTAGCCCATTCCAGCCTTGTGGAGTTCAACAACTTTGTCCCTGACATCTTTTGACAGCTCTTTAGTCTTGCCCATGGTGGAGATGGTGGAGTATTACTGAGTCTGTGGGCAGATGGCTTTTTATACAGGTGACTATTTGGAACAGGTGTCTCTCATGCAGGTAATTACTTCAGTGAGATTAGGAGTATGCCAGTGGTCTGTGGGAGCCAACACTGGTCAAGGTTGGTCAGGGATCAAATACTTATTTCCCACAATGACTTGCAAATTAATTTTTATTTTTCATTTTTTTTTTTT
>JBCBOS010000117.1:0-903 GCA_039821145.1 Bacteroidota bacterium | reverse complement strand
CTTACTGATCCGCCTGCATTCAGAGACCAATTCAAACCCACACAACTGGACAGCTCATCCACCTTGACTCCACCAGAGTGATAACTCAAAGAAATCGGTACCTGTATGCCTCGACCGCTCAAAGTATAAATCGGCACACTGATCTGAGGCGTCCCACTGGTATAACTAATGGGAAAATCGGTATACTTGGCAAGCCCCGCCGCACTCGGCGAGGGAGGCATCACACTCAAACTCGGATCAATCTCATCGCCACTCGTAGGCTGACAAACCGCTGCACTGCTCAGCAGCAAAAGGAAAAAGAAGAAATACTGTTTCATTGGATTCATAGCTTTTTTACAAAATGACAAATTGACTTTGGATAGAATGCTCCCCATTGCGATAGGTGCAGATGTACCAACCCGAGGGCAAATCACTGGCATCCACCTCCAAGCGAGAAGAGGGCATGGGAAGGCTGCGAAGAAGCTTGCCATCTCGGTTGTGAATGTCTAACATACCATCAGCATCAGACAAGCCTTCGACCCAAACAAACAGCCTGCCTTTGGAGGGGTTGGGAGAAATGCTCAGAGCAATCTTTGAAAAACCAGCTATGTTGCTTGAGGTCGTCTCCTTGTCTGCCAAGGCAAGGTAGATGGGCTCTCGAAATCCTCCCTGCAACTCTTCATTGCTCAAACTTTCCAAGTCCAAGCGATTGATCGTCCCCTTGACATAGTCAGTCCAGTACAGCATGCCATTCTCTTCATCCAGTGCCAGCCCCATGGGGTTGACACCCCGCCCACCATCATACAACTTGCGATGATTGCTCCCATCAAAACCAATGGCCTCCAACGTTCCATTCACATCATCGGCCCAGATCAATTCCCGATTGCCCTCATGCACCACAATCCGCAAAGAAATGCTGCGAGG
>JBCBOS010000116.1:0-908 GCA_039821145.1 Bacteroidota bacterium | reverse complement strand
GGAAACGATATTGAGTCAGAGATCGCTGACCCAAGTAAAATCCGCGCTGTTTTTTCTGAACTTTTGTTCCCTTTCTTATCTCCAGTTGAACCTCCACACCGTTGGGCTACACTGCCCCACTACAGATGTAACGATCCGCAGCGACGGGTGGTCCACCCACGTGACTCGGGCGGTCGACGCATCCAGCTGGAACGCCGAGCACGAGAGGTGAGAAAGAAGAAGGTCGCAAGCAACATGGGATCCATTTGCAATATACGACCATTTTTTCCCGTCACTTTTCCCCTATTGATTACGTTGAAATACAAACTATATATATTCCAGAGATGACATCGACATCGACCATCTTTTCCGAACATCACCATCAGCTTTTACTCTCTTTTCATTTCCGACTCTTAGAACTTCCGTCGGACTAACGCACTTCTTCTCTTTTTTCCTCTCTTTCTATCCGTACGCAGATCGTGGGAGGAGCGGCTGCAGTACGCCGACAACGCGGCGGACCTCCGCCGGGCGAGAGAGAGGACAAACCTCGAACATCAACGGTTCGGGGTTTGCGACCTCGCCAGTCCCCACGACGGCCTGGAGGCCCGACTGGCCGGAACCGGGAGAGTCCTCGGGGTCGACCCGGGGAAGAATCGACCGATGGTCGCCTCCTCCACAGCCGAAGCGACGTGGTCGCGCAAACAGGGAGAGGCGACCCGGGAGATGCAGAAGAAATGTCCTGGCGTGGGGACTGGCGAGGTCGCAAACCCCGAACCGTTGATGTTCGAGGTTTGTCCTCTCTCTTGCCTTGCGAAGATCCGCTGCGTTGTTGGCGTATTGTAGCCGTTCCTCCCACGATCTGCGTACGTATAGAAATAGAGGGAAAAAGAGAAGAGGGACGTACCTCCAACGAAAGTTCCAAGAGTCAG
>JBCBOS010000115.1:0-989 GCA_039821145.1 Bacteroidota bacterium | reverse complement strand
CAATTCAACGGCCCTTGCTATGGTCGACCGGATGGCTACACCATTTTGAACTCGGCAGGCTATGAGCACTATGCCATTGAGTGGTATGATGCCATCTCCCAATGGGTGTATCTGAAAAATGAGACCAGTAGAACCTATGACATGGATGGCTCCGGTCGATATGTAGAAACAACAACCAACTATGGCTATGATCTACCCCAAGGCCGCCACACAATGCCCACCCAAACCCTGGTGACCAACAGCGATGGCAAACAGCATGAGACCATCACCATCTATTCTCCTGAGCAAAGCGATCCCATGGCCACCGCTCTGCAATCCTGGAACATGATTGTGCCGATAGAAACACAAACCCTCGTAGATGGTCAGATCGTAGATGGCAAGCGATATACTTACTCTTACTTTGACCAGGCCGGACTGCCCACCTATTCCCTCAGCACCCATCCTCCACTGCTGTATCGCATCAGTCGACGGGAAGTCAGTTGGTCAACTACCAATCAACTGATCGATGATGGTTGGGACATTAAAGCGTTCATCGGAGAGTATGATCCAGTCTACTGGATGCCCAAAAAGGTGGTGCAGGACGGCTGGCAGCCTGATTTGTACACCTGGACCAATGGCCTAGTCACTCGTCGGCAGTACAAAGACTTCATCTGGGAGTATGAATACGATCCCAACTCTCGCTTGATGACTCGCACAACAGACATCGATGGGCAGGTGATTGACTATACCTATGATAGCTCGATGCGCCTGCAAACCACCAGCAGTCGAGGGGGCAATGTGGTGACCAGCTATGAGTACAACTACGAAGATGGCAATACCAAAAACTATGTGAAGACCCGAACGGACTTTACTCCTACAGTAGGCAGTGACCTACATTGGACAGAAAGCTGGCAATACCTCGATGGACTGGGCAGGCCCATTCAAAGTGTGCAGCGGCAGCATTCACCAGATCAAAAGGATGTGGTCACTGCCATGGAATATGACAATCA
>JBCBOS010000114.1:0-1052 GCA_039821145.1 Bacteroidota bacterium | reverse complement strand
GAGGAGTTTTCCGGCTTGGTCTATCGAGAGATGGAATACCGCAACATGCTCATGCCCATCCGACAGCGAACCTTTGTGGACAATGTCCAATTGGATGGCAGTTGGACACAGTACAATTTGTTCAACAATCATCCCTATCCGCAGTACTTCCGTCGCTATGAACGTACTTGGGACCAGCTCGGCTTGCTACTGCCTGGGCGGTGGGAGTTGCAGGGAACGGTCTTTGGCTACGACAGAGGCAATCCCACCAGTGTGCAAATGGATGGCTGGAATCGCGAGTACTACACCTGGACCAACAGTGGGTTGATCGATCAGCGCAGATATGAAGACTTTACCTGGGACTATGAATACCATCCGGGGACCAATTTGGTTTCCTCCATCACAGACATCGATGGACAAATCGTCTTTCACGATTATGATGTACTGGGTCGGTTGAGTGAATCCAGGGCCCGCTCTGGCAATGTGCGTACCAGCTATGAGTATGAGTACCAAAATGGCAGTGGGAGAAACTATGTCAAGTCACGAACGGACTACACCCCTGTGACAGGCAGCAATCTACAGTGGATGGAAAGCTGGCAATACCTCGATGGATTGGGTCGGCCGATGCAAACGGTCCAGCGGCAGCATTCACCGGATCAAAAGGATGTCATCACAGCAGTGGAATACGACAATCAAGGGCGGGTGAGCAAGGAATATGTCCCCTATGAATCTGCCCATGACGACGGTCGCTTTGTGGCCATTCCTGCCAATCAAAAGCATTCGAGTGTGCAATATGAAGCCAGTCCGTTGAATCGCACGACTTCGTCTACGCCTCCTTCCTGGTATGCCACCACAAGCAGCTATGGTACCAATGGAGCAGGAGAAGTAATGAATTTGCAGACCAATACCTTCTATGCCGCCAAGGAATTGCTCAAAACCACCGTGACCGATCCAAATGGCAATCAGACCATCGGCTACAAAGACAAACTGGGCCGCGATGTGATGAGCAATCGGACCAGTGGATTTGCCTCAGAGTCGGCCAAGACCTACTTTTTGTACGATGACAAAAGTCG
>JBCBOS010000113.1:0-1056 GCA_039821145.1 Bacteroidota bacterium | reverse complement strand
TGTAGGGCACACAAATGCCAGCATGTGTAGGGCACACAAATGCCAGCATGTGTAGGGCACACAAATGCCAGCATGTGTAGGGCACACAAATGCCAGCATGTGCAGGGCACACAACAACAACACATTTATTGACTCCTAAGGAAATGGCGAGCCAAGTGGGCGGGCAGGGAGGTTGATTAATTCATTGTCACGTAGCGGCACTAGAGAACTCCGGCTGATAGGAGTGGAACCAGCAGAGGCGCCGATAAGCGCGTTCCAGGATCGCTCCCGACGACCTCCATAAGACCCATGAGATCTCCCGCAGAAGCCTATTCCGAACCCCGGGGACATGTTTAAGCTGACGATCCAGCCAAGAGGCCGACTTCGCATGGGTAAAACCGAACGTCTCCCAGACCAGGGGGAGGAAGTGGGGTTGGAGGCCCACCCCACCAGGCTGAGCCCGAACCGTCGAAGCATACTTCCTATGCTTTTGCTGGAACTTCATGTGAGCGGCTTTCCCGCGGCGGGCCTGTGTGCCTTCCAAGAAACTGGGGGCCGTGGGGCAGGTTATAGCCACGTCCACATAGGTGTCAGGTTGACCGTCGATCCCGAAGACCAGAAGGTCCGCGCGGAGTCCTGGGTGATCCTGATGAGGGTCCGGGTCCATAAGCAACGGCTCGAGTGTCGTGGTGTAGCCAGCCTCATGCAGGGCCGCGCGAATGGAGTGGTTTACCGCAGTGTGTCGTCGTGTAAACGCCGCGCGTGAAGCAGGGCACGTGCTCAGCCAGTGTGAGCCGAGGGTATCCACAACCGCATGGCAGTCCTGGCATCTGCGGGTAGACAGCAAGGAATCTCCTGGTATAGGTAGCCCCAAATAGACCCGTAGAGCATACCGGAAAACAGCAGGGACCATTCTGTGTCTGGCCTGTGAAGGAATCACTTGGAGCCATAGGCCACTCGACCGTAAGCCAAGGCTGAGCAGTTGAGCCAGTCGAACGCCCGACGCTGAAAGCTCCAGTCCTCGCCTTGTCCACCAATGAATTGCTCTAGAGAGCAGAGATTGTAGAAACATTGGCG
>JBCBOS010000112.1:0-1087 GCA_039821145.1 Bacteroidota bacterium | reverse complement strand
TAAGTAATGTAGAAAAAGAAATTCGGTAAAACTATAAATCCTTAAATTTGGCTAAACAGTTAGCCAAATGAGATACATCAAATTGACATTAGACGAAGCGGTTGTCTTAAAGAAAAGGATGCTTCAAAGTAAAGACTATCGGGAAATTAGTCGTTGCCGTGCCATGATGCTGAGCCATAAAGGGTATACAATCAATGACTTATCAGATATTTTCGATGTAGATCGCGACACCATTTCTAATTGGTTTGATCGCTACGAATTTCAGGGTATCTCAGGTTTGAAGGATGCTCCCAAAAGTGGGCGACCTTCAAAATTAGATAAAGGTCAAAAAAAACACTAGAGGGATGGTTAAGGCTAAATCCACGCTCTCTCAAGTCGCTACTGATCAAGATCCAAGAGGAATTTGGGATTTGTATCAGTAGATGGACACTCCGCAATATCCTCAAATCCAAAGGCTATAAGTGGAAACGGATTCGTAAATCCTTGAAGAGCAAACGAGACGAACAGGCTTTTAGAACATTCCAAAAGCGCCTCTACAAATGGCAAGATCAAGCAGATAAAGGCATCATTGACCTATACTATTTTGACGAAGCAGGCTTTAATCTGACACCTAGTGTTCCTTATGCTTGGCAAATGAAAGGACAAACTATTGAATTATTCTCTCAGCGAGGTTCTAACCAAACCGTTCTGGGATTCATGAATAAACAGCTTGACTTTCATTCTTATGTACAGAACGGAAGCGCCAATTCAGAGGATGTCATTTTCTGTATGGATGATTTTTGCCAGACGATTCGTCAAGGTAAATCCAAAGAACATAAAACGATTTTGATTCTGGATAATGCCCCAACACACACGAGTCGTAAAATGAAAGCAAAAATTTCTCAATGGCGAGAGCAAGGACTTCATCTGAAGTTTTTACCAAAGTATTCTCCTGAGTTAAATCTCATTGAGATACTATGGCGCTTCATGAAATACCAATGGTTGCCATTTGAAGCTTATTCCAATAAACAATCACTTGTCAAAGAACTTGATTCCCTGCTGAAGGGGATCGGATCAAAATACCATATTTCTTTTTCTTAAGTACTTA
>JBCBOS010000111.1:0-1114 GCA_039821145.1 Bacteroidota bacterium | reverse complement strand
AATGCTGCGTTGGTGTAATTAAAGCAAGCAAAGGAAGAGATTCAGAAATACAAGGACTCGTTTCAATCCCACACTGGTACAATTAAACCTACAACTTCGGAAAGGGCTTCATACCCGGAGTGGGGTTTCAATCCCAATCTGGTACAATTAAAGCAGTTCTGAGGTAATTCTGGTTCCTTCTTTTAGCGTAGTTTCAATCCCACACTGGTACAATTAAAGCTTTTTAATGATCAATCACCACAAGCGGCATGAAGTCTGTTTCAATCCCACTCTGGTACAATTAAAGCATTGTCATCCAAATTTGCCTGTTGATCGCCTTTGCTGTTTCAATCCCACTCTGGTACAATTAAAGCTGAAACGGCATCCCGGCCACCATTAACCACAAGATTGGTTTCAATCCCACACTGGTACAATTAAAGCCTCTCTAGATTTGACAAATGATTACCACTTCACATGTTTCAATCCCACACTGGTACAATTAAAGCCCCACTTTCGGGTTGGTAGATTTCAGTACATCGCAGTTTCAATCCCACACTGGTACAATTAAAGCCAAAATGGACGATGGGGGGTATGACGGAAGTGGCGGTTTCAATCCCACACTGGTACAATTAAAGCTAAATAATAAGCAGACCTACTTTGTTTCCAAAATTGTTTCAATCCCACACTGGTACAATTAAAGCACTTTCTTTGTTCCTATTTTCTCAACTCTCATTAGCGTTTCAATCCCACACTGGTACAATTAAAGCTCGAATAGCCCCTAAACTTTCGAGTATCGAGCCGAGTTTCAATCCCACACTGGTACAATTAAAGCTAGTAGTCGGACCTCTTGAGGTCGATAGCCTCCTGCGTTTCAATCCCACACTGGTACAATTAAAGCCGTGTATATAACCATCGTTATATTGATTTTGGTAAAGTTTCAATCCCACACTGGTACAATTAAAGCAATGATCCACTCGATGCGGTTCTTGTAGATATTGAGTTTCAATCCCACACTGGTACAATTAAAGCCCATCCCCTACAAATATACAACTTCCTGACATCCAATGCCTTGCCAAACAACAAAAATCCCAAAATCCCCTCTCCAAGTCGTCGATCGCCAATAAGCAGATTTGAT
>JBCBOS010000110.1:0-1129 GCA_039821145.1 Bacteroidota bacterium | reverse complement strand
ATAGGTCAGCAGGCGTGGAATTTGGTGATTTTTGTGATTACGGTTGAGATAGTTTTAATACCGATTTTGTTGGGCGGTAGTGGGTTTAGCTGGGTGATGGTGAAGGTGTGGCCTTTTGAGAGAGGAAAAGCAAACTGGGGAAGACTTCGACCCGATTCTTTCCATGGCTCAACCTTCGCCTCATTGTCCAAATTGCCTCTCCCAAAGCATCAATCGCAACGGCTTCAACGATCGCGGCAGCCAAAGCTATAAGTGCAAAGACTGTGGACGCCGGTTTGTCCTCAGCCCGAAATGCTTTCCTCTCACTCCATCAGAAAAAGCATTGCTAGAACGGCTGCTACTTGAACGAATTTCTCTCGCTGGCATTGCTCGGGTGATGGAACGTTCTGAAAGCTGCATCCAGAGCTATGTCAACGCTAAGGCCAAAACCGTCTCGAAGACAGTGGAGGTGACGAAGAAGGTAAAAAAGCCCTAACAGTCCAGATGGACGAACTCTGGTCCTTTGTAGATAACAAAGGGAACAAACAGTGGGTCTGGATTGCGATTGATGCCCAGACCCGAGAAATCATTGGTCTCCATATCGGAGACCGCAGCGCCCAGTCAGCTAGGCAATTATGGCAATCGCTGCCCGGCATTTATCGTCAATGCGCTCTCATTTACACGGACTACTGGGCGAGTTATGCTTGCGTGTTGCCCAGCAAACGCCATCGAGCGGTGGGCAAAGAAAGTGGCCGGACGAGCTATATTGAAAGGCTAAACTGCACCCTCAGGCATCGGGTCTCGCGATTGGTGCGAAAGTCCCTATCCTTTTCCAAGAAACTCGAAAACCATGTCGCTGCCATCTGGAATTTCGTTCATCACTACAATCAGCAGTTGCGTCTCAAACAAGCTCATCTGAACTCATTCTCTCCAGCCCCCAGATAAAAGCACTACCCAATGCAGATGAGATTACGGTTGCAGGCTCTAACAGCATTACTGAGCTGAGCAGCTTGATTGGTACTCAATCCGGTGGCTTTGGTAATGCGGGTGATACCACGATTAAGACCCACCGCCTTAATGTTTTAGAAGGTGGTTTAATCAATGCCGGAACGCTAACTGCAGGCGATGGGGGAGCTTTAAACATTTATGC
>JBCBOS010000109.1:0-1143 GCA_039821145.1 Bacteroidota bacterium | reverse complement strand
ATCGGCCTTGCCCATCACGGTGCGGCTCACCGATCCACCTGCATTCAACGACCAATTCAAACCCACACAACTGGACAGCTCATCCACCTTGACTCCACCAGAGTGATAGCTCAAAGAAATCGGCACCTGTATGCCTCGACCACTCAGGGTATAAATGGGCACACTGATCTGTGGCGTCCCACTGGTATAGCTGATGGGAAAATCAGTATACTTGGCAAGTCCCGCTGCACTCGGAGAAGGAGGCATCACACTCAAACTCGGATCAATCTCGTCACCATTGGTAGGCTGACAAACCGCTGCACTGCTTAGCAGCAAGAGGAAAAAGAAGAAATACTGTTTCATTGGATTCATAGCTTTTTACAAAATGACAAATTGACTTTGGATAGAGTGGCTTCCTATGCGATAGGTGCAGATGTACCAACCCGAAGGCAAATCACTAGCATCCACCTCCAGCCGAGAAGAGGGCATGGGAAGACTGCGAAGAAGCTTGCCATCTCGGTTGTGAATCTCTAGTACTCCATCAGAACCAGACAAGCCGTCAACCCAAACAGAAAGCCTGCCTTTGGAGGGATTGGGAGAGATACTCAAGGCAATCGTAGAAAAATCAGCCGCTTTGCTTGAGGTCGTCTCCTTGTCTGCCAAAGCAAGGTAGATGGGCTCTCGAAATCCCCCCTGCAATTCTTCATTGCTCAAACTTTCCAAATCCAGGCGATTGATGGTCCCTTTGACATAATCGGTCCAATATAGCATGCCATTCTCCTCATCCAGTGCCAGCCCCATGGGATTGACGTCCCGTCCACCATCATACAACTTGCGATGATTGTTGCCATCAAAACCAATGGCCTCCAAGGTTCCATTCACATCATCGGCCCAGATCAATTCCCGATTGCCTTCGTGTACCACAATCCTCAGAGAAATGCTGCGAGGGGGAAAAGACCACAATTCCCGAACATTGCTCCCATCCAAACCGCTGACAAAGATTTTTTCCAAGTCCACATCAGACCAAAACAACAAATTCTGCTCAAAGCTGATGGCAAGTCCATAGGGGTTCTCTACATTCTCAGAGACGACCACCTGCTGATCTGTCCCATCCAAGTTGCTGCGAAAAATCTTGTCTTCACGAAAACCGCCCCAATACAAATG
>JBCBOS010000108.1:0-1191 GCA_039821145.1 Bacteroidota bacterium | reverse complement strand
AGATAGCGGTAGAGATGAGGTTTTGCTGATGTGAGCTGATCTTCTGTTGCCTGAGCATTGGTCCAAACAGTCGCTTGATCAGGACCAAATTCATTGGCAATGGTGGTAGCTTCTGTAATGGCTTGCTCCAAATCATCCAGCAACAGACCAGAGGACAAACAGTGGTCGTGAGAAAACTCTGACAAAGCAAAGCCCAAAAAAGATTTTTGCCAGTTGGGCACCGGAGCTGCTTGCGTGCGACTGAAGTGCAGCACAGTCGCCGAGGGATAGTAAGTGAAGGAATAGTCTTTTACCAAATAATGATAGTCCCTATAATCCTGTTGAATGCCATCACGGACCAGCAACTCAAAGGGCAAATAGTTCAACAAACCATCTCGGATCAAGATGAGTTCTTTCCCTTTGACCAGCTTGCTTTGTTCGATGGGCTCCCAGATGGATTCATACAAGGCATGGGTAGATTGGAAAAAGGCTTTTTTACTTTCTCACTTTTGACGAATGTTGATCTTACCCCCTTTGAAGATAGATTTTTGTCCGTCGATGTAGCCTTGGCGGAAGTGGGTGATCATGTTTTCAAGACTATCGGTTGGCCCTAAGTCGATGACCTCCTGTTGGTCTTTGGTGATGATGTAGGCATAGGATCGCAGGTAGCCAGTGAAGACACTGATTACCACTTCTTGCTTCTGCAAAATCGACTGTACCTCCTGCCGATTGACTGTCTCAGGATATACCAAATTGGCATAGGCTGGATCTCTGGCTTTGATGCGTTCTTGCAGGATACGGAACTCTCCAAACAGACTGTCTCGCAAAGAGCGGATGTTGCCTCGCTCTTGAGCTGTCGATACTTTTCGCAGATTTTGATTCAAGGCTTGCAGACGAGCTTTCAGACTTCGATAATCATCCAGACTGTCTTTTTCTATGGTAGGAGTGATGGATTTTTCAGCCAATAAATCCACCAAGCCGCGACCTTTGCTTTTTTCAGATAGCTCAAAGGATAAGTCGCATTGTTTTAAGCTGGTGGCACTGATGATTCCAACTTCCAAAGAACTGAGACTTTTTTCTACATACAAATGGCGATTCGAGGAGGTTTGCTGAAAGGAGCGAAGGCTGTCTTGGAGTTGCGTAGATTGGATACTATAAACTAAAGCAGTATCCAACTGATTCACTTGGAAATAGAGCAGAGAGAGATTAGGG
>JBCBOS010000107.1:0-1200 GCA_039821145.1 Bacteroidota bacterium | reverse complement strand
AGAGGCTCATTATCTGTCACTTTTAGAGGCTCACTATCATCCACTTTTCTAGGATCAGTATCAACTGCTTTTAGAGGATCAGTATCGGTCGGGTGATCAGGTTCTAAGTCTAAGCTTTCAATTGAATCTCCAGAGAACAAATTGGCGTACCCTGCCCAGAAAGTTGTATTACATGATGGACAACTGCAGAAAAAGTTGTCTATATCTGGGCAGGTGAGATGATGGCAGTGTTCGTTCTGGCCTGTCCAGACTACTTTCCCCCCATGTGTCAGGAGAAAGGTGTTGCTGTCATCTAGTAAGGGGATGACTCCGTCCATTGATCCGTTTCGCCAGAGATGACTGTTGATTGTTGCAACCAGTCCTCGATAATACTTTGTTGCGAGGTCTGCAGCCATCATGTCAGTGGACGTGTATCCTATGAAGAGATGCAAATTAAAACCTTTTGCAAGTTGAGTTAGATTCATGATCATTTTATCTTTGGCGTTCTTGATTAAGATCGACTTTGATAATCTGTTCACATTGAGTGAAAACAAAGTACACAAACTATCAATCTTAAACTCTATTCTAACTGTTTTTTCCTCAGGTAGAAGAGATTCCGAGTGCTTGATGATCAGGTTGTGGACTTCTGACAGGGCTATCACGAAGGCCAGGAGCTCTAGAGAAGGGATGGAGGCGTGGCGGGAGTAGCAGTTGCCAAAGAGAAACCTGCTGGAACAGGAGAAGTCTGCTTCTCTGACGTCAAGGTACACTGAGAAAGCCACGATGTCCAGTGAAGCATCTGAGAAGACAACAATTCTCTGAAGAGTGGAACCTTCTGGCAGTTTGCATCTTGGAAATGGGCGGATGCTTGGGATGTCCTGATTTAACTCCAACAGAATCTGCGTCAACTGAACTGACAGCTCATGGTCTGGGGGAAGAGAAGAAGTCCAGTCTTTCAGAACCTGACATGCCTTGGAGAAGAGGGACAGCAGACTTGCTCTGACCGGAGACAAAAGTCCACTCAGGTCGTAGATCTGGCCCAGCAGACGCGCCAACAGGGTTTTGGTAAGTTTCACATTTTGAATTTCTTCCCTAGACATCTGTGTTAGATTACATCCTTTACTAATACCTCTTTGTTTAGGATTGATATTAAAATGTGAAACTTACCAAAACCCTGTTGGCGCGTCTGCTGGGCCAGATCTACGACCTGAGTGGACTTTT
>JBCBOS010000106.1:0-1202 GCA_039821145.1 Bacteroidota bacterium | reverse complement strand
GGACCTTTTACCCACTTGCAGAAAGAAGACTGAGTCCGGTAAAAAGAACCTAACTCTTGAATCTCTTCGTTAGCTAATTTCAGCTTAACTAGTTCAGGTGACTGTTCTTTTTACCGGACTCAGTCTTCTTTCTGCAAGTGGGTAAAAGGTCCAGACTTTGTCATCAGCACCCAAGAAATGGGAGAACTCAAGAGAAAACTTCTCCTCAAGATCGACGAAGTCCAAATGGTGAAGACACAGCGGGAAGAGGAAGTGAAAATAATGAGCAAGAGCTTTTTAGAAAGTAAAACATTACCCAAGATTTCTGCAAGAAACTGGCATCGTTTCCTCAAAGTCTGGAGCCAAGAGAAGCATAACTTGAAAACGGTTGAAAGCAAGCTGAATGCTATCAAAGGAGCATGTAGCAATGAAGCAGACAGAGCCCTACTCGAGCACAGCAAGACAGAAGCTGACTGCTTTAGCAAGCTCTACCTCAAGTATGGAACGCCCAGACAAGTCAGTAAGAAGCTCATTGCAGATATAGAAAATTCTAAGCCCCCAGGAGTTAATGCTATAGAAGGCTTCCTCTTATCAATAATCATGACGGCGGAGTACATCGAAGTGGAGAAGCAGACGGTCATAATCACCCCTGAAAGGATCACCAAGATAGTCTCCAACACGTTAGAAGGAAGCCTGGCCCTGGAATGGGCGAAGATCTTGTACAACCTGAAGAAAGAATGTGAAGCTGCATTCGTGCCTGCTGGAGAAGAAGGGCCTTCTTTCGAGGAGCTCTGGCAAACATCGCATGGAGCAACTATTTTGGCACGCTTCAAGGATTGGTGCAAGCAACTAATAAACCTTGGAAGAGATGTTCCATTGCCTGTCAAGAATTCTAGCCAAGAAAGAAGTCGTCATGCATCTGCTCCAAATCCTAGTAATGCTGTAAAAACCTCGGTGTCTGCTCACAACTGGAAATGCCCATTGTGCGGAGGTTCGCACCCAGACAGAAAAGGAAAAAGTCGGAAATACCTCGCAGCATGCAATGCTTTCAACGATCAGAACATTCATCAAAGATGGCAAACAATCAGGAAGTTGTCCTATTGTCAAGTCTGCTTAACAGAAAATAATCATGGGAGATATGGAGCTGAATGTACACTCAAAAGGATAGCCTGCAAACATTGCCCGGAAAAGCCCCATCACCCGCTTTTGTGCAGTAAAGCAAC
>JBCBOS010000105.1:0-1262 GCA_039821145.1 Bacteroidota bacterium | reverse complement strand
CTCAAAGAAATCGGCACCTGTATGCCTCGACCACTCAGGGTATAAATGGGCACACTGATCTGTGGCGTCCCACTGGTGTAACTGATGGGGAAATCAGTATACTTGGCAAGCCCCGCCGCACTCGGAGAAGGAGGCATCACACTTAAACTCGGATCAATCTCGTCACCATTCGTAGGCTGACAAACCGCTACACTGCTTAGCAGCAATAGGAAAAAGAAGAAATACTGTTTCATCGGATTCATAGCTTTTTACAAAATGACAAATTGACTTTGGATAGAATGGCTTCCATTGCGATAGGCGCAGATGTACCAACCCGAGGGCAAATCACTGGCATCCACCTCCAAGCGGGACGAAGGCATGGGAAGGCTGCGAAGAAGCTTGCCATCTCGATTGTGAATCTCTAAAACCCCATCAGAACCAGACAAACCGTCAACCCAAACAGAAAGCCTGCCTTTGGAGGGATTGGGAGAGATACTCAAGGCAATCGTAGAAAAATCAGCTGTGTTGCTTGAGGTCGTCCCCTTGTCTGCCAAGGCGAGGTAGATCGGCTCTCGAAATCCCCCCTGTAATTCTTCATTGCTCAAACTTCCCAAGTCCAGGCGATTGATGGTCCCTTTGACATAATCGGTCCAATACAATATACCATTCTCCTCGTCCAGCGCAAGCCCCATGGGATTGACATCCCGTCCACCATCATACAACTTGCGATGATTGCTCCCATCAAAACCAATGGCCTCCAAGGTTCCATTGACATCATCGGCCCAAATCAATTCCCGATTGCCTTCGTGTACCACAATCCTCAGAGAAATGCTGCGAGGCGGAAAGGACCACAACTCCCGAACATTGCTCCCATCCAAACCACTGACAAAGATTTTTTCCAAGTCTACATCCGACCAAAACAACAGATTCTGCTCAAAGCTGATGGCAAGTCCATAGGGATTCTCTACATTCTCTTCAACAACTACCATTTGATCTGTCCCATCCAAATTGCTGCGAAAAATCCTATCCTCACGAAAACCACCCCAATACATATGGCCCATTCTTGGATCGATGAAGACCAAAGAAGGCGTCGCTGTCTCTCCCAAAAATTGACGGACAAACAAACTGTCATCCGGAAAGCCCCGAACAATGGAACGAGAAGTCAAATCCGGCCAAAACAGCTCCCCACTGGCAGCATCATAGGCCAGGGAGAAAACATTGCTCACCGCATTTGCACTTTTGCTCACCAGCGTTTTCGAATTGTCAAAATCACTTACATCAAA
>JBCBOS010000104.1:0-1275 GCA_039821145.1 Bacteroidota bacterium | reverse complement strand
AACTCCACAAACAACGAGCCCTTGTAAGAGAAAGCTGGGACCTTTTTTGCGTTGGCGATATCGGCGACGATTTTGCTCTAATTTCTCCTGGGCTGCATCAAAGAGGGCCTCGTCAATAATTGGGGTGACCGGCACAACAATCCAGTCCTCTGGAGGAGTCCGAAAAACCGAATAGTCTTTTGGATGGGCTGATGCATTGCGAGGAGGTCTAGGGCGCTCAACCTTGGAACCATTCCGCCATTTGCCGAAACTTGCACAACCCTTGTAGTGCGGGTTGCGTAGCATCCTCGATAGAGTCGTCAACGTCCATTGGCTCTTACCAGTCGGAGAGGGAATTGACAGCTGTTTGAGACGTCTACTGATCTCGCTCAAGCTCAGATGGTCGTGAACATACCAATGAAAGATGTGCTGCACATGACTGGCAGTCGTCAAGTTGACTTCCATGCGAACCTGGCCACCATTCAAGTGTTTCGAAATGAAGGTGTATCCATAGGGAGCTTTTGAGAAAGCATTGAGAGAACCCATCTGAGCTGCATGTCGTTTGCCTCTACGGCTACGTTCGAGAATCTTGGCCCGTTCGTACTCAGCAACCATGCCTTGGACTTGTAACAGAAGCTCGTCTTCCGGCGATTGGCCGAGAGGATGGTTGAGAAAAATAACCTCTACTCCCGCACGAGAAAATTCGTCTACCAATACAACTTGATAGGCATACTTGCGAGCAAGTCTATCTGGAGAATGTACGTACAAGCGTTCAACTTCTCCACGAGCAATGGCATCTCGTAAGCCTTCTAATGCTGGTCGCAGCAAGGTGCTGCCACTGTAGCCTTCATCAACAAATTGCAGAGACTCTGGGCAAGCGTGTCCATCTGTCTTGAGTTGAGTCTGTAAGGCTGCCAGTTGACTGGCGATGGTATGAGCAGTGACCTGTTGCTCGCAAGACACCCGAGCATAGAGTGCTACCTGAGTGTTGTTCATGACTGGACCTTCTTGCTGGTGACATGCTCCGATTGACGGGGCTTGGGTGACCTTGTACTTGAACGAATTTCTGGCAGAACTCGAGCATAGGCCTCGATGAAATACCGATCTGCGAGGCGGCTAAACTCATATTCCACCTCTATCTGAAGGGGCCGAGGAGGATGCTTCGCCATAGCTCTTTGCCGATATGGGATTGGCAAGCTGGGCAGCCTGCTTCCCCATGACTACCGCGATCTGCTTGCGCGCAATTGTGACACTAAAGGTTAGAGAGCTTTTCGCCACATACTTGCGTATGTGTAG
>JBCBOS010000103.1:0-1297 GCA_039821145.1 Bacteroidota bacterium | reverse complement strand
TATTTCAGCTTGAAGGCAGAATCGGTGCATCAAGTCTCGTCTAAAGCTGGAATAACTACCTGGCACCAAGGCTTTGACTTCGGTTTCACCCGGCACTTGATACTGTGGTTGACCCTGGATTACTACAGCACCAAAGGTTGAGCCATGACTACGTATTTTTCCGGTAAATCCACCTGGTAGCTTAATAAGGGTTCCGTTCAACTGATTTTCCTGGGGTTTGCCCCAAAGAAAGGCTACCTTTACTCCATTGGCAGAGGTTGACGTTCCGGGCCGATCAACCCAAACGATGTTCGATGCGTCTACGTTAATTGGCTTCTCATCGCTAGAAAATGCCTTCTCAGAAGGTGGTTAAGAAGAGTACAAGTGCGAGTAATAAAAACTTTCTTATGTTCTTCATGGGAAAAATTTTTGCTCATTACTTATTTGATGTACCACCAAAGTTCAAGCTAAAACCATCTCAATCACACTTACAATCTCTTGGCATTTCTCTGTATCAAGCGCATCGGGATGGGGAGAGGCAAACTGACCTGAATCATTGTCGAAATACTTGCCTGAAGCAGTCTTGAACTCATCTGTCAGTGCTGCACGAGTAAGTATTTCTGCCCCGATGCGGATATCACCGCCTGTGACCCCAAAAGCCTGCTTGACCATTTTGCTACCTAGCATTGACCCGGGGTTAATCGCGACAATTATAGGACCGCTATCCTTAAGGGAAAGTGCCAAACTCCGGGACCACATTGTCAGAGCCAATTTGCTTTGTGCATAAGCTGCTCCATCGCGTAGTTTCACTCGTCCAGTCAGTGCTTCTACTTGGACAGTCGATTGAGCAGCAGAGGACAGATTAATCACCCGTCCTGAAGTACCGAGCAGTGGCAATAGCCGTTGTGTAAGCAGATAGGGAGCGATGGTATTAACAGCAAAGCGTACATCAAGTCCATCTTGGGTGAAAGGATTGGAGGCATTATAAACGCCTGCATTATTGATTAGCACATCAAGTTTAGAATGCTTTTCGGCAACAGTTTTTGCGAGTTCCTCGACATTGACCATGAGAGATAAATCGGCCACGTAGATTTCAACAGCTCCATCAACTTTGAGTTCAAGGAGTGTTTTTTGGACTTGTTCGAGCTTTTTTGGATTACGACCATGCAATAAAACATGGTGCCCTTGTGAAACTAAGAGCTTGGCTGTTTCTAAGCCAATACCGTCGGTTGAACCAGTAATGAGAATGGTTTTTTGCATGTTTTTTAAATAGTTGAAACTGGTTATTTTACACAACTACCAAAGGTTTGATTTTAAT
>JBCBOS010000102.1:0-1309 GCA_039821145.1 Bacteroidota bacterium | reverse complement strand
AAAGCCATTAGCACCCCGATCAGTTTCGTCAAGAGCATGCTTCTTGTTGAACTCACAATCATACTTCCTTAAAAATACTCCCTGACAGCAGCGTTGTCCTTTCTTAAGGATAAAATCCTCGTCCGTACTGTTTGCAAGCAAGCAGCACACTGGTCCCCTGTAGTCGCTGTCTACAACACCTGCTAGCGTCGTTACTCCTTTCTTAGCTAGACCGCTGCGGGATAAAAGGAGTAGAAAGTACTCATGAGGAACTGCCATGCGGATGTTGAGTTCCACCATTGCAATTCCATGAGCGGGTATTACTGCATTCTTGTGACATTGTAAGTCATAAGCTGCGCTCCCTTTTGTTCCTTTTGTTGGTACTGTGGAGTCTTCGGTGATGTCCACTTGGAGAGTTCTCATTGTGCTCAACATCTCATCATCAGAACTACTTAATAACATTTTAAACAAACTTTTAGTTCTTGCCTGAGGCGAGTCCGTGACATTTGCTCTTTTAGGATTTGGTGCATCTGTTTCAGTGCCTGTGTCTGTTTCTGCACGGCGCCTCATTTCCTCAACTTGTTTCATAAGCTGGCTCCGTGTTCGCTTCTGTCTCATCTTGCCCGGTCGGTTGTCCTCTGCCCATTCCCTTCCAAGGTGACCTTGTCCGCTCGTACCAGGCCGTGCCGCCTTTGCCTCCCTATCACTGGCCCCTTCTGACTCAGACCGTGCCCTCTTTTTTGCTAAGTCATCTTCTGCATCTGTTGGTGTAGGTCCGGGTCTACTAGGTCCAGGTTTATCTGGTTCAATCAGGATTTCATCTGTTGGGGGCTTGGCGCCTTCGCCTGTCTGGTTTGATGCATTTTGCTGAGTTGTTTGGTGTGGACGTCCGGGCCTCCTAGCCTGCATTATATCAACTATATCTACCTCAGGGTATGCAAGCCTGACTGGGACTCCCAACTCTTTGTCTAGGTCCACTTCAATCCTTGGCGGGTGTATTTCTTCTCCTAGTTCATCTCCTTGATCATCTGTTCTTAGGTTGGCAGGTATTCTTGATTTCATTGTTGTATTAGGTTTGTATGCCAGCAACCGGGCCGCATGAACTGTGATTTCTGGTCCTTCATAGTCACACGGGCGTATCTTGTACAACACTTCAGCTACTTGCTTTGTGATTTTGTATGGTCCTATCCATTCATCAGTTAGCTTTCTTGGTTTGGAAAGGACCTTCCTAGGGCAAAGGTACCATACTTTTTGATTCTCTGCATAGGTCTCAACTTTTCCTGTGTACAACCTGGCATTTCTACGGATTACAGCTTCCTGATTCTGTCGC
>JBCBOS010000101.1:0-1358 GCA_039821145.1 Bacteroidota bacterium | reverse complement strand
ACATTCATGCCAAAGTCTATGGCTTCAGCAGCAGCTTGAAAGTCTCCTGGGTTGAGTTGGATTTCCATTTCTAGGTTCTGCAGCCCCATGGCTGGTGGGTCCAGCTCTGGTAGTTCGGGCAGCTCTGGGTCTACCTCACAAAAGTCATTGATCTGCGTGATCCATCCTTGGGGATTGTAGCTATAGTCGATGTTTTGCAGATAGCTGCTGCCTGTGTAATGAAGGTTCTTTTGCACCAAAAAGTCCCGATGGTTGTACTGGTGATTGGACAGACGCACTTCTGCATCATTGTTGATGCGGTGATAGGCGTTGGCTAGTCTACTTTCATGGTCGTAATCGGTTCGGTTGGTGATCTTGGTTAGCACATTGGCGCTGTTGTAGTGCCTCCGGGTTTGGCTAATCACATTGTCGGCATAGTCGTAGCTGAACTGCATCACTTCTTTGCCCATCGATTGGTTCAGCACATTGTTGCCTGAGATGGTGTGGTTGCGGCCATGGATGTCGTAGTAGTAAATCCTTTTGATCCAATCATTGGTGCCCAAAATGCGGTCTTGGTGAAAGTAGACCTTGCCTTTATTGATTGGGCTGGAGCCATCATAAGTCGTTTGGGTCAGCTGTGTGGTGTATGGATAGCTGATGAAAGGACTGGGATTGCTTCCTGTGTAAAAGCCACTGCTCTTGACCCGGCCGTAGGAATCGTACTTGGTGTGCAACCACTCATTTTGCACCGCCTGATTGCCATCCTGGGAAAAGACCAATAAGTTTCTCTCATCATATCTCATCTTCATCGCTGATTGGGAAGGAATCTTCTTTTCCAGCACATTGTCTCGCCCATCATAGAGGTAGGTGAAGATCAAATCGGTATCTGATAGATTGGCCTCGGGTGGGACAATGGTCTTCACCCGGTTTTTGTCATCGTAGAGGTAAAAGGTCTTGGCCGATTCAGTGCTTTGTCCACTGGTTCTGTGACTCAGTATTTGTCGGCCCATCTTGTCGGCATAGCTGATCTGCTGATTGCCATTTGGATCGGTGACCACTGTTTTGCTCAGCTCTCCGGCTGCATAGTAGTTGTTGGTGTTTAGGTTGAGCACCTCGGTTGCTTCATTGACTTTGTAGGCTGTCGTGGTTGCATACCAGGAGGGAGGGGTTGCAGAAATGCTTCGATTCAGCGGGCTTGGCTCAAAGGCCATTATTGTGTACTTGGTATTGGCAGGTACTGCTGTGTAGCTGCCATCGTCATTGGCAGACTCAAAGGGGACGTACTGCTTGAAGACACGGCCCTGATTGTCATATTCCATGGCAGTGACCACATCCTTTTGATCTGGTGAATGCTGCCGCTGCACACTTTGAATGGGCCT
>JBCBOS010000100.1:0-1368 GCA_039821145.1 Bacteroidota bacterium | reverse complement strand
CAAAAACATAACCTCCTTGGCAGTTATTATGCAGAGAATAATAACGAGAGAGAGAGAAAAGCAATGAAGACTAGTACTTATCTGCATTCCCCCAACACACGACACTCAGATTGGATAACCCCACTGCGCCAGCAATTTCTTTACACAAGCAAGAGAGGCTCAGTCCAAAGAAAGAGCCCACCAAAAATACTGTCAACTCATTACTGTTGCTCTCCACGGAAATCTTTAGTAAAAGGCGAAAGATTTATGCGCTATGAAGAGAAACCAGAGTAAGTGATTGTCCCAGCCCCTAGTGCCACAGGCAAGGCTAGCGGGCACAGCAACCACCCTCACGGTGGAATAGAATGATCCCAGGCCACGCCCATTCTGTATGATGTCAGCACGTGTGCTCGCAAAGGCCCAGCCTTGGGTGTGCAAGAGACTTGCTCCTCCTCCATACTTGTGGATCAGTGACAGCAAAGGTGAAAGCCAAGTGTTACAGCCTTGACTTGACACTTCAGGCCTGAGTCAATAATTACACCAAGATTTCTGGCTTGATTTGTAGCTTTTAGTCACAAGGAGTGGAGCTGAGCACTGACCTTTGACCTTTCATCTTTGGGGCCAAAAACAGTCACTTCTGTCTTGTCTGCACTGAGCTGGAGCAAGTTCTGACACATGGGCTCGTTCATCTGATGAATGCACTGACTTAGCGTCCGTAAGGGACCATAGTCCTGTCATGACACTGAAATGTAAAGCTGCGAGTCGTCTGCGGCAGGGGGCGTAACAGAGGTTTTAGAATGCTCCGTGATTTGAGCAAGATGGGGTGCAAAGTTTCTAACCGTTTTTTCCTCTCAAAGCTTTCATTTGATATTCCACAGCAGAAAAGGAAAGTGCACCGTTCCTAGCAGCACTGCAATACCAGGTCGATGCGTGGAGTGAACGGAGCAAGCTCCTCTTTCAACTCCCGTCGTCAAAAATCCATTTAATATGTTGCCCTCATGCAGAGGACATATCAGATATTAAACTGATAAGAACAGATACTACACTTGATCTTAGCCAAAAGGCCGAGAAGCGATGACGTGCAACCTTGGCTTGGCCGGACCCCCTTCCTGGCACGGCTTGCGCTTGTTGCGGTAGCCTGTTTCTAAGCAGCTAGGACCATTGCCTACTTTGCAGCCACGCCCTCAAACACAAGCTGCAGTGCGCACACACCCATAAAGGAAAACAACTAGAAAAAGCACTCGGAGAGCGCAGACCTCTTCCAAGTGCAACAATTCCCCCACATAGCCATTTACAGATTGCCATAAAATCCGTGTTCTGGTTCAGATCCGGATCAGCCATTGGAATTTGACTCAGGGATTGACAATGGGAACCTCTATCAAATTCCAA
>JBCBOS010000099.1:0-1402 GCA_039821145.1 Bacteroidota bacterium | reverse complement strand
GGATGTACATTGGAATCATTGAGAAAAGGTCAGCGCTAATTGTTTATTTGCATTTTTTTCAGGTCTTCCTCGGATGTTTAGTCTCGATCTGCTAAGAGTTCAATGGGTTTAGGGTTAACCCTAACCCGTCAATCCCTAGGAATCAATCAATGTGGGATAAACATGTTATGACCGTCCTGAACTGAATGTGTATGCGTGACGTTAATGTTTCTGTCACAAGGCAGAGGTAGCTCGAGGTGTCACGAAGCAGAAGAAGAAAACGTTCGAAGGATGGCTGATCGTGAAAATCGATCCCGACACCACGTTCTGTTGGCCACCATTCCACCACCCGAGAGGCCATAGGTTGCACACTTTCTACAGCTTCAACAGCTTCCGCAGGCTCCACAGGTAGACACTTTAGGTGACCAGATATAGACACTTAATGACGCATGTGGAGTCAAAAAAGGTTCTGTTGACATTGTTTGTTGTCAACATGGCAGGATGCAAATGAATACCGAGGCCATTTTGAGGCGAATGCACTAGCACTCATGCACCCCCACCGGTCGCAAAGGAGCAATGAAACCCTGGTGGGTGAATAGAAACTATCCAGACATGCACAACAATTTTTCAGATACAACCCTTTCCCGTCCGAATTGTTGAATTCAACCCACGTATATCAACACAAGCAGATTCTGCGCCCTGACACGACAAGGACCAATTGCAAGCATCGGATTCAACGATGATTAGCTCCTCACTGGCAAGGTCTTACGAGCGCACAAAATTCACATAAGAGGTTCCTTACGATGACGAACACCAACGAAAATGACTAGAATCGGAAGGCCGACAATCAGTCAAATCTGGCAACAAATCCAAGAGAGAGTCGTTAGGACTTAGGTTTTGAGGTGAGGACGGAGGTTGTTGGCGGTAAAGGCCTACCGAGCTTCACCTCACTTATCGACATTCACTGACATTTTTAACCCAAAAACATCTTGAGGGCTGAGGTCTAGTGCCCTTCTGGGGCCAGTGCATATTCTTGACCAGCTCATATTCTTCTCCTACCATCCCTTTTAAATATGAGCTTGAAGGTACAAAAATCGACTAGATATAAGATTTTACACGCACCTTACTGTACATAATATGGAGGGGGATGTAAGTTCAATATTTCTATTTCATCTCGAAAATGAAAAAACGCTAATGTATATTCTGCTTCCCCTCCTATCTCAACAGGGGATTGTGAGTACCTTTAGATTCATTATCACAGCCCCACACGAGGGCTGTGACACAATACATAAGTCGAGGAGATATAATATTTTGCCCGTACTTTATTGTACATAAAACCTTCGAAGGGAATAGGTGTAGTGCGAGAAATATATCTCCAATTTATTGCTGTAGTAAAAAGGGATTTGCTCCACCTATATTTTTC
>JBCBOS010000097.1:0-1418 GCA_039821145.1 Bacteroidota bacterium | reverse complement strand
CTTTTACTTTTTGCGGAGTATCACATCAGTTCTTTCTTAACAGGGTTATAGCCTATAACCATTCTAGTCCCTTAATGTGGTTTAGGTTTTTTCCTTTAGCTAGGCTGGTTTTCTTGTGCTTTTGGGTTTGTACGATGCGGTGCCGTCACAGACCTAGAGTAGTAGATTTTTGTACCAGTTTTGTCCTCAGCCTAATTGTTGTGAGGCAATTCCAGTTCCTTTGTACATTTTTATTCTGTCCCATTTTTATTCAAGGCTAGCTCATGAAACTTGTGGTTTAATTGCCCGTTTATTCATGCTTTATGGAAATTGTTGACTATTATTGTTAAACAGTTTTATATTTTGCTCTGATGTGTAGATCTGTAACAGTTCTATCCTTTTTTCCTCCCGTTTTTACACTTACACTCATTATGGACTTGCTTGGTGTGTTGAGGAAATTTTGGACATTCATGCCGATGTAGCGGATCTTGGGGGTCCTATTCAATTTGGCATTAGTTACTCCAGATCTACTATTCATTCAGATTTTCTAGTTCTTGTCGGGGGACTAAATTCCTATTCCTCTCTTCAACTTGGTTAGAGCTCTGGGTTCTAGTGTTGGCTCTTTAATCTTGTCGTTTCGAAGAGGATATATGTGCTGTTTTGTTTTTGTCATTACAGTCAGTTTTGGCCTTCGGGACTCTATTTCCTCTTGCACTAGTACCACTTAGTAGTGTTGGGGAGTCTCAGGCCGTGTCCCAGGGTTTTTGGCTTCGTTCAGGGTGTGTGCTGCTGTCTTATATGCTCGCTTTCATCCCTGTGTACGAGGCTTGTGCTCATTCTACTGATAGTGTTTTCTCGGTGAATGGTATGTCGACCCTGGGGACAGTATCTTTCTCATCTGTCCGGTCTGGATTTTAGGGGTGTACATAGCCGAGGTACTTCCTCTGTGTGGGACATAACGTTTTTCCCTGTGTGTCGGAGTCTAGCCATCCCCTTCATGGCCGGGTCGTCACTGGATCACTCTGCTTTTTGACCTAACAGTGGACGTCCCTTGAATGTCGCCCCAGAGGGTCGACCTGCTCCGTCAGCCCCACTCAGGTCGCACACACGGCGCGCTTTCCACTCTAGCTCTAGCCGCCTGGTTACTGTCGAGCGACGTCTCCGAGCGGAAGGCTTTTCGAAGGAGGTCGCTCGACTGGCAACGAAGAAGGTCCGGTCATCCACTTCCCAGCTCTATCAACATCGCTGGGCCATCTTCCGGAAGTGGTGCCTGGATAGAGGAGTTTCCGCCGCCAGTACCCCTGTGAATGATGTGGCAGAATTCTTCATTTTCCTGTTTAGGACGAAGAAGTTAGCCGTCCCTACCATCGAGGGCTATAGATCTGTCATTTCCTCGGTTCAACCTGGTGTTGGTACCGATCAGACTCTGTCTGATGTAC
>JBCBOS010000095.1:0-1448 GCA_039821145.1 Bacteroidota bacterium | reverse complement strand
CCAGTGTAGTCGTAAAACAGTCTATCTATGTAGGAGTAGGTCGTTGGGGTGCGCTGGCCTCGGCGGTAGAGACGGTCGATGTTGCCTCGATCGTCATAGCGCAGGCCCACGACATTGTAGCGGTTGAGATGGACAAAGTTGCCCGATTGATGGTCTTCCTCTCCGTAGTTGGCCCTCGTCAGTCGGTCTTGGTAGTCGTATTGGTAGCCGTAGATTTGCATGTTTTGACAGCCCACCTGCCAGTATACCGCTGCAATGTTGCCATTGTATTGGGCTGGGGCATTCATGGTGTATTGGGCTTGGTCGTAGCGCAGCTCCATGGAGAATAGGTCAATGCTGTTGTTCATCAAGGAGGCTTGGGGCAGCGGGGCAGTGAAGCCCTTGGGCTGGGCTTGGCGACCACTTGACTCTGCTTCTCGGATGACAATGGTTTTTTCAATCAGGTTTTGCAACTGATTGGCCAGTATTATCTCATGGATACTCACTCCGGCTTCTTGCAATTTGTCAATCACATCTTCCTCTATTTGCAGCAATAGCTCTCCAATTTGAGCTGTTTCCAGCATCAAGACGGGATAGTCCAATTGGATTTGGTGGCTGTAGGCTTTGCCACTGGACTCTTTGGACTCCACTTTTGGATTCTCTGTCTCCAAATTGCTTAGTGCAACTTCTTTTGCACTCTGGCGCTGTGCCTGCTCACCATCCTGCAGCACCACATCCACCATCACAGACATCTCCAAATCCAAAGCTGTCGCAGCAGCCTGAAAGTCCGTCGCATTGAGATTCAACTCCAATTCTAAACTGTTCAAACCCATCGCTGGCGGGTCCAACTCTGGTAGTTCGGGCAGCTCTGGCCCTGGGCGACACAACTCATTGATACTCACCAACCATCCCTGCACATTGTAGCCATAATCAATGTTTTGCAAATAGCCACTGCCTGTATAGTGCAGGTTCTTTTGCATCAAAAAGTCCCGATGGTTGTACACATGATTGGCCAAGCGGACTTCCGGCTCGTTGTTGATCTGGTGGTAGTTGTTGCTCAATCGACCTTTGTGATCGTAATCAGCTCGGGTGGTGATCTTGGTCAAAGCATTGGACCCGTCGTAATGGCGCCGGGTGTGGCTTAGGACATTGTCCGCAAAATCAAATTGGGTTTGGGCTGTTTCCTTGCCCATCGATTGGTTGAGGGCATTGTTGCCGGAGGTGGCATAGTTGCGGCCGTATTGGTCGTAGTAGTAGATCGTCTTGATCCAGTCGCTGCTGCCCAGGACCTTGTTTTGGTGGAAGTATATCTTGCCCTTGTTGATTGGACTGGACCCATCGTAGGTCGTCTGACTCAACTGGGTGGAATAGCCATATTGAGCCACTGGATTTGGAGCACTTCCCACATAAAAGCCCGTACTGATCGGACGGCCATAGACATCGTACTTGCTGTGCAGCCATTTACTTTG
>JBCBOS010000094.1:0-1456 GCA_039821145.1 Bacteroidota bacterium | reverse complement strand
GGCTTACACCAAGCCCGGTGCCAAGTGCGCCATCAGAGCTTGGTGTAAGCGAGTCAGAAAGAGCGAGATAGCCGCCTTTGACACGTTTCTGGTGACCGTCGAAACGCGGCTTGACACCATCACCAATTATTTTCTCGAACGGCTAACCAGTGGCTTCGTTGAAGGGTTTAACAACCGGGTGAAGGTGCTCAAGCGCCGATGCTACGGCATCTTTGATGTTGACCAGATTTTTCAACGACTCACGCTCGACACCAAAGGATTTCAACTCTTTGGTCGCACCTAAACACTAAATCTAGCGCCATCCACGGCAATTCCTACAGAGCCGCGTTGTGTATTCTCTTTCCCGATGTAATGAGTAACATCAGAAGGCAACACCCGTAGCTCTTTCAGAGCGGCTTCGCCAACATAGCCACCCCAATCATCTGTACACCAAAGCTTACAGTCTGTTTTCCCCTCTGTGTTAGCAACCAGTTCCTGTAAGAACGCATCGGTATGCTTCCCGACTCGAAGGCTGAGCACCAACCCGCTCTCATCCGCTAAACTGATGCCCAGCCAACAATCACCAATGGCTATGTCGTCTGGTTCGCATCGTTTTTGCTTTTTTTCACAAATGACCACATTTCGTCGGCTGTGATTTGAGCACATTCAACATCTTTGACTTCTTCGTTGTGTACAAGTTGGGCTTTGTTGCTGGCCTTGCGAACGATGTCTACAACGGTGCCGTAGGCCCGCTTGCCGATTCTGCTAATCCCACGTAAACTGCTGTCTTCAGCATGTGCCTGTAAAATCAGCTCTACTTGCTCTGGAGTAATTTAACGCCGGTAATACAGCGTATCGAAGGTTTCGGTAAACGTTCGACGACAGGCGGCGCAACGATAGCGCTGGCTACCTTTGCTGGTTTTACCGTGCTTATGGGATGTGGGATGGTCGCAGAAGGGACAGTCCATTGCTTGTGGCCGAACTCATCACTGTAGAGGACGTATCCCACACTTCTTTAGTTCACGACCGAATATATTCGCAGAAAGGTTAAGTTATAGTCGTTTCTCCAGAGGAGAGGTTTTACCAATGTGCTCCAGCCATAACGTTGAACTTAAGGAAGAAACCTATCGGGAGCCAAACCCTTTTGCTTTTTCTCTCTTCATTTTTCCTTGTTTGGCTTGCCCATAGTTCACGGTTCTAAAGGAGAGGTGATTGCTGCCAGGGCTGTACAGGGTATAGGTAGCTTCTCCTGGATTGCGCCCAACTGAGCCGACGCCGATGATGCGTCGGGACGATTTGCTTTGGTCTTGAGTGGGTTGGGGGCCGTCTAGGGTGGTGACGGTAGAGTCCAGCTGGGCGGGGGTAACCCAGCACTCAAAGGTGCGACCGGAGCGTCCGCAAAAGAGGTGGTTGGCATCGGCGCGAATCAGGCGATCGCACAGTTCAATTGCAGGGGTCTCGGGCGTTAGCTCATCGG
>JBCBOS010000093.1:0-1565 GCA_039821145.1 Bacteroidota bacterium | reverse complement strand
ATGCTGTCTTGTGTCTGTCTTTCTTTTTGATGGGAATGTTCCAGAATGCCCATGCCAAACTTAATGCCTACTTAATGCCAAACTTAATGCCCATGCCTACTTAATTCAGGTTCGGAGATCTCACCAGAATTAATATTTAATGTAGCAATTCTATCTTCAGGAACTAAAAGGTTAGAGTACTTGATCTCTACTTTATAGGCTAGTGCCAGCACCTGCCATTCTCTCAGTGTTTTCTTTGCAGTTGGATGGCGATTGATCACTGTGCACTGAACTCTATTTCCTTCCCTCACCCGGCTCAACGACTCACCTATAAATAGAAAGGAGTCAGCATCCGAGATGGGAGTCAACAACACTACTTTGTTCAACATGTTTTTCTCTACAGTAAGTTTCAATTCTACCACTGCGCTGGAGTTCGCTGGTAATTCTATCTCTTTAGCGACCTTTGCCTTAGCCACAGGAGTGTCTTCCTTTACCTGTAGAAGTTCTTGTCTAGCTCCTTCTTGATGGGGATCTCGAATCGTCAGACGTTTTCCTCGTATGTCAACCAACACATCAAAGCGTCTCAGGAAAGATCTTCCCAAGATGAAATCATCACCCAATACATCTTCAATCAGGATGAAACTCGTTTGTAGCATGTATCCGGCCAACTTGAACGTCACATTCTCCACTAAGCCAAACGTCCTGACTTCTTGTCCATTGGCTGCTGTTAATCGAATGTCGTAGTGATTGATGGGATACAATTTGTTCGAGGCTAATCGCTTCCAAGCACCAATGGTCATCAGTGATCCTCCCGCTCCAGTGTCTACAAGTCCTCGAAGAGTAACTTCAGTGTTCTGTCCTGTCGGGAACTGCACTTCCAACATGGAGTTCTCATCCAGTTGGGCTACGCCAATTTCCTGGGTGGTTTGAGTCACCGTCCAACATCTCAATTGATCATTCCCTAGGACAATTCCATGAGTGAACTCTTTATCCAGAACAACTAGGGCTGAGGCATAGAAGTCGATTCCATCTAATTGAAAATTGACCTCCACGGGGCCTACCACCTCCCACAAAGAATCGCGTTGTCCCCAACGCATCCTCTTGACGCCAGTTTCTCGGAGTGTACGTCGAATGGAGTCAGTTGTCAGCGTGGGGTCCAATTGTTGAGCATATTCGGCATAAATCTCAAATGGTATCATGGTCATTTTAGCTTTAGGCTCCATGAGTTGCGAATATTGGTTCGGACCACAGGAAAGAGTACAGGGCTTCTCTTCCGGTGCTGTTATGCGACAGCATTTGTTTTTGGGAACACGTTGGTTCGCTATCCCTGGAGGCAGGGTCACCAGCAATTGATAGTACTGTTCCCATCCTTGACGCATAGCCTGGGGAGTTGCTGCTGATGAATTGCATTTTTGCTCCACGTGACCACGCTCAGCGCAGTTACAGCAAATATCCGGTATGGAGGACAAGGTTTAACTGGTTGCGGGGTCGATCGGTTCCGACTCTTCCTCAAGTGCCTTGACCTGTTTGTTACCTCTCTCCTTAGGAGGCAGTGGACACTCCCGTAACCAATGCGTTATTGCTTC
>JBCBOS010000092.1:0-1569 GCA_039821145.1 Bacteroidota bacterium | reverse complement strand
CAGTAACGGAGGAATCTTCTATTTTCACCAGTTTGGAGTCCCACTTTCGCCGAAACAATTTCGCCTAATGAAATATTTTCCTCAAAAATCTCCACCACCCGCTCACTCACCCAGTAGGCGATGGGGCTGCCTGGGATCTTGGAGAAGTTGGATTGGGGTGTCCTCTTCCCCCTGAGCGTTACCAATTAAAAGTATAATTTTCTTTGGAAATTTTTATCTTTTAAAAAAACTCACAATGAAAAGTAGTAAATTCAGTGAAAAAGAACGCCTAGCAATTGTTGCCAAACAGGACGCTGGTATGAGTGTAGAAGAGATTTGCCGACTGCATCAAATTAGCCCTGCCACCTTTTACAATTGGAAGCGCGAATTAAGCGATTCTCAGGATGAAGAAAAACGTCGGCTCAAACAACTCGAAGCGGAAAATGCGCGTCTGAAGAAGATGTATGCTGAACTCATGATCGATCATAAGATCCTTCAAGAAGGGTACGAAGTAGCAAAAAAGATTTCAGCCCAGTCCAAAAAGAAGCATTGATGGATGCAGTTGGACCTGGGCAAAGTGTGCGGCGTAAGAGTCGCGTGTTAGGACTTCGTCGGCAGAGCTATTACCGTCGTAAGGCTGGCCATCGACCAGAAGAAGAGGACCAGTTTATTGCCGAGTTGTTATGCCAAACTACCCAAAGGTTTATCTCCTGGGGGTTTTGGCTGGTCTTCTACTTTCTGCGCAATCAAGGTTATTCATGGAACCACAAGAAGGTATATCGGATCTGGAAAGAGGAGGGATTGAACCTTCGTAAGGTGGCCAAGAGGCCGAAAATGAAACGGAAATATCAGGCACTAATTGCTCCTGAACAGATCAACGAAGGCTGGGCCATGGACTTTCTGAGCGACTGGGTCGTGGGACAAAATCAACAGCAGGTACGGATTTTTAACCTCGTAGATGAAGCCTCCCGCAAAGCGCTTTGGCTAGAGGGACACCGAAGCATCTCGGCAAAGAAGGTGATCCAGATCCTGGACCAGGCGGTCCAATGGAGGGGGAAACCACGGTATATCCGCTGCGACAATGGCCCCGAATTCATTGCCCATGCACTCCAGCAATGGGCCGATGATCACGGGATTGAATTGAAATTTACCCAGCCTGGAAAGCCCACTCAGAATGGGATTTGCGAAAGACTCAATGGCACCATTCGAAGAGATTGCCTACATTTAGAATGGTTTGCCTCAATCAAGGAACTCAACCAAGCCTTGCAAAAGTTTTGGCAGGTATATAATCAACTACGACCCCACCAAAATCTAGGCTACAAAACCCCAGATCAATTTGAACAAATCAACCAAAAATTCTACTTTAGATCGGTTGCCTAATAGGGGAAGAGGACACGCGGGCAAGTTGTCTTGATTCCGAGCGGTTCGGGTTCGCCTGTTACCAAAATCACAGACTACGTATCGGGTTTCCAGTATGAAGACGCGGATGGATCAGGCACGCAGGCCAGCAAGCAGCTCGTGCATCTTCAGCATGCTAGGGGGCGTTGCGTCTGGGAGCAGGGGCAGTTTCACTACCAGTACAATCTCACC
>JBCBOS010000091.1:0-1607 GCA_039821145.1 Bacteroidota bacterium | reverse complement strand
CCCAAGTCGGTTCTGAGTGCCATACTCAGGAACGATTGGATGGTCTCCATAGTTCCTGCGCCAGACGTAGGATTATGTCTACATCCCTCAGAATCTTGGCACGATCTTGATCCAGAACCAGCCAATCGTCCAGATATAGAAGCACGCGGATGTTGAGCATGCGAAGCCACCTCCCCACCTGGGTGAAAACTCTGGTGAAGACTTGAGGGGCTGTCGACAACCCGAAGCAGAGGGCTCGAAACTGATACACCACCCCTGCGAAGACAAATCTCAGGTACTTCCGGGACTCCGGATGAATCGGAATCTGAAAATATGCGTCCTTCAAATCTATGGAGACCATCCAATCGTTCCTGAGTATGGCACTCAGAACCGACTTGGGAGACTCCATCTTGAAGGACGTCAAAACCACGAACTTGTTCAGCGCAGAGACGTCTAGTACCGGTCTCCAGCCGCCAGTTACTTTGGGGACTACGAACAGCCGATTGTAGAACCCTGCTAGGTCGGGACCCACCACTTCTATGGCCCTCTTGCCTAGCATGGAGGTGACCTCTTCTTGCAGCGCCAAGAACTTCTCTGAACCCGGAATGTACGCAGTCAAAGAGATGGCATTTTGAGAGAGCGGAGGAGTACGCAGGAATGGAATTTGATACCCCTCTCGCAGAACTTGTAGCACCCAAGGATCCGGAGATGGACGCTCGGACCAAGCAGCTACAAAGTTCTGAAGTCTCCCACCGACTGCCAACGGGTCCAGGGGATGGACTCCCCTAGTTCTGGGAGGAACGGGGCCCCCTTCTACCGCCACGCTGCCGGCGAGAAGGGGCACCACGGGGGGGCTGATTAGAACCACCGCCTCTTCTACGGGAATATGAAGCTGGAGTACCAGGAGTCCTAGGGATGTTCACCACAGACGCAGACCCACCCCTCCTTGGGGTGAACTGGCGACTTGCCAAGGACCGCGAGTCAACATCCCTCATGTGGGACCGGACAGACTCCACCACTTCCTTCCTAAAAAGGCGGTCAAATGACATAGGCCCAAACATGAGCTCAGCCACATCCTCTTCAGGAACCCCCTTGACCAATAAATCCAAATGAGACTGTCTCATTTTACACACTTGGTTGGCCAAGGAGGTGTTCTGCAGGTGAATTGAGGAAGCCTGCACTCTATCCAGGACATCCACAAACTCACGGAGCTGATCCAGCTTAGCCGTAGCCTTATCAACAGCGTCCAACACCTCCTGAGATGACGTCGAAGGAATTGCCGCCAGAGCCTCCTTCGCATGTTTACTGATGGTGGAAACAGAACCCAAGTTCCAACAGACATATGAAGCAGTCTCCAGAGCAGCATGGGCCGCCTTCATCTGCTTCAGGGAGTCTGCTTGTGACCACCAAATCTGATGGCGACTGACGCGAGACTTGCGCGCTGGATCGACTATGCACGCAAAGTCCGCGCCAGCCTTAAATTGTGGTGCAGGGCCAGTCGCCACAAAACGCCTAGACCCTTTTGACATAAATGATGAAGAGAAAAGTTTAAAATTCCCTTTCCTCGCAGCCAGCCGCCTATCATCAAGAAGCCTATCCACCACCGCTGCCGATCGATCCCATCCGCC
>JBCBOS010000090.1:0-1610 GCA_039821145.1 Bacteroidota bacterium | reverse complement strand
CGTTCCAAAAGCTAAGAGCACTTGTTCAGTCCTGGCCTTTTTATTTAAAAATCTTTTTTTTTTTGTCTTCTTTAATTTCATCTAATTTTCTGTTTTCACTTTTTCTGCCAGTCATGACATGGTGGTGCTCTCCGGAGACGGTGCTCACCGGGGGTTTCTGTAGTGTAGTGGTTATCACGTTCGCCTAACACGCGAAAGGTCCCTGGTCCGAAACCAGGCAGAAACATCTCCATGTTGGCTTCTCAGTGGTGCTTTCAGCATTGTTCCTGCAGGATAGGGTAGGTTAACACTTACAAAGCTGTTTACTTTTCTATTGTCAGTCTGACACAAATCATCAGATCATCCCATAAAATCATTATTCATTAATTGCAGATTAAGGGAAATGCCTTACAATTTCAGTTTGTCTCTCCATGGTTGGTCTGAATTTCATTTCTGACAAATAATGTTTTCTTTTGAATGCTGTTTTAGACTTGGACTTTTAAAAATGTATATATTTTTTTCCTTTCTGGAATTTGTTTGGCGCCCATTTTACTTGTTTTGACCGCTCGTACTTAGGTTGAAAGGAACACGGCGCAGTTTCCGTGGTGTAGTGGTTATCACGTTCGCCTCACACGCGAAAGGTCCCTGGTCCGAAACCAGGCGGAAACACTGACCTTCTGCTGGATTTTGCTTTTTTTCAGCATGGTGGCAGGAACATATGAGAATGATCTTGACAAGGTCACTGCTGTTACTATCGCCTCATCATGCGTGAACCTCATCTGTGAACCGGCCTGGACACGTTTCAAAGGCTCTACAAGTGTAAACGCAACTTCTTGTACGAACCACCTAGCAAGGCAAATGTGTGGGAAAAAAGAGAGCAAGTGAATGGGTCAAGAGAACAGCTAATCCAGTGCATGATCAAGAGCTGACTAGAGTTTGACCTGACATGAATTGACATAACGGTGGCCCTCTCAGCAGCGAGTAGGGTGGCTCCGTCTGTCTACGAGGTGTATCATGTCTCGCTTCACTGCTGCTTGTCTGGGGTGGGACAAGTGCAGCATGGAGTGGGCTTCTTCCCAGCATGCAAGATGAAGCCAGGCCACAAGGGTGTCAGGAAGGTTTGCTTTTTCATCCTGGCTGCAGTTCACACACTGTGGGTACCATATAACAGCTAGCAAAGGACTGAAAGCTCCTCCACACTCCCCGTCGGGGAATCGAACCCCGGTCTTCCGCGTGACAGGCGGAGATACTGTCCACTATACTAACGAGGACCACTCCTGATGTTCCAAAGGTTTTCCAGATGGCTTGCAGAAATCGGCCATGTTGAGAAGAGTTGTGGCCGTAGCCTTTGGACGGCCAGGACAATGTCTTGGTAATGGACAAAAGTTCATAGTCATGAGCAGAGGCCTCGCAGTGCCTTTGTTACCTTGAACAGTGTCAGACTCTATAGGATGGGGCGCTTTCCATGGCCAGGAGGTCAAATTCGACCACTTTCCAAGTATTCAGGCAGGAAGGCAGGCAGGCACTGGTATTTGGATAATTTGGCACCTTTGCCCACTTGAAGGTCACCTCTGGATTTTGTATAGTGTTATTTCAGACGCCAGTTGGGACAGCAGAGTGGCGCAGCGGAA
>JBCBOS010000089.1:0-1616 GCA_039821145.1 Bacteroidota bacterium | reverse complement strand
GCCCAAGCCGCACCCGACGACGACGGCAGTTTTGTCATCGGCAGCTATAGACTTTCTCAGCCAGTTTGACAACGCAGGAAGCGCGCCAGGTAAGGCCCATGGCACCTGGGTGACATCGTCACCCGCATTGGCGTAAAGTGAATCAAACCAGCCATAGGCTGTCTCAGCAGAGCTTCTGTCCATATCTCATTCATCTGTATCGGGGGAGCGCACCCATAACGCTAGGAAAAGTTAACTGAGATCTTGCACCAGTCTCAATAAGGGTTGCGTAGCGGGCCAAAATCTGAAAAAAAGGGCGTAGAAAAAGTATAGAAGACGGTCCTTACAACCATGCTTCAGCACGCCCAAACGCTAGTCTATAGCCTTGTTGGTCTGATGCCTAGTGTCTATCAAAAAGCCAGTCTCAAAGCCGTTCTCGGCCTATTCTTAGATGAGCAAGGCCATGCGCTGCCGGACCATACGCCCGTCAAGTCAGCGAGTGCCTTGAGTCGATTCTTCAATCGCTATCGTTGGTCAACCCGGCAAGTGATTCGCACGACCCGCGCCGCTATTTTAGGTCAGCTTGCCGTGCATCCAGTGCCTGCCAATGTGCCCGTACGGTTGTTGATCGATTTGAGCACGCTGAAGAAAACAGGCAAATTCTGGCATTTGAGCACACCTACCGAGGACATTGATGCCCCAGCCCCTTGGGTACGCATGCTCAATGGCAAGCGCGGCCTGCATCTGGTCGTGCTCTATATCTTGATTGGCAACAGGCGTATCCCATGGAGCTTCCGCATCTGGCGAGGGAAAGGGCAACCGAGCCCGAATCAATTGGCTTGTAAGTTGTTGGCTAGCGTCCCCAAGGCGCTGGTCAAAGGCAGAACGGTGATTGTCCAAGCAGACACCGAATTTGGCACCATAGAATTTCTCGGTGCCGTTCGTCAGCGAAAGTGGAGAGCCGTCGTCGGGATCAAAAACAGCCGTCTATTGCAAGACGGGCGCAAGCTCAAAGACCTACCAGGCACTGCTAAGCGCGGCCTACAGGTCTACCTAAAAGACATCGACTATCCCATTACCGTCTCTTGGTTTTGGCTCAAACGGGCCGACAACAAACGAGAGTTGCGCTTTGTCGCTTCGACCCATCCTTATTCGGGTGTTTATCTCGTCCGCTTAGGACGTAAACGGTGGGCCATTGAAGGCTTTTTCAAAACTGCCAAGCATCAGTTTGGCCTACATTGCTTTGGCCAAGGCACCAAACTCGGGGTCTATCGTTGGCTCATTCTCTCTTTGATTGCTTATCTGCTCGCCCATTGGGTTGACCTCTGGGCTTGGCCTCCCGTCCTGGATTGGAAGGCCACCGCTCGGTTGACCCTAGAGAAACTGTGTCCTGATGTGCTCTGGTCGCAGATGCTCAGGCAAATCAGACGTAACGCTGATATTGCTGCTCATTTTGGCTTTGAAATTATCATCAAATCACTGCCTGGCGCCGCTTATCAGGAATGGTGCAAGATATGAGGTAATGTCAGTCAACGCTATGACCTGACCTGACTCGTTGGGGAGTACTTTGTTTTTGTTGTTGACGACAGCCATTATGTGTTGTGTAACCCGTTTCATGACCGGCTCCTATTGCTTCT
>JBCBOS010000088.1:0-1784 GCA_039821145.1 Bacteroidota bacterium | reverse complement strand
CCAAATTGATCGGCAATGGTGGTAGCTTCTGTAATGGCTTGCTCCAAACGACCCAGCAGCAGACCAGCAGACAAACAGTGGTCGTGAGAAAACTCTGACAAAGCAAAACCCAAAAAGGATTTTTGCCAGTTGGGCACCGGAGCGGCTTGGGTACGACTGAAATGCAGCACAGTCGCCGAGGGATAGTAAGTGAAGGAATAGTCTTTCACCAAATAGTGATAGTCCTTATAGTCCTGTTGAATGCCATCACGGACCAGCAACTCAAAAGGCAAATAGTTCAACAAACCATCTCGGATCAAGATGAGTTCTTTGCCTTTGACCAGCTTGCTTTGTTCGATGGGCTTCCAGAGAGATTCATACAAGGCCTGGGTGGATTGGAAAAAGGCTTTTTTACTTTTTCGCTTTTGCCGAATGTTGATCTTGCCGCCTTTGAAGACCAATTTTTGTCCGTCGATGTAGCCCTGGCGGAAGTGGGTGATCATGTTTTCAAGACTGTCTGTAGACCCTAAGTCAATGACCTCCCGCTGATCTTTGGTGATGATGTAGGCATAGGAGCGCAAGTAGCCAGTGAAGAAACTGATCACCACTTCTTGCTCTTGCAAGACCGACTGTACCTCCTGCCGACTGACCGTCTCAGGATACACCAAATTGGCATAGGCTGGGTCTCTGGCTTTGATGCGTTCTTGTAGAATACGGAACTCTGCAAATAAACTGTCTTGCAAAAAACGAATGTTGCTTCGCTCTTGATCTGTCGATGCTTTTTGCAGATTTTGGTTCAAGCCTTGTAGACGAGCTTTCAGACTTCGATAATCATCCAGACTGTCTTTTTCTATGCTAGGAGTGATGGATTTTTCAGCCAATAAATCTGCCAAGCCACGACCTTTGCTTTTTTCAGACAACACAAACGATAAGTCGTATTGTTTCAAGCTGCTGGCACTGATGATTCCAACTTCTAAAGAGCTTAGGCTTTTTTCCACATACAGATGGCGATCACTGGAGCTTTGCTGAAAAGAACGAAGGCTGTCTTGGAGTTGTATGGATTGAAGGCTGTAGAGCAAGGCGGTATCCAATTGGCCTTTTTCGAAATAAAACAACGAGAGATTGTTCTTTGTACCTGCAAGATCCACCAATAAACCCAAACGCGCCCGTATCGACTCCGACTTCTCATAATACAACAACGCCTTTTCATAGGACCCTTGACTATCATACACAAACCCTATGTTGTTGTAACTCGTTGCCAACTCCACTTCCAGACCCAAGCGCAAACAAATCTCCTCTGACTTCTCATAATACAACAACGCCTTTTCATAGGACCCTTGACTATCATACACTCCTCCTATGTTGTTGTAAATCCTCGCCAATTTTTTCTGATCATCCAATAATACAGCTATATCGTGCCCCATCCGAAACAAATACATCCCCAACTCATATCTACCCTTTTGGTACAATGCGACCCCCACTCTATTCAGCAAACTCACACCAAGCGTATCCATCTCCAAGGTATCCTCCAACAACTCTCCAAGCTCCACCAACCGCTCCTCCAAATACCCCCTCGAATAGAAAAAGCCACTCCCATCCAACACCCCTTCCTCCTTCCCAGACTC
The DNA here is from genome assembly GCA_039821145.1 of Bacteroidota bacterium. GTDB lineage: Bacteria > Bacteroidota > Bacteroidia > Chitinophagales > Saprospiraceae > JBCCSZ01. The sequence continues at coordinate 180 of JBCBOS010000088.1, read as the reverse complement.
ACTCCACCGACGCAGCTCTCCCTGCAACTCCCCTTTCACAAATACTCCCTCCTGGCTCCGATTGCCATTCTCATGATACCACACACATTTGCCGTCCTCTACATCCGGAGACACAGACAACAAGCGCCCCTCAAACTGCAACGCCCCCCCAATGTAATGATCCCGTACCACCCCCTCCGG
>JBCBOS010000087.1:0-1839 GCA_039821145.1 Bacteroidota bacterium | reverse complement strand
CGACTGTTGGTGGGAATCATTGATGTAGCATCCGCCAGTTCCGTTAGGACCTAGCTCTGATATTGGACCTGAGCTGACTCAGTGACCCACCTATGCAGAAATTGCCAGACAATACCAGCCGTCGGCTGATCCGGTCAAGTAGAACAATAGATTTGAGAGCGCGTTGGAGACACAGAAGACGCCCTACGCTTGCGTAGATATGACTACAGTAACTGCCAGCCTTGATGACCACCCATGTAGTTCAACGCAATAAATCCACAGCCCACAATGTAGTGAGACAAAGCAGGGCCAGAAATGCTCTTATATCGCCAATAGTGTTGGCCCCATAGCCAGCCCAAAAGGCCTGTGCCTATCACAATGAAAAAACTGCGAAAATAAATGTGGGAAAAGGCAAAGAGGCTAGCTGACCCAAAAAGAATTCCATTTTTACGAGGGCCAAGGACTTTCTCTAAAAAAAGTATCGCCATCCCTCGCCAAATCACCTCTTGAAAAATGGCCATACCCAGGTACCAGCCGTAGTAACTCAGATTCACATACAGCACCCGCGGACGTCCCATGAGCCAAGGCAATACTGCCAGGCTGAATCCACCCAATAGCAACAGCAGCAAGGCTGGCAATACGCTAGCTCGGATGGACGCCCCATCTAAAGACAGTCCTAGCGCACGAGGCGAAATCCGATAGCGTAGGCTGTAAAACACCAGCACCAGCAAGGGGATTCCCCCTAAAACCGGGAAGAAAAACGACCTTGGTAGTAAATTTGAATACAGGACAAGGGACGGCAGAATAAAGGCAATGAACAACAGCCAAACTTCAGGCGTTGCATAATGGAGCTATGAATTGAGGGTCAGCCAATGCAATGCCCCGACTGCGGAAGCGAGCACATTCGCAAAAACGGCAAGAATAAGCAAGGCAAGCAAAACCATATCTGTGTTGACTGCCATCGCCAGTTCATCGACCACTATGAACAGCAAGGTTACCCAGACGAAGTTAAACGACTCTGTTTGAGGATGTATGTCAATGGCCTAGGTTTTCGAGCCATAGAGCGCATCAGCGGTGTGCATCACACCACTGTCATCACTTGGGTTGAGCAGGTGGGTGAGTTGCTACCAGATGCGTACGCCCCAGACACGATACCGGACGTCGGAGAGCTCGATGAGCTAGAAACCTTTGTCGGGGCGAAAAAAACAAAATCTGGGTCTGGACTGCCGTCAACCATTTCAGACCCGGCATCTTAGGATGGGTCGTGGGTGACCGCAGTGCCACCACATTTGCGAAGCTATGGTCACTGGTCTGTCTCTGGCGCTGTTTCTTCTATGTCACTGACGGCTATAAGGTCTATCCAAAGTTCATCCCTGATGGTGACCAGATTGTCAGCAAGACCTACATGACACGAGTAGAAGGTGAGAACACGAGGCTGCGGCACTATCTCGCCAGGCTACATCGCAAGACCTTGTGTTATTCAAAGTCGGTGAGGCTGTTGAAACACTCGATTCGACTACTTATCCACTACCTCAAGTTTGGAGATGTCCCAGTGCCCTACTGATTCATAGCCTGATCCTGCAACGCCGATAAGTCAGATGCGACCAGTCGACGATTCTGAGTGCCATAAATCCATGAGGCTGCCGAAAAAATACCTATGCCAATGGCTGCTGAGCTATAAAACAGATTAATGATAAACGCGCCATCAGAAGCTTCTGAGAGGTCGCTAGCATAGGTCAACAGCACCACAAATAGCAGCGAAAACAGGCTTAGAAAAGTATGTACCGCATCGGTTTTTTGGTAGTGCTTAAACTTATTGACATGGTTAAACCAATAAAATGCCAGCGTGACGAAGGTAAT
>JBCBOS010000086.1:0-1947 GCA_039821145.1 Bacteroidota bacterium | reverse complement strand
GAGAGGGTGCAAGAAGGATGACTCCGGAGAAAGCTGCCAAAGCTAACCAGGAGGTTCGACACTTACTTGCTTTGGGACTAATTCAACCCTCGTATTCTCCATGGGCTTGTGGAATAGTGATGGTGAAGAAGCCGGATGGAAGTATTCGATTCTGTTGTGACTTCCGCCCACTGAATGAGGTCACGATCAAGGATGCCTATCCCTTGCCGAGGATCGATGAGAGTCTTTCTAGATTGGGCAAAGCCAAGTGTTTCACTACTGTGGATTTGGCATGGGCATTCTGGAACATTCCCATCAAAAAGAAAGACAGGCACAAGACAGCTTTTGCCTGTGAACTCGGACTCTTCGAATGGTTGTATATGCCCTTTGGACTCTGTAATGCAACTGCCACTTTTCAACGGGCGATTATCAAAGCATTGGCTAGTATTCTGCAGAGGCATGGAAGCGTAGTCATGTGCTACATTGACGATGTAATCATTGCGACGGAGACAGTGGAAGATCACTTCGTGCGACTACGAGAGGTGTTAGAATGTCTCAGGAAGGCCGGATTTAAGTGTCGAGTTAGCAAGTGCTCATTCATGAAGACTCAGATCAAGTACTTGGGAAGAATCATCAAGCAGGACGGGATGATGCCGGACCCGAAAGCGGTGGTCAAACTGCAACAATGGAATCCTCCTCGGAACCGATCTGAACTCAGCAGTTTCTTCGGATTCACCAACTATTATCGCGAGTTTATTCGGGACTACGCGGCAATCGCTAGCCCATTGACGAGAATGTTGCGGAAGAATAATCAATTTGAGTGGACGGAGGAAGCTCAAGTCGCTTTTGAACGACTCAAGAAAGCGCTTGTAGACGCTCAAGCTTTGACCCTACCCACTGAGGATGGACGATTCTATTTGGACACGGATGCGAGTAATGTTGGAATCTCTGCGATCCTACATCAGGAACAGGAGTGGAATGGGAAGAAAGTTCTGCGCCCCATCTACTTTGGAAGCAAGTCACTCAATAGTACTCAGATGAAGTATGGAGCTCCCAAGTTGGAGATGCTAGCTGTGGTGACGTTTGTGAAGAAATTCGAGTCTTTTCTCGCCCCGAGACAATTCACTCTGAGGGTGGACAATCAAGCGTTATCCTGGTTGAAGACGTACTCCATGACTTCTGGACTCGTGGGCAGATGGCTGATGATATTGGATCAATTTGACATGGTCATTGAACATCGACCTCGACATAAACACATGAATGCTGATGGACTCAGCAAGATGACGAATCATTATCAGAAACAAGAAAGGATCTTGGCTCAGCAACCTGAAGTCAGACCTGGATTTGGATTCATGCCACAGAAACAGTATGAAGAGTTACCAATCACTCCGGATCTGGACAAACATGGACTGCCGATAGTCAATCGAGATCTACCATCACCGGAGGAACCTTCTGAAGTGGATGTGTACCGGGCAGAACAACAGAGGCCCGGGGAGTTCCAGCTGCTAGAAGCCGACGACATTCTTCCTGAGTTTCCCCGGATTGTGTGGAAGTACGATGTGGATGAGTCTACTTCCACAAACAACAAAGTGATGAGGATAGTCTCCTATCAGGACAACAACTTGATGAACAAACCGACTCCTTTGCGGAAATTGGAGGAGGCCAATGTGAGAGAAACCCTGTTTGCAGTGACTCTACGAGATCATGTGGCGGCTCAATACAAAATTCAAGATCTGAAAGCAGCCCAGGACGCGGATCTCAGTGTGAATTCTCTGAAGAAGCTTCTGCAAAATCCGAAGATGAAGCTCATTAGATTGCCTTCGACCCTGAAAGAATCGGTGTTGGGATATTTCAAGAAGCGACGAGGACAACTCTTTGTGAATCCCCAAGGGATTTTGTGTGTCAAAAGAACTCGAGAAGAAGCTCTGAGGTATAGCAATGATTTCATGATTGTGATGCCACAATTGT
>JBCBOS010000085.1:0-1963 GCA_039821145.1 Bacteroidota bacterium | reverse complement strand
CATTAAGGGTGTTAGTGGCGTTTACTGTGGGGATTAAGAGGGCGACTAGGGACGCTGGGGGTCGACTGAGGGTTGCAAACGTTTCAAGCCTGTTGAGCCAATGTAACGTGCACGTCCCTGATTATTCTGGGTTTATGATACGGTTTCCAAACGCTACAGGTCCTCCTTGGAATCCGAAGGTTTATGAATCTGTGTTTACCGCGAATCCGACACTTTACGAAGCTCCCGTTTGTTTTTCTCGATCGTGTTCTCCTCGTGGGCATTTTCTTGGGGATAGTAAGTGTAAGCTCACTAGGAATGCCACATGCGGACGTCGGGACGGTGACGGATGTCCCCATCCCCACCTGTCCTATTTGAACATCTCCGAGCTTCTCACTTCGATTGATAATCTGGGTGATACTGATAATCCTCGAGTTCTATTCCCTAGTTCTGATGGATTTGGATGCTTGCGGCGTCATGTGTGGGTTTGTGGCAAACATGTTTATCAACTTCTGACTCCCGATTGGTGTGGAACGTGTTATCTCGCTAGACTTCTTCCACATGTGGGTATTTATGATTCACTGACTCATTATCATGCTAATTACCCTCATTATTACTCTACTCGCTCTATTTCAAAGCGTGAGGTCCCGGCTCATAGAAATCGTGTTTCAGTGGGGGCGAAATTTGTGGGGGGTTTACTTCCTTGGTGGGGAACTGTAAACTTGGCCCATCAGATTGATGATCTGGCGATTGATCTGGAAAATCTCACGGCTGAATCCGTCGAGGGGTTTACTGAGGTCACAACAGAGGTCCAAGCCTTGCGTAACATGGAGTTACAGGACCGCATGGTCCTAGATTTGATGCTGGCTGCCCACGGCGGCGTCTGCCATGTCGTAGGTGAAAGTTGCTGCACGTTTGTGCCTGATATTACTGATAACATGACTCATGTCATCTCACACCTGAATGGGTTGCTGCAGACGCAGCGCCAAAGGGACTCAGCGGAGTCCGGGGGGTTTGATCCGTGGACGTGGCTGACCTCAGGCTCATGGTACGGGGTAATTTTGAAGATGTTTACTCCAGTCTTGATTATTTTGGTTGTGTTTTTCCTTTTATTTACATGTGTGATTCCATGTATACGCCACATGATGCTAAAAGCAATGACGACATCTTTTTTGAGGGATCAGAGACCTGACCCCTTCCCCGATATCAACTGGGGTGGTGCACCTGCTGGTGCTTCTGAGAATTGAATGTTTCTTTGCTTTAGGTAGAGTGTGGCCTTTTTTCCCACTGGGTTTTTGGCCTAGATTAGAGTAGATAGTCTCTAGAGGTCTTTTGCCGTTCCCCTTATTTTCGGAATCTGACAATCTAAATTGTACTAAAATTCAAAATTCAAACTCTAAATTTAATCACTTTAATCATTTTAACCAATCAACTGATTCCAATCTGAGCTGCAAACCGTGAAACATAGCTGGGGACGGGTGTTTGGCCACTAGAGGGATCACATTCAATAGAGTAGACTGCGCTTCATTATTCCCTGTTTAGCTCGCAGTTGTGGGCAGGGCCCTTTGGGCGGGAACAGCGTGCTCTACTGCTGTGATCTAGATAAGCTTTTCATATATGCCAAGAAAATGGGGTGCAAAAACAAAAGTAGGGATTGTTATGTTAAAGATTGCATTTTGAGCTAAAGTGCTGTGTCATGAGTCCATGACTTCTGGTCTCGATTCCTGCGTGTTCGAAGGCCACAGTTTTGTTATCGTTCAGGCTCCAACGAGTCTGCTGAGTTTGACGTCTAGAGAACTTATCCAAGGTCCTGATGTTTTCCTGTGATGTTTAAAGGCAACTGTTCCCTACTGATACTTTGTCATTCTGAACCATCCAGCATTCTGTAATGACCTCTCTGAATTTTGCATGCAGACTTGGAGAATAAAACTCCGTTTTGCACCTCCGTCAGGTTGTCAGTGCTTTGTTTAATAACCGAATTGGC
>JBCBOS010000084.1:722-1990 GCA_039821145.1 Bacteroidota bacterium | reverse complement strand
AACAACGAGCCAGAAGTCCGCTTGGCCAATCATGTGTACAACCATCGGGACTTTTTGATGCAAAAGAACCTGCACTACACAGGCAGCGGCTATTTGCAAAACATTGACTACGGCTACAATGCCCAGGGGTGGTTGGTGAGCATCAATGAGCTGTGTAGGCCAGGGCCAGAGCTGCCCGAACTACCAGAGTTGGACCCACCAGCGATGGGTTTGAACAGTTTGGAATTGGAGTTGAATCTCAATGCGGCGGACTTTCAGGCTGCTGCGACGGCTTTGGACTTGGAGATGTCTGTGATGGCAGATGTGGTGCTACAGGATGGAGAGCAGGCCCAGCGTCAGAGTGCAAAAGAAGTTGTGCTGAGCAATTTGGAGACAGAAAATCCAAAAGTGGAGACCAAAGAGTCCAGTGGCAAGACCTACAGTCACCAAGTCCGGCTAGACTATCCCGCCTTGATGCTGGAAACAGCCCAGATTGGAGAGCTGTTGCTGCAAATAGAAGAAGAGGTGATTGACAAATTGCAAGAAGCAGGAGTGGGTATCCACCAAGTCTTGCTGGCCAATCAGTTGCAAAATATAATCGAGAAGACCATTGTCATCCGAGAAGTCGAGTCAAGTGGTCGCCAGGCTGAGCCCGAGGGCTTCACTGCCCCTCTACCTCAGGCCTCCTTGATGAACAACAGTATTGACCTGTTCTCCATGGAGCTGCGCTACGACCAAGCCCAATACACCATGAATGCTCCAGCCCAATACAATGGCAACATTGCAGCAGTGTACTGGCAAGTAGGCTGTCAAAACATGCAAATCTACGGCTACCAGTACGACTACCAGGACCGACTGACCAGGGCCAATTATGGAGAGGAAGACTATCAATCTGGCAACTTTGTCCACCTCAACCGCTACAATGTCGTAGGCCTGCGCTATGACGACCGAGGCAACATTGACCGTCTCTACCGCCGAGGCCAGCGAACTCCAACCACCTACTCTTACATCGACAGGCTGCACTATGAATACACAGGCAACCAATTGACAGAGCTGTCCGAAATCGGTCAGTCCTCCCACCGCGACAATGGTTTCAAGACAACCATCCTCAGCGGTGTGGGTGACTACACCTACGATGCGAATGGCAACATGATCACAGACGAACACAAAGGAATTGGCAACATTGCCTACAATCACTTAAATTTACCAGAGCGAATCGACTGGACAGACGGCAGATGGATGGAGTGGACCTATGATGCCAGTGGGGTGAAGCTGAAAAAGGAGTGCAG
>JBCBOS010000084.1:0-712 GCA_039821145.1 Bacteroidota bacterium | reverse complement strand
AATGGCAACATGATCACAGACGAACACAAAGGAATTGGCAACATTGCCTACAATCACTTAAATTTACCAGAGCGAATTGACTGGACGGATGGCAGATGGATGGAGTGGACCTATGATGCCAGTGGGGTGAAGCTGAAAAAGGAGCGCAGCGATGGGGTAATCAAGCACTACCAAGGGGAGATTGAGTATGCAGGTGCGCAGATTGAGGCGATTTATCATTCGGAGGGGCGGGCCACACCAAATGGAGGGCAATATCGTTATGAGTATAGTCTGCGGGATCATTTGGGCAATACGCGGGTGACCTTTGCGGACTTGGATGGGAGTGGGACGGTGGATACTTCGGAGGTGTTGCAAGAGAATCATTATTATCCCTTTGGGATGTTGATGGAGGGGAGCTGGGGGCAAAGTGGGGCGAATCAATATCAGTACAATGGGAAGGAGCTGAATGAGGATTTTGGATTGGAGTGGTTGGATTATGGGGCGCGCTTTTACGATCCAGCAGTGGCCCGGTTTACTTCGATAGATCCAATGTCAGAAGCTATCCCTGAATGGTCACCTTATCATTACACTTTCAATAACCCAATATCCTTCAATGATCCAACTGGGATGATGGGAGAAAATGTCATCGCAACTACGGTAGTTAATAGAGATAATCCTACTCAAACGTATTATATAGATGATGGGTATGATTTTGTTTGGGAAGTGAGCGGAG
>JBCBOS010000083.1:0-2064 GCA_039821145.1 Bacteroidota bacterium | reverse complement strand
TTCATGGATCATGACATTCTTGAAGCAAATGTCATCGTAATACAGCATCGGCTGCACCTGCTCAAAGTAGGCCTGGTAATCCCGGAGCAGTTGCTCGGACATATCCAGAATTTCATCATCCTGAATCCGGGTGATGGCGTTCCGTTTACGAATATCCGCAAACTGCTGCTGAAGCCCGGGCCAGAGACTGGTCCGATGTTCTTCATTTGCGCCCGACATGCCGCCAAAGTCCCTGGGGCGCGGCAGGGATTTGAATTTGTCGAAGATGTCCGAGATGTCCTTGGCGATGTGTTTCAGGTCCTCGGCACTCAATTCGTCCATCACCCATCCCAGATCGGTGCCCTCCAGTTTGGTCTGAATCTGATAGCAAAAAGGAAAATCCGTTTGGGAATAATCCTCCGCCACGATCTCGGGGGTTTTGATGTCCAATTGCTTAAACAGCGGCAAAAATTTATGGGTGCCGTAGAGAAAGCCCTTATGCGCATTCATCCGCAAAATATAGCTGACGGTCGGGTAGGCAATCTGAGGTGGTCCCCATTAACTGGACAGAATTCGGGGCGAAATAAGTTAAGGGTTACACATAGGAATCGCCCTGATTCCTTTGACAATATATTTTTTCCGGTTGAGGCTTGCAAAGCTTTTTGTGGGTATCTGCCCAAGGCGGTCAAGGACGATGGAGAAGCCATCGCCCGCAGGGCTTGTCCTTGAGGGCCTTGGGTGGATATCCCCTCTTCGCTGCGGAAGTCTTGTCCGGAAAAAGATCTTATTTCCATAGCTCCAGTGGTGTCTTCATGCCTAGTGCACTGTGGGGATTTTCCCGGTTGTATTGGTCGAAGAAAATTCCCAACCCTTTGTGAAGGGCCAGGCCATCAGCATAGCTGTGCAGGTAAATGTGCTCATATTTAAGGGTGCGCCACAACCGCTCTACCATCAGGTTATCCCAACAGCCCTGGGCAGTCATGCTGATCTGAATCTGCTGGTCTATAAGTAAACCGGTAAACCGCTCAGAGGTGTATTGGCTGCCTTTATCGGAGTTGAAAATCTGCGGATGGCCCAAGCTCAAAGCTTCCTGAAGTGCTTCGAGACAGAAGCTCGATTCGAGCGAGTTGGAGATTCGCCAACTGATCACATAGCGGGAAAACCAGTCCATCACCGCTACCAGATAGAGAAATCCCTGGGACATGGGGATGTAGGTGATATCGCTACACCAGACTTGATTAGGCCAGTCAATCTCCAGATTCCGCAACAAATACGGATATTTTCGGTGCGCCTTATGAGTTTGGGTCGTTCGCGGGCGTGGATAAATGGCTTCGATTCCCATCAGGCGCATGAGCCGGGCCACCCGTTTGGGATTGACCTCATACCCCTCCTTGCGGAGTTGATGACACATCCGACGTCGACCAAAGTAGGGCTTGCGCAGATAGATGCGGTCGATCCGTTTCATCAGCATCAGGTTCTGGGCCGATTCCCCACAGGGAACATAATAATAGCTTGAACGTGGCAAGTCCAGCAACGCGCATTGCACTTCGATGCTCAGCGGCCCATCAGGCTGGATCAGTTCTCGCTTGGTAGACACACTCATTTGCTCAACCCTCTTTTTTTTAACCAATCCAACTGCATCTGTAGCTCCCCCACCTTGCGGTGAAGATCATCTATCAGCTGCTGCTCATCGCTTTGCTTTTGTTTATGCCCGCGAGTAAAAACTACTTCACCAGATTCCAGCAATTGCTTCTTCCAGTGCGAAATCTGAACCGGGCTTAACTCGTACCGACTCGCTAGCTGAGACAGGGTTTGCTGTTCCCGAAGAGCCTCTAAGGCTACCTTGAATTTAAATGCGGCACTATGCCGTCTACGCTTTTTCATCTTCAGTAAGATCGTCTTTTATTAACTTATCTTACTGTCCAGTTTTTGGGGGCCACTTCATTGTTATGTGGAGATTACCAGTACTTCCTGGAGGATCATCTGGGCAATACCCGCGTAGTCTTCGGCGATCTGGATCAGGACGGCCTGCTCAACCCCGATCCCCAAACAGGACCCGGGTCCTGTTTGGGGATCGGGGTTGAG
>JBCBOS010000082.1:0-2085 GCA_039821145.1 Bacteroidota bacterium | reverse complement strand
GATTCCACGGAATTCAAATCACCTCTGGCTTATTCCAGATATGGCGCGGTTGGGGTATCACTAGCTCCACTCAGCTATATGCAACAGCCATCGGCGGATTAGTATTAGCAGGTTTATTGCTATTTGCCGGTTGGTTCCACTATCACAAGAAAGCTCCCAAATTGGAATGGTTCCAAAATGTGGAGTCGATGCTTAACCACCACTTATCAGTGTTGTTAGGCTGTGGTTCCTTGGGCTGGGCTGGGCACTTAATCCACGTATCTAACCCAACTAACAAGTTGTTGGATGCGGGGGTTGCATTGAAAGATGTGCCACTGCCTCACGAGTTCATTTTGAATAAAGACTTATTAACCGAGCTTTATCCCGGCTTCGCTAGCGGATTAGCACCTTTCTTCACCTTGAACTGGGGTCAATATGCAGATATTTTGACCTTCAAAGGCGGCTTAAACCCAGTAACTGGCGGTTTATGGATGACAGATATTGCCCATCACCACTTGGCGATTGCGGTAGTATTTATTGTTGCAGGTCATATGTACCGTACCAACTGGGGTATTGGTCACAGCATCAAAACTATTTTAGAAAATCATAAAGGACCCTTTACTGGCGAAGGTCACAAAGGACTTTATGAAAACATGACCACTTCTTGGCATGCTCAGTTGGCAACAAACCTTGCCTTCTTGGGTTCGCTAACAATTATTATCGCGCATCACATGTACGCGATGCCCCCCTATCCATATTTGGCAACTGACTATTCAACTCAGTTGTGTATCTTCACCCATCACATGTGGATTGGCGGATTCTGTATCGTAGGTGGTGCAGCACACGCAGCAATTTTCATGGTGCGTGATTATGACCCAGTTGTGAACCAAGACAACCTCTTGGACAGAGTAATTCGTCACAGAGATGCGATTATCTCTCACTTGAACTGGGTATGTATATTCCTCGGCTTCCACAGCTTTGGACTTTACATTCACAACGACACCATGCGTGCTTTGGGTCGTCCCCAAGATATGTTCTCGGATACGGCGATTCAGCTACAGCCAGTATTTGCTCAGTGGGTACAAAACCTTCATACCTTTGCACCTGGTGGTACTGCTCCTAATGCATTAGAACCTGTTAGTTATGCATTTGGTGGTGGTGTTGTAGCAGTCGGTGGAAAAGTAGCGATGATGCCTATTGCATTGGGTACCGCTGACTTTATGGTTCACCATATTCATGCGTTCACCATTCACGTTACTGTCTTAATTCTGTTGAAAGGTGTACTGTTTGCTCGCAGTTCTCGTTTGATTCCAGACAAGGCAAACTTAGGTTTCCGCTTCCCTTGCGACGGTCCCGGACGTGGTGGTACCTGTCAGGTATCCGGTTGGGATCATGTATTCTTAGGATTGTTCTGGATGTATAACTCCCTATCTATTGTGATTTTCCACTTTAGCTGGAAGATGCAGTCAGATGTATGGGGAACCGTAGATTCAGCAGGAAACGTATCGCACCTGACTGGTGGAAACTTTGCTCAAAGTGCCATCACCATCAATGGTTGGTTGCGCGATTTCTTGTGGGCGCAAGCTGTACAGGTAATCAACTCTTACGGTAGTGCGCTTTCTGCATACGGTTTAATGTTCTTAGCTGGTCACTTTATATGGGCATTTAGCTTAATGTTCCTATTTAGCGGTCGTGGCTATTGGCAAGAATTGATTGAGTCTATTGTTTGGGCGCACAATAAACTGAAAGTTGCACCCGCAATTCAGCCTCGTGCTTTGAGCATTACTCAAGGTCGTGCAGTTGGAGTAGCTCACTACTTATTAGGTGGCATTGTTGTCACTTGGGCATTCTTCCATGCCAGGATTCTTTCGTTAGGCTAGCAAGCTTCGTATCAAGTTAGGAGTTAGGAGTTAGCGGAAAGTTTGGGGTGTCGGTTTCCGTCCCCAAAACTTTCTAAGACAGAGTTAGGAGTTAGAGGTTAAAAGTTAAGAATAAACATTCGAGATAGGTAGTTGAGAGCGAAAAGTGAAATAGCAATAGCTTAGAACTTGGAACTCAAAATTAAATATCTTTCAATTCATAACTCACAACTCATAATTCATAACT
>JBCBOS010000081.1:0-2095 GCA_039821145.1 Bacteroidota bacterium | reverse complement strand
GAGGATTTTATCAAGCTTGGTGGTCTTATTGGCGATTGGAAGAATGACGTTCGGAAAGGGTACATTGTCATTCCTGGTGCTGATAGTGACAGCAAAATTGCTTCAAATTCTCATGTTTCTAGTTCAGCTGGTACTGCGGAAGAGACATTACCTGAACGTCTCACTGCTCAACGCGTGAGACGGCCTGTCAAGTCACAGACGCCACAACGGAATAATCAGATTCCAATTGAGAAGGCAAATAGCGCTGCTGCTGGACATGCTTCTCCTTTCCGTACTAAGTCACGACCCTTCCGCAAAGGCGAATTGATTGAGCTTCGTTGGGATGGTGTTGATGGTTGGTGGGCTGCTGAGATTGTAGGTAGATGTCGAAACAACAATAGTATTAAGGATTCTCATGGGATACCAGTACCACGTGAGTCACGATGGGATATCAAAGATTTGACAACTGGTCAGCCTTACGCCAAGCAATTGGACGAAAGCAACTACGAATCAGCTTGGCGATATCACAATGTCGAAAGGACATCGGAAGCTGTAACAAGCAATAATCTCTTATTACGTGCTGTTAGCACTCTATTGACGATCAGCATGTTACCTCCAGGACCTTCTGGTCTCATTCACGGTGACTACCCCATTCTTCGTAAGAAATGGACTGGTGGTGATAAGAATCCTGACTCTGTTAGATGGGAACGAGCTACAACAACTCGAGACTATGGTTTGTACGGCGGAACGGCAAAAATGTTGAAGGATGAGTTATCGAAGGGCCGAATTCAATTTGATCGAAGCCGTGCTGCTCCTACTACCATTTTTCCAATCACAGCAAATGAGCTTAAGACCGCCTTAGCTCAGGGTGCACGTGTGGAAGCAATCAATCCTGATTTACCAGGATTGACTGAAGAACAAGTGCGATATCGGACTAAAGCGCGAGCGTTTTGTGCTGAAGCGGGGGAGTTACTATTTTCAACTATTGAAGGTTCTCCTGAATCAGTTTTTCAGAATGATCAGTATTTGGAGAATGTTTACGCCAGTCACGTACTTGGTAGAAATGGTTTATTAGGTGAAGATGAAGATTGTTTGGATCACTTGTTAGGTTGTTCTACTGACCCGAACGACGACCACTTCGCATTGGAGATCGATAGTTTGGACCCCAGTACTTACGACAGCATTCATCTACAATATATCTCTGCAGATGATTTCGAGTACAAACCGGAGCTAATTAAGGAGTTAAAGGAGTATGAGAAACCCGAAGAAAAAGCAGAGATGACGAAGGCGATTGTCAAGGAAGTGTCCGGTCTTTGTGATCGTGGAACTTTTGCTGTCGACCTTCTTCCACCTGATCGGAAGACGGTAGACTCCAAGTTAGTTCTAAAAGTCAAGTATAAGGCGGATGGCACACTAGACAAGTTCAAAGCTCGTCTTGTTGCTAGAGGTTTTCTGGCACGTGCTGGTCTTGACTTCTATACGACTAAAGCACCGATGGCTTTAATTTCGACGGCGCGACTTTTAATCTCGATTGGAGTACATCACGATCTTGATATTGTCCATATGGATATTCCACAGGCATTCATCCAGGCGTTCCTTGACAGGGAAATCTGGATGGATCTTCCAGCAGGCATCAACCTGAAGCCTGAATTCTTGAAGCGGATTGAAGCTGAACATCCAAACTCCAAGATCGCGATCAAGCTTATCAAATCGATTTACGGTTTGAAACAGGCTTCAGCGGTGTGGAATAACACCCTGAATGCCTTCTTAGTGGAACAATGCGGATTTACACGCGCAACGTTTGATCCTTGCTTTTACAGCAGTCATACGTCCAATGGATGGGTCTGTATTTCTGTGTCTACTGATGATATGCTTATCACTGGCACGGATAAAGGAAAGATTGCTGAGCTTCGTGAGAAGGCCAACAAGCGTTTTGGTGAAGGACAGTGGACTCCAAGTGTTGACAGTTTCCTTGGTGTGAACTGTCATCACGACCGAGCAGCTGGAACCTTCTCTATGGACGTTGCGTCTAAAATCGTGCAGCTGTTACAAGACTACGACCTGACTGATCTTCACCCAAGTGATGTTCCCTACAGTTCTGAACTGGAACAAGTCG
>JBCBOS010000080.1:0-2115 GCA_039821145.1 Bacteroidota bacterium | reverse complement strand
CGAAGTATGCATCAGGAACCATAAAGCCCCAACATGGATGACACTAGGGAGAACATCGCTAATACAGAAAGATAAAAATAAAGGCACTATTCCTACTAACTACAGGCCAATCACCTGCCTCCCAATAATGTGGAAACTGCTTACAGGAATCATCAGTGATAGGCTATACGAATATCTAGAAGAAACCCATACCATCCCATACCAGCAAAAAGGTGGAAGAAGGAAATGCAGAGGCACCAAAGACCAACTACTGATTGATAAAATGATAATGAAAAACAGCAAGAGAAGGAAAACTAACCTAAGTATGGCATGGATAGATTACAAGAAAGCCTTCGACATGATACCACACTCATGGCTGATAGAATGCCTAGAGATCTATGGAGCTGACAGAGATGTGATCAGATTCATCAAAAACACAATGCCTAACTGGAAGACAGTACTCACAAGCTCCGGGGTTGAACTAGCAGAGGTAAACATTAAAAGAGGAATATTTCAAGGAGACTCTCTATCCCCACTGCTCTTCATAATTGCATTGATTCCCATGACGAGAGTACTCGAAAAAACGGAAGCAGGATACCAGCTGCAGAAAGGTAGCAGAAGAATTAACCACCTCATGTTCATGGATGACATCAAGCTGTTCGGGAGAAGTAGTGGAGAGATAGACAGCCTAACCCAAACAGTAAGAATAGTGTCAAATGACATAAAAATGGAATTCGGGATTGAAAAATGTGGCGTAGTCAACATCCATAAAGGCAAAACAACAAAAACAGAAGGTATCAAACTGCCAGATGGACAAAATATCAAAGATGTAAGTGATGAAGGATATAAATACCTGGGAATTATAGAAGGAGGAGAAATAAATCATAAAGACATGAAAGATACCATCAGAAAGGAATACATAAGAAGATTAAAAGCCATACTCAAGTCAAAGCTCAACTCTGGAAATTCAGTAAAGGCCATCAACACATGGGCAGTTCCAGTAATAAGATACAGTGCTGGGATTGTTGAATGGACTAAGCTCGAACTTAACAACCTAGACAGGAAAACAAGGAAATTCATGAACATGCACCAAGCCCTCCACCCAAGATCGAATGTGGATAGGTTGTATATACCAAGAGAAGAGGGAGGCAGAGGACTCCAAAGCATAAAGGACTGTGTCTACACAGAAATAAGGTCACTGGGACAATACCTTAAAGCCAGTGACAATGAATGGTTGGCAAAGGCATGGGAAGAAGAACTGATCAAAGAAGATGAAGACCCAGAAGAATATAAAGATCATACCAAAAAGAAGAGAAAAGAAGACTGGGAAAGGAAACCCATGCATGGCCAGTTCATAAGACAAACAGCAGAACTAGCCAGTACTGAGTCATGGCAATGGCTACAGAGAGGGGAACTCAAAATTGAAACTGAAGGGATGATATTAGCAGCACAAGAACAAGCTCTAAGAACAAGATACATCCAAAGGACAATAGATGGAGCTGACATCTCCTCAAAATGCAGGAAATGCAATAACAAAGAGGAAACAATAAACCACATTGTCAGCGAATGCTCAGCCTTGGCACAAAATCAGTACAAAAAGAGACATGATACTGTGGCAAAGGCAATACACTGGAGCATGTGCAAAAAATATCAATTAGATGCAAGCGACAGATGGTATGAACACCAACCAACACCAGTAATTGAGAATGAGAAGGCAAAGCTACTCTGGGATTTCAGCATAAGGACAGATAGGGTGATACAGGCTCACAGACCAGACATAACTCTGATAGACAAGTTACAAAGTAAAGTATCACTCATAGATGTCGCAGTGCCTTGGGACTCCAGAGTGGAAGATAAGGAAAGGGAAAAGAGAGAAAAATATCAGGACTTGAAATTCGAACTCAGACGAGTATGGGGTATGCCAGTAGAAGTAGTCCCAATAATCATTGGGGCACTAGGCACAATCCCCAAGACTCTGAAGAGAAACTTGCAGCACCTAGATGCAGAAGTACCTCCTGGCCTCATGCAAAAGAGTGTGCTACTAGAAACAGCGCATATAATAAGAAGAGTGCTGGATTCCTAAGGAAGCAGGCTGCAAGTTTCTCTTCAGAGTTTTGGGGATTGTGCCTAGTGCCC
>JBCBOS010000079.1:0-2173 GCA_039821145.1 Bacteroidota bacterium | reverse complement strand
GATGTCGAGTCGTCATCTAGATCCAATTCCTGTGTGTCACTGCTAAATGGTTGCGAACTTGAAATGGAGATGAAGCCTTTGTTTCTATCGTAAACCCAATCACCGTGTAGACCACCGAGTTCTATAAATTCTGTATATGAACGTGCAGCTTTGTATTTCTCATAGCGTTCGTGGGACTTAGACCCTACACGCTTAGGATTATTCTGTTGAATAACACATTGTTCGTCAAGTACAGATGTTGGTGCTGAGTGCAGTTTCGAATCTTGGACAGCATCGTGTATGCCATGTTCTGTTGGAGATGATTTCTGCTCTGAAGCATTATCATTAGATTCTGTTGCTTTGGACGAAACTTTTGCACTATCATCTGATACATCTTCTGTGGTATCTGGAAGATTGTCAGTATCATCAAATGAAGTTTCGGGATCATCATCTATCTTAGAATCAACATGTGGTGTAAAACCAGCATCTGGATCATTCAGTACGGCACGTTCATCATCAATGTCTATGTCAGTAGGCTCTGGCTCATCCGCATTTGGATCGTACTTCGCTTGAAGACGTTTAATCTCCATACGTCGTACATTCGGATCATCACTATCAACCGTGAAATTGTAGGTGATCATAGGCTTGTTCCTTCCGTTAAGAGGAAGCACAATTGACTCTTGGGTTGCCGTGTACATGTCCACGAATGGTGCATAGTGCGCGGAAGCTAGGTACAGACCACTAACAGACGTCGGAACCATCTTGGGACTGGAGTGATTGCTATCGCCCATGTCTTGTTGTGCTCTCATTGAATCTGGAAGATTGATCATTATGCGTTCTCCAAACGGATGCAGCTTCAGATCTTCAGTTTCTCGTCTTAAGATAAAATTCCTAGGCGTGTTGACATGATGAAAGACTCGTCGAATGTGATCATTGACACAGATTGAGTCCGCTTGTACCTTGTGGAGAAAAGCAAAAGGTGCCCAAAACCGAATACCCAAAGAAGGTGATAAACCTTGGTGTAAACGTAATTGCTGCAAATTCACCACGGCTCCACGAGTGTTCTCGCGAATCACAGCTTCTGCAGGATTCTGGTGGTGATCGTATCGTGGAAAACAATAGGTTTCGATGCCTAAGTCTAACTTGAAGCGCAACATTTTGTTTTTCTCCTTGAAAGAAGAAAAGGCATCTGACAGCAAGACGCGTACGTTTGTATTGAATTCAAGCTTGATCACATTTACCACATACAGTACGGCAGCTAATACCTCATCAACCGTGAGTCTCTTTAAAAAGAAGACCCACTTATGATACGACACTATGTCCACAAAATGGGATACATAGTGAAAACCACCAAAAACCTTTTTGATATTCGGGTACGAAATGTCCCAAGCAATGGCTTGGCAAGGTGCATGCACTTCATTGAAATGCCAGAACTCGTGAAAAGAACTATGCGGCTTGTTCTTCTGCATTGATCGACATGCTGGACACAATTCCATATATTGCCAATCACCAGCTTGTAGCTCAGGCGTAGAACCATAGAGCTCGATGTATTGTCGCAATTGGTCAGCGCTCTTATGATGAGTCTTGTGCCAACGATTGGCTCTAATGGTAGCTTGTGCAGCAGCTGCTGATCCAAGTCGATGTGACGGTGTCGACTGTTTAGTCGGAACATATGGTTTTTCCTTTTGCTTGTCAACTTTGACAGGTTCAATTGTAGGAGCATAAGTTGCAGTAGCATAGCTTGCGTCAACACTAGGAGCAAAATCAGATTCGGATGGCAAAAGACCATCGACGTCAAGCTCTTGAGGTTCATCAGGTACATGAGCAATAAAACATTCCGTAAGAGCTGTTGCCCACAGACGAAGATCTGCTGGACCTTGGTCAAGGAGTACATGAGCTGCATCTAATAGAAACGAGGAAGATTCTATTGGACTGTATTTAGCAAGTGAGTCCAAGTACTCGGATTGAAGATGTAACGTCATGTGGTTGACCGATTGATGTACAGCGAACAGCGTTTCGTATAAATACGAATGCGTTTTAGCAGGAATACAGTCCGCTATAGCATGTGCAGCTTGCTCAAAACGAAGAGAATCCAAATAGTTCACAAGATCGGAATCTGTGATACTATTGGCTCGACGAATCTCATCACGAGTCAAGTATCGCACAATTGTGCGATACTTGACTCGTGATGAGA
>JBCBOS010000078.1:0-2228 GCA_039821145.1 Bacteroidota bacterium | reverse complement strand
TTTACGCTTTGCCATATACAAATTTAAGGTTTTTTAGGACCTTAATCTGTTGTTCGATTTTTGGGGTACACTACATTGATAGGTGTTGTAATTCTTGTTTTGTTTCAATCCCACACTGGTACAATTAAAAGCCTTCATATCTCGTCTTCATTGCGTTGTAATCCTTGTTTCAATCCCACACTGGTACAATTAAAAGATCCCCCCAAAGTGTCGATCCAAACCGTATCCCACAGTTTCAATCCCACACTGGTACAATTAAAAGCTGGAGCCAGACCAAGCCCACAGATTATCACATCTAGTTTCAATCCCACACTGGTACAATTAAAAGTGTGACTTTGTTCTGAATCCTGAGTTGATAACAAAGTTTCAATCCCACACTGGTACAATTAAAAGATCATTGTTTAGCAAGGTCAGGTGATCATTGAATGGTTTCAATCCCACACTGGTACAATTAAAAGAATCCTCTGCAGGGAAATCATAGTTGATGAAAAGGCGTTTCAATCCCACACTGGTACAATTAAAAGGACTGCCTCGCTATCCCCATTTGGCGATCGTATCCAGTTTCAATCCCACACTGGTACAATTAAAAGTGCGTATGAAGCTATTGTACTGATTCGAGATAATGGGTTTCAATCCCACACTGGTACAATTAAAAGTACAATAATCCCATTATGAAAGCTGATCCGAGTCCAGTTTCAATCCCACACTGGTACAATTAAAAGTTCAAGTAAGGCAATCCACACTTCTTTTTGTAGTAGGTTTCAATCCCACACTGGTACAATTAAAAGCACACCAATCACCCGAAGGGTAGAATCTTTTACATTGTTTCAATCCCACACTGGTACAATTAAAAGTTTTTCATTCATTCAGGAGAATCCAAAAATCCAATGGTTTCAATCCCACACTGGTACAATTAAAAGAAAGCATGTATTATATCATTGAAGAAAAACTCTTCGTTTCAATCCCACACTGGTACAATTAAAAGAGAGTATATCAGATGTAGTATTTACGTTCTCATCAGGTTTCAATCCCACACTGGTACAATTAAAAGCAAATACGCCATAATTGCCGTGGTCGCTATCCTCGTGTTTCAATCCCACACTGGTACAATTAAAAGTCGCGTTAAGTCTTACGCGATTCCAGACGACAACAGTTTCAATCCCACACTGGTACAATTAAAAGCTCGTTTGGACTTTTTGAAGGAAACCGGAAAACAAGTTTCAATCCCACACTGGTACAATTAAAAGGGATAAGTCGCGCACCTAGCACCCTTCCCCCGTTTTGTTTCAATCCCATACTGGTACAATTAAAAGTGAAAACAAAGCGCGAATCGCTGCGTCTGTCAAACCGTTTCAATCCCACACTGGTACAATTAAAAGTATGACCGCCTTGAGCCTGCTAGTTTATTTACTCTAGTTTCAATCCCACACTGGTACAATTAAAAGCTCAGAAACGCCTGTTTCCCAGGATCCGAAATCCTGTTTCAATCCCACACTGGTACAATTAAAAGCTGATAAAAGACCAACTGTACAGCTAAAGATTGATGGTTTCAATCCCACACTGGTACAATTAAAAGTGTTTATCGACGAGCTGCCAATCGAGAACGTCAACGGTTTCAATCCCACACTGGTACAATTAAAAGCATAATCACCTAAATTAGTAATGTTATTTACAATACTGTTTCAATCCCACACTGGTACAATTAAAAGCTGAAAAAGCGGATCGTTCCGGTCTTTGTACCACCGTTTCAATCCCACACTGGTACAATTAAAAGCCCCATGAGGATGTCAAAATTGTCGATGATGCCATGTTTCAATCCCACACTGGTACAATTAAAAGTCCTTTTTGCCATCCTCATATTTGCCCTTCCGTCGCGTTTCAATCCCACACTGGTACAATTAAAAGGCTCGCTTTCAACAGGCCGGACGGCATGCCTCTACTGGTTTCAATCCCACACTGGTACAATTAAAAGTTCGCAAAACATGTACGCGATCTGCTTGCTATCCAGTTTCAATCCCACACTGGTACAATTAAAAGTCACTTTTTTGATGCACGGAATGTCTACCATTGCAAGTTTCAATCCCACACTGGTACAATTAAAAGCCGTCCCCCTCCTCTCCAAAATCAACTGATCCTCAACACCTTATCCATCACCAAACCCCTCATTGGGAGCCCACAAAGTCGTCGATCGCCAATAACCGGATTGCACAGGGGGATCGACGACCAAC
>JBCBOS010000077.1:0-2256 GCA_039821145.1 Bacteroidota bacterium | reverse complement strand
CGGACTGCCCACCTATTCCTTGAGCACTCATCCTCCCATGCTGTATCGCATCAGTCGACGAGAGGTCAGCTGGTCAGTAGGTGGTCAACTGATCGATGATGGTTGGGACATCAAGGCGTTCATCGGAGAGTATGACCCAGTGTACTGGATGCCCAAAAAGGTGGTCCAAGACGGCTGGCAGCCCGATTTGTACACTTGGACTAATGGCTTGGTGACTCGTCGTCAGTACAAGGACTTCATCTGGCAGTATGAATACGATCCCAACTCCCGACTGATGACTCGCACGACAGACATAGATGGGCAGGTGATTGATTACACCTACGACAGCTCGATGCGCCTACAAACCACCAGCAGTCGAGGCGGCAATGTGGTGACCAGCTATGAGTACAACTATCAAGATGGCAACACCAAAAACTTCGTCAAGACCCGAACAGACTTCACTCCTACAGTAGGCAGTGATCTACATTGGACAGAAAGCTGGCAGTATCTCGATGGATTGGGCAGGCCGACCCAAAGTGTGCAGCGGCAGCATTCACCAGCTCAGAAGGATGTGGTCACAGCCACGCAGTACGACAATCAAGGTCGGGTGTTCAAGCAGTACGTCCCCTTTGAGTCTCCCAATGACGACGGTAGTTATACAGCTACTCCTGCCAATACCAAGTACACCCTGATGGCCTTTGAGCCAAGTCCACTGAATCGAAGCATTTCTGCAACCCCTCCCTCCTGGTATGCAACCACGACAGCCTATAAAGTCAATGAAGCAGCCGAGGTGCTCAACCTCAACACCAACAACTACTACGCAGCCGGAGAGCTGAGCAAAACAGTGGTCACCGATCCAAATGGCAATCAACAAATTAGCTATGCCGATAAGATGGGCCGACAGATATTGAGTCACAGAACCAGTGGGCAGAGCACCGAATCGACTAAGACCTTTTACCTCTACGATGACAAAAACCGGGTGCAAAGCATTGTTCCACCTGAAGCCAGCTTGACAGATGCTGATCTGATCTTCACCTACCTCTACGATGGACGAGACAATGTGCTGGAAAAGAAGATTCCTTCCCAATCAGCAATGAAGATGAGATATGATGAACGAAACTTGCTGGTCTTTTCCCAAGATGGCAATCAGGCAGTTCAAAACGAGTGGTTGCACACCAAATACGATTCCTATGGCCGAGTCAAAAGCAGTGGCTTTTACACGGGCAGCAATCCTAGTCCTTTCATCAGCTATCCCTACACTACGCAACTGACACAGACGACCTACGATGGCTCTAGCCCAATCAACAAGGGTAAGGTCTACTTCCACCAAGACCGAATCTTGGGCACCAATGATTGGATCAAAAAGATTTACTACTACGACATCCATGGCCGCAACCACACCATCTCCGGCAACAATGCGCTGAACCAATCGATGGGCAAAGAAGTAATGCAGTTCAGCTATGACTATGCCGACAATGTGATCAGCCAAACCCGCCGACACTACAACAACGCTAATGTGCTAACCAAGATCACCAATCGGACTGACTATGACCATGAGGGCCGATTGAGTAACGCCTATCACCGCATCAACAATGAGGCAGAGGTGCGCCTGTCCAATCACCAATACAACCATCGGGATTTTTTGGTGCAAAAGAACCTTCACTACACAGGCAGCAGCTATTTGCAAAACATCGACTATCAATACAATGCCCAAGGATGGATCACGCAGATCAATGACTTTTGTGAGGTAGACCCAGAGCTGCCAGAATTACCAGAGCTGGACCCACCAGCCATGGGGCTGCAAAACCTGGAAATGGAAATCCAACTCAACCCAGGGGACTTTCAAGCTGCTGTTGAAGCCATAGACTTTGGCATGAGTGTGACAGCAGATGTGGTATTGGAAGATGGTCAGCCAATGCAGCGGCAAAAGAGCAGACAAGTGGAGGTTAGCAATCTACAAAGCGAACAAGAAAAGGTCATCCAAAAGGAGGGAGAAGAAAAGACCTATGCCCAAAGCATTCAGATCAGCTACGAAGATGTGATGGCAGAGGCATCGAACATGGGTGAGTTGCTACTAGAAATAGAAGAGCAAGTCGGTCTACGACTGGAAGAAAAGGGTGTCAACACCTACGGTGATCTGATTGCCACCCAGCTACAAGGCCTGATCGAACAAACGGTGATCTTTAGACCTCAAGAGGAACAAGGCAGACAGCAACTCCCTCAAATGGATCAAAGTCCTCAAAGAAGTCTTGACCCACCCCCAAACAATGGCAGTGC
>JBCBOS010000076.1:0-2280 GCA_039821145.1 Bacteroidota bacterium | reverse complement strand
GTTATTTTGCACAGATACAGGCAATGATCCTGTTTCTTTTCCGGGTCCCAATTTATTTTGGAGATGGCAAAAAAGTGTGGTAATGTTCTCATTTTCAGTAAGTTGTGTTTCCGGAAAATGCCCAAAAATGAGGGCAAAACGTTCTTTATTTTGTGGGAATTTTTGAAAGTAAGTGTTGAGGTTAGAGCGTAATTGACTGGTAATCAAAGGATTGAGAGGAATTACGACTTCCAGAGCATGATCCAAGAGAACAAGGATTGAAACATAAACTGTACCAAGATGAAACAGGATTCAGTATTCAACTTCCAGAGCATGATCCAAGAGAACAAGGATTGAAACCTTTGAAGATGGCATGAATCGTGGCAGATCCGGAGCTTCCAGAGCATGATCCAAGAGAACAAGGATTGAAACATCAATGTGGTGAGGTGGAAATTGGTGCTATTCAGGCTTCCAGAGCATGATCCAAGAGAACAAGGATTGAAACGCAGACAAATGTACTTGCTGGAAGTTGTTCCGTGGACTTCCAGAGCATGATCCAAGAGAACAAGGATTGAAACATGTGCTGATTGGAACGGGATTCCGATTTGCATATTCTTCCAGAGCATGATCCAAGAGAACAAGGATTGAAACCTGAAAAGTTGTTGTCTTTCCCTTGGTGTACTGGACACTTCCAGAGCATGATCCAAGAGAACAAGGATTGAAACGATATGAAGAGGCTCAATCGATCCAAGGCCATCCCGGCTTCCAGAGCATGATCCAAGAGAACAAGGATTGAAACAACACATGGTCGAAAAGGGGGATTCCTATTTGGAGAACTTCCAGAGCATGATCCAAGAGAACAAGGATTGAAACATTCTGTCAATCCGGCATTGGTCGTTTGGATTTTCAGCTTCCAGAGCATGATCCAAGAGAACAAGGATTGAAACATTCCTTCTGTAGGTCTGGACCTTGCGGTTTCTCAGCTTCCAGAGCATGATCCAAGAGAACAAGGATTGAAACATGCGGAATTTCATACCTCTTGGGAGCCATGAAATTTCTTCCAGAGCATGATCCAAGAGAACAAGGATTGAAACTGACAGATTCAATAAAAGCACATCACCAAAATTGTCCTTCCAGAGCATGATCCAAGAGAACAAGGATTGAAACTTTCATCTTCTGAAAGGTGGAAAGGGTGAGAGGTTCTTCCAGAGCATGATCCAAGAGAACAAGGATTGAAACACAACACCAACAAATAAATCATCGCCGATATTATTTCTTCCAGAGCATGATCCAAGAGAACAAGGATTGAAACGTTGAAATGAATGCTTTCACTCTTCCATATGCTGCACTTCCAGAGCATGATCCAAGAGAACAAGGATTGAAACCTGCTAGTGAAGTCAGTCACAAGAATAGCAATAAACTTCCAGAGCATGATCCAAGAGAACAAGGATTGAAACGGTATGCTTTTGAAAGTAGTTCAATACAAATTCAAGCTTCCAGAGCATGATCCAAGAGAACAAGGATTGAAACATCAATACAATTATTTCAGATGCAAGTAAAAGGGATGCTTCCAGAGCATGATCCAAGAGAACAAGGATTGAAACCCTCTGGTGCTACCTATCCGCTTCCGCGTCCTCCTACTTCCAGAGCATGATCCAAGAGAACAAGGATTGAAACGAATTGGTTATGCTCGTAAATATGCCCAAGTAGATACTTCCAGAGCATGATCCAAGAGAACAAGGATTGAAACTATCGAATTTATCGGCTATGTAATTGACAAGCTTCTCCTTCCAGAGCATGATCCAAGAGAACAAGGATTGAAACATAAATCAGAACGCCTTTTGAGCTTGAAGAATAATCTTCCAGAGCATGATCCAAGAGAACAAGGATTGAAACAATCGGATTATCAGAAATCACTCTTATTTCCTTATGCTTCCAGAGCATGATCCAAGAGAACAAGGATTGAAA
The DNA here is from genome assembly GCA_039821145.1 of Bacteroidota bacterium. Lineage (GTDB taxonomy): Bacteria > Bacteroidota > Bacteroidia > Chitinophagales > Saprospiraceae > JBCCSZ01. The sequence goes on along the minus strand of JBCBOS010000076.1, from coordinate 333 downwards.
CTCGCGATGATCACGTCTTTACAAAGATCGCGATTGAACTTCCAGAGCATGATCCAAGAGAACAAGGATTGAAACATAGAGTAGTGACAAAACTACAAGGACTTAAATATGCTTCCAGAGCATGATCCAAGAGAACAAGGATTGAAACTGAGCTGTGAGGTCTTCTTGATTGGCCCATTGTAAGCTTCCAGAGCATGATCCAAGAGAACAAGGATTGAAACGAGCAATTAGGGAAATTTCCCCGCGCTACATTGTCCTTCCAGAGCATGATCCAAGAGAACAAGGATTGAAACATAGAGTAGTGACAAAACTACAAGGACTTAAATATGCTTC
>JBCBOS010000075.1:0-2318 GCA_039821145.1 Bacteroidota bacterium | reverse complement strand
GCGACCGTATCGTCCTCACCGGTACCAAAAATCTTGGCGAACGTTGGGATGCCAAACAGGGCGACCTCGTCTGGAATCAGTTGGCGATCGCCAGCCATGGCATCTTTGGCGAGCTTGAGGAAGACCGTTTTCTCTTCGCCATGAATTTGGACTTTCCGAACATAGACACCATACCGGCGAACTCAATGCAACACGACATGGATTCAACGCAGCACAATATGGACTCAATGCAGCACACGCATTCGCACAATCCACACCCAGGAGATCCCATTCGACACCGAGAGCACATGGCACTGCTCGACTTAGTGCCCGTCGACCAAGCTAGCCACGTCGCCGTCAACAGTGGAGATTGGTCTGACCCCAACACCTGGGCAGACGGCAAAGTCCCAACGAATGGCGCCGCTGTTGTCATCGCCAAGGACGTCGATGTCACCTACGATGTGGTCAGTGATACTCGCCTCGACACCCTCCGCGTCGATGGTGAGCTCTCCTTTGCGACCCAGCAAGACACCAAAATGGTTGTCGATACCTTCGTCGTCGCACCCACCGGAACCTTGACCATCGGGACCGAGAACAACCCCATCGCTGATGACGTCAAAGCTGAAATCCTATTTGCTGATAACGGTCCCATCGATCTCCGCAAAGACCCCACCCAAATCGGACGTGGCATCATCTCCCACGGGAAAGTCCAAATTCATGGCGAAGAGAAAACAGTCTTCCTCAAGCTCGCCAAAGATGCCATGGCTGGCGATCGCCAACTGATTCTCGATGAAGTTCCCACCAACTGGGAAGTGGGCGACCGTATCGTCCTCACCGGTACCAAAAATCTTGGCGAACGTTGGGATGCCAAACAGGGCGACCTCGTCTGGAATGGTAGTCAGGATGAAGAACTCACCATCACCAGCATCAATGGCAATCGCGTCACTATCGACCAACCCCTCAAATACGACCATGACACCCCCAGAGATGACCTCAAAGCCTATGTGAGCAACTTCTCTCGCAACGTCGTCTTTGCCAACGAGAATCCTGACGTCCCCATTCAAGAACGGGGGCATGCCATGTTCATGCACTCCAATGACGTCGACATTCGCTACGCTGCCTTTGAAGAACTCGGACGCACCGATAAGTCGGAGCCCCTCGATGACTTCAAAGAAGCCAGAAATGGGCGTCCCCAACTCGATGCTGACGGCGTTCCTGTCTCCAACGACCCAGAAGACATCACCAATCGCCGCGGTCGCTACTCCCTCCACATCCACCGCGTTGGTGTTGAACCCGGCAGTGACCCCGCCTTCGTCCAAGGCAATGCCGTCTGGGGGAGCCCCGGCCTCGGCTATGTCCACCACGATAGCCATGCCATCTTCGACAACAATGCCGCCTATGATGTCTTCGGCTCTGCATTCATCTCTGAGCAAGGCAACGAAACCGGCACCTGGACCAACAACATCGCCATCAAAGGCGAAGGGACCGGTCGAGCTCCCAAAGGTGGTGGCAACTTTGCCCTCCATGACCCCGGTAAATCAGGCGTCGGTTTTTGGTTTCAAGGTCGAGTCGTCGGCAATGAGGGCAATGTCGCCGCTAGTCAGCGCGAAGCTGGCTTTGTCTACTCTCTACGCGGGCCCCTCCAAAAAGACGTCCTCGCTGACAACATCGAGTTCCCTCAGATTGCTGGAGCTGAAGATGAAGTCGGAGCCGGGAAACCTCACATCCATGACTTCACCAACAATGAGGTCATTGCCTCTGACTCGGGTCTCAAAGTCTTCAAAAGCAATCCCAAACAAGACCATGATGTGCGAAGCGTCTTGGATGGCTTCACCGCCTGGGAAATTCGCAATGAAGGTGTCGGCTTAGCCTACACCGGCAAGTACACCCTCAAAGACCTCACCGTCATTGCCGCTGAGGATGCCGATAAGGACTCCATCGGCGTCAACTTTTCCAATTCCAATGTTGATGTCACCCTCAACAATGCTTACATCGATGGCTTCCAAACTGGCGTCAATCAAAAGAAATCCATCAACACCGTTCCTGATAATCCCGACAAAACCCTTGATGACTTCCGCTTTGCGTTCATCGATGTGGAATTCGCCAATATTGAGGGCCAAGAGATCACCAACTTTGACCCCAACACCGATATCCGCATTTCCAGCCGTGACCTCCAAGAGGGACGCCTTGAGCTCCAGTTGACTTCTGAGGCCGATGTGAAAGTCGGCGGGGGCGATGACAATGATGTTTACATCTACGGCACCAAAACGGACAGCCTCGGGTCCATTGGCTTTTTGAACAATCTTGGCAAAGGCGGGGCGGAACAAGGCTTAGCCTTC
>JBCBOS010000074.1:0-2486 GCA_039821145.1 Bacteroidota bacterium | reverse complement strand
TACAACAATGACTTCATGATCGTGATGCCCCAATTATATCATGCAGAGATTCTGTACCGAGCTCACAATGAGAATGCTCACCGAGGGGTGAACAAGGTGGTAGCTCAGATTCAACAGAGACATGACTGGATTGGACTACAGCAGTATGTGAACAAATGGATCAATTCATGTCTGGAGTGTCAACAACGAAAGAACCCAGTTGGAAAATTGAGATTCCATCTTCAGAACATAGTGAGTGAGAAGTTCAATGACGTTGTACAATTCGACCATGTGAAGATCTGCAAGACTCACTCCGGGAACATGGCCTTGTTGGTGATAATTGATCACTACACGAAGTACGCGGAAGCAGTGCCCTGTAATGCGGATGAAATGGATGCGAAGTCCACTGCCTGGAAACTCCTTAACAAATGGTTTGCTAGACATGGAACTCCTGCATTCATGCAGTCGGATAATGCTACGAACTTCACAGCAGAGTTACAGAATGCATTCATGAGGGCTTCGCAAACAACTCAGGTGCACTCCACAGCGCATCATGCGGCTACGAATGGACTCGTGGAACGGCAGAATAGAACTCTACTCAACATGTTGCGAGTATTTGCAACAAGAAGGATGAGATACTGGGACCAACATATAGATGAGGTACTCGGAGCATACAATAGTACAAGACATGCTAGTACTGGATTCTCCCCCTATATGCTGTTGACAGGACATGAGAAGTCAATCCCATTGTCTTACATCTATCCGGAATTTGCCGCGGATACTTGGGAATCGCATGAGGCCTATGTGAGAGGCACCATCAAGCGACAACAGGAGATTCATGAACTTGTGAGAAGAAACATGCATCAGGCTCAGGTCCGTCAGAAGAGGTACTTTGATCGACGAGTCAAAGGGAAGGCATTCGCGGAAGGCGATCAAGTTTGGGTATTCTGTAACGTGATTCCAAAAGGTGGATCATCCAAACTACTCAGCGGATGGAGAGGACCTTATACCATTGTGGAAGTGTTTCAAGAAGGTCGGGTGTATGCTCTTTCTTCCGGTCACAAAGTTCACTTCGAGAGACTCAAAAGACATGTGAACAGCCCAGCGGAATGGAAGGCCAACCTCATGGAAGAAGAAGTTAAAGTACACTTTGACCCTAATCCTGATGAATCGGTGGAAGAAGTGGATCACGACATACTGGAGGATTCGTTTTTCGAAGAAACACCTCATTCTGAAGATGACGTAGAACACCAAGGAGTGACACCTCAAGGTGAAAGACGTGAGATTCAGACTCGAACTCGGACAGCCCTAGATGAAGGTAGAGAGCGAAAATATTTCACGCAATATGGATATTCATCGTCCTCCGAAGGGGAACCGGTTACTCAAGATCAAATGTTGCCGCGACCGCCCGACACTCCAACGGACGGAGTGCCCCCAGAAGAACAAGTGCTCAGCGATATCCTGGATTTTAGAGCCCAGACGGATCCAGATGATCAATTGGAGGAGATCCCAAATCTGTTGGATTGGGATACGCCATCCCCTGCGGAACTCAAAATAGACACATCTCCTGAGGAACAAATTTCCATTGGAGAACCAGGCCCGTCGCGGCCGAGAGAAAGAACTCCCCCGCCTCCAAGAAGAATCCCGTCACCGAACAAGGTGCGTACAAGAAGACGAGCGCGTGAGGAGGGAACAACTTCTGTGCCATCGGGGGAACCAGAGCCAATCGTGCCAGAGACGAAATCACCGGAATTATTGGGCAAAGGACGTCGGAAGAAGGCTATTCCTCAGCGATATTTGCCTACTCCATCTCCAATGCCGGCAAAGCGAGGTAGACCTCCGGACATCCATTGTCGACACCCTCCGGAATCAGCTTCTGCTCAACCAACTACTGACGCAGGACCGATCCCAATGCCTAGAAGAGGACCAGGTAGACCACGGAAAGTCCCTATACATCCTCAACCAAGAACGCAAACGTCCCCTGAGCCTCAACGTAGAAAACCTGGACGCCCACCGAAAAAGAAGACTGATCAGCAGAGTTCGGCGGCACCTCAACCAGCACCGCGTAGAAATCGTCCACAGCGGAGAGCTGAAACTCCTCCACCTATTGCTACTCAAAATCCCATCACGACTCGTGATTCGGACGGAACTCATTCGGAAGGAAGTAGTGGCCGACCCAGAAGACGAATTCACAAACCTAAGAAATATTGTCCGTGCTGTAATCTCAAGAGGATCCACTGTCAGCGTCAAGCTCCTACCCTTTTGACTCGAACTCAGGAAATCATGCGATTGGAAGGGACTCCGATCATAATGGCCCGGGGAGGGGACCCGGTGGGAGAGCTCAACATTTTCAAAATTCAGGACAAACCAGCGATTGTGAGCTTGATTGTGAAGACGCATCCGATCTATGCCTCCACATGGAAACGATCCAATTTAGACGAGATTCTGGAAAGAATGGAGAAGTCGACCCTTGAGGATGTGGAGAAAGTTCAATTCCTGGAATGGAC
>JBCBOS010000073.1:0-2542 GCA_039821145.1 Bacteroidota bacterium | reverse complement strand
GGAAGTATTTGTATTCTGTGGTCTCTGTACCCTTGAGACTATCTATTCTGTTTAACCACTCTCAATCAAATCAGGTATCCCTATGAAAAGATTGCAACAACTCATACAAGCAACTTCAATTGGCTTTATCTCTGGCATAACTGCCATCACTCCCGCTCAATCGGCAGAGGAAGTTTACTTCAATTTTGGCGTTTTCGAACGAGGAATTCCCACCGACTCCCTCGCTACATTTGCAGCGGATGGAACTGTGGATTCCGAGCTTGCTCCCTATATAACCAGGTTCCCTGAAGAACGGCAACAGGAATTGCGAGAACTCCTAGGCACGCCGCTGTCAGAAATCGCTGCTCAACTCCCTGGACAAGGAGAGCTGATTCGCAATCCTTACGGGATCTCCCAGTTGTTATATTCCCCCATCGGCGAATCTGTCTTAACGAGCCTTGGAGAAATCATCAAAACCCAAGGCCGCCAAAATGGCAAGTTGGCCATCCGCGCTGCCATCATTCTGGCTGCCGCTGATTCTGAGGGGCTTTCCCTGATCAATATTATTCGCTTCTTCCCCACAGGTGTCATGCGCATTGATCTGGCAGAGGTTCTGGCGTTATCGAAAGCGATCGATGCCAACATTGAGGCCACGGAAAGGTTCCTCGAAATTGCAGCAAATTCCTCCCAAGGTGCAGCTACTGCAGATCCGGCCCTGGATTATACGGCGCTACCTGTTTTGGCAGAAACACCTCAATTTAATGTGGTGAAAAGAACATTACTGTTGGAAGATCGCAATCGCGATCGCACCTATCCTGCCGATCTGTATATGCCTGAAAATCTGGATGCCGTCCAAGGGCCTATTCCGGTAATAGTGTTTTCCCATGGCTATGCGGATAGTCGTACGAACCTAGAGTTTGTGCTGGCCGCCCGCAGTGTGGCCGCCCATGGATTTGTTGTGGCCATGCCAGAACACATTGGGAGCAACAACGCTTATCAAGCTGATTTGATTAAAGGACTTAATGATGATTCCTTTGCCGCGATGGAATTTGTCGATCGGCCCTTGGACATCCGTTTCCTCTTGGATACCCTAGAACAGATGAATAGCACCCAATTTCAAGGGCGTCTGCAACTTGATCGGGTTGGTGTTATCGGGCACTCCTTTGGCGGCTATACTGCTCTGGTCACTGCAGGGGCAAGGGTTGATCTAGAACATCTGCGAGAACCGGCCATCTGCGACCCAGCGGCAGATACTGAACCCGACAACCTCAATCTATCCCTCTTGCTAGCGTGTCGAGTGTTAGAGCTAGAAGCTTCGCCTGACACCATCAACCAACTCACCGATGGGAGTTTGGCTGACGATCGGGTGGGCCTTGTCATGGCCTTCGATCCGGTAAGCAGCCTCTTTGGAGATGAGGGCACGGGGCAAATTCAAATCCCTACATTCATGCTAGGTAGCTCTTTGGATGTGGCAGCGCCCATTGTTTTAGAACAGTTGACCACTTTTGAGCGCCTCCAGACGCCACAAAAATACTTCTATGTAGGCGACAATCTGTCCCACACAACTGCTCTGACAAAATTGATCTGGAACGTGGTTAATCCGAACAGCACGGTTGAAGCGGACTTTGATAGTGCGGACGCTTGGCTTTCTAGTATTGCCTTCTCCCTCGTTATTGCCCACGGAAAAGTTCACCTACTGGAAGATGAATCGTACCGTCCTTATCTCACATCAGCTTATGTTGAAGCCGTTACAAAGCCCCCCTTTAAGCTACATCTGCTTCGGTCTTTGCCTGATGAGCTTTGACAAGGCTTCTGTCAGGGCAAGCCACTACTCCTAGTAACAATGCTGCCGATTGGCTCACCCTCAATGATAACAGTTCTCTCGCAGGGTGATTAAACCTTGGCCACGTCCAAACCCGGTGTTTTCTCTACGGAAAAAACTCAAGTTTTCAAATTGGACGTGGTTTACCAGAAGCGAATGTGGAGGGAGGAAATCTAGAATTCCTGCTGGCAACAGTGTATTCCAATCATCACGGTGAACACGTTCTCTCAAAGCGTCGTTCATTTGCCCTGTGACAGTTAATCTTAGAAAAGGAAACCTAGAGATGGATCAAAGTTCATTTGTTGATGCATTAACAGCTGAGACGGCCTCTCAATTTGTCCTTTGGCAAGGAGCAACCGCTGAGACACACCCGCTCATCGGTTATATCCGTACCAACTGGAGTCAGGATCCTTACTCCTTTGGGTCCTATTCCCATGTAGCCAAAGGCTCCAGCCAAAGGGATCGGGGTATGGTTGAAGCTCCGATTGACAATCGGATTTTCTTTGCTGGGGAAGCAGTTCATCCGAAATATAACAGCAGCGTTCATGCCGCCTATGAATCGGGTCTGAGGACGGCAGAGCGGGTTGACAAAGCGAATGTTGATCGTATTGCGATCGTTGGTGCGGGTATCAGTGGCCTCGCTGCGGCACATACGCTGGCTAACCACGGTCTTGATGTCACCGTCCTGGAAGCAAGAGATCGGATTGGCGGACGGATCTGGACGGATCGAGGTCTCGGGAC
>JBCBOS010000072.1:0-2583 GCA_039821145.1 Bacteroidota bacterium | reverse complement strand
GTTCATGGTTGGGACTATCGCGTTGATACCGGCGTTAGCGCTTACAACAATAGTGAGTACCTAGACAAATTTAAGGCGTGGATTGAAGATGGCGCAGTCTATGTAGACGCCGACGAAATCATTGCTTGGAAGCAGGAGCATCCCCAGCCGTACAAGCGCGAGGCCTACCAAGGAGCCTATGCGGACATCCATGGCACTATCGAAGAACCCAGCACCCACTACATTCATCAACTCGCCAATGATGGGCTGTCAAAAGTCGGGCACCATGGCCCAGTTTCGGCGATGGGTGTGCCTGCTCCGGAGTTGCCGCTGTGGGATGACATTCAGTTTGTTACAGCACAATTGGCTCGCTTACCCCAGCTGGATGATGTGGCTGTGGGGACAGAGTTGGTCATTGGTCCGAATGCAAAGCAGCCCCTCAAACTCGACATTCCCCTGTTTGTCTCTGATATGAGCTTTGGTGCCCTATCCGAAGAGGCGAAAGTTGCCCTGGCAAAGGGAGCGGAACTCGCTGGAACCGGGATCTGTTCAGGGGAAGGTGGCATGTTGCCAGAAGAGCAAGGCAGTAATAGCCGCTACTTCTATGAATTGGCATCGGCTCGCTTTGGCTTTTCGTTGGACAAGCTGATGCAAGTGCAGGCATTTCACTTCAAATGCGGTCAGGGAGCTAAAACGGGTACGGGTGGTCACCTGCCAGGAACCAAAGTGAAGGGCAGAATCGCCGAAGTCCGGGGTCTGAAGGAAGGGCAACCTGCCGTTTCTCCGCCCCGGTTCCCAGACTGGGAATCGGTGGATGATTTCAAGAAGTTTGCCGAAACGGTTCGGGATACAACTGGGGGCATCCCCATTGGCGTAAAGCTCTCAGCCCAGCACATTGAGCTGGATATTGATGCCTCGCTAGACATTGGGGTGGATTACATTGTCTTAGATGGCCGAGGCGGTGGGACTGGAACAGCACCGTTGCTGTTCCGCAACAACATCTCTGTGCCGACGATTCCAGCCCTGGCACGGGCGCGTCGTCATTTGGATAAGCGTGGTGCTAAGCATGTGACGCTGATTATTACGGGTGGTTTGCGGACGCCTGCGGATTTTGCCAAGGCATTGGCCCTGGGAGCTGATGGTGTGGCGGTGTCCAATGCCGCAATTCAGGCGATCGGTTGCTTGGGGATGCGGGCTTGCCATACGAATAATTGCCCAGTTGGTATCGCGACGCAGCGAGAGGACTTGCGATCACGCCTCATCATCGACGACGCAGCCCAGCGCCTAGAGCGATTCTTCCGAGCTTCCACAGAGCTGATGCAAGTCCTTGCCCGAGCCTGTGGTCACACTCACCTTAATCAGATCTGTCCCGACGACCTCACCACCTGGAAGCGAGACATGGCTTACCTCTCCGGCATCAATTATGGAGGAGCCACTCCCCTATAAACCGATCCATGTAGGTTGGGTAGAACGCAGGGAAACCCAACAAGCCCAAGCCCCAAATACCCAAGCCGGTTGGGTTTTGCGTTGCCTATAGTTGGGTTGAGGCTTCCGAAACCCAACCAACACCAGCCTTGCGACCAGCTACCCCTCTTCTGTCACTTTCCGAATAAATTAGATACAAACATTCGTATTTTATCCAGATGGATAAAAGAATTTGAACTGATTGATTGCTGCAATTAAATCGTTAAATCCTGTGAATAAATTGCTAGATGAAAAGACCTCTAACCACGGATAAATCATCCAAAAAATGAACATTGGTTGGATAATTAAACGAATATTATTTAAAGTATTCTTCCATCCACCTTGATGATTCCATTGCTTATGAGAAGAAAAACTAACACAATTATTTTCTTCACATTCTACTCTGATTTGATTAGATTGATTCAAACCCACATTCCGCACTTCAACTTGAAACACGAATAAATTACAGTCAAGATAAAAGCAAACAGTCAGGATAATTAAATAGTTAATACTGAATTAATGTAATGAAGGAATAAAAATACAAACATAAAATATTTGGCTCATAAATACAGGTTGTTTAAGTACTAGAAACTTTCGGAACAATAACTATTCCTTCGGAGATTGATAAATTTTGATTCACTCTCTTAAAAAACATTTATCCGCAAGTAAGTAAATAGTATTTTTGACAAGATGACGGTAGATAATTCAAGATAAAATTACGTTCCTCAGTTAAATTAACAATTTGATTAATTCCATTTAAGGTTAAAAGGTGAATACCTTGAAAACATTGAAAAACCCATCTTAATGTCGGAGAATTAGTTAACTTCCCTAGTTGATTCTTGATTCCAATTTTAGCTCGTTTTAAATTATTTCTCAGTTCTCTTTGACCGAGATTATACACTAACAAGCATAAAGACATTAAAAATAACATAGTTTCTATTCTTTCAGGGTTTTCAAGAAAGAAACTATCAGCAAAGAATAGCGGGTCTTTAAGAAATCGAAATCCCCTCTCACAAGATTGTTGATTTTTATAATTTTTGATGACTTCTTCTGGTTTTAACTTATTATCGTCAACTAAATTAGTCGCTAAAATAAATCTTCCTGCTTGTTTTCTTTGTATTTGTATCTCTTCTGTTTTTT
>JBCBOS010000071.1:0-2643 GCA_039821145.1 Bacteroidota bacterium | reverse complement strand
ATCGACACCAGTAACTATCCGCCGTCTCATCCCATGTACAGCACTGTGAATAAAGCCAAGCTTGGCTGCTTTAAGGATGAGACGGACGGCCAAACGCTAGAGGAGATGATCCTTCTACGCCCAAAAATGTACAGTATGAAATACAAACACTCAGACACAAGTATCAAACGCGCCAAAGGCATCAGCAAACGCATTGTCAAAAACATGAGACACGACATGTTCAGAGAGGCATTCGAGGAACAGAAAACCACACGAGTACAAATGACAATCCTTCAATCCAAACAGCATACAATACAGACCACTACAATCAACAAGCGGGCTCTAAGTGCGTGGGAGGACAAACGCTGCTGGCTTACTGAGAACGAGTCGCTTCCGCATGGGCATGTGGACTCTCCCGTGCCCATGCCGAAACGTCGTCGCGTGATTGTGCCTGTACGAGGTGATGTGTCTGACTGAGTTGCCTTGCTTTGCTTCCCCTATCCAATAGCGACAATGGTTTTCCTCGAGCATATCATTGGCTGATTGGTCATCAGCCAATGAGAGGTGAGCAACTGAAGATATAAGGCGTGACAGCAGCCATTACAGTCATAGTTTGAGACGAAACATGACCTCCACGTCCACCACCATCCCCCTCAACACTCCGGAGAAGACGGAGAAAAATCACCCCTTCCGTCGCCTCGACAGGGTGAAGAGAGCCCTCTTCGCCAGCCCAGGCGACGTGCCGGCGCCGCCACCGACACCTCGAAAGAGGAAGACAAAAAGAGGGCGGAAAAGAATGGACCTCCGTCCCCTCCCCCTCAACCTCGGATCCATCGACCCGCCAACGCCCAAGAAGAAGAAGGCGGATGAGGAAGACCGCCTTCAAGCAGAGTTCCTGGCGGACTCCGGCGACGTGCGGGAGAAATATCTCCTGCATTCTCCCGACGACGTCGCCGGAGAATGCAATGTAAATTATTTAGAGAGACTCTGGGAACTCTACTTCCCGTGTGAACAGCCTCGAAACCTCATGGAAGAGGCATATCAAACTCTGATGCGTGAATGCATTGACAAACGCTTAGTAGAACTCCGCGCTTTTTAAATATATGTATGTGTGCTACCTCCCTCTTTATTAGTTCCCTTCTACTTTTTGTTAGACCCTCCTTTGATGTTTGAAAACATTTTTTATTTTTAATTCAATTTTATTAACATTACACAGATTGTCTTTTCACTTTGCGAAAGTAGAGGGTCACAATCGTTGTAACGTCTTGAATCGAAATGTTGTTGTAGGTATCATCCGTCAATCGCAAATGAATCATATCAATGCCGCTTCGTGCGACAGGGTGATAGCTAATGGGATCAAACCGTTTCCCTGTGATGGGCTTCAAGTCTCGAACATGTAGAAAATCACATAGAATTTGGCGCTGATGTTTTCCATAAGCTGTGGGTTGAATCACGTTCGAAATTAAATGAAGTTGACGTGAATGATTGGTAAGGGAATCTACCTTTCGCACGCCAGAGCTTGCTCGCTCTCGTATTTCATCACTCTTAAAACCCAGTAGGTAGGACAAATTCTTGCTCAAGTTACATGAGTGCAACATGGGTCCAAGAATGAGATTGCAATGACCGCTTACATCGTCGAAAGTGAGCTCAAAACGATACTTGGCTGCATCATACTTGTTTTCCAAGTTTAGCTTCAAGAGAGACACCATCTTCGTATTGATGAGATAAATAAGTTTCTTCATGGATGCAGAACGCCAAGGGTACAACTCCAAAGAGACATCAATAACTGCTTTTTGCTCGGTTGTCTCCATTTTCTCAGTGTAAATATCAACGTACCATTGCTCTTGTTCAATCGTGCCCTCTGTCCACTTTGGCGCTTGAAAAGCCCACCGACTCCCTTTACCAAAGAATGGTGCTGGGTGAGAAAAACGATTCGAAAATTCAGGGGAAAAGCGAATCCCAATTCCAGCGTTCCAATTGTGAAGGATAAGTTTCTCACTTTTGAATTCGGCTTTAATCTTCCAAGAGCTTGTTACAGTCTTCTCCCACAACTTAAGCAACGCGTCTTCTTTTCCATCAAAAGGGGCGCCAAAGACTTTGAGATAAATGCGCTTCTGTGATTCTTGAACATTCGTATTTAGGTAGCGAAGGAGATAGGCACCTTGCTTGAGTGGGTCTTTCTTGTCGAATTGAGGTTGTAATAATGCCTTCATCTTCCTTCCATAAAGTACGCTCACGTAGTCAAAGCCCAACAGTTTCGCCATCTCATTGGTGAGTTGTAGAACAAACCCAGTGCTGTCGGAACACTCATATTGTACATGATTATCTTTATCCAAGGAGAAATAAAATATGTGTCCATTCTTCCTCTCCTTTTCCGGATTTAACATGTCATAATTCATGTCATTGAGTGTTTTAATGACGGACTCAATCTTAGTAAAATCCGTTTCAAAATAAGTTGGGACAATGCCACGAAAGCCTTTCCAAACTCCAATGTCAGGATCGGGAGAAGTAGTGATGAATTCATAGGGGTAAAGACTATTGACTGTCTTATCTACTGTCGTTTCCACATTTAACACTATTTCACTGCGCTCTTTGTCATCGTTAATTCGAGACGAGTATAAAACGCTTTCCACTCCAACTTCCCACTGACCATTCAAATCAATG
>JBCBOS010000070.1:0-2803 GCA_039821145.1 Bacteroidota bacterium | reverse complement strand
CTTTTCTGCGGCCCGATCATATCGCTCCAAAGCGTATTCATAACGTGCCCAGTTTCCATATACGCCTACTCGTTTGCGGGCATTCCCGGGAAAAAGTTTGTCATACAACTCAATGGTTTCCCGGTTGAGGGCAATAGCGGCTTCGTATTCCCGGAGCTTGCTATACTGCCCCATGGCTTCATGCAAGCTGCCCAACCCTCGAATCCAGTAGATTGTGTCATCAGGTGATACGGAGCCAGCCTGATAAAATCCCCGCATGGCTTGGGTAAACATGGGCGCCGCCGCTTGAGGATTTTGGGCCTGTTTGAATTGCTGTCCTTTGTTCCACGCTTCGTGGGCCGCTGTCGTATCCGGTAGAGGAGTAGAGGGTTGCCCGAAAAAAAATAATGGAGTCAAGGTGCTGATAATGAAGATAATCAGCTTGGTGCAAGCAGTTTTGAGTAAAAAAAATCTCATCGCGTGTTTAAAAGCCGGGCGGGGTATCCGTCCCATCAATTGACAATCAAATTAAAGTTTTTCAATTGTAAATATACTGACATGAGAACATTCCGATGGCTTTTGATCTGTGCTTTGCTTTTTCTGGTATCTGCAACCCAACTCAGCGCACAATCCAACCTGATCATTGATTCTGTATTTGCAGGGGTGTCGTTTGATCGTATCGTGGTCGAAGATTATGCTGTGGCTGACGATGGGGTGTATTTAGCCTTTAAGATGAGCCGCAAGGGGGCTATTCAAAAGAAAATGGGGGCAGTAGGATCTGGTGGGGGAGATTGGACGAATCTGCCAGCCATTGCCCTGGTGAAACTGAGCCCGGATATGAAGTTGATTTCGGAGGAAATGCACTTCTTCAAAAAATCCGGTATGGGGAAAGTGGCCTATCTCTCCGAACCCATTGTGCGCGGGAAAATAAAAACCCTGGCAGCACCTGAAAAAATCCTCTCTGCCCAGCAGGCTGCCCAAAAACTGGCATCCTTTATTCCTGAAACGTCTGCCGCCCCTACAGCCAACTCCACAACTAAGACAGAAACGCCGGACGTGCCCCATTATCAGATGAACATGCAGTTTGGTGGAGTAGGGATCAAGGGCGTGAAAGTAAAAAACATGGAGCCGGGACAATATGGCTTCACCAAAAAGTCCGTGCAGGAGTATCCGATAGGGCGTGCTGAACTGGGCCTGGAGGAAAATGAAAGCCTCTTTTATGGTACGGCCGGTATGCTGATGGCAGAAGATAAAATCAGGGGGAATAGCTTTGGACTATTCGGTATCAAGGTTAAAAAGGACAAAACGGATCACCAGTATTTTAATCATCTGCTGTATACGGTCGGGCCTGACGGGAAAACACAGGCGCAACGCCTTAAAACGGATAAGCCTCTGGTAGCTGCGCAGGTATTTCCGATTTATGCAGACGAAAATCAAAACCCTCAACCTGTAGACCGGATTTTATTTGTCCAGCGGGAGGTGAAGCGTAAATCCAATTCTAGCCCCAATAAACTCAATCGCCGGGTGGTGCTGATTGACGGGGAAGGCAAACTCCTGCAAGACAGCAAGTTTCCGATGCTCAATCAGCATAATAATTGGGCCAAAGTCACTCCTATGGCCAATAATCGCCTGCTCCTGATCACTTCTGGCAATAGTCCCCGGGGGATGGCCTATTACATTTTGGGACCAGACAAGATGGAATACAGTGAGATGATCGACAGCAAGCATCCCCTGTTCAAGCAATTTAATTTCGTGCAAGGACCACTGCCTGGATATGCTTTTTCGCCCAAAGGTCAGGTCGATTATCCCGATGGCAGTGTGCTGTTTTCAGACGAATTGGAGACTGCGGGCACGAATAGCGCAGGCGCACGGGTAACCCGCAGAACCGGCCGAATCCATATGAAATTCGATGCGAATGGAAAGCTGATAAATATGTTACGGGTGCCGCGCCGCAAGGCAAAAAATGGCTTCCTCAAACATCTGGAAGAATCTGATGATGTACACATCTACCTGGACCTGGCGGAATTATCCCTGAAAAACGCAACGGGTGAAGTTATTTTTGAAGCGACCAATGGGGTGCTCAATCACGTCGATAAAAATGCCTTGACGCTGGACCAAACAGTCCTGGAAGCTAATGGCCTTAAGCTATTTGATATCATGAAGATTGATCGAGAAGCCCGCACCTTCTACCTTTTGTTTAAAAATAAATTACAGGCAAGCGAATTCACGGTCAAAAAGTTTAGCTATTGATTTCCACCTATATGCATCCGGCCTTGTGCCTGATGAATAGGCGGCTGTATCCCCTCCAAACGGAGGGGATTTTTGATTTGGGAAATCATTCAGGCCATGCGAACAAATAACCCGTCATTTTGGGCTTTTGTGGGCCGGGATTCACATCCTGCCCTGTCTGCTTTCGCCCTTTCAGTGCTCATCCGAGGCTCCACACTTGAGTCCTGAAAGGACAATTGCAATCAGATTGGGCCACTTTACTGGATATTTTAAATTCAAGCGAAGCTTAAACGGTTTAGGCGGGGGGCCACGAAGCCCGCGTTCGGGGCGGGAAGCGGTGTTGGGCTGGGGCTTCGGCGCTTTTTTGCATCCTTTTTTGGTACGCGCTCAAAATGTTGTGGCAAATAGTCTTCCTTCGCCGGATTACGCGCAACCCCTGCCCGCTAATCCGAAATCCGGTGGAGCCTTTGGCCGTGATAAAAAGACGCTCCCAGACCGTCTTGGGAAGATTTTTGTGCCACGTGTTCAAGTGCCGGAGGCACGGCGACTATCAGTAGCTTGGGATTTCAATCCCAAGCAAACAGGCGATCCTGCC
>JBCBOS010000069.1:0-2884 GCA_039821145.1 Bacteroidota bacterium | reverse complement strand
AAAACTCTGATGACATCAACATCACTGTTCATGATTTGCCAGTCGTTGAACTGGGGAATGATACTGCCTTTTGTCAAGGGAACTCCATTACCCTTGATGCAGGACTGGCAAGCAGCTATGATTGGTCCACAGGAGGTAACTCACAGACAATTGCTGTCAATGCTTCTGGCAACTATGCCGTTACCATCACGGATGCAAATGGTTGTCAAAACTCGGATGATATCAATATTACGGTTAACGATCTACCAATCGTAGAGCTGGGGAATGATACTGCCTTTTGTCAAGGAAATTCCATCACGCTTGATGCAGGACTGGCAAGCAGCTACAACTGGTCGACGGGGGATAACTCACAAAACATCCCTGTCAATGCTTCTGGTAATTACGCCGTCACCATCACAGATACAAATGGTTGTCAAAGCTCGGATGATATCAATATTACGGTCAATGATCTACCAATCGTTGAATTAGGAAATGATACTGCCTTTTGTCAAGGGAATTCCGTCACGCTTGATGTAGGACTGGCAAGCAGCTATGATTGGTCCACGGGTGATAACTCTCAGACCATTTCTGTCAATGCTTCCGGCAATTATGCAGTTACCATCACAGATGCAAATGGTTGCCAAAACTCGGATGACATCAATATTACTGTCAATGATCTGCCAGTCGTAGAGCTGGGCAATGATACTGCTTTTTGTCAAGGAAATTCCGTCACGCTTGATGCAGGACTGGCAGGCAGCTATGACTGGTCCACAGGAGATAACTCACAGACCATTGCTGTCAGTGCTTCTGGCAACTATGCTGTTACCATTACAGATGCAAATGGCTGTCAAAACTCGGATGACATCAACATCACTGTCTATGATCTACCAGTCGTTGAGCTGGGCAATGATACTGCTTTTTGTCAAGGAAATTCTGTCACGCTTGATGCAGGAGTGGCGAGCAGCTATGATTGGTCTACGGGAAACAATTCACAGACCATCTCTATCAATGCTTCCAGCAACTACGCCGTTACCATTACAGATGCAAACGGTTGCCAAAACTCTGATGATATCAACATCACTGTCTATAATCTACCGATCATTGAGTTGGGAAATGACACTACTTTTTGTCAAGGAAATTCCATCACGCTTGACGCAGGACTGGCAAGTGACTATAATTGGTCTACGGGAGACAACTCACAGACCATTGCTGTCAGTACTTCTGGCAATTACGCCGTCACCATCACAGATGCAAATGGCTGTCAAAATTCTGACGATATCAATATTACGGTTAACGATCTACCAATCGTAGAGTTGGGAAATGACACTACTTTTTGTCAAGGAAATTCCGTCACGCTTGATGCAGGACTGGCAAGCAGTTACGAGTGGTCGACAGGAGATAACTCACAGACCATTGCTGTCAATGCTTCCGGTAATTATGCAGTTACCATCACCGATGCAAATGGTTGTCAAAGCTCGGATGACATCAATATCACCATCAATGATCTGCCAATCGTTGAATTAGGGAATGATACTGCCTTTTGTCAAGGAAATTCCATCACGCTAGATGCAGGAGTGGCGAGCAGCTATGATTGGTCCACGGGTGATAATTCGCAGACCATTTCTGTCAATGCTTCTGGTAACTACGCCGTTACCATCACAAATGCAAATGGTTGTCAAGGAATTGACAGCATCCTGGTAGAGCAGTTACAAAAGGATACTGTATATCTGATGGACAACTCTTGTCAGGTAGTCGATACAGGTCTGTTTGTGACGATATTGTCCAATCAAGACGGTTGTGACTCGGTTGTCATTCAGCAAGTTGACCTACTGCCGAGTGATACGACTGAAATTTTTGACAGTTCCTGTAATCCACTCGATACCGGCTGGCAGTCCGTTTTGCTCAGCAATCAATTTGGATGCGACAGTTTGGTGCGCATCTACACAGAATTGTTGGCCTCCGACTCGGTCTTTGTTTTCAATTCATCCTGTCATCCCAGTGATACGGGTACCATTCATACTGTACTGACCAACCAAAATGGATGCGACAGCCTTGTCATCACCACGACCAGTTTATTGGAAAAAGACACCACCTATTTATTCGACTCTTCTTGCTCCCCCATCGATACAGGAATGACAACCCAACTCCTGTCCAATGCCGACGGTTGCGACAGCCTCGTCATTACCACAACAACACTCCTAGCCACTGATACAATACGGCTCTTCGACAGCTCCTGCAACCCGCTCGACACAGGAACTTTCACTTCCATCTTCACAAACCAACAAGGTTGCGATTCCACCGTCATTCAAAACATCGAGCTCTTACTCAGTGACACCACTCTACTCACTGCCAACTCTTGCAACCCACTTGACACAGGAATTACTACGCAACTCCTGGCAAACACCAACGGTTGCGACAGCCTCGTCATCACAACAACAACACTCCTAGCCGCTGACACAACAACACTCTTTAATACATCCTGTAATCCGCTCGACACCGGAACGTTCACTTCCATCCTCACAAACCAACAAGGTTGCGATTCCACCGTCATTCAAAACATCAACCTACTTCTCAGTGACACAACAATACTCACTGCCAGCTCCTGCAACCCACTCGACACAGGAATCGCCACCCAACTCCTGGCAAATGCCAACGGTTGCGACAGCCTCGTCATCACCACAACAACACTACTAGCCGCTGATACAACAACACTTTTCAACACATCCTGTAATCCCCTCGACACCGGAACGTTCACTTCCATCCTCACAAACCAACAAGGATGCGATTCCATCGTCATTCAAAACATCAACCTACTTCTCAGTGACACTACCCTGCTCACTACCAGCTCTTGCAACCCACTCGACACAGGAACCACCACACAACTCCTGACAAACACCCAAGGTTG
>JBCBOS010000068.1:0-2886 GCA_039821145.1 Bacteroidota bacterium | reverse complement strand
CGGCGTTGTCAAGGGAAGTCATCAGGCTAGGAAAGGTTTTGTCCACCAGTCGCAAAGGTGTAGTGGAATGTAGAGTGTCGGGTGATAGGAAAGAGTTGTCCACCAGTCGCAAAGGTGTAGTGGGAAGTGGATCTCCAGAGTTCCTGACAGTACAGGCACGTCATTCGCCCCCACCATTTAGGAGTCGTCCCCTGACTCCGCTAGTTCCCCGAAGAGGACTTGACGTTGTTGTTGAGAGGGTCCATACTTTTTGAACAGTACAGCCGGGTCGTGATTACCCAAGTCAGCTGACCGGAGGCGATCTCTGTGGACTAAAACTGGTAGTGGTTGCTCGTCTGGTGTTTTCAACACGTAAGTGTCGAAAGCACTTACGTTGTGTACCTGGTATGGCCCGAACCAGAGGGGTTGAAACTTCCGCTTCAATTTGCCGTACCGCTCGTCGCGAAGAAAGACCCAGGACCCGTACCGTAATGGGTCCCGGCGAACTTCCTGGTCATAGGAGAATTTCGCGGCCGCCTGGGCGCCCCTGAGGCGCATGAGAGCCCCCTCACGCGTCTTTCCGAGTTTCTCTAGTTCGCCGGCGCGGACGTTGGTCCTCGCGTCGGTTTCCTCGTAGTTGAAAACGAATGGGGGGATGTCGATTCCCGGCAGCTTGGGATCAACCCCGTACAGTAGAAGAAAAGGGGATTTTCCCGTATTTCGGTTGACACGCGTGCGGCACGCGAACACTGCCTGGGAGAGAAATTTGTCCCAATGACGTACAGCTCCCTGGATAGTTTTTGAAAGGATTTTACCCAATTCGCCGTTCATTCGTTCCACCACTCCGTTGGTGCGAGGATGATAAGGAGTTGAAAATCGAGCGTGTACGGGTAGGAGTTTGACAAATTCTTGTAGAGTTCTACTTACAAAAGCAGAACCACGATCCGAAATGATTTCCGTTGGACAACCATAAGACGTGACTATATCGTTATACAGAAATTTTGCAACCGTTGCCGCAGTGGCGTCCGGAGTGGCGCGGGCCACCACCCAGCGGCTGAGGCTTTCCACAGCCACTAGGATCCACTTGTTGCCTTCTGTCGTGGTCGGTAGTTGTCCCACGAAATCCAAATGCCACCGTGCGAAGAGAGGCATGGCTGGGTATGGATTGCTCACTGCAAACTTTTGGTTGCGGCCCCCTGGCTGGTTGATCTGGCAGATGGCGCAGAACTGTTTCATCGCGAAGACGTCCTTTCGTAGAGTCGGCCACCATCCTCTCTCCCGGACCGCCTGGAGTAGTCCTTTTTGCCCTGTGTGGCCCAGTGTACGATGCAGATCCGTTACGAAGTCGTGTCGCATGGTTGGAGGAACGTAGGGTAATCGTTTCCCTTCATCAAGTTTTCTGTATAAAATTTCATCCTCCAATACAAAATTTTTGACTTGAAGTTTGAAATTTTCCCGACGGGCCGGGTCCTGGGATAATGTTCCTCTTGTGAAATAATTTTCGATTTCATAGTAGTTGTCCATCGGGGGTTGTGCATTGCACTGCATGTGGTTAATTTCTTCTGCCGTGGGGAGTCTGCTGAGGCCGTCCGCTAGGGTGTTGCTTGCCCCTTTGAGATAGCGTATTTTGTAGTCATATTGGGCAAGTCGTTCGAGCCACTTTGTCAGACGTTTGGACAAGTGGAAGGTGCTCGTGAAATATTGGAGACTCTGATGATCGGTGTACACCGTTGTGGTCGACCTGTCCAGGTAGTGTCTCCATACTTTGAAACAATGGACAACCGCGAGGAGTTCTTTTTCGTGCGTAGCGTAGCGCTTTTCCGCCTCTGTAAGGCGTCGGCTCTCGTAGGCGATTAGATGATCGCTTCCATCGTAAACCTGGAGTAGAACCCCCCCTAGGGCGTAGTCACTACAGTCCGTGATGAGGGTATATTGTGGTAGGTCTGAATTTGGTAGCCTTAGCACCGGGGCGGAAGAAATCTTTTGTTTTAAAAGGTTGAAGCACTGCTGTTGATCTTCTCCCCAACGAAGAGGGGGGTGTGTCCCTTTTTTGTGTCCCTTAAGCAGATCGAAAAGGGGACCGGCAATTTGCGCGTAGTTTGGTATAAATCTTCGCAGGTACGTGACCATACCTAAGAACATTCGTAAATTGGTTATGTTCTGTGGTGGTTGAATGCGCTGCACGGTGTGGATTTTTGTAGAATCCACTTGAATTTGACCGTTTCCAATGACGAATCCCAAGAAAGTGAACGTTGATAGGAATAGAGCCGACTTGGTAGGATGACAGTAGAATTGTTCACTTCGTAATCGATTTAGAACGATTTTGAGGTGGTGGGTGTGGTCCTCCACCGATTTGGAGAATATGACGATGTCGTCGAGGTAAATTATGATGAACTTGAAGAATTCATGTCGAAACGTTGTCTGCATGAGCTTCTGAAAATAAGACGGAAGATTCGTCAAGCCGAAGGGTGCTGTTACATACTCGAACTGTCCGAAACGCGTTACAAAAGCGGTTTTGTGTATAGCGTCTGGGTGCATCCTAAGTTGATGGTAACCGGATTTTAAATCTAACCGCGAAAAGACTTTTGCGCCGGCCAACACATCGAATAGGTCCTCGATTCTAGGGAGTGGGTAGTGAATCTTTCGGGTTACGGCGTTGATTCCCCGATAATCAACGCACATTCGTAGTGTACCATCCTTTTTCGCGGCAAAAAGGACAGGCGCCCCTCATTCGCTCGAGCTTGGGCGGATTATTCCTATCTGAAGTAGCTCATGTAGTTGTTTTTCCAACTCTTGTTGTTCGCGATGGGTCAAACGGTAAGGGCTCTTGAAGACTGGACCTGCGTTTTCAGTATCTATCTCAACTGCGATGTGTCTGGTCGGAGGCAGGCCTGGTAGTTCGGGTGC
>JBCBOS010000067.1:933-3015 GCA_039821145.1 Bacteroidota bacterium | reverse complement strand
CCAAGCACGAAGGATAAATTTTCCAATGAATACTTCGAGAACATGGGCAAGACAATCGCAGAGGGATTTGCTGCGGATGAGGATCAGGAGTCGTCTTATTTTCCATTGATCTTTGCTTATTCTCTTCGGCAGACACGCGTGCAGCATTTGAAAGGATTTTTGGAATGCCATCTGGAAAAGTATACAGAAGACTTTTTTGAGTTTCTTGATCACTGCTTGTTGGACTATGGGCATTTGCTTCAAGACAAGCAGATTGGAGTGGTTCGCAAGTGGATGGAGGATCGGATAGGGACTCCTTTGGACCATATTTCTGTTAGGAAGCCCAGGCTACAAGCACGTACAAAAGATCGTAATTTCATAAAACTATCAGCCACAGGAACCGCCTATTTGTGGCGTAAGTTGATGCAAGTTGGGGTCTTTATAGATGACAAAAACATTCAGTCGAACGGAGGGCATGCCGATGCTTTGTATCTCGCCACTGGTTACAGTCCAAAGCCAGCCAGGGGGCATATAGGTGGTGCATTAAAGAATGCAACTCGAAAGGACATAAAAGCAACCCAAAATATTTTGGAACAACTTAAACGGTTGATAGATAAAGACTTACAAGCCAAAAGCAACTAGCGGTAAAAGATTGTAACCTACAAGTAAGTCAAGTTTGGGAGCTTTTGATAGCATCTTGGGGCTAATAATCATTCAAAATTATTAGTTCAATGCAAAAGTTCGTAATAACAACAAAAGAAGACTTATCACAGCTCATCGAGACCTCTGTGCGCAAGGCACTGGAAGAGGATCGGGAGCGCCAGCCTTCCACAGAGGCCCAGCCGCTCAATGAGATTGTTTTTCTGGAAGAGGCCATGCAAATCACTGGTTTGGCCAAGCCCACCATTTACGCCAAGACGTCCAAGGGGGAGATTCCGCATTACAAACGGAGCCGCAAGCTGTACTTCAAGCGCACGGAATTGCTTCGGTGGATAGAGGAGGGCAGACAATGATGCGGCCCGCCTTTCTATTGACCCAGACCCCTTATGCGGAGTTGTTGGAAGACATTCAACTGTTGTTGGCCCACGATGCGGAAGAGCTTGAACAGCAAACAGCTTACTTTCAGCGACTCCGCCAGGAGGGCCAACGCTCTGCGGACTACCTGGACCGATTTGAGCGACGCTTGCAACATGCTCAAACCCGCCACGAGTTTTTCACCACTTTGCTTTGTCGTCTGCAAACCTATGACTTTCGCTACTTGGTCAAAGCCATTGAGGAGGCAAAGCAGTTGGCTCGACAAAACGGACGGCCCGAGCAGTATGGATTCACCATTTTATTCCAATCTCTGGAAGAACCTACCATTACACTTTACCAATGCTAAAACACATTTACGAAACGACGCCCGAGTCCAATGGCCATGCCTTGGCAGCGGGCGAAGAGACAAGCCATTTGCCAAAGATGAGCCACACCCGATTGCCGGAGGAGATTTATCGTCTGCTGCCACCTTATTTGGCGGATGCTTGTGGCGTATTTACAGATGCCATTGAGAAGGATGTTTTTTTGCTGGGAGCCTTGACGGTGATCAGCGGATGTCTGCCCAATGTATATGGCACATACGACGGGCGTAGGGTGGGGACGAACATCTATGTTTTCATCATTGCTCCGGCCAGTGCGGGGAAGGGGAGTTTGGTTTGGGCCAAGGATTTGGCTGGTCCGATCCACGAACACAAACGAGGATTGAGTGAGCTGGGGCAACAGAAAATGTTGCTGATCCCAGGCAACAACAGTTCGAGTGGTTTCATAGAGGTATTGGCCAACAATGAGGAAAAGGGCATTCTGTTTTGTACGGAGGCAGATACGTTGAGTGGGACGTTGTCACAAGATTGGGGCAATTACAGCGAGTTGTTGCGGGCTGCTTTCCACCATGAGGATTATTCCATGATGAGAAAGTCCAGCCAGGAGTATTACGACTTGAAGAATCCACATTTGTCGATATTGCTGAGTGGCACCCCTGGGCAGTTGAGCAAGCTCATCCCAAATGCCGAAAATGGCTTGTTCAGTCGCTTTGCCTTTTACACCTTTGACATTGTCCCAAAGATGCGA
>JBCBOS010000067.1:0-788 GCA_039821145.1 Bacteroidota bacterium | reverse complement strand
GTTTGTTTGACAAATGGCACAGAGAGTTTCGCTTTACGCTGGGCAACAACAGCATCGCCAGCATCCGGCGTCTGGGGCTGATCCACTTTCGTCTGTCGATGGTGCTGAGTCTGTTGCGATACATGGATGCGGATTCGATTCCGGCCACCATACAATGCGAGGAGCAAGACTATCTCACCGCCATGCGCATGATAGAGGTTTTGAAATCCAATGCCGCCCTGTTGTTTACCCAACTCAAACAAAGCGACTCCAAGCACTCTTTTGACGGGAGCAAACTGCAACTCTACCAAGCATTGCCAGATGGTATTTTCAACCGAGCTGACGCCCTTTCCTTGGCCAGCAGCATCGGCATGGCTCGCCCGACATTTGACCGATTTTTGAAGTCGGAAGCTTTTGTAAAGGAAGGCTACGGCAAGTACCGAAAGACAAGGTGAGAAAGTGAGAAAGTTGAGTAACTTGAGAAACTTTCACGCCTGAGTTTCTCACTTTCTCAGTTTCTCACCCCTTGTAAACTGCTGGAAATCATGCATCAAAACCGTGGAAAGATGCTGTAAACTGGGCTTCCCATCTATACAGGATAAAGTAAGGATCAAGGCTCTGTATACCCTCCTATTTTCCGTGTTGTATTTGTTCATACATTAAATCAGAATTACCATGAGTAACATTCTTGAGACCAGACGGGTATTTGAAACCGTCAAGGCAACCCGTTGGGAATTTGTGTGGGTGAAGAACCCATACTATGATGCTGAATTGGCGAGACAGTACGCCTTAAATGGCCAGTACTATCC
>JBCBOS010000066.1:0-3027 GCA_039821145.1 Bacteroidota bacterium | reverse complement strand
AGAGTGTAATATCTCTGTAATCTCATTGTGCAGAGTGTCAACAAGATCAGTCTTGCCTTCTCTCTGTGACTTCGTGCAAAGGGTCTGCTTGCGAAGTAGTTCTTCGAGATATGCTTCGCGACTCTCAAATTTCGTGGGAAAACGAGACGATGATGATGAAGGATTGTCTCGTAAGTCTGGATGTGCAGTTTCAGACTTCTTGGCAAAAGTAACTTGCTTTTGAACTTTCTGTGGCGAATAAGTTCGATTGTCGTAAACTGACTGAGAATTCATGTCAGTCTGTGTCTTTTTCTTAGCTATGAAAGCTAAGAGCTCATCCTGAGACAATTGTTCCTCATCTGACGCTAACAGGGATTCCAATGGATTCGTCGACTGACTTAAGGTTGAAGCATCGTGCTCAATATGAAACAAAGGAGTGCGTTGTATAATGTGCGATGGACTATTACCATTTTGTGGATGATCAAAACGATGGTTGATCCTCTTGATGCGTTCATAAAAGTCTGAACTTTCATGATTAAACGGAGTCCACTTTGTCGGCACCGCTTTGATGTCAGAACCCAGCGTTTGTTGCATTGCCAATAGATAACGTTCGGGACCTTGAAAAGTGTCCCAGATATGACCATGAATTTGAATCTGATGATCGGGTGACACCCCTTCATAGTCGAAGGGAACTGACGAGTCAATCGCTTGAGTCAACTTGATCACTGCTTTATGAAAAGCGGTAATCGTTGGATTGTTGACTTGCTCAGGCAAATATGTCAGTTTGAAGTCAGACTTCAGTTTGTCAAGGAGATCCTTTTCTGTAAGGAAATCTGCATGACCTTCAGCACAAAACTCTCGCATAGTAGTCACAATTGAGAGCAAATAGTGCATGAAATGTACCGGATTGTCATCAATTTGTACCCGAATGGTCGCATTTCTCCACTCACGTAACAAAGCTCTTCGTACAGGAACGTAGGATGGAGACAAATGACGATGCAACAGATCCAGTAAAGCCGGCATGTACTGATGACGCAATTTACTTTTACGAAGGTGATTCATTCTTGCTATCAAGTTCAACAGAGTTGCTTTGTTGTCGTTCTTATTAGTATCGCAATGTTTGCGAACAAGAAAATCGACAGCATATCCAACCGCAAACATTATTTGCTCAAATTGAGCTTGATTTGGACATTCGTCAGGACGAAAACCAATGGTGCCTTCTCTGTACCAGTTAGAAATGTGATACTCTGAGCTTGGATCATTATTAGCTGCCGTTTGAATAGCCGTGGCTTCAAATTGTTGCAGCTGATCTATGAAATGCGATCCAACCTTTAAGACGTTATAGCCGTCAAAGTAGTGCAATGGAGCATCACCCGCAACATTGGCACGGTACGAAAAGTCCGTATTGTGCTGTTGCATGTGTCCAAGCAAATCTCGAAGCTTGTCATCGAAAGAAACATTCCCAAAAAGGAAAGAAGCCCACGAGATGCCTCTTCGTTGAATGTGATCTCCAATAATCTCAGGAAGCATGCATCCCTGACAAAAGAGCTGAATTTGAGGACGCAAATCCCGTCCAAAATCCATTTCGGCCTTGTCCATGTGCTCACCAATTCGACGTAAGCACACGTCGACTTTATAAGCTTTCGGACGTCCCGAATAATTGAAACTAGTCCGTATGGTATTGCGAGAATCTGCATTGCTGTCCCGTACTTCAGTAACGACTTCACTCATAGATCTGACCAAATCCAAATTGAGCGTGTTTGCTGCTCGAATAATCTCTCCAGAGCGATTAGTCGCGGTGACTAAATCGCGAACGAGAATATTCGTATCGCGTAGTGTTGTCTGATGTTGGAGGTGATGATTTTGAGATAGCTGTAAGCTTTGTCTGAAGTTCTGAAGTAAACTCTGTAAGATGTTTTGCTGGTCTCTAGTAGCTGTGTGCAAAGTCGCACGAATTGCTTGTAGAACTTCAAGCAAAGAATCGCCAACATTATCATCATCATCTTCCTCGTCTCCACCATCACCACCACCATCTCCACCATCTCCACCTCCACCATTTCCACCATTATCTCCATTACCACCAGAACCTGGTCCACCACCGTTTCCACCATTGTCGTCGCTATCGCTATCGTCATCATTACCGCTATCATCACCATTACCATCATCACCACCATGACCCAGTTGCAACTGATGTGGTGATGATGAAGCTTCTAAGGCAGGAGTAGAATGCGTCGCAACTGTAGACACGATAGTGTCATCAACCTGCAAATTCTCAGCTTGCCTTGTAGTTGAGGATGTAGGCTTAACAACTTCAGTAGCAGGAGATGCTTGAAGAATGTATCTAGGTGCTGAATGTTGTGGTGGCATATAGTTGGCATCAGGTTGAGTGTACGGATCGAAGTCTAGCTCTTGATTCTTTGATGGAGTAGAAGACCGCATAGATGATCGAGATGCTTCAAAAGCATTTCGCTCAGTGTCACGTTGTTCTTTGCGTGCATTCTCCATTCTGAGCATGTTGTTTTGATGTTCTCGCTCATTCTGTAGCATTCGCTTGTACCAAGAAGCAGTCTGTAGATCACCACCATTGTCAGCAGCGATTGATAGGATCTCAAACAGCAAGACTTGGTCGCCTGCTTTTTCTGCTTTGGCGACATCATCCTCAATACCTTTTGTCATCCAGGCAAAAGAGGAAGACTCTGAAGGCTGTGCACGCCATTCTTCAGAACCCTCAACTATAATGTTGGAAGTCTTGACTTCGTCTTCATCGCATTGTTGTGGTGTAAAGACTGTCGAGTTCGATAGAGGAGTAGCATTCTTATTTGATGCAGATGGATGAACAGTGTGATGCCCAAAAGGAGAAGAAGCATCAACACTTGTACGACGAACTTTAGAAGCTTGTGTTGTCGCACGTTGAGCTTGATCTAACAATCGACGTCCATGTTCTACATTTTGTGCCGATCGCTCTTGATGAGGTCGTTCATCGATGGAATGTGATCGAAGCTGTTCAATCAAAGCGCAATTTGGCGTAAGAGGTGTGGTTTTGACTCA
>JBCBOS010000065.1:0-3046 GCA_039821145.1 Bacteroidota bacterium | reverse complement strand
GAAAATTGTTTGAATCTTACTAATCTCAAACCAAGTGCGATCGCCAACAATTCCATCAACTATTAAACCAGTATTTTTTTGCAGAGCTTTGATGGCTGATTCTGTTTCGGAAGCAAAAATTCCATCAACTCCATTATCACCAGTCGCTCCATAGTAACCACCAGTAGATAAACGTCCTTGCATTTGCTTTACTAATTCTCCGGTGCTACCTTTTTTCAATATAGGCATATCAACAGGTGCCCCTTTATAAAGAGAGCGCCAAGTTTTAGGAGAAACCGTAAAAATAAAATACCAGCCGTCAAACCAATATCTCCTGCAAAAACCGACAATCCTTCTACCACGGCTGGTATTTTATTTTTACGGTTTCTCCTTAGTTTTATCGGGTTTGGCTAACCAAAACGGGTTTCTTCTGAGGTTGATGAGGCATCAACTGTTTGCCAAACTTAGCGTAGAGAGCCGGAATAACCAATAAAGTCAAAGCCGTAGAAGTAAATAAACCGCCCAAAACTACAATTGCCAAGGGTTGTAAAATCTCATTTCCTGCCCCACTAGCAATCGCCAAAGGCAGCATCCCCAATGCTGAAGTGAGTGCCGTCATTAAAATGGCGTTAACTCGTTCTAAGGAACCGTTGACAATTACATCTTTGAGGGGCATTCCCTGAGCAAACTTGTTGTTATAGTTGTCTACCAGCAATAAGCCATTGCGAACTGCAACGCCAAATAGCGTAATGAATCCAATCAAAGAAGCGATTGAAATTACACCACCACTCAAGGCAATGGAGACAATACCACCCACCAAAGCCAGGGGTAAATTGAGCATAATAGCGATTGTCGCGCTGAGAGATTTGACAGAAAAGAACATTAACACTGCAATTACAATTGCTGCCAAGATACTAAATACCAGTAGGTTATTAGTAGCACGCTGCTCCGATTCAAACTGTCCGCCATACTGAATAAAGTAGCCTAGTGGTAGTTTAATTTTCTGTTTAATTTGGGATTGAATATCACCGACAACACTGCCCAAATCGCGTTCGGCAACATTTGCAGAAACAACGATTAGCCGCGACACATCTTCTCTATTGACAACATTCGCTCCCATGCCATATTCTACTTTTGCTACTGCACCCAACTCGATGCTTTGCCCAGTAGGGGTAATCAGAGGAATAGCACGAATGGCATCTAAACTGTTGCGAGCTTTTTCTGTTAAGGAGATAGAAATATCAATTAGCTGCTGGTTTTCTGCCACTTGCGATACTACGCGACCATTCAGGGCAGTTTCCACAACATTTGACAACTGTGCCATACTCAATCCATAGTTAGCGGCTGCCGCCCTATCGTATTGAATTTGTACCTGACGAATGGGCAGTTGGGGTTCAAGCTGCAAGTCTACAACCCCAGCGATGGGCTGCATCACATCTCGTACTTGTTCGCCAATCTTTCGCAGTTCAATTAAATCCGAACCAAAGATTTTCACAGCAATCGCACTTCTTACCCCCGACAGCACTTCATCCATACGGTGAGAAATAAATCCACCAATGTTAGATGCTACACCAGGCAGTTTATTGAATTCCTGTCGCAATTGTTTTATACTGGCTTCCCGGTTTTGCAGGGCGCTATCGCTCAGTTCCACATCTACATGAGCCACACTTACTCCAGCCCCGTCTGCGTCTCCTGGAACTCGTCCTACTCGCAATTGCACCCACTCATACAGAGGATTATCTTTGAGCGCACTGTTCAGTGCCAACCCTGCCCGATTAGTCATATCAAGGGAAACACCCGGAAACAAAACCATTGAATTGACCAATGATTTCTCCTGAAATTCCGGAAGAAACACTCGTCCTAGGGAGGGAACAATCACAACGGCTGCAACCAAGGCTGCAAGTGATATACCCAGAATGATTTGAGGTAATCGCAGCGATAGATTTAGTAACGGACGATACAACCGTTCTGCCCAGCGCGAGATGAATGTACCTTCTGGCGGTAGGGTTTGGTGTGCCAGCAGAATTGCACAGAGAGCAGGGGAAAGGGTCATGGCAACCAAAGTAGATGCACAAATTGAGAACAAATACGCCAAACCCATCGGTGCAAAAATGTTACCCTCAACACCCGTCAAACTAAAAATTGGTGCAAACACGACTACGATGATTGCCGTAGAAAAAGTTACAGCTAACCGCACTTGCACTGATGTATCATAAACCACCTCAAAGGGATGCTTGGGGTTACCCTGGGCTTGATTGTTGCGGAGTCCGCGATAGCAGTTCTCCATGTCCACAATTGAGTCATCTACAACTGAGCCAATGGCTACAACTAATCCCCCCAAGGTCATAGTGTTAATACCCAAGCCAAAGGCTTTCATGAACATTAAGCCAATCAACAGTGATAGAGGAATTGCACTGAGAGTAATTACGGCGGTGCGCCAATTCATCAAAAATAACAGCATAATCACCGATACAATGATGATGCCTTGAATTAGAGAACTGCTGACATTGCGAATGGCAGTATCAATAAAGTTAGATTGCCGGAACGTCCGCGCCACCTGCACATCAGGGGGAAATGTCCCCTGCAACGATTGCATAACCGCTTCTACTGCTTTTGTCACCGTGGGAGTATCAACATCAGGCTGTTTGTTAATCATCATTACAACAGCAGGTTGCCCATTAAAACTAGCATCTCCTCGTTTGTGTGCTGCACCCGTTTTTACTTCCGCCACGTCTTTGAGCAAAATCGGTTTACCATTTTGCACTTTTACTACAGATTGCTGCAAGTCTTCAACTGATTTCACCTGCCCAATACCGCGTACCAATAGTTCTTGTCCGCCGCCAATCAAGAATCCACCGGGTGCGTTAGAATTTGCATCTTTAGCAGCATTTGTAACTTCTGTCAGCGAAACCTTGAGCGTTCGCAGTTTTTCTGGGTCAACTAATACCTGCTCCTGCCGTTCATCACCGCCGTAGACTGTAACTTGAGTAACTCCTGCTACGGACAAAATTTGGTTGCTCAGGGTAGTATCCACCAGACGGTGCAAATCCATCAACGAGGTTTTCCC
>JBCBOS010000064.1:0-3265 GCA_039821145.1 Bacteroidota bacterium | reverse complement strand
CCGTAGGCTGGCGCGAGAAAATCCCCTTCGATTTGAGCCGCAACTCGCCATGACCCTCCATAACTATGGCAATTTACTATTTGATCAGAAATCCTATGAAGAAGCGCTAACATATACACTGGAAGCACTGGACCTGCGCAGGAAACTAACGCAGGAAAATCCCCAACGCTTTGAACCTGCGCTGGCTTCTACCCTGGATAATCTGGGCATCGTCTACATGGAGTTGGCCCGATTCGGGGATGCCGAAACTACTCACGAAGAAGCCCAAACGATTCTGCGCAAATTAGCCCTACAAAACCCCCGAAAATTCACCCTCAATCTGGCAAGAAGTTTCCTTCATACAGGCGCCCTGTATGAGGCTTGGGTAAAGGCCCAGCCCAGCGAAATATGGGTTCAGAAGGGCCTGGAAGCGAGCAAAGCAGTAGAACAAATTGTAATCGCATATTCCGATTCAGTGCATTTGAATATGGCATGGTCTCAAAAACGGGTGGCCGACCTCCTCGCTACTTTTCGGGCACCGGATGTATTGGCCAGTGCTTATGTGGGGAAGGGATTTGAATGGCTGGAGCAGGCAGAGATGGATTCTGCCGCCGTGAATTTCCAACAGGCGACTGCGCTTTATGATCACATTTCACCTGATCAATTAGACACCCGGCGGAATTTTTATGCCATGTCAGCTTTTGAAATAGCAGCGCAACTGGAAGCGAATTATGCCGAACGCTACCGATTACAGCAGCAGAGTATACGCTTTGGGGAAGCAGCGGCCTCAGGTTCAAGCAATCCCCAGCATACAGCGATCATTGCTTCCCTCTACAACGGCTTGGCCTGGTATGCCATCTTTGTAGCCAAGTATGAGGAAGCAGAGACAGCCGCCCGGAAATGCCTGACATTAGCGCCCGATCAAGCCATCGCCCAATCGAACCTGGCCGCCTCTCTGCTATTCCAGGGCAAGTTTGACGCCGCCCAAGCCATCTATTCGGAATATGCGGATCAGCCCTGGGTAGACGAACGATTTCCCAGCTTCCGGGAGGCATTCCTGGCGGATTTGGCGGAATTTGAGCTGGCGGGGATCAGGCATCCGGATGTGGGGAGGATTAGGGGGATATTGGAGAAATAGGGGGAAGAAGATCACGGATTTCATGGATGTAGCATTTAAATCAGTGCTAAACCCTTGCGTTCTTTACATCATTGTGGCTCTCCCTTTCCATGAAAATGTTGAAGTCGGGCACATGAAAATGAAGAAGTGACAGTAGCGAAAACCTGGAAGTGAGATACATGAAATTCGGTTTCCGCCTGGCCCGTTCCCTTTGACTTTTACATGACAGACAATGAGAGGCGAGAATTGAGAGAGGAAACAGTTGGTAAGCACTTTTTGACAAAGGCTTATTTTTTCCCTTGCTCCGACTCCGCTCAGCACGAGTTTAGTGTGCCAAAGTTGGAATTTTGGGAATTTACGGTACGCAGGTACCCATTCTATGGACGATTGAGCAGGCTCAGAAATTATCCTCAAGTTCCTGCCTCAAGTCAATCTCTGAATCATCGCATACAACATGCGCGACATCTCATCTGACAAGGCATACAAAGCCTGAAAATCTTCACTTGTCATCTGCTCCTGACCTTTGAGGATGTCAAAAATGGCCACACACTCAAACACAGAGCTCCGGGAAATCACATAGAAATTTCGCTGATCCGGCTTGGTAAACCGACCGGAGCCTTCGGCAATATTGAGTGGAACGCTAAGAGCAGCGCGCTTGAGTTGATTTACGGTAACTCGATCTATATCTGAAGTCCCCCTCAACCACCGCTGCACTTCCTGATGAAAATGCTTCGCTTTTTGATAGGCGGTGAGTTTTTCGAATGGAAACATAAGAGGAGTCAGGTAGAGGATGAGTGAACTACCTCGGGTTCTTTAGACCACTTTTCTTGATTTCTTAATTGAATTCAAGCTGCGTTTTGGGATTGAAACCTTACGATAGGCTTGATTCTTCCAATGCCTTGATGGGCTCGATTGTGGTAGCGTTTAAGCCATTGCTTGATCCCCCGATAGAGCATCCATCCATTATCAGCTGGGTTAAGGTAAATATGTTGATATTTGATCGTTCTCCAAAATCGCTCGATAAAAATATTGTCGATCGCCCTCCCTTTTCCATCCATACTGATCTGGATATTTTCAGCTTTGAGCAATTCGACGTAGGCCTGGCAAGTAAACTGTGCCCCCTGATCACTATTCAGGATTTCAGGTTTGCCATGTGTCGCAATGGCATCCTTAACCACCTCCAGACTAGCCGAGGCTTCAAGGCTATTAGACAGGCCCCAAGCGACAATAAAGCGGCTATAGACATCGATGATCGCGGTCATATACATAAACCCATTGGCCATCGGGATGTAGGTAATATCGATTTGCCAGACCTGATTGGGCCGCCTGATTTCCAACCCATTGAGCAAATAGGGATATACATATTTCTTCTCGCCCAGTACTGTCAAGTGTCTACGCGGATAAATAGCATAGATATTGGCTTTACGCATCAAGCGTCGAACGCGCTCATAACCAGCCTTATACCCGTGCTCCTCCAGCATCGATTGCATCGTCAGGACACCAGCCGTGGGCTCCTCCAGGATATGCCCATCCATTAGGCGCATCATCTCTAAATTCTCAGGCTTCTCCCCTTTGGCCACATAATAAATGCTACCCCGACTAATCGACAATAAATCGCACTGCTTGCGGAGCGAAACCGGACTGGTCGTATCAACTAATTCCTTCCGGCTCATAGACGATCCAGTTTCTTTAAGCTTTTTTTTAAAAACTCCCGCTCCATCTCCAATTGACCAATCTTGGCATAAAGCTTCTCCGGATCTACCGAAGGCTCCGTTGACGGCTCACTCTTCTTGTCGAAGACTTGATCGGCTTTGCTTAGAAATTCCTGCTTCCAGGAACTGATCTGATTGGGATGTAACTCGAAGCGAGTAGCTAGCTCCGATAAGGTCTCACGTTCCTTGATCGCTTCTAGCGCTACCTTGGCCTTAAAGGCCGAACTGAATTTTCTGCGTTTTCTCTTCATCTTAGATACAATTTAGTCGTTTTTTCCAACTTAAACTGTGGTCTAAATTTGTCGAGGTATTATAACTTTCCCCCGGAATACCCGGTACACTTTCAAACGGAATGGGGGGTACACTTTCAAGCGGAATATGCACTGCTTGCGGAGCGAAACCGGACTGGTCGTATCAACTAATTCCTTCCGGCTCATAGACGATCCAGTTTCTTTAA
>JBCBOS010000063.1:0-3292 GCA_039821145.1 Bacteroidota bacterium | reverse complement strand
GCGCGCCTGGATTTGTCAGGGCTTCGCCGGAAATTGAAATGTCTAGTAGTATGATCATTCTTCCAGCCGAAACTTCCCGATGTGATCTATCAAATCACCGCCAAGGTACAGATATCCATCCGCTTCCTCAATGGAACTTGCTTCGGAGACCTTTTCGCCCGTAGGGTCAAAATAGGTCTGTAATATTTCGCCTTCCTCGCTCACATGCATGACCATGCCAAAAGCCCGTTGCTTTGGCTGCATCCAGCGAGGAAGCCCAAATACGACCTTTTTGAGAAAAGGGCGGGGGTGAATCTTGTCCAGCATTTCGTCTCTCACCGTAGAAAATCCCAGCCAGAAACTGCCGTCTTTTCGTCTTGAAATGCCATTCGGGAAGCCGGGTAGATTATCCAGGAATACTTCCACTTTCCCTTTATCAGGACCATGCAAATGGTATTTAAGCACCCTGTATTTGGTCAAATCAACCATCAAGACAAAATCCCCTCTCTGCGAAACGGCCACTCCATTCCCGAAAAAACTGCTGTCAATGAGCGTGGTAACCGATTGGTCATACGGATTGTAGCGATACAGGCCTCCATCCGGGATGGTTTCGATAATGATTCGGCGAGCGACCTTCTGGCTAAAATGAAATCGGGCGGAGGTATTGCTGAAATAAATCATGCCGGCGTCATCAATATCCACATCATTTACCATTTTAAGCGGCCTTCCCCGTTCATCTTCACTCGCCAGGACGGTCGGTTCACCTTGGGGATTGACGCGAATCAACCCACGCTTGGTGTCTCCGGCAATCAGATTGCCTCGGGCGTCAAGGTGCATCCCGGTTACCCAACTTCCCGTTTCACAAAAGGTCGTGATCTCACCGGAAGGGGTTATTTTCAGGATGCGCCCGTCATTGAAGTTGTTTGGGGAGACATGAACGCCACAATACAGATTCCCCACTGAGTCTACCACAATGTCTTCCGGCCCATACCAGCCTTCCAGATCAATCCATTCAGTTGCTTGCAGGGCTTCATTTGGTGTGAGCGCCCCTTCCCATTTGGGCATCGGCTGCGGCTGCCAGGCCAACGGCTTGATAGAGCAGGATTGAACGGCAACAGACAGCAAGAACAACCCCAATAATCCAACAGAAATTAAAACGAATCTTTTCATACCAGTTTTATTTGTTTACTGGTACAAAGCTCCGGCATGAAAAAAGCCGGTCCATTGATATTTGGTAAGAAATGAAAGAATCAGGAGGGGAGAATCGTGTTCCTTTTTGACCAGAATCCACATCCTGGCTAAAGCAAAAAGCCCCTAGTAGTCTGTCAAGTTCCAATTTGCGGGTTTCATGGCAGCAAGCTCGACAGATACTTTTTCACGGCGTTGTTGCATGACTAAAATAGGGTTTAGAATTCCTATTAGTTTCCGTTCTATGCGACCTTCACAGAAATCGGCATTCCCATTTCCGTCATCTTATTCATGCATTTAATATTGATAAACGCTTCAATTTGCTGCTGCTTGTCCTTTCTGGATTTAAGAGAGGCGCCAAATAGAGTTTTGTACCGGTACATCCCATTTTCAGCCATACTTCGCATATGATATCCACTGCTTTGCTTCCATTCTTTTCGAGAGCTTCGGTCTATACAGGCAAGGATGTCATTACGCTCTAGGTTCAAGAGATTTTCTTCCTCATCAACCCAATAAACAGCATTTTCAGCTGGGGGAATAAGCCCCGCTATTTGGCGTTTTTCCAGCATCTGCCATATCTCAAAGCTATCATAAGCGCCGTCGCCTGCGACTCGTTTAATCGGCTGGTTGACTTGGTCGAGTAAGTCTTTGAGTTGTTGCCCATCTCCGGATCCTACCCCATTATCTGTCAGTACTTGTGCATGACACATACCCGTCAATGGGTCGATTCCCAGATGCAATTTGCGCCAGGTCCGTCGCTTGCTATATCCATGCTTACGCACTTTCCATTCCCCTTCACCATATACTTTTACCCCCGTAGAATCAACTACCAAATCGATCGGCCTATTATCCGAAGGCAAGCTTAAATCAATCGATAAGCCAGCCGCCCGACGACTTAATTGGGTATAGGAAGGCACGGCCAAATCCAGGCCCATGAGATCAACCAGCCCTTGGCAAAATCCCTCACTAGCCCGCAAACTCAAGCTAAACACCGAACGAAGCATCAATATTGCTTCTATACAAAAATCCGAGTACACATACTGCCCGCCCGCTTCGCAAGGCCGCTGGTCATACCACAGCTCCGCTACAGAGGCGTCAAACCACAACCTGATATTACCACGATTGATTAAGCTTTGATTATAGCTCGACCAATTTCGGACACGGTAGATGGTTTTCTCACTTTGATTCGATACATTTGGCATAACCAGGGTATTCGTTGAGGTTTTGGTTTCGCAACTCTAAACTACAACGTTTGCCCTGATTTTTCCCTAGCCATGCAACAACGCCCTTTTCAGGCCAGGATTTCCTGTAATTACCAGATTTCCCTTTATCCCCGTCAAACCGGCTAGCGGGCTTAAATCTGTAATATTGGTGCTGGATTCTCCCCATTCAGGTACGATTTGCAAGCCTGTGGCCAGTTCCCCCTCATTATGGACAAAGCTATTGACTTCTTCCTGGGTGGAGAGATGATAGTCTGCCCGCACAGGAAGCGCTAATGCTACAAGCCCCAATGACAGGATCAGATACAATCGCTTTGGCAAAGGGAAGAGTATACCGCAGGAGGTCATAATGCTACAGGTTGGTACCCCAAAAACGCTGCATCAGGTGTGATAGCTGCATCTCTCTTGTCTCATATGAAGAAAAATATCTTTATTCTTACGTGAAATACATGCGGCTCTTCTACAAAATCAGAGTCATTAGGGAAATCATTCAATATGAGCGCAATTATTGATCCTATAGCCGGCATAGCTTCCCGTCTCAAACAATCCTTTGATCCCTGGTATGAAGCGCCCATTGAAGTATGGGAGCATTTTGCAAGCCTGTGTGAATTTGTGTCTTTTCGGAAGAATGAGATCATGAAAGAAGCCGGGGCAGTAGAACGCAGTGGGTATTTTATCCTGTCCGGGGCGGCTGGTCTTTTTGTCTGGCGGGATGGCAATTGTGTGTGCCTGGAGCTAGCCTTTGAGGGGGAATTTTTCGCCGATTCGATGTCGCTTTACACCGAACAGGTTTCGGACGTAGAGGCAAGAGCCATCGAAGATTGTGATATGCTCCGTATCTCGGCTGAAAATATAGCCTTGCTCAAGCAGAGTGAGATGGGTCGCATGTTGTTCCTGATTGCCAC
>JBCBOS010000062.1:0-3536 GCA_039821145.1 Bacteroidota bacterium | reverse complement strand
TTGAATTACCATGCCGGAGGGGTGAAGGTGGCGGAGATGGCCAGCTGGGTTGGCCTGGGTTGGTCCTTGAGTGCAGGGGGGATGGTTACTCGGACCACGATGGGGCGGCCGGATGATGCCTCCCAAGGGTGGTTGTACGTTCAAAATACCTTGGACAGCAATGCCTGCAATGGGACGGAGATCAACACGATGAGCGACATTGACGAGATTGCACTGGGCCAAATTGATGGGGAGCCGGATTTGTTTTCTTTCAATGTGGCGGGCTACAGTGGCAAGTTTTACCTCAAGGATGTCAACACGGCCGTTTTGATTCCACAACAAGATGTCAAGATTGACTTTGTACTAGGTCCATCATCCAGCATCTTTGCCTTGGAGACTTTTGTCATCACTCCTCCGGATGGGACGCGTTACATTTTTGGGAAAGTGGAAGGAGATGCCAGCCCCGCCATTGAGACGCAAGGGACATTGAGTGTTTTCAACTATGGCAGCAGTTGGTATTTGCGCCGGATTGTTTCTGCGGATGGGCAGTATCGGATTGATCTAAGATATACCGATGAAGTGTACAGCTACAAGAGCATGGGGTCATGGGTGAGTGGGAGTGGCAATCAGATCAGCGAGATGATCACCAACGGCAAGCGCTTGACAGAGATTGAGACAAGTACGGAAAAGGTATTGTTCAACATTGACCCCTCGGTCAAACGTCAGGATTTGGACCCTCGCCCCATTACAAACATCATGACGGCCTATCCCTTGCAAAACATTCAAATCACCCATCCTGGCAATGCGGCTTTTTGCAAGCAATTTGATTTGAGCTATGATTATTTTGAAGACAATTCGTCCTATGCGACGGGTGGCTCTGAGGACAAACGCTTGCGCTTGCTATCGGTACAGCAGCGAAGTTGCGACAATACTGTGGTGCTCCCTGCCCATACATTCAGCTACAGCGGACCGGTGGAAAGCAGTGTCCCCTTTTTGCCAAATCGCTTTTCAATGGCCATTGACCATTGGGGCTATTACAATGGGACCTTATCCAATAATGATGTCAATGGTCCCAACATTCCGTTGCTGCAGGATACTTTGATTGCCAAGGGAACCTATCCAATTACCCCTCATGGAAATGCCAATTTTCTGAACTACACGGGTGATTATGTTCTCGGTGATCCCTTTCAGATCGATGCCTTTACGGTAGGTTTTCCCTTTTGCTTTCGCGGACAGGCCGACCGGGAGACCCATGATCCCTATGTGGGCTACGGCACATTGCGAAAGATCACCTATCCGACGGGAGGCTACACGGAATTTGACTTGGAGCCT
The DNA here is from genome assembly GCA_039821145.1 of Bacteroidota bacterium. Taxonomy (GTDB): domain Bacteria; phylum Bacteroidota; class Bacteroidia; order Chitinophagales; family Saprospiraceae; genus JBCCSZ01. Next base: position 2,225 of record JBCBOS010000062.1, on the reverse strand, counting down.
CATACCTACTATGGCGTTCAGAAGGAGACGGAGATCGAACCACTTTTCCAATTGACATCGGGAGCCTGTGTATCAGCTCGGGGTCTGACGCGTCGTCGCTTCACCGCAGAGGAAATTCCTCATCTGCGCTACAGATTGGAAAAGGACTTCTCCATCTGTACCCAAGACCCCCAGTATGCTTATTTGAAAACCTTTCGAAGAAACAGCAATGGGACTTGGACGCAAATCGCCAGTGACAACACGCCCAACAATCTTTGTACCCAAGGCAACTTTACCCCTGCCAATGCAGCTTGTTTGGAGGAAGGAACCCTGCTCGATATGCTGCCTTGTTTGGAGGCAGACAGAGACTACCTATTTGAGATTGAATTTGCCAATGCCAGTGCTACCTTTGAGGTTTTCCGAGAAAATTCGACCACTCAAACAGGCAACCAACTGGTGGGAGGACTGCGGGTCAAGCAAATCCGGACCCACGACGGAGAGTCCAGTGCCAATGATGTGATCAAGACTTACAATTACGACCGGATCAGCGAAGCTGGCAAATCCAGTGGCCTGCTCTACAGCAAGGCCCGTTACTCCTACGGCAGTCCCAATGTGACAACAGATGCCACGGGATTCAATTGCGGTGTGTTGGAAGGACCAGTGGCCATGTCGGTCATTCTCAAGGACATTGGTGTGGTGCCAATGGGCAACTTTGAAGGAACCCACATTGCATATCGCCGCGTGATGGAATCCTGCAATGGCAATGGGACCAAGGAGTTTCAGTATTTGATGGAACAAAGCCCTTACTACAGCGAGCCGGACACGTCCTACGATGGATTTGGTTATCCGCTGGCCCCTGCACTGGCCCGAGTGGAAGCGGGCAATCTGGAGGTGTCCACCATCCGGTCGGAGGACCAAACAGTATTGCAAAATACCTACAACGAGCCCAAAACAGAGGACTATCAATACAGCGGTCGCAGATTCATCAAAGCTGAGCGGATTGCCAACAAGTGGCTGCACTGCAAATACCGACTGCGCACCCGGCCCTATCGCTTGGTCCGAGCAACGGAAATGGTTGACGGGGCATCTACCACGACCAGCTACGAGTACCAAGGCACCCACCACCTGGCTCCCACGGCGACTAATGTGACCAACAGCGATGGCAAGGTCCACCGCACGGAAATGGACTATCCGGAGGAGTTTTCCGGCTTGGTCTATCGAGAGATGGAATACCGCAACATGCTCATGCCCATCCGACAGCGAACCTTTGTCGACAATGTCCAATTGGATGGCAGTTGGACACAGTACAATCTGTTCAACAATCATCCCTATCCGCAGTACTTCCGTCGATATGAGCGCACTTGGGATCAGCTTGGGCTATTGATGCCCGGACAATGGGAGTTGCAAGGGACAGTCTTTGGCTATGACAGAGGCAATCCCACCAGTGTGCAAATGGATGGGTGGAATCGCGAGTACTACACCTGGACCAACAGTGGGTTGATCGACCAGCGCAGATACGAGGACTTTACCTGGGACTATGAATACCATCCGGGGACCAACTTGGTTTCTTCCATCACAGACATTGATGGACAAATCGTCTTTCACGATTATGATGTGCTGGGTCGGTTGAGCGAGTCCAGGGCCCGCTCTGGCAATGTGCGCACCAGCTATGAGTATGAGTACCAAAATGGCAGTGGGAGAAACTATGTCAAGTCTAGAACCGATTACACCCCTGTGACAGGCAGCAATCTGCAGTGGATGGAAAGCTGGCAATACCTCGATGGGTTGGGTCGGCCGATGCAAACGGTCCAGCGGCAGCATTCGCCGGATCAAAAGGATGTCATCACAGCAGTGGAATACGACAATCAGGGGCGGGTGAGCAAGGAATATGTCCCTTATGAATCTGCCCATGACGACGGCCGCTTTGTGACCATTCCTGCCAATCAAAAGCATTCGAGTGTACAATATGAAGCCAGTCCCTTGAATCGCACGACTTCGTCTACGCCCCCTTCCTGGTATGCTACTACAAGCAGTTATGGCGCCAATGGAGCAGGAGAAGTGATGAATTTGCAGACCAATACCTTCTATGCCGCTAAGGAATTGCTCAAAACCACCGTGACCGATCCAAATGGCAATCAGACCATTGGTTACAAAGACAAACTGGGCCGAGATGTGATGAGCAATCGGACCAGTGGATTTGCCTCAGAGTCGGCCAAGACCTACTTTTTGTACGATGACAAAAGTCG
>JBCBOS010000061.1:0-3930 GCA_039821145.1 Bacteroidota bacterium | reverse complement strand
GTTGGGCCTGGATCTACTATTTGGATCAATATGCCATCTTTTAATAACGCTTCTTTCATGGCCGCGCTAACGACAGTCAGAGCTGCCTTCGACTTAGCATATGCCCCCATCAAGCCTCCAATGCTTTCTGGATTAGTCAGTGTTGTTACATCTAGTTCTTTCACACCACTAACAGCGCTTGATGAAAAATTGACGACAACTGACTGCCAAACATCCTGTGCACCTGCACTTAGCTGTTTGCGTAGCCGCTGAGTTAAAACGTATGGCGCTAAGGTGTTAAGGGCAAAGTGCCCCTCAAGGTTTTGAGGACTCATGATACGTTTATCTGTCAGAAGTCCTGCAATATTATATAATGCTGAAATTTTAGTGTATCTAGATCCAATTTCTTCAGCAACCCGATTGATATCTGATGTATCCATCAAGTTGGCGATAAACCCAGCAAATTCCTGGCTGGGATAGGATTTTTGGAGTTCCTCTAGCTGAAAATTAGTTTTTTCTTGAGAGCGATTGACCAAGACAAGATTCCACCCTTGCGCTGCCAAAATTCTTGCAATCTCTAGCCCAATACCGCCCGTTGAGCCGGTCAATACAGCCGTCTTCGTCGTTAAGTTCATATTTTTTTCTGCTCGATTTGACAGAGGTATCACCTTAGATGGTAAATCCTCTAAGGTGATGGAATTTAGGCTCGATAAGCAGCCATCAATTGACGACTAAAGTGCTACAGGATCGTTCGGCGTGCTAAGCTTCTCAAACACCTCTTCATCTGACATCTCCATAGCAACTTTGGTGATTTCATCTTCAAACAAGGCATGATTTTTGATCGGATCGATAGGCGGCTGAGCAACTTTGCCTCCCTCACCCTCGTAGGGGGCAGGATTTCTGAAGCTTGTTAATTCTTCCTCAGAAATGTCTAACGATTTAACCACTTTCGGATCAATCCAAGCGTCGGGAATCACTTCTCGCATCCAGGTAGAAATCTCCAGGGATAAATGGTCTGGGCCAGAAAAATAAATCGAGCGCATGATGCCATGATCAAGCGGTCCCATAACGTGCAAGCCTTTAGAGCGAACGCGATCGCGCATATTGAGCAAGTCCAACTCACTATCCACATTCAGAGCTAAATGCTGGATTGACCCTGGCGCACCTTCGCCAGCATTACCCGCATAGGTAACCCCTCTTATGGGCTCAATATCTGTATTTTGCGGAAGTTGAACAAAACTTAAGCAAGCTTTGTCATTTAACTTCAGAAAACAATGAAAGGCACCCTTGACGTTGTGCATCGGAAACAGTGCAATTAGCTCTAGACCAACAACATCAGAAAAAAACTCAAGCTGCTTCTTTGTATCAGCCGTAGAAATTGCGAAATGGTGAAAATTGTTAGCTTTGACCATGCTTGTTGCCCCCTATCCTAAATGTGCTTTTTGATGTAAGTTTCAAGAACTTCAGAAAAGTCTTCTGTGTGGTAAATCATCATCTGGTGCGTCGCATTCGGCATAATAGTGCATTCCACTGGACCAGCAATGGCTGCCGCAGTTGCCTTGATCAAATCGGGCGGGAATGTAGGATCTTTCTCACCACCAACAAGCAAGACAGGCTTCTGATTTTTCTCAATAGGAACAACTGGATCGTAGGTAAGTACCGATGCCCAAGATGCCATGTCATAACTCCAAGTGTTCCAGGGGTCAGGCATGATTCCAGGTGGCCCCTTCACCGCCAAGATTAGAGAACCTTTGAAATCTGAAGCGGTTCAAACTGTTCTCAAGGCTTGCGGGCGAGGTGCGCGGATCGATGTTGATTTAACCTTCGACCTTGATGAAGACTACGGTCTAGAGGGTGCTGGCGAGATGAAGCATTCTGACCCCTGGAACACTTGGAGTTATGACATGGCATCTTGGGCATCGGTGCTTACCTACGATCCAGTCGTCCCCATTGATAAAAATCAGAAGCCTGTCTTGCTTGTTGGTGGTGAGAAAGATCCTACATTCCCGCCCGATTTGATCAAGGCAACTGCGGCAGCCATTGCTGGTCCAGTGGAATGCATTATTATGCCGAATGCCACGCACCAGATGATGATTTACCACACAGAAGACTTTTCTGAGGTTCTTGAAACCTACGTCAAGAAACACATCTAAATTCAAAGAGGAGAAAGAACCATGATCAAAGCAAACGGCATCAACCATCTTCCAATTTCCACAGGCGATACGAAGAAGCAAATCGAATTCTTCACTGATGTTCTGGGTGCAGAGCTTGTTGCTCTATTTCCAATGCACAACGTCACTGGTGCTCACCATACCTTTCTGAAGCTAAGTGAAAAATGCTGTCTCAGTTTTGTTGAGTTCCCACAAAACAAAGACATCGAACCGATTGCTGGTGTCACGTATACGCAGAATGGACCATCAGCCCCAGGGACTTTACAACATTTAGCCTTCAACGTCGATAGTGTGGAAGAACTTCTCAATATGCGCGACCGCCTCCGTTCTAAGGATGTCCACGTCTTTGGACCGCTTGACCACGGGGTAATGCAGTCAATTTACTTTGATGGCCCAGATCATTTGTCTTTGGAAATTGCCACTTACACCAACCCGATTAATCCCGAGGCTTGGATAGATCCTCTTATTGTGGAAGCACTGGGAATTTCTCCTGATGAATTGGCACGCTACAAAACACCTGATACCTATGAGGGCGAAGGCGGAACAGTTGCTCAACCTCCTGTAGATCCAATTAAAAATCATGCGCTTTTTAAGGATGAACTACTCAAGCAGATTATAGAAATGCCAGATGAAGAGGTTTTCACCACAATGAGTACTCCGGAGCCTCCTGTTTCGGTTTAATACTTAATTGAAACTATTTCAGCCACAACTTTAAAACCCATACTGGGCAGATTGGTGATGTTAAGCCACAAGCAACATTGGAATCTGTCCTCTTTACCCTGCGATACAAGGAAGATAATAAATGTCTCAACTTAGTCAACAGAATACACATATACTTTTGAAAATTTCCGCCATCCTTTGGGTGATTTGGGGACTTGTCCATGCTTTCGCTGGAGTTATGACTATTTCCGGTGACACAGCAGCCGCAGCCGCAGGAATCGCCGATGGTGTAGACCCCAATCTATTGAAAATGGATTATCCCGATGCCGTTGGTGCCATCATTAATCAGCACGGTTTCAATCTGCTTTGGGGTGGTGTTGTGACAATTATCGGCGGTATATTTATTTGGCGCAAAAATGTTGCAGCTATATTTATCTCAGCCCTAGTTGGCGGTCTGCTTGATGTTGGATATTTTATATTTATAGATTTAGGTGGTTATAACAAGTTCGTACCCGGAACTGTAATGACCATTATTTCATCCTTGGCAATCTGCCTAAGTTTTTATGCCTATTTTCGTCGCAAAGAGTAAAAATGAACAAAGATTTGCTAAACACAGTTCGAGCCTTAGCTCCGATTATCACGAATGCCCTCAAAAGTGGTCAGTTATTCAGTCCCCGCTGTAAATTAACAGAAGCAGACCCCGACATTCTGTGCGAGTATGATGTTGAAATTCCTATGAGCGAAGGGTTTTGCTTAACAGCAAATGTCTACCGCTCCAAACAGGCAGCTGAGCGTGGCGAACCAGTGCCTGTGGTGATGTGCGCCCATCCCTACGATAATCACATCACCCCAGCTTTGGGTAAAACACCGTTCGGCGGTGCCCCTCAGCAGTATCGTCTGATTCCTCAAGCTGGAAAGCCCAAATTTTCTAAGTTGACCAGTTGGGAATCCCCCGATCCTAATTTCTGGGTGCCTGCTGGATATGCCGTTGTCAATATGAACCTGCCGGGATATGCCAATAGTGGTGGTCATCCCTCCGTATTTTCTGAACACCAGGGAAAATGCTACTACGAAGCAATTGAATGGATTGCAAAACAACCCTGGTGTACCGGCAAAGTAG
>JBCBOS010000060.1:0-5184 GCA_039821145.1 Bacteroidota bacterium | reverse complement strand
CCAAAGGATTGTGCGCCTGAAACGTCACCACGATGTCCGCTATCCAGCAGCCGATAGCCGCGAAGCCTACGAGGTAATACTGAAACATCCCCGCACTCAGGTAATCTTTATGTGCCGCTTTAGCGCGGTTAATTTTGTTGCTGGGAGCGGAACCAGCGTCGAATTGCGAGTAATGGTCTAATGTGCCTTTCGCTTCCTGGGGTGTCGAACCACGTACCGCTATGCCTTCTATTACTTGAATTACGGTGCTGGTAGCGACGGCTCCGAGGAAAGCATTTCTCTCGGACGTAAAAATCAACCCTAGCGATGTCCACAGTCCGAGTACGGCTTTTCCTTCTGGGGTGCCAAAATTGGTTAGGGCTGGAGCCGTGGGATTAGACGCAACCCAGTAGGCATCGGCTGAGATGGTTAATCCCCAGAGAAATATCGCCAAACCTATGATTCCCCTGCCCCTGCCGCGAATCATAAAACAGGTAAAGTTGATAACCTGGTTGGGAATAAAGAGAAGCAGTTTAACCAGGATGTTGCTGCCGCTGCGGCTTTTTCTCCGTTGGTTGTACCCGACATAGGAGGATTGTCTATCGCTGGTGCTGGACGTTTGGTTTTTATTACGAGCGGATGATAGTGCCAAATTATTGACCTCCGGATGAAAGTGTCAAACAGGTGTTGAGATAGTGGTGTTTCCATTCAAATTTCTGGTGTCGAATGCGACCGATGCAGACCCCGTTTTTATCAAAAACCTGAATGTGCTGGTTGGGCTTGAAGGCGGATACATCGAGCTTTGGTGGGGCTTGAACGTTATCGGTGAAATTCTCCACCTTTACGGTGGAATAGGTAATGTGTTCCCCTATATGGCTTTGGGTATTCAGCGTCTGAGCGCGAGCTTTCATGCCGTGTTGTTTTAATCCCTCTCTTTGGTCAATGGAGGCTTTTTGTAACTGGCTTTCAATAGCTAGCTGTTGCTGGCGAATAGAAGAGCCAATTTGCACAAAAACCACCGGCACAAACGGAATTACCGCGATAACAATGCCCAAGCCTCCTAACACATAACTGGTGAAACGCAGTGTATTGTTGGTTGGCATAATAGAAAAAAGTCATTTGTTATGGGGCTGAAGATGTTGTTCGCTCTCCAGCCCATTTTTTTTGCATTCACAACGGAAGGGTCATTTGGTTCTTGCTTGTGATAACGGACAGGTGCTGCATAGATTCATATTCCTGCATGGCAGCGCTGAGTTCATCCAACGCTTGTATGGCATCACCTAGACGTAAATCGGGATGGAATCCTCCCGCGCATATCATTTTCAGCACATCCGGCCGACTAGCGAGGTCGCTGATTTGGGTGCGAATGGAAGCGATAGTATTCAAGGCAGATTCTGGGTTTTGGGTATCCATGATGGTGGGTGGGGAAGTAGGGTATTCGGGAAAAAACGTTATTGGAGATTGGTAGTAATGGCTTCCATGAGGTACAAACCGTTGTTGTAGTCGCCGTAAAGCTCGCCCAGCCGATTACAAACTTCTTCGATATCATCTGCCATAATGGCGATAACTTCGCTGTCCTGTACCTGGAAAAGCGCATGGCGTGCGGCTTCTTTTATCAACAGATAGTGGTCAATGGGGGTTAAAGCCTGCAACTGACTCCCAAAGCGTTCGGTAAGATAATCAATACTCTCAAACCCATCGATGTGTTTGGTAAGGGGATGTCCGGAATCATCCATCAGCCCTTCAAACAAGGCTTGATGGGCATCAATGGGAATATCCCTCAGCACCAACGAAGCCTCTTCCATGTAAGGATTAAGGGTTGCTCCATTCGCCTGTTCCAGGTGCTGCATGGTGTCAGCGATTTGAAAAAGCAATTGCAGTTTATCCCCAAAGGTCAAGGACTCCAGGTATTCTCCCCATGTCTGACAGATATCATCAATCAGAGGCAAACCATCGATAAAATAGCGAATGGGTTTGCATCCTACCGCTTTAACGCGGTCGGGATGATTGGTGTACTGTGCGTGCCAGTGCTTACCAGAATCTTCGGTGCGGTCGTTACGACCTAGCGTGAAAATGTTCAATAAATTCATTGTTTGTTCAAAAGAGGGAGAGTTGTGTCCATGTCTTTTTTGTACGCGGTGGAGCTGTTCGCCCTTTAACCACAGCACATCGAACCGCAAGAGTATGGCGATTAAGCCTCTGTACGGCGGTTTTACGTTGGGCTGGTAATGGCTCGAAAAAGTATTGCGGGTGTGTGTCAGTACCCTCGGTACACAGATACCGAAAGAGACATCCATCAATACTGTAGACGGCTTGTGTTGATAACGTGCGACTATCGCGCACGGGTGTTGTATTCATGGAAATTTCCTGATGTGCGACGAAGGGATAGGGCTGAATTTCAGCGCTGTTGCTTCCACAGGTGAAACGATGAGTAGACCAGAACCGCTGACGCGGGATTGATGGTGGAAGCGAAGACGAAAAGGGTAAAGGCAATGGCGTTTAACGCCGTGTGACCGACCTTAATCGCTAGCTTATCGCCGTTTCCGGGGACAAGGACTCCCCCGCCTTTACGGCATCGAGCAGTTGCTCCAGTTGCTGGCTTTGCTGCTGGATATCCTGCTGCATCTCCTCAACCACTACGAGGGGTTTCTGCATGGTATGTGCCAGGTCTTTAAGCGCCGTGTAATAGCCTTGCTGGCGCGATGCCGAGCGTTTGCGGATAGCCTGGTCTAGCTCCGCTTGCTTCTGGTCGAGGGTATTGAGAATGAGATGGTTTTTGACATCTTCTATCGTCGCAATGGCGTTGAGTTCTGCTTCGATTGCCAGAAACAGCGGGATGCCGAGAACTTGCGAGACGTTATTGACCAAGGTACGCTGGGTGCTGACTTCTAATCCCGGTTCCAAAGGGACTTCTCCGCTTCCACCGGGGAGCGCTGCCTTGATGGAATTGCGGATCAGCTTGGCTTCCTCGTTGGTAACGTCTTGACAATCGGCGAAATCATCGCGGACATCCGCAAGAATCATCCGGGCATCGTCTTCCTTGAGATCCAGTTCGGTACAAAGTTGCAATAACAGCATAATTTTCTCTCCTGCCTAAGCAGATAATTGGGCGAGTTTTTGTAATTCCTTGCGGAAGGTTTCGCGGGTGAATAGGTAGGTGTTTGCGAGGATAAAGGATTCCACCGCTGTTTTCTTTTTCAGATGCTCCATGCACTTCTTGAGAAGCGAAACAATCCAGGTCTGAAATGGCGTGAGCAATACCTCACGGTTGTATTTGGATTTACGAATCAGCCATTCATCCTTGGGATATTCGGGGTAATCCTGGCGAAATTCGGAAATGTGCGAAAAAGCGATGGATTCCAGGCGCTTAATGGATGGACGACTTGTGGACAATGTTTGGGCAATGGCTGTCTTGGAAAGCGGACAGTCCGCGAAGAATGCCGAAGCCTTTACGGTTGCAGCCAAGGAGTAAAATTGGGGCAGTGACATTTCTATTCAGTGCAAATAGCAGATAAATACTTGAAGAACAAAAGACGGATGCAAGAAAAACATGGGATGAAGCACTCCGACGACGTTCGGTAACGTTCTTTTGTCGTTCATACCTAATGTAACCGATTGGCTGCCAAACGGCAACCTGACGCATACTGAATTATGGGGCGTATCGTAATTTACTGGTGGCTAACTGGCTGCCACGCAGCAGCAGTATGGTGATACACTAAGGAATGACAGCAGAGGCAGATATGGCGAAAGAAAGCAGGAATCCAAGAATCTATGTCACCTTACCCAAAGGCTACAACCAGGACTTATCCGATTATGCTGAGGATAAGGGCTGGTCAGTAGCCGCCGCCGCCGCGTATTTGCTACAGCGCCAGTTGGATACCTTGAAAGAAGAAGGGCAGCTAGTGACCGACCCTACCAGCCGGTTCATCGAAGCACTCGCTTCTGGCACCGTAGACTTTCGCAAATTGGGTGAAGCACTCAAAGCCAGCCCAGAATATCTCGAAGCGCTGTGCGGAAAGCTGCACGACCCACCATCTTACGTCAAAGACTGTAAGGAAGAATGCAACAAATAGATTTTGAGCGTTTAGCCCAGGATGCGTTGTTTACCGAAGAATCTATCAGTTTCAATATTCAGGATACGGAATTACATCTCATATCCTGCCAGGGGAAAACAATTCTTGTGGATTGGGCGAAAAAACTGAACAAGAAAAAAGTGGTCTTAAGGGGTAGTATGAAAGAAATTGCATTACCAGTTAGCAGTGCCAGCAACCCTAAATCCCAGGCAATTCAGGCGATGCCTACCGCCGAGGACGTTCTCATGTACTCGAACTTCGATCCAAACCACTGGTCGGCGGAGTGGTTGCGATTGGCCGAAGCTATTGCTTCCAACGATAAGCCCCAGGTGCTTATCCAAATTGATGGACAGTACCAACGCTGGTGTAATCAGAAATTCGCTGACGTGATGCGAAGCGGCGGTAATGAGGTGTGTCAGCGCACCATTATTGACTTTTGGGAACCAGCAGACCTCCAGCAATTGGATACCGAATTACAAACCGGCAGTGACTTTGAAATAACCTACCAAGCCCGGTTAAACGATGCTGGTTTGCATGGCAGACTAAAAGCTCACAACCGCATACTGGAACTGAACGGCGTATTCTTCCGCCTGTCCACCAACCTGGAATGCCAGCTCTTGGAAAATGTGGTGCAATGTTAATAACCAGAGCAATTCAGCGACGACGCATTATACCGTCGCTGAAATTGATTGTAGGGTGACATTTTTAATTGGCTTGAAGTACATTACAATCAAAACTTCTTAAATAGAAATGGCATTCAGTTTAGCAGTAACCGATAAAATAAAATCTTTCAGAGACCTCCAGGCACGTTGTAATTTGTTCCAAGCGGAGGACGACAATTTTTTCAATGAGTGGATGGAAGATTTACCACAACTCAATCAAGAAGAAAAAGCTGAAATCGCCCGCATCAAGAGAATATACGATTATCAAAGACTGGACGGACCACTTTTAGAAGGAACCATAAATTTACTAATACTTTCACCCCTGCTCCAGCTTGCTGGATTCTTTGAGTTTTTCCGAATACTTAAATTTTGCCCTTTTTGGTACGGGTCTTCGTTGTAGTTGAAACAATATTTTTTTTACTAGTACCGTTATCAACTGCTGATAACTGTTTTTTTAGATGTTTGAAAAT
>JBCBOS010000059.1:0-5285 GCA_039821145.1 Bacteroidota bacterium | reverse complement strand
TGATTGTCATATTCCATGGCAGTGACCACATCCTTTTGATCTGGTGAATGCTGCCGCTGCACACTTTGAATGGGCCTACCTAGTCCATCGAGGTATTGCCAGCTTTCTGTCCAATGTAGGTCACTGCCTACTGTAGGAGTGAAGTCTGTTCGGGTCTTGACGAAGTTTTTGGTGTTGCCATCTTGGTAATTGTACTCATAGCTGGTCACCACATTGCCGCCTCGACTGCTGGTGGTTTGCAAGCGCATGGAGTTGTCGTAGCTGTAATCAATCACCTGCCCATCGATGTCTGTTGTACGTGTCATTAGTCGGGAGTTGGGATCGTAGTCGTATTGCCAAATGAAGTCTTTGTATTGCCGACGAGTCACCAAGCCATCGGTCCAGGTGTACAAATCAGGCTGCCAGCCGTCTTGGACCACTTTCTTTGGCATCCAGTAGACCGGATCATATTCTCCGATGAACGCCTTGATGTCCCAACCATCATCGATCAATTGACCACCCGATGACCAACTGATCTCCCGTCGACTGATGCGATACAGCAGTGGAGGGTGAGAGCTAAGAGAATAAGTGGGCAGTCCGGCCTGGTCAAAGTGGGAGTACGTGTACCGCTTGCCATCTACGATCTGACCATCTACCAGGGTTTGTGTTTCCATTGGAACGATCATGTGCCAGGATTGCAGAGCGGTGGCCATCGGATCGCTTTGCTCAGGAGAATAGATGGTGATGGTCTGATGCTGTTTGCCATCGCTGTTGGTCACCAACGTTTGGGTGGGCACTGTGTGGCGGCCTTGGGGTAGATCATAGCCGTAGTTGGTTGTTGTTTCCACATACCTGCCAGAGCCATCCATATCATAGGTCCTACTCGTCTCATTTTGCAGATAGACCCATTGGGAGACCGCATCATACCACTCGATGGCATAGTGCTCATAACCTGCCGAGTTCAAAATGGTGTAGCCATCTGGTCGGCCATAGCAAGGGCCGTTGAACTGAACACAGTTTCTATAGTCTACAAAACCAAGGCTGAATATTCCCTTGGGATCACAATGGTTGGGAACAGTGTAGCTGCGACTCTGCCCATCACAAACGATGAGGCTGTTTTGTGGACACAGTGGCTCATACAACTTTTTGATCTGGATGCCCTTGACCTTTTGTTGAAGGGTACTTTCGTAAAACTCATAGGTCCACAGTCGCTCACTCAGCTTGTCGCCTGTTGCATTTTGGATGGTCTCTTCGACCAGCTTGCCATTCATGTAGGAGCGATCCACCATGGGGCTGTTGCTGAAGGGAATCGGGGAGTTGGGGCCCAGCTCTGAATTGGAGTCCCGAAACAGCTCATACCGGCGATAGGTTTGGCCATTCTCCCCCTGATCTCCACTCAACTCCCATACCTCTCGATAGTTGACCACTGCTCCGGCCTGACTGCTCAGATTGACCACACTGGAGGATAAAAAGCGTTGGAAAGTACATTCTCGAAAATCACAGGGAATGTCCTGATCCCCACCCACAATCTCTGCCAGGGTCTTTTCAATGGTTGTATACTGAGGATTGCGCCCCAAGAGCACAGCGGTGGACTTGTCACAGCCATTGCCATCGGGCTTATCGTAGCGATAGCGTTTGATGATCTTGTTGCTCACATCTGCATCTCCATCATCATAGGTCACCCGTTCTACTCGCATGCCACCCATGGCCACATTGGTCTCAAAGCCTGTGATCTCTTCGATGAACTCAACACTGAAAAAGGCCTCTTCCCCGCGATTGCTCATGCTGTCCGGACCGCATACCACATGAGCCTCCAAAATGTATTGCCCTGGATCAAGCCACATCGTCTCCACTCCATTGATGGCGGCAGGCAATATGTCATTATAATTGTCGCCTCCTCTTTCAAAAATGGGCCCATTGACATTGCCCACTTCATACAAACGAACCCAGGCACCCTCATCCCTGATTCCAATCTTCCAAATGTCATAGCGAAGCTCCACTTCCTGGCGGGTCGGGATGTTGATGGTGTCCACCTCTGTCTCTCCCATATTGGTAGTCGTCCAGCGAGCGTTGACCGTCTCGTTTTCCTCCAGCTCAATGGTCTTTTGCTCACAAATACCCAATTCATTGCTGCCGTATTCGAAGCGGGCACTGCCCCCAGTAGGATAGCCAAAGTCGATCAACATGCCGTACTGAGCCTCTGTCTCACTGACCAATCGATCAGCAGGTTGGAAAAAGGAAAAGTAATCCCGTAGATGGTCCAAAAGTGTTCCTCCGCCATAAAAGGGGGTAAATTGCTGGTTGCCCGTCTTGCCATTGTAATAGCCCCAGTGGTCCTGGGCAAAGGACAATCTGGGAGGCAGTTGATCCCGTTGGTGATAACCAAAGGTATATTCGTTGACAAAGGCATCATCTGAACCATATTCCTCTACCTCATCCAAATACATGCGCACCCTTGAATGGGGCTTGTCACTGGGTGTGGAACCAGAGGAAGAAATGAAGGACTGAACGAGTTTGTATTTTTTCAAAACTCCTCCGGTTTGTCCTTTGATATGGATTTCTCTCAACCGACTCTTGCTGCCAGTCAGCTGTCCAATATCTGTGCGAACTCCATCATTGACAAAGGATACTTGACCATAGCTAGACACAATAGACTGCAAAATCACCCCATCATCCGATTTATTGGTCACACAGCGCGTGCGATCTGCAGAGCTGCAATTGCTGCCCAACAAGCGCGAAGAGGGAACCTTGAACGATTCACTGTAGCTCAAATCATAGGTAACTCGCTTGGCTTCGTAGTTGAAAGTGACCTGATCATTGGTCTTGGGATTGTAGATGGTCTTGAGATACCAAGCAGTGGCTACCGGAAGATCATAGGTCCGGGTATTGCAAGACAGATTGCCGCCTGATGGGTTGTAAGAAGAAGTTTGTGAATACTCCACTGCGCTGGTACTTCCAAGTGTATAGACCATCCCATCAGGTGTTTTGATCGTAAAGCTGATGATGGAGCCTGTCAAAGGAGATGCACAAGTATTGCAAAGCTCATAGCTAATCTGCACATCTTGAATGGGCATCAATCGAACCACGCCAGCCGAATCAAAAACAAACTTACCAGAGTAGCCGCCCACATTGAAATTGAACACATCGGGCTGGCCATCCCAGCGCCCCTCGGCAAACTCTTCCAAGGCAGTAAAGTCCGTATTGACATTGATGGGATGAGGCACCTGACCGCCTCTCTGCAAAAAGCCATCCGGCCGCTCATCGGCCTTGCCCATCACCGTGCGGCTTACTGATCCGCCTGCATTCAGAGACCAATTCAAACCCACACAACTGGACAGCTCATCCACCTTGACTCCACCAGAATGATAACTCAAAGAAATCGGCACCTGTATGCCTCGACCACTTAGAGTGTAGATGGGCACACTGATCTGTGGTGTTCCACTGGTATAGCTGATGGGAAAATCAGTATACTTGGCAAGCCCCGCCGCACTGGGCGAAGGAGGCATCACACTCAAACTTGGATCAATCTCATCGCCATTGGTAGGCTGACAAATCGCCGCACTGCTCACCAGCAATAGGAAAAAGAAGAAATACTGTTTCATCAGATTCATAGCTTTTTACAAAATGACAAATTGACTTTGGATAGAATGGCTTCCACTGCGATAGGTGCAGATGTACCAACCCGAGGGCAAATCACTGGCATCTACCTCCAAGCGGGACGAGGGCATAGCAAGACTGCGAAGAAGCTTTCCATCTCGGTTGCGAATCTCTAACACGCCATCAGAATTAGACAGGCCTTCGACCACAACGGACAGCCTGCCTTTGGAGGGATTGGGAGAGATGTTTAAAGCAATCGTAGAAAAATCAGCTGCTTTGCTTGAGGTCGTCTTCTTGTCTGCCAAAGCAAGGTAGATGGGCTCTCGAAATCCCCCCTGCAATTCTTCATTGCTCAAACTTTCCAAGTCCAAGCGATTGATGGTCCCCTTGACATAATCGGTCCAGTACAGCATGCCATTCTCCTCGTCCAGCGCAAGCCCCATGGGATTGACATCCCGCACACCATCATACAACTTTCGATGATTGCTCCCATCAAAACCGATGGCCTCCAAGGTTCCATTCACATCATCGGCCCAGATCAATTCCCGATTGCCCTCATGCACCACAATCCGCAAAGAAATGCTGCGAGGCGGAAAAAACCACAACTCCCGAACATTGCTCCCATCCAGACTACTGACAAAGATTTTTCCCAAGTCTACATCAGACCAAAACAACAAATTCTGCCCAAAGCTGATGGCAAGACCATAGGGATTCTCTACATTCTCAGAAACGACCACCTGCTGATCTGTACCATCCAAATTGTTGCGAAAAATCCTATCCTCACGAAAACCGCCCCAATACAAATGCCCCATCTTTGGATCGATGAACACCACAGAAGGTGTAGCTGAATCTCCCAGAAACTGGCGTACAAACAAACTGTCATCCGGAAAGCCCCGAACAATGGAACGAGAAGTCAAATCCGGCCAAAACAGCTCCTCACTGACAGCATCATGGGCAAGGGAGAAAACATTGCTCACCGCATTTGCACTTTTGCTCACCAGCGTTTTCGAATTGTCAAAATCACTTACATCAAATCGATGGATTTGCCGGTCCAGTCGACTGAGAACATACAAGTCCTTTTGCTGGGCACAAAGGCTTTGGAAGAAAAGCAGTAGGAACAGTGCAATCATAGTTTTCAAAACAGCTTTGTACATTGTTTTTTGTGTTTTGCGATGAATCAAATTGGTAGATATTGGGACACAACTTATCCATCCATCGCACTTTTGCACGATGGTCGGTCATTGTTTGTGAACAATACAGATTCGGCCATTGCACAGGCAATTGTGCAACAGAAATTGGCGGTTAGATTTTGACAACTGCCGTTTGGCCGTGTAACACATTTTTTCGGTAGATGATGCTTGCTGGATCAGCGGCCTGTATGAAAAATGAAGAGTAGCATTTAGATTCCATTGCCTTATACAATACAAATCTAAAGCATATTTTTTACATATCAAAATGTACGTTGCGGGTAAAAGAGGGCTTCCATTGCAAGGTTTGTAAAAGGCAAAGAACTCCTGTTGATCCGTGATGGCTTTTGGAATCTTTATGAGCTGTTCAATCAAAAATGGAATGTGGATTTGGTGGGTTTATCTGCTTGTGAGACGGGGCATGGACAGTTGATGAAAGGGGAGGGGCTTGGTCCAATCTGTATTACTGGATGCCTTTTTTATTTATTGGAGGGCGGTGTGGATTAAAATAATGAAAAGATG
>JBCBOS010000058.1:0-6003 GCA_039821145.1 Bacteroidota bacterium | reverse complement strand
CCATGTCAATAATGACAGCAAGGATGATACTCCTCCGAAATCGGATATGCCACTTTCATCCAAGAAAAATACTGCTCCTCTTCCTGGCAATATTGAGGATCCAGTTTATAATAAGTTGTATGATGCTCTGCCAAGCACTTACGACATAATGCATGCAGTTACAGCAGTGAGTGAAAATGTTCGCGAACAAATGAGAAATGCAACTTCGGGTCTAGTCCAGTGGAAACTGGCTTTTGACTCGGCACTGTCTCAATCGCACGCACAAGCGGCAATTGTTTTTGCTCATATGTATCAATCGACAAAAAGGAGCCTCGAAATGACAGCACGCCTTAAAGACCAAGACTTTGAAAGGAAACTGAAACTGTTCAGTAAGCTTTCTCATGGCTTGGATCAAACTCAGAGACGGCAAAGCGTCGACGCTGCTTCTCCTTTTGATCATGTTACAATGCAAACACCGCAAACTGTTGTTCAACAAACTTCAGTCACCGATGCCATTCCAAGACATACCATAGACGAAACTCTCGAATATGGTACTGCTCATGTCATTCGTGATCTCACTGATGATGAGGTCAAAACCCCTGAATTCCTTAGAGATCAAGAACCACTGTCAACATCGGTTGAGCAGCGTGATCGTTCAACACCTGCTGTTTCTGAAAACTTGCACCAACCAGACACCCGGTTTCATCCATCGCAAAGTTTAGCTCATAGGAATCTTTTGTCTCACACTGACGAAAGTACTGAGTCTGAAATGTTGACCCCAACAAAACCATTATCTCCAACGACAATTGCTGCGACTGAATTACCTTCATTTGAAGTTGCTGACAGACTCTTAACGCCTGAAGCACTTCAACCTCGTCACACTAAGGATGCTACTTCTATGTTGCCGGCACGCACTTCATTGCCACAACTTCAGGAAGTAAGTTCTGGTTCTTCGCCAAATCCGCCAAGAATCGAACTTGGAGATTCCGATGTAACAGGTGGTCATAGCGGTGAACAACAAGATTCTGGTAATCGCGACGATCAACTCAATGGTGGCAATAATGTTGGTGGTAATGACAATGGTAACGGTGGTAATAACAACGGTAACGGCGGTGATGGCAATGGTGGAGGTGGTGATGGTGGTGATGACGGTGGAGGAGACGATGGAGATGATGGTGGAAGTGATGACGGTGATGACGATGAAGTGCCTCAATTGCCAAACAATGGCAATAGGGACCTTGCGAACTTAGTGGAAGTAGTTGAACAAATTCGTGATGATTTGTTCAATGCACATGGTGATCAATTAGCAAGGTATGAGGTACTCATCAACAACATTGTATATGGACACCACATCAACATAGCGTCCAATCAACGAAGTACCGAGGCACTGAATTCAATTGCCAACGAAGTTCAGAGGCAAGGACAGTATGTTCGTTCTCAGAATGAGCAGACAACGAACGTACTGACTTCTCTGAACAACATTGTCAAGGAGCTCAACGACAACGCTACAGAGACCAAATCTGTATTACGTGTCCAAGGCTTTTGCGGTAGAGGGAACTTGAAGCCCTTCAAGAGTTCCGATTGTGAGAAGCGTATTGCCGAGTATTTTAAGGATGCTGTCTTCAATGTCAATTTAGACATTAGACTTCAAATCAGAAAGCTCCTTCAAGGCACTATGATACCTGTCATTTTCATCAATCACATCATGTCTAAACGACTCACTTGGCTCTCGTTTATCACTGGTTCGGCAGAAGCGGATCAAGACATTCTTGCTTTTATTGCACAGCTGCAGGACAACAATTCTGATTTCAACTATCGAGCGAATGTATTAAACGAACCAGCAACGCACATGTGGAATGGTACTGATATCATAGAGGTCGGATCGTTCTTTCGGAACCAAGTCGAGCAATATGAAGATCGGCTCATTTCAGCCGCTGAAACCGATGATCGACATTCCAAATACCATATTCGTGACTGGTATAATCCGAAATCTTCTGGTTGCCATCCAGAACAGTGTCCAAATCGTGCTCAATGGGAGCAGATTATGGTCACCTTGGCTTATGCGATTGATCTTCTCATTCGCAACCTTCGTGATGACAATGCCAACAACAACAAGTACGAGTTAGACAATCTCATTTCTCGGCTAGACGAGTTACGTGATAAGAACTTGAAGCACCAGCATCTTGCTGCGCTTCTGGATCTGTTGCATCAGCAATTTTCTCCTTCAACAATTCCTGTTATTCGCGCTCTTCGTCGTGCGTGGGATATTGGCTCTGGTTGTGTATTAGAAATGGGTGATAACCCTGTCTTTTACATGCAGTATATGTGTTCAATCATGGTCACCATGCGCTATTACTGCTCAGCAGGATCCCCAGACTACATCACGTCCGAAGACCTTCTTAACAAAATCAAAAAGGCCTTCAAGTTGTTGTACGCTCCGGAGCTGATCATGTCACCAGACATAACACACTACCACCGTGTTCTCATCAAATTGACCATGGCTCAAGACCCACTCGTATCATTTTCACTTGATGGCATTCCCGTTCCGTTTGCGCCTTCATCTCGTCGGTACATATGGAGTGACTACCAAACCATTGAGCGGCTCTTGATTCGACTTCAGCAATCGCTTACAGTCGATCCGGGGAAGGTTCCATCGAAATGGCAACCTTTCAATTGTGAGTCTAAGGATTTTTACAAACGAATCCGTTCTATCAACATGGCAGTCGATAAGCCTGCTCATAGCGACGGCAGTTCGACGCACCAGTTGAGCCCCATGTTCAATTTTCAGCGAACCCCTAATGTTGCTCAAAAAGACAATCACGTTGCTTTACAATCCTTGATTGCAACAGACAAGAAAGATTCTTCAACTGATGAATCAGCTTTAGCGACAGGCAAGTTGACTGACAGAAATGCGCCCTCGACTTATGATAACACCCCCAGTTATCAGCCTGCTATCTTCAACAAGAAGGTGCAATTTGGGCAAGTTCCTCCGTCATCCTCTGCTGCTGACAAACTTGTTCATCCAGAGATAAAGAAAGCTGTACAAACACCACGCACTGGTGCTCCTCGCAAATTTGACAAGCTGGAGCCATATCTTTTTGAGCAACTGCGTAAATCTGTTCTTTCTTACGCTAAGCTGAAAGAAGGGGATACGGCATTTGCTGACAAGATTCAGGGGGAGATGGCCGAATTGCAGAAAATGAATGCACATTTCTCAATCGATACGGCAAACCTTGTCGACTCATCTCATGATGACTCTACGGTTATTGAAGCGACTGAAGCAGCACCTACTGATGATATGGGATTCTTAGATTTGGACATGTCTGACCCTTCGGATTGTTCCAAGTTGCTGACTTTAAACTACTAGGCGTTCGTAGTACTGTCTGCGCTTCGAACGCCAATACACGTCTTAACCAGCAGATACTTCCTGAAGCTCTTTTTGTCTTGAATCCTCCGGA
Organism: Bacteroidota bacterium; assembly: GCA_039821145.1. Classification (GTDB taxonomy): domain Bacteria; phylum Bacteroidota; class Bacteroidia; order Chitinophagales; family Saprospiraceae; genus JBCCSZ01. The sequence goes on along the minus strand of JBCBOS010000058.1, from coordinate 2,566 downwards.
TCATTTTCGTCTTGCACACCTTGCCGATAGCAAAACGGAACTCTTACTATCAAAATCCTCAACCGTTGTACTACCAGTTGGTGACTCTTTTAAGGATGTATCTGATTCAGGAGCAACAATTTGCTTATCGCAGCGTGTCGACGACATGATCCCCAATTCAGAACGAGGTATTTCTCCTCGAAGAGTACAACATGCTGATGGGCATTTTTTTGTCAATACGAGTTGTTTGAAGGAAAAGTTTTATGCACACCCAACAGATCCTTCTATAGGAATAGGTGTTATCCTTCCTTTTCTGATTTATCCGAAGTTTCGCTCGGATGTCGACATTCTGTCAACAGTACAATTAGAGCTTTTGCGTCTTCATTCAGTGTTTCCACCTCTCACTCATGGAGGTCCTCCCTTCATATATAAACTTGATGCTACACTACCAGCTGCAGATCCGCATGATGCATCTGAATTAATGGACAAAACCACTGTCATTCTAGGCAGTAAGGATGGTTACCTCACTGTCTATCGCTCTAAGGCCAAGGAATCATTCAAAACCTTGCTCAATTGCCACGATGGCCAAGGTTATGATAGAGACAAGGAGCTGCAGAGGCTTCATCGCTTGTTTCACAACTTTGAGGACCTGCACATGGATTCTTTTCCAGAACATATGCAGTTCTTTACCAAGAGCACTTTGGATGTTTTAACTGCCGATTTTGCGCCTTCTCTTCAAACTTACCATTTAACTTTCCCTCACAACACCATACTCTTGTCTGCTTCAACTACACCGCTACTACGGCTAGGTCTAGTTGGCCCTGGACTATGTCAAGAATCCACACACGCATTTCGCTCCGAATTCTCTGACAAATTCCAAGTCACTGCTGTATGGGAGATTGCTGAAGGGAGTTTACATGCAGATAAGCATGCGCAACAATGCTTTCCACTTGCTGCGCATTTCGGTTGCATTCGAGAATGGTCAAAACAAGCATTGTTAGGAAATGCTGCGGTACCTGAGCTAGATGTCCTTGTTGTCACACTTCCTTGTCGTGACAACACGCGATTGAAGCAAGTCAACGACTATGCGACTACTCGTTCTGCCGATCTATTCACAGACGTACAGTTCCATTTAATAGACTTGATTCGGCCGACATTAGTACTCAACGAGCAGACTGTCCCACATGCGCATAATTACGAGAAATTCGAACATGTTTTACAACATTTTCACCTTCGTGGTTACTCAACCGAGGCACATGTTTTATGGTCTTGTTTTTTCGGTGATTACATTACCAACCCTCGTTGGTTTTGTATTGCAAGTCTTCATCCTTTTACATGGAACCCGCTGACTTCTGCTCCTTTCAAAGCACCTCCAGCTTTGTGTTCCATATTGGATGAAAATCCTCCAGTTGAGTACATTTGTGGCACTTACCGTCTCTTTCACAGTTCGACTTCTTTTCGGTCCTACCAAGAAAGTAATCTACAGTTTCAATTTCCTTACAGTGCTAATTTGTACCGTCGTCGAAATCTCATCTACCCCATCCTGAATGTTCCCGAATTCTATCAGCTCTCATCTTTATCGCTTCGCCTTCTTGGTTCTTCTACATCAATCGTATTGGGCATTAACCGTTCTGGTTCGGCCCTCTTACCATCGACATCCACTTCTCTTGGACTTTGGGTTTTTGGCCATTTACACAATTTGGCTCTGGTTACTCCTACCGCACCTTTGTGCACGCATTTCTTACTTACTCTTGATTCACCAACTCAATTTTCTTCGTTTGCTGCATATACCACGTCACGTATCTTCACCACGTCACTTGGATTTTACACGGATGGTTCCCTGGAATTATCTGCAGAACCTCCCCAACGCCAAATTCATCGAATTCGTAATCGGGGAGCTGCTTACGCCTTCGACGGCAATCGCGCTTTCCGCTACGCGTCCGTTATTGGTGCTCCTATTCGAGTTTATGGCTTTTGCCCTACCATCCCACCCACCCCTTCTGCTTTTCTTTCCCGCATATGTTCTTTGGCTGCTGTCACTCATCCTTGTTACGTTACTTTGGCCAAGGGGGAGAGTGAAACATGCGGGAGACTTCTTCTTGATGAACGCCGCTTTAGTGATGACATCATCTGGTCGCCGGCACATTACCTTGGCTACGACAAAAGTGAGTCTTTCAATGGCACTCCTGTCGGAAATGTTATTGGCAACAAAATATACAGTGCGTTGGGACCTGCACCTATCATCACTTCTCATGCGAACCTTAAGATCTTTTATGATGATCATGTTCGGTATCTAACACTCGATGAAATACGCAAGGCAAACAATCATAATGATCATAAGCTCGTTGCGTACCTAGAAGCCTTATCATTCAGACAAGCGACTTATGCTATTGCAAACAGCATTCCTAGTTGCACTCATCGCTACTTGTACCAAACGATCTTTGAGATTCATCAATCTGTCGATCATGTCAACCTATCTTTGCAACCTCGGTACCTTAACTTTTTAGCCGACCAAGATGATCCCGGTGAAACGACAACGTTTCTAGTCGAGGCAGCTCAAATACTGCTTGCTCATGCACCAGTCGGT
>JBCBOS010000057.1:0-6107 GCA_039821145.1 Bacteroidota bacterium | reverse complement strand
CCCGGCCTGTGGTGCGGGGAAGGTCGTAGTGAACTGTGGTGCTGCCACTGGCGTCCCTTCAACGCCTGTGCCCCCAGAGGAATTGGTGTACCACCAGTGTTTCACGCCACCGATACCCGTCGCGATTTCCGTGTTCACGGCCGTTAGGATGGCCTCGCTCGGATTGCCGCATGTATTGTTTCCATTGGTCACCGAAGGCTCAAGGGCTTCCGTTACCGTAACCGTTACGCTGCGGTAAGGGCTATAGCAATTGCCCCTTTTGCCGCGCACACGATAGGTCTTGTTCGCCGTCAGGTTACCCGTCGTATAACTGTTTCCAGCGGGGCCCAACGGGGTGCTTCCCGTGGCGTTGTACCATAGGTAATCCACGTTAGCTTCCGGATTTGAAACGCTCAGTTGCACCGAGCTTCCGCTACATACCGTTCCAACAGCGGATACGTTGGGTTGGTTGGGCGTATCGGTCACGGTTATTTGTGGTGACTCGCTAGCAGGACCCCACTGCAACGTAGAGCTCCTGTATCCCCTGATATAGTATCTCCCAGATGAGGTGACATCAAAGGTATTTAAGGAATAATCCGTTGAAACTCCAGTTGCACTGTCCTGCCAATACCATACAACTCCATTGGGCGGGCTTCCGCTCACACTGAGGGTGACCATATCACAACCGGTGTTCACACCGCCCGCTGTTGGTACTGGTGGGGCTTCCGGCTCTGTCATTACCACGGTAACGGGCAAGGATTCTATAATAAGGTTATTGAAAAAATCCATCCCTTGTGCAATTACTATGTCATTCGGCCCATCATCGAACTGGATGCTTACTGTCGTAGAGTTGGCATTCATAACTGGATTTTCCAAATCGGTTTCCCATAGGATACTCATTACATCCTGAGATGGGGATATGGAATATGTAGTTACCTGACCTTGGTTAACTGTGGTCAGTCCCGATATATTGAACTGTGCCGCCATGGAAATCGGCAACAGCAGCACCATAAGGGTTCTTAAAAATCGTTTCATGGCGATATGGGTATTTGGGGTGATGAGAGGTCTATTTTTTGGTACGCTTCAAGTGGAGCTCTGGATACATCAATTGGGCCTTGTGGCCGAGCTCGATGGTGAAACCAAGCCTGTTGTTGTTGCTGTAGAGCAGGGATAGGGCCATTTGCTGGCCACCACCCGCTGTGAGCATCAAGCCGCTGTTGTCGGCCAGATAGGTCCATGTGCCAGAGGTGTTGTTCCCTTCCGGAACGCTAATGGAAAAAGTGCCGTCTGAAGCGAAGGTGTAAAGCCGTTGTTCATAGGAACGCTTGTCCTTGTTTTTCTTTTCCTGCGACAATTTTTGTTCGAAGTCCATTGCTGTTTGGCTCCTTTTATTGTAGGTACGCTGGTAGTCGACGCTCCAAACGCCCACTACGGAACCGTTGTCCTTCTTTTGTGCATTGGCGGCGGTTGCCGCGAAGAGCATGATGATTATCAGGCACCCAAGGGATACCCTTGCCCAAAAGTTCATATGGGCCTGCGAATGTGTATATGTAGTCTTCATTATTGTTGTCCTTTATAGTGGTAGAGATAGTCTTGCAATGTCCTTAGCTGGTCGTCCAATATGGTCTCCAGACGGTTCTGGGCATCGTAGCCGTAGTGGGTGGTATAGCCGCGCGGGTCGGTGACACTGGTCACCCCGATGGGCACGTCATAGGTGAAGGTGGTCACCATGGCGCCCGGAAAGGCCGACCTTATGGCATCCAGAAAGGGCTTCAACTGCACATCCGTGATGGTTCCGTCCATGTCTTCGTTGGATTTCTGTATCGCCGTGTTGATATCACTGGTCTGTGAAGGTGTCATACCGGAGTAGCTGGCGTTCTCCAGCTTCGCGATGACCTGGGTCCCGTTATAGCCCCAAACGAAGATGGTACTGGGCCCGTTGGTCCTTCTTATTTCCAAGGGGTTCTTCCGTCCATCGTAGTCCACGTAGACCAAACGCTCCTGGAAGTTGTCGTTTTCCTTGCGGGTATAAACCTTCTCTGGCAGCACGCTATTGGTACCGGTAATTTGGAAACGGGTCTGTACCGTGTTGAGCGGTTCAAAGTTTCCGGAGCCCTGCTTTCTAAAGACGCTGGTCTGTACCGGTTGGTAGAGCATGTTGTACTGGTCCACCATCATGTCGATGGCCGCGTTCTGGGACGCCAGATGGTCCGGGCTCGTCTTGGCGTTGAAGGCATAGTACTTCTTTGTAAGGGTCTTGTCGCCCCAACTGTCAGTGGACTCGGTCTCGATGGGAATCATATGAACCAGTGCGTTGTCTGTGTCCTCTACATATCGGTTGAGGGTCTCGGTGACGATATTGCCGTTGTCGGTGTATTGGGTCGCTTTGGAGCTCTCCAGTTCCATATAGCCCGAATGGATCTCGTATTCCTTGACGTTGCCAACGGTCTGGCCCACAGCTGGATTGGCCATGTTTATCCCCTTGAGCAATATCGAACTCGATTTCAGAAACTGTTGGTTCGGACTTGGTCCGTCCGCAACGGGCTCAAAGGACATGATCTTGTAGGTGTTCTCCAATTTGGAGATGGTATCGTAACCTGGACCAATGTATCGGTAGTCCACCTGTTTCAAGAGCTTGCCCCTCAGGTATTCACGGGAGTGTTCGGTTGCCACGGGATAGGTGTTGATGGGCCTGCCCTGCCATCTGTAATCATCCCGCTGCCCGTTGTGCTGTATATAGCCCAAGCGCTTGTCGGGATAGTCGTCCGGTCCGGTGAAATAATACTCGCTCTTTCCATGGGTTCCATCGTCACGGGTAACGGTGACCTTGGAGTAGCCCACAAGATTCCCCGCCGTTCCCACCATGGGATATTGGGAGGTCGCACTCCTGTTGAAGATACCTACTGGAACTACCGCATCAGTAGATCCCGGAAAATACAAATAGCTCTGGAACCAATACCGTGGTATACTTACCACACCACCTGAACTTTCCCCATTGTCGGCCTGGTAATCAAAGTTTCGATAGTGTGATACACCCGCACCGGCGTGGTCCGTTATCTTCGCGATACGCACCCCACCCACGTTCTTTGTCGGCGAAGCGGATTCGTTGTCCCATATCACCGAGATGAACGTATCCCCGGTAACCTGGCTTGGGTCGCAAAAGTTAAAGGGTCCCTGTAGGTTCAGTGACAATTCATAATTCCCAGCAGGAAAGAGCCTTTTCACTTCCAAGATGGTCGGGTCGCCCGGTGATGGATTTGCACCGGCAAAGGAAACCGTAACCGTCTGTCCCGTTCCCGTGTTGTAGACGTCCACTTCAGGGGTACACTGGTTGGGGTATTGTATGGCCCGAAAGGTCATTTCGGTGTATTCCGTACTGTTGGAGACCAGTTGAACGGTTATCGGGTAATTGGTCCCCAATTGGCTCAACTGCTCACTATCCGCGATAAGGCTGGCCGGAAGGTCGGCCTCCACAGCGGTATTGCCCTCATACTCGAACAGGGTAAACCCGCCCGTGGGATAGTCAACCCGTTTTAGGATGCCCGCCTGCGCATACGTGGCACTGGGCTCCCTGTCAGCACTTCCTATTATTTCAGTGGTCCATTCGTCATCGTTCGCATCCCACCAGGTGGCGAGTTGCTTGGCCTGCAGTTTTTGGTTGCTTTTCCCGTTGTAGTATCCCCAATGGTCTTTGGAGTAACTGTCCGTCGCGGGCAAAAAATGGGTGATGTCGTAGGTAAACGTATGGGGTGGCAAAGCCTGCTGGTCACTGCCCACTTCCTCGATACTGGTCAGCACTAGCCTGTTTTGATTGGAAACCGACAATCCCGGACCATCGTCCACAAGGGCATTGCTGGTCAGGTATTTGTAGTTGAAATAATATTCCTTTATGGTAGTCCCTTCCAAATCCTTGATGATGACCCTATCCAAGGGATAGTTACCGGCAAGGTCCTTTCGCTCGGAGGTTGACACGATAAATTCAACTGAGCCTTGGCTGTGCGTTATCTTCCTCAATCGCTTTACAAGGAAATAATCCTCCACGGACCCTACGGTCTCGTTGAGTCCCGCAATGGTCGGGACCATCCGAATATTGGAGTAATAGAACGAATCGTACTCAAAGTCCACCGAGAGGGTACTGTTGTTGTCCGTTATCTTGGTCATTTGCCAAGTCGTTGGATAGCAAAGCGCGTTGTAGTAGTTGCCACCTATGTTACGGGAGTTGCTGCGTTCCTTTTCCTCGAAATGGTACTTGAGGCCCTGTTCGTCCTCGATATAGAATCCATCAAGTCCGGAGGTCGTGTAACAATCGGGCTGCGTTGCACTATCGGGATAACCCAAAACGACTTCCTGGAAGGAGATATGTTTGTCCGTAAAGGGTTTCTGGTGGATTATGCTGTCGTAGTTGATAAAGAACGAACCACTGCCCGATGGGGTGCTGTACATGAACTTGTCGGGTTCTCCATCCTTGATGCCCTTGGCGATATCGGAGAACAGGTCGGCATTTGCCAAAACCCCGCTTCCATTATCCTGTTCCACGGGCAGGGAGTTGTAGTGCAAAAAACCACGACCGGGTGCTTCATCGGCCACGCCCCGCTTGGTACGCGATACCGCGCCACCGGCGTTAAGGGCCCAGCCAAGGCCGACCCAACTGGCCTGTTCCTCAACCTTGATGCCGTTTCCACCGGTATAGTTCAAAACGATGGGAACACTGATGTTTCCTTCCTGTATGGTATACAGCGGGATGGATACGTCCACCGTCCCTGAATAATAGTTCACCGAATTGTTGCCATAGCTGTGCAATGAGGCCGCAGTGGGCGTCGGTGGCGCTACGGTCGGGAAATCGGGGCTGTCCTGTGCGAAGAGGCCCTTTCCCATGAGCAGTGCTCCCGTTAGAACAAGAAGCCCTTGGAGCCTTGGTTTCCTACTTTTCATTTTTCAACTGTTTTTCGAGGTTCTCTATACGTGTTTCCTGTTCCAGGATGTAGAGGGTGAGCTCCTCTATCTTCTGCAAGAGCAACCGGTCCATTTTGGCCAGGTCCGTTCCATTTTGCTCTGCCTCCTCGGCAGAGGGCATTTTTGGTAGATGGGAATATTCCGCTATGAACTCACGGACGGACTCAAGCGATGGCAGGTCGTAACCCGATTCGAACACGAAATCCGGCCAGGTATCTTGGTCCACGCGTACCTCTCGGGCACGAACGTGTCCCTCAACGGCCAGTTTGTAACCACTTGGAACGGTGCCTCGGCCGATGGCCACTCCTCCAGAATAGCTGGCGGTTGTACCGCTCTCGCTCCATACCGAACCGCCAGAGCTTGGTGGCCCTTGCCCATCAACTGTCACGTCCAAGGTCTCGGAGCATCCGGTGGCGGTATTGGTGATGATATATTGTCCGGCATCGGATACCGAAATGGACGCAATGATGTAATTATCGGAATGGACCACCCCAGCCGGGTCGGTCACCGTTACGGTCAGGGAGTTGGGTATGGCACTGAACCATACCTCGTATCCGGAGCTGAAATCAACGGTACTTCCCGTATACCATGCGTTCTGGTACTTCCATTCTGGGGTTAGCCCGGAAGGGCATTGAGCTTGGGTTTTCGTAAAACAGGCGAATAGGACCAACAAAAGGCCCAATGAAAGATGCTTTTTCATCGTGAAAGGGTTAAATAAGATTCGTAAGGGTGTTGTTTTAAGATGTGGTCGTCCCAAAGAAAGGACGTTGTTTTGTAGGTAGCGCATTTGGGGTGCGAGGTGTTTGGTTAAACTTTTAAACCTTCACACAGCGTTCTCATTGCTTACCACAATAACGGGGCTTTCCATCATAGCTTATCAGAAAATTCCTTTTTTTCGATGTAATGCATTCTGATAAAAATTGTGATACCTTATATATGATCTGGAAAATTTTCATTGCTTTTTTCTTTCAAAACATAAAAACCAAAGAAATCCAGAATCGATGAAATGTGCTCTTTTATCGGCAAAAGGAAACGTGTTGTAGTTCAATGGAGGTGGATTTTCGCAAGAAAAGGTCCTTCCTCGAGGAAAATCGAACTATGGTCGAATCTTTTGAGTATTGATGAAATAGGCTATATCTCATATCTGAGAGGAAAGGACTCTTTCAATTTAGGTT
>JBCBOS010000056.1:5186-6256 GCA_039821145.1 Bacteroidota bacterium | reverse complement strand
GAGATTCCCTATTTGCGCTACAGAATGGAAAAGGATTTTTCCATTTGCACCGAACCGTCTCCATTTGTTTACCTGGAAACCTATCAAAGAAACAGTGACGGGACCTGGACCCTGATCGCACAAGATGACAATCCGAACAACAATTGTGGACAAGGAAGTTTCAGCCCGGAGAATGTAGACTGTTTGGAAGAAGGTGCGCTGCTCGACATGCTGCCTTGTTTGGAAGCAGACAGAGATTATCTATTTGAAATTGTATTTTCTCATGCTGAGATGACCTTTGAAATTTTCAAAGAAACCACAACCACTGAAACGGGCAACCAACTGGTGGGAGGACTGCGCATCAAGCAAATCCGAACCCACGATGTGGAGTCCAGTGCCAATGATGTGATCAAAACCTACAGCTACGATCACCTGAACGAGGTAGACAAATCGAGTGGACTTCTGTACAGCAAGCCACGCTATTCCTATGGCCGTCCATACAATGTGGGAGCTGTGGGAGACACCTATTGTGGCGTATTGGAAGGAGAAATTGGCATGTCCCTCATCTTAAAAGACGTCGGTATCGTTCCCATGGGCAGTTTTGAAGGGACACACATTGGCTACCAACGGGTGGTAGAATCTTGTAACGGAAATGGCTCCAAGGAATTCCGATATTTGATGGAGCAAAGTCCTTACTACACCCAAGCTGATACCTCCTACGAGGGCTTTGGCTATCCATTGGCTCCTGTACTGGCCAGGGTGGAAGCGGGCAATCTGGAGTTGTCCACCATCTGGTCAGAAGATCAGCAAACACTCCAAAGTACCTACAATGGCACAAAGCCAGACCCCTACACGTTCAGCGGACGGCAGTTCATCAAGGCAGAATTCATTGCCAACACCTTGATGTATTCCAAATATCGACTGCGCACTCGTCCATACCGACTACAAGAAAGCATCTCAAGAGTCGATGGGGTGGTGACCAATACGACTTATGAGTACCAAGGCAACAATCATCTGGCTCCCACGGCGACCAATATGACCAACAGCGATGGCAAGGTTCACCGCACGGAAATGGACTATCCGGAGGAGTT
>JBCBOS010000056.1:3392-5176 GCA_039821145.1 Bacteroidota bacterium | reverse complement strand
CTGGCTCCCACGGCGACCAATATGACCAACAGCGATGGCAAGGTTCACCGCACGGAAATGGACTATCCGGAGGAGTTTTCCGGCTTGGTCTATCGGGAGATGGAATACCGCAACATGCTCTTTCCCATCCGACAGCGAAGCTTTGTGGACAATGTCCAATTGGATGGTAGTTGGACGCAGTACAATCTGTTCAACAATCATCCCTATCCACAGTATTTCCGACGTTATGAACGCACTTGGGATCAGCTTGGGCTATTGATGCCCGGACAATGGGAGTTGCAGGGAACTGTCTTTGGCTATGACAGAGGCAATCCCACCAGTGTGCAAATGGATGGATGGAATCGTGAGTACTACACCTGGACCAACAGTGGGTTGATTGATCAGCGCAGATACGAGGACTTTACCTGGGATTACGAATACCATCCTGAGACCAATTTGGTTTCTTCCATCACAGACATTGATGGACAAGTTGTCTTTCACGATTATGATGTGCTGGGTCGGCTGAGCGAATCCAGGGCCCGCTCAGGCAATGTGCGTACCAGCTATGAGTATCAGTACCAAAATGGCAGCGGGAGAAATTACGTCAAGTCTCGAACCGACTACACCCCCGTGACAGGCAGCAATCTGCAATGGATGGAAAGCTGGCAATACCTCGATGGGTTGGGACGTCCGATGCAAACGGTCCAACGGCAGCATTCACCGGATCAAAAGGATGTCATCACGGCAGTGGAATACGACAATCAGGGGCGGGTGAGCAAGGAATATGTTCCCTATGAATCTGCCCATGACGACGGCCGCTTTGTGGCCATTCCTGCCAATCAAAAGCATTCGAGTGTGCAATATGAAGCCAGTCCGTTGAATCGTACGACTTCCTCTACGCCCCCTTCTTGGTATGCCACTACGAGCAGCTACGGCACCAATGGAGCGGGAGAAGTGATGAATTTGCAGACCAACACCTTTTATGCCGCCAAGGAATTGCTCAAAACCACCGTGACCGATCCAAATGGCAATCAGACCATCGGTTACAAGGACAAACTGGGCCGAGATGTGATGAGCAATCGGACCAGTGGATTTGCTTCAGAGTCAGCCAAGACCTACTTTTTGTACGATGACAAGAGTCGGTTGAGGACTGTAGTACCACCAAAGGCTACTCTGAGCAGTACAGACTTGATCTACGAATATGTCTATGATGGAGCTGACAATGTTTTGGAAAAGAAAATTCCGGGGCAATCAGTGCTCAAGATGCTTTATGACCGACGCAATCTGGTCACCTTTTCTCAGGACGGCAATCAGGCTGCTCAAAGCCAATGGCTGCACAGCAAGTACGATGTCTATGGCCGTCCGATCAGCACGGGCTTTTATGTGGGAAGTGCTCCCAATCCAGTGGCCCAATATGGCTATTCCACTCAGTTGAGTCAGACGACCTACGATGGGTCCAGTCCGATCAACAAGGGCAAGATCTACTTCCATCAGAACAAGGTCTTGGGTAGTAGCGACTGGATCAAGACGATCTACTACTACGACCAATACGGCCGCAACTATGCCAGCTCCGGCAACAATGCCCTCAACCAATCGATGGGCAAAGAAACGGCCCAAACCCAATTTGATTTTGCAGACAATGTCCTAAGCCATACCCGGCGCCACTACGATGGGTCCAATGCTTTGACCAAGATCACCACTCGGGCTGATTACGATCACAAAGGCCGATTGAGCAACAACTACCACCAGATCAACAACGAGCCGGAAGTCCGCCTGGCCAATCATGTGTACAACCATCGGGACTT
>JBCBOS010000056.1:0-3382 GCA_039821145.1 Bacteroidota bacterium | reverse complement strand
GATGTGATGAGCAATCGGACCAGTGGATTTGCCTCAGAGTCGGCCAAGACCTACTTTTTGTACGATGACAAAAGTCGATTGAGAACTGTGGTACCACCAGAGGCCACTCTGAGCAGTACAGACTTGATCTACGAATATATCTATGATGGAGCTGACAATGTTTTGGAAAAGAAGATTCCGGGCCAATCAGTGCTCAAGATGCTTTATGACCGACGCAATTTGGTCACCTTTTCTCAGGACGGCAATCAGGCTGCTCAAAGTAAATGGCTGCACAGCAAGTACGATGTCTATGGCCGTCCGATCAGTACGGGCTTTTATGTGGGAAGTGCTCCCAATCCAGTGGCCCAATATGGCTATTCCACTCAATTGAGTCAGACGACCTACGATGGCTCCAGTCCCATCAACAAGGGTAAGATCTACTTCCACCAGAACAAGGTCCTGGGCAGCAATGACTGGATCAAGACGATCTACTACTACGACCAATACGGCCGCAATTATGCCAGCTCCGGCAACAATGCCCTCAACCAATCGATGGGCAAAGAAACCGCCCAAACCCAATTTGATTTTGCGGACAATGTCCTGAGTCACACCCGGCGCCACTACGATGGGTCCAATGCTTTGACCAAGATCACCACCCGAGCCGATTACGATCACAAAGGCCGGTTGAGCAACAACTACCACCAGATCAACAACGAGCCGGAAGTCCGCCTGGCCAATCATGTGTACAACCATCGGGACTTTTTGGTGCAAAAGAACCTGCACTACACAGGCAGTGGTTATTTGCAAAACATTGACTATGGCTACAATGTGCAGGGTTGGTTGGTGAGCATCAATGAGCTGTGTCGCCCAGGGCCAGAGCTGCCCGAACTACCAGAACTGGACCCACCAGCGATGGGTTTGAACAGTTTGGAATTGGAGTTGAATCTCAATGCGATGGACTTTCAGGCTGCTGCTACCGCTTTGGATGTTGAGATGTCTGTCATGGCAGATGTGATGCTACAGGATGGTGCGCAGGCCCAGCGTCAGAGTGCAAAAGAAGTTGAACTGAGCAATTTGGAGACAGAGAATCCAAAAGTGGAGTCCAAAGAGTCCAGTGGCAAGACCTACAGCCACCAAATCCGATTGGACTATCCCGCCTTGATGCTGGAAACAGCCCAGATTGGAGAGCTGTTGCTGCAAATAGAGGAAGATGTGATCAATAAATTGCAGGAAGCAGGAGTGGGCATCCACCAAGTCTTACTGGCCAATCAGTTGCAAAATCTGATTGAAAAGACCATTGTCATTCGAGAAGCCGAGACCAGTGGTCGACAAGCCAAGCCCAAGGGCTTTACCGCTCCGCTGCCCCAAGCTTCTCTGATGAACAACAGCATTGACCTGTTCGCCATGGAGCTGCGCTACGACCAAGCCCAATACACGATGAATGCCCCAGCCCAATACAACGGCAACATTGCAGCGGTGTACTGGCAGGTGGGCTGTCAAAACATGCAAATCTACGGCTATCAATACGACTACCAAGACCGATTGACGAGGGCCAACTATGGAGAGGAAGACTATCAATCGGGCAACTTTGTCCACCTCAATCGCTACAATGTCGTGGGCTTGCAATATGACGACCGAGGCAACATTGACCGTCTCTACCGCCGAGGCCAGCGCACCCCAACGACCTACTCCTACATAGATAGACTGTTTTACGACTACACTGGTAATCAATTGACCAAACTAACAGAAGCAGGCCTGTCTTCCCATCGCGACAACGGCTTCAAGACAACCATCCCCAGTGGGGTGGGCGACTACACTTACGATGCGAATGGCAACATGATCACAGACGAGCACAAAGGAATTGGCAACATTGCCTACAATCACTTAAATTTACCAGAGCGAATCGACTGGACAGACGGCAGATGGATGGAGTGGACCTATGATGCCAGTGGGGTGAAGCTGAAAAAGGAGCGCAGTGATGGGGTGATCAAGTACTACCAAGGGGAGATTGAGTATGCAGGTGCGCAGATTGAGGCGATTTATCATTCGGAGGGTCGGGCCACACCAAATGGGGGGCAATATCGTTATGAGTATAGTCTGCGGGATCATTTGGGCAATACGCGGGTGACCTTTGCGGATTTGGATGGGAGTGGGACGGTGGATACTTCGGAGGTGTTACAGGAGAATCATTACTATCCCTTTGGGATGTTGATGGAGGGGGCCTGGGGGCAGAATGGGGCAAATAAGTACCAGTACAATGGGAAGGAGTTGAATGAGGATTTTGGACTGGAGTGGCTGGATTATGGGGCTAGGTGGTATGAGGCGGCGATTGGGAGGTGGCATGTGGTAGATCCGTTGGCGGAAGCTTATTATTCATACTCACCTTATAACTATACTTTGAATAATCCAATACGATTTATAGATCCTGACGGGATGAGAGTTGATACTGATTACTATAATCAAAAAGGGCAACATGTAAAGCATGTGGAGGATGGATCTAATGAAAAAGTCATGGTGATGACCAGGAGTAAGAAGTCTTCAAAAGTAAATGCAGCGATCGCTGATGGCAAAGTTGGGCCTGTGGCATCATTAGCTGCGCTCAAAAAAATGGATAAGGCTTACGCCTTTACGGCAAAAACAGGAAAGGAATCAGGTTTCGCCGTTGCAACTAATGGTGAAACTTCATCCTTGGATGTAACTTCTGGAGATGAAGGTTCTGTGAAGCTGACTACAGAAAGAGCTGAAATCACTGATAGAGGATTGAGTGTTGCATACTGTCTTGTCTTAACCCCCTATAAACTGGAGAGTTGTCGCTGCTCGAAGGTGATAAAATGATTTTTACAATCTAATGTTCTCTCCAGGTGTTCGTTTCGTTCCATGATAATTCCTCTTCCGGCCAAGTAGTCGCTCGGGCTCAGATACTTAATGCCAGAGTGCAAACGCTCAAAGTTATAAAAATCTATCCAGCGATTGAACGTTTGTTGGGCTTCCAACAAATTGTCAAACTCGTACTTTTGACAGATCACACTCTCTACAATTGAGTGATAAGACTCTATATGGGCATTCTGTTGTGGTGTTGCTGGCAGGGTAAACTCCTGGATCACACCACGCTCCTTAAAATAATCTTGGATCAGCCTGGCCTCAAACTGAGAGCCATTGTCATTTCTTACATACATCCTCTTTGGCAAATCGTAGTAAGAAAAAATTTGGTCAAACAAATCTCTGACTTCATACTTGCTGATCTGCCAGTGCATATACTGACCCAATACCCAACGACTCGACACATCTATGACCGTCAACAACAAGGCATATCTTCTCTTCCCATGCAAGTAAATGTACTTGATGTCAAACTCCAAATATTCCAACTCTCCACTAGGCTGAGGTACCAAATCTTTGACCCAAC
>JBCBOS010000055.1:0-7081 GCA_039821145.1 Bacteroidota bacterium | reverse complement strand
ATGGGCAAGGCCGATGAGCGGCCGGATGGCTTTTTGCAGAGAGGCGGTCAGGTGCCTCATCCCATCAATGTCAATACAGACTTTACGGCTCTGGAAGAATTTGCCGAGGGGCGTTGGGATGGCCAGCCCGATGTGTTCAATTTCAATGTGGGTGGCTACTCTGGTAAGTTTGTTTTTGATTCGGCTAGCGTGGTTCGATTGATGCCCATCCAGGATTTGCAGATCAGCTATGAGCTTTGCAATACTTGTGCTCCTCCTTTGACAGGCTCTATCATCAGCTTTACCATCAAAACACCCGATGGGATGGTCTACACCCTTGGAAGTAGTAGTGCAGTGGAATATTCACAAACTTCTTCTTACAATCCTTCTGGTGGCAATTTGACGTGCAATACCCGGACCTACGATCTTCCAGTGGCCACGGCCTGGTATCTCAAAACCATTTACAATCCCAAGACCAATGATCAGATCACTTTCAACTACGAAGCCAAACGCGTCAACTATGATCTGAGCTACAGCGAATCGTTTAGGATTCCTTCTTCCAGAGCCTCTGGTACCAGCTGTACGTCCATCATTCGCACGCGCTGTGTGACCAACAAATCAGATGATGGGGTGATTTTGCAGTCCATTACATCCAGCTATGGCGAGGTGTCCTTTGTCAACGATGGGGCCCGTACAGACATCGGTCAGCTCACAGGTAGCAAGAGTCGATTGCGGGAAATCCACATCAAAGGACAAACCGGAGGGATCTTGAAAAAATACAAACTGGTCCAGTCCTTTGTTCCTTCCTCCGGCTCCACACCCAGCGACAAGCCCCATTCCCGACTCCGCATGTATTTGGACGAGGTGGAAGAATACGGCTCAGATGATTCCTTTGTCAACGAATATACCTTTGGTTATCACCAACGGGATCAACTTCCTCCCAGACTGTCCTTTGCCCAGGATCATTGGGGGCATTACAATGGCAAGGTGTCCAATAGCCAGTTTACCCCTTTTTATGGAGGGGGAACGCTCTTAGATCATCTACAGAGCTACATTTCTTCTTTTCAGCCTGCTGATCGATTGGTCAGTGAGACAGAGGCCCAGTACGGCATGCTGATCGACTTTGGCTATCCCACGGGAGGCAGTGCCCGCTTTGAGTACGGCAGCAATGAATTGGGCATTTGTGAGCAAAAGACCATTGAGCTAGAAGAAAACGAGACGGTCGATGCCCGCTGGACGACTTCAAACATGGGAGAAACAGAGGTGGATACCATCACCATTCCCACCCGCCAGGAGGTAGAGCTTCGCTATGACATTTGGAAGATCGGAGCCAGAAATGATGGTGCCTGGGTGCGTTTGTATGAAGTGGGCAATGTCAACGGCCCCATCTTTGAAAGGGGAGGCGACAGTTACAATGACATATTGCCAGGAGCCATCATCGGGGTGGAGACGATGTGGCTCGATCCAGGGCAGTACATTTTGGAAGCCCATGCCATGTGTGGTCCAGCTGTATCGGGTGATCCAGCCGAGGAAGCCTTTTTCAGTGTGGCATTCATTGAGGAGATTACAGGCTTTGAGACCAATGTGGCCATGGGTGGCATGCGAGTAGAACGGGTGACTTATGATGATGGGGATGCAGATGTGAGCAACAAGATCATCAAACGCTATCGCTACGACAAGCCGGATGGCAATGGCTGTGACAAGTCGACGGCCGTGCTGTTGGGTCGCAACCCTCAGTACACGAGCATTGAAAGGAGCCTAATCGAGATTGTAGGTGGCAACAATGACATTCCTTGTGATTTTCGGGAATGTACTTTCCAGAGCTTTTTGTCATCGAGTGTGGTCAATCTGAGCAGTCAGGCTGGAGCAGTGGTCAACTACCGGGAGGTATGGGAGTTGAGTGGTGATCAAGGGGAGAATGGCCAGACTTATCGCCGATATGAGCTGTTTCGGGACTCCAACTCAGAACTGGGCCCCAACTCTCCGATTCCCTTCAGCAACAGCCCCATGGTGGATCGGTCCTATATGAATGGCAAACTGGTGGAAGAGACCATCCAAAATGCAAGTGGAGACAAACTGAGTGAGCGACTGTGGACCTATGAGTTTTACGAAAGCACCCTGCAAGAAAAGGTCAAGGGCATCCAGATCAAAAAGCTATATGAACCACAGTGCCCACAAAACATCCTCATTGTTTGTGATGGGCAGAGCCGTAGTTACACTATTCCCAACCATTGTGATCCGAAGACAATTTTTGGCCTCAATAGATTGCGCTACAAAAACTGCGTACAATTCAACGGCCCTTGCTATGGTCGACCGGATGGCTACACCATTTTGAACTCGGCAGGCTATGAGCACTATGCCATTGAGTGGTATGATGCCATCTCCCAATGGGTGTATCTGAAAAATGAGACCAGTAGAACCTATGACATGGATGGTTCAGGTAGATACGTAGAAACAACAACCAACTACGGCTATGATCTACCCCAAGGCCGCCATACAATGCCCACCCAAACCCTTGTGACCAACAGCGATGGTAAGCAGCATCAGACCATCACCATTTACTCTCCTGAGCAAAGCGACCCCATGGCCATCGCTCTGCAATCCTGGAATATGATTGTGCCGATGGAGACACAAACCCTCGTAGATGGTCAGATCGTAGATGGCAAGCGATATACTTACTCTTACTTTGACCAGGCCGGACTGCCCACCTATTCCTTGAGCACTCATCCTCCCATGCTGTATCGCATCAGTCGACGAGAGGTCAGCTGGTCAGCAGGTGGTCAACTGATCGATGATGGTTGGGACATCAAGGCGTTCATCGGAGAATATGATCCGGTCTACTGGATGCCAAAGAAGGTGGTCCAAGATGGCTGGCAGCCTGATTTGTACACCTGGACCAATGGTTTAGTCACTCGTCGGCAATACAAAGACTTCATCTGGCAGTACGAGTACGATCCCAACTCTCGCTTGATGACACGTACCATAGATATTGATGGGCAGGTGATTGACTATGCCTATGACAGCTCGATGCGCCTGCAAAGCACCAGCAGTCGAGGGGGCAATGTGGTGACCAGCTATGAGTACAACTACCAAAATGGCAACACCAAAAACTATGTCAAGACCCGAACGGACTTTACTCCCACAGTGGGCAGTGATCTACATTGGACAGAAAACTGGCAATACCTCGATGGACTAGGTAGGCCCATCCAAAGTGTGCAGCGGCAGCATTCGCCGGATCAAAAAGATGTGATCAGCGCCATGGAATATGACAATCAGGGCCGTGTGTTCAAGCAGTACATCCCTTTTGAGTCTCCCAATGACGACGGCAGTTATACAGCTACTCCTGCCAATACCAAGTACACCCTGATGGCTTTTGAGCCAAGCCCCCTGAATCGAAGCATTTCTGCCACTCCTCCCTCCTGGTATGCCACCACAACAACCTATAAAGTCAATGAAGCAGCCGAGGTGCTCAATCTCAACACCAACAACTACTATGCAGCTGGAGAGCTGAGCAAAACGGTGGTCACCGATCCAAATGGCAACCAACAGATCAGCTATGCGGACAAGATGGGTCGACAGATATTGAGTCACAGAACCAGTGGACAGAGCACAGAATCAGCCAAGACCTTTTACCTCTACGATGACAAAAACCGGGTGCAGACCATTGTCCCTCCCGAGGCCAATCTATCAGATGCTGATTTGATCTTCACCTACCTCTATGATGGACGAGACAATGTGCTGGAAAAGAAGATTCCTTCCCAATCAGCGATGAAGATGAGATATGATGAGAGAAACTTGCTGGTCTTTTCCCAGGATGGCAATCAGGCAGCCCAAAACGAGTGGTTGCACACCAAGTACGATTCCTACGGCCGAGTCAAGAGCAGTGGCTTTTACACAGGCAGCAATCCCAGTCCTTTCATCAGCTATCCTTATACAACGCAGTTGACCCAGACGACTTATGATGGTTCCAGCCCAATCAACAAGGGCAAGATCTACTTCCACCAAGACCGCATCTTGGGTACCAATGATTGGATCAAAAGGATTTACTACTACGACATCCATGGCCGCAACCATACCATTTCAGGCAACAACGCGCTGAACCAATCGATGGGCAAAGAAGTGATGCAGTTCAGCTATGACTATGCCGACAATGTGATCAGTCAAACCCGGAGGCACTACAACAACGCCAATGTCCTAGCCAAGATCACCAACCGAACTGACTATGACCATGAGGGCCGATTGAGCAATGCTTATCACCGCATCAACAATGATGCAGAAGTACGCATCTCCAATCACCAGTACAACCATCGGGACTTTTTGGTGCAAAAGAACCTTCATTACACTGGCAGCAGCTATCTGCAAAACATCGACTATAGCTACAATGCCCAGGGATGGATCACGCAGATCAATGACTTTTGTGAGGTAGACCCAGAACTGCCCGAACTGCCAGAGCTGGACCCACCAGCGATGGGGCTGCAAAACCTAGAAATGGAAATCCAACTCAACCCAGGAGACTTTCAAGCTGCTGCTGAAGCCATAGACTTTGGCATGAATGTGACAGCAGATGTGATACTAGAAGATGGTCAGTCAATGCAGCGTCAAAAGAGCAGGCAAGTGGAGGTCAGTAATCTACAGACGGAGCAAGAAAAGGTCATCCAAAAGGAAGGAGAAGAAAAGACCTACTCTCAAAGCATTCAAATCAGCTACGAAGATGTGATGGCCGAGGCATCGAATATGGGAGAGTTGTTGCTAGAAATAGAAGAGCAAGTCAGTATGCGACTGGAAGAAAAGGGTGTCAATACCTATGGTGATCTAATTGCCACCCAGCTACAGGGCCTGATCGAGCAAACTGTGATCTTTCGCCCTCAAAAGGAGCAAGGCAGACAGCAACTCCCTCAAATGGATCAAAGTCCTCAAAGAAGTCTTGACCCACCCCCAAACAATGGCAGTGCCGATCTATTTGCCATGCGCCTAAACTACGACATCGGCAACACAGACCTCAACATCCCTGCCCAATACAACGGCAACATCTCCTCTACCCAGTGGCAGGTGGGCTGCAGCAACATCCAAATCTACGGCTACCGCTACGATTACCAGGACCGACTGACCAGAGCGAATTACGTAGAGTCGGACTTCCAAACGACCAACTACGTTCACTACAACCGCTACAATGTGATAGGCCTGCGCTACGACGACAGAGGCAACATCGAGCGTCTCTTCCGCAGAGGCCAGCGCACCCCCACTACCTACTCCTATATTGATCGCCTCAATTACGACTACACTGGCAATCAATTGGCCGAATTGGTAGAAACGGGCCTAGCCTCCCACCGCGACAATGGCTTCAAAACAGCCATCACCAGCGGTGTGGGCGAGTACACCTACGATGCCAACGGCAACATGATCACAGATGAACACAAAGGAATCAGCAACATTGCCTACAATCACCTAAATTTGCCAGAGCGAATTGACTGGACAGACGGTCGATGGATCGAGTGGACCTATGATGCCAGTGGGGTGAAGCTGAAAAAGGAGCGCAGTGATGGCCTCATCAAATACTACCAAGGTGATATTGAATACGATGGCACACAGATTGAGGCGATCTATCATTCAGAGGGCCGAGCCACACCAAATGGGGGTCCATATCGTTATGAATACAGTTTGAAGGACCATTTGGGCAACACGAGAGTGACCTTTGCGGACTTGAACGGGAGTGGGACGGTAGATACCTCGGAGATTCTGCAGGAGAATCATTATTATCCTTTCGGGATGTTGATGAAGGGTGAGTGGGGATTGAGTGGAGGAAACAAGTATCAGTACAATGGGAAGGAGTTGAATGAAGACTTTGAGCTAGAATGGTTGGATTATGGGGCCAGATGGTATGAGGCGGCGATAGGGAGATGGCATGCGGTAGATCCGTTGGCAGCTGGAATGCCAACATGGAGCCCTTATTCTTATGCATTTAATAACCCCATATCCTTCATAGATCCTGATGGTAGAATGCCTGTAGGCAATGGTGGCAGTTCCTATGTGATATCTCACGTAAACAAGGATAACTATACAGAAATCACGCAAGTGAATACGAGTACAAGTACTGTGAATAATTATGACATAGACGGAAATTATGTTGGAAATACTACAACAACAACCGTTTCAAGTGCTACAAATACTGTGGATATTTATGGTGATATCGTGTCAGAGGGCGATGTTACAACTACTACAAAAGCAGTATCATCGGACGCATCGGGTAATCAATTAGGTACTACCACAAGCTCTTCTACTGTTAGCCAGGCTGAGAGTGGAGTCGATTTGAGTCGGCTTGGTAGTACGACTGAGCAACTATCAAATTATGCGAGTTTACATCATGAACATTTCGTTACGGATTATTTTGCACGCGGTAAGTCCGCTCTAGACTTTGCATTTGCTGCTGGGCAAGCACCATTGCTGCTAACTGGGTTGGGAAATACCTTACCTGTACCTGGCGCTAATGCATTGAAAGCTATAGGAATTCCGATAAGTGGGCATGCAGCACAAAAAGAGGGCTCATCACTCGCTTTACATCCCTCTAACGGAATGATTAATTCTGTACAATATTTTAATCGTTCTGGAAACGTCGTATATGATAGTGTAGTCAAGAAGCAACGATACCAGCAAAGAAAGCAAGAGGCGATAAATAATACCATTTGGGGAATAAGGCATATTGCACAAGGAACACAATGGTTAATAGATAGAATATTCTAATTTTAGCACAATGGAAAAAAAGCAGAAAATATTCATTTCAGTAATCTTTGTAGGGATCATTCTTGCTTTTGAAATAGTACCAGATAAATTCAGTATTTGGTATTTTGGAATGAGATATAATGAAGTCAGAGAGATGAAGGAAATTCCTATCATACCTCAAAATTGGAAGTGCAAAAAAACATCTCCAAACTACTTGTTTTGCCATCCTATCAAAGAAGATGTATCTTCTTCTTACAAGGGAAAAGAAATCGAAATAAAGTATTTTTCCATTATTAGTGAAAGAGATACATACATGTATGAAGATGCTGAAAAAGGAAAGCAAAAACTATCAATTGCTAGAATCATAGTATCGAGTAATTGATAG
>JBCBOS010000054.1:0-10263 GCA_039821145.1 Bacteroidota bacterium | reverse complement strand
ATTGTGTGCAAACGGCGGTATTTCTGAAAGTGAAACCCATATCTTTTTAATAGGTATGCAGAAAATGAAATATGAAATTGAAGGCTTCCTTCCTATGAATTTTATTATTGCCCTGAATAAAATAACGTTCGAAATGGAATGGAAATACCCGACGCAATTCATTACAGAAACGGCAACACACATTGGTGATAAATTGTATCAACGAAAGTCAGACAACACATTGCTCATCTTTGAAGAAAAATAAGCCAGTAGCCAGACCCTTGCTTACAATCACACAAATCCCTTCTCCCCATTAGGACATCTGACTTCCCCTTTGTACCTTGCAGCTTCTGTTCCAAAAGTGAATAGAAAATCAAGAGCGTAAATTCACAACAGCAGGGCCGTTCCATGCCAAACAGCCCCCCTGCTATACAATGCGCTCTCATGGACATTCAAAAGCGACTACTACGGGTCTTCCACCTGATCCGATTGCTCAATTCTCCACCTTCCAGAACGGTGGCGGCCCTCACAAAGCGCCTGGGGACCTCCCAAAGTGAACTGTATCGACTTCTTCAGTTGCTCAAGGAAATTGGGTATCCCGTGACAAAAGATGACCAAAATCGCTACAGCCTAGACTTCTCTTTTCCCAAGCAAGACAAGGCGGTACTCACGTCGGACGAGCTGAATTTTTTGCAGGCTCACCTCCAACAGACAGCGGCGAGCTCTCCTTTGGCACAGAACATTTTGCACAAATTCGATCTCAACCTGTCTTTGATTCCCTTGGCAGATGCCCTGCCGCAGCTGCACGCCAGTCGCATCATCCAAATGATTCGCATCGGCATTGACCTGCAGAGCTGTGTAAGGCTGCATGGGTATCGCTCCTTGACCAGCAATCGGGTGGCCAATCGCAAAGTGGAACCCCTCGAAATCACCGAGGACTACCGCTACCTCATCGCCTGGGATCTGGACAAGGACGATCAGCGGCAGTTCAAAATCAATCGGATCGAAGATGTATCCCTGTTGGATGATCCGGTCCAGCCTGGTCGCATGGCGTCGCCGATGGACCTCTTTGGCCTTACAGGCGACGAGTGGACGATGGTCCGCATGCGGCTGAGCAACACGGCTCATCACCTATTGGTAGAGGAGTTCCCGCTGAGCCGCCAGTACATCCGCCTGCAGGCAGGCCAACCGCTGTTCGAGGGGCAGGTGCGCAATTGGAAGGGGATCGGACGATTTGTCCTGGGGCTGCCGGGCGAGATAGAGGTGATCGAACCAGAAGCATTCCGCCAGTATTTGCAAGAAAAAAAGGCAAAATGGTAGGATTCCCGCCATCTGGGAAAAGGATGGGGGATATTTGTGTCAAAGAAGTAAATCATAACACCAATGCAAGACAAAGCCATCATAGAAATCGGAAAACTCAAAGGGGCCAAAAAGGAATTGCCCTTTCAAAACTTTGTCGACAACCTATTTCCAGAGATGGACAACTATGTCATGCTGGAAGTGGTCTTTGTCTTCTCCACAGCCCACGAGGGTTTTGATTGTCGCTTCCGAGAAGTGGACTTGGTCAATGTGAGTACCAAAAACTACAGCCGATACGCCTACCGAAAAGGCTCGGCCAGGGGAGGAGATGTGACCTTCACCACCAAGATGGGAGATGTGGACAAAAAGTTCAGGACCTTCTACCCCAAACAGGTGGAAGATGCCATCCAATTCAGTGCAGCCAAGGGATTTACCAACGAGGAGGCCATCTTTCGGGCGCTCAAAAACTGCCTGCTGCAAGAGGGAGAAACGGTGAAGAAACAAGTCCGGCAAAGCTTTGAAAGCATGGGCAAGAAGGAACAGACAAAAACGGGCTTCAGCATTCGCTGCGAAGGCTTGACTGGGCGACAGTATTTGGCAGACTTTGACAGCCTACAGGCGCGAATTCTCCAAGCGGGAACCAGTGGAAAATCGACCAAACACAGCGTGACCTCCGAAGGCCATCACAGCCTCTGCAGTTGTTGCCTCACACAAAAGCCATTGCTGCACGGTTTTGCCTCTCCCTTCAAATATGCCTCAGTGGACAAGACGGGCTTCGTCAGTGGATTTTTTCTCCAAAAAAACAATTGGAAAAACTATCCCATTTGCTCCGATTGTGCATTGGATTTTGAACTGGGCAAAAAGTATGTCGCCCAACACCTGAGCAAGAATTTCTACGATAAAAGCTATTTCCTCATTCCCAAGCTCGTCATCGGTTCCAATCCCCAACTGCTCAACAAAGTCCTGCAATTGCTGACGGACTTCAAGTACCAAGAGTCCGACAAAGAACAGCTCATCAGCCGGGAAATGGTACTCATGCGACGCATCGCCCGAGAGGAGGGGCAGCACAATAGATTTGCACTGAACTTGCTTTTTTACAAGGAAAGGCAAGATAAAGGAGCCATTAAAATTCGCCTGTTTCTCGAACAGATTTTTCCCTCTCGGTTTCGGGAATTGTTCATCAGTGTACCAGAGAAAATTTGCCAACGCACACTGTACCAAAATGCGCTCAACTTCCAAAAGCAGACCCATGATTTGTCATTTACCTTTGCCATTTTTCAGGCCTTTTTCAAGGATGAATTTTATGATATCATTCAAACTGTTTTTCTCGGTCAGCCCATGTCCAGAGAACACTTTTTTGAGCGTGTACAATCCACCGTCCAAAAGGCCTACATAAAAGAAGGCTGGGACAAGATTCGGCGTTATCCCAACAGTTATTTTGGCCTTACTGTTAGCAAAGAAATCAAGTGGAACACCAGCTTGGTTCGACTGGCCATTTTGGCATTTGACTACCTGAGTGAACTATCCATTTTACCCAATAACAAAACTCCTTTTTCCATGTCAATACCAACAGACTCTTCTTTGTCAGACTCTTCCAAGAAAGGGTTCGACATCGCCAAACTTCAGGCATTTGCCGAAGAACATCCCGCTTTTCTGAATCCTGAACAACCCATCACTTTGGGGGTCTTTTCGCTGGGCATTCTCGTTCGGCAGGTATTCAATCTGCAAAGCAGAAATCTGGAAGGCAATACACCCTTTGTAAAAAAACTCAAGGGGTTCCAACTCAATCCCACTACCTTGGTCACTATCTATGTGGAGGCCTTGAATGTCATCCAGCAATACACCAGTATTCACGCTTTCAAGGCCTTGCGAGATCTTGTCAAAACCCATTTTGTTGTCAACAAGCACCAACTTGCAGAGCACTCCAACAGCGAATTGTCTTTCTACTTCGTGGCAGGGCTGGAATTTGGCAACAATTTTCGGTCGGAAAAAGCCTGATGTTCCCTTCATTCATCATTTTTTAAAATGCAATCCATCATGTCCATCATCAATAACAGAACTGAACTACTCTTTTTGTACGAAATCGAAAATGCCAATCCCAACGGTGATCCCCTCAACGAAAACCGACCCCGCTTTGATGGGGAGGAAGGCAAGGCCATTGTATCGGATGTGCGACTCAAGCGAAGCATTCGGGATTATTGGTATGCCTACAAAGGTTATGACGGCAGTGGGGAGAAAGACATCTTTGTGCGCGAAACCAATTACGACGACAAGGGAAAGTCATTTGTCTCCACCGGAAAGCGCCGCGCAGAGAATTTTCGAAAAGACAAAAAAACCTCCAAAGAGGAACATGCCCAACACATTTTGGACCGTTGTATTGACATTCGGGTATTCGGTGGTGTCATACCCTTGCCGAACGACTCCATCACGCTCACCGGACCAACCCAATTTCAGATGGGCAAATCTCTTCACCAAACCAGCATCATGACAGAGCAAGGAACCGGGGCGTTTGCATCAGCTGATGGAAAAGCAAAGACAACTTTTCGCACAGAATACAAGCTGCCCTATGCACTGATTGGCTTCAATGGGATTGTCAATGAAAAAGCAGCCATCTATTCTCAGATGACAGAGGCAGACCACGTCCTGCTCTTGGAAGGCATTTGGGAGGGTACCAAGAATCTCATTTCTCGTTCCAAATTTGGACAAACCCCTATTCTACTTTTGGCCATCCAATACAAAGAACCCTTCTACATCGGCAATTTGCGCCAGCGCCTGCAGTTGAACAGCGGCAATGAGGTCAAGATTCGAAGTACCAAGGACTATCGGGTGGATGTGAGCCAGCTGTTGGATGCCCTGCAGGACCATCAGTCAAAGATTCAGTCGATTGATCTGCGCTTGGACAACCGCTTGCAATGTACAAGAGGAGAGGATTCCATTGACCTCAAAAAGGTGCTCGATGAAATCGCGTAAACTGCTGTTGTTTGATCTGTCGGGAGAGTATGCTCACTTCAGAAAATTCAATACCACGACCTCGCCCTTGACCTATGCGATCCCCACGCGCACAGCTCTGATCGGTCTTTTGGGTGCCATTTTGGGCATAGAGCGGGAGACGGGAGTCGGCCAATTTCCGGAGGGGAAGACACCCCTTTGCGAACTGTTTGCCAAGCAACGCTCTTGGATTGCCATACAACTTTTGTCCCCGGTGAAAAAGTGCCGGATTGGATTCAACTTGCTGATGACAGGAAAATCTCCATCGAACTTTTTCAACATTGTCAATAGGACTCAAATCGAGTATGAATTTCTCAAAGATCTTCGATGTCGGGTCTATGTCGGGCACGAGGATGCTGCTTTGTTTCAGGAGTTGGCCAATCGCATTCGGCAGAGAAATTTTCATTTTACCCCATATCTTGGTCTGGCCCAATGTGTGGCCATGGTGGACTGGGTCGGCGAGGAGGAGGCCCATTGGCAAGAGGCAAAGGCAGAGACGTACAGCCCCATTCACACGGCTCTCAATCTCAATGAGGCCGCTCGGGAGCATCCCATCCGATTCGGTGCTTCTGCCCACTATGTGGTAGATACCATGCCCATGGAACTGGGACCGGACCGCATTGTCCAGGAATATGCAGAAGTCATTGTGGAGCGGGGTGGACAAGCGCTGGAGGCCCAGGTGGATCACTATTGGAAAACCACGCAGGCCAACATTGCTTTCTTATGAGATCGATCATTTCTCATCCGGGCAAACCTTTGGTCGACCATCTGCGAAGCGTGGCAACTCATTGTCGAGCCATCATTGAATCGGGGTACTACCAACTCGAAATGGATAAGTCCATTATTGCCGACTTGGTCTACATACAAGGAGCCGTTCACGATTTGGGCAAGGCAACGGAAAATTTTCAAACCTACATTCAATCTGAGGGAAAGACCGTCATTCGTCCCAAACACCATGCATTGATTTCTGCTTATTTGGCCCGACACATCGCCATGGTGTATCTGGAGAAATGTGAGCTGTCGAAAGAAGATCGTTTTTTCTTGCCCTATTTCGTTTTTACTGCTGTGAAACGCCATCATGGGCGGGTGAAAAATTTCGACAATGAGTTGCTGAGCAATGACGTTCCAAAAAAGAGAAGGGATTTGGAAATTCTGGTGGACAATTTTTACCATGCGGAAGTTCAGGAGATGTTGGATGAACTCTTGGGGGAGATGTCCTTGTCGTACCAGTGGAGCAGTTTTCGCAGCTATATGAAAGACCTTGACGATGTCATGGCAGAGCTGATGGAAGATGGAGCAGATGTAGCCGATGTTCTTTCCAATTTGGACTCTCTCCAAAAGGCCCGTTACTTTTACCTTCACCAATTGATGGCGTCCACCCTTTTGTTTGCCGACAAAACAGATGTCAAGCTTGGGTCGAATCGAGTGGCCAAAAACCTTGGCTTTGACCAGGAGGCGGTGCGGAAATACAGAACGACATGTGGCTTTGATCAAGCTGCAACAGGGACCGACCAACGCAAAGTAGAAATCAACAAACGCAGGAACCAAGCATATCTGGAAAGTTTGGAGCATTTCAAAGAAAACTTTTCTCCAGACCAATGTCTCTATTCGATCACGCTTCCGACCGGCCTGGGCAAGACGATTACATCACTGGCCTTGGCCATGGAAATGAAGCGCATGCTGGGTGAGCAAAATCCGAGGATTGTTGTTGCCATTCCCTTCACATCCATCATCGACCAAAACTACGAAGTCTTTCAAAAGATATTTGACAATCCAACGTCCGACCTCTTGTTGAAGCACCACCATTTG
Source organism: Bacteroidota bacterium (assembly GCA_039821145.1). Lineage (GTDB taxonomy): Bacteria > Bacteroidota > Bacteroidia > Chitinophagales > Saprospiraceae > JBCCSZ01. The sequence goes on along the minus strand of JBCBOS010000054.1, from coordinate 4,188 downwards.
GCGGAGCCCGTCTACAAAATGGAGGAAGATGCTGTCCTGGAAAAAACAGAAGAAGCCTCCCATTTTTTGATAGAGACCTGGCAATCGGAAGTGGTGGTGACCACTTTTGTCCAACTCCTCGAAGGCCTGTTGACCAACGACAAAGGCAAGCTGTTGAAATTTCCCCAACTCTGTCAATCCATCATTGTGATCGATGAAATCCAGCAGATCAAATACGAACTGTGGGAGTTGATTCGCCGGGTGTTTGTGGCCATGGGCAAGCAATTCAATTGCTACTTCATTTTGATGTCGGCCACCCAGCCCATGATCTTTGATCCGAAGTCTGAGATTCGAGAACTCATTCCGAGGCATGAGCAATATTTTCGACTGTTTCAGCGCACCCGACTGATCAACTGTACAGACAAAGCCCTTGACATGGCAGCGTTTTCGCAGACTGTTGTCAATTACCATCAGGCCAATCCGACGAAGGACATCCTCGTCATTCTCAATACCATCGGATACACCCGTCAGTGCTTTGAAGCACTCAAGGCCAGCATTGCAAAGGAGCAGGCCCATTTGTACTTTTTGGCCACTTGTCTGACACCCTTTGAGCGAAAGCGCATCATTGGGTTGATTGGAGAGGAAGATGGAGAGATTCCCAGGATCATCGTATCCACACAATTGATCGAAGCGGGAGTGGACATATCCGTGGACACAGTCTTTCGGGCCTTGGCACCTCTGGATTCGATCATTCAGGCTGCCGGACGCGCCAATCGCGCTGGAGAAAAGCAGGACATCAGCAATGTCTATTTGTACAAAATTGAAGAATTGGAAAGAGCCACCAAAAGCATTTATGGCGCCATCCTTCTAGAGAAAACCGAACAGATTTTGAAAGGGCTGGACGTGATTGAGGAAAGTGATTATCTCTCTTTGATCAATGCGTACTTTGCAAAGCTTCAGGAGCAATCGGCTCAGCGGGTATCGCCCGAGTTGAGGGATTTGGAATGTCTCAACTTTGAAGACCTTGGTCGATTTCGGTTCATTCCTTACCGGGAGACTGTCTCTTTGTTCGTACAGCTCAATGAGGAAGCCGAGGAACTGTGGACAGCCTATTTGCGGATCCGTCAGAATACCACTGATTCTTTGTTTGACAAGAAAGAAAAATTTGCCCAGATCAAGGCAGCCTTTTACGACTACGTTGTCAACGTACCCATTTATTCTGGTGAGACGGGCTATTCCATTTTCGGCCAGGAGCCGCAGCACCATTTCCATTTGTGGGATGTAAAAAATCCATTGCCATTCTACAGATACGATTCCAAGGACGATCGCCACAACACTGGTTTTCGTCGGCTGGAGGAGCAAGATTTTTTCATTTGACAACCCCATCGCGTATGCATTTGCATTTGTACACATACGGAGCTTATTTGCACATCAAGGACCAGCTTTTTGAAGTTCGTGTGCGCGACAAAGAGCAAGTCCGAAAGCAACAGTTTGCGGCCAATAGGATTCAGAGCATTTGGATGGACGAGGGGACGGCACTCTCTTCGGCTGCAGTGGTATTGGCGATCAAAAACAACATTGACATTGTATTTTTGGAAAAGAGTGGGCGGCCATTGGGGCGGGTGTGGCACAGTAAATTGGGGAGTACGACGCTGATTCGCAAAAAGCAGTTGGAAGCCAGTTTGAATAGCTTGGGATTGGCGTATACCAAAATGTGGTTGGGGCAAAAAATAGAGCACCAGGCGCAGTTCATCCAGCAATTGGCCAAGCATCGTCCGGGGCAGGTAGATTTTTTGACAGAAAAGAGACAGCAGTTGTTGTCCTTGAAACAATCCATTGAAATGGCTCACGGCAGTCAACTCGATTCACTGGCGGAGCAATTTCGCGGCTGGGAGGGAACGGCAGGTCGCCTGTATTTTCAAACCATCAGTCACGTCCTTCCCAAGCAGTACCAATTTGTGGGCCGCAGTTTTCGTCCGGCTCGCGATCCGTTCAATGCTTTTTTGAACTACGCATACGGCATCCTGTACAGTCGGGTAGAAAAGGCATTGATCTTGGCGGGACTCGATCCGTATGTAGGTTTTTTGCATCGCGACGATTACAACTACAAAAGCATGGTATACGATTTCATAGAACCCTATCGTGCGTATGCGGACAAAATCGCATTCAGTCTTTTCACCGCCAAAAAAGTGCGGCAGTCCCACACGACCTTGAGTGCTTCGAAAGCTTGTACGCTGACAAGGGAGGGAAAGGTCTTGCTGGTCTCTTCTTTCAACAAATACATGGAAGAAGACCGGGTACGTTACAAAGGAAAAAACCAGACGCGGGCGAACATCATCCAGTTGGCAGCCCATCGGTTTGCCCAAGAGCTGTTGCAAAAAGAGGCACCATGTTGATCTGGGTATTGTATGACATAGGTGACGACAAGGCGAGAAACCGCGTGGCCAAGTATTGTCGACAGGCAGGTTTGTACAGGGTACAATACTCTGTATTTTTGGGTCAGTCAGATGCCAACGGAAAAGACAGTTTGCAGTTGCAGATCGAAGCAGAGATCGATCCTGGCAAAGACAAAGTTTACATTTTTCCGATGAATCAAAAAGAGTTGTAGCAAACCATTTTATTGGGTCAGGCCTTTGACAAGCGCCTGGTCAATGACGAGATCAAAGCCCTGTTTTTCTGATGCCTTTTTCGCTGACCCCTTCGCACATCATTGCGCATCTGTACTGTCCGCGCTTCACCTATTTTGAGCACGTCCTTCGCATTCCGCAATACGAGGACAGGCATTACAAAGTCAATCGGGGCCGCCAGGTTCACCAACAAAAGGCCATTCAAAACAGCGGTTATTTGCGAAGGCGGCTGGGTGTGCAGGGCAAGCTTCTCAACCCCTATTTGACCAATGACCTATTGCGGGGAGAGGTCGACGAGGTTCTGTTCTTATCAGCGGAAGAGTACGCTCCTTTGGACTACAAATTTGCCCAATTCAAGGATCGGGTATACGGCACCTATAAAACCCAGCTGTATTGCTATGCCCATTTGATTGAGAGCAATTTTCAGAAAAAAGTCAGCAAGGGCTTTTTGGTCTACACCCGCAGTCAGCACCGTTTGGTGGAGGTTCCCATCCATCGTCGCCACATCGACAAAGTCAAGAAAGACGCGGCTGACATTTGTGACCTTCTTGCGAAGAATCACTACCCTAAGGCCACGCCATATAAAAAAAGATGTGTAACTTGTACCTATCGCAACATTTGCACCCGTTAGCCGGGTCCCAACTTATTTAGCGGAGCGAAAAAAGGGGTAATAAGTCCCTCATTGTCAAGAGGTTGTGTTTCCGGAAAATGATTAAAAATGGGGGTAATATGTTCTTTGACAGGTTGCAAAACGAATGATTTAGGGATTGAGATATTGCTGTAATTGATTCGTTATCAGGTAATTAAAGAGAGGTACGACTTCGAGAGTATGATCCATTAGAACAAGGATTGAAACGTATTGTAAATCTGTCCAATGAATAATCTTTCCTTCTTCGAGAGTATGATCCATTAGAACAAGGATTGAAACCGGGGGCCACGACACTCTCGTCGGGAATCTTTCCCCCTTCGAGAGTATGATCCATTAGAACAAGGATTGAAACTTTTTACGTTGCAATGCCTATGGGACGGGCGCATCGGCTTCGAGAGTATGATCCATTAGAACAAGGATTGAAACCCTACCCGTCGAGACAACATCTTGGTCCGAGTGGAACTTCGAGAGTATGATCCATTAGAACAAGGATTGAAACTGAATTTGACAGCTTCTAGCAGCGATTGGTTTTGGACTTCGAGAGTATGATCCATTAGAACAAGGATTGAAACGTTGCTTGGACTTGCGAATGAACTCATCCGTCTCAGGCTTCGAGAGTATGATCCATTAGAACAAGGATTGAAACTCACGAAGGCATTTTATGAGGAGCTTGCAGAAAAGTCTTCGAGAGTATGATCCATTAGAACAAGGATTGAAACGAAGACTATCAGGTAGCTCACTTGCGATGATTGTAAGCTTCGAGAGTATGATCCATTAGAACAAGGATTGAAACTCTTTTATCCTAAAATCAACGATAATTATGGCAGACTTCGAGAGTATGATCCATTAGAACAAGGATTGAAACTACAAAGTCCTACTGGCAGTAAGTACAAGCTAGGGTCTTCGAGAGTATGATCCATTAGAACAAGGATT
>JBCBOS010000053.1:0-10585 GCA_039821145.1 Bacteroidota bacterium | reverse complement strand
CCTGCACTCAAGGACCAACCCAGGCCAACCCAGCTGGCCATCTCCGCCACCTTCACCCCTCCGGCATGGTAATTCAACGAAATCGGCAATGACAAGGGCCCTTCCTGCAGTGTGTGTATGGGCACACCAATATTCGGCACCCCTGTATAATAACTCACCGGAACATCTCCATACTTGCCCAAAGAAGCCGCATTGGGCGCTGGCATCACCACATCCCCAATTAACTTATTGACAGGCTGGCTCTGACCACATATGGAAAGCAACATCAGACTCAAAAGCAGAACAATGTATTTTTGCATGACTTTATTTTTTTGGTTGTTTTGGAAAGGGATTAAGGGTGGTAAATGCTCACCTGCTGGACAGCCGTTTGGTCCCCCAAGCGAATGTGAGCAAAGTAGACACCTACAGGCCAATGGCTGCAATCAATCTCCTCCCGATGAATGCCCTTCGTTTGTTCATATTGAGCCTCGTAATGAACCGATCCCAAAGCATCCAGCAGTCGAATTTGCAACTCCCCCTCATCTGGCAGCGCAATGGACAAAGTGAGTCGATCTTCTGCCGGAACGGGAAAGACTTTCATTTGCAAAGCAGAAATCTCCTCCACACTCGTACGCAACTCCGCACACTGCAAAACAGTAGACAACAAGCCATAACGCAGCCCCTCCAACTGAAAAGCCTCCAACATCTTGTTTACATCTGAATAGCTGAATAAATAGCGATGCCCCGGCCCGAAACAATCCACTCCTGCCTGACCCAAACAATGGCCATCCATCTTGAACTCCGTCAACCCCAAATAAGTCGCCATCAACTGACCCAAAGTTGCCCCTTCCAGCTCTGCTTCCTCTCCACCGAAATAGCGATAATCCACCACAATCCCATCCGTCGAAGGCTCCGACCCAGGCAACTGAACATGGCCGTGCCAATCCCCCAAATCACCCACCCATACATTCACATAACGATCTGTCAACCAAGCTGCTACCCCATCCAGAGAAGGCTTTTTAATGGCATCAAAGACAGAGAAATCTCCTTCACTTTCCACAAACTGAATCCCCGTCGTCGTACTGCCGTAGGGGTCGAGTGCAGGTAGGCAAAAGACCAATTCATAAGTGGGCGCCAGACTGGGATCAGAAGGGTGATAGGTCTCATACTCCGCCAAAGAAAAGGCTTGGTTGAGCAATTCCAATTGGCGAAGCACTCGATCTTCGTCCACCAAAGGTGCATCAACAGATTGCACAATGTGAAATACAATGGGAATCCGAACTTGAGGAACGGAAGGGCTGGTTGCCGCGAAGCAAAATCCGCTGAGGCCACTCAAGAGCACGAGCAGCGCAAGGCTATGTCTTAGCATCATAGTCAATGATTTGAAATAAGCAATAAATGATCACCCACTCTTGTAAGAGCAGTTCTAAGCACGAACAATAAATGGTTGAAAGGACCAATGCCTTTCTGAAAACAGTTCTATGTTGAGTTCTTTCGGCAGATGCTGAACTTGTCAGCGAGGTAGATAAATGCGAGTTTGGCTTTACACTTTCGAATACCAAATATAACAAATTCATTGCATAAATGAAAGAGAAAAATGGCAAAAATTCCCACCAATCCACCGACTGGCGGGAGGATCATCATGATGTAAGATAAAATAACTTTTCTCTCCCAAATGAATTGTTTGCTTGCGATCACTCACCACGCCAACCCCAGGTGCGACAGCAGAGCAATGCAGGCCCGCACACCGTAAGGATCAGGTAAGAATTCCATCAAATCTTGTTGCAGTATCTTTTCTTCTACGTCTCAGCCCAGATGCCTGGGGTTCTTCTCGACAGCCGTTCCAATAGCTGTCTATCAATTGTTATATGGACAGTTCCCTGAGAGGATTGTCAGGCAACAGATGGTTCTGACACCACTTCTCTCTCTTCTCTTCCCACCAGATTTTGTATTACCGCTCAGGCAGATTATATTTAGTAGTAGATGATACAAAAATAATCCCAAAAGTATTAAAAATCAAATTCTAATAAGATTATTTTCAAATATTTTTCAGACACTGCAAAACCACCATCAAAGTGAACAAAGAAGGGAATACCAAATTCAAGAAGACCGGAGATCCAGACATTGGACAGCGATTTGACCAAGTTAGGCAGTATCTCAAGCTGACAAAAAGCGAGATGTCCCAGCAAATGGATTTCAGCAACAGCAACTACGTCAACCACATCATCAACGGAACCCGAAGCCTGACCCTCAAGCACATGGTGCGCCTGTCTCAAATCCTAAAAGGATTGAATTTTCATTGGCTTTTCAAAGGAGAGGGAGAAATGATGCATTCCGGGCAGGGACTGGACACCCTCCAACAACTCCATGAACTCAAAACCAAACTGGCAGAGACAGAACAATTGGCCAACGGCCTGGACCGGGAAAGAAAGGTTCTTTTCGATACAGTTGAGCTGCTTACGCGGCGCTACTTACTGGATGAGGTCATCGATTCGGAAACAAGCGGCGAAGGATGATTTGGCGAAGTTGTACCAGTACTTCCGTCCGCTCCTCCACATCTTTGAATTCGTCTAGCTCGCGATACTCTTTCAATTTCGACTTGAGTTTTTTCTGAAAATCCATGAAATATTTGCTTGCAAAATCATCAATGACAAAGTGAACCATACGCCTCTACAGACGCGGATTTACTTTTGCATTTCTTTTTGAAAAAATTGTCAACGTGTAATAGTCAGAACTACAAATTACAAAGGCCGTTATATTAATGAAAACATAACGGCCACAAAAGTGATTTTTTCAGCTCTTGGCGCTGTTTTGCCAAGGGGATTTGCTTAGAGAGAACTACATTACCCTTTCGTCTATGACGATAAGATTGGCATCGTTAGATGAAGAAGCTCCTCCTTTAATGTTTCGTAACCCTTTGTAATTCAGAATCTTGAGTTGATTTGGTAGGTTTTTTAGCATCATGATGATTTTTTATTACTTAATTTATTTGATGCTAGAGAGGTACGCTGTAACATGAAAATTCTTTTATCCGGGCTGTGAATTAAAAAAACCAACTAACAAAAAGTATTTAATAGTTTGATATTCACGCACTTACAATGAAATAAAATTCAATAGAGATGAAAAATCTCATTAGATTGGTATCAAGAATTGAGCCCCAATTGGCTGATTACTTAGACGAGGAATGCCAACACTTCTTCGAGCTCATCCGCTCTGGCCAAGTGAGTACACAGGAAGAAGCCATGAATGCCATGTACTCAGGTCCACGAAAACGAAAAAAACTGTCAGAACTAAAGAATCGACTGATTCAACAAATTTGTAGGAGTGTTTTATCCCACCCCTGGCAATACTCCTCTCCCACTCAGCAGGCCTACATAGAATGCTGGCGCAATCTTGCAAGTATCAAAGTATTGATTGCCAAAGACCATGGTGCGAAAAGCCTCGACATCATACTGGCGACACTCCGAATGGCCCGAAAATATGACTTGCACAGAATCGTTGCGGAACTAAGCCAAGAACTACATTATCACTATTACATTATTGAAAACCATGAGGCAAAAGGGAGAAAGTATAGAAAACTTATGGAGCAGGAAAAGCTGCTTGCATCCATAGAAGATGAAGTGAAAAGTCGTACCACTGAAGCCCTATATCTTAAAAATGCATCAAGAGCCAATACTCCAGAGCTGAGAAAAAAGCTATCAATGCTCTGTGAGCAATTTGCCCCATATTTTAAATACCAGTCTGTCAGCATCAATCATCACATCTGGAACGTACACATTTTCTTGGCTTATTTCCAACATGATTATCAAAGTGTCAATGACATTTGCCAACAGGCCATTCAATTCATGCAGGAGCGAAAGATTGACCGCAGCTTTATTTTTCGTTACAAACTGATCCCCGCCCAACTCATCCTCGGCCAATACGACCAAGCCCGCCAAAACATCAAACTCGCCATTGCCCACATTCGCAAAGGAGAGTACAGCTGGAGCGTATTTACCTACTACCGCCTGCTCATCGAACTGCACGACGGCCAATACCAACAAGCCTACCACCTCTACCTGGCCGCCAACAGTGTCCACCAAGTCAGTCGCGCACTCAAAGAACAGTGGAAAATCGTCAAAGGATACATGGCATTTCTCATTCGCAACGGTCGCATCACCCTGGAAGGCGGAGGCCTCCCCCACTACCGAAAGCTCATCGAATCCGTCCCCCTATTCGCCCAAGACAAGCAAGGCAACAACATCAACATCATCATCCTACAGCTGCTCCTCAACATCGGCCACAACAACGATACCCTCATCGACCGCGCCGAGGCCATCAAACGCTACATCGACCGCCACCTCCGCAGCCGCGAACTCATCCGCGCCCGCACCTTCATCGAAATGATGCTCAAAATCCCCCGCTACCGATTCCACTACCAAGCCGTCATGCGCCACACCGCTTCCGACCTCAAGCGACTGCGCAACCGCCCCCTGCGCCTCACCCAAAACCAAGACATCGAAATCATCCCCTATGTCGAACTTTGGAACATCGTCCTACACATCCTCAGCAAACATTCTGACCGCAGATTGGGGCGCAAACGCAAACTTTCCTGAGACAGCAAAAGAGCCAAATATTGATCAAAAAAGCATACATGAAATAAAAATGTAATTTTTTTCGCCCAAAACGTGTTTTTTCCCCCTTCCCAGAGTCTACACTTGTGTAGTAGGTTGCGAAGAATTTGCCAATGCACAGCTGAATCGGTAAATTCTCAGGGTCTATTCGGACTTTTTTCTCTCGGGCAAAAAGAATCCGAATAGACTCCTTGCCTCCCTGCTGACTACTCTGCGACACAAATTGATCAATGTCACGGAGTATGCTATGCTCTCAAGAAGAAAATTATGAATAAGTATTCACAAATGACCGACCACGAATTGCTCTCCCTCATCCGGAGCAGCAATCGAGAAGCAGAAGAAGAATTCTGGAAGCGAAAGAGCAAATTGATTTTACTGGCCTCTGTCAACAAGGCAAGGAACATGCAAGATGCTCAGGAAATCGCCCAAATCACCACCTTCAAGTTGATCCCCAGCCTCCGACGAAGGACCGTCAACAACGTGGATGGCTACATTTGGGAAAGTGTGAAAAACAATACTGCAGACTACTACAAGAAAAAGAGCAGATCACCGGAAGTCTATCTGGACAACGAGTCGGTCCACTCCATCCCTACGGCCCATTCTCACAAAATCCAAGGTGATGCCTCCACTGTCTTCTCCTACGAGAAAATGACCCAGCACCTGAATCCCAACCAAAAACAAATCCTGGACAAACGCATCAAGGACAATCACAGCTATGATGCCATTGCAAGGGATTCGGAGAAAACCGTCGAAAGCATTCGCGAGACCTGTAGAAGAGCCCTCCGAAATGTAAGACGATTCGTAAAAGGCCATTGATAAGCCCAAAATATGTACCAATGAAACATCAGAACTTTCTCAACAAACTTTTTGATCTTATCAATTTCAAACGACCGACCATGGATGGGCCCAATCTTGGAACGGATGACGCTGCTAACGAACTGTGGAGGAACGCCGCCGAAGGAGCGAAAAAAGCCATGACCGAATGGCAACTGAGCGAACAACAACTGGATGGCTACCTCTCCCAACACCAAAAGGCCACGGCAGCACTGTTGAACAAATCAATGCCCGCTCCTCCCAAGACCCAGACATTGTCATATGGCTATGCTGCCTTGTTGGTTGTGCTGACAGGCATCGCTGTGTTCTTCCTGACCAACAACAACTACAAGCACCAGCAAGAACTGGCAAGTCAAGTCAAAGAGCTGAACGATGTCCGCAGGGAATACCAGCGCCAGGACGCCATCATTGCCAAACTGAGCCATCAAGTGGATTCTGTCCAGCAACTGCTGACAGTTTCAGAAACCGAAAATCGGCTGCTGGAGGCAAAAGGACAAATACAGACCAAAAGCCACATCAAAGTCCAATCCCAATTGCACCAACGCTTGCAGCAAAAGGAACAACTCATTGACAAACAAATTGCTGAGATCACTTCCCTCAAGGAAACTCGAAAGACTGAGATTGCTGATCTGACAGAAGAATTGTCCTCCCGCATCAAAACCCAACAACAAAGATTGATCTCCCAGCAAAGAACGTTGGACAAACAATCTACGACCATCATGTACCAAAAAGAAGAACTGACCGCCCTCCGCAACGAACGCAAGGACGAGCCCAAAGAATCCCCCCGCATGATGGCGGGCAACTACTTCATTGAGTCAAATGGAAAACAGGATACCACGGTATTCACACCCGATGATCGGCAGGCATTTGACAAGCTGACCAAGTCGAGAAACCGATCTGGGTTCTTTGGTGGACTTTTCAACTTCCAAAGAGTAGACCGAGGTGTCAAAAGAAAGATTCTAGGAGCCAAAAAGAACACTCTTGTGTTTGAGTATCAGGTACAAAAAGAGGGAAGCATCGTCCATTTCAAAAACCCAGAATTCGTCCTCCGAACCCTGGAGAAAGGAAAGTATGGCTTTTTGATCAACATGATCTCCCTGGGCCACTCCACAGGCTATAAAGACGATGAGGGAATCTACCGATGGGTCAGCAAACAGGAGCCCGTAGAAATCAAAATAGGCGACTACCGATACCAGTTTGACCTATTGAAGAATGGCAAGCTCAAAATTCTGGAATACTACACCGTCGTATCCACTTTGAAGACCTCTGATTGATGGCGGCTCAATGGCTCACTCCTCATCCACCGGCCTCTTGTACGCCTGATTTTTGATGGCAATGTCAACATAAGACCTCACAGGCTCGCCATTGCACTTGCCGGCCGTCCACTCCTGGGCGCTGAGAATGCTTCGAATTTGCCCCAGCTGTTCGTCCGTCATCGTGCCAATTTCTGCCATCATCACGCGCATGCCGGGCGTCGAATCACCGCCAGCCTTTTGGAGGTGGTGAAAATTGTTTTGCTCCGTCCAAATCGTTTGCAGCTCGTTTGATTCATCGATTACGACATAGCCCAATAGGCCCCTGAGGTTTTGCTCTTTCAGATACTCCAAGACCAAGCGATGGATGTCTTTTTCTTGGCAAGCCTTGCCGTTGAGGGAAATGGGAACTTCCACATGCTCATTGTCGATTGCCTCGATCAACTTGCCACTCCACTCGTGCCGCTTGTCCTCTTTGCAAGTAGCAGCCCTTCGGTTGCCATCTGGCAGGATGTGGCGGTTCAGCAAATTGGCCATCTGTTGGAAGATCAGGGAATCCGAATGCTTGTACACCCGTATGGGTATGTGCCAGGTATTTCTCACCGTTCCATCGTCGTAGATCATGTCAAACAACTCCTCATCCCCTACCGCTTCTACCTCAATGGAGGTGTCATAGAAAGGATCTCCATAGCGGGGCGTTCTCAACTCGTTGACAAAGGTGATCTTTCCAATGTCTGCCAGGGACGCTTTGTAGCGCATGCCAGACCTGGTCGTATCGGAAGCAGCATTGTCGTGCAAATAGATGTCCATGGTGCGAATGTCCACTGACAGCTGGTCTTCCTCCAGAGAAATTCCGTATTGGACAGATTTGAGTCTGTAAGAAGCATCGGGATCCCACGCGTAATCCACAACCCTGACCTCATCCGACAACAGTTTCAAACTGTCGTTGACCTGAGCGTGCATTTGCACAGTGATGCCAAACAAAAAGACGAGTGATAAAAACGTTTTCATTGATCTATATTTTAGAAATAATGGCCAAATTTTGGTGGCTCATGGATGTCTGTGAGCAAAGATAAGCTTTATTTTCCCGATCCCCTCCCCCAAAATCTGGAAATCCCTTGAAACAACAACACCGCTCGTACGTTTCAACCAAAAGCGAAAGCTCCTTCAATTGCACCAAGGACAAAAGCACCGCTCTTTCCCATCTCGGGCGGTCTTTCAAGAGTCCTTTTTCACAGAGCGTCATTCATCACAAACAGATCGACATTCCATCTGGGATTTCTTTCCTTTGCGCCACCATTGGCCAGAGGAGAGTCAGACCGCAAACCAATCACATCTACCACCCAATGAGTTACCATCACCCCATCAACATCAAACAAGCAATTGACAAAATCGACTCCAACCAATTTCTATTGCCAGCCATCCAACGAGAGTTTGTCTGGAGTACTGAGAAAATCGAATTGCTCTTCGACAGCTTGATGAGAAATTACCCCATTGGATACCTCCTGATGTGGAAAGTACAAGGAGACAATAAAACCAATCATCGGTATTATTCGGTGCTGAAAAACTACCGGGAGAAGTACAATGTTTACTGCAAAGAAGTCAACACCAATGCCATGGCAGACTTTGAGGCAGTCCTGGACGGCCAACAGCGGCTGACAGCACTCTACATCGGTCTGAAAGGATCTTATGGCTACAAGAGAAAAAACTACGCTTGGAAAAACAACGAACATTCCATTCCCACCAGGAAATTGTACCTGTGCCTCAGCGAACATTCCATCAAAGAGGAAGAAAATGAGGATGGCCGAATGTATGACTTTCGCTTTCTGACCCAAGAGGAATTGGACAGCTCTCCCCTGCTCTGGTTTGAAGTCGGCGACATCCTATCGCTCAACGGGACCTTCGAGTTGAACCAATTTCTGAAAAAGAAGGATTGGGATTCCAACGAATACATCAGCAACACACTGTCCAAGCTGTTGGATGTGGTCCATGTCAAAACCCTTATCAATTACTACCTGGAGCTGGAGCAAGACTACGACAAGGCCCTCAACATCTTCATCAGGACCAACAGCGGTGGAGAAAAACTTTCTTACTCTGATCTGATCATGTCGACCATCATATCGGGCTGGACCTCAGAGTCGAGCTCGGCCAGGGACGAATTCAAATCTCTCCTCAACGAGATCTGGGATTCTACCCAAATACAAATTGACAAGGACCTGATCATCCGCAGTTATTTGCTGATTTTCAGCTCCGACATCAAGTTCAGGATCACCAATTTTTCGACTGCCAATGCCAAAGAGTTTGAGGCCAACTGGGCAGGCATCAGAGAGGCCATTGTGGAGGCCTTGGAGCTGGTCAAGGACTTCGGCTACGTCGAGCGGACCCTGACGTCCAAAAATGCCCTTTTGCCCATCATTCACTACCTCTACATCAGCAAGCGCAGCACAGGCTTCACCACCAAGGTGGCCTACAAGGCCGACAGGGAGTTGATCAAACGATGGTTTCACACGGTTTTGCTGAAGCGAATCTTTGGGGGCCAGGCCGATACGGTTTTGAAAATCATCCGAGACACCACCAAGGAAGAAGTTGGCAAGGGAGCAGACCGATTTCCCGCCACCGCCATTGCAAAGAAACTCTCGAAAACGAGGAAGTCCCTGACCATGGACGACGAGTCCATCGACAATCTTTTGTATACGACCTACGAAAACAGATATGCCTTTTCCATCCTGGCGCTCTTGTACCCACAACTCGATTACAGAAACAACGATTTCAACAAAGACCACATCCACCCCAAGACTGCTTTCAGACGCAATCAACTGAAAAAAGCAGGGATCGACCTTCGGCAAGACAATGGCCATTACTACACGGAAAACTGGGCCTACAACGGCATTGTCAATTTGCAAATGCTCGACAGCAACGACAACAAGTCCAAAAGCGACAAATCGCTGCAGCAGTGGGTAGAGTCGTGCCACGTCCAGGTTGACAAACAACTCTTGCCCAACATCCTGGCGTTCGACCAATTCCCCGACTTCGTCAACAAACGATGGGAGATTCTGAGGGCCAAATTGAAAGAGGAATTGACGTTTTGACATCTGTCAAAAGATGCCTATCTTAGGGAAGCCCACTGGTGTAGGCATCTGCCCGCCGGGGTCGAATTTATTTTGCCCAAGGGAAAAAGGGGCTGTAAGTAGTTGATCATCAGTATGTTGTGTTTTCGGAAATCTGGGCAAAAAAGAAGAAAAACGTTCTTTGACAGCTGAAAAAAGGGGAAGTTAGTGATTGAGAAAAACCAGTTAATGAAGGGTTTTTAAGAACTCCTTCTAGATGATGGTCGGTAGAGAGTATATCTTTATGCAATGAGTGCTGAGATGCATGATTGTTATTCATTTTTAAATTAGTTTCGAGACTTAGTACATTCATTTTGATTAAATAATATTTATGTGGCGTTTAAATGTAGTTAAAGACGCAGAGTTAAAAATAAAATATGGATATGATGGTTTTATAGCTCAAGAAGAAAGGTAGTCCAGAGCTTTAAAAACCCGCGTTTTGATTGATAATGAAAATAAATTTTGTTCCAACCTATAAAGCAGTTGGAACGCGATTTAGATAGATTAACTAGGAATGATTTATCTAGAAGTAGATTATCTAAAAATGATTTATCTACAAATAATTTGTCTGGAGACAATTAATTTGCGAATTATTAATTAGAAACAATTAATCTAGAAATGATTATGCTAGATAACTTTGATAATTATCATCTAACTAAAGAAATATTGTTTAGTTAAAGTTAGTAGCAATAAATATTTAAGCCGATTTTCATATCAATGTTATTGGTTGCGATAATTTTTGAATAAAAAATTGTTTAGTAAATAAAAAGCATGGTGTTAATAAAATAAAGTTTTTTTG
>JBCBOS010000052.1:0-10674 GCA_039821145.1 Bacteroidota bacterium | reverse complement strand
TCCGGAGACACAGACAACAAGCGCCCCTCAAACTGCAACGCCCCCCCAATGTAATGATCCCGTACCACCCCCTCCGGTCGACCATCCGCCCCGTAAGTGATCTGCCGATAATACAAAGCCTCTTCCTCTTGACAAGGCTTCCAATCCGCATCAAAGTATTCTGTACTCTGCGCTTGAGCCAAGTTCTGACAGAGGAGAATGGCCAATAACAATTGCAAATATTTGTTCATGATCTTGTCGTTTTGTACTGGCCAAAAAGAACGTGGAAATTCGGGAAGACTGCATCAACAGATATGATGATTCCTCCCTACTACATACTGTTGATTTTGCCATTTGGGCGTGACTGGCATTGCTTTTCTTTGTAAGTTGATGGCACAAATCAATGCCACTTGTGAAAAAAGGACAACTACATCGAAGGCTGATGATGGGATTGGCATACGCCCTGGGGATGGCCATTCTGCTGAGCGCCATCAGCCATGGGATTGCCTGGCGGCCTACGGTTTTGCAGATGGAGCATGCCGTCTACGATGGGGTGCAAAGGTGCTTTGCTTTGGACGAGTACCAGACGGAGAGGAGGTACGAAACATTGCCCAGGCTGCTGGATGAGATTCTGCTGGTCAATACCGACCCTTCCATGATTGATCCGGAGACGGACCGACTGCGACGGGACTGCCTGGCACACTTGATGGGGGCCATGCATCGACAGCTGTCGCCCAAAGCAGTTTTTCTGGATTTTGAGTTCAGCCCAATCAAGCATTCGCCCTCGCTGGACAAGATGCTGGCGGACAGCCTGCAGCTTTGGAAAGGGAGACTGGTGCTTCCCTATGGATTGCCGCCAGACGAATTTGAGTATGGTCAAATCGGTGGAAAGCTGCCAATGCCGACATTGGTGGATACGGTCAATCAAAGGGGGTATCTCGATCATCGCTTTTTGGTGGACCGAGATGTGATCCATCGCTATGTGCAGGTGGGACGGGCGGATGACTCGCTGCTGTCGGCGGCTTGGGCTTTGCTGAAAGTTCGACAGCAAAATGAGCAGGACTTTCGATGGCCGGAGGGGATTCCCTCTTTTTTTGAAATCAAATTTTTGTTGCGCAACCAACCAAAGGGACGCATGGCGGCGCTGCCTTTTGTCAATGCCCGCGATTTGCTGGCGGGTACCGAGCAGGACTTGTCTGACAAAAAAGTGGTGTTCGTCGGCCTGTTCGAAAACTACCAAAACAAATACCAATTGTTTGTCGATCAATTTCAAACGCCTGTCTCCAATCAGATGAATGGGGCCTACTTGATCGTCAATACCTATCTCAATATGGTGATGGATGCCTACCTGCGGCCCTTGTCTTGGCACATGGTCTTGGTGCTCAATCTCTGCCTGGTGCTGCTGCGGATGTTCTACAGCGAATGCCAATGCCGCGACTGGCGACTTCCCAAGTACCTGGCCATCTTTCTCGGCATGCTTGTCTTGCTGGGCGGACTGGTCGCATTGTTTTCCTTTTGTCACCTGAAATTTCCTTTTGTCCTGACAAGTGCCTATTGGGTGTCCCACTCCTCTTTGTATGAGTGGTTTCGCAATCGGTACTTCCAAAAAACGAACGTATGAAAAAAATCATTTTGCTCTGCTGCGTCATGCTGTCATTCTGCCCGGCAGCCATCGCTGGTGCCTCCTACTGGGTGGAGACGACTTCTTTGGATTCCTTCACTCTCATAGAAGATGGACGACTGCGCCCCCTCAAGGCGTACAATGCCGACCAAACCAAGTTTGTGTTCACCACTGATTGTCCAGCGAAAAAGCTCTACATCCAACTGCATTGTCAATCCTGTGAAAATGCCCTGACTGCCAAGATATTTGACAAACAAAAAGGGGCCTATACCCATTGGATCAGTACATCACATGGAGGCAGGATTTCCATCGAGGAGGCCTTCCGATTGCATACGGAAAATAACGGGCTGTATGGCCTATTTCAAAAAGCAATCGATCTCTTCCATGACTTCCGAAGCAGCTTTGGAAATGGACGAACAGCCAGAGGTGAAACGCCAACATTGAGAACGACCAAGGTCCGACCGGGAGATCCCAAGTTGGAGTTTTTGCGGACCGACAGACACTACTACGTCGATTCCACTGAGTTTTCCGTCTCCTTCCGAATGCTCAATGAATATCCCATCAATGAAATTTACATCATCGCTCATTCGGGCGAAACGATTCTCCAAACCAATCAACAGGGTATTTCGGATGAGGCGGTCAAAAAATCAGGCAAAAAAATGCCAGCAATAGCTGATGTCTTGCAAAAAGTTGATGCCAAGGAAGGGGAAACAACCTACAAGATCCATTGGGAACTGATCCAAGAGCATGCACTGACTTCCTTCCAAAAGGGGGAATACTATCAGCTCGAAATCAAACTGCAAAAGGACACGGCAGAATACAATCCCTATCTATTCGACTTTTATTTTTACAGTGAAGAACTCCTTCAAAAGAGTCTCAATTTTTTTGACATTGACAAAGAATGATCTCCCCATATTGCTGCTGGCATTTGCCAATTATTACGAGGAGTCCAAGGCTTACCTTCGCAACATCCCGCTGGAAGAAGAGGAGGTCAGCACCTGCCTCCAAGGAGCGCAGCAGGAGGGCCTCTGCCAAGTGGTGGCCATTCACAATGTCACCTTCGACAAGATCATCCGAGCCTTTCAAGAATATGGCCAACGCATCGTGCTGTTTCACTTTTCGGGCCATGCCAATGCTTATTCCTTGCTACTCGAAACGCCTTTTCGAAAGGCCTCGGAATTGCTCATGGATCATTTTGTTCACTTTCTCGCCTTGCAGCCCCAACTGAAGGTGGTTTTTCTCAATGGCTGCTCCACCCGCGCACAGAGCCAGCGATTGTTGGCGCAGGGCATCCCGGCGGTCATCTCTACCCATCAGAATGTGAAGGATGAGGTGGCCCGTGACATGGCTGTTCATTTTTATGCGCAACTGGGGAAGGGACATGCCTTGCAAAAGGCCTTCGATGTCAGTGCGGCACTGGTCCGCAGCCAGACCAAGGGTGGTTCTCCCCGAGCCTTGTACCGGAGCGAAACAGCTGCCTTGCGAAAGGCCCTCCCCTGGCAGCTCGACTATGGGGACCAAGTACAAGGAATGGCCGACTGGAACCTGCCCGATCTCAGCCAGCAACCTTTGTATTTTTTGCCCAAGCTTCCTGCCATTGAGTTTCCTCCTTGCCCATTCCCCGGCCTGCGCCCCTATACGGCCGAGGAACGCCCCATCTTTTGGGGACGAGATTCCATGATCCGACAGCTGTACGAGCAGTTGACCGATCCGGGGACCACTCGCCTCTTTGTACTCTATGGCAGTGCAGGCGTTGGCAAGACTTCTTTTTTGGAAGCGGGCTTGTTGCCGTATTTGGAAACTTGCCATCAGATTTTTCGGTGGGACGGGGAAAAAGAATTGCCGTCCACTTTCCCCTCTGACAAAACAGATTTACCGCCTTTGTTGCTATTGGACAATCTCAGTGATGAGCAACTGACGGATCTGCCTTCGGCATTGGATGGATGTTTAACCGCTTGTCCTCCATTGCGAATCTTGCTGTCTGTGCGCTCCTCTCAAGTGGACAGTTGTTGCTGGCAAATTCATCATCCTTTGACAACTCATTACCTGCCGGCACTTTCTTGGGAGGAGATTTGCAACTGCATTCAGGGAGGACGCAAAAGGGTGTTGGAGGAACAATACAAGCTGCAACTGTCTTCTTCCCTGGTCCACAGCCTGGCCCATGATTTGTCCAGGGACCAGGCCTCGCCAGTGGCTCCCCTATTGCAATTTGCCTTGCAGGAACTCTGGACAACTGCCAAGGAAAAAGACCGCAGCCACCCCCGCTTCGATGAGGCGCTTTATCAGTCATATGGTGGGCCCCCTCTTTGGGTTCGCTTTCTCAACACCCAAATGGCCTGCCTGCCAAAAGCTTTCCAGCAAAATGGCTTGTTGCTCAATGTATTGGCGCAAAGCATCGACTACCAACAAAGGGATGAGGTCTTGGATGGGGAAAAACTTTGCCAGCAGTTTTCCTTGGATCGGGAGGCGATGAGCATGCTTGTTTCTCAGTTGCTGGATTGCTACTTGCTGAGTGACCCGGCTGTGGATCGCCCGGCAGCAGGCCAACAGCTTCGGCTGTCCCACCTGCTGTTGGAACAGGCATTGGTGGATTTGCTGACCCACTCCCAAAAACCCGGACAGGAGATTCCCAGAATCTTGCGACACCACCTGCAAAATGATTCCTTGCTGCAAGAAAAAGAGAAAAGACTGATCGATCGATACCAGAATTCTGTCCCCTTGCCATCGACAGAGGAAAGGGATTTGCTCCAGCGAAGCAGCACTTTTTTGCAAGCCCAACAGCGCCGAATCCGCCGACGAAGAAGGGCCAGCTTTTCTGCCGTCTTTCTCATCCTGAGCTGGGGGTATTTGTTTGGGCATCCCTACCTGCTCCTGTTTTTCTTGCTGCTGTATTTGTCACATCTGGGCGCAACGACGCTCCGCGCAAGGACCAGGGCGGCCGCCAGCTTGAAATAGGATGACCCCACTTTTGGTCAGCGCATCACTTCTACACAAAAATCCATCGCATACCAATCTTCTTTGTCAAGCGAGCGGGTCCGGGATTTGCGGTACAGGCCCCTGCAGCCGTGGAGCATTCGGAGTTTCAAATCCAATCCTTTTTGGTTGAGCGAGTAGGTGTTGAATTCGTCGGTGGAGATCAACAGTTTGAAATGCTCCTTGATGCTCCGGATGCCTTTGTCTCGCAGTTCATCTGGCAAGTGCAAGGCGATCACCTTCGAAGGGTAGCTGTGCTCAAAACTTTCCAACCAACACTGCTGACCGGGCTCCAAGCTCTTGAGGGGGAGCAGTTCGTTGGTGATGGAATAGTCGTTGCCCAAGTACAATAGGCTCAGCCACAGAGGTCGGTGGTTGGTCGGTGGATTGGCAATCTGCAACTGAAAGGCTGGCTCTGTCCCATTTGTCGCAGCGGAGCCTCTGGTGGACGAAAGTCGATAGGCCAGCTGCGGAGGGAATTGCCCAAATTGAGTCCATTCCTTTTTTTCGGTGGCTACCCTGAAATCAGCACTCGTTTGCAGGACTTCGAAAAACCGCCACCGGATGCTGTTTTTGGATAGGCGGGAAAAAGGATTGTTCATCGAGCGGATTTGATGCCATCGGGCCATCGTCTCCAAATTTTTCATCAATTGATTGGCAGCACTTTCGCCCTGGCGCTGCGGTTCAAATGGCAATGCAAAAGACTGACGGAGTCGTTTGTCCACAAACTCATAGCGATTTTTCAATGCCCTGAGCTTGAGATGTGCCTGCTCTCCCCCACCCGTTTTTTGCAAGTAACAACTGCTGGCGGCTTCCCACTCTTTTTGGAATTGAGCCAGGACAAAGGCATCGCCATCCGGGCTGTATTCAATCCGGCTTTGGGGCAGTGACAGTTGACCGGGCA
Organism: Bacteroidota bacterium; assembly: GCA_039821145.1. GTDB lineage: Bacteria > Bacteroidota > Bacteroidia > Chitinophagales > Saprospiraceae > JBCCSZ01. The sequence goes on along the minus strand of JBCBOS010000052.1, from coordinate 5,197 downwards.
AGGCAGTGAATTGTCGCTTGGCATCCACTCCGGCTGGCATGTCGACAGTCGAAAAATTGGGGTGGACATCCAGCAGTTTTCGTTCGGTCCACTCTGCCACATCTGTTTGGTCCGATGGAAGGTTCCACAGTTTGATGGTGGGGGGCTGAGAAGGGTTGACTGCAGCCAATCCGTGAAGGCTTCCCTGATTGTAGACCCAGCCGTGGACGGGGTGATGCGTCACCACAAAGCTCCGCTGGGATGTTCGATTGCTTCCGCCCAAAAAGTACAGTTGCCCGGCATCTTCGATCCCATATGCTTCCATTTGTGGGTGCTGATCAAAGGCATTGTTGTAGACCTTGGCCTGCACGCGGCGCAGCAATTCACCATAGGTCATGGCCTCCCGGTTTTGCTGCAATGTTTCGAGCAAACTGTAGGTGAACACACCTCGTGGCTTGAGTTGCAACAGCCGCTCTTTTGCCTCTTCATCTGAGCGACAGGCCGAGAGCACTAGATGCTTGCCCAATGGGACGTAGAGCTGATCCCCGACTTTGCGATATTCTGCCCGACCGAGATAGTGGGAAGGCTCCAACAAAAGAAAGGCTGGGGATGTCATGCGAATGCCTTGGTCTGCCTCTGCAGAACGGTCTGTTGGTTTTCGACTGCCAGAGCCAGCATGACAGCAGTCCAGGATGGCCGTAAAATGAACGTCTTTCCCATCTGTTGCTTTCCAAATGAGGTAGCCCAATTCCTTGTCGTACAAGTCTCGTTCTCCTGCCAGCCTGCTGTCGTGGCAGACCAGCGTCTCATGGGATTGGTCCACCACATCGTGCCAAAATTCTTTGGGGGCAGCAGCCTTGGAGCCGTGGCCACTGAAGTAAAACAGCCCTGTATCTCCTTTCTCCAATTGGCCAAAGTGTGACAGGAAGTTTTCGATCAATGCCTTTCGGGTGGCTTGGCTGTCTGTCAATACGCAGGCGTCCACCGCATAGCCCGTTTCTTTGCCATGCTCTTGCAGGTATTCCAGAAGGGCGGTGGCATCGTTTCGGCAACCATTCAAGTTGTGATCGGGCACGGCATATTTGTTGATTGCAACGATCAATGCCAATAGTTTTTTTTGCTTTTTCATAGGTTGATGCAATGGTTCTGTCGGGAAGACAGGGGGTAACTTATACTCATTACATAGTGGTTTGGGCGAGTAAACTGAATTTATTTTGTTCCAAATCAAGGCTGAAAACGTAGGCGATGCCGTAGCATCGGCGAGGCTTTCAAACGCAGAGTTGGGATAAAATAAAAAGGTAGACGAAGTCCCAAACCACTTTGGATTGAGTATATCTTCCAACAGAGGGTCAAAAATTGTCGTTCGAGAATTCGGGAAGAATTGTTTACAAGGAGATGTATCCCATTTTGATGGCATAGCGCACCAGGTGCTTGTCGTTGGACTTGTTCAGCTTCAGCAGCAGGTTGCGCCGGTGGGTGTTGACGGTGGCTTCAGAAATGTGCAACTCCTCGGAAATCTGCCGCGTGGTTTTGGCCTCCGCAATTTTGCAAAGCACTTCTATTTCTCTTTCGGTCAAGGGGGAAATGGGGCCTTTTTCTTCGGGATCACGGGTCGAAATCATGCTCAAGACGTCCAGGCTGTAATAGGGCTTGCCGTCGTGGATGCTGTGAATGGCTTGGACCAAATCTTCTTTGCTGCGGTTTTTCAGTACGTAGCCGGAAATGCCGATTTCCATCAGTTGCAAAATGTAGTGCTTGCGGTTGTGCATCGACAGGATCAACACCTTTACCGCTGGATACAGTCGGATGATTTCTTTGGTAGCCTCCACCCCATCCATCTTGGGCATGCGCACGTCCAGCACCACAATGTCCAATTCTTGGTGTACCTCTTCCAGTTTGTCCAATACCTGGGTGCCGTCCAATGCCTCTCCCACGATCTCAATGGAGGCATCGTGGTCAAGGACGGCCCGCAATCCGTCCAGAAACATTTGGTGGTCATCTGCTAGTAGTACCTTGATCATGTGATGAGAGATTTTTGTTGATAGGGAATGTCGATGGTGATGCTGGTGCCTTTGGTGCTGTTGGAGTCGATGTGCAAACTGCCTTGTAGGTTCAACACCCTGGAGCGGATGTTCTTCAGGCCCATGCCTTGCTCGTGTGCTGGCAGTTGCGGGGCAAAGCCAATGCCGTTGTCTTCTACGATCAGATTGACCAATTGCTCGAATCGGTTGAGGTGAATTTGAATCTTGCTGGCCTGGGCGTGTTTGAGGGCATTGGCCACCAGTTCTTGTATGATTTTGTAAATGGCAGATTCCATGGAGGATTCCATTCGCTGTTCGAGTCCAAAGACGGAGACGACCACTTCCATTTTTTGACTTTCCCGAAGGCTGTCGGCCAATTCCTTGAGTTCTTCCGCCAAACCGAATTGCAACAGGGTACTGGATTGCATGTCGTGGGCAATTTTTCGGATTTCTACGCAGGCATTGTCCAATAGGTCAGTGGCCTTGTCAAATTGCTGGCGGGGTTCTTTGCCTTGCAGTTCATCCAGTTTGTCTTCCACCGATTGAAAGTACAGCTTGATGGTCGATAGCATCACCCCCAGTCGGTCGTGCAGGTCTTCTCCAATCCGAACCCGCTCTGCATCCTGCCCCTCCAAGCGGGCGTAAAGGGTTTTCAGTTCTTGCTCCTTGAGCAAATCGTCGATGGCCTTTTGTGCATCTGCCTTTTCTCTTTTCCGCTTGGCCAAAAAAAAGAAGCCCAGGCCACACATCAGCAGCAGGACCAGCAAGGCTGAGAAGACCACTCTTTCGGTTTTTCTTTTCTCTCCTGCCAGTTGTTGCTGCTGCCGGAGTGTTTCATAATTGAACTTGTAGTTGACCGCTTCTCTGTAGGCTTGGTCAATACTGTCCAACAACAGGATGCCTCGATTGCTGTAGGAAAAAGCCTGGTCAAAGCGTTGGAGTTGGGCGTAGTTTTCGGACAGTTTGAAGTAGAGCTGCGATTGCAAATAAGGAGCTGGAAAGCTGTCCAGGATGTGCCGACTGGCTTCCAAATGGGTCATGGCCTTCTGGGGTTCATCCTGATGCAGATACAGCCGTCCGATGTTGTACTGTACGTCTGCTTCTTCCAGTTTGTGGGAGGAAGGGGCGATGTACAGCAGGCTGTTGAGGTAGTAGTTCAGCGATGTATCCGGCCATTGGAGCTTGTCGTAAAGGCTGCCCATGTTTTTCAACCAAAGGCCGCGCGTATAATGACCAAGGTATTCTTTGTAGGGACGGACATGTTCAAAATACCAACGAGCAGAATCCAATTGCCCCGACTGTTGGTACAATGACCCCAAGTTGATGTAGGACTTGGCCAATCCATTCTTGTCACCATGCTCTCGAAACAGTGCCAATCCCTGCTGCATGCGCCCTCGGGATTGCTCCCACCAATTCATTTTTTGATAGATGGTCCCTGCATTCATGTAGGCATTGGCCAGTCCATACCAATCGTTCAATTGCTCGCGAATGACAATGCTGGAATCCACCGAGCGAACAGCAGAAACGTAGTTCTCCCGATGGTAATGGACCATGGACAAATTGTTCAGCAGCTTTCCCCGCAGTCCTTGGGGCACAGACGACATCTGTTCCAGGCTCTCCAGCCCTGCCTGAAACTCTCGTTCCGCCAAGGCCAAGCGCCCCTCATCCGAGCTGATGTTGCCCAGGTTGTTGTAGCAGCTGGCCACCCCCCTTCTGTCCTTGATCTGCCGCCGCAAGCCCAAAGCCCGTTGGTAGTGTTGGCGAGCAGTCGTGAGGTCTCCCCTTTTCCGAGCCAAAATGCCCAGGGTGATTTGTGCATAGGCCCTTCCCCTGGGGTATCCGATCACTTGGCAGAGCGAGTCGGCCAGCATGGCGCATTGGTAAGAGAGCCTTGCGCTGTCGTTTCGCAGATCATAGGCCCGGTCGTTGAGTACAATCAGCTTGGCCGTATCGGCCAGGGTGATCTTGGTAGTGTGAAATAAATCGGCTGGGATGTTTCCCTCCTGTGCGCAGGAGAGATGGCAAAAAAACAGTAGTAAAATACATCCGACTTGCACTTGTTTCATGGAGTACTTGCGTTTTGCGCCCCGGCGGCAGCTTTGGGAGCCAATGGTCTGGAATCCTCTGCTGCCCGAACATTGCTGGTGGTGGACTCCCCAATCTTCTTCTTGGGCTCCCCACTGGCCTCCAGACTGACATTGACGCTGATCTGAGGCGGCAACTGACCATCAAAAGGAGGCGCATTCAAAGAAATCGTGTGAACGACTGGGGTCGGAAAGCCAAATTCCAGAACAGTGTTGTCCTTTTGAATGTACAGCTCAATTTCCAACACCCCATCATCTGTCAAAACCGATGGGACAGGCGCATGTCCATTGGCCCGGTAATCCGTCCGATTCGTATGAGTAATGGCATGCAAATAATACTGATCCGCCTGACTGGGGCTCCCCTTTTCCCGAACGAAGTAGAGGTCAACAGGATAATTTTCCATTTTGTTAGAGTTTTTTGTACCAAAAATTTGATCCAACTGATCAGATCAATTCATTTCTCTACAAAGATGTCAGACTTTGGACGGTGGCGAATCATAACAAATTACGGAATTGAAATCAGTATATTTGGGTAGAGGGGGAGAAAATTCATTTTCTTCCTTTTACAGGCTTCGCTCACGAACCTGTCCATTTGGCCGGGTTTGGAATTTGAGGGGTGTAGCTGCTCTCGCTTATTAAGAGTAATGGGTCTATACGAGTCAACCTACATGCAAATTTTCAAGCAATGCTCTGCGAAATCTGTGGAGAATCATGATGGTTCGCTTGAGAAGGGTTTATTGAGTTTCGTACTGTCTCCTCCTTATTGAGCAATTTAAAATGTAATCAAAAAATTTACATTCACTAAGGAAAAACATATATTTGCAGATATGTACTACAGAAGAAAAATAATCCTCGGATTGTTGGAAGTATTCCAGGGAAAATTGAATAAAACTGACTTCCAGAAACTACTGATGATCCTGTCTAAGCATCAAGAAAAGCCGGCATTTGAGTTTGTACCATACAAATTTGGATGCTTCTCTTTTCAATCTTATGCTGACATTAGAACGATGATAAAATACGAACAGATCAAAGAGGAAAAATCTGATTTAGAATCGTTTTGGGTGAAAAATGATTCAGCCGAGTATTATCCCATCCTGAAGAAAAAGGACCAAC
>JBCBOS010000051.1:0-14083 GCA_039821145.1 Bacteroidota bacterium | reverse complement strand
TTGTCTTACTCATCTTTTAAGGTAATACTAATTTTTCGAGTTCTAATAACTCTCCAGTTATTTAGGGGGCTAGTAGGTAAGATATAATCTAACGATCCTGCAGGAATAACCTCCTCCCAATTCAACTGTAGCGCATTCCCGTGTACAATTTTAGCTGCTTTATTTAATGGTAAACGAACAAAATACTGTCCGAATTCTTCCGATACCCTGAGGTTCATTTGGTGATCCATTAACCACATGGCAACTTCAGCTATTTTTGCAGGAAACTCGTCATACTCGATTCCGAAAAATTGATCTACATCGACTTGGATAATATCGCCAACATTCAAAAAACCTTGGCCTGTTTTATAAAGTTCTCTTAGAATTTTAATTTCTAATTCCCTCAGCTCCCGATAAGTGATAATCAAGAAATTACCGCATCCACAAGCTGGATCCAAAAAACTTAAGTACTTAAGAAAAAGAAATATGGTATTTTGAGGAGAAAGCGGAAGAGATTAAACCCGTTAAATTAGGTAAAAATAAAGGTAAGGCACCACAAAATTCTCGATATACTTCAAAAGAAAAGTTACTTTCGGTTTCTAGTTTAGACAATCTCTTCTAGGTTGATTTTTTCAACAAATTAATGTATCTTATTAGTAATAAAGCACTGATAATAAATACTTTAAGACCATCATGGGCAGATGGACCACCGGAGCAATCACCACCAAGGCTTCCAATAAATTAAAACTCAGCTACTTCCTGGAAAAAGGATATATCCGAAAAGGTATTTATCTATCCATGCCGTTTCGCTGGACGGACAATGATGATAGACCCTGTGGAGATATTTGGCTGAGAGTTGACTATACAGGTGACCATCCCTTCTTTGAGTTGTTGTACCACCATACCAGCCAACGGACCGGAGAAAGGACCGAAATGGAATACAAGGTCCATTTGCAAAGCATACCAAGCAATCTTGGAAAGGGGAGGATATGGTACTTCATTTGTCCGGTGAGTGGTATTCGCTGCCGTATATTGTATCTCGCTTATGGAAGTCTGTATTTCAAAGCCCGGGAAGCTTATCAGAACCGGATTTATTACCGCTGTCAACTATCTTCCAAAATGGACTATGCCAATGACAGATACTGGGCCGTCAAAAGGCGTGTAGAGGCGCTAGAAGCCCAGAAATATACCAAGCGGATATACAATGGTCAGCCTACTAGAAAAGCGAAGCTATTGGAAAGATTGTGGGAAGACTTGGATAAATGGCATTTAGAGCGATGTCAGCCACATTGTATGCCTGTCGCAGTGCGAAAAAGACTCGCTGGAATCCGGAACTGGGATGTGGAATAAAAAAGTGCGCTACGCCTTAAAATTTCTCTCTTTTCCTGCTTTTTTGTTACTATTTTGTGACTCTTAAAAACACAAACGCCTCATAATCAGTTGATTAAGAGGCGTTAAAAGTACCCGGGACGGGACTTGAACCCGTACTCCCTAATGGGAACTGGATTTTAAGTCCAGCGTGTCTACCAATTCCACCACCCGGGCATTGGATCTCGATCCGTCCTTCTCCAACAAATCGAAACAAAAAAAGCCTTCTCTCGAAGGCTTCCTGGAGCGAAAGACGGGATTCGAACCCGCGACCCCGACCTTGGCAAGGTCGTGCTCTACCAGCTGAGCTACTTTCGCATTTGCTTGTCGCTTTCGTTCAAAGCGATGCAAATATAAAAGATATTATTTGATTTAGTCAAGGACTTGTGGGTATTTTTTTGAAAAAATGTTTGGGGCCCACATTGGGCCCACGGGCAAGGATCAGATCATCTGCTCGCCCTCCACATTCTTGCGCAGCAGCTCCAACAATTGGCGGAGGCTGTTGCTGTCTTTATCGGTCATTTTTATCTTGATTTCTGTCTTTTGGCGGTCGCTGGTCGCTTGTATGCTCTCGATGGGGTTGCCAAGGCCGTCATCGGAGGAGGGGAGGAGCTGCGACAAGTTTAGCTGGCCGCCGAATATGTGCCGACTGAGTTGTTGGAATTGCTGAGAGGCGATGTGTTGATTCGTCGGATAACCGCCGGCTTGGATGGTGGCCAGTCGCTCTTGACTCTCTGTGATGAACAACAGGTCTTCTTTGATCAACAGATATGGGTAGGTGGCTTCGGTGGGGGCAGGGTCCTTGCTGGCATTGACAGGGCTGCCGATTTGGACCAGACCAGGGACCTTGATCTTCCATATGCCTTCAGAGATGACTTCGATCATGTCCTGCTTGCTGAGTTGGTCCAAGAGTTTGTTCAACGGCTCTTGATCGCGGATTTGGGCGGCGAATAGGCCACCTTCGGGTTGTTGTTTGTTGTCATCGAGGTAGACGGCCAGGGCCATTTCGCCACTGAAGGCTCTCAGCAGATCCTTGGGAGCGATTTGGAGCTCGCCACTGAGCTTGTTCAAAGGAGCCGATAGTTGAGGGCGTTCGAGCAGAACTTGTAGCATGCCGCGCATGTCCAAGGCGACAGTCATGAAGCCAAATAGGTCTTCTGTAGGGATGTAGGGCGCAAAATCGGTTGTTAGCTCGTCGCGGAAAAACAAGTCCAATTCTCGCTTGAGTTGTGGATTGATTTGGTAGAAGGTCTCCGAGACGATCTCACCTGGTTCGAACTGGATCAGGTGGTGAAGGTGGTTGTTTTCCAATGCCGAAGGAGGCAGATCGGCCATGGCAAGGAGGTTTTCGATCTCTTTGTTGCCAATTAGGTAGTCCAGACTGGTCCAAAAGGAAAAATCGGCTTCGCGCGATAGGCATTTGCCCAAATCTGACTGACTGGCAACGCTGTTTTCCACTTTCGAGCGTCCCTCCAAGGCAGCCAATAAGTGATCGGTTGCATCCACCGGAGGGGTCAAGATGGCCACTTCCTGGTTCCACATCAGCCGGGCTCCTTCAAAATGGGCGATTTGATAGGTTTCTTTTTGGTCAATGGTCAATACATTCATCTCGCGCACCAACTTACCGAAAGTTTCTGAATCTTTGAGGGGGAGCAGCAGTTGCATGTTGCCTTTGGCAAAAGCATCGTCTGTTTGAGGAGGCAAGAGTTCTCCCACCGCGATGTAGGTGGTGCGGTCCAAGTCGATGCCTGCTTGCTCTGGTTGGGCCAGTACCTTGGAAAGATGACTGGATTGGCTGGCAATTCGCTCCAAAAAGTCTTTGTACAATTCAGATTCTTGCAACTGCTCAAAGCCCGCTTTGTCCATCCATTGCCCACTGCGCAAAGCCATGATGCCCGCTGCGTCTGCAGGGATGTAGTGGAGTGTATTGTCGGATATGGGGGCATTGTTTTGACAGGCGGTCAGACTCAGGATTGCCAAGACCAAGAACAGGGGAAAGGTGCGAAAAAGTGGCATGCGAGATTTTTTGGAATTTGACAAATAATTGTGATTCCGCATATTAGCCACTGGCACTCACATCTTCCTGCCGCAATAGATCAAGTGAGCTTATTTTTCGACAGATGACGACTCGGCCAGACTTTTTTCTTCTGAAACGCTCTCGGCTCGCTTGGCTCGTTCCCAAATCACAGATTGACTCCCTTTCAGGTAGCGGCCAAATCCGCGATAGACCGCATAGTTCATCACGCAAAAATAGTAGGGGACGAAGAAGGCCTTGAACTTGATCTTTTGCTTTTCCAATATCCAACCGATGAGGGCAGCTCCATAGAAGGCCAGTTGAGCCATCAATAAGTAGCTGTAAAAAGAGGAGCCTGTCCACCAGACAAGCAACAGGTTGGTCAACAAAACCAATGGCAAGGCCAGCGGAGCCAGGGTCCAACGCAGGGCGCGGTGGGAAACGTACTGAAAACTCAGCCAGCCGTATTTGAATACATTCAGCAAGGGGAGCAGTCGAAAGATGGACTGCAATCCGCCAGCCGCTATTCGGATTTTTCGCTTGAGTTCTTCCTTGACAGAGGCAGACGAAGACTCCACCGCATAAGACTCAGGTTCGTAGCGCACCCGATAGCCGCTGCCAGCAATGCGCATGGTCATGAAAAAGTCTTCGATGATGCTGTCTTGTGGAACGGGCTGATACAGATCGGTGCGGATGGAAAAAAGCTCTCCGGCCGCTCCCACTACCGTATGGAACTCAGAATCCCATCTTTTGAGGGTCGATTCGTATTTCCAGTAAATGCCTTCGCCCGCAGCATTGGCAGAATCGGCCTTCGACATGGCAATTCGCTTTTCTCCCGCTACGGCACCTACACGAGGATCGGCATAGTGGCGCACGATCTTGCGGATGGCTTGTGGATTGACCAGGGTATTGGCATCTGTGTAGATGGTGATGGACGTCTCGATGTAGTCCATGATTCGCTCCACCGCTGCAATTTTTCCCCGACGGGCATTCTGATGGTGCAAGACCAATTGGGCATCAGTAGGGCAGGAGTAGTTGCGAATCAGTTCCGGCGTGCGATCATCTGAGCCATCTGTGACAAAGAGCAATTGGATTTTGTTTCTCGGGTAGTCAAACTCCAGGCAATTGGCGACCTTTTCTTCGATCCAGTCCTCTTCATTGTAAGCAGCCACCACAAAGGTGACCTCCGGAAGGTCTTCGTCCGACAAGTCCGGAATGTTGGGCCGTCCTTTGATCAGGCGCTTGATCTGAATCAAGACAGAAAGGACCAGTCCGTAGCCTAGATAGGCATAAAAAACGATGAATATGCCGAGCCATAAAAGAACTTCCAAAACGTACGTATTCATTTTTCTGGGTCGATTGTGTGCTTTAGAATGAACGGAATGTGTTCGGTAGCGCCATTTGGGCTACGAGTTTACCAGGCTGTACAGATTGTTGACAAGTAGGTCTGACCAGATGTGGTCGGGCAATGGTTTTGAGGCATGGATACCGTACGGCCCTTGGGAGTTAGAATAGCAAATAGGGTTCCACATTCCCTGGCATTGCGACGGTCAGCTGAGACCTCAATATTAGGCAATAGTTGCTGGAATGCGAAATCAGAGCCAAGAATTACCGCTTTTGGGGTATTTGCTTGTGTGTATTTCCCCTTATCTTTGCATTGTCTATAAACGACAAACCTCCCATTTGAAACTTTCGAAATGCGCATCTTTTGTAAATCCATTACTCTGTTGATCCCCAAATATTAACGCTTTACGAACAAAAATTACAAAAGAGTGCAAATAACAAGCTTTTTTTTGGATTTTCGAGTTACAATGACTTGCATCTCCCAAAACCGCTCCCAAGATTGTTATTTTGTTTTCTAGAAGGTCAATTATCCAAACAATATTGCAGGGTTCCCAGAGTTTATAAATTTTGTTTTGGCCCCTGGTATGTGATTAACCATTGATGTGTTCCGCACCGAGTCCAAAAAAGAGCCATCTAGATGGCTTATGATTGATAAAATATCGATGTAAATATCTGGTTGACAGTGTTTTATGTTGATTGTATTGCGGGCTAACACCAATAAAGCCGAAAGGTTTAAAATTTTGGAATAATTGTAATAAGTCACGTAAAAACTTTAACTTTGTGTCGTGAGCTAAATGTTGTCTGTTGACAGCAGCTCAATTGACCGAATAGTTTTCGAGAAGTCCCATGAACGTAGGTTGTACAAAATGGCTTTCACAGCCACAACTGATCTAGTAAAACGTCCCTTAAACCTCCCCTGTTTAGCCTACTTGTTACATTGCAGTACTAAATGACTTCTCTGAGTACCTGCCTTCAAAAGGTCTGGTATGACATCAGTGACAGTATTATAAGCATTCTTACGCAACTCGTTCAGGTCTGGAATTGCCAGCCAGTGACGTGTTGGTAAGTTGTCATTGTTATCGTTCTTCTGAAAACTCTAAGGCATAGTAACATGAAAAAGAAGTCTGTATTGGTAATTGATGATCACGATGGTCTGCGAAAAATCTTGGGCCGATCGTTGAGCAAAAATTATGAAGTCACCACCCGAGCCAATGGCGTGAGCGCCCTGGCCTGGATGCACCAAGGAAACATTCCCGACTTGATTGTTCTGGACATGCGCATGCCTGGTATGAGTGGCATCGACTTTCTGAGCAATCTCCGATCCAGTGGCTTCTTCAGAGATGTTGCCGTTGTCATTGTCTCCGCAGACGACAATCCACAGTTGGTTGCCCAATGCAATGACTTGAACATCCGCCAGTACATTGGCAAGCCCTTTAGCCCCATCCAACTTCACGAAACCATAGACTCAATCCTACTTCCAAACAATCATACAACACCATCACTTGCTGAGTAGCAAGCTTCTCACAAAACTACACAAGACTATGAACGAAGTTTACACTCTGAAAAAGACCAACACCAAGACGCTGTTGGTAGTAGGTTTTGAAGGCAATTTTTTCGATTTGATCACTCCACCTCCGGGGAGAGACAGAGACTTTTTGTACTTCGAAAGAATCAACAACTTCTTCGATGCTTTCAGTTGGCTGGACAGTTCCAGACGGAAGGGCAAAGCCTTGCCACATGCCATCGTTGTCAATTACGAGGCATTGCAGGACAACAAGTTTTTGCTCTTGGAAAACATCCGCCGAGTGGAGGCATTGCGCGAACTGCCTTTCATTGTCATTGGAAAATCCAGCAGTCGTCCCGATCCCAGCCAGCTCATGCAATTGGGAATCGATGACTATTTTTCCGACCACGTCCGCAGCCTGGACCTGCAGGAGCGAATTGACTTTTTGCGCAAATACAAAAAAGACATTCTGGCCGTACAGCACCCAAATGGCAATGAAGACCTCGATTTTCGCCTGCCCTGGAACAAACGCCTGTTCGACATCGTCTTTGCTTCCGTCATGATCCTCTTGCTGTCTCCCCTGATGCTGGCCATTGCTTTGATGGTCAAATTGAGCTCCAAAGGCCCCATCATCTACAAGTCCAAGCGAATTGGGGCAGGTTATCAGCTGTTTTACTTCCTCAAGTTCCGCTCCATGTGCCAGGATGCAGATGCCAAACTGGATGGTCTGCAGCATCTCAATCACTACAACAACAGCCAAGGCAGTGAGAATGCCTTCTTCAAGCTGAAAAATGATCCACGTGTGACGCCCATTGGTCGCATCATTCGCAAAACCAGCCTGGACGAGCTGCCACAGTTGTTCAACGTCCTCCGCGGTGAGATGTCCATCGTGGGCAATCGCCCCTTGCCCTTGTACGAGGCCAAGAAGATGACGACAGATGACTGGGTGAAGCGTTTTTGGGCCCCTGCGGGCATGACGGGCCTGTGGCAAACCTGCGGAAAAGGGAAGGACAATTTGACGGTCGACGAGCGGGTAGGGCTGGACATTCGCTATGCTGAGGAGTACTCCTTGCTGATGGATGTCAAAATTCTCTACAAGACGCCTTTTGCGATGATTCAAAAAGAGGCTTGATTTTCGCCTTGTTTCCTATTGCATGCTGTGGTCATCCGGGAAAATGACTTTCTTTGGGTGATCCATCAGCGGGCGACAGTCCCCGGTTCATGCTGGTAGCTGTCCCTGGTATCCCAAAAATTTGATTTGGAGGCGCATCTGGTTTTGATCCGCTTCCCGAAAGTGCTAATTTTACACATGCGAAAGGAGAAACGACCCTTGGTTTCGATCATTACCGTCAATTACAACCAATTGGAGGTGAGTTGCGAAATGCTGGATTCCCTCCAACAGTTGCGCCATCCACACTACGAGGTGATCTTGGTTGACAATGCCTCGCGTGACAATCCACTTTCCCATCTGGAAAAACAGTATCCCGATGTTCGCTGCATTCGCTCTGAGCAGAACCTGGGCTTTGCAGGGGGCAACAATTTGGGAATCGCCGCTGCCAAAGGAGACTATCTGTTTTTCATCAACAACGATACCTTGGTCACTCCCGGCCTCATCGAGCAGATGCTGGCCCTTTTTGCCCAGCGACCCAAACTGGGCATGCTCAGTCCGCTCATTTGCTACCACACCCCCCATCGCGCAGAAGGAGACCTGATCCAATACGCTGGTGCGACGCCTGTTCACTCGCTGACGGCTCGCAACACCATCATCGGAGAGCGCGAAAATGATTGGGGACAATACAAGCAGGCCGTTCCCACCGCTTATGCACACGGAGCCGCCATGATGATGCCCAGGGCTGTCTTGGAAGAAGTGGGGAACATGCCAGAGTATTTTTTCCTTTACTACGAAGAACTGGACTGGTGTGAGCAAATCCGCCGGGCTGGTTATGAGATATATGTGGAGCCTCGTGCCAAAATTTACCACAGAGAATCCGTTTCTGTCGGTGTACTCAGTAGCTTGAAGACCTACTACCTGACCCGAAACAGGTTGTTGTTTGTCCGTCGCAACAAATCCCGCTGGCAACAAATGGCCTTTTGGTTGTTTTTGCTTTGCTTTACAGTTCCCAAATGGAGCATTGTCTACTTGCTCAAAGGCCAAAGCGATCAGTTGCAAGCCTTTTTCAAGGGCATTCTGTGGAATTTGCGCCATCCTGCCTTTCCTGCTACTCCCGTTCCTGTAGAAAAACTGAATTCTCTATATTCCCCAACAGAATCAGAGATTTAAAAACACAAACCGATCATCATGTTGATCTTACAATGGATATTTTCGAGCCTGACCGCCATCCTGCTGTTGTTTCTGCTGCTGCCTTTTGTCACGGTTTTGCTGTCGCGTTTTCGGCGCGAAAACATCCAGCGAGTGGGCAGCCTGGAGGCTCCGTTCCGATCTTGCGACTTTGCTTGCATCATCACTGCCTATAAAAATGTCGACATTACCGAGCCGCTGGTGGTATCGCTTTTGCGCCAAACACATGAGGACTACATCGTCTACCTGGTGGCAGATGAGTGCGACATTTCTTCCTGGACATTGACAGATGACCGGCTTGTCTTGCTGCGCCCTGATCCGCCATTGAGGCTCAAGGCCAAATCCATCATTCACGCCATTGAGAACTTCCGACGTCCGCACGAATACTGCGTGGTCTTTGATGCCGACAACCTGGCACATCCCGATTTTTTGAAAGAAATCAATGTCTATGTCAACAACGGCCATCGGACCATTCAGGGGCAGCGAACGGCCAAGAACTTGGATACGGTTTACGCCTGTGCGGATTCGACAGGGGAGTTTTTCAAAAATTATGTGGAGCGCTATGCACCTTATTTGATTGGAACCTCTTCGGTCATTTCCGGCTCGGGCATGGCGGTGGAGACCGAATTGTACAAGGCCTATCTGAACAGTCCGGAAATCCAGCAGGGCAAGGAAAAGTGGAAAAAGATGTTGCAGGAGGACAAAATTTTGCAAAACTTTCTCTTGCTCCAAAACGAGCGGATCACTTACGCTTGGAATGCCATTGTGTACGATGAAAAGGTGACGACGGCCGAGCAGGTGGAGACCCAACGCAGCCGCTGGTTGTTTTCCTACTTTCAGAATCTGCCCAATTCCTCGGGGATTTTGCTTCGAGGCATTGGAGGATTGAGTTGGAACCAGTTTTATTTTGGCTTGATCACTCTTTCGCCGCCCTTGTTCATACTGCTGGGGTCATCCTTGCTCTTGGCAGTGGTCGCATTCTTTGTGCAGCCTTGGTTGAGTCTGGCCTTGGTAGGAGGTGTCGGTATTTTTGGATTGACCATCCTTTGGTCTCTGTACCTGTCCAAAGTCCCTCGTAAAATTTGGGAGGCCTTATGGGGCTTGCCACTCTTTGCCTGGAATCAATTTACGGCTTTGACCAAAATGGGCAACCCCAACAAAAATTTCAAGCATACCGAGCACAATCGGACCTACACCATAGAGGAGGTATTGGACACGGGGGCATCGCCAAAAGAGAAAAAGTGATGACATCGCAGCTGTATTGGCAACAGAGAATGCCTCTGTCTGCGAACAACTGTTGATGGATTGATCCACGCCACACAACCTATGACTAAGAAATTGTTACTCGCATCCCTTTTACTGAATCTCGTCTTCATCGCCGGATTTTTTTTCCTCATCCGCAAGTTGGGAGGGGCCAACTATGTCTGGTTCAAAATGCGACATCAGGGAGTAGCGGGTGTCTACGAACATCGAAAAAACATGTACGACTTGCTTCCCATCCGATCCAGTGATGTGGTCTTTGTGGGCAACAGCATCACCGAGCAGGGCAATTGGGCCGAATTGTTGGGGCGCCAGGATGTGCGCAATCGGGGGATTGCCGGGGATGTGACCCAAGGCTTGCTGGATCGCTTGCCCGTCATCTTGGAAGGCCATCCACGGCAGATTTTCCTCATGATCGGCATCAACGACTTGATAGCACACGATCCGTCTTATGTCATTGACAATTACCGGGAGATTGTTCGTCGCATTTTGCAAAAATCGCCGGAGACTCGCTTGGTGTTGCAGAGCATTCTGCCTGTGAACAATGAGGTGCGAATTTCCGGATTGTCCAATGAAGATGTCCGCCAGATCAACCAGGCCATTGAGACCTTGGCTTCTGAGGTGGGCGCAGACTATGTGGATGTTCACAGCCTGTTGCAAGATGAAAAGGGCCAATTGGCGGCTCGATTTACCCAAGATGGCATTCATATCAATGGCGAAGCGTATCTGATTTGGAAAAATGCCGTATCAAACTATATCGTACCGGCTTTACCACCAGAAACTGAACCTGTAAACCGTCCGGAGGAATGATTTTCAATAGCATACCATTTTTTGTCTTCATCCTGATTTTTCTGCCGCTGTACTTTGCGTTGAGGGGAAAGGCCCGGCTGTTGCTGTGTCTAGCGGGGAGTTATGTCTTTTACGGTTGGTGGGATTGGCGGTTTTTGAGCCTCATAGTGATTTCCACCATGATCGACTATTTGGTGGGGCTGCAGTTGGAAAAAACAGAGGAGCCGACGCCACGAAAGCGATTGCTTTTGTTGAGCATGGTGGTCAATCTCGGTTTCTTGGGCTTTTTCAAATACTTCAACTTTTTCGCTGCTTCCTTTCAGGACATGTTGCTGTCCTTCGGGGTTTCGGCCAATTGGCATACCCTGAACATCATCTTGCCAGTGGGGATTTCTTTTTACACCTTTCAGTCGATGAGTTATACGATTGATGTGTACTTCAAAAAGATTGAGGTGGAGCGGGATTTGATTCGATTTTCGACCTTCATTTCCTTTTTTCCCCAGTTGGTGGCCGGTCCGATTGTGCGGGCCAGTGATTTTCTGCCGCAGTTTCGCAAGGATCGCTCTTTTGAGTGGGATCGATTGGTGGCGGGTACGGGACAGGTCTTGTGGGGCTTTTTCAAAAAAGTAGCGGTCGCTGACTCATTGGCGCCCTTTGTCGATCAGTGCTTTGCTGCTCCGGGGGGATTTTCCTCCCTTCATTTGTTGATCGGCATCGTCTTTTACTCCTTCCAAATCTACTGCGACTTTTCGGGCTATTCGGACATTGCCATTGGGCTGGCCCGCATTCTGGGTTTTGACTTTCCGGACAATTTTCGGACGCCCTATTTCTCCAAAAACTTCAGTGAATTTTGGACCCGTTGGCACATTTCCCTGTCCAGTTGGCTGCGCGACTACCTGTACATTCCCTTGGGGGGCAACAGGAGTGGCAGCTTTGGCTCGGTCTTTTTCACCAGTTTGTTTTTGATCATCTCCATCTTTTTTACGGGCTGGTATTGGTTGGCCTTGGTGTATTTGCTGCTGGTGCCTGTGGCCTTGTGGTACATTCGACAGAGCCAGCACAATGCGCAGACGGCCTTTACCTATATGAACTTGATGATCACGATGCTGTTGGGAGGACTGTGGCATGGTGCCAGTTGGGCCTTCATTGTGTGGGGTTTCTTGCATGGCATGTACTTGGTGGTACAGCGACTGGCTGGTCCTTGGTGGAACAAACTATTGGATGCGCTGCGCGTACCGCTGGTGGTGCAAAACCTGCTGGCCATTGCGATGGTCTACTTTTTCACCTGCTTGGCCTGGATTTACTTTCGGGCTCCCGACTTTGACATTGCCAGTCGCTACATAGAGGGGATTGTCTCCTTGGAGGGGATGAATTTTTCGACTGTCATCAACAAGTTTTGGGTCATCAAGGGCGTGCTGCTGATTGGCATGTTGCTGGCAGTAGAATGGTTGGACTTGCGCATGCAGTGGTACAAGGTCGTTTTGCGAAGCCCGGTCTTTCGGGTGGTCTTCTTTGCGGCCTTGTTGTGGCTGATTGCCTTTTTTGGTAGCTTTGGCACCAATTCCTTTATTTATTTCCAATTTTAAAACGAGCTTTTGAAACGGATATATTGGATCATTGCACTTTTGGGGTTGTTTTTCCTTGGAGATCGAGTGGGAGGCTTGGTCTTGGAGCGGCTGACTGCCCAGAGTCAATTTCGCTACTCCCGCCTGTACACCCAACGAGCCAAGGCCGACATTTTGCTGGTGGGCAATTCTCGGGGCTTGATTTTTTACCAACCCTACATCGAGCAACAAACCGGGCAAAAGACCTTCAACATCAGCTACAACGGCATGCCCATCAACCTGGCCCGTGTGCTCATCGAGGACTATTTGGATCAATATGAAGCCCCCGAACGCCTGTTGCTGGACGTGACTCTTTGCGACCGTCTCAACAACCAACTCATCAGCAGTTTCAGTCCTTACACCCCTTATTCGGAGCGATTGCGCGGCCTGATTCTAGACAGCATTCCAGAAGTGGGGTATGGGGGGCAATTGACCCATTTGTTTCGCTACAACAGCGAGGTTTTTCAGCGGGCCTTGTACTATCTCAATCGCACGGATGAAGATTGGTTGCTCGACCGTCAGATCAATGAATTCATGCTGCAAAATGTCGACAAGGAACCGGCATTGACCTTTCAGTTATTGGCTTCCCAGCAAAGGGACATCAAGGCCATTGTGGAGCTGGCTCAGCAGAAGAACATCGCTGTCGAGTTGGTTGTCAATCCCTACTATCCTCCCTTTGCTCAGAAGTTTCAGAACTTTGAACAGTGGAAAGCCCAAATCTCCACTGCTACGGGCTTGCCAGTCCGCGACTATTCCCAGTCCATTGACCAAGTGGAGGCATTTGGAGACTATCAGCACCTCAATAAGTTGGGTGGTCAGTTGTTCATCGATCAGTTGCTCAAGGATGGCGTATTGCCTGCTGGAGATGCAACGACTGGTTTGAAGTAAGTCCTTGCTTTGGAATTTCTTTTCCTTGTCTTTTGGTAGTCATTGGGCACCAATTCACTGGATTGGGGCCTGATCCATCTGTGGGCACAGGATGTGAGCATTGGTCATTAAACCATGGTTGGATCAAACCAAAAACAAACGATGATAGACAAGACAATCTACGAGGACAAATTTGGGGCAGCACAATCTACATCTGAATCGGATGGAAGTGGGTTGACCATCAGCTTGCGAGGCATTGAACTTGTGGGCGAATGCTTCGAGTCATTGGACGGCTTGATTGACAAAGAGAAATTTGAATACATTGAATGTTCGGGTCCAGCAGAAGTGGGAAGTTTGACAAACTGTCGATTTGATGTGCAACTGCCCATACGCTTGGTGAGGGATGGGGTAGGGGAAACGACTTGTCTTCAGACAGATGTCCGAATTGGCAAGCGACAATATTCTGGAGTCTGCCTTCGCCTGAAATCAAATGGGCGTCTGCTCTCCTCGCCAGAGCGATGCGGACATTTTGAAGGAGCATTGATTGAGCTTCAACAACAATTTCCAGACGGAGAGAAGTTGCAGTGTTGTTTGTCTTGTAAATACTCGCATAGTCATCCAGCGGGCAGTCCCATATTTGGGGGATTAGGGTGTTTTAAAAAACTCAGGGAGTCAGCACGGTCGATTCGTTGTAAGAGTACGCTTTTTGATTTCTGAGGACAGGTGCATCGAGAAGGTCAATTGTTATTTGTCCAGTATACCTTTTTCTGTGAGGAGCATGAATTTATTGGAGCGCGGGATTGGAATTATTTGGATTGGAGGTGAGAAATTATTTATTTTTTTATTGAGATTTGAGCTGGGGATGGTTGTTAAAATTGACTTTGGGGAGGATGTTTTTGAGGGTCGAGTGGGGCAGGACGTTTGGTTCTGACTGTTGGTGAGTTTGAGGGGGGGCATGGTTTGGGGCTCTGGGTGGGACCCACCCTTAAGGCAGACCCCGAAAGCCGCCTCCTTTTTGGAACTGCACTCAGGCACAGCTCCGCCAACCCAAACCT
>JBCBOS010000050.1:0-16250 GCA_039821145.1 Bacteroidota bacterium | reverse complement strand
CTCAAAGAGTCCAATTTATCTTTTTGAGTAGCCGCCCATTCTTGAAGCACTAAAACTGTTCATAAAATTGTGTCTACTATCTTTACAGGATGAAAAAACAAAAAGCTCCTGTTATGATTCTAATTACTTTGGCTCAAGATTGGAAATTGTTTTCGTTTTTGATGAAAATCAAGAAATTAAAGAGTATCATGTATATAAAACAATGATCGATCCATGGCGTAAAGTCAAAAGCTCTCCAAACTGTAAAAGCCAACTGGACATTCAGAACCAGAAGGTGAGTATCCCTAGGAGCTTTCGGTAAAGGATAAAATGATAGTGACAGTTATTTACTTGATCTTCCAACAAAGAATCAGAAATGGATAGAGAAATATTTTGTTTGTGGTTAATGTTTCTGATAAGTTGTGGAACTCCGAAATCAGAGAACAGCCTTGACCTAACGTCAGGACAAATAGAATTTGTCAGAGATGCACTCATCCATGTCATTGAAAATTCAGAGGAATTCTCTTCCCTGGCACTTGATTCGTTTCAGTTGTGCGATGCTTTCGATCTATTTTCGAGAGATCGGATTCCGGATGATTTGCAATTGGATATAACTTTTGATGATCAGCTAGAAAATGAAATCAATGACGCTTTCTTCAATAAGACCAGCGCATCTTTGTCAAGCTTGACCAAGAGGACCAATGGTTTGAGAAGATTGTCCATTAGCGGATTCAATGAAGAATGGATTTTTGTTTGCTATTCAGAATTTGGCACATCTGATACCAATATTTGTCAGTCAGAGTCCAATGCGCAACAAACATTTGTTCTGCAAAGAGCACAGAATGAATTTTCCATTGTAGCCAGCTCTTTGGTATCTTTTCATTGATTCTCTATGCATTATGATTTTGAGATGGGAGAAGATTTAGCCTCGAGATCCAATCACCTCATTTTATTCTTTTGAAAGAGATGCAAGCTGTTTGACTACTTAGGGACTAGATGACTGTAGAAAAGAAGTACAAGATAAAGTAGATTTGCAGTATTGGGGAAGCGTCTCCACGCGCTATTGGAAGCCACTTAATCTTTTTGATCAATGAGAATATTCATAGGATTTATTGCCATCATCTTGAGCATGCTTTCGTGCAGTAGGAGCATTCCAATCATGGAAAGGCCTTCGGTACACAAAACCAAATATACGGATGAGTCCAAATCTTTTTTGCTATGTAAAAATTGCAAAGCTCTGAATGCCATTGATGATGCCGATAAAGATAAAATCACGGAATTGGGAATTTATGACAGAAGTTGTAAAATTCCATCCAGCCTACTCGATTTGATCAATCTCAAGGAGCTGAGCATCTTCGCACAAAAAGTCCGCCTTCCAGATGGCAAAGATGGCTTAGAGAATTTAGAAGTATTCAATGCATATGATTCCCATCTACCTAGCATTCCTGCATTCGTCTACCAATGTAAGCAACTGACGAGGATGGTGGTTGGGCTGACTGATGGAAATTCCATCGATGAAAATATTTCGAATCTGCAGAAACTGGAACATCTTACGTTGGCATTTCAAAATTTGGACTCTTTGGAATCTGGAATTTTCGAATTGAGAAATTTGAGAGAGCTGGTTGTCAGAACTGACGATGGGACACGTATTTCCCTAGCTGAAAACATTGTAGAGCTGGAGCAACTAACGCTTCTAGAAATGCCGATTGATGTATCTACCCACATCGATTTATTGGCTCAACTGACCAATCTCAAAAAGTTGGTGGTACCGGGGATTGCTTGTTCAAATGGTGATTACAGCCACTTAGAGCGGATCAACTTCTTAGAGGAAATACATGTTCAAGAGCTGCCTGATGATCTGGATGGCATCAAGAGTCATTTGAAGAACATAAATGTGGTTCAGGCCAACTGAGGATTCAGGGTAATGCGATGGAAATGGATTTGTGCCAATGACAAAAAAGGACGCTGCCGAAGCAACGCCCTTCACACACACGGATAGTCATAAACAAACACGCTAAAAACTTGCCGGGTAGGATGGCTGATGGGACGAATAGTGGAGCTGAATGGAGTGGTTTGTATTTTGGAAGCAGGCAATCGGCTGCTGCTTAGTGCCGAAAATAGTCCAATATCTTTTTGACGTAATTGGTTCGGTCTCCACTGTGGCACTGGTCATGGTCTGGAGTAAGGATTTTTTTGATGTATTGACCAATGGCGTCTCCTCCCTTGACCATCCGTTGTTGGATGCGGGTGAGTACTTTCATGGGATTGTTTGAATTGGATGATTTATTGTTGCAGGAATAGGGTGAAGTCGATGTAGCCAGATTGGTCGACGCACTGGCGGAGGCTGGGGTCTAGTTCGAAGGTGATGCTGTGGTAGTTGAATTCTTGCTGGATGCTGTAGGAGTAGGAGGTGATGCCTGCGTCTGTGCAGTCGGGGACTTGCAGATCGTGCTGGTACTGGCAGATGGGATATGGGGTTCGGAATTCGAGGAGGAGTTTGTCAGCTGTGTAGTTGTGGTCGAACTGGAAGTGGGCATTGCTGGGGCAGGGGAGGAGCTTGGGGATGGTATCGAGAAAAACGATGCAGTCGTGGGGGTAGAATCGTCCGGTGAGGATTTGCCAGTGGGTATCACTGCAATCGGAGCCAGAGGTGGGACGCTCCTGGATGGAGAGCAATTGATCGGCGGTGTAGGGATGCGGAGATTGGTCGGTGGGCTCGGTGGATTGCTTTCGGCAACTGGCCAATAGCAGCAGCAAGCCCATTGGGAGCAGGGCCCAACGGAAATTGGTTTTCATACATTTAGCTTTTTTGTTGTGCGGGGGGAGAAAACGACTTGGGGAGCTGATAAGGAAAGCACAAGATTTGTGCTAGAATGTGGATCGAGAGAAGATTTTTGGAAAATGCGCAAATAATGCGTCAATGGTGAGGACTGGGGGAGAGACTTCATGATCCCGTGAGGTCTTTCAGGTTGAGCCAGAAGGTCCTTTGCTTTGTGGGGGGTGAGTGTACCTACGGCTATGTCTGCGCTTCTCGCTTCGTCCTAGTCCAAAACTAACTCTTCAAAATCCCCAATTACTTATTCTACAAAACTTGCCAGAGGACTTTGAGAAGAGGAAACACACATTCTAAGAGAAGCCCAACTCCTAGATGACAAAAGAACCGACTTCATCATATCATACGGTTTCATCGGTCAAGTCTTGATTGAAATAAAACTGACCTCAAACCCAGAGATTCATAACTCACGGAAGAGTGTCGAGTATCGGAAAAAACTGCTTCAGTACATCAGCGGTTCCAAATCAGATGATGGAATTTTCCTGATTTTTCAGGTGAATAAAAATTTCGGATGGGCTGAGCACAAAACCAAGACAGAGAACATCTACAAGGCAGATGATCAAGTTTGTGTCATTGGTTACAGCTGCGTGCGAGAATAGAATGTGAGCTTTGGGTGCTATGGAAGGCAACGAATTGTATTTCATCCCCGATCGTTGCGCCTGTCAATTTCCCGCAGTAGAAAAAAACCGAACCATACAGATGCGAGTGATTTGCTGAGAATTTCTTGTGATAGCTACTATTTGATCTGACAACCAACGACCTGGCAGGGTAGGTATCTGCACCATATGGACAGATGTACTTTGTCATGAGCTACTTTCTTGTAAACCACCTGCGATTGATAAAACTAAGTTTCTGTACATCTACTGTTCTTATCTGAAGTCGTTCCTTTGTTTTTAGTTGCGCTGAACGGTGAGTGTGTGAAGCGTAGTGGCGTTTAGCCACTATGATTTCATACGCATTATTGGCATTTCGTTTTATTTAATCTCAGGAATGCAATAAGAAGTAATCTTTTCCAATTCACCATTACTATTGAATTCGTAAACATCACAGGCCGGAATCAAATTCACCCTTTTTCCCTCTCTTAAGAATTCCCCCGTTCCTCTTATGACTACTTTGTTGTCCGTTGCGATTATGTCTTCGGTTTGGAAGTTTGTCTCAACGGATTTGAAGTATTCAGACGTTCTCTTGCAGTTGTTCATTACTTCGTTTTTACCTGTGAACTGGTTTTCTCCGACAACATTCCAAATTATTCTTTCAGATAAGTATGGAAAAGTTAATTCGAAATTTCCATTAGAGAATGCTTCTGCAATTTGCTTCTGTGGATGTTTCATTATGAATCTTTTCTTTTTTAATGAATGCCAACTTCGGCATATATATAATGGACCGTAGCCTAGCACCCCAGGAAAAATGGTTTTAGCCTTACAGTACCTTTACCCTTCTAGACCATTCCTTTTCACAGCGCCACAATTATATGTCATAAGCATTCTCATTACAGTATTTTTGACATGCTTTTCAAGATACAAAATTCTTCTTACATCTGTACTTACTACTGGCCACACAGTAGTGATAGATTACCCCTATCGGAAGAGGCAAAGGAACCAGAATCAGTCCACCCCCACAAAACTCACCCCTCCACCCGCTTAATAACAGCATTCTTGACCAGCAGCACTTGCTGCCATTCTGCCTCTTCTGCCAACAACTGGCAGCATTGCTCCTGGTCACAATCCCATTCGATCACTCTGGCGTTCAGGGCTTCCAGCTTGGCCAAAACAGCGAGTCATAGGACGGTGGCGTGGTCGCATTAGTTGCCTCTTCCCTTTGGGTCGGTAGCTTTCCACGCTTTGGCCGTCTGTCCAAAGAGGACCATCTTGAGCAGATCAGCTTCGTTGGCAAAAAACAGGCCTTCTTGTCTGCTGCCGATCATTTTTCCGGGGACGAGTTCGGCTCTGATGGCGTCTGCTTGGAAAGCGTGCTTGGCTTTGGCAATGTCTTGGTAGGCATAGGTGCCGCCACATCGACCTGCTTTTGCGACAATTCCAATGGCGCCAGTTTGTTCTGTCCAGTCTTTGTTGGTCCGGATTTCGACACCTTTCATTTCTACTTTTTGGGCCATGTGCTGTTGGTGGTGTTTCTAGTGCTTGGATGCGAGGCATTGTGCGACAAATGCAACAATGGTCATTGGTCGAATGGATCAAATTCTAGTTTGCGTCTTTGGGGTGGGGGATTTTCGGCTTATCGTATCCTTACCCTCCTGGACTAAGTATTGATTGGTAAGTATTTTATTAACAGTAGTCAAAATGGCTTATAGTATCCTTACCCTCCTGGACAAACTTTCTTCTGGGATTGAGTACCTAGTTGTGTCAAAATGGCTTATCGTATCCTTATCCTCTTAGACTTTGGGAAGAAATGATTCCCATACATAAAGAGATGTCAAAATGGCTTATCGTATCCTTACCCTCTTAGACCTGTGCAGCCTTACGGCTAGCGCGCAAGCTGGGAGTCAAAATGGCTTATCGTATCCTTACCCTCCTGGACTTTCCAAACGATGAAGTACCTGCACCGACAAAAGTGTCAAAATGGCTTATAGTATCCTTACCCTCCTGGACAATCTGAATCCGACCTTCAATAAAATCATTTCGTCAAAATGGCTTATAGTATCCTTACCCTCTTAGACTGAAAGATAGCACTTGGAACTGCAAGTCACCGGAGTCAAAATGGCTTATAGTATCCTTACCCTCCTGGACCAGACAATTCCACTGTGGTGGGGAAGTTGAAAAAGTCAAAATGGCTTATAGTATCCTTACCCTCCTGGACCAGTAATTTCGTTTCTTGTGTATAACTCAGAGTCAAAATGGCTTATAGTATCCTTACCCTCCTGGACGGAGCCCCGTTTGAGCACCCCGTCGAAAGTTACGTCAAAATGGCTTATAGTATCCTTACCCTCCTGGACTTTCTCAATGATGTTCTTAGCGATCTTTGGAGGTCAAAATGGCTTATCGTATCCTTACCCTCTTAGACCCTTCTTTTTCGCAATGCATTGATTATCTGCCGTTTACAGGCACTTTCCATCGCAGCAATACGGCCAAAATCAAGGTTTGGTGCAAATATGGACTTTTTCATCATGCGACTGAAAGATACGAATTTTGCTTGAATGAAGCGCTTGTTTTGCCCCTACTTTAGAAGAAAAGACTGTGGCCTTGGCCTGTGAGGTAGTCGATGTCCAGTTGATCGCTGGGGCCGATGAGTTGGAGACGTCGGAAGTGGGAGAGGGCGATGGGGATGACCACAAAGCGGGCGGTGGGTTCCGGATGGAGCCAATGGCTGAGATCGGTCCAGAGGGTGCCTTGCTGCTGGGGGTGTTTCAGACCTGTGAAGACGGACCATTGCAATCGCTCGTAGCCTTCGGCGATCAGTCGACGGGCTACTTTTTGACGAATCCGATCGGCGGAGATGTCGTAGGCGATGAGGTAGATCATGGGGTTTGTTTTGGCGATTGTAGGTGGTGGGCCAGTTGGTGGCTCAATCCGTAGATGTGGTCTTTGAGCCTGCGGACCTGTTGGTCGAGGGACATCCTTTGGTGGAGGCATTTGTTGAAGGCACTGATCAGCTGGCGCTTGCCTGCTTTGCGGATGCGATGGCCAGTTGCCTTTTTGACGAAGTCTTGGGTGGACAGTTGCTTGTTTTGGATGAGTTGCACCAGCAGTCGGTCGATGAGGGGGCGAATGGGCTCGATGAGATCGTAGGCCAATGTGGCTTGCTGATGGGCATCTGTGTGCAGCAGCCCGATGGCTGGATCGAGTCCCTTGGCAAAGATGCCACTTTCTACTACTGGATAGGTCATGCCGTAGGGTAGTTCAGGGCGGCATTGAAGGGATCAAGGGCAGGGCGGCGGCTTCGTTTGGCAAAGGCAAAGCCGGGGGGCATGAATAGTTGTAGGCTTTGAAAATAGGACCGACTGATGGCTCCTTCCAGTCCCATGAGGTGATGGCGGGCTTCTTTGGGAGGCAGTTGTGCCCATTGCTCCATTTTGTCGCAACTGTGTTGGATGCGTTCTGTGGATTCTTCCACTGATGTCATCTGCGCGGGCTGTCGTCTGGCCAGCTGCCGGAGGTTTTTGATTTGTTCGGCTGTTTTCACTTGCAACAAGCGGATGACCCACAGGGTGGCCTGGGGGGAATCTGCAAAGACCAATTGTTTTTTGCGCAGTGCAGCCGTATTGGCAAAATAGGGACTCCACAGGCGAGCCTGCAATTTTCCCAATGAATGAAAGAACAGCAAGGGAATTTGGTGTTGGGCAGCCAGTCGAATGACATTGGCTCTGAGGGTACAGTTGGTGTGTATGGCAATGCTGCTGACTCGCTGCGGATTGATTTTTCGCGCCAGGCTCTCCTTCTCTATGTAGAAGCATTTGTCCCGAACGCTCAGACTCGTCTGGGCTGTATCGATGATGAGCTGCATGGGATCAGAAGTATTGAGCATTGGTCCAGCGGACGGAGAGGATTTCTTCCTGCGGGTGAAGGGCCTGTCTGAGCTGCTGGCGGTGGTCGTAAAAAATGGAACTGTCAAAGCCTTCGATCATTCCAATGAAATTGATCTGCCCTTCGACTTCCTTTTTGAAAGTTTGTACGACTTCGTCCTGGCGGTGTTTGTTGACGATGAGGTGTACTTCTGTGAGTCGGCGCAGGCGAAGGAGGTCTTCTTGCAGTTCGCGGTAAAAGGTGGGATCGATGTCTACCGTATCGTTGAGTACCAATCCGGTGACCTTCTTGATGTCATCGGGGCCATAGAAGTGGGTCTTTTCTTCATTGAGGCGAAGCTGTTGTTGTGTGCACATCTCTTGAATGACTGTCAGTTGTTTGGCGGTGATGGGGGCAGAGCGACTGGAAAAGGTCAGGTCATCTACAAATCGGGTATAGACCAAGCTGTGTTGTTGGGCCCATTTGTCGAGTTGATGATCGAGGGGAATGCTGATCAGATTGGACAAAACGGGTGAGGTGGGCGCACCCATGGGAAGACGTTGTTTGTGGGTGAACAAGCGGGCCAGGGTCACCGCTGCTTTTGGGGCAAACTGGAAGGGAGGGCGCTCCAAGAGTTCTTGAATGCGTTGACGGGAGACCTGGTGAAAAAAGGACTGAAAGTCCACATTCAATAAGTATTCGGCACCTAAATGACGGAGGGCATTTTCCAAAATGTTTTTGTTGTTGCGACGGCCCTTCACCCGCATGATGTATCCATGACTGGCAGCGGGCTGCAACAAGTAATAAACACATTGCAGCAAGCGGTTGAATTGTCTCTGAAGGGATTTGAGTTGGTGGTTGGGCGCTTCGATGGTGCGAAAGCTGCCATTCTTTTTGCGCATCTCGAAGGTGTGATAGGGTGGATGCAGGGCAAGTAGGCGCACCAGATTGGCATTGATGCCCAACACCCGGAGGTCGTCCAACTGGCGACATTGGATGAACTGGGTGGCGTTTTGTTTGACTTCGGGGAGATACAACTTTTTCATGCAAGGCTGTTTTGAGCGGCACTCTCCACTGCGTCTGTTCAGACGGGGAGAGGCAGTTGTGGACTCTTCAAACAGCAGCAGCTTTTGGATGGGCTGCGAAAGCGACAACGGCTTTGTTTGTGGCTTTTCCAACAATAAACGCTCTTTTGTCGGAGATGTTGTTTGGTGCTGTGATTTTTTGAAGAGGGGGAGGGGAGCGGCTTATGGTATCCTTACCCTCCTGGACTCAAAAACCTCATGGACCTCCTCAACGGAAACATGTCAAAATGGCTTATGGTATCCTTACCCTCCTGGACAGCTACGTTCACCTCATGCCTTCAGGACGAGAAGTCAAAATGGCTTATGGTATCCTTACCCTCCTGGACTAGAGTTACCGGAAGAATAGCCTTTAAAAAAAGGTCAAAATGGCTTATGGTATCCTTACCCTCCTGGACCCTTCTTTTTTACAATTCCTTGATTGTCTGTTGCTTACAGGTGCTTTTCATCGCAGCAATACGGCCAAAATCGGGTTTTGGTGCAAACATTGTGCTTTTTTGCATATTTCTAAAGATACAAAAATTTTCCCATCTCTCAGCCTTTTGATGGCCTCCGTGGTCCCCTCTCTTGCTTTGCTCAGCGATGTTGCAGCTTGCCATAGCCGATGGCGGTTGCTTGCCCCAGGCGGAGGGTTTGTGGCAGGCGGAAGTTGCACTCAAAGGTCACCGAAAAGGCCGTCTTTTTTTGTTGGTGGTAGACGGGCAGGGCGCGGTCGAAAGGGTGGAGGTCCAGGAGTTGGATTTTGAGGAAGTGGGTCTGTTTGTCGTGCTGGAAACCGATGTGTTGGAAGAAGGTTTGCAGATTGCCGTAGAGGTACTTTTCCAGTCGGTCGAATCGGGCAAAGCGGTCGCGGAGTGGGTTGAGACTGCGCGCCAGTTCGTCGCTGATCAGCAGGCAGCGGATCTGGTAGCGTTTGAGGTAGGGGAGGAACTCGGGGGTATATCGCTCGCGAATCTCGACGGTGTTGTGAAGGGCATCGGCTTGTTGTTGGGCAAATAGTTGGTACCAGTGGTCAAGGGTTTTCACGCAAGCCTGCCCGATGGCGGTCCACTCGATGGCTCCCTGAAAAGAGCCCAGTTGAATGCCGGAATAGCGCGCCTCTTGGTTGTGAAACAACTCCCTGTCGACAAGTGGGTCATCGGCAGGGCCATGGGTGCGGAGCAAGTCTTTGGCACCTGTGAGGAGCAATTTGCGGGCTTCGGGTTCGTCGGGCAGCTCAATGTCGAGCAGGCGAAGGGTCAGCAAGGGAATGGGGGACATGGATCAGGGGTTTTGTGATTGTTCAGCATACAAATAATGGAGCAATTGGTGGCAGTTGGTATAGAGCGAGTAGGCCTCATTGGCAAATGCTTTGTAGGGCAATTGCGCCAGGTCCCGACGGGGGAGTTGGCCAAAGTTGAGAAAACCGATCTTGTGCTCGGCCAATGGGTCAAAGAGCGTTTGGACAATTTGTCGGCCCTCATCGCTTAGGCTGCGCTGCCGGCCTTGGCCCTCTAGCAATGGCTCAAACAATTCGTCGTTCATCAATGCGATTTTGGGATGGGCGGTTTTCTTCAAAAATGCTGCAAAGTCGGGTGACTCAGCAATGTCTTGCAGTTGACCCAAGGTGATGGATTCGCAATGGCCAAACTGCCGAACGAGCACCTTTTGCAAATCCCGAAATTGGCGGCTCTCTGAACTGCTGCCCGCTTTGTGGATGAACAGCAGGGCGGCAGACTGTCTCAGATAGCGGTCGCGGCTTTCTGTTCTCAGCAAGTTGTTGATGTCTCTTTGGTGCCCCCGGATGCTGTGGTCCAGGTCGGTGATGCGCCTTTGGAACTGCCTCTCCATTTGTTGCGTGGCCTGGTGGATCTTTTCATCGGCTTCTTTCTGTAGGGTTTCCAATGCCTTGGCCAATGCCTTTTGGTAGCGCGACTTGGTCCAATTGTAAATGCCCACGATGCCGCCAAAGCCCAATAGAACAAATACAATGCTGACGGTGGCCAGCAGCACTTTCATCCAACTCAAAAAGCTGGCTGTGAGTTTGTCGGCATTTTGGCTGTATTGCCTGGCAATGGTCAAGGTGGTGGCTGCCTGCTCGATCTTTTCTTCCAGTGAATCGAGGCGTTGTTGCTGTGCCTGCTGCTGTTGGAGATGGAGGAGGGAGTCCTGCTGGGAATGAGCCCGCAGCGGGGGCGACAAGCAGAGCCAAAAAATTGCCAGCAGCAGAGCGATTCGAAAAAAGGGTCGTCTTACCATTTGTTGTATTTGACTTGTACGATGCTTTTGTTGTCTTTTTTGAGCAGGTTGACCGTGACGCGAATCAAGGAACCAATGGCCGGGTGTTCCATTTTTTTGGGAAACAAGACCAAATCAACCTCCTGGTAAGGCTCCCCATTGAGCAGAAAGCCCACCTTCTTGGTCGCAGTAACCCGGACCTCCAGCTCCGTTGTCTTTGCGATGAGTTGCGTCAGCTGATTGTCTGGCAATGACCACTGGCGAGGCGGATGGTGCAGCTCTGCCCAACCCAGTGCCAGCCCATCCCGCGCTGTGATGCTCCGACTGAGGGGAAAGACAGGGCCGGGATGTTTGGGATGGCGCAGGGCCAATATCTTTTTTTGAAGAGCTTGGGGAAGCCACAAAAGCAGTGTGTGAAAAAAGAGGGTTTGGCCTTGTCCCAGGCGGACGAGGCATTTTCGGGGATTGTCCTCTTGGAGCTTTTCCCGGTACTGGGCCAATTGGCTGAGAAGGGATTGTTGCAATGCAGCTTTGTGAGTGGCCGTCCGCAGCAATTCGATTTCCCACTCGATCTGATCGCGGTAAAATTGTCGGATGCAGTCCAGTAGGTTGAGCATGACATCTCCCTTTGTCAATTGGAGGAGGTCACTTTGCAAGTCGGGCCACCAACTCAGTTCCAGTTCCAGACGGCTGTCGATGGGAATGCATTCGCAGAGCCAATCCAATCCATCGGTATTTTCGCCATAAAAATGCTGTCGGACGATCTGCTCCACCACCAGTTCATCGGCGGGCAATGGTCGGCTGTCAGAGGGGCGCAGGGCGCGGGACAAGCCCGAGTGGTCCAGCCATTCTCTCTCAAGGTCTTGCACCCACATGCGCAGGGCCACCAGGGGGTTGTCTTTGTCCAAAAGCTGCTCCACCTCCCGCACCAGAGAAGCCTTTTCTCCGGGCTGCGACTGCAAAAAGGCGTACAGCAGGGCGGAGCGCAGCATTCCCTTGAAACTACTTCCAGGCAAATAAGGCTGTTCTCCGGTCTTGAGGCACAATCGGAGCTGGTTGTTCTGTAGGGTGATGTGTTGTTGGTCGTCTTGGTGAAAGGGCAGTTTTCGTCGGCTGAAGGCTGTGGGATCGACCGCCAGATCGCTCAGGCTTTTGTAGAAATCAAAATTGCGTCCCTGTTGCTGAATCTGTTCGACATAGGTGCGCAGCAGGCCCTGCTCCCGGAGGTGCAACATCAGGCGATCGTTGTCGAGCAGGAAGGCGTGGTGGCTGCTGAGGAAAAACTCTCCTGTAGATGAAAGTTGTTCTCCACTGCCGATGTGCAACGGACTGAGGGGCCGAACGGTCAGGGGGTAGGAGATGGGCGTCGACTTCATGGGGTGAGATTGAGCTGGTGAGAAAGGGGCAGCAGGAAGGGAAGTCCATGGCGAAGGGTCTCGTGGCCGAGCTCGTCCGGTCCCGTTGGAACCAAGCGGCCTTTGACCTGATCGGACGTCAACAGGGCTCCTTCCCTGATCATGCGAACCACTTTGAGGGCATGGGTGGCAGAGAGTGGCCGACCGCCCCGCAGCACCGTCCGGTAATACAACAAGTGCTGGAGATCTTCCGGTCCCTGTGGATTGAAGAGAGACAAGTTGCTGAAATGCGTGGAGGAGGCGTCGCTTTGCAAGGACCAATCGACAAACTCAACGGCTTCTTGTCCCTCTTGGTGCAGGGGCGTGCGACCGATGTGGTGCCGCTCTCCGCCCAGTCCGCTGTAAGCAACCAATTGGGTGGCGGTCCGGAGCTGTGCCTCTGCTTCGGGGGAGTTGGCGCGATACAAAAAGTAGCCCCCACTTTGAATGGGCACATCATCTCGGGTCGCTGGGGCCGCGGAGATTTCTACATCGGTCTGGTAAAAAATCGACGCATCTGCCGTATTGGCCCGTTGCGGACTCTTGGGCTGGGTGGTTCTGCGGACGATGGACCAAGACGCTTTCCCCTCATCGGCCAAAGCCAATGCCTCCAACTCCTCACGGGTCATGACAAACCTTTCATTGACCACTTTGAAATCTGCATCTGTCGGCTCAAACCACCGCTGCTGTTGAAAGCCCTTTTCCCAGACCCCCACAGAGACGAAGGCAATGCCATTTTGCAGCTTGTGCGTTCCGGACTCCTGGAAATCGGCATCGATGGACAAAAAGTGGGGTTTGGGCAAGAAGTAAATCCGACGGCTTCCTTTTTTCAAAAAATAAAAGAAAGAAGAAATCTGCAGCTCCCCGGACCGGAAGGCCGAAACAAAGGCATCTGCCGAGCCATTGTAGAGCGAATAGGCCGACACCAGGGCTGAGAACAAGGTGTCGGAATGGGCCCACAGAGAGGTAGACGCCAGGGCCAGATTGTTGTCCATGCGGACCTCTCCAAAATGAAAGCGGGTAAAGGGGCGCAGGTGAATGCAGGCAGCTCTCATGCTTGCTGATTGACCTGGAAGGAATAGCCAACGGGCTGGCTGTCGTCAATGCTTCCATCGGGCAGAAAAATCAACTTGCGCATGCTCAGATCGTGGACGCGCACCTTGCCATATCCCCGACTGCCGCTGCCACCGAGATAGTCCTGTTGCAGCAACTGAAAGCCCCCGTCGAGGGTTTGGAGCAGTTCTGTGGCAGAATCTCCCTTGTAGACATCCAGGACCATGTCCAGCTCGAAGCAAGCCCCTCGCCGCACCCGTTCGAGAAAGCGGGGCTTGGCCTCTCCTGTGGATCGGGTGATGGTATTCTCGGCCTTTTCTTCGAGGGGGAGATGGTCATCAGAGGTCTCGGAGGCCTCCGGCAAGTAATACGCATCGCGTACGATCAATCGAGAGGGGACCATGCTGTACTTTCTGTCGCCCCGTCTGGCCCTGGCACGACCGAATAGATGGAGCACACTGCCTTGGTCATCCAAAATGTCTTTGAAGCCCTCCCGGCGGGCCAGCAGGCTGCGCAATTTTCCCTTCAGGGAGCTTCCGGGGATGTAGGGTTGCTTTTGGTTTCCGTGGAGGATTTTGACCACTTCTTTGTCGATCCCACCGATGTTCAGTTCTACTTCTGAGCCACCGATGTGCAAGCCAGTTTCCACTGTCAGGCGTCCTCGGATTAGGATTTTGTAATATTGATGGTCCATGATGGAAAGGGGGTTATCGTTGTTTTTTGTCGTACAATTTGTGATAGGCCACGATGGCGTTCACGATCTCCTCAAAAGCCAGGTATTGGTCCTTGGTCTCGACCTTCCAGGCCAGCTCCCGGATGAACTGAATCAAGGCATGGCCCTCTTCTCCTCTTTGGGGCCTTCCTTGGAGATATGCCAGTTTGGGAATGGCCAGCAGCAAACCACTTGGGTCCTCTTTGAACGCATCATTTTTGACAATGGGGAGGATGTTGCGCAGCTGGGTATAGGTGATTCCTTTGCCGAGGGTTTGCATGAGTTTCTCCACTCCCTGGATGATGTTGCGGATGCGTTGCTGGTTGTGCGCATCCCCTGTGCGATCGTTGGAAGGGGGGCGAAAGGCCAGCAACTCTTCATAATCCATGTCATTGAAAAATTGGGTAGAGAAGTTGATGTTGTTGAGTTGGTTCATGTGAGAGAAATTGGGATGTTCACTAATGAGAAGATTTGCGTTGGTCAAATTCAGCCAATCGGGCAGCGAGGGGAAAGATCAGTCGCCAATTGCGTTGCAGAAGCGGCTGTGTTTCCCGTCTGGATTGGTCGAGGCAGCGGCGATAGTCTGCCAGAATGCGGGCCCCACTGTACCTTTGATCCATTGGTCGGTTGTAAGCGCGGCGAGAGGGCTCGTTGAAGTTGCGCATGTAGTAATTGAGTTTCCAATAATCAGACAAATTGAGCCCTTCCTGATCGAGGACGCCAAGGCTGGTATGTCGGGCTTTGGCCAGGAGGCCGGAAGTGAGCAGGTGCTTGGCAAAGCGATTGAAACGCTCGCGCAGCTCACTGATTTTTCCGTGCAAAAAGCCCCATCGGACCAATTCACCAAGGAGGTGGATGTTGCCTTTGCCGGGGACAGATTTGGCATGGCGCAAGGCATCCTCAGCCAGTTGCGCAAAGCGCAGCACCGGAAACTTGGGATCGACGATGATGAGTGCTGCCGACAAACTGATGGGGCGCGGCGCGGGGCTGTCATCGGGTCGATCCTGTCCGAAGGTCTTTGCAAAGGCATGCTGTATGTCGAGTGCCAGTTGCAACAACGTATTCCATTTGCCGACAAAAAAGCTGTCATCCCCTCCGGCCGTGACCACATAAATTTTTTGGTCGTAGGTGGGTTGAGAAATCAATTCTCTGAGTTGTCGATTGAAAAAATCCTGCAGGGCCTTGTCAAATCGTCGGTGCTGGTCGACGGTGGAAAGTTGGTGAATGCACTGTCCCAGGTCATCTGCATCCAATTTCAGAATGCCCAGTTTGTGAATGCCATCCCTCCCATCCCTCTTTGGTCCTCCAAATATGGCCAACTCCTCAAACGTTCTGATCCGGCCTTGGTAGGTGGGGATGTTGGCTTCCAGGCCATCTGAAAAAGGGATGCCACTGTGTCCAAAAGAAATGCTGTATCCCGCCAAAAAGAGCTGTCCACCAGAGATGCGGAGGGTCTTGGCTTGGGGGTGGGCATGAATCTGAAAATGGGTACAATGAAGGAGGTTTTCGGTGATGGCTTTCCAGGTATTTTTCGCCTTGTCCTTTTTGCCTTTTTTGCGGCTGCCATTTCTGTTGACCTCTGTAAAAAATGTCCGATCAAAAGGCTCGAACTGCTCCCAATCATTGGCAAACAAACGGTGTTTGCGCTGGCGAATTTGTCGATCGAGCTGTCGCTTGTCCTCGATAAAATCATCGCTTTGCGGGAGGCAAGCCAGGACCAGGCTCAGATCGGTATAAGCCAATGCCTGGTTGAATGATTGCTGAATCTGATCGATGGCAGGAGGAGCCTCCAGGGGCAAGCGCAGGATGAAATTGCCCCCTGCGGTGGAGAGCTGTGCTTGCTGCTGGTCGTCTGCTTGTGTGGTGGCAGTGGCTTCAAAGAGGCGGTGCATGACCAATCGACACAAGATTTTGAGGAAGAAGGAGCGTCCTTTGAGGGATTGAGCGGCTGTGTCGGATTGCACATTGAAAATGAATGCCTGGATGCCGGACAGGTCTCCCTTGATGAGGTAGTGTTGGGGGGTAGTTTTCATGCGTGTCGTTTGACGGGGTGTGCGCTCTCCGTATCAAATATAGGGTGTGGAGAGGAGATTCCCAAGCATTTTGTTGGGAAATGGGGGGTGGGCTTATGGTATCCTTACCCTCCTGGACCCCGAACCCAGGACGACATTGGCTACAAATTAATGTCAAAATGGCTTATGGTATCCTTACCCTCCTGGACACAAAAAACTGGAGCAATTACGCATACAATGGTCAAAATGGCTTATGGTATCCTTACCCTCCTGGACCCTTCTTTTTCGCAATGCTTTGATTTTCTTGTGATTATGGACACTTTTCATCACAGCGATACGGCCAAAATCCAGGTTTGGTGCAAAAAATGAATTTTTTGACATGTGTAAAGATAGGCATTAATGGTGGGAATTGGAAGGGGATGAGGGTGGGACTGTCCTACTAGCCCCCTAAATAACTGGAGAGTTATTAGAACTCGAAAAATTAGTATTACCTTAAAAGATGAGTAAGACA
>JBCBOS010000049.1:0-22069 GCA_039821145.1 Bacteroidota bacterium | reverse complement strand
GATGTATCTGGCAAGGTATTGCGCCTGATCGAAGGTGAGTACAACAAAGGATACAACGAAGTGGATGTGAACCGCAGCGAGTTGAATGGAGCAGGTGTACTGTACTACACACTGGAAACAGCAGACTACAGTGCGACCAAGAAGATGATCATCTTGGAGTAAGACAAGCGATGAAACAGATAGACACATCAGCAGTCTGCATTCCTATGGGGTGCAGACTGTTGTCGTTTGGTGGCCTTGGATGGATGATTGTCAGTCGTGAGACATTCTGGCTTGCACGTGAGGTGAATGAATGTATGAAGATGAGAAATATTTGAACGATTTCGGTCTATTGAAGATTTTTGTAATTGGTAAAATGTTGATAGATAAGGGTTTATGCCTGTGATTGTCCGTCTGCTTCGGCAAGGAGAGATCATTGCGGTTGCACCCACTGACCTTTGCTTTTCCCAATAATATATGTATTTTTGTTTCAAGCATTTTTACAAATA
The DNA here is from genome assembly GCA_039821145.1 of Bacteroidota bacterium. Taxonomy (GTDB): domain Bacteria; phylum Bacteroidota; class Bacteroidia; order Chitinophagales; family Saprospiraceae; genus JBCCSZ01. Next base: position 21,581 of record JBCBOS010000049.1, on the reverse strand, counting down.
GATCATTACCTCCCAACTGGTCCATTCTAAGCCGTCCAGTTGTCTATCCCAATACCGATTATACATTGATTTTTTGTCCTGACAGGCAGCGACCATTGCTGTTCGTCAAGGGCATTCGCCCGTTTGGGGGAATCCATTCGAGTGTAGACTCGTCAAATGCTCCATAAAACAAAAAACATGAACTCATCTCTACGATTTGTTGCACTTCTCTTGGGATTGATGATGATGGCCTTTTCTGTTCAACTCGATGCACAATGCACGGGGGATCAGACGTTGAACACCTATTGCTATGACGATGGGGAGGTCAATGTCATCGCCTTTGAAGTTTGTCCAACAGCTGGCCAACGCGTTCAGTCCAACATCATCGCAGGTGCTTTCAGTACCAATTTTCCAGCCAACATCGAGGGTTTGACTGTCTATGAGGGAGCAACGGGGTCTGGAATTGGAGGGACGGTGGTACTCGGTCCGGTAGATGGAGATTTGACTGGGACAAGCATCACCGCTTCTGTGGCTGATTTTTGTTTGAGCTTCGTCGTCAATAGCAACACCTTTTTTGTGCCAACTTCTTGCGTGGATGGTTTTCAAGCACAGTTGGAGGTCTGCAGCGAGAGCATTCCGGCGGTCAGTGTCACCTTCACCGCACCTGCCGATTTGTGTGTCAATGCAGGCATACAAAGCGGTTTGTCGGGCGGATCTCCCAGTGGAGGGGTATACAGCGGCCCTGGCGTAACAGATGATGGCAATGGGATGACGTACACTTTTGACCCATTGGGGGCCGGAACAGGAGTCATTACTTTGACATACACACAAGGAGTCAACTCTGCCTCCGACGACATAGAGGTATTTGCCAATACCGCTTCTTTCACTGCCCTGGCCGATCTTTGCATTGATGCGGGTGTCCAAACGGGCCTGGGCAGTGGACTTCCCGCCGGAGGAACCTACAGTGGTCCTGGCGTAATAGATGATGGCAACGGAACAACTTACACCTTCAATCCGGGGATAGCGGGTTTGGGAGTCCATGTCATTTCCTATACAAGTGGTGGTCCTTGTGCGGCCGTAGCAACAGATGTGGTAGAAGTACTGGCGGCTTGCGGTTGTCCGGCGGGGCAGACAACATCCTTTTACTGCTATGCCAACAACGAGTCAAATACAGTTGCTTTTGAAGTGTGTCCGTCGGCTGGTATGGGAATCCGTACAGACATACAATCAGGGACTTTTGGGATGGTTGATGACAACTTGAGCGTGTACCAGGGAGCCAGCGGCTCAGGAACGGGAGGCACTTTGGTCTTCGGACCACAATCGGGAGATGTCAGTGGTACTGTCTTGAGCACCAATTTGGTTGACGATTGCTTGATCTTTGTCATCAATTCTGGAACCATTGGCAGTTGTCAAGATGGTTTTGAAACGGGTTTGGCCGTTTGTGGAGAAAACATAGCAGTTGGGGTGTCTTTTACGGCTCCTGCCGACTTGTGTATTAACTCGGGCATCCAGACAGGCCAAAGCGGTGGTCTTCCCACCGGAGGAGTATACAGTGGTCCTGGGGTGACAGATGATGGCAATGGCATGACCTACAGCTTTGATCCGGCAGCGGCAGGCGTTGGTGTGCAAACGCTGACTTACACAGTTGGTGCTGCCTCGGCTACGGATGATGTAGAAGTGTTGGCATTGGGAGGTGTGAGCTTCATCGCTTTGGCCGATCTTTGCATCGATGCTGGTGTACAATTCAATGTTTTGGGCGGAATGCCTGTCGGAGGAGTGTACAGCGGCCCTGGGGTGACAGATGATGGCAATGGCCTGACCTATACCTTTGATCCCGTTGCGGCGGGAGTGGGAACCCATGTCATTACCTACACAGAAACGGGCGGTTGCATGGAATCGGCTACCGATGTTGTGGAGGTCATGGCGGCTTGCAATTGTGGCTGTACAATGAGTGAGATTTGCTTGTTTGCTTGCTATGGAAACAACGAAACCAACCTGATTCTCTTTGAGGTCTGTCCAAACGCAGGAGAGTTCGCAGAGGCAGTCATCACCCAAGGGTCATTTGGTACTCCGGATGATGCCCTCACCGTTTACCAAGGTGTCACAGGCTCGGGAACGAGTGGGACGATTGTTTTTGGACCACAAAATGGGACTCTGTCAGGAACGACAGTTACCTCCTCTGCTGCCGACGATTGTTTGATTTTTGTCAGCAACAGTGGACCCATTGGGAGTTGTGAGGATGGATTTGAGGATGCCTTGCAGGTTTGTGGACGAAGCAAAGTTTCCAATGTGACCTTTACGGCTCTGCCTGATTTATCGATCAATTCTGGCATTCAGACCGGGCTCAGTGGTGGCAGTCCGGCAGGTGGTGTTTACAGTGGTCCGGGCGTGACCGACGATGGCAATGGCATGACCTACAGTTTTGATCCTGTTGTATCAGGCCTTGGTGTATTTACCTTGACGTATGCCGTTGGGGGCAATTCTGCCATGGATGATGTGGAAGTCTTTAACTCGATCCCACCAACATTCAACAAATCCTTTTTGCCCAATCAAATGGGGCCGGGAAGTACAACAACCCTGAATTTTACCATCAGAAATTCCACCGACGTTGGTGTGACAAACTTGGCTTTCGTAGACAACCTGCCAGCTGGTTTGGTCGTGGCTGATCCGCCTGTCATCAACAGCCCGTGCGGGACGGTCACAGCAGCGGCAGGGGGCAGCTCCATCAGCTTGAGTGGGGGAACCTTGGCTCCTCAGACTACCTGCGTCATTTCTGTGAATGTCACTGCCGCTGCTACAGGGACTTACAGCAATACAAGCGGAGACCTCACTTCCAGCGCGGGAAACAGCGGACCAGCATCTGCGAATCTGACTGTCAGCAACAATCGGCCGGGTTTTTCCAAAAGCTTCAGCCCTTCCACCATCACATTGAACCAAAGAAGTACCCTTACTTTTACTTTCGACAATAGTGCCAACGGCGTCGATCACTCCTTTTTGACCTTTACAGATGTTTTGCCAACAGGGATGGTAGTCGCTTCTCCTTCCAATGCCAGTGTTGGCTGCAATGGTGGTGTCTTGACGGCCATCCCCGGAACAGACGTCATCTCCTACACAGGTGCCACTGCAATAGATGCAACGGTAAATGCCAACAGCAGTTGTACGATTTCTGTGGACGTCATTGGCCAGGCAGTAGGTACCTTGGACAATGTCACAGGAGAATTGACAGGTCGAAACAACTTTTTCCAAACCTTTAATAGTGGTAAGGCAAGTGCAAGCCTTGAGGTATTGCAGCCCGGTGAAATTGCCATCAGCAAGAACTTCAGCACCAATCCTGTCTTGCCGGGCGGTACCACCGATCTCGAATTTACGATCACAAACCTGAGTCGGACATCAAGTGCCACCAATGTGTCATTTACAGATGATTTGGGAGCTGTATTGAGCGGACTGATGGCCACGGGAACTCCTCTCAGCGACATCTGTGGGACGGGCTCCCAACTGACGGGAACTTCTGTGTTGACGTTCAGTGGAGGAAGCATTCCATCGGGCGGATCATGTACCTTCAGCGTGCCCGTATCTGTGCCTGCAAATGCACCTTTGGGTACCTATACCAATACAACCAGTGCTGTAAGCGCTACCATCAATGGAACAACCGTGACGGGAAACATGGCCACTGAGCCTCTGATTGTTTCCACTCTCCCCACCTTCAGCAAAACCTTCTTGACCAATCCAGTATTCGCGGGTAGTACGACTACCTTGGAATTTACCATCACGAATAACAGCACAACAGAAACCCTTACCAATGTCAATGTCACAGATGTACTGGATGATTTCATCTCGGGGACCCTTGCCAGCAATTTGCCAGCACCAAATTCGTGTGGAACTTCTTCCATCTTTTTCTCTACCGTCTCAGGTGGTAAAAGGGTATTTAACATAACGGGTGCCAACTTGGCCCCTGGTGCGTCTTGTACATTTTCGGTAGATCTAAGCATTCCAGCGGAAATCCCTGGTGGCACATATACCAATACAACTTCGCAGTTGAGCGGAAGTCTTGGCAGCCAAAGTGTTTTCGTAAGTCCTGCCACAGCTGACTTGACGGTTTTGTCCATCCCGCGAATCACCAAAAGCTTTTTGAATGATCCAGTTGTAGCTGGGGATACTGTAGATTTGCAGTTCACCCTCACCTATGATGCCGCTGCAACAGTAGATGCTACCAATGTGGCCTTTACAGATGATTTAGATGCCACCTTGAGTGGGTTGACCGCTTTGGGGTTGCCACAAAATGACATTTGTGGGACGGGCTCCCAACTCACAGGAACTTCCAATTTGAGCTTTACGGGAGGGACATTGAGTCCTGGCAGCAGTTGTTCCTTTGTGGTAAAGGTTGTCGTGCCAGTCAATGCCAACATCGGTTCTTATACCAATATGACCAGTGCCTTGACTGGAAGCATCAATGGAATGGCATTCACTGGTGGGACTGCTACGGATCAGTTGGACGTCGGCGGACTCGATTTTACCAAGGAGTTCATCGGAGGGCCTTATTTGCCCGGCGATTTGGCAACCCTGCGTTTTACTTTGGCCAACAACACCATTTTTGATGCGACTGGTATTTTGTTTACAGACAATCTTGGGAGTGTTTTGCCCGGACTGGTAGCGGAAGCTCCCTTGCCCTCTTCTCCTTGCGGGGGTGGGGCGGTTACTGGAACCAGTTTCTTGGTTTTTACAGGCGGGTCTCTGACGGCAGGAAATACCTGTTCATTTGATGTCCCTGTGCGAATCCCTGCCAATCCAGCGGATGGCACCTATGGAAATACAACTTCCAACCTATTTGCCACTGTCAATGGCGTGAGCGTGACTGCTTCTCCCGCCTCTGATCAGCTGGTGATTGAGAGCAATCGCTTGCAATTGGACAAAACCTTTATTGGGAGTCCCGTTTTGCCTGGAGGTGTCGTCACTGTCGAATACACCATCACCAATCTTGATCAAACAAATGTCATCGACAATATTTCATTTACAGATGATTTTGGTTCGCTGTTTTCAGGCATACAACTGATTGGACTTCCGTTGAACAGCATCTGTGGGTTTGGCTCGATGGCTTCCGGCACAGGCGTATTGAGCATCAGTGGGGGAGGACTGGCTGGAGGTGCTTCTTGTACCTTCCAAGTTTCCCTGCAAGTGCCTGCAAATGTTCCTTTGGGAAGCAGCTTTACTTCTACAAGCTCTGCGGTGAGTGGTCAACTCAATGGATCTCCCGTGCAAGGGGCTGCTGCGACGGATGTATTGCGCACGCAAATTGTGTCATTCTCCAAGTCCATCGCAGGACCAGCCATACCAGGTGATACTGTGGCTGTGACCTTTACGATCAAAAACAACGATTCATCGAGTCGACTCTCCAATATTGAATTTACCGACGACTTGGATGCCTTCATCAGTGGAGCTGTGGCGACGAATTTGCCTTTGACTGACATTTGTGGATCTGGTTCGAGGGTGTCTGGTACTTCTGTGATCACACTGGGTAGGGGAGATTTGGCCTCGGGAGATAGCTGTTCTTTCAATGTCCTTGTTGTCATCCCATGTGGTACAGCGGCCGGAACTTATACAAATACCACCAGTGACATCACGGGCTCTGCGTCCATCGGTACCATCAATGGCGGGAGTGCATCTGCCGATTTGACCATCAGTGTACCGACTGTCACCTTCACAGCCCCAGCTGATCTTTGCCTCAATGCGGGTACACAAACTGCATTGGGAGGTGGCAACCCAACGGGTGGCGTTTACAGCGGTCCTGGTGTAACAGACGATGGCAATGGCATGACCTACAGCTTTGATCCAAGTGCAGCAGGTTCGGGCATACAAACCATTACCTACACACTGACCGATGCAAATGGATGTATGTATATGGCCAGTGATGTGATCGAGGTATTTGCCTTGCCATCAGTGACCTTTACTGCTCCAGCGGACTTGTGCATTGACGCAGGTGTTCAGTCTGGCCTTGGTGGTGGCATGCCAACAGGTGGTACCTACAGTGGTCCTGGTGTAACAGATGATGGCAATGGGATGACCTACAGCTTTGACCCAAGTGCAGCAGGTACTGGCGTTCAGACCATAACTTATGCGTTCACTGATACAAATGGCTGCACAGATTCCGCCAGTGACATGGTCGAGGTATTTGCGTTGCCCGTAGTGACCTTCACTGCTCCGGCCGACCTGTGTATAGATGCGGGTGTTCAATCAAGCCTTGGCGGTGGCATGCCAACGGGTGGGACTTACAGCGGTCCTGGCGTAACCGATGATGGCAATGGGACGACCTACAGCTTTGATCCTTCTGCAGCAGGCGTTGGTGTTCAGACGATCACCTACAGCTTCACGGATGCAAATGGCTGTATGAGCATGGCCAGCGATATGATCGAGGTGTTTGCCTTGCCAGTGGTGATGTTCACTGCTCCGGCGGACTTGTGCATTGATGCAGGGGTCCAGCCAGGCCTTGGCGGTGGCACGCCAACGGGTGGTACCTACAGTGGTCCTGGCGTAACCGATGATGGCAATGGGATGACCTACAGTTTTGACCCCTCAATGTCAGGCGCTGGTCTTCATGTCATCACCTACAGCTTTACGGATGCGAATGGCTGTATGGCCATGGCCAGTGACATGATCGAGGTGTTTGCCTTGCCAGTAGTGACCATTACAGCCCCGGCGGACTTGTGCATTGATGCAGGGGTCCAGTCAGGCCTTGGCGGTGGCATGCCAACAGGTGGCACCTACAGCGGTCCTGGCGTAACCGATGATGGCAATGGGATGACCTACAGCTTTGATCCCTCTGCAGCAGGCGTTGGTGTTCAAATGATCACATATACTTTCACGGATACGAATGGCTGCACGGACTCCGCCAGTGACATGCTTGAGATATTTGCTTTGCCAGTAGTGATGTTCACGGCCCCAGCCGACTTGTGCTTGGATGCAGGTGTTCAGTCAGGTCTTGGTGGTGGCACGCCAACAGGCGGTTTCTACAGTGGCCCTGGTGTAACGGATGATGGCAACGGGATGACCTATAGCTTTGACCCAGTGGCAGCAGGTGTTGGTGGTCAGAACATCACATATGTATTCACGGATGTGAACGGCTGCATGGGCATGGCCAGTGACATGGTCGAGGTATTTGCCTTGCCAGTGGTTGCCTTCACTGCCCCAGCCGACCTATGTGTAGATGCAGGATTCCAATCAGGCCTTGGTGGCGGTACTCCGGTAGGTGGTATCTATAGCGGCCCTGGTGTATCAGATGACGGCAATGGAACGACCTATAGCTTTGACCCAGCGACAGCAGGTGTTGGTGTTCAAACAATCACATACACTTTCACGGATGCAAACGGCTGTACAAATTCAGCCAGTGATATGATCGAGGTATTCGCTTTGCCAGTAGTGATGTTCACTGCCCCAGCCGACCTATGTGTAGATGCAGGCGTCCAAGCAGGTCTTGGTGGTGGCACTCCAACAGGTGGCACCTACAGCGGCCCTGGCGTAACAGATGATGGCAATGGCATGACTTACAGTTTTGATCCAGCCACAGCAGGTGTTGGCGTTCAAACAATCACATACACTTTCACGGATGCAAACGGCTGTACGAATTCAGCCAGCGATATGATCGAGGTATTTGCCTTACCAATGGTGATGTTCACTGCCCCAGCGGACTTGTGTGTAGATGCAGGCGTCCAATCAGGCCTTGGTGGTGGCATGCCGACAGGTGGCACCTACAGCGGCCCTGGTGTAACCGATGATGGCAATGGCACGACCTACAGCTTCAACCCAGTGACAGCAGGCGTTGGCGTTCAAACGATCACATACACTTTCACCGATGGCAATGGCTGTACAAATTTCGCCAGCGACATGATCGAGGTATTTGCCTTGCCCGTGGTGACGCTCACGACAGTACCTTATTATTGCTTGGATGCTGATGTGGCAAATACCCTGATGACAGGCGGAACACCGCAAGGAGGTACCTACTCTGGTCCTGGGGTAACGGACAATGGAATGGGAACCGGCTTCTTCTTCGATCCCACCATAAGCGGAACGGGCTCGCAAACCATCTTGTATTCCTTCACGGATGCCAATGGATGCAGCAATGTAGCCAGCAGCACCATCGATGTGTTTGATTGTGCCTTTGAGGCAACCGATCCTTGCAGTTGTCTGGACAATGCCACCATCATAGATGTGGACAACGGGACGGGAGGAGATGATGGACAATTTTCAGAGCTGATCTCTGTGGTAGACAACCAAGGAAGCATGCTGCCAGCAGGTCAGATATGGACCGTGACAGCTGCAACTGGGGCATTTGATGCCTTCAACATTCCGGCCGTTGGCATGCAAAGTGCTGGCATTCCCGTGGCGACAGATGGGTCTGTTACCTTGACCTACAACATGACCTTGGGAAGCTATGAACTGCCCTTTGTCCACATTGACGGCCAAGGCTACAGCGTGACCATCGAAGGACCTTTCGCAGCGGGCGATCCAGGCAACAGCACCATTTCGATTGGCAACAATTGCATTTACCCCAATCCCGAATTTGACCCGGCCTTGCTGGACGAATACTGTCCCACAGAACCTGCCGTGGTCTTGGGAGCAATCGATGCCAATGGAGGAGGAAGCAGCATGATCGGCTTTACCATCAACGGCATGCCTGCAACGAGCTTCGACCCCGGCGCACTTGCCGCAGGCATTTATACAGTCGTGATGACTTTTGAGGGATTGGACGATGGCAACAATGGCATTTCTCCCGACGGCGGTACAACGCCTGCCTCCCCAGGGTGTACCCAGCAAGTGCAGAAAGTGGTGGAAGTATTGTCGGGCAACACACCTGTGATCACTTGTCCGGCAGACAATTTGGGCTTGCCAGCTGGTTGCGATCCAATTGTTCCGGCTCCTGCCACGACCTTCAATATTGCGGGAGACCCCAATCCAGACCCGGCCTTGCCAACGGTATCGGAGGGATGCGGTACGCTCAGCTTGACTTCTTTCGACGAAATAGCAGACAACGACTGCACTCGTACAGTGACCCGTTCCTACGTCATCACCGATCAGATCAACGATGCCGATACTTGCCAGCAGCTGTTCACCTTTACCATCGACATGGAGGCACCTACCTTTGATCAGGACTTGCCAATGGATACCTTGGTAAATTGTGATGCCATCCCGGCAGCAGCTATTTTGACGGCCTCTGACAATTGCCCAAGTGGTGCCACGGTGGATTTGATCCAGGATACTGTCTCTGCCATGACTTGTCCACAAGAATTTGTCATCACCAGAAGCTGGACGGCAACAGATGGCTGCGGAAATACGGCCGTACATACCCAAACAGTGACTGTACAGGATACGACGGCCCCCGTCTTTGTGATGACTCCTGCAAACATTACCTTGGAATGCGATGAGGCGATTCCGGCGGCACCCACTTTGATGGCCACCGATAATTGCGATGCAGTGGTCGACGTCGATTTCAACGAAGTGCGCATAGATGGCAGTTGTGCATTCAACTTTGTCATCAGCCGTACCTGGACGGCCACCGACGATTGCGACAATACATCAACTTATACCCAATTGATCAGGGTTCGGGATACGCAAGCACCCCAATTGGCCTGCAACAACGACCTGACCATTACCCTTGATCCGGGACAGTGTCGGACGAATGCTTTCCGGCCTGTGGCCTTTTCACCTGGAGACAATTGTGATCTCAATCCCGTTGTCAGCCAAACCGCTGGGCCTCAGCCAGGGGATTTTCTGGAAAAAGATTCTACTTACATTTTTGAATTCCAGGCAGAAGACGTTTGTGGAAACATCAACAGTTGCAGCTTCCGTGTATTCGTTCAGGAAAGTCCGACCACCATTTCCAGTTTGCCAGGCAATGACTTGGTCAATGTGGTACTGGATACCACTTGTAAGGCGACCATCACGCCGGACATGGTGCTGGAGGGAGGCGATTTTGGCTGTTACGAAGATTACCTCTTGGAGTTGTATTCCGATGCAGACTTGACAAATCTTCTGATCAGTTCTCCCTGTGTAACAGCTGATCAAATTGGGCAGGAAGTCTTCTACCAAGTGACCGATCCGGAAACAGGACTGAGCACTTGGGGTCGTATCCGGGTGGAAGACAAGACTGCTCCTCGATTGGCTTGCCCTTGTGAACAAGGTGGTACCCCCGTCAGCTCTGTTTCAGGGTCCATTGATCTGGATGATCCTTCTTTCATTCGCCCGAACAACATCGGGATGAACCCAGGCAACTGTACCCTCAGTGGTGCCAATACATTTTACGACAGATTCGACTTTACGATCAGTGAGGCCGATTTGTATACCTTCTCCATGCCCAACCTCATCGGTCCGGATTTCTTCTTTGCCCTTTACCAAGGAGGTTTTGATCCGACCCAGGCATGCGCCAACTTGTTGGCAACAGATGACGATTCCAATGGGACAGAGCCGGAGATCATGATTCAATTGACTTTGGTCCCTGGCGACTATACCCTGATTACGACCACTTTCTTTGCCAATGACCCAGATGGTGCTTACACCTACTCGATCAGCAGTGCCAATGGCGGTCAGGTATTGACCCGCGATGCGGCTTGTACCGTTGCTTGTTTTGAAGACCAGAATTTCCCAATTCCAACAGCCACAGATGCTTGCGGCATTGCCAGTTTTGATTCTGTCGACGAAATCATCGATGGCGGACTCTGTGGAAATACCACCATTTTGCGCACCTGGACAGCGACGGATTTGGGTGGCAACACAGCGGTTTGTACCCAAGAGTTTACCATTGAGCCAGGGGTGGTGGGAGATGCTACGGCACCGCAAAACTACGATGGGGTTGATCGCAATCCGGTCTTGCTTTGTGAGAACAGATGTGGTGGGGCAGCTGAAATGGCAGATGATGCCTTCTGTGGACCTTCCGATCGGTACTGGAACGTCTTGCCGACAGGACATCCTTTCGAAGGACATCCAAACCCAGAGGATGGCAGAACCTGGCCATGTGGTGATGTCAAATGTTTTGGTACCGGACAGCCCGGTGGAGCAGCGACTTGTCCCAACATCAACAATACCTTTGAAGATACCCGCATCAACATCTGTACAAGTGGCAGCAGTGACGGATGCTACAAAATCGTTCGCCGATGGACCAGCGTCGATTGGTGTTCTGGACAGATTGTCAATTTCACTCAAAACATCAAGATTGAAGACAATCGAGGACCCATCATCAGCGATCTGGAAGATGTGACCCTATCGACTGATGTGTGGCGCTGTTCTGCCGATTGGGATGCCGTTGTGCCTTGGATCGAAGACAATTGTTCTTCTGCCCCCATTGACTATACCATCCGTTCCAGTGCGGGCGAGGTCGTACAGTCTGGTGGACAGTGGCAGGTGAAGGATTTGCCATTGGGTAGACACATCATCACATACACTGCCACCGATTGCTGTGGCAACAGCAGTGAAGAAACATTGAACCTTCTCGTGATCGACGATGTGCCTCCGGTTCCAGTTTGCGAAAGGAGAACGGTCGTATCCATTCCCGCTACGACTGGGTCTAGCACCGGAGGACTGGGAACCGTCCAAGTAGATGCTAGTGTATTTGATGATGGCAGTTTTGACAACTGTAGCTCTGTGGTATTCTTGGCGCGGAAAATCAATCCAATCTGCGGAAGTTCTTCTTTCCGGTCAACACTCACATTCTGCTGCCAGGAAATTGGCCGAAGAGTCATGGTAGAGCTGTTGGTGTGGGATGAGGTTCGCAACCGGAATACTTGCATGGTCGAGGTGGAAGTACAAGACAAAGTTCCTCCCTTCGTCGTCGCACCACCAGATGTGACGGTCACTTGTGATTTCTGGTTTGAGTTTGATCCAGACAATCCAGATGAATATGATGAGATACTGGACGAAACCTTCGGAGCAGTGGTAGAGGGGTCTGATGATCTGAGAGATCGCGACTCCATCATCATTCGCGATCGGGTATGTCCCATCCACCCACGTTTCAGCGAGTTTGCCCCAGCCAGCCCATTCGACGATCCATGCTATGATGATCAGTACGACATCTTCTGGGGAATCGATGGCTATGTACTGGACAACTGCGACATTGACTTGGAGCAGACGATCATTCCGAACTTGACCTGTGGTCAGGGAACCATCACCCGTCGCTGGCAAGCGGCTGATGCCCAAGGCAACTGGTCAAACATTGCCACACAGACAATTACCATCATCAACTGCCGTGAGTTCTACGTACCAAGTGTATGCTGGAGAAGAACAGCAGGCGATGTGGGAACCTGTGACTTCGTAAGTGGTCAATTCCTCGAGAAGTTGATCGAATGGCCATGTGACATCGAATTGAGTCGTTGCCAAGGTCCAATCGATGAGGTATTCCTACCAGACAACTTGGACATCTTGTTGGATCAGAACCGTCGTCCACGCTTTGCTGATGACAACTGCAGCCTGATTGCAACCAGCTTCGAAGACAGGGTCTTCACCTTCGTAGACAGCTCTTGCTTGAAGATTTTCCGTGAGTGGGAAGTCATCGACTGGTGCCGTTTCGACGCAGGTCTGACACCATTCTTGTGGGAGTGGACACAGGTGATCAAGCTACAAAATACCAATGGACCAGTCATCGAAGACTGCGGCCAGACCGTATGTGGCTATGGCAACCCGAACAACCCGAATGCACCACAGTGTGTCGGTGAGGTAGTAGTAGAGCCAAGCATCACGGATGACTGTACTCCACTGGATGAGCTTCGCATCGACTACAAGTTTGACTACTTCAACGATGGAACATACGATGAGCTAGGCTTTAGCTCCACTTATGGCCAGATCTACCCATTCCCGAATCCAAACGGACTACCAGTTCGTCGCTTCGAGCCAGCTGACTACGCGATCCGTGGCTTCTACCCAGTAGGAACGCACCGCATCTTGTGGGCAGCCGAGGATGGTTGTGGCAACGCCAACTTGTGTGAGTACATCTTGACGATTGAAGATTGCAAGCCACCAACCGCATACTGCTTGCCAGGTGTGAGCACGATCCCAATGCCAGAAGAGGCGGGCGGCTTCGTAGACATCTGGGCGAGTGACTTCGACTTGGGTAGCATCGACAACTGCACAGCACAGGAAGACTTGGTGTTCTCCTTCTCAGACAACATCAACGATCGCTCCTTGCGTCGCTTCTGCACAGATGTGACTGGCTTGCCAGAAGAACTGACCATCTACGTATGGGATGAGGCAGGCAACTACGCGACTTGCCAAGTAGGACTGTTGCTGAACGATTGTGGTGGCAACTCCACTGCGACGATCTCTGGTGACATTCAGAACGAAGAGGGAGAGGATGTAGAAGATGTGATGGTCTTCGTGGAAAGCACAGATACCACTGCCCAAGACTTGACAGGCATTGATGGCTTCTTCAGCTTCCTCCTGCCGTTGAACAACAGTTATGTGCTTCGTCCAGAAAAAGACATCAATCCACTCAATGGGGTTTCGACCTACGATTTGGTCTTGATCAGCAAGCACATCCTGGGCATTGACTTTTTGGATTCTCCTTACAAGCTCATTGCTGGTGATGTCAATCGCAGTGGAGAGTTGACAGCCTTTGACATGGTGGATCTGCGAAGATTGATCTTGTTCATTGACACAGAATTCCAAAACAATGCCTCTTGGCGCTTTGTCCCTGCAGAGCATGTATTCCCGAATGGCGATCCATTTGTAGAAGTCTTCCCAGAGGTGTATGCCATCAATGGCTTGGCCGATAGCACGATTGTAGACTTTGTGGCGATTAAGACGGGAGATGTCAATGGAAGTGCCCGTCCAAACTTGGCTGTCGGAACACAGACGCGCAGTGCCAGTGGCGATTTGGTTTTCCAAACCAGCGACATCAGCATGAAAGCCGGAGAGACATATGCTGTGGCGATCAGTGCTGAGAATTTTGTCAATATTTCTGGTTATCAATTCACCATGGATTTTGACCAAGAGGCAGTGGAGTTTGCTGGAGTTGAGGCCAGCTTGGAAGGCTTGAGCAGCAACAACTTTGGAACGAGCTTGCTGAGCAGAGGGGCATTGACAACCAGCTGGAACTCGGAGAAAGGCATGGACGCTGAAGGTGCGATCTTCACCCTGACGCTGCGTGCGAAGCGCGATGTACAGTTGAGCGAAGTATTGACCATCAGCTCTGACTACACAGTAGCGGAAGCATATACCGGTACAGACTTGTGGGATGTATCATTGAACTTTGTCGGACAGCCAGAAGGAGCCTTTGCCTTGCTGCAAAATACGCCCAACCCCTTCAAGGAGGAAAGTACGATTGGCTTTGTATTGCCAGAGGCTGCGCAAGCCCAGTTGACGATTTACGACGTCACTGGTAAGACCTTGTATCAGCAAACCGGAGAGTTTTCAGCAGGCTACAATGAATGGAGCATCAATCGGGCAGAGCTCAATGGGGCAGGGGTGTTGTACTATCGTTTGGAAACGGCAGAACATGAGGCGACCCGCAAGATGATCATCATAGAATAAACAGATGGGGGAGTGGCGTCCCCCAACTTATGGAGATAAAAATTAATGTGTTTGCGTATTTTTTATTTATATCAAAAATATCAATTCGATTGCTCTTGTTCCGCAGTAGTTTACTGTGTGGATAATTGCTAATACGATGTATATTAATTTGAATAATACCATAAAAGGGGTATATTTTTTTAGCGATCTAATCCATACCTTTGTAATACAATTGAGCGATCTACTGATAGGTAGGTCAATTCATTCCCACAAACCAACCGAAAAGCACTGTCCAGTAGTAGGAAATCCAATAGTTGACCACGGCGCGTAAACGCTGTCCTTCCTATGCTGCGGCATTCACTTTTCCTCCCAACTTAGCATTCCATAACCGAATTTAAAGTACGGACGAATTTCGTCGGGCTCGACGCTGTTTGTCCCCCACCTGGTTTACTACGAAAATCCGACTGGAGATGTACATCTGTGCATGTCCTGTAGGTGTCTTGACGTAATACATCTTCTATCATTTATTTAACTAATCAAACATTTAGATCTCATGAAAAGAATGAAAATGACTCGAAGGAAGAATCACCTTGTCATGGTGGTTAGTTTCCTTTTGGCCTGCTTTCTTTTCAGTGTTGATGCGAGTGCGCAGTATTATCCCAACTTGGTGGATGAGGCTGAAGCTCAAACGATGCTGACAAATGAAATTCCCACTTTGGAGAATGCGGTCGGAAATCTCGTTCCGAACACTCCCGAGTACGCTTTGGCCGAGCGAAAGTACAGTCTTTATGTACACACCTGGGAGACTCTCTCAACAGGGGAAACTGTGGAAGCTGCCCTCACTTCTGCTTATGGCGAATACGCCGTTGACGCTAATGGATACCAAGCCGACGAAGACGAGTTTGTACAACTCGACAAAGAGGTGGTAAACTACGGCGATCAAGCATTTGATGATTTGGTAAACTTTCTCAGAAAATGATGGGTAGCCTGACCACTACTCATTCCATTTGTCATACTATTTAATAAATGAAAATATCTCATGGAGAAAATTAATTTTACACTACAAAAGCTGAAGTTGGTCCTCTTCGTGCTGCTGGTCACTGTGTTTGGTCAGCAATACGCCATTGGACAAACTTGTACGGCTCCCAACCAGTGTACGCCCACGCCGGGCTTCCCAGATGCACCAGCCAGTTTGGACTGTGGAACTGGGTTTTCTGCTACTGCCATTTTCACAGAAGATTTCGACAATGGCTTTGGCGTTTTCACTGAAGATGCGGTCATCAACGGCACAGGTGCCAATGACTTGACTGTTTCTACTGCGGGAGACACCCCTTCTTTCGGGACCGGCCCCGAGACTACTGCCGGTTGTAATGGTAACGCCAACGATGGAGAATTCATCTTCCTCGAAGGTAGCTTTACCTTGGTTAATGAAATTCACTGTATGACGGCAAATATTCCGATTCCCGCGACTTCTGCGACCGTCAATACACCTTATATTTTGTCTTTCTGGTACCACATGTTCGGTGACAACATTGGTACTTTGGAGATTCTCGTCAATGGAGCTAGTGAGTTCTCTGTCTCTGGACAGCAGCAAACTGCCAACTGTGCTCCTTGGCTACAGGGTACTGTCGATGTGACTGCCTTGGCCGGAACCACTGCAGCTGTACAAATCTGTATGAGCGAAGGCGACGGTAGTGTCAGTACTTTCGAGTCTGATATTTCCATCGACCAGATTCAAATTTTTGCTTGTGCTCAGGTTTGTGAGTTGACTTGTCCTGCTGACATCGTTGTTGACAATGATCCAGGCCTTTGTGGCGCTACAGTCGATCCTTCTCCGACTGCTTCTGCTGCTTGTGGTAACCCAATCATCAACGACTTCAACGGTACAGAAAATGCCATGGATTTCTATCCTGTCGGTACAACCACCGTTACTTTCTCTACTACTGATGAATTCGGCAACCCAGTTTCTTGCTCTGTCGACGTAACTGTCAATGATGTTGAGCCTGTAGAAATCGTCGGTTGTGATCCCATCGAAGTAGATCTCAGACCCACTGAGTGCTGCGCCAATGTCAACTTCAACGTACAGGCAGTTGACAACTGTGCTGCCAATGCCAACGAAGAAGGTACCATTTCCACCATCTTCACAGATGGCAACGGTGCTTCTGGTAACATGTTTGACGTTGAGAACGTCAGCAGCATGCCTGTTACCCTGACTGGTATGTTCGAAGGCAACGTTGAGCCTTTCGGTGGCCCACCAGACATCTCTGTTTACTACACAACAACTGCTACCACTCACGTAGGCAACGAAAATGACCCAACTGCATGGACATTGATTGGTACTGCCAATGATGTCATCTCTGTTGGTCAAAACATGCCAACTCCTTACGATGTGGGAGGTACGCTCACGCTGATGCCTGGCCAGTCTGTTGGTCTCTTTGTTTCTGACAACACCAGCAGCATTGACTACAGCAACGGTACAGATACTTACAACGATGGCGTTTTGGAAATCAGATCTGGTAACGGTAGAGGCCTCAACGCTGCCAACCCATTTGCGGGTGGTACTTTCGCTGGCCGTATCTGGAACGGTTCCATCGTTTACGAAATCTCGCAGCAAATTGAAGTGGTACAGACCGACATGACTGGTCTGAGCTCTGGCGATTGCTTCCCAATTGGTGAGACTGTTCTTACTTTCTTGGTAACTGATCCTGCTGGTTCTACTGCTACTTGTGAGAAAGTCATCACTGTAAATGAATTCATTCCTTCTTCCATCACCATGGCTTGCAACGACATGATCTTCTTGTCTTTGGATACACTTTGCGAAGCAACTGTATCTCCCGATATGGTCTTGGAAGGAGACAACTACGGTTGTCTTGACAACTATACGGTAGAACTGTTCTACGACGAGGCGAAGACACAGCCTGTACCAACCAGCCCAATGCTGACAAGCGCTGATTTGGGCCGTACCATCATCGCTCAGGTCATCGATCCAAACATTGGACTGACTTGCTGGGGCAGAGTTGTTGTTGAAGACAAGATCGCTCCAAGACTTGAGTGCCCATGTGCTGAAGGTGGTTCTCCGGTTACAGAAGTAAGCGGTGACATCCAGCCAGATGATCCTACTTGGAACCGTACCAACAACTTTGGCAACAACCCAGGTACTTGTGCCGGAACTGCAGGTGGTGTGGAGTCTTACGAGACCTTCACTTTCTCCATCAGTGCACCAGATGTCTACACCTTTGACATGCCTAGCATCATTGGCCCTGACTTCTTCTTCGTATTGTACGATGGACCATTCGATCCAGCCAACCCATGTGCCAACGCCATCGCTGCCAACGATGACACCAATGGCTCTGAGCCTTCCATCACGATCAATCTGACTGCTGTACCAGGTACTTACACCTTGGTAACAACTACTTTCGGAACTGACAACGATGCAGGTGCATACACTTACAACATCACCAGTGCAAACGGTGGCCAGGTATTGGCTGCTGATCCTGCTTGTACTGTCTTCTGCTTCGAAGCGCAAAGCTTCCCAACTCCAACAGCTACGGATGCTTGTGGCATCGCCAGCCTGACTTCTGAAGATGAGGTCATCGACGGTGGCGCTTGTGGTACTTCTACCATCCGCCGTACTTGGACTGCTACTGACATCGCAGGTAATACAACTTCTTGTGTCCAGGTATTGAATACCATCCCTGGTACTGCTGACGACATCGTTGCTCCACCAAACTACGATGGCGTTGATCAGCCAGCTCTGAACTGTGAGAACCGCTGCGGTGGTGCTGCTGAATTGGCAGACAATCGCTTCTGCGGACCTTCTGACTTGTACTGGAACGTCATCCCTGATGGTCAGCCATATGCTGGTAACCCATCTCCAGATGATGGAAAGGTTTGGGGTTGTGGCGCAGTGAAGTGCTTCGGAACAGGCAACCCAGGTGGATCTGCTACTTGTGGAAACTTCAACAGCACATTCGAAGATACACGCATCAACATCTGTACTTCCGGTTCTAGCGACGGATGCTACAAGATCTTGCGTAAGTGGTCTGTACTGGACTGGTGTGAGTCTACAGTTACTTTTGTAAACCAAGTAATCAAAGTAGAGGACAACGAAGGACCAGTCATCGCTGACATCGTAGACGCAACTGTATCTACTGACGTATGGCGTTGTGAGGCAGACTACATCCTGCCTGAGCCATGGTTGATGGACAACTGCAACTCTGCTCCACTTGATTTCACTGTTACTGCAACAGGTGGAACCATCGGAACGAAGAGTGGCCGTCGTGCACTGAAAGGACTTGCTCCAGGTGTATACCAAGTAACATACACAGCAACTGACTGCTGTGGCAACGAATCTTCTGTCACCATCGATTTGACAGTAGTAGATGACGTACCACCAGTAGCAGTATGCGATCGCAATACAGTAGTCAACCTGACTACCACAACTGACGAAACAGACGACAACCTCGGAATCACTAAGATCTTTGCTTCTTCTTTCGATGACGGTTCTTTTGACAGCTGTTCTCCAGAGATTTGGTTCAAGGCCATCCGCATGGATGAGTTTGATTCCAACGGCAACGGTAAGCCAGGTGAAGCAGTAGGACCTGCAGGTGACTGGGAAGCCATTGATTGTGACGGTGCCAACGGTGATGATGACATCCGCGTTTTCCCACCACCGATCGTAGTAGGAGTAGATGGTTGTTCTACCCCAGTAGGATTGATCTCCAACACTTCTTACCGCCAGTCTCAGGCATACTTCGACGATTTCGTGAAGTTCTGCTGTGCTGACATCGAAGACGGTCCGATCATGGTTGTTTTCCGCGTGTTTGACGTAGACCCAACTTGCTACGAATTCCGCAACGTATTCCCAGCAGGCAACCCACAGTTCGATGCTTGGTACGCAAGCAACCCACACAAAGATCCATCTGAGTACACAGGTGTGATTGCCGAAGCAATGTCAGCTTCTAACTGGCCTGTACCAGGCGCTGGTCCTGGCCCACTGTACGGTCGCTTCTCAGACTGCATGGTAGAGGTAGAAGTACAAGATAAGCTTCCCCCATTCGTAGTAGCACCA
The DNA here is from genome assembly GCA_039821145.1 of Bacteroidota bacterium. Classification (GTDB taxonomy): domain Bacteria; phylum Bacteroidota; class Bacteroidia; order Chitinophagales; family Saprospiraceae; genus JBCCSZ01. The sequence continues at coordinate 2,047 of JBCBOS010000049.1, read as the reverse complement.
CCAAACGTAGTGGTAACTTGTGACTTCTGGTTCGAGTTTGATCCAGACAATCCAAACGATTACACTGAGTCACTGGATGCAGTATTCGGAAAAGTAGTAGAAGGATCTGCTGATCTTGCTGATCGCGATTCCATCTTCGTTCTCGACCGCGTATGCCCAATCCACCCACGTTTCAGCGAGTTTGCACCAGCGAGCCCATTCGACGACCCATGCTATGATGATCAGTACGACATCTTCTGGGGAATCGACGGTTATGTCTTGGACAACTGCGACATCGACTTGGAGCAGACGATCATCCCGAACTTGACTTGTGGTCAGGGAACCATCACCCGTCGCTGGCAAGCGGCCGATGCCCAAGGCAACTGGTCGAACATTGCTACGCAAACGATTACGATCATCAACTGCCGCGAGTTCTACGTACCAACTGTATGCTGGAGAAGAACTTCTAAGGACGTTGGAGATTGCGACCTCGTAGGCGGTCAATTCCTAGAGAAGTTGATCGAATGGCCATGTGACATCGAATTGAACCGTTGCCAAGGCCCAATCGATGAGGTATTCCTACCAGACAACTTGGACATCTTGTTGGATCAGGATCGTCGTCCACGCTTTGCTGATGACAACTGCAGCCTGATTGCAACGAGCTTCGAAGACAGAGTATTCACTTTCGTAGACAGCTCTTGCTTGAAGATTTTCCGTGAGTGGGAAGTCATCGACTGGTGCCGTTTCGACGCAGGTCTGACACCATTCTTGTGGGAGTGGACCCAGGTGATCAAGCTACAAAATACCAATGGACCAGTTATTGAAGACTGTGGCCAGACCGTATGTGGCTATGGCAACCCGAACAACCCGAATGCACCACAGTGTGTCGGCGAGGTAGTGGTAGAGCCAAGCATCACGGATGATTGTACGCCACTGGATGAGCTTCGCATCGACTACAAGTTTGACTACTTCAACGATGGCATCTACGATGAGCTAGGCTTTAGCTCCACCTACGGCCAGATCTACCCATTCCCGAATCCAAACGGACTGCCAGTCCGTCGCTTCGAGCCAGCTGACTATGCGATCCGTGGCTTCTACCCAGTAGGAACGCACCGCATCTTGTGGGCAGCAGAGGATGGTTGTGGCAACGCCAACTTGTGTGAGTACATCTTGACAATCGAAGATTGCAAGCCACCAACCGCCTACTGCTTGCCAGGTGTAAGCACGATCCCAATGCCAGACGTAGCCGGCGGCTTCGTAGACATCTGGGCGAGTGACTTCGACTTGGGTAGCATCGACAACTGTACTGCACAGGAAGACTTGGTCTTCTCCTTCTCTGACGACATCAACGATCGCTCCTTGCGTCGCTTCTGCACAGATGTAACAGGCTTGCCAGAAGAATTGACCATCTACGTATGGGATGAGGCAGGCAACTTTGCCACTTGCTTGGTTGGACTGTTGCTGAACGATTGTGGAGGCAACTCCACTGCAACGATCTCTGGTGACATTCAGAACGAAGAAGGGGAGGATGTTGAAGGCGTAATGGTTTACGTTGAAAACACCAGCATGAACGACCAGGAAGAAACTGGCATCGACGGCTTCTTTAGCTTCATCCTGGGCACAGACCAGAACTACGTAGTACGTCCAGAGAAAGACGTCAGACCATTGAACGGTGTATCTACTTATGACTTGGTTGTCATGAGCAAGCACATCCTGGGCATTGACAGACTGACTTCTCCCTACAAGCTGATTGCTGCTGACGTTAACAACAGCGGTGAGATCACAGCATTCGATATGGTAGACTTGCGCAAACTGATCCTGTTCATCGATACAGAATTCCAGAACAACACATCTTGGAGATTTGTACCAAAGGATTACCGCTTCCTGAACAACGATCCATTTGCACAGAGCTTCCCAGAAGTATACGACATCAACGACCTGACTGATGACATGAAGGCAGACTTCGTCGCCATCAAAGTTGGTGATTTGAACGAGAGTGCTCGTCCAAACTTGGCCATCGGCAGTCAGACACGTAGCGCAGTAGGCGATCTGAACTTCCAGGCTGATG
>JBCBOS010000048.1:0-22854 GCA_039821145.1 Bacteroidota bacterium | reverse complement strand
GAGTGGGCTTGGATTATCTCAAAATGCGTTTTCTCAACTCTATGGTATCAAAGGAGGATATTCTTATTTTGTCATGTACATAGCTCCATAATAATATCCTTTTTATTTTCAAATACTCTGATAACACCCATTTTCAGGTCTTGCCTCAATAAAATTTACCCAGTTCCAATCTTTCCACCTACTTTTAACCATATTTCAAAATTGAAGCACCAAATTTCTATATTTCCCTGAGTCGATTTTGAATAGTTTCGTAGCCAATCATATTCGAGTTTAAACAATAAAACCAAACTGATTTCTCACCAATTTGATTTTCACAACCTAACAGAATGATTTTTACATCAACTTTTTAACAATATATTTTCATCTCAACTCATAAAGCTTGACATCATGTTAACCCCAAGCCTACCAATAAACTAAAAGCGCGTGGGCCTTTCATACTCTACAACGGCTCGCGTAGCTGCCGTGCTTGGCCTTTGCCAGCATGGCAGCTACGCTGTGTTGTAGAGCGTGTTTTTTCCCTTTGCCCTTTGGGCTTATTCTGATCTCCAACCTCGCCACTTTCCTGTTTCCAGCAATATAGACTCCCTTTTCTTGCGGGTGGGACCATCAAATATACTCTCCTTTTCAAGATATATCTTTTTGTATCGTTTTCATAAAATACAATCATTCTGTTTCTCAACACTTTCTAAAGTAAAATTTATCCTAGATTCAAGTCAACTTTAAGACATTTCATTTTTCCAATTCTATTTCAGAATTTCAACACCACAAAAGCTCCTTTTCATTTTCAAGTATTCTGATAACTCTTATTTCCAGGTCTTTATCTCAATCAAATTTACCCAGTTCCAATTTTACCTCATGATTTTAACCAAGTCTCCTATTCCAAAATTGATGTGCCAAATTTCTATATTCTATAGGTCGATTTTGAATAATTTCATAGTCAATTCTACATCCAAGTTTAAATAATAAAACCAAACTGATTTCTCTCCAATTTGATTTTCATAACCTAACAGAATGATTTCCATATCGACTTTTTAACGATATATTTTCATCCCGATACATAAAGTTTGACATCATGTTAACCCCAACTCCACCAATAAACCAAAAGCGCACTGGCCTTTCATGCTCTACAACGGTTCGTATAGCTGGCGTGCCATCCCGAATGGGTGGCATGAACAGCTATACTTTGTTATGGTCAGTTCTATTTTTTCATTTGTTTGTATTGCCTTGCATTTCTGGAATCTTATCCAAGTTTATGGAATTATAATATCTAAATAGTGGAAATTCAAATTCTATATATGTTTCCATATCTATGAACCTGAATTTGTAATTGCTTTTTTCCGCTTCAAAGATATTATCGTAAAAAACAAATCCTGCTTTGTTTTCATCTAACAAAAATAATAATCCGCTTTGGGTATCACCAATCACTAATCTTGGTGTTTTGAATTTAAAACCTTCTAATAAAATAACTAATTGACCAGGCGGCATTTCATGATACATTTTCCGTTGAGTTACTTCAATTTGAAGCTGTATTTCATCATTACTCTTTATCCCTGCTTCATATAATGTGAGATTATCATTTTTAATTACCTTATGGTTTGCTATTAAATAAATATTGGTATCAGAGTTAAAATCATGTGGAGGTCGTTCTATTTTAAAGTGATTTATTAAGGCATGTTTTAGATAGTCTACTGTTTGAAATAAAGGTATCTCAAAAGTTTCATTTATTCGTTTTTCAATTGATTTAAATGTTAAAGTAATAGTTTCGGCTTCACCTCTAACATTTATGATAAACTTACTTGGTTCTTTTCCTTCTTTAGTAGTTTTTAAATCTTGTTCAATTAATTTGCTGAACTCTAAAATTGAGTTATTTATACGATTCATTTGCAAGATTTCTTCTTCGGTAGAAATTAATCCTGTGATAACTTTTCTCCTTATCGTACTATATCTTGCAGAAAGCAAAGCACAATTAGCTCCATATGATTTGTTTAGTCTTCCTGCGAGACGGGTCATTACATCAATTGCTTTTTCTGTGTCACCTTTTGCAATACATTCGGTAATTGAAACCTCTTCTTTCTCCTTGAAAAAATCTAAATTACTTTCAAATGCAGATAAATTAACTTCCTTATTCTTTATCTTATCAATCATACTTTTTAAGTCAAAAGGATTCTCTGCTTTTGGTTTTTGCTCTTGTTCGTTTGAATGAAGTTCCTCATCTTTATTTGATTCTTTTTTGGACATTTTTTCCTATTTTAATGGTAAATCTGTAGAGTATAATTTTTCTTAATTGACCATAACAATAGCATACCCCCCACTTATTGCTTATACCCAACCTTTACCCCCATCCGATCCAACGGACTCACAATCCCGTCCAAATGACGCTGCGTCACATGCGCATACACCATCGTCGTATCCAAATTCTTGTGGCCCAACAACTCCTGTATGTACCGAATGTCTACTCCCTGCTCCAACAAATGGGTCGCAAACGAATGGCGAAGCGTATGAACCGTGGCAAAACGCCCCACGCAGGCTCGCTTCACCGCCCGGCGAAAGATCTGTTGCACACTGCTGGCACTGTAGGCGCCTCCCTGCTGGCCCTCAAACAACCAGTACTTGGGACGAAATGCTCGCTGGTACAAGTCCAAGATACTCATTAACTGCTCAGACAACAAAGTGTAGCGATCTTTTTTGTTCTTGCCGCCCTTGATGAACATCCTCCGCTGCGCCCACTTGATGTCCTCCCGGCGCAATCGCAGAGCCTCCCCCAGTCGAAGCCCCCCGGAGTATATGGTCATCAGGATCGCCTGGTGCTTGAGGTTGTGGACCGACTCCAGCAGTCTTTTTACCTCCTCTACGGTCAGTACTTCTGGCAACATCTTTTTCTTCTTCGGACGGACCAAGGAGTAGCGGTCCCTCGGACGACCCAGTACGTTCTCGTAATAACACTTGATGGCATTGATCAACTGATTCTGAGCAGATTCTGATAAATTTCGCCGCACAACCTGCTCTTCTAAATAAGACTCTATCTCTTCTTTGGTGATCACAGCAGGGTCCACCGGATCGAAGTGAGACAAAAATTGAGCGAAGTAGGACTTGTAACACTTCAAGGTAGACCGACTGTACTGACGCAGTTGTATCCACCGCTCCAAAGCATGCAGTGCCTCCTCATGCACCAGCTTTTTTGACGCCACGCCAGATCTCGCCTCCTTCTGTCGCTCCTTCTTCGACTCCCGAGGTGGGTACTCCGATTGGTCAAAACGCATCGCCAACTGGCGGCCAAACGCCTTTCTCAGTGCCCCCATGCTTCCACCATCATATGGGATGGAATAATGCCCCAGGCCATGGCGCAAAACAGATGGAATCACCTGCATTCGGCCTGCCAATTCCTCATCGCCCTTGGGAAAATGTACTTGTAAGCGATACCGGAAAGTCTCATTCATTCGAACTTCTACAGTCTTCATCATTTTTTAGATGTAAAATAGGCAAAAAATCATTTGTAATGCACTGATTTTCAGTTAAATACCTAAAATAAACGTTTAACGGTTATGATTATCGGTTGTTAACCGTTACCTTTGCTGTTGCAACCTTTTCAAACAGATCACTGATGAAAAAATCCTAGTATTTGTTATCTTGTGATCGAAAAAATATCAGCATGAAAACATCTACTCAACTCGTACAACTCCTTTTGTGTGTACTCCTCTGTTTCCCCCTCTTTGGCCAACTGAATTTCGAACGAGACTTTGCCACCGACCCCGGCCGATCCTACCTCGGCTCCTGGACAACCATCGGAGGGAAAATGTACTTCGTCGCCAATGATGGCTTCTTCGGAGAGGAATTGTGGCAATTTGATCCCAATACCGAAAAGGCCCAGCGATTGACCAACCTCAGCAAACTCTCTGGAGGCTCTTTTCCCACAAACATGACCGAATACAATGGAAACATTTACTTCGTGGCCTGGGTAGAAACAGAATCACAGCAAATCTTCCGTCTCAACCCACAGACATTGGGCCTGGAACAACTGACCACTTCTCAAAATGGGTTTTCAGAAATTTCCCACCTGAGAGTCTACAACGACAAATTGTGGTTTTCCGCCAAAACCGATGTGGGACGCAACTTGTGGAGCTACAGTGCCACTGCCAATGATTTTACCCTGACCTCCCCTCCCCAAAATGGCAGTCAATCCAACTTTGCCCCACTATACAAATTTGTCCACAACGACAAACTCTACATCAATGCCTACAACTCCGACAACATACTGGAATTGTGGTCCTACGATGATGCAACCCAAGAATTCACCAACATACCAACTCAATTCGACGACCAACAATCCATCTATGTCCAAAGCTTCAGCGCTTGTGGAGAAGAATTGCTGCTCAACCTCTCCGGACATTGGTACCACTACGACCAAGCACAGGACTCTTGTATGCTATTGGTCCGAAACAACAGCCAAACCTATCGCGGTGTCGCATGCATTGACGACAAATTTTGGTACGCCGATCCTCGTAACAACGACGTCTCCATCTACAATCCTGCCACCAGAACAAATGAGAAGCTGAAGGATTTGTTGCCATCCATCTTCTTCCAACCCCGCTCCATCAAAGCCATTGGAGACGAACTCTACATCCTGCATACTTCCTACCAATCCAATATCATATATAGATACACAAGCTCTACCAACGAAATGCTGATGTTGTTCGAATCGGAAAATGTCACTCCTCAAATGGGTACACTGCTGAACAACGACGGAGATCTCTTTTTCTTTGGCAAAAACATCGATACGGAGATTTACAAGCACGAAAATGCCAAACCCATCGAGCTCATTGCTGACATCAACCAATCAAATGGAGATGGCTTCTCGGCCAATCCCCCCAACAGGTTTCAGGTCTACAACGACAGAATGTATTTCAACGCCTACGCAGCAGGCAACAATACATATTGGCAAAATGCAGACGTCTGGTCCAAAAGCGCAGACCCCGATGACTATGTCAAATTTCAAGATGAGCTCGGCAGCGATGAAGAACCCTACATTTTCACCAACTTGGTAAAAATAGATGGGCGAATGTACTTTTCTGGCTCTGTCAATGGAGAACTTCGGCAATTGGTCAGCTACAAAACAGGGGAAGATTCCCTCCGCTGGCATGGCAACGTGACCTACCCGGCTACAGGCATCACTCGGCTTCTACAAAACCTGATGGTTCACGACAAACACCTCCTCTTTGCCGCTTTCAGAGACCACTACTTCAACACACAATTCTTTTCCTTCGATACAGAAACCGAAACCATCGCACTGCTGCCTGGACTGGAAGCGTATGTCGGCGCACCTGTGAGTGTCATTGGCGATAAATTGATCTTCGTCGGCAGCGATAGCTCTGACATCCTGGGCCAAAATCTCATTTCGTTTGATCTGCTGACACAGGAAGTTACCACCTTTCTCAGTGACAGCACCTGGTCCGTCGGAGGCAAACAACTGCATCGATCTGGTGACAAAATGTTGTATTCCACAAGATTACCAGGCGTCAACAAGTACGGCATCACGCTCTACGATCCCGCCACAAATCAAGCAGTCGACGTCACACCTGATGGCTACAGCTCCATCCGCCCCAGCGCAGTATTTTCTCGCGATGGAAAAACTTGGTTCCACAGCGAATACCTGGACTCCACCCGGATTTTCACCCTGGATCCTCTCACCGGAACCTGCGAAGAGGTATTCAACTTTGGACCAGAAACGACCATCAATGGAAGGATGACTTGGTTTGATGATAAATTGTTTTTCTATGGTGAACAAACCGGCTCCCAAGTCGGCCAGGAAGTCTATTTCTACGATCCCGCCACAGAGACCATCGAACTTTATGGCGACATCAACATTGGCCCCGCCAGCTCTTCTGTCAAATCCTTCTTCGAATTTGCCGACCGCCTCTACTTCGTAGCAAACGACGGCCATCGGGGCATCGAGCTTTGGAGCATCGGAAAGTGTTTTTCTGTCTCTTTGGAAACCATCACAGACGATACAGGAAGAGAGGGAAGCAGCATCGAGCTAACGATCAAAAATGGAACAGCACCCTATGAATTTTCCTGGAATACGGGAGCAACAACCCAAAATCTCAGCGGACTAAGCTCCGGCTATTATGAGGTCACCATTACCGACGCCAACGGTTGCCAAGCCACTGCCTTTGCACTGCTGGAAGGAGACATTTTGGTGAGTTCTTCTGATGATCTTGCGCCCCTGCCCCTTAAAGTCTACCCCAACCCGGCGACCCACCAGCTGACCATCGAACGAGATGAATCGGCAGGAAAAGCCAACGTCCTCATCTTCGACAATGTAGGTCGCAAAATGTGGGAAGCAAAAAACATCTCTGCAAAGGAAGTCATCGACATTTCTCAATTTGCCAACGGTCTCTATGTCGTCCTCTTGGTGGGAGAAGACAATAAAATGACAACAAGCAAAATTTTGGTCCAACACTAGGAGATGCCGTCTTGGCCGTTCTCAATGCATGTTGAGCGACCACAGGCATGTCTACAATGCATCAAAGCAGCCCCCTCTTTGCAAACCTTTGCGAAGTGGAAAGCGTTTTGTATGATACTGGCAAATCGGAAAACAACCATGACCATGCTTCACACCTCTGGGCGCTGTCTGTACATCTGCATCTTGCTCACACTCGCAATGATCCTCTGCTCCTGTCAACAACAACCAAAGCTGACTGACGGAAGCCTGTTCAATGTATCCGAAGTGACATTCCGCCTTCTGGCAGATACCGCTCGCATAGAATTCATCGACAATTCACTCATCTTTTTCGAAGACTACAACGCCCTCAAAAGCAATGTACTCGTCTATGCAAACATCGACCAAGTCCGAACCTACAAGCACTTGCACACGGTCGGCTCTACCAAGAACAAGGAAAAAAACTTCTTGAAAAAGTACAACTCAGAGGATCTGCTGTTCACAGAAAAAACATACAACGACAATCCCACATTCAAAGACTACGCCTTTCACATCTGCCAGCAATTTGATGCCAGCGATTGGTGGAACTTCAGAGGAGCCTTGGATTTCATGAATCGACAAGAGGAAAACCTCGGCGAAAGCCCAATCGATTTGCTGTTTCAACTTTCCCTGCTCGACGACAAGGGAGCCGAACAATCAAAAGCCTACAAAAGATTGTTTGTCATCGGAGAGATGATCCGCGATACCGGCATGTCGGATGCCTTCACAAAAGAGCGAAAACCCGGCGATGCATTTGTCAAAAAACTCAATTTCTTCTTCGAAAAAAAGAACTTGCCAATCGTAAAATGAGGTGAGTCTGAAAACAATCCCCCACATGACAACATTTACCCTCAACAACGACACCAAAATGCCATCCATCGGACTCGGTGTTCTATTTGCCAAAAACAATGGAGAAGTGGAAAATGCAGTCCTGGCAGCCTTGGACAGTGGCTATCGCAAAATAGATACAGCAGCAGCCTACGGCAATGAGGATGGCGTGGGCCGAGGCATCCAACAAAGCAGCGTCAGCCGTGAGGACATTTTCATCACCACCAAGGTCTGGAATACCGAACAAGGCTACGACAAGACCCTGCGCTCCTTTGAACAAAGCCTGCAAAATCTACAAACTGATTACGTCGACCTCTACCTGATCCACTGGCCTGTCAAGACCAAGTACAAGGATACCTACCGCGCCATGGAAAAGCTCTACGCCGAAGGAAGGGCAAAGGCCATTGGAGTCTGCAATTTCAGCATCGACCAATTGGAGGACCTGATGCAGCACACACAGATCATCCCTGCACTCAACCAAGTGGAAATGCATCCCCACCTCAGTCAGCGAGAACTTCTTCGGTTTGCCAACCAACACAACATCCAACTCGAAGCCTGGCGCCCCATCATGATGGGAGAAGTCCTCAACATTCCGGAACTGGTCCAAATCGGAGCCGCTCACTCAAAATCTGCCGTACAAGTGGCTTTGCGTTGGCTGATCCAACGGGGAGTGGCAGCAGTACCCAAGTCTGTTACCCCAGCGAGGATCGCCGCCAATTGTGACATTTACGACTTTGAACTGACCTCCGCTCAAATGGAGCAAATCGAAACACTCAACCAAAATCGACCGTTGGGAGAGGATCTATCCCACATAGAATAAAGAACGCTCATAGCAGACCAACGTACAGCAAAATACAGGGATAAAGTGCCCAAGCCTCAAAAATTGCACACCGATCTTGCCACCGAGTGGTCGATTATTGATATTTTGGGTAGGAAAAGTTTCACTGCCAATGATCACCCAAGAAAAGGCCATCAGCATTCTTGATGAATACCTGGAACTTGCCTACAATGTCGATCCCACAGCCAACAACCTAAAAGCTCATCGATTGCATATTGAAGAGGCAGCCCATTGGTGGGTTCTGCAAGATTGTCCAGAGGGAACGGAATACACCGAAGGCTCCAGTGGAAAAATTGGCACTTCCGACTACTACATCACCAAAGACGAGGGATTGATGTACAAATTGGGACTGTGGCAGAGTGCTGAGTGGAGGCAGAATTATGAAATGTACAAGAATGGGAAGAAGACCACCCTTGGATTTTCCCCCACCACAAATGCCTACCTCGATTGCCAATTGATCCAAAAAGCCGATCAGGAGACCGACTGCCAAGTGATCGAAATCGATTACCAAGACAGAACAGAGGCAACGCGAAATCTCCTGCAAAAAATCATCGCAGATCATCCAGATGGCAACTTCCAAATCGGCTATCAATACCTGCCCATCGACGGGATCAAATCCAACATCAAGATTCGTCACAATGGTCGGTTTTTGCAACAGCACAAGCCCATTTCAGAGGTCAAAGAATGCATTTCTCTGCCATTTACAGGGGGATATGACAAGGTGAACGACACCAGGGAAAGCATCAAAAAATACATGCGAGTACATGGCCATCGCGAACCAGACGACTTTTGGGTGGAAGTTCTGGAAAGAGACATCGACAAAAGATTCGAAGACTGGCGCCTACTGCTGTACTCATTACAGAGTGGTTGGGGCCAGTAAAAAGAACAAAGGCTGCTCCAAATCACTGACACAAACCACACATCAATTTGAAAAGACTACGCGTAAAAAAGGGACACATCCTGCAAAGCAGTGGCGAATTGAACAGCAAGATCTATCATGTCAAATCGGGCTTGCTTCGCAGTTATGCCATTGACCGAAAAGGGAAGGAACACATCTTCATGTTTGCCCCCGAAGGCTGGGTCATCGGCGACAACCTCCCTCCCGACAAACCATCCATGCTGTTCATAGACGCTCTGGAAGACTCCACCCTCATCGTGGCGGAAAAAAACATCGAGAAGGAGAAAAATGCCAAAAAGCTGATCAAACGCCTCGGAGTTCTACAGAAACGGATCATCCAACTCATGAGCTCGTCCGCCCTGGAACGCTATGAGGATTTCATCGCAACCTATCCCGACATCAGCCAAAGAATCCCCCAACGAATGATCGCCTCCTACCTCGGCGTGACCCCCGAAGCCCTGAGCAAGGTCAAAAGCAAAAGAATGGCAAAACCCAAAGGAGACAATTCGTAACGCTTGAACAACATGTGGGATCATTTGCAACATCTCTTAACCTAGATTAATGCGCTGCGGACTTGGCTTCAGTACTTTTGGGCTTCATCACTCAAAGTAACATCCAATGAAGAAGTTCAGCATCCTATTCAAAATCTCCGCCGTCTTATGGATCATCTGGGGATTGGTTCACGTCCTGGCAGGCGTCATGACCATGAAGGGCATCCTGACCGGAGACATCTCCGCCTCCGTATCCGGAATCGCCGATGCCATTGACCCCAGCACTTTGCAAATGGACTACCCAGCCGCCGCCGGAGCCATCCTCGGACAACACGGCTTCAACCTGTTCTGGATCGGAATCGTCACCTTCCTCTCTGCTTTCTTCGTGTGGCGAGGCGATCGAAACGCCATCTTTCTCGCAGCCATCACAGGCGGCCTGGCAGATTTGGGCTATTTCATCTTCATGGACATGGGAGGTTTTGTAAAATTCATACCGGGCACACTCATGACCATCGTATCAGCATCAGCCATTCTGTTGAGCTTTTATGCTCATTATTCCAATCGGCAATAAGCAACGAACGAAGGCTCGCTTTGATTTGTTAGCGTTTTGAGGTACTTTGATCGCCAAAGACCACAAATGCTGCTTATGAAAACGACCGCCAAAAACTTGTTTGCATTCCTGCTTCCATTTGTCCTCGCTCTGTCCGTGCAGGCACAAGGCACGTACTTTCAGTTGCCGCAAAATCCCTACTTCTCGGATGAACAATACGATTCATTCCGACAGACTCTGGACTCCATCGGTTTGGTAAAAATCGACAGCGTTTCCAATTTTTCTGTACTCAAATACACCGACCTGGACAACAAACCTGGCCAAGACTACATCCTCAGATACGTCCTGAACAGCAACCCCTATGATGTACAGGAGCTGTGGCTGACCGCTGACTTCCACCCCATCTTCTCCCACACGCTCCTCTGCCACTACGACGATTGCGCCACCCCCATGGACTACTTCCTCATCAACCTGGACAACGACCCCATCCCCGAACTCGTCTACTGGAAAGAGTGTGACGAAACAGAATGCCAATACTACACCGCCTACGATGTGGACCTCAACACCAATACCAAAACAGAACTGTTCCGATTCATTGGCGTCCAAGCCTTGCACGATGCAGATGGTGGATACAAAGTCGTCGAGGTCCCCATCAAAGAATACAGTTTTCTGGAAACCACCACAACGGGAAACTTCAAAACCCTGGACATCGAAATTGGCCAATGGGATACAAGAAAAGCAAATTGCATCTCCCTGTGCATCCAATATGGCGACTCCCCGGTCATCTACAAAGGACAAAGCATCCGCTCATCGAGTTTTTCGGTGGGGAATGAGTGAAGCCAACCCCTCCCATTCCAATTTTTTCCACTACCTTCGTCTTCACACACCGTTGGTGATTTCCTACTATAAAGCCCCCATCCATGCCCAAGAGATTTTGCCCCATCTGTGGAAAGACAATCGTCGGTAGATCAGACAAAAAATATTGCAGCCTCAACTGTAAAAACCAATTCCACCACCCCTCCAAACACACCAAAGGGGATGCCCTCAAAACCGTCAATCGCTTTTTGTTCCAAAATTTTAAAATTCTCGAATCGATCTTCAAAGACGAGAAAAAGGACAAACTCATGGTCCCCAGAATCCTACTGGATAAGATGGGCTTCCACTTCCATTATTGCACGGCCTGCTATGTCAACAAGCAACAAAAGCTCTATCGCTATGTTTACGACTACGGATGGATGGAGTTTTCCTCCCAAGACATCCTGCTCATCCGCAACACAAGACTTCTCCAAGCCATCGAACAAAAGGCGCGTTGAGCGGGTTCAAATCCAAGATACCACAAACAATGGCCAACAACATCATCAAAGACACACTCATCGAGACATCCCAAATTGCCTTCGCCATCTTCCTGGCAAGCATCGGTCTGAAGGCCTTCCTGCTCCCCAATGGATTTCTCGACGGAGGCGTCACCGGAATTGCCATCCTGATCAGCGAATTGTTCCAGTTCAACATCTCCCTCATGCTCCCGCTGGTCTCCCTTCCCTTTTTCATCATCGGCTACTTCACCGTCACCAAGCGAATCCTCTTCAAGTCCATCCTCTCCATCATTGGACTCTCCCTGGTCATTCACTTTGAAAATTTCAGCTCTGTCACCGACGACAAATTGATCATCGCCACATTTGGAGGCATCTTTCTCGGTACGGGCATCGGGCTGGCCATCAGGAATGGAGCCGTTTTGGATGGCTCCGAACTGCTGGGACTCTACTTCAACAACAAATATGGCTTCTCCATCGGCTCCATCATCTTGGTGTTCAACATCATCCTCTTTGGCATCACCGCCATCGTCCTGTCACCAGAAGTCGCCATGTACTCCATCTTGACCTACCTCGTCACAGGCAAAGCGATTGATTTTACCATCCAAGGCTTTGAGAATTACGTGGGCCTGATGATCGTTTCCAAAAAAAGTCCCGAGGTCCAGGAGGCCTTTCTCGAACGGATCGGACAGGGCATCACTGTCTACCAAGGCGTCAAAGGCTATGGCAAAAGTGGCATCGCCGAAACGAAGGAAATCATCCACCTGATCGTCAACCGAATCGATGCCCGAAGAATCCACCGAATGGTCGACGAGATAGACCAAACAGCTTTCGTGGTCGAGTTTGATGTCAATGACATAAAAGGGGGGAAAATTCGCCGTTTTCTGAGCAAAAAGTAGTATCATTCTTCCAAAAGCGCGACTGATATGAAAACGATCCAGCTTCTCTTCACAGCCTTCCTTGTGCTCGCAAATCTGCACATGCTGCAAGCCCAAACCATCGTCCTCAAAACAGATGCAGAGGGCAAGGTCGTCCAAGGCGCCATCGACAGCTTGATCGCACAAATCCACAAAGGCAAAAATCTCAGAGTAGGCTGGCAATTGGACTTGGACAAAGATGGCAATCCAGACCTGGAACATTGGGTCGAGGCTGAGTTCATCAGCATCCTCAATGGCCACGTCTTCAACCAAATCGCCCCCATCTACAGACAAAGTCCCAAAATGGACATCCCCCAAATACAGATTTCCAATTCCAAAACGCAGTGGACAGCCGTCATCGGCACCAATGGCAAACTGATCAGCAGATACATCATCCCCGATGTGGAGCTGGTGGAAGACGAAAGAATGAAAAAGGTGTTGGAACAACAAACAACCCCCAGGGAAAGAACCGTTCCGACCATTTGGGTCGTTTCGGAATGATGCCCACCCAGGAGAGGACATCCCTGGACCGCGATTTGCTTTTCTGTCGCATGGCCGACCTCCTCCCACCATCGAACAATGGCCATCCTAGCCCTTCCCCAAAACAGAAGCGGAGCCAAGCACAAACGGCCAGCTCCAACTTCTTACATACTGTTCATCTCCACTCAATCCATCCGCCACATTTTATGGCTCTTGCAAGATGACGACGCGTTCTTGCGCCACCATCACTCCTCGCTGATACATGCCCAGGAAGTACAGTCCCGAAGCCAAACCGTCCGTTTCCAGTCGAATGTCTCCATCCGCTGCCACGTCCGACCAAGACCGCAACAAACGACCATCTACACTCATCAAGCGCCACTCAATGGCCGATTCGTCCAAGGGCAGGTAATCGACCTGAAAATAAGTGGATGCCGGATTGGGACGAACTTGCAGGCGCGACAGCTCCCATGGCTTCTGGGCCACATGCTCCACAGAGGCCCCTCCTTTTTCCACCGGCGCATCACAGTCTGGAATGTCAAAACAAATCTCCGTCCAGCAGTACTCTCCCGCACTGCTGATGATGGCCCAAAAACACAGAGGCTCATTGAAATTCGGTACATCCACGATCGTCCCCATCAGCGAATAGTTGTTGTTGGATACGGTCACACTCAGATTGGTCACCAGGTTTTCCGACTGCCCGGTTTGCGGAATCAGTTGGGCCAATCCATTGCTCAAAGGAGCACAGAGTTTCAAGGAAAAGTCGTACAAGGAATTGCCAGCTGGGTCCTTCGACGGCTTGGAACAAACGATTTTTTGTCCCTTGTTGATCACCTCCGTACAAGGCTCCTGGACCTCGTTGCATTTGGGGAAGGCCACCGTGATCTTCCAACAACATTTCTGTCCGGTGATGGCGTCGTAGCCACATGCTTTGAACGACTCCGAAGTGGTTCCCTGGGGTACCCGGACCATGCCTGTGATGCTCGTGATGCTGTTGCCAGCAAGAAAGTTGGTTGAGGTTGTCAGGCTCGCCCCAGAATTGTTGGTGTATGGGTACCAAGCCAGATTGGTCACGGGATTTCCGTTGTTGGTCGCCGTGATGAAAAAATCAAAGTAGGCGAAGCCTTGGTAGACAAATCGACAGTTGACATTCGGTTTGCTCCAATCTACCCGACAGGCATCCTGGGTGCAGTCGGGGAAGGATTTCACAATGATTGTCACACTGCAGTTTTCCCCATTCGACCCAACCGCACTGAAGGTAATGGCTGCATCGTTTTGCCCCGGCAATAGGGTAAAAGTTCCAGAGAGAGGTGTCGTGACTCCCCCGCCTGGAAAACTCACAGGACTCAGACCACTCACCGTTCCCTCATTCGACACGGCATACAAACCATTCAGCGCCACCCCACTGTTGATCAAGACCGTCGAAAAGCTGTAAATGTAGCCACCCGTTTTGTCATCTCTTCCCACACAATCCAAGGTGAGTGGCCGCACCTCAAAGCGACAATTGCAATCTCCGCCAATGTCCATGTTGATGTACCCAGATGTAGAGCTGCAACCATTGGCATCTGTCACCACCACGTAATACACGCCACTGGCCAACAGATTTTGCTGGTCATTGGTCCCCAACAATACATCGGAAGGACTGCTGGCTTGGTACCAAGCGTAGGTGTAGCCTGCTCCCTGAGGTGCCGACCAGTTGACCGGATCGCGGAAGCAATAGCATCCCACGGCCACATCTGCCAAATCGGGTCCTTCTCCAATGTCAATGCTACTCGTTGCGCTACAGCCTTGATCCGTATAGGCAGTCACTTCCACCGTTCCGCTGACAGGGGCGCTGGTTGTGGGTCCAACATCGCCCGTACTCCACACGAAGTCGACGGAGCTGGGAGAGCTGACCGATGCACTCAAGTTGGCAGGTGCGCAATTGGGTCCGGCATTGGCAATGGCCAAGCTCTGGGGAGCCCCCGTCACCTGGGTGGTAAATACTGGAGAAATTTCCTGACAAGAAGTCGTCGCATCTGTGACCGTCACCTGTGCCGTATAGGTCCCCAATTGATTGCCCGTCAAATTGACCGTGGAGCCGTTGAAAGATTGGGTACCCGATGGAGTGATGACCTCCCAGTTGTAGGACAAATTGCTGCCCGGGTTGACACGCCACTGGATGTTCTCGCCCTGGCACAACTGCGCCAAACCACTGATGCTGGCATCCGGCGCCGGTGTGATGACAACGGTTTCATTGTCCGAACGCGCCACACAACCATTGGCATCCGTGATCTCCACGTAATACTCTCCTGTAGCAGGCACTGCCGCACTTGGATTCGTGGTCCCCAAATTCACCGACTGATCGGAAGAATACCACTGGAAGCTGGGAGTTGGTGTGTTCACTGGATAATTGGCCGTGAGCTGAAGAGGGGGCGAAGGACAGGCGGGGTTGCTGGGAGCAGAAACGCTTACATTGCCCAGCAAACCATTTTGATACACTGTGATGGCTTGGGTGGTGGAAGAAATGCAGCCGTAAATGTCCGTCACCGTAAGCCCTACAATCGGTCCGGTCAAGGGGTAGGTATAGGTGCGTTCTGCCTGTGCAATTTGATTGCTGCCCGAGCCGTCGCCAAAGTCCCAACTAGCAGATACAATGTTGGCGACACTGGGGGTAGAAATGTTGGAAAAGGCAATGGGATGGCCCTCACAAGCTGGCGCAACGGCATCGATGATGGCGGTAATGGGTTCGGGAACATCGACATAGGTAGCAGGAGTGGAGCAAGTGGTGCTTCCATCGCTGACGGTCAAAGTCACCATGCCACTGCTCATGCCACTGACAAGCGGATTTTGGGATGTGCTGGTCCCCCCTGGATAGGTCCAACTGTAGGACAAAGTCGTTCCTGGTAAAAAGTCGGTTTGATCGATCAATTGGACATCCATCGAATTGCCTCCCATGCTGTTTGTGCAACTGAATTCGGCAATGAAGTTGGGGACAAAATGTACGACGACTTGCTTGGTCTCCCTGCAAAAAGTTGGGCCATTAAAACCCGTCAAGGTCACTTGGTAATAGCCCGAGTTGGTGTACTGATGACTCACGTTGTAGCCCGTTGCAAATTGACCGTCGCCAAAGTCCCAGCTGGGATTGGTCCAGGGAGACGACAAGATGGCGGTAAAATCAAAGGTCCGACAATCGCTTTGACTGCTGCTAAAATCCACCCCTGTACAGCTTTGCGGAGAAGAAGCACAAGTTGTCACTGTGAAGGTGGAAACCGTCTCACAGCCATTGGCATTGTCGGTCACTGTCAAGGTGTAACTGCCCGCACTGCTCACCGTGTAGGTCGCCCCACTCTGTCCCCCACTCCAAGTATAGGTATAGTTGCCATTGCCTCCAGGAGCATTTTGGACCGAAGCGGTCAAGATGGTGGAAGTAACATCGGGTGGACAAATCACATCTCCCTCACTGGCCGTAATATTGACCAATGGACTTGGCCGAACGTCAATCAAGTCGGTGGCCGTCACCGTAGAAGTGCAAGTTCCCCCTGCGATGGAGGCAGTCACAGAGACCAACTCTGTACCAGAATTGGGGAAAGAAAATTGAACAGAACTTGAGGTGCCTACATCGGTGGCCGTCCCTGCGGTTCCAAAATCCCAAGCCCAGTTGATGGTGGCGCCCGATGGCTGGGGAGAAAGCTGAGCAGTCATCACAGTGGCTACTGCATCGTTCTGGCAGGCGTTGTTGGGAACGTTTAGGATGATGGCTGGTTGAGCCGAAATATTGATGAAGTAGTCTTGGAAATAATCGACATTGCAAATGCTATAGTGGTAACGCAGCGTAAACTGACCCGCCACATTGTTGAATTGCAAATCCACCACGTTGGCATTTTGTCCATTGACAATGCTGGCCATTACCCCTTGCAAAATCTCCCAGGATGTATTGCTGGCTCCTGGAACCGCAGAGGCTGTGTAGCTACCCTGGCCATCTGTACAGACCGTCTGGCTCCCCGTAATGACTGGTGCCGTGGGGACAATGGCGGGCAAGCCAAAGGTAGAAGTGCTTGGACAGGCTGGCCCGACAATGGGGTTTTGTGTGATTTGAAGCTCGTAAGGAGGGGTATTTCCCCAGCTGACAGATACGGTATTGCCCGCTCCGCTGATCGTCCCTCCAGTAGCTGCCCATTCTACATAATGCCCGGCAGCAGGACTCACTGTGTAATCATAACTACTGCCCGGACAAATTTGCAAATCGCCCGATAAATCCGATGTAGGAATGGAAGGAGCAGGAGCCAATACTTGTAAATAGGCCGTGGCCTCCTGATTGCAATACGACTGATTGCTGGAAGAGACCGTCGCCTGAATTTCGTAGAAGCCCGGAGCCAACCCACTTGTGGAAATGGAGGTCTCATTGTTGGCCAGAGAAGTGACTCCTCCCATCACACCAATGGCTTTCCAACTGGCACTGGCAGCGGGAAGGGTGAAAAAGCTGAAGTTGTCACTGTAACATACTTCTTGAAAGGGAGGCGACACTTCAAAAGCATCTTTGACCTGCACCGTTTTGCAGATGCTTGGGTAGCTGTTGCAGCTGATGGAACCCAGCGATACATTGACACATATTTCAAATGATCCGGTACTCGCCCAGTTGACATCAATGCTGTGGTCGTTGGGAGTGGAGACAAAATTGCTGGCAGCAGAACCACCCCACTGATAGGTGGCACCTGGCTGGGGCGGCAGACTGTATTCTACCAAATCGCCCACACACACTTCCAGGGGGCCATCCAGCTGAATGTTGTTGGACAAGATGGGGACCTGTATGGTGGTGGGCAAACTGCAGATGTCATTGCAACCGCTGATTTGAACTGTCAACAGCCCTGTACCAGTCGCCGGGCTTCCCCACAAGACAGTCACTTGGTTGTTTTCTGTTCCCTGGATGGTCCCCCCTTCAATGGACCAGTTGTAGGTCGCCCCCGGACAGGCATTGCTGACGGTGTAGGTGGCCTCTTCGTTGGAGCAAATGGTGGAATTGCAATCCAAGACCGGAGCGATGCCTGTTTCGACCTCTACCGTTATCTCCTTGCTGCCAATGCATCCACAATCGTTGTAGACAGTGAGCAAGACCTGGTAAGTACCCGCGTTGACATAGGCATGCGACGGATTGGGATCACTGGACTGGCTGCCATCGCCAAAATCCCACAACCAAGCAATGGCATCCGGGGAGCTTTGGTCTTGAAAGTAGACATCGGCACCAGAGCAGACAGATACTACATTGGCCACGGCCGGTGGCTGGATCGCAAAATCAGCGCTGGGAGCCGCCAATATCTCAATGCATTGCTGGCGGGTGGTCGAACAACCAGCTCCATCGGTTTCGGTGACCTGGATCAGCCCACTGCCCGGCGAATTCCAATTGACCGTAAAATCTGGACCAGAGCCTGTGCTGGGTGTCACATCTCCAAAGGCCTCCCAAGTGATGGTGTTGCCCGTGGGTGGCGTTGAATACGTAATGGAGGCGTTCTCACAGATTTCCATGCATTTGCGATCGTTGTCGCCTGCGATGGGTTGTTGGCAAAACGCTTCCACACTGGGTTGAATCTGAGGAGTTGGGTAGGAGGAGCAAGACGTCTGTGCCCATCCACTGCTGGCCATCAACAAACTGCTGAATAGCCACAAATAAGCTAAGAATACTTTCATTGGTAAGTATTTTTGTGGTTCAAACAAATAGTGGTGACAGGGCCAATGCTAGACATTGACCGACAAAGGTTGGTAGTTTGAAAAGGTACAGGGAGTAGGATTTGTAAGCCCTGTGTAAGCACAAATGTCAGGCAGAGAGAAGGAAGAACCTAGTTCGTTTTTTTGTCATTTTTCCGTTTGTAAACAAAGTGTTTTCTGGTCTCACAACTTGATCACCCACTCTCGTCGATCCTTTTCAGGACCAGTGATGTGTAGCAAGTACAGCCCCGGTGACAGCTCCGCCGTTGGCACCTGGATTTCTTTGGTTCCCACCGAATGAATTTGTTCTGCAGAGCGGACCAACTGCCCACGGAGGTTGTACAGCCGACAAACCATTGTTTGTTGCTCCCTGGACTGCACCCGAATGCTCAGATGATCTGAAAATGGGTTGGGCGTGATTTGGAGATCAGGATCAGCATTCAATTCAACAGACTCCGCTTTGTTGGACTTGACAAAGTTGGGAGAACCATTGGAACCAAACTGTTTCAAACAACCACAAAACTCCGCATCCACATCCAGGCCCGTCGCGTTGAGTCCCAACAGCTCAAACTGAACATTGTCCTTGGTGAGGCCCACGCGGATGACATTGGCAATGGTGAGCTTGTCTTCCAAGGGGCTGATTGGCATTTCGGGGTTGCAAAGTTCGAGGTCGAAAATCGAATCTTTGACTGAGCTATTGTCCTTGTACACCAGATGGTAGTCCACATCAAAAGGCTGTCCGCTCAGGGTGCCTTTTACCTTGAACTTGTACTTGTTGTACAAACAGCTGTTGGTCCATTCAAACAGCGCCACATCCGGGGTATATGACAAACAAGGAAGGGAAAGGGTGGGCAGGATGAGGGGGGAAAAGTCCCCGCTGCAATTGCAAAGTTCATCGTCGAAAACCTCGACCAGTCCGAGGTCTTTGTCTTCTGTGATGATGATGAGATCGCGGTGATCCACATCTGGCCCTGCGGTTTGAAAGGCAAACAAGTAAAGCTCCGGTGCCAGCCCACCGATCGACAAGGAAGTGCCCGCTGTGCTGTGTCGATCAATCGTACCACCCCGAAGTTCGAGGCTGTTGACAATGTACAGGCTGGCGGCTGGAATCGGGTCCCATTCGAATTGGATGCGACCGCGCACGCAGGTGTCTACCCTGGGGATGGGAGGAGAGTAATAGGTGTTGCCAGGATTGGTTTGTGCCAAGCAGCGTTCCAGAAAATCCACGATTTCCGTAGTGCTCACCCCTACCCGATTGGGATTTGTACAAACCAGTTGTTCCGCCACCTGGGGAAAGTCTCGTTGGCCGATGCGGAGTGGCTGTCCTGCCCAACACCAGTCTTGTACCAACAGACCGATGCCGAGCAACAGCAATACCTTCAAATAGCATGCATTTGATTTCATATATGATATTTTTGATGAAAAGTGTGGTTCGAGTCTGTCTGGAATTCATTATTTGGTCTGCAAATGCCACTTTTCCGATTATCCTTCTCCTATTTTCTGATCCGTAGCCTCCGGCTATGCAACAGAAAATGAGGTTCGTCTAATCAAAAAATTGACTATTTTCGACTGAAAGAACGAAATCCAATCAGACTCAAAAAAATAAAAGTCTACATTTTTGCGTGGAGAATAGTGGTCGTTTTTTTAGAGTTTTTCCGGATGAAGGGAAGAAAGGAATGAACAAGAGCAAGCTTATCGAAATACTGAGTGCCTTGAGCCAGGGGGAAATGCAGCGATTGCAGGCCTTTTTGCAGTCTCCTTATTTCCAACAAGCAGCCATGGCAGTCGACGAATGGCGCTTATTTGAGCTGTTGCAAAAGGCGCATCCAGATTTTGCCTCGGCCCGGCTGGACAAGGAGTTTGTCTTTCGCCAACTGTACCCCACAGGAGCATTTGTCAAAGGCAAATTGGAAAAGAAGATGAGTGCCCTGATCCGAAAGATCGAGCAGTTCATGGTCGTGGAAGAACAGGCCCGCCAGACCGATGAGTTCACCTCCTTGTTGCACCGCACCACTTTTTACCGCCGCAAGAAATTGCAACGCCTCTACGACATCCACCTGGCTCAGTTGCAAAAGTGGCAGGCAGAGCTTTCGACCAGAGAACCAGAGGATTACCTCCACGAGTTTTTGCTGCAAAAAGAAATTTCGACCAGTCGACGCCTGTCCGGACTGCGGAAGAAAGACCTCAACCTCGTCAGTCAATCCCAAGCCTTGGACGAGTATTATCTCATCGAAAAGTTGATCTGCAGCTGCGCACTCTTATCCCAACTTTCCTTCCAACACCAAATCGATTTGCAAGACAGTTTGCAGTTTCTGGATGGCATTCTTTTGCTCAGAGATTCAGAGCGGCACGAGCAACACCCACTGATCCACACCTACAGTCAGGTATATTCACTCTTCAGGAATATGCAGGACAAGGAAGCGGACCAACCAGCTGCTTATCTGGAACTGGAAAGCCTGCTGGAGCGATACGAGGACCAATTGCCCTTCCAAACCCGCCAAGCATTCCACGCCTTTTGCCGCAGCTTCTACACCCGACAGTACAACCGCGGCCAAACCCAATTGAAGGACAAACTGTTTGAGCTTTATCGCCATCACCTGTCCAAGGGATACCTGTTTCACCAAGGAGGATTGACACCCGGGGTTTTCAAAAACATCGTCTGGATCAGCCTGATTGTCGGAGCACACGAATGGGTGAAGCAGTTTTTGGATGACCACAAAGATCGCATCGTGGGCACCGCCCATCCCCATGATGTCTACCAACTCAACCTGGCCAATTACTACTTCCACCGACAACAGTACGACGAGTCGCTCAACCACTTGAAAGATACCTACGAAGACTTTTTCTACCAACTGGCCGCCAAGCGACTTCGCATCAAAATCTACTTCGAGAACCAGTCAGACCTACTGGACTCACAGATCAATGCATTCCGCCTCTACCTGCGCCGACTGTCCAAAGGCAAGCTCCCAGAACTGGCCCGCCAATCCAACAATGCTTTCATCAACATGCTCAAACAAATCCGACTCCCCCGTACCCACAACAACCCACGCCGGATTCAAAGCCTCCAGCAGAAAATCAGGCAAATTGAAGTCATCAAAGAGAAGGAATGGCTGTTGGAGAAATTGAGGGGGTGAGATGGTGCCCAATCGTTGTCTATGCGCTGACTGGCAAGTTCAAAACAATCACAATCAATTCAAAACAATTTGATTCAAAAAAAGCAACCGACACTACCTTTTTCAGAAATTCTACCAAGCGAGATCAAGGAATATGGAAAATAGACTTATTTTACCAAAAAACACCGCATGATTTCTAAAGTTGGAATTAGAAACTTCAAATCACTCGAAAATCTAGATTTAGACTGTAAACGAATCAATCTATTCATCGGGAAGCCCAATGTTGGAAAATCAAACATCTTGGAGTGTTTGTCACTCTTCGGCAGTTTATCAACAGAAAATATCAGGCTGGAGTCAATTCGAAATTTATTCTATGACCAAGATGTCAGAAGGCTGATCAACATACGAGTTGATGACCATCGTTATCTCGCAGGATATGACGCGAGAACCCAGACATACAACAGCTATGTAATCGATTCAACATATTATGAAACCGATAACCATCAACCATCAATCCTTGAGAGTCACTCGATCGATCAAGACGTCAATTTCTTTGAAAGGCTTAGTTCTGAAAACACTTTTGAATTCGTATTGAGTAGAGATACTGTGGCTGAGAATGGTCATCTTGTTAATAAAAGCGTTCTAGAAGAACCCAATTTCCCAAAGGTAAAAATGTACAGCTACAGAGAACTTACAGCCGATGCGGATACAACAAAAAATCACAATTCACTATCCCTTATGTCCCCTCATGGGGAGAACATCTTTCACCTTCTGAAAGACAACAAGAGCTTGTTGCAGGAGGTATCCGACTTATTCAAAGACTATGGATACAGTCTAATCATTGATTTCGTCACAAACAAAGCAGAAATACAAAAATTGGTTGGAAATATTGGATTTAAAATCCCCTATTCCTTGGTGGCAGATACTTTGAAAAGAGTCGTCTTTTACATCGTTGCCATACGAACCAACGAAAACTGCTCGATATTACTTGAGGAACCTGAGAATCATTCATTTCCCCCATACATAAGAGACATAGCTTTTGAAGTCATCAATTCAAAAAATCAATTCTTTATTGCCACACACAGTCCCTACATGCTGAATACGATTGTCTCAGAGGCAAAAAAGGAAGAGGTCTCAATCAACATCGTCACGTACGCGGATTTCAAAACAAAGGTTAAAACCATGACACAGGAGGAGATTTCCGAGCTATCAGATTATGGAGTTGACTTATTCTTTAATTTGAATGTATTCCAATAATATGAGTTTACATATCCT
>JBCBOS010000047.1:0-30503 GCA_039821145.1 Bacteroidota bacterium | reverse complement strand
AACTACACCTTGGTGCGCATCTGGACAGCTACGGACAACTGCGGCAACCAAAGCACAGAGATTCAAACGGTAACAGTCTTGGATCGCACCGCTCCCATTTTGGCCTCAGCTCCATCAGATGTAACAGTCGAATGCGATGCGATACCAACAGCTGCGACCTTAACCGCGACCGATAATTGTGATACTGACGTAGAAGTAACCTTCGTAGAGACTCGGAGAGACAGCAATTGCGTAGACAACTATACCTTGGTGCGCATCTGGACCGCCACCGATAATTGTGGCAACCAAAGCACCGAAATGCAAACGGTAATAGTCTTGGACCGCACCGCTCCAGTCTTATCAAGTGCTCCTGCAAACTTGACCGTGGAGTGCGATGCCATCCCCGCAGCCGCGACCTTGACCGCGACGGACAATTGCGATACAGATGTAGACGTCACCTTTGTCGAGACTCGAAGAGACAGCAACTGTGTCGACAACTATACCTTGGTCCGCATCTGGACGGCGACCGACAACTGTGGCAACCAAAGCACGGCCACCCAATCCATCACCGTCTTGGACCGCACCGCTCCCGTGCTCTCAGCAACTCCCTCAGATTTGACCGTCGAATGCGATGCCATTCCAGCGGCCACTACCTTGACTGCGACGGACAATTGTGATACAGATGTAGAAGTAACCTTTGTCGAGACTCGGAGAGACAGCAACTGTGTCGACAATTATACCCTGGTTCGCACGTGGACTGCGACAGACAATTGTGGCAACCAAACGACCGCCACCCAATCTGTCACCGTCTTGGATCGCACCGCTCCCGTTCTATCATCCATCCCGACAGATGTGACGGTCGAATGCGATGCCATTCCAGCGGCCACTACCTTGACTGCGACGGACAATTGCGATACAGATGTAGACGTCACCTTTGTCGAGACTCGAAGAGACAGCAACTGTGTCGACAACTATACCTTGGTCCGCATCTGGACGGCGACGGACAATTGCGGCAACCAAAGCACGGCCACCCAATCTGTGACCGTCTTGGATCGCACCGCTCCTGTTCTGTCAAGTGCGCCTGCCAATCTGACCGTCGAGTGTGATGCCATCCCAACGGCAGCAAGTTTGACTGCGACGGACAATTGTGATACGGATGTAGAAGTGACCTTTGTGGAGACGAGAAGAGACAGCAACTGTGTGGATAATTATACCCTGGTTCGCACCTGGACAGCGACGGACAATTGTGGCAATCAAAGTACCACCACGCAGTCCATCACCGTTTTGGATCAAACTGCTCCGGTGCTCTCAGCGACTCCTGCTGATCTGACTGTCGAGTGCGGTGCCATTCCAGCAGCAACCAGTTTGACGGCGACGGACAATTGTGATACAGATGTGGAAGTGACCTTTGTAGAGACGAGAAGAGACAGCAATTGCGTAGACAACTATACCCTGGTTCGCATCTGGACAGCGACGGACAATTGTGGCAATCAAAGTACGGCCACCCAATCCATCACCGTCTTGGATCAAACTGCTCCGGTGCTCTCAGCGACTCCTTCAGATGTGACCGTCGAGTGCGATGCCATTCCAGCAGCAGCCAGTTTGACGGCGACGGACAATTGCGATACGGATGTAGAAGTGACCTTTGTGGAGACGAGAAGAGACAGCAATTGCGTAGACAATTATACCCTGGTTCGCACCTGGACTGCGACGGATAACTGTGGCAATCAAAGCACCGCTACACAGTCCATCACCGTTTTGGATCAAACCGCTCCAATTTTGTCTTCCAGCCCAGTAGACATAACTGTGGAGTGCGACGCCATCCCCGCAGCCACTACCTTGACCGCGACGGACAATTGCGATACAGACGTGGAAGTGACCTTTGTGGAAACGAGAAGAGACAGCAATTGTATGGACAACTATACCCTGGTTCGCCTTTGGACGGCGACGGACAACTGCGGCAACCAAACCACCGCCATGCAGTCGATCACCGTTCTAGATCAGACCGCTCCCGTTTTGTCAGCAGCCCCCGCCAATGTGACCGTTGAATGCGATGCGATTCCAGCAGCAACTACTTTGACCGCGACAGATAATTGTGATACAGACGTAGAGATTACTTTCGTAGAAACCAGAAGAGACAGCAACTGCATAGACAACTATACCCTGATTCGCCTTTGGACGGCGACGGACAATTGTGGCAACCAAAGTACCGCCATGCAATCGGTGACTGTTCTGGATCAAACTGCCCCCGTTCTGTCAGCAGCCCCCGCCAATGTGACTATCGAATGCGATGCGATTCCCGCAGCCACTACCTTGACCGCGACGGACAATTGTGATACAGACGTAGAGATTACTTTCGTAGAAACGAGAAGAGACAGCAACTGCGTAGACAACTATACCTTGGTTCGCCTTTGGACGGCTACTGACAATTGTGGCAACCAAACAACGGCAGTACAATCAGTCACCGTCTTGGACCAAACGCCTCCTGTACTATCAGCTGCCCCCGCAAGCATTACCGTCGAGTGCGATGCCATTCCAGCGGCTACTACCTTGACGGCGACGGACAATTGTGATACAGATGTGGAAGTGACCTTCGTGGAGACGAGAAGAGACAGCAACTGCGTAGACAATTACACCCTGGTCCGCCTTTGGACGGCGACGGACAATTGTGGCAACCAAACCACAGCAGTACAATCAGTCACTGTCTTGGATCAAACGGCTCCGGTACTGTCATCTGCTCCTGCCGATGCAACTGTTGAATGTGATGCCATCCCCGCAGCAGCCAGCTTGACGGCGACGGACAACTGTGATACAGATGTGGAAGTCACCTTCATAGAAACTCGAAGAGACAGCAACTGCGTAGACAATTATACCCTGGTTCGCCTTTGGACGGCGACGGACAATTGTGGCAACCAAACCACAGCAGTACAATCAGTCACCGTCTTGGATCAAACGGCTCCGGTATTGTCAGCTGCTCCTGCCGATGCAACTGTTGAATGCGATGCCATCCCAGCAGCAGCCAACTTAACGGCGACGGACAATTGTGATACGGATGTGGAAGTCACCTTTGTAGAGACTCGAAGAGACAGCAATTGTGTAGACAATTATACCTTGGTGCGCCTTTGGACAGCGACGGACAACTGTGGCAACCAAACCACAGCAGTACAATCAGTCACCGTCTTGGATCAAACAGCTCCGGTACTGTCATCTACTCCAGCAGATTTGACGGTTGAGTGCGATGCAATTCCATCAGCAGCCAGCCTAAGTGCAACTGACAATTGCGATACAGATGTAGAAATCACCTTTGTAGAAACCCGTCGCGACAGCAACTGCGTGGACAACTATACCTTGGTTCGCCTCTGGACGGCGACGGACAATTGTGGCAACCAAACCACAGGAGTACAATCCATTACCGTCTTGGACCAAACGGCTCCTGTACTGTCTACTGTACCAAATGACATCACTGTTGAGTGTGATGCCATCCCATCAGCGACCAGCCTGACAGCAACTGATAATTGTGATACGGATGTAGAAATTACCTTTGTAGAAACCCGTCGTGACAGCAACTGTGTGGACAACTACACCCTGGTTCGCCTCTGGACAGCGACGGACAATTGTGGCAATCAAACCACCGCTAGTCAGTCCATCACTGTTTTGGATCAAACTGCTCCAACGCTGTCAGCTGCACCAGCAAACGTGACCGTCGAATGTGATGCGATCCCATCAGCCAACGGTCTGACAGCAACGGACAATTGTGATACAGATGTGGAAATTACCTTTGTGGAAACCCGTCGCGACAGCAATTGCGTAGACAATTATACCTTGGTTCGCACTTGGACTGCTATAGACAATTGTGGCAACCAAGCTACGGCCATCCAGACAATTACCGTCTTGGATCAAACTGCCCCTGTCTTGTCAGCAGCACCAGCAGACATTACCATAGAGTGTGCTGCCGTTCCTGCTGCGGCCACGCTGACGGCGACGGACAATTGTGATGCAGATGTGGAAATCACCTTTGTAGAAACCCGTCGCGATAGCAATTGTGCCGACAACTATGTCTTGCGTCGCGTTTGGACGGCGACTGATAATTGTGGCAATCAAAGCACTGCCAGTCAGACCGTTACAGTCATTGATCAAACCGCTCCGGTCTTGTCGGGAACCCCGGCTGATGTAACAGTCGAGTGCGATGCCGTACCAGCAGCTACTACCTTGACGGCGACGGACAATTGTGATACAGATGTAGATGTTGTTTTCGTAGAAACTCGTCGTGACAGCAATTGCACCTTCAACTACACCTTGGTCAGGGTTTGGACCGCTACAGATGATTGTGGCAACCAAAGTACGGTCAGCCAATCTGTCACGGTCTTGGATCGTACGGCTCCAACCATTTCAGGAGTGCCCAATGACATTACCGTTTCTTGCGAATCCATACCGACACCTGCAACGCCTTTGGCCAATGACAACTGTTCTGCCAATCCAGACATTGTGTTGACCGAGTCCAGAGGAGCTGAAATTTGTGAAGATTCTTATGAGCTGATCCGTACCTGGACAGCGACCGACGAATGTGGCAATACAGCAACGCAATCGCAGACAATTGCTGTCCGCGATGATACTGATCCCGTTCTCGCTGGTGTTCCGGCTGATGTGACGACTGAATGCGGAGACATTCCTGCACTGGCCACTCCAACTGCCAGCGACAATTGTGATACAGATGTAGAAATTGCTTTTGTCGAAGACCGAGTGGATGGAAGTTGCCCGGATACATATGAAATCCGTCGCACCTGGACGGCTACCGACAACTGTGGCAATCAAGATGTGCAAACACAAATCATCACCGTACAAGATGTGGAGGCTCCTGTCATGACAGGCGTGCCAGCCAACATCACCGTGGATTGCAACAACATCCCGGATACCAGTTCAATAATGGTGAGCGACAACTGTGACCTCAGCCCAAGCATTGACTTCACAGAAACACAAACGCCTGTGGCTTGTCCACAAAGCTATGTGCTGACCCGGACCTGGCGTGCGCGCGATCGTTGTGGAAACGAAAGTGTACAAGTTCAAGTCATTACCGTACAAGATACAGAAGCACCGGAGCTGACAGACCTACCTGCAGACATCACCCTGAGCTGTACAGAAACCATCGGTTCAGATGCGCCTCAGATTACCGACCAATGTGATCCCGATCCTGTATTGGATTTGGTAGAGGTGAGGATTGATGGCACATGCCCAGAGGAGTATACGCTGCGCAGAACGTGG
Source organism: Bacteroidota bacterium (assembly GCA_039821145.1). Taxonomy (GTDB): domain Bacteria; phylum Bacteroidota; class Bacteroidia; order Chitinophagales; family Saprospiraceae; genus JBCCSZ01. The sequence continues at coordinate 25,265 of JBCBOS010000047.1, read as the reverse complement.
ACGGCCCGGGATGCCTGTGGCAATACCACCAGTCATACGCAGACCATTCAGATCTTGGATGAGGTAGCTCCTGTGCTGACCAATGTACCGGCAGATGTTACCCTGAGTTGTACAACGATACCAACTTTCCCAGATCCCGTCGCGACAGATGATTGTGATACAGATGTGGAAGTGACCTTTACAGAATCTCGGACAGATGGCGACTGCGCCAACTCCTACACACTGACCAGACAATGGGTGGCAACAGACAATTGTGGCAATCAAACCACAGCGACTCAACAAATTCTGGTAGGGGACACAGGATCACCACAGTTCTCTGGACTTCCTGCCGATGTGACGGTGAATTGTGAGGCCGTTCCCGCTGTGGCCACACCAACTGTATCCGATGATTGTGATTCCAACTTGGCCTACAACTTTACAGAGGTTCGACAAGATGGTGATTGCCCAGGCAATTACAGTTTGACCAGAAGATGGGAAGTCTCAGATGCTTGTGGCAATATGACAACGGCCACTCAACTGATTACAGTCGTAGACGATCAAGCTCCTGTCTTTGACAATACACCGGCCGACTTGACACTCAATTGTGGCGCCATCATTCCATTTGCCCCAAGTGTATCGGCAAGTGATCTTTGTGATCCTGATCCGATTGTTGAGTTTACGGAAACATCTACAGACAATGGCTGCCCTGGCAACCAAGTCCTCGTTCGGACGTGGACAGCCATAGACCATTGTGACAATCGCGTTGTCCATACCCAAACGATCACCATTGAAGACACAGCACCACCAGTCATCACAGGCGTGCCAGCAGATGTTACCGTCCGCTGCGATCAAATCCCTGCCGTGGCCAGCCCAAGGGCAGAGGACAGTTGTGATGGTCCGCTGGCGGTAGACTATGTAGAAATCCGAGAGGACGGAAGTTGTGCCCACGATTATGTGCTGCGCAGAATCTGGTCTGCAACCGATGCTTGCAACAATACAACAACACTTGAGCAACGCATCGAAGTGGAGGATGAGGATGCACCAGTATTGGCAGGTGTGCCAGGTGATTTGACCGTCTCTTGTGAAAGTGTCCCTGCGGCAGCCAACGTCACTGCTGAAGACATTTGCTCTAGCACTTTGACAGTGGATTATCTGGAAGAACGCATCGATGGCAGCTGTCCGGATGCCTACACACTTCGTCGCACTTGGACGGCAACAGATGAGTGTGGCAATGTCACGACAGAAACCCAAGTGATCGAAGTCAATGATGAGACTGCACCAACTTTGGCAGGCATTCCAGACAATATTACCGTCAATATCACAGAAGGGGAAACCATTCCTGATCCTGCCACTGTGACGGCAACAGACAATTGCGATACAGATGTGGACATCAGCTTTGTGGAAGTACAAAATGGCAGCGGTTGCGGCTATGTCATCACCCGCACCTGGACGGCCACCGACAATTGCGGAAATACAGCCGTTGCCATCCAGACCATTTCGGTAGGCGAAGATTTTGATGCTGCCATCGATGTGGACCAACCTGAGATTTGCGTTGGTGACATCGCACAACTGACAGCAACACCAGATGAAGCGGGTTACACCTACGCATGGACAACCAGCGGCGGTACCCTGGGCAACACCACCGGCTCCAGCACCGATTTCACTGCTGCAGCCATTGGAGACTACACCATTACCCTGACGGTTACCAGTCCACAGGGTTGTGTCAGCACTGCCGAGCGGATTGTTCGCGTGGTCAATCTGGCCAACGGAAATGCCTTTAGCAACGGTCCGCTTTGCGAGGGAGAAATCCTTCGGTTGCGCGCCTTTGGAGGAACGACTTACTCTTGGACAGGACCGAATGGCTTTGTTTCCACAGATCAAAATATTACGATCCCCAATGCTACCACTGCCAATGCAGGAGAGTACCGGGTTGTTGTGACCAATGGAAATTGTGAAGAAATTTTGAGTGTCTTCGTCTCCATCTTCCCAGAACCAACAGTGGTGATCACGGGAGATACGGAGTTGTGTGAAGGAGAAAGTTTGTCGCTGAGTGTCCTTGGAGGAACCTCCTTCTTGTGGACGGGACCAAACGGCTTCACCGCAACCTCTCCGTCGATCTTCATTCCAAATGTTACTACGGCCAATAGCGGCTTGTATTCCGTGACGGTATCGGGCACGGGCAATTGTGAGACCAGTGCGGCCAGAGATGTATTTGTGGAGTTGGTGGAAGCACAGCCGACCAGCAACAGCCCTGTTTGCAGCGGTGGAAGTCTGGAATTGCAAGCGCCAGATGGGGCCGACAGTTACACCTGGACGGGACCAAACGGCTTTAGTTCCAACGAGCAAAATCCAGTCATTCCCAATGTGAGCGATGCAGAAGGAGGAATCTACACCTTGGAGATTGTGAAAAATGGATGTCGTGACCAAGCGACCACCAGCGTTCAAATTGTACCACCATTTGCCATTACCGTCAATGCCAATGGCCCACTCTGTTATGGCGAAACCATCTTGCTCTCTGCCAGTGGCGGAACCAGCTATCAATGGGAGGGCCCCGCTGGCTTCAGCTCAACGGAGAAAAACCCAAGCATTCCAGATGCGGTTACGGGCATGAGTGGTACCTACTCTGTGACTGTCACCGACGGGCAGGGCTGCGAAGCCTTTGGTTCTGTGGATGTTTCCGTAGGAGAAAAAATCTCTGTAGACTACACCCCTTCCCATGTCACTTGCGACGCACTTGGCTCCATTCAAATTGGACTAAGGGGAGGACTGATGCCTTACAGTTTTGATTGGGCAGACTTGCCAGGCAACAATGATCCACAAGATCGGGACAACCTCAACGCGGGCGTCTACAGTGTCACCATCACCGATGCAGGTGGGTGTTCCGTGGAGATCAACTCCATTCCGATCTTGGACAACTGTGAAGATTGTTCTGCTCTGGCAGGGACACTGAGTGAAATCAATGATCAGGTCTGTTTTGAAAATGGTACAGCTCAGATCGGGGCATCTTACAACGATGACTCCTCCGTGCCAGCTGGCTATGTGGTCCGATATGTTTTGACCCAGGCACCCAACGAAACCATCCTGGCGCATGGAGAAAGTCCAAGCTTTACCGTAGATACCACAGGAACGTATACCATCCATGTATTGGTCTTGGATACGACTACCTTAGACATGAGCAGAATTGATCTGGGCAGTACGAGCTTGTTTGATCTCAACAGTTGGTTGATCCAGGGAGGAGGAACCATCTGTGCTGGCTTGGATTTGATTGGGCAGACCATCGAAGTCGTCCAGCCACAAGCAGAGGTCGTAGCTACAACACCAGACAATTGCGACTTGGCTGTCGGTAGAGCAGAATTGAGTCCAGCAAATTACATCTACAACTGGAGTGATGGAGGAAGTGGTGCTGTGCGAACCGATTTGCGCAATGCAAGCTATACCATCACAGTGGTTGATCCATCGACTTCCTGCGAGTCTACCTTGGAGGTCAGCATCGGAGGGGGCTGCATTTGCATCACACCAGAATTGGATTCCATCGACGTAGTACCTGCAACCTGTGGCAATGCCAATGGTTCCATCAAAATCGTGGTAGACAATCCGGCCAATTATCAGTACAGCTGGTCAGCCAACGCCAATGTGGGTACGGCCAACAGCTTTGGAAATGAGCGCTACAGTTTGCCAGCGGGTGTCTACACTGTAACGATTACCTTCCCGAATGCGCCGGACTGCTCCATCGAACGCACCATCTCCATCGGCAACATCGATGGACCCGTGGTCGACTCGGTGATCGTTGTCCCTGCCGTTTGTGGAATGGCCAACGGCTCGGTAAGCATCTTGCCAACGGATTATGTCTACTTGTGGTCACATGACAATTTCAATGGCAGCAGCCGAAACGATTTGACAGCCGGAATTTACCATGTGGTGGTCGTCAATCCATTGGCCCCACAATGTCCCAACATCGTGACCTTAGAGGTAGAAAAGAATAATCCATTGGTGGCCGAAGCGATGATTGTTCGCTCACCAGACTGCAAGGCTTCCAATGGAGAAATACAGATCAGCGTATCGGTTGGAGATACAAGTGAGTACGATTATGAATGGAATGATGATGCCGCCATCAACATGGCATACCGGACGGGCTTGCCTGCGGGCATCTACAGCGTGAACATCACACCAAAGGATCCGACGGGTTGTGAAACAGAGTTGACATTCGTCTTGGAGGAGGTCATGAGTGGCGCTACCTTGGATGTGGTGCCAGTGGTCAGTACCACTTGCTATGGTAGCAATGATGGATGGGCAGATTACAATCTCCAAACCGATGCGGGCTTTGTCGGACCAGCTGTCATCATCGTACAAGATACTTTTGGAAATGAATACACAGATGGCAGTCTCGTGCCGGGCTACTACTGCATCTTGGTCAAAGATGCCAACGACTGTCCGGCGGCTCGCAGCTGCTTTGAGGTGGTGGAACCAAATGAATTGTTGATTGCGTCAGACATCACGGCTGCCACTTGTGCAACGATGGGCAGCATCGACATCACAGTCTCTGGCGGAACAGGAGACTACTCCTACAACTGGGCCGACCTGGTTGGGTCCAATGATCCAGAAGACAGAACAGACTTAGCTGCTGGTAGCTATACCGTAACTGTCACCGATGACAATGCTTGTTTCGAAGTTGCCTTCAACTTGGAAGTTCTGGATGAGTGCGACGAATGTGACCAGCCTGTGATCAGCAATGTCGTCGCCGTGGAAGCCAGTTGTGGTGCTCAAAATGGATCGATCAGCTTGGAGGCAGCGGACAGCTACTCCTATACTTGGTCACCAAACGTCAGCAATACAAACAGTGCAGAGAATTTGGCAGCAGGCACTTATACCGTGACTGTCTCCAATGCGATTGACCCAAGTTGTTTCATCGTCGAAACCATCGTCATTGGCAACGTGGATGGCCCAACGGCTTCTGTCGACTTCACCAGCCCTGCCACTTGCACCTCCGCTGATGGTACGGCAAGCCTCACACCTGCCACCTACTCCTACGCTTGGAGTGATGGTGGAAATGGAGCCAACCGGACTGATCTCAATGCTGGCACCTATCAGGTGACCCTCACCGATCCGAATTCAGGATGTACAGATGTCATAGAAGTAACAGTCGATCAGACCAGTTCCTTGACAGCCAGTGCCAAGGTCATCACCGAACCAACCTGTGGCTTGTCCAACGGTGTGGTCGAAATTGAAGTATTCGGCGGCAGTGGCAACTACAATTACAATTGGTCGGCAGGTCCGCAGAGAAGCGATCTACCGTCGGGTACCTACGAAGTCATTGTCACTGATCAAATGACTGGCTGCGAAGCGACCGTCAATTTTGTACTGACAGACGATGTCCCTGCAGCGACTGTGACAGCTGATTCCATTGTCTACGTAAGCTGCAATGGTGTAGCAGATGGTTATGCCAATTACGAGATTTCCTACGATCCAGGATTTACACAACCGATCACCATCTACATCCGCGATGCAGCCGGTGCAGAATATGAAAACGGTCAGTTGGCACCGGGCAATTACTGCGTCGTTGTCTTTGACGGCAACAACTGTCTGGCGGGCGATGCCTGCTTCGAGGTGGCCACGCCTGATGATTTGTCCATCAATGTATCCAGTACCGACAAGGACTGTGACAACAACGGAAGCATCAGCATTTCAGTGAGTGGAGGAACGCCTGATTACCAATACAATTGGGCAGATGTCAGTGGTGTGAACAACTCGGCCAACAGAAGTGACCTGGAAGCTGGTTTCTACAGCCTGACGGTCACCGATGCCAATGGTTGTACAGCAGTGGCAGATGGCTTGGTCATCCGCGACGAATGTTCTCCCTGTCTGCCACCACTCATTACCCAAGAAAGAATTGTCGAAAGCAATTGTGGACAAAGCAATGGCTCCATTGACATAGAACTCAGCCAGCCTGCTACGGACTTTGATTTTGAATGGCAGCCAGCTGTCAGCACAGGACCATCGGCCAGCAATTTGCCAGCAGGTACCTACACGCTGATCATTCGCCAAAAATCTGATCCGACTTGCTTCACACAAACAGAAATTGTACTGGGCAACATCGATGGGCCACAAGCCACTGTCGATTCCAACAGCCCAGCCACTTGCCGTGCAGCAGATGGGGCAGTTAGCTTGCGTCCGCTTACTTATACCTATGCATGGAGCGATGGGGGAAGTGGTGCCGTTCGCAACGACTTGATCGCCGATACGTATCAAGTGACCATCACTGATCCGGCTACTTCCTGCGAAGATGTATTGGAAGTAGTTGTAGAAAGCGAAAGTCCGCTGCAAGTCAGTGCATCTGTCAACACAGAACCAACCTGTGGTCAGGCCAACGGCATTGTGACGCTCCAAGTTCTCAACGGAAGTGGAGACTACAACTACAGCTGGGGCAGTGGAGCTACCCAAAGCAATTTGGCAGCAGGTACTTACACCGTCACGGTACTGGATCGTCAGACAGGATGCTCCGAGGAGGTCTCCTTTGTCCTGACTGATGATGTTGCCGCCGCCACTGTGACAGCAGATGCCATTACCTATGTGAGCTGTTTTGGCTTGGCAGATGCCACCATCGACTTCGACATTCAATACGAAACTGGTTTTGTCCAGCCTGCCAACATTCAGATTCAAGATGCCTTTGGCAATGCCTACAACAATGGCGAATTGCAAGTTGGCGACTTCTGCATCATCGTCCGCGATGCCAATGATTGTGTGGCTGGGCAGGCTTGCTTTGAAGTAGCTTCGCCGCAACCATTGGAGGTCAATGCCGATGTTGCGAATGGTGACTGTACGCAAAATGCCGCCATCCAAGTCAGCATCAGCGGCGGAACAGGAAGCTACCAGATCGATTGGGCGGACCTGGACGGAACTGACAACCCAAGAGACAGAAGCGACTTGGCAGCAGGAATTTACAGCCTCACCGTGACCGACGAAAATGGCTGCAGCGCACAAGCTGTCAACCTAACTGTAACAGTGGAGTGCGATGGAGATTGCACACCGCCGAGCATCGACAATGTCATTGTACAAAATGCCAACTGTGCCCAGGCTGACGGGCAAATCAGCCTGAGTCTGTCCAATGATCCTGCTGATTACAACATCTCCTGGAGCCCGAATGTGGGCACTGGTCTGACAGTGGAAAACCTGATTGCCGGAACGTATACTGTCTCCATCGTAGACAAGAATGATCCGGATTGCATTCTGACGGAAAGCATCACAGTAGAGAACAACGACGGGCCACAAGCTCAGGTGGAAACAGTCACGGCTGCCACTTGCCAATCTGCAGATGGATCGGCCAGCTTGAGTCCGAGTACTTATGTCTACAATTGGCCCGACAGATTTGTCAGCGACAACCGAAGCGATCTGGCCAGCGGTTCTTATACTGTCACTGTGGTTGATCCTGCAACGGGATGTACCAATATTCTGTTGGTGGAAATTCCAGAGGAAAGTCCCCTCACCGCCACGGTTACCATTGATCAAAGACCAAGCTGTGGACAGGCCAATGGGGCAGTGAGCATCAATGTGTCTGATGGCAGTGGCGACTATGTCTACAGTTGGGGTGCAGGGCCAAGTCGGACAGATTTGTTGGCAGGCTCTTACACTGTAACCGTCAGTGATCAACAAACCGGCTGTGATGCAGTTGTCAACTTTGTTTTGGAAGATGATGTTCCGGCTGTGAACATCAGCATTGATCCAAGCAGCTTGGCCTGCGCAGGGGATACAAACGGCATGATCAGCTTCCGCCTCAACTTTGCTGCTGGCTTTGCTTTGCCTGCCGACACATTGCTGTTGGATGCGAGAGGCATTGAGGTACAAAATGGGCAATTGGCAGCTGGACAATACTGTGTGCAAATTCGGGATGCCAACAACTGCTTGGCAGGGGAGGAGTGCATTGAGTTGACGGCTCCTGAAGCATTGACCGCCACGATCGCTATGGAGGCAAAGACCTGCGCAGAAGATGGTCGAATTTCGATTCAGATCAGCGGTGGTACGCCAAACTACACCTACAGTTGGAGCGATCTATCGACGGGCAACCAAACGGCTGACCGCACCGGTTTGGACGCTGGCAACTACACGCTCACAGTCACAGATGCCAATGCTTGTCAATTGATACTGGAAGATCTGATCATCGTCGATGAGTGCAATCCATGTGAGGTGCCAGTTCTCTTGGGCATCAGTACCACAGAGGCCACTTGCGGAGAAGCCAATGGCAGCATCCAAATTGACATGGATGGAGACAACAGCAACTTTGTCTACCAATGGACACCAGCTGTCAGCAATTCCAATACAGCAACAGGCTTGGCCGCGGGCATTTACCAAGTGACAATTGTCAACGTCACTGACCCGAGCTGTTTCATCGAGCAAAGCATTCAGCTGAACAACATCGATGGACCGCAAGCCACCATAGTAGACACCACTTCTGCAACTTGCAATGCTTCCGATGGCAGCGCCCAATTGCAACCAGATACCTACAATTATTTGTGGAACGATGGATTTGTAGGGGCCAGCCGAACAGACTTGACCAGTGGAACTTATCAGGTCATTGTAGAAGACCCAGCGACCTCTTGTCGCGAGATCATCGAAGTGGTAATTGGAGAAGAAAATACACTCAGCGCCACCGCCAACATCAACAGCTTGCCAAATTGTGGGCAGGCCGATGGCTCTGTTCGCATCAGTGTGGACAACGGCAGTGGAGACTATACCTACAGCTGGGGCACGGGATCAATCAACAATCGACTGACTGCTGGCAGTTATGAGATTACAGTCTTGGACAACAACAGTGGTTGTACAGCTGTGGTTGCTTTCGTCTTGACAGATCGACAGGCCAATGCAGACATTGTCATCAACGGCATTGATCAGCTGAGTTGTGCCGGAGCAAATGATGGCAGGGTAGGCTACAGTGTCGACCTCGATACAGGATTTGCCGGGCCAGCCCAGACGGAATTGTTGGATGACCAGGGCAGAAGCGTTGTCAATGGCAGTTTGGAGGAAGGAACGTATTGCATCCGGGTCAGAGATGCCAACGATTGCCTTGCGGCAGAAGAATGCTTCTACATCACTGCTCCGGATCAGTTGACGGCCTCGTCTACCAAGACAGATGCGGGCTGCAGCATCAATGGTTCCATCAGCTTGCTCATCGACGGAGGAACACCACCGTATGTCATCGACTGGGCTGATCTACCAGGCGCAAACGACCCACAAGATCGGACTGGTCTTTCGGCAGGCATCTTTGGTCTGACCATCACCGACGCCAATGACTGCCAGATTGAATTGAACAACATCATTGTTGGAAATACCTGTGTGCCTTGTACGCCACCACAAATTCTCAGTACCCAAATTGAGGACAGCCGTTGTGGCCGGGCAGATGGAAGCATCACCCTGGCATTGGATCAAGACGTGGCCAATTATCGCTTTGACTGGAGCCCCAACCTGGGCAATGGTCCGAGCATCGACAACTTGGCGGCTGGCACCTATACAGTGACCATTACCGACCTGAGCGACCCAGCTTGTCAAATTGAAGATCGCTTCGTCGTAGGCAACATCGACGGTCCTCAAGCCCTCTTAGCTTCTTCTTCTGATGCGCACTGCATCGTAGCCGATGGAACCGCCGTCTTGAGCCCACCATATTACCGTTACGATTGGAGCGATGGGGAACAGGGAGACAGTCGAACTGGCTTGGCTGCTGGAACTTATCAAGTGACCATCACCGATCAGACCACCAATTGTACTGATGTCATGGAAGTGGTCATTGGCTTGGTGGATGACTTGGCGGCTGTTGCACAAATTGAGGCACAACCAGCTTGTGGAGACTCCACCGGAATTGTCAACATTGATGTACAAAATGGCAGTGGCGACTACTCCTTCAGCTGGGGTACAACGGCTCGCAAGACCAACCTCATGGCAGGTACCTACACTGTGACAGTTACAGACAACACAACCACTTGTGAAACAGAGGTGACCTTCGCCCTGACAGACAATGTCCCATCGGCCAGCATCAACATCATATCAGTCAATGACGTAAGTTGCTTTGGAGAATTTGACGGCAGTGTCGACTTTGAGGTAACGGCGGGCAGTGGTTTTGCAGCACCTGCTGAGATCGGCATTCAGGATGGAGATGGAAACGCCCACAGCTCGGGCAGCCTGGCAGCAGGGGAGTATTGCATCATTGTACGAGATGCCAACGGCTGTTTGGCAGGCCAGGCTTGCTTTACCATCCGCGAGCCTGAGGTACTGAGAGCGACTGCTGAGAAGACAAATGAAGATTGCAATGCCGCGGGAAGCATTCGACTGAGCATTGAAGGCGGAACGCAACCACATCGCTTCGACTGGGCAGACCTTTCCGGAACCAACAACCAGCAAGATAGACTGAGCCTGCAAGAAGGTTCTTTCAGTGTCACCATCACCGATGCCAACGGCTGTAGCTTGAGCTTGGAAGCCATTGAGATTTCAGATGATTGTGTCCAATGCACTGATCCAGTGGTCAACAGTATCCAGACAGAAGATGCCCAATGTGGCAATGCCGCGGGAAGCATTGAGCTGCAATTGGATGGAGCCATTTCAGATTATACCTATCAATGGAGCCCTGCCGTCAGCAATACATTCCGCGCAGAAAATCTGACGGCTGGTACCTATCGGGTGACCATCGCCAATGCGAGTGATCCATCCTGCTTCCTCATCGAAACCATTTCAATTGGCAATGTAGACGGACCACAAGCCAGCGTATTGACCAACGAGCCCGCAACCTGCGCTGCCGCTGATGGCTTGGTGCGCCTCGGTCCGGATGGCTATACCTACACCTGGAGTGATGGTGGCAGCGGTACCGAAAGAACGGACCTAACTGCTGGAACCTATCAAATCACCGTATTGGATGCAGCGACTGGATGCATAGATGTACTGGAAGTGACAGTTGGCCAAGAGAGTCCACTCACAGCCAGTGCTCAAATAGATGCAGAACCAAGCTGTGGAGAGGCAAATGGTGCAGCCAGTATCTTGGTCGATGGAGGAAGTGGAGACTATACCTACAGCTGGGGTACCGCCAGTCAAACGAATTTGGCGGCAGCTACCTATGAAGTAACAGTGACCGACAATGTGACGGCTTGTCAAGCAGTCGTGACCTTCAGTCTGACCAACGACGTAGCGGGAGCCAGCATCAACATTGCCTCGGTGACCAATGTGAGTTGCCAAGGGGAGGCCGATGGGGGTGTGCGCTATGCAGTGACTTACGAAGGCGGCTTTGCGGGGCCAGCAACAGAAGAAATTCGCGATGCGTCCGGACAGGTATTCCCGGCAGATCAGTTGCCAGTGGGCAATTACTGCATCGTCATCATAGACGCCAATGCTTGCCTGGCGGCCGAGTCTTGCTTTGCCATCGAAGAGCCTACCGCATTGACAGCCAGCCTTTCCAAAACGGACAAAGATTGTACAACGGATGGCAGCATTCAGTTGACAGTAGAAGGTGGTACGGCTCCCTATCAATACGATTGGGCAGATTTGTCTGGTCCGGGTACGGCAGAGCGGAATGGATTGGCGGGTGGCAGCTATGGGGTCATCATTACTGATGTCAATGGATGCAGCATAACCCTGACAGACATTGTGATTGCAGATGATTGCAATCCTTGTAGCGATCCAGTCATCAGTGCCATCCTGACCGAAGATGCCCATTGTGGTGCGGCAGATGGAAGCATCGACATCCAGATGGACGAACCTGCAAGCAACTTTACCTTTGTATGGAATCCCACCGTCAGCAGCAACTCGACTGCGACAGGCTTGTTGGCCGGAACCTATGAAGTCACCATCACCAACATCAGTGACCCAAGTTGCTTCCTCATCGAAACCATCCTCATCGAAAACATCGATGGCCCAGATGCCAGCGTATCTTCTGCCAGCCCTGCCAACTGCTTGTCGGCTGATGGAAGTGCCAGTCTCTCGCCAACGAATTATACCTACACCTGGAGCGATGGTGGCACTGGAGCCACCCGCAACGACCTCGCCGCTGGCAGCTACCAAGTAACGGCCACCGATCCAGTTTCCTCTTGCATCAATGTCCTGCAGGTTGACATCGTAGCACAGAGTACATTGATGGCCCAAGCCCGCATTGATGTCCAGCCAGATTGTGGCCAAAGCAATGGCGAGGTCAGCATCGAAGTACAAAATGGCAGTGGCGATTATACCTACAGTTGGGGAGCAGCCAGTCAGACGGGCTTGGCCGCTGGAACCTACGCAGTGACCGTTGTCGACAACATCAGTGGCTGCCAAACAGAGCTTGTCTTTACCTTGACCGACCAAGTGGCATCTGCTGCCGTAACCATTCGCTCGACCACCGATGTGAGTTGTGCAGGCAGCAGTGATGGATCGGTCGTGTATGCCATTGCCTATGATGCTGGATTTGCTGGCCCAGGTACAGAAGAAATTCGGGATGCAGATGGAAATGTCTATGTCTCGGGCAATCTGCCTGTGGGAAGCTACTGCATCGTCATCCTGGATGCCAACGCTTGTTTGGCCGCTGAGTCCTGCTTTGCCATTGGCGAGCCAGAACCACTGACAGCTGCCGTTAACAAGATCGACAAGGATTGCGATGTAGACGGAAGCATCGAATTGCAAGTGAGCGGTGGTACGGCGCCCTATGGCTATGAGTGGTCCGATCGTTTTGGATATGGCCAGGCCAGCCGAAATGGATTGACCAGCGGAAGCTACAGCGTGACCATCACCGATGCCCAGTCTTGTGAATTGGTGTTGACCAACATTCTCATCGCCGATGATTGTGTGCCTTGTACCAACCCTGTCATTGCAGCGGTATTGGAAGAGGATGCACAATGTGGAGCTTCAGATGGAAGCATTGAAATTCAATTGACGGAGCCGAGCTCAAATTACATCTTTGACTGGAATCCAGCAGTGAGCAATTCAGCTGTTGCCAATGACCTGGCGGCAGGTACCTATGAGGTACGCATTTCCAATGCTGCTGATCCGGCTTGTTTCCTCTTGGAAACCATTGTCATCGAAAACATCGACGGCCCAGATGCCAGCGTTGTCAGCACCAGCCCAGCCAACTGCTTGGCCGCAAATGGTTCTGCTCAACTGAGTCCAGCGACCTATAGCTACAACTGGAGTGATGGCGGCAGCGGAGAGATTCGCACTGATTTGCCATCGGGCCGCTACCAGGTGACAGCGACAGATCTAGCGACGACTTGCATCAATGTATTGGAAGTAGAAATTGCAGCCGAGAACGACCTGACGGCCAGTGTTCGCATCATCGCTCAACCCAACTGTGGGCAGGCGGATGGTACGGCCAGCATTCAGGTAGAAAATGGCAGTGGTGACTACACTTACAGCTGGGGAGCAGCCACTCAAAATGGACTGACATCAGGTACGTACAGCGTCACAGTGACGGACAATGACAATGGTTGTCAAACAGAGGTCACCTTCAGCCTGACAGATGATGTTGCCGCTGCTGTGATAGACATTCAGGCGACCAGCGATGTGAGTTGTGCGGGCGAGGCCGATGGAGAAGTAGAATACGACATTACTTATGATACTGGATTTGCCGGACCAGCTGTGGTGGAGATTCGGGATGGAGATGGAACGGCATACACTTCAGGTACATTGCCTGCCGGAAGCTTCTGCTTGTTGGTGTTGGATGCCAATGGCTGCCTGGCTGCGGAAGCTTGTTTCGACATTGCAGAGCCAAGCCAGTTGACTGCATCCGTTACGACCAGCGACAAAGATTGTACAACAGATGGCAGCATCGAGCTGATCGTAGAAGGTGGCCGCGCTCCTTATCAATTCACTTGGTCGGATCAGTCTTCCGTTGATACGGCCACCCGCAATGACTTGGATGGAGGCCTCTACGAAGTCACCATTACAGACGCCTCTTCTTGCAGCATCATTTTGAGTGACATCCGAATTGCCGATGATTGTGACCCTTGTACCAACCCAAGCATCACAGGCATCTTGACAGAAGATACCCGCTGCGGGACTGCCGATGGAAGCATCAGCATTTCCTTGGATGTTCCAGATTCAGACCTGGCCTTCAACTGGGAGCCAAACATCAGTGAAACGGCAATGGCCAACGGATTGAGTGCAGGCATTTATGCGGTGACCATCAGCTTGATCGATCACCCGACATGTTTTGTAGAAACCAATATTGTGATCAACAATGTGGATGGTCCTGTGGCAACAGTCGATACGCTCTACGCCGCCAATTGCCTGTCCGCAGATGGTGGGGCAGTCTTGAGTCCGGATAGCTTGCAGTACGAATGGAGTGATGGAGGAACAGGTGCCCTGCGCAGCAACTTAGCCGCTGGAGACTATCAAGTAACGGTCACGGATACCTTGAGCGGCTGCTTTGGATTGCTGGAGCTGACCATCGAGGAACAAAACGATCTCTTGGCAACGTCCAATATTTTGCAATTGCCTGCTTGTGGCGACTCTACTGGCAGCGTTGTCATCGATGTGCGAAATGGCAGTGGCGATTATGACTACAGTTGGGGCTCTGCCCAGCGCAACGATCTGGAAGCGGGGACTTATTCCATCACCGTCAACGATCGACAAAGTGGTTGTGAAACAACAGTGACCTTCACCTTGACAGAAGACGTGGCCCAAGCTACGATCACCATCAATTCCACAACCGCAGTGAGCTGTTACGGTGAGTTTGATGGCGTTGTTGACTATGAGGTAGATTACAGCAGTGGATTTGCCCAGCCTGCTGACATTGGCATACGCGATGCCCAAGGCAATGTCCATCCGAGCGATGGCCTGGGAGCTGGAGAGTACTGCATCGTGGTATTGGATGCCAACGGTTGTCTGGCAGGAGAGGCTTGCTTCCGCATCACAGAACCCACAGAATTGATGGCTGCAGCCGCCAAGGCCGACGCCACTTGTACCAATAGAGGAAGCATCAATCTGAGCATCAGCGGTGGCACGGCTCCTTATCAAGTCGACTGGGCAGATGTTGCAGGAACAGATGATGTTGTCAACCGCACAGACCTGTCGGCTGGTACCTACGAAGCGATCATTACGGATGCCAATGGTTGTACCTACGAATTGCCAGCCGTTCTCATCACCGATGATTGTGTGGTATGTACGCCACCTCAGTTGAGCAGCCAACAAATCGCAGCTGCCTCCTGTGGACAGGCGGATGGTCGAATTGAATTGAGTCTGCAAGGAGATGTAGATGAGTACACCTTTGCTTGGTCGCCAAATGTCAGCACTGGCATCGTAGCAGAAAACCTGAGTGCGGGTACGTACTCACTGACCATCACAGAGACAACCAATCCAACTTGTACGGCCACCTTCGAATTTGTGGTCGAGAACCAGGATGGGCCACAGGCCAGCGTCTTGTCTACCATTGATGCACAATGTGGTGCGGCCAATGGAGCTGCCGCCCTGAATCCAGTGCAGTATACATACGAATGGAGCGATGGCGGAAGTGGCCAGCAGCGAGTGGATCTGGTGGCTGGCAGCTATCAGGTAACGGTGACTGATCCGACGACTTTCTGCATCAATATTTTGGAAGTAGAAATCGGACAAATCAACGAACTCAGTGCCCAGGCCATCATCCACCGACAAGCAGATTGTCAACAGTCCAATGGATCGGTCAGCATTGAAGTCAGCAATGGCAGTGGTCAGTACAGCTTCAGTTGGGGCAACAGTTCTCGAATGGATTCACTGTCTGCAGGAATCTATGAAGTCACTGTGAGCGATCTGCAAAGCAATTGTGAAACCCTCGTCACCTTCAGCCTGACAGAATCTGTCCCTAGTGCAGACATTCAGATTCAGAGCATCACAGCTGTCGATTGTGCCGGAGAAGACAATGGGGAGGTCCAATTCGACATCACCTACGAAACAGGCTTTGTCCAAGCTGCCACCATTTCCATTGAAGATGCCAACGGACAGCGCTACGCAGCCGATCGCTTGCCAGCCGGAAGCTATTGCATATTGGTGCGCGACGCCAATGATTGCTTGGCGGGCACAGCCTGCTTCGATGTGACGGAGCCAGAAGCATTGACGGCCAGCTACGTACAATCCGATCGGGATTGCGATGTGGATGGACAAATTGCATTGACAGTGGAAGGAGGAACAGCACCCTATTCCTTCTACTGGTCTGACTTGACGGGAAGCAATCAGCCTGCTGCCAGAGATGATCTCTCGGCAGGATGGTACAGCCTCACCATCAGCGATGCCAATGCCTGTGAAGTCATCCTGAGTGACTTGTTGATTGCCGATCTTTGCGATCCATGCACCACACCACAGATTGCCGATGTACAAATCACCGATGCCAACTGCGGCCAGGCCGATGGCCAGATTGCTGTGCAGATGGCCAACGACACCATCAACTATGCCTTCCAGTGGAATCCAGCCGTTGGAAATGGGGCACAGTTGACAGACCTAAGTGCAGGCGTTTACTTCTTGACCGTCAGTGAAAGTGGACGGCCGGATTGCTATGCATTGGATACCTTGATTATTGGTCAGATTGATGGTCCGATGGCCAGCCTGGACAGTGTGCGGGCAGCCAACTGCCTCGCTGCCGATGGTTTTGCTCAGTTCAGTCCAGATACATATCTCTACCTGTGGCCAGACGGCGAAGAAGGAGCAACCCGCAATGATCTGCTTGCTGGCAGCTACTTCGTGACCCTGACCGATACGGTGAGTCTTTGCATCGAAGTAATGGAAGTACTCATTTCATCTCAAAGTACCCTGAGTGCGACAGCCAACATCATTGCCTTGCCGGATTGTGGCGTGGCCAATGGCGAAGTTCGCATCGATGTGCTGGGCGGCAGTGGTGATTACGACTACAGTTGGGGACCTGATGCCACGAAGAATGACATGCCCGCTGGTTCTTACCAAGTGAGAATTCGCGACAATGTCAGCGGTTGTGAAACGGACTTGAGTTTTGTCCTCGACGAAAATGTTCCTGGAGCCGATGTACTCGTTCAGGCCATCAGCCACGAAACTTGCATGGGATCAGCGGATGGACGGATTGATTATACCCTTGATCTGGACACTGGATTTGCCGGGCCAGCCAATGTGTACATCATCCATGCAGACAGCCTACGCTATGACAACGGCCTATTGCCAGTAGGGGAGTACTGCCTGATGGTACGAGATGCGAATGACTGTCTGGCCGCAAGTTACTGCTTCGAGATAGAAGCCGCTTCTCAGGTGTTTACCAACATCACCCTGCTCGATGCCACTTGTACAGAGGGAGGAAGCATTTACATTGAAATTGCAGGAGGAACTGCTCCTTACCAATACGACTGGGATCACTTGCCAGGCAATGACGATTCGCTTGCTCTGACTGGATTGGCGGCCGGGGTCTACCACTTGACCATTACAGATGCCAACGGTTGTACCACTTCCTTTGACAACTTATTGGTCGGGGACGATTGCAGCACGACTTGTGTGACACCAGTGATCGATACAGCATGGACCACCGCCACCAACTGTGGTACCAACGATGGAAGCATTCGCGTGCTGATGCAAGAGGCAGACAGCAACTACCTCTTCTTGTGGTCACCTGCAGCGGCAGATACATCCTACTTGGAAGGCCTATCCGCTGGTTTGTATGAAGTGACCATTGCCAATGTTGACGATCCATCTTGTCAGATTGAAGAGACCTTTGTCGTCGGCAGCATCAATGGCCCATCGGCAGTCATCGACACCATCGCGCCAGCCCGTTGCCAGCAATCTGATGGAATGGTGGTCTTCAGTCCAGATTCCTACGACTATCTGTGGAACAACGGCAGCAACAGCGCCATTCGCACCGACTTGATGGCAGGCACTTACTTTGTCACGGTGACAGACAGCACGGGTTGCTTCAACATCATGGAAGTCTTGATCGAAGAATCTTGCCCAAGCATCGATACTGTTTGGGTGACCACCATAGAAGATACGCCCATCGATTCGATTTGTCCACCATTGGATGAACTCATCGACGACTTGGAAGATGCCTTTGCCTGTGAGCTACCAGAACACGGCAGCTGGGTGATTGATCCTGTGACGGGCTGTGCCACCTATCAGCCGGACAGCGCCTATGTCGGCATGGATACGGCCTGCATCATCGTCTGTGATCGACTTGGGGTTTGTGATACCTTGGTTGTCATCATTGAGGTGCTGCCTGTAGGTTGCGACGATCTGGTGTCAGACAGTTTGCTGATCGAGTTGTCCGATTGCAGTGCATCTGCTGAGCTGTGTGTGAATCTGCCATTGGAGGAGCGCCGATTGTATGAAATTACCTTGGATGGAGAAATCTACGATGGTCCGGTACGTCCTTGTGCCTTTGATACCTTGTCGGCCTATGTGCTGATCGGTTTGCCAGGGCAAGGAAACGATGGGCCATATCGATTGGACAATTGGATGATCAATGGACAGTCGTTCAGTACCAGTTTTGTCACAGTCGAACAGCTCTTGGATTCCATGAACAGATGGGATGTCGATGGGGCATGGACGCTGGATGCGGCCACGATGGTCATTCGCGGTGGATCGACTGCCAATGTCTACGGTGGAATGGAAATCACCCAGGAAGCGACCCTGATTCGAACCAGTGTGGACGAACGCCCTGATTACATTGCCAGAGGAACGGCGATTCCAGTGGAACGAGGTCAGCACAAACTGGTCTTCCGCCACTTATTGACGGGTTGTATGGACAGTACAGAGGTGGATGTGATCTGCATTTCGCCAGATGTCATTCGCGATACCATCCTCCTGGGCAGCATCGACACCATTTGCATTGATACCATTGAATTGGCAGGCAACATTGTTTCCTTCGAGAACTTCTGTGAGGAAGGCTCCGGGGAGTATGTCTTGTACGAATTGCAATCTGGAGAGTACTGCCTCACCTACGAGGGAGTAGACATCGGTACGGACAGTGCCTGCATTGTGATCTGTGATGATACCGGATTGTGCGATACCACCCACATTTATGTGACCGTCATTGAGCCTGATCCATCCGGCGGAGGAGATCCCCCGATTGCGGTCAATGACTCGGATACGACGGCGATGAATACGCCGATTGTCATCACTGTATTGACCAATGATACCACCAACGGTCCTTTGGACACCATCTACATTTTGGATCAACCGTTGTATGGTGGCGCACTGGTGGATGCCAGCGGACACGTCAACTACACGCCAGACCAAGACCATTGCAATGATGAAGGGCCAGACTCTTTGCGATATGTCATCTGCAACAACTACGGCTGTGATACGGCGACAGTATACATCTCCATTCCTTGCGAGGGAGTGGTGATCTACACTGGGGTATCGCCCAATGACGATGGCTACAACGATGTGTTCTACATCCAAGGCATCGAAAAGTATCCGAACAACAAACTGATGATCTTCAACCGATGGGGGAACCTGGTATACGAGGCCAGTGGCTATCTCAACAATTGGAAAGGGGAGTACCGGAACAAGGCCTTACCGGATGGTACCTACTTCTATATTTTTGAAGATGGAGAAGGTGGCAAATACTCTGGCTACCTGCAATTGATGCGATAGCACGATGGAAGGAGTTGGAAAAAAGAAGCATCTGATGCCGAGTGGTACCAGATGCTTCCTTTATTTGGTATACAGGACTGGCAATTACCAGCTGATGTCGTCTTCTGTTTCGACTTCTTCGGTGATGTCGACGTCTTCTTCTTCTTCAACAGCTGGCACTTCCTCTTGGTGATTGTTGTTGTGGTTGTTGTTGTAGCTGTTGTCTCCGTTCATGCTGTTCTCTTCGGCGCGGCGTGCCTCCCACTCCTCGTTGCGACGAGTGTATTCATCGTAATCATAGTCAGGCATCAATTCCGTTTTGATGTGATTGACTGCCTCTTCAAGACCGCTTATGAAGCGATTGAAATCTTCCTTGTAGAGAAAAATCTTGTGGCGTTCGTAACCCTCACCGTTGAATCTTTTGGTGCTTTCTGTAAGGGTTAGGTAGTAGTCATCTCCTTTCGTTCTGCGCACGTCAAAAAAGTAGGTTCTTCGTTTTCCTGCTCTCACCTTTTTGGAAAACACGCTCTCAAATCTACCTTGGTTTCTCTCGTTATCCACGTTTTAGGTTTTAATGAACAATAATAAATAAGATTAGTCAAGTAGCTGTATTGGATCGCATGACAAATTGAGGAATGATGGGGCCGGTATGTACCTGCTGTTGGTTTAGGCTAAGTGGAGAATACGTGCTTTTGGCATTGGTTGTGATTGTATTTCTCGCCTCGTTTGGCCTCGGTTCTTGTCTCAATTTATTGGCAACACAAGTTTGGCTACCTGTTCAACAATATACAAAAGTAATTATTTGCCGAATATTTCAAAAAAAACAACCGCAAAATTCCCTTGGTCCGAAAGATAATTGTGAGAAGAATTGCAGCTTGAAAGTATATTGTTTGGTGGTTGTGGTGGCTGTGAGGATGGGTCCATGGGCCGTTTGGTTGACAAAATTCGAAGGCATGAGGGAAATGAAATGGCCTTTAGACCGTCTCGTCTTCCATCCGTTGGCGTTCGTACATCTCGTAGTAAAACCCTTTTTGTTGCAGGAGAGATTCATGGGTGCCCATCTCTGAAATGTGGCCTTGGTCGAGCACAATGATCTTGTCGAACTGCAGCAGGCTGTGGATGCGGTGGGTGATGATGATGGCTGTTTTGTCGGCCAATTCTTTGCTGAGGTAACCCAAAATTTGCTGCTCGGTGGTGGTGTCGACTGCAGAAAGGCAATCGTCTAGCAGCACAATGTCGGGTTGTTTGATCAAGGCACGGGCGATGGAGACCCGTTGCTTTTGACCTCCGGAGAGCGTCACCCCTCGTTCGCCTACCAAGGTGTCAAATCCTTCTGACAGTCCCATGATGTCATCGTAGACGGCTGCGTATCGACTGTACTGCTCGACCTGTTGTCGGCTGGCGTCTGCTCGTCCGAAGGAGACGTTTTGTGCAATGGAGTCGGAAAAGAGAAAAACATCTTGGGGAACATAGCCGACCCGAGACCGCAGATTGGACAGATCGTGTTGGCGGATGTCCTTGCCGTCGATCCGAATTTGGCCTTCGCTGACATCGTACATTCGAACCAAGAGATCGGCAATGGTGGTCTTTCCACTTCCCGTGCGGCCCACAATGGCCATCTTTTGTCCGGGCAGCAGTTCAAAGGACAAATCCTTGAGCGCCTCGATGCCAGAATCTGGATAGGTAAAGGAAACCCGATCGAAAACGATTTTGCCTTTCAGATCGCCCTTTTCGGTATGTTGGTTGGTGACTTCTGCTTTTGTATTCAAAAATTCGTTGATCCGCTTTTGGGAAGCTGCCGCTTGTTGTACGATGGAGGCGATCCAGCCAATGGCAGTCACAGGCCAGGTGAGCATGTTGACATAAATGACAAACTCAGCGATGTTGCCGGGGGTGATGTTTCCCTGCACGACCTGCCATCCCCCCACGTATACTGTCAGAATGGTACTGGCACCAATGAGGAGCAACATAACGGGGTAGAAGGCGGCATTGACGCGGGCCAGGTCCATGGACTTGTCTTTGTAATCGTCGCTTTGTCCGCCAAAAAAGCGAGCCATGGGCAATTCTTGGGCGTAGGACTTGACCACCCGAATGCCGGAATACACTTCCTGGGCGGTCGAATTGAGCTTGGCCAATTGCTTTTGGATGATCTCACTCCTTTTGTTGATCAGGTTGCTGACGTAGTAAATGGAGATGGACAAAATGGGCAAAGGCAACAAGCAATAGAGGGTGAGGGTTGGGCTGACACTGATCATGCTGGCAATGACCATGACGAAGAGAGACACCAGATTGATGCCATAGAGCAATGCCGGACCGAGGTACATGCGCACTTTGGAGACATCCTCCGTGATGCGGGCCATCAAATCTCCGGTATTGTTGCGTTTGTAAAAGCCCAGACTGAGTGTTTCGTAATGGGCGAAGATTTCCTTTCGGATGTCGTATTCAATCAGGCGCGACATGACGATGATGGTTTGCCGCATGAAGTACATGAACACCCCCATGACCAAGGCGAGCAAAAGCACCAGCACCCCAAAGAACAGCAGGGTTTTGCCCAGTTGTTGAAAAAGGGCCAGTTTGTTGTCAAAGCCATTGAAGAGGTGGTACAGCCCGATGTTTTCGATCACCAAGTCCAGAGCTTGCCGGATCATTTGAGGTTGCAATACCCTGAAGTAGTTGGACAGGGACACAAACAAGATACCGAATAGCAGGCGCCAGCGATACTTGATGAAATACTTATTGAGAAATGCTAGTTGCTTCACAGGGTAAAGATAGATACTTTATGGAAACTACTGAGAGGGTAGATCAGTTCAATCGAGCGTCCTCAAAATTGCCTGCCGGTGGATTTTTCCAAAAAAGCATGCAAAAGTCTCCGATTTCCAAGAATTTTGCTTTCCCCTGCCCATTGCTCAATATTTTAGACCCAAAGAACAAGATCATCCCTTGCTCCTGCTTATATTTGTCTTCCATTGCCATTCATTACAAACCAAATTGACCACAACAACATGAACCGCATCATCACCCTGGATGAATTCATCATCCACCGACAAAAAGATTTTCCCTACGCTTCGGGCGAATTGACGGGACTGCTCAGAGACATTGGCGTTGCTGCCAAAATTGTCAACCGGGAAGTAAACAAGGCAGGCTTGGTCAACATTCTCGGTGTCGAAGGCTCCACCAATACCACGGGCGACGACGTTCAGAAACTCGATCTGTACGCCAACGAAAAGCTCATCGATTGCCTCAAGAACAGTGGAGAATGCTGTGGGGTTGCGTCGGAAGAAAATGAAGAAATCATCCCCATTCCGTCTGTTGCTTCCAAAAATGCCAAATATGTGGTGGTGTTCGATCCACTCGACGGTTCTTCCAACATTGATGTAAATGTATCTGTGGGCACGATCTTCGGAATTTATCGTCGCAAGAGCGATGCCGAAGGGCCTTGTCAGTTGGAGGATTTCTTGCAGAAGGGGACGGAATTGGTAGCGGCTGGTTATGTCATCTATGGCACGTCTACCATTTTGGTGTATTCGACCGGGCGCGGTGTCAATGGATTTACCCTCGACCCTTCCATCGGAGAGTTTTGTCTTTCTCACAGAGACATCAAGATTCCCAATCGCGGACAATACTACTCTGTCAACCAGGGCTATTATTTGAAGTTTGATGTAGAAATGCGTCGGTACATCGACCACTGCTCTGATCTCAACCTTCGTTTGCGCTACATCGGGTCCATGGTATCGGACGTGCATCGGATCTTGTTCCAGGGTGGCATCTTTTTGTATCCCAATACCCGCAAGTATCCTAAGGGAAAACTGCGTTTGTTGTATGAATGCAATCCGCTGTCTTTCATCGTGGAGCAGGCTGGGGGCAAGTCCATCAACACCCGTCTGGAGCGCATTCTCGAACTGAAGCCACGCGAGCTACACGAGCGAGCCACGATTGTCATTGGTTCTCCCGATATGGTAGATGAAATGAAGGCATTTGTGGAGCGGTACAGTGTGCCTTCTACAGTGGCCAATGGCACTTCCTGATCCATCAGCGAATCAAGCTGACATCACCGTAAAATATCTTGGTAGAGCCGTCTGTAAAGACCACCTCTAGCTGGTAGACAAATACTGCTGGGTTCATGGGGCGGCCCTCCAATCGGCCATCCCATCCAAGAGACGGCATGCGTTCGGCTGGGATGTCTTGTAGCTGATACACTTTCTCACCCCAGCGATCAAATACAGAGAAATGCCGAATTTGGCGAACCATCGGCCCTGGGTAGACGGTGAATCGCTCGTTGCGTCCGTCCTCATTGGGCGAAAAGGCATTTGGAATGTAGACTCGGTCGTCTTTGCTGACGTTGACCACCAGGACATCTTTGGCCTCGCAACCTTTGTCGTTCATGGCCGTCAAGCTGATGAAGATGGTATTTTCTGGTTTGACCATTGGGCTCGGGCAGTCCGTGCAGGAAAGTGGCCAGCCGGATTGCCATTGGAAAGAGTCGATGGCTTGGTTGCTTTGGGTCTTCAGCCGCAGGCTGTCACCATATACCAAATCTACATCCTCTCCCAGGTTGATGGTAAAATCTTCCCCTTCCAGCAATTGTATCGTATCCCTTCCGCTGCATCCAAAGACATCTTCGACAGTGATGACATAGGTTCCTGCTGCTAGGTTGGCAAAGTTGGGACTGCTCTGTAGGGCGCCATTGTCGAGGGCATACAAGTAAGGGCTGTTGCCTCCATTGACAGAATCGACCCAAATGGCCCCTTGTGCCTCACCAAAGCATTTGATGTCCAGCTGACTGCTGTGGATGTTCAATTGTTTGAGAAGGATTTGGGAGATGACAAGGCTGTCGCAACCCTCTTCGGTCAACAGGGCGAGGGTGTCGGATAGGACGTCTTGTGGATCGCAGCTGTAGCTGATTTGTCGGGTGATGATGGGGGCAGCGGCCAGTGTTCGGTGGATGAGAATGCTGTCGCATCCGGCTGTGTTGTTGAGGGTGTCGTAGGTTTCTCCCAGTTCAGAGTCATCACAACTGTAGTAAATCAAGAGTGTCGTATCTGGTGCCAACCAGCTGGTGGTGGTGTAGACGAGGGAGTCGCAACCCCATTGGTTGGTGAGCAGGGAGAGGGACTGTCCGGTATCTGCGGGGTGACAACTTTGTGCGAGGAGGTAGGTGGTGTCGGAGGGGAGCAGATAGGTTTGTGTGATGACGAAACTGTCGAGTAGGTCACTGCCTGTGAAGACGAGGGTATCCGTTCCGACTTGGTTGGGATCGCAGCTGAAGGCGTCCAGGTAGGTGGTATCTCGAATGCAGTCATTGCCCAGTGTGATTTCTTGGATGACGATGGAGTCACAACCGAATTGGTTGAGGTATTGTTGGGTGTCTCTTCCCAGTTGGAGGGGATCGCAGCTGGTGAGAGCAATCAATTGGGTGTCGCTGGGCAGGAGTGTTGTAGTGGTGATGACGAGGCTGTCGCAACCTTGGGTGTTTGTCAGGAGTTGGGTGGTGATTCCTGTGTCGAGTGGGTTGCAGGAGCTGGCAGTGAGTATTGTTGTGTCACTGAGAAGTAGCTCGATGTTTTGAATGACAATGGAATCGCATCCTTGTTGGTTTGTGAGGATGGAAGCGAAAGTTCCGGTGTCGAGTGGATTACAGGAGGTGTTGAAGAGAGTTGTTGTATCAGCGGATAAGAGTGTTGTAGTGGTGATGACGAGGCTGTCGCAACCTTGGGTGTTTGTCAGGAGTTGGGTGGCGATTCCGGTGTCGAGTGGGTTGCAGGAGCTGGCAGTGAGTATTGTTGTGTCAC
>JBCBOS010000046.1:0-33584 GCA_039821145.1 Bacteroidota bacterium | reverse complement strand
AACATAAATCAACAGGAACAATTTTGTTTCTAACGTACAAATGGAAAATTGCCCTTTTAAAGGCTCCCTCTCTGGCTGAGAATGCTCTGGTCCTGAATGCAGTAAATTGAAAATAGGAATCACAAATCTTAAAGGCGGAGTAGGGAAATCAACCATTACTCAAAACCTCGCAGTTTGTCTAGCTCACAAAGGCTATAAAACCGTTATTGTCGATACAGACACGAACCAGAACTCTTTAGCATGGTATGGGGCAAGGGATAAAGATTTACCTGAGATAACAGTTGTGGGAGTAACAGAAAGTGAAGCTCTCAATAAGTCCGTAGATAGTCTTCATAAAGATTATGACATAGTCTTGATTGACGGGACACCCAATCTTTCCAAAATGGCAACCAGAATCATATTGACTTCTGACTTGCTCCTGATTCCCATTCGCCCCGGCGCACAAGATTATAGGACTATGCAGGAATTCATAAGTAGGTATAATGAAGCAAAAGAGTTCAAGTCAAATATCCCTGTGTATTTTGTTCTGAATGAATTTGCTAAAGCGAAGAATGTTCATCAAGGAATTTTGAAGATGATCGAATCTTCTTTTGACATTCCAGTTCTCAAAACAAAGATCAATAGCAGGGTAGCCTATACGGAAGTTAGCATCATAGGGAAGGGAGTTTATGAATATTCTGACATGAAGGCCAAGCAAGAAATGGCAAGCCTCACAAAAGAGGTCTTGAAAGAGGCCAATGAACTCAATCTAATGGAGGTATCAAAATGAGTAAAAAGGATATAGATTTTGGGAAACTAGCTTTAACCCAAGAAGAGCCAATAGAGAAGATAGATGTTGAAGAAGCTGTTGCGCTTATCCACAATGAACAACCGGAGAAGGAACGTACCAAAAGGATCACTATTGACATTCCATTTTCACTCTATGTTGATGTTAGAACTAAAGTTGTCATAGAAGAAAAGACCTTAAAAGACTACTTTTTAGGTTTAGCTAGAAAGGATATGCAATCATAACAGACTGATAATCAATGCAGCAAATTTCAATTTGTTTTACCTATGTTTTACCCAAAGAAAAAGGAGTCAGGCTCTTTTAAACCTAACTCCTTGATTTTCAGTGTAGCGAGAGAGAGACTTGAACTCTCGACCTCAGGATTATGAATCCTGCGCTCTAACCAGCTGAGCTACCTCGCCATGCCATACTTGGCTTTTTCGGATCGCAAATATAGGGTATTTCCCGCATTTTGTAAAGCCAAGGCCGCAAATTCTCCACAATCATCCAACACATACCCAAAGATGCCGCATTTGACGGATGGGAGCGTTTTTTTCAGAGAATAGTCCTCCGTTCGATGAAGAAAATCCTATCTTTGCCGCTCATCAAAAAAACATGCTATCATGCGTCATTTATTCTTAGGTCTGTTTGCCTTTGTGTCCCTGCTGCTCGCAGTGGGATGCGCCGGTACTGAGGGGGGCAACGACATCCCCACGCAGAAGACCGTCAGTGGCTATCCATATAAACTCATCGTCGACAATGATGGACCAGTGATCCAACCTGGTCAATATGCCTACTTTCACTACTCTCGTCGCCTCGACGATTCTACCATGGACGGCAGCAGAGCCATGGGACAAAATCCCCGACTCAAATTGCCAGCAGCTGATCAGGTGGGACAACAGCCCAACCCACTGGTGGAAGGCCTTTCCTACATGTCTGTCAACGACAGCTTGACCGTTTCTGTAGACTTGGACTCCATCCCAAACCTTCCTCCAGACTTGCAGAAGTATGAATTCATGCACATCGACATCGTCCTGGAAGCCATCAAGACAGAGGAGGAATACCAGGCTGACATCGCAGCCGAGCGCGCAGAACAAGAAGCCCAAGCTGCTGTCTTCAAAGAACGCCTGCCCGAAATAGAGGCCATGATCAAATCTACCATCAACGATTACAAGGCTGGCAAACTGGCCAGTAATATCCAAACCACTGAAAGTGGCCTCAAATACTTGATCCACGAAGAAGGCAATGGCCCTGTTCCACAAGTTGGAGAGCGAGTATCAGCCCATTACTATGGATCCTTGATGGATGGTACCCGATTTGACGATTCCTTCAGCCGTGGAAGCAAATTTACCTTCCCGCTGGGAGCCGGACAGGTGATCCGCGGTTGGGATGAAGGCTTCGGACTGTTCAAAGGAGGAACCAAAGCTTCTCTTTTCATTCCTTCAGAATTGGGATATGGAGAAAGAGGAAGCCCCCCTACAATCCCTGCCAATTCAGAATTGCACTTCTACGTCGAATTGGACTAGAATTGCTCCCATTCTGTTGACAAAAAAAGCACTGTGCAAGGGCACAGTGCTTTTTTTGTTGTTGATCATTGACTCACTCCGTTCATTTCTCTCCCCGAATGACCTTTCTCACCCATAAGGTTTCTCCCTTGCCGTCGTACAACTGAACAATCATGGTGCCTGTGTAAGACACTTGCTGTAGGTCAATCCAAAATTGTTGTGCCACACCAGCACGCACAGTTTGCAGCATCGGTTCTCCCAATACCCGACCATCCATTGCATACAGACGAATGCCCAAATCGATGTCCCGGTCCGACTGCAAACGCAAGACCAACTCATCAGTGGCAGGATTGGGCCCCAGGTTAACTTGCAGTGCACCCTTTCCCCTCTCAATGCTTCGCACTTGTGAATAACGGTCCGCTCCGTTTTGATCCACCTGGCGCAGACGATAGTAAGAACGCCCCGCCAATGGTTGCTCATCAATGGCCGCATAAGACTGCAGTTGTTGGCTGTTGCCAAGCCCTTGGACCCGCTTGACAAATTCAAACGCCTGCCCATCCTTGCTTCGCTCTATCTCAAAATAATCGTTGTTGCGCTCGCTGGCAGTCGTCCAATTGAGCTGGACCTTGTCGGAAGGAAGCAGGACTGCCTCAAAACTGCTCACCTCCACTGGCAATGGAATCACATTGGGGTCCACAAAATTGGCCAGCAGCCGCACAAAGGATGCCTGGTAATAAATCGCAGGCTCACTGATCTCCCAGGAATTGCGCGGCCAATCGTCATTGAAGTCCAAATAACTCTTTTGAATGGGTTGATTGGCAGGAGGGCTGAAGTTTTGGGTGAAATCTTTATTGGCCCCTCCCGATACATAACCCGGTGCCGGCCCGTACAAAGAGTTCAAGGCATGGTCCCAATCGGTGCCGTCGGCAAACCAGCCGTGGTAAATTTCATTGACACAGCGATCTCCTCCCAAAGAATACATATTGCTCAAATAGACCAGGCCTTGTGGATTGACACCACAGAAATAATGGATGTGTTCCAATGCCTTTTGGGTGTAGCTGTCGTTGTTGGCGGGAGCAATGCCGTAGTTGACAATCAATCGATTCAATACCCCATACTCTGCTTTGGACTTGTTGCTCCCCCAATGGTAAGACCAGTCGGGCATTTGCGAACGGTACAAATCGCTGTTGCTGAATCCAAAAAAGTCGTTCCAATTGTTGCCAACTGCAGTTGTGAAGGAAGACGTGATGTTGCTTTTCAAAGAGCTGCTTCCTCCTGGCAAAATGGTGTACAACAACAAGGCGTCTGTCAATGCCATATTTGCGATGCCCCAAAAATCAGTGCTCAATGGCTCGGTATTCGGAGCATTGGCCATGATGTAGGTGTTGTAGAGCGAATTGCCTGTCAATTCCCACAGGTGGACAGCAGAGGTTACCGCCTGGTCTCTTTGCACAGTGGCAGTCCAGTCGGCATCTCCCGATACAATGCTGCCATCGTCACAGGCTTCGTCCAAGTTGCCAGACCCGAGCAATGGCAGGACATAGGCCCAACTACTGACGGCTCGATTCTCCAACAAGTTGCGGTAAGAGTTCAGCCCAGGAAAGGCATCGAATACAGTTGCTGCATGGGCAAAAATACCAGCTACAGCAATGGAGGCAGCACTACAGGTAGGACCGTAATATCTGGTGTCGGTATTGAGGCTGGGCGGCGAGGAGGTATTCTCGGCATAGTTGCGACTTCCCATCTTGATGTGCGTACTTCCATCGACATTGTTCATTTTCAGCAACCAGTCCAATTCCCATTTGATCTCGTCCAACAAATCCGGAATGCCATTGCCAGATTCGGGGATGTTCCAATTGTCTCCAAAGGCGGTGGGATTTTCCCGATACGCCCACAGCAGGTCGTGAATGACACTCACTGTGAAGGTGACATATTTGTTGTAATCCCCTGCATCAAACCAGCCGCCACTCATGTCTTTTTCCAGCGCCACATTGGTCGGATCGTAAATGTATCTCGTATTGGCATCCTGGGCAAAGGAAGAGGCGTCACGCCAATTGACTTCCGCGTAGGGTGCCGCCTTGGCAATGCCGCAACGATTGTAGTAAAACATGCGCCCTGCCGCCTTCAGTATGTCATCGTAAATGCCATTTTGAATGCGAAAGACCGCGGAACGCTCATTGTTTCCCGGATCCAACAGGTAGTACTCCCCAGGAGTTGTCAAGGGGGAAAAGTCCAGCCAAAAGCCCACATCACCAGACTGCGCATGGGTATTCCCCCCGTTCCAAACGGTCGGGGCTGTCGAATAAACGACGGCATCTGTCACAGCATCTCGCACTTGGAGTTGAGCCGAAGGGGTGTAAGAATCCGTAGAATTGTACCCAGCCTGTGGATCGCTCAATACGGCTACTTTTACTGCATTCGGCCAATACCCAAACTGATTGACGTGGATGTAAGGACTTTGTGAAAAAACGTTGCTTGCTAGGCATACAAGTAGCAAACAGCATAAGAGGATGGTTCTCATGTGTTCAGTTTTGAAAGTCAATAAATAAAATCGCAGAGGTCAGCGCGTAGAAAGAATGCAGGTAAGTAAAAGGGAAAACAAGTTTGTTCCTTGTTACACAGCTAATATAATCGTTTCTACTGACATTCCCCAATGCCACAACAACAAATCAGATGGGAAGAAGAAGTCTGCTCCCCCTCGAGAGTCTAATTGTCCAAACGGTTCAATCCCGCCTTGGCTTTTTGGTGCAAGCTGTTTTGGTATTCATCAGGACGCAGGCGCAGACATTCCTTGTACGACTGACGAGCCAGTTCCCTCTTTCCCTGCTGCTCATATACCAAGCCCATTTGAAGGGCGGCATTGCAGGCAAAATAAAACTTGTACTCTCGCCCTTTCTCAATGGTTTGACCATAGAACTCGATGGCATCCGCCCACTGGCCCATGCGGTGAGTGATCCGCCCCAATCGGTAAGTGTACTCCAACTGTTGGCCAATGGTAGCAAATTGATCCACAGAATGGGAACGAAGCTGCTCCAACGCACGCCGATGGTATCCCCCATCAAAAAGCAATCGAGCCCGCAGCAAGATGGGATCAGGCATGACCCCAGAGGTCGCCTCCTTCAAGGCTTGCTTGTCTCCCCCAATGACCGCTGCCCCCTTTTGTTTGCATTGCTTGATGAATCGCCGATACTCTCCTGCATTGCCTTGCAACAAGCTCCACCAGGCCAGCTTTTGATAGGCTTCTTTGATGTAGTTACGCCCCCGAAAATTCGTCAGGTATTTCTTGAAATACTGATCTGCATCTACATCCAAACGATACAGTTTTGCCAGCCCCAACATGTAGTCCAGATAAGGAAAAGGATGAAACGCCGGATCCAATGGCCGATTTTCCAGCAATCGAATGACTTCCTCATTTTTTCCCGAATGCATGGCCACATTGGCAAGCACGAAAGTGGCCAGAGGATTTTTTTGTGGATTGAGTTTGGGACTGCTAATAACTTGCCAGGCGGTCTCCTGCTGATTGCCCAGGTGCAGCATCAACAAGGCATAGATCACCCTTGTCTCTTCCTCAAAAATGAACGGATGATCTTTGGCGTGGTCCAACACCTCTTCAATTTCTCCCCTCCCCTGTTCGATGGTCCCATCCATGCCTCCCAACAGCTTGACACCCCAGCGATAGCTATCTGGAATGGTTCCCACCAAGGCATGTAAAATGCCCAGACTCTTTTTGTTGGCAACAAAATTGGGAAAGCGCTTCTGGTTTTTGGTCAACAATTTGTAAGCCGACCGGATTTCCATCAACGCACTGAAATACTCCTCAAACTTCAACCGACTCAAGGCCCATTGCAACTTGATCTCTGCCTGTGCATACAAGAAGTAGGGAGAGTTGCGATCCCCCTGAGCGATCAGCTCCAGACGCTTGTCCTTGTTGTGCTCTAAGCTCCGAAACTCTTGCTCGTTCTCATCCAAAAAGATGGTAAAAAAGTCCACATAGTTTTCTACCAGGTAAATGAGGTGATTGTCTGGCTCAGAGTGCTTGAGCTGTGCAAGCAGCGTACGGGCTTCCACAAATCGCAATTCGATGGCCTTTTGGTAGGCCTGACTGGCACCAGTACTGAACGCAAAATATGGCTTAGAGATCGACGAACAATTGGCAAAAGCAGGAAATGCCAGGCAAACAACCAGCAACAACCATCCACTTTTCCTCCAATCAATATATTCAACAATGTGCAGACAAAAAACTTGCAGCACCGAGTTCCCCTTCTCCCAGGCTGCTGACCACCCAGATTCACTGGACAGGTTGCAATTATTTATATATTTGGCCGCATATTTTTTCCGCCACATAACACAAAGATAACCAGTATACTATGCGTAGTAAATAAAAAAAGATGAAAAAAATTTATGGAATTTGTGGGGGTGCCGTGTCCTATTGTAGAGACAATTGAATGATTTTGAACCCGCGGCAAGACCATTCTGTCACTTTTTACCTTCCATTTTGGACACATCTGTCCAGGTTTGGGTTGGCGGAGCCGTGCCAATGCTGTGCTCCAAAAAGGGGCGGCCTTTGTGGGGTCACCTAGAGGGTGGGCCCACCCAAAGCCCCATTCCATACCCAAATCCCACTCACCATTCCCTACCATACCCCATCAAAAAATCCCGAACCTCCTTCCGAGATCCGGGATTTTTCGACATCAATTCCTTCCTCCTACGCTTTTGCCTTTTCCTCCTCGGTATTGACCCCCATGATGACATCATCGATCAGCACCCGACCACAGTGCTCGCAAGCAATGATCTTCTTGTGCATCTTGATCTCCAACTGAACCTGGGGAGGAATCTTGTTGAAGCATCCACCACAAGAATTCCGCTCCACTGTCACCACTGCCAAACCGTTGCGGTACGCATTGCGAATCTTGGTATACGATTTCAGCAAGCGATCCTCGATGTTTTTCTTTGCCTTTTCGGACTTCTTGCGCAAACGCTCCTCTTCCTTTTCCGTCTTGACAATGATCTGCTCCAACTCCACACGCTTGGTTTCCAAGTCCTGTTGCTTGGAGTCATACCGAGCCTGGGCAGCGCTCAACGTCTCTTGCTTATTGACCATGTAGCCTTGCGACTCCCTGATTTTCTTTTCAGACAATTGAATCTCCAACGTTTGTAGCTCCAATTCCTTGGACAAAGCATCGTATTCGCGATTGTTCTTCACATTGTCCATCTGTCGCTCATAGCGCTCGATCAAGGCCTCAGATTCCTTGATGTTGGCGTTGTGCCTTGCTACATCGCTCTCTATGTCGCCAATGTTGCTCTCCAGACGTTTGATGCGTGTGTCCAGACCTACGATTTCATCCTCTAGGTCTCGTACCTCAATCGGAAGCTCTCCTTTGAGGACTTCGATCTGGTCAATTTCCGAATCAATGAGTTGTAATTGGTATAATTCTTTTAGCTTTTCAGCTACGGTCATGTCCTTAGCCATAAAGAAGGAGATTTGATTTCTAGAAATAATATACCGGGTTGGTATTTACTTTCGTACAATGGGCTGCAAAGATACTAAATTTCTCGTTTATTATCTCATGCAGCAATTGTATCGTAAATTGCTCACTTTCATAGTGCCCAATATCAGCGATCACGAGCTGCCCGTTGGCGTCAAAAAACTCGTGGTACTTGTAGTCTGATGTGACAAAAACGTCGGCTCCGCGGGCGATGGCTACAGACAGCAAAAATCCACCTGCCCCTCCGCAAACCGCCACCTTGCGCACCTTGCGTCTCCGAAGACGGGTATGACGCACACAGGATGCCCCCATGGTCTTTTTCAACTGCTGCAGAAAATCCTTTTCCGTCATCGGCACCTCCAATTCGCCAATCATTCCAGAGCCCACCTCATCCAAGGTATTTTCTGTGAGGATGATGTCATAAGCGACCTCCTCTGCCGGATGGGCCTTCTGAAGTGCCTTTACCAAGGCTCGCTCCTGGTGATGTGCATACGACACCTCAAGCTTTACCTGGGCGCCCCCCCGACCGTTTTGCGTTCCCACCCCCAAAGAGGCATAACTCAAGTCACTGAAACCAGATACCCGCCCGGCACCAGCGGCCAGCAAAGCCTGCCGTACCAACTCCAGATCATCCGGAGGGACAAAAGTCACCAGCTTGCGCACCCCTCTCTTGGGTGCCAGTATACTGGTATTGGTCAGTCCCAAACGATCGGCAATGACCCCATTGACACCGCGATGGTACACATTGTCCAAATTGGTGTGGATGGCATAAATGGCAATGTCGTGTTTGATGGCCTTGATGATGGTCCGCTCCACGTAATTTTTTCCATTGAAACGCTTGAGCCCCCGAAAGACAATGGGGTGATGGGCCACAATCAGATTGCACTCCAATTCGATCGCTTCCTCCACAACAGCCTCGATGGCGTCCAGACAGATCAGCACTCCCTTTACCTCTTCCTCTGGATTCCCCACGATGAGCCCTGCATTGTCATAGGACTCCTGCAGGGAGCTGGGAGCAATCTGCTCAAGATAAGATAGTACTTTTTTTATCTGCATAAGGGATTGATTATCTGCACAAAGACGGGCAAAAATACACTTTTTACTGGCAAGAATCAAGCCGAATCCCCAACTGTTGCATGGCTTTTCCTTTGAGCAAACATTCTTCATACTCCAATTCGGGCACCGAGTCAAACACAATGGCTCCTCCCAACTGAAGGGACAAATACTTCCGCTCCGCCTGATACAACAAACTGCGAATGATGACATTGAAGTCAAAATCACCGGATGGACTGATGTAGCCCACCGAGCCGGAATACCAGCCCCGACGGCTTTTTTCGTATTGCTCAATCAATTGCATGCTCATCACCTTGGGCGCTCCCGTCATCGATCCCATGGGGAACGCGCGCCGGAGGACATCCGTAAAATGCATCTCAGGCCGCATCTCTCCGACCACAGTAGAAATCATTTGATGTACTTGTTCGAAAGAGTAAATCCCGAAAAGTTCTTCTACTTGTACAGAGCCCGCCCGACATGAGCGAGACAAATCATTGCGCACCAAATCTACGATCATCACGTTTTCTGCGCGATCCTTTTCACTTCGGTACAATGCCTGTTGCAATGCCTCGTCTTCCTCTCGATGACTGCTTCGCTTGCTGGTCCCTTTGATGGGTTGGGAAATGATCTTCGCCCCCACTTTCTTCATAAACCGCTCCGGGCTGGCACAAAGCAAGTACTGCTGGCCCAGCTTGTAATAGGCCGAAAAAGGAGCTTTGGACATGTCATTGAGGGCACCAAAAAGTGTGCGGGGCCGCAGCTGGCATTCCTCCATGTAAAACTCCTGACAGAAGTTCATCTCGTACACCACTCCCTCAATGATTTCCTGGCGGATGGCCGAGACAGCATCCAGGTAGTCCTCTTTGCGCATGCGAGGACGCAGGGCCAGAGCAGATGGCAACGAAAAAGCATCCAATGGAATTTGCCGAATCTGAGCAACCAAAGCATGCGGGTCCTCAGCCTTGCTGTGAACGATGAGCTGTTGGTCTGTGATCTCAAAGACATAACGGGGCACAAAGAAATGGTAGTCGGGAAAGCCCAAGCCATCAAAATTCGTGGAAGAAAGCTGCTCGATGTCGTTCTTGAGGTCGTAAGAAAAGCAAGTGAAAATCCAGTCCTGGTGCTGCTGGTGGAGTCGACGGAGGTCGTCAAAAAAATCAGTGGATTGGGATGGGTCAGCGGGATAACGAACACATTCAGCCTCCACTCCTACCCCGATCAAACATTCCTGAGAGCCGTATCGATCCGAGGCGTAGCCATTGCTGTCCAAATAGCAACAGCACTCGAAAGCATCTGCCCACTGCAACAAACGTTTTTTCATCAGCGGGATGCTCGACAGCTCGAATACAGCCTGCTGATATTCCAACAACAACTGGTTCATCATTCTGAATAGGTATAGTTGTACCTTTTGTCAGTCTTGATCCCAATCAATACGAGATCAATTCCTAACCCTTAAAGCTCAGGATTTTCAGCTCCACACGCTGGTTGCGCTTGCGTCCGGTAGGCGTCGCATTGGTCGCAACGGGCTTGTTTTTGCCGTATCCTTTGTGTTTCATTCTGCTCGTGGGGATGCCTTTGCCGACCAGGTAATCCGATACGGCCTTGGCTCTTGCTTTGGAAAGTTTGTTGCAAAAAGAATCATCGCAACGGTTATTGGTGTGGCCACCGATCTCGACCACGACCGATGGGTTTTTTCTCAAAAAGCGATAGACTTCATCCAAGATGGGATATGCATCCCGCTTGATCTTCTCCGAATCTACATCGAAGTACAACTTGTTCAAACGAATCTCCTGCCCTTCCCTGATCTTTTCGGGATCGTCCAGTTCTGGCAAATATTTGAAGTTGTCTTTGGTTGGACTTGATACCTGGCTGGGTGGTGTCCGGGGAGGTGCTGGCTTGGGCGGGTCCACCGATGCAATGGGATCGGCGTCAACAGGAGTGAAATCATACATGATGGACACATCGTCCTTTCCATCCCCTGCGTTGTTGCGAGCCCTCACTTCTACCTTGTTCATCCCTTTCAAAAGGGTCAAGTAAACCGTCACTTCCTTTTTTCTGCTGTTGTAGCGGAACTTGACAGGCTTGCGATTGACCAACACCTTGATGTCTTGCTTTTTCTCTACATGCTTGACTTGAGCCCGCAAGGAAAACGCCTCTTCTTTTACCTCGGTGCGCTCTCGAATTGGATTGACAATCTTGACGATCGGCGTCGGCTCGTCTCCACAGGAGATCATGCGGATGGGAGATGCATTGTCCACCAATACATTGCCATTGTACAAGATCAAAGAAGGGGTTTTGTAAAATGCCTCTATGGTAATGAAATTGATTTGCTCTCTTGGCTCGAAGCGAAAGCTGTACTCGCGCCAATCCTCATGTCGGATCAGACTGGTTTCGTCCAACAACTCTGTTCTGTCACAGAAGAAATTGGAGCCACCCCAGATTCGAATCTTCACAGGGCCGTTGTGATCGGCATTGCCCTTGCCATCTCGGGCCGGCGACAGGTAGACTTTGGATTTGGCCAGGTAAAGGCTGAAAGTGTAGCACTTGCCAGCTTCCAGTGGCGCTCGCAGCCGTTGAGAAAGTCCTTCCCAGGTATCATTGTCTCGGACCACCAGTCCTAGATAGGTACTTCCTTCGTAAGCGGCCGTCTTTACCCCGAAGAAGAGGTTGTCAGGATCGCCACTCGGCTGTACATCTGGGACCGATTCGGTAGGTCTTCCGCAATCATACCAACTGCGATGTGGCCGACCGTGCCGGGTTCCCACCCGTGGATAATCTTCGAAAGAAGCATTGGACAGATAAATGGTCTCGCCTTCCTGGGCTTGTGTAGGTGTAGGCAAATAACCAAAGAGAAAAACTGAAAACAATAGCGTATAAAACCTATAACTCATTATTGATCAATTATTGCTTTTGGTATGGCCGTCTGAAGGGTCAGCATTTGATGTCTGTGCATGTGTTCATTGACTGCTCCTCCGGATACCACGGGATGCAAATGGTTTTTCGCCTGTAATTATTGCATCGGTGTATCTAACTAAACGCTTCCGAAAGACAATAGTTGTGCATTTCTGACCGTGAACGAATCGATGCGATCTGTAGATTCTTTGACTTGCATCATTGAGGATGGACTTCAGCAAAAAGAATCCCTCCATCTGACAGATGGTACACATGTAATAATAGGAAAAAATCCTCCCAAAATTATGAGCACACCCCAGTTTAAGAGTTTGTTAACGTCCTATTTACCTCAGTCAAAAGAACTTTTCGCCTGAAATCACTCGTGACTCAAGTGTTCATGCCCTTCTGTCACATGGCCCATCCCTTCGTCTTTTCCTCAATTCGGCCAACCGGATCGCAAGGCAACGACTACTTAAAGGCGTTCAGTCCTGTGACGTCCATTCCCGTGATCAACAGGTGGATGTCATGGGTTCCTTCATATGTCAATACTGTCTCCAGATTCATCATGTGGCGCATCACGGGATATTCGTTGGTGATTCCCATGCCTCCATGAATTTGGCGAGCCTCCCGGGCAATCTCCAGTGCCATGTGTACATTGTTTCGCTTGGCCATAGAGATTTGTGCAGGCGTTGCTTTTCCTTTGTTGGCCAATGTCCCCAATCTCCAAGCGAGCAATTGTGCTTTGGTGATTTCTGTGATCATCTCGGCCAGTTTCTTTTGGGTGAGCTGAAACTGTGCAATGGGCTTGCCAAATTGCTCCCGCTCCATGGAGTACCGCAAAGCAGAATCGTAGCAATCCATCGCCGCACCAATGGCTCCCCAGGCAATGCCATAACGAGCCTTGGACAAACAACTCAGAGGCCCTTTCAAGCCAACAACTCCTGGCAATAGATTTTCCTTGGGAACGCGGACGTCTTCAAAAACCAGTTCTCCTGTGATGGATGCCCGCAGCGACCACTTGCCGTGAATTTCCGGAGCAGAATAGCCCTTCATGCCCTTTTCGACAATCAAGCCCTGTATGCGTCCTTCCTCATTTTTGGCCCATACCACCGCAACATCTGCTACGGGTGAGTTGGTGATCCACATCTTGGAGCCGTTCAAGACGTACGCATCGCCATCGTCTTTGAAGTTGGTGATCATGCCACTTGGGTTGGAACCGTGGTCGGGTTCTGTCAGGCCAAAGCAGCCAATCATCTCTCCACTGCCCAATTTTGGCAGATATTTGCGACGCTGCTCTTCCGAACCAAATTTATAGATGGGGTACATGACCAATGACCCTTGTACAGATGCCATGGAGCGAATGCCAGAGTCTCCTCTTTCCAATTCCTGCATGATGATTCCGTAGGCGATCTCATCCATGCCGCCCCCTCCGTATTCGACGGGCAGACTGGGGCCAAAAGCACCGATGTCGGCCAAGCCCTTGTACAAATGCTGAGGACATTCTGCCTTTTCAGAATAAGACTCGATGATGGGACTGACTTCTTTTTTCACCCACGCCCGCACCGAATCCCGGGCCAGCAAGTGGTCATCACTCAACAATTCGTCGATGTTGTAATAGTCATGTCCTTGAAAACGATCTTCTCGGGCGCGTTTCTCGTGTACTAGGGTACCGTTGTGCTTACCATTTGATTGCATGAGTCGTATAATTTGGTTGTTTAACTCCAATTGTATGTATGGAGTTTCAAATGTGATTAGGTAATGTGGCGAAATAAGCCGACCATCGCAGCGATTGAGCGCCTACCGCAAAAGTACACAATATGACAATAGGATGCTATTCCGATTCTGTGATAATTCTGTCAAACGACTACTCACTTTCACAAAATTGCTTGCAGCATCAAGTGGACATTGGCTAGTACTTATCCCAAAAACAAATTACATTTGTCCATTCAAACTGCTGCTCATACAAGGACAGACAAATGGCAGCAATCCTTTGATCAACGGACTTTTTACGACATGGGACTGATTTCACTGGAAAACATGCGCTTTTTTGCCTATCACGGGGTCTATCCCGAGGAACAACTCACGGGCAACAATTTTGTCATCGACATCTACATAGAAACCAGCCTCGAAGCGGCAGCGATGACCGACGATGTGTACGAAACCATCAATTACGAGACGGTCTTCCTCATTTGCAAATCTGTCATGCGCAAACCTGTCAAGCTGATCGAACGGCTTGGCTTCCAGATCATCCACGATCTCAAACGACAGTTCAACTCCATCCAAGAGGTCCGCATCAAAATCACCAAGGAGACACCCATTGTTGGAGAGCGGATGGGCAGTGCGGCCATCGAACTGACCGATTCCTTTGTCAGCAGCTGTCCACGCTGTGGCAGTCCATTCATTTGCTACAGCGATGAAAACTGCCAGTGTCAAAATCTCCAGTTGCACCCAAATACCCAGAAAATGCTTCGACAAAAATACCGCGGTTGCCTCTGTGGCAATTGTTTGGCCTATTACGCACAATAGCGCCCAAGGCCCAACTTTATCATTTCGGTAACATCTTTGGACACTTCCCTTTCGTTACCAAAAAGAAAAGTCCTGCGTCTCAACCAAGTAGACCAAAGTTGCCCTACCTCCACAAGTGCAGCTCGACCGAACGACAAGCTTACTTCTGTGGCAACCCATAGTAAACACAAATTTTTCTGACCCAAAACGATGTCTTATGTTTCGAAAAATTCTCTTTCTCTGCCTCATACTCCAAATCACAGCCTGCGACCAACTGAAGGACATTGCAGGTGATGTCCTCACCACCGATGGCCCACTGACCTCTGCCGAAATTGCTGGTGGCCTCAAACAGGCCCTGGAAATCGGCATCGGCAAAGGCTCCGACCGCTTGTCGTCGGTAGATGGCTATTTCAAAAGTCAATACAAGATCTTATTGCCGGAAGAAGTGCGCAAAGTCACCGAAAAGCTTCAAAAAGTACCTGGTTTCTCACAAGTCGAAAACGAATTGCTCAAATTGATCAATCGCGGAGCAGAAGACGCAGCCAAATCGGCCAAACCAATTTTTGTCAATGCCATCAAAGGAATGACCTTCAACGATGCACTGAACATTTTGATGGGCGAAAATACTGCTGCCACCAACTACCTCAATCAAGCGACCTACAATCAACTCTACGGCTCCTTCCAACCCAAAGTGGTCAACTCCCTCGACAGAGTCAATGCCACCAAATACTGGAATGATGCCGTGACGGCCTACAACCGAATTCCATTCGTCAAAAAACTCAATCCCAAATTGGACGATTACGTCACCACCGAAGCCCTCAAGGGCCTGTTCAGCATGGTCGAAAAGGAAGAGATTGCCATCCGCTCCGATGTCTCCAAACGCACCACTGATCTGTTGAAAAAGGTATTTGCCAAGCAGGATTGAAGCAACAACTGTCTTGGTGGAAGCGCCTCTGTGATGGCCCAATGGCTGTGACAGAGGCGTTTGTCGTTTTGCTATATATCCTTCATCCCCCCCGTCAACTTCTGCACAATCTTGAACTGACTCAAAAATACCCTGGCAATCACCCGCAAAATGGTGTAGACCGGGATGGCCAGGATCATGCCCGTGATGCCGTTGAGTTGGGCACCAATCAAAATGACAATGAAGATTTCCAATGGATGTGCCAATACACTGTTGGAGAAGATGTAGGGTTGCAATACGAAGTTGTCCAACATCTGCATGGCACCAAAGACGATCACCACGCGAAGCAGCAAGGGCAGCATCTCATTGTAAAAGTCGATGTCGAGGTTGGAGGAAATGGTGATGAAAATGCCAAAAGTAGCCCCGATCAGTGGCCCCAGGTAGGGGATGACGTTGATGATGGCGGCAAAAAAGCCGATGAGCAAGGCGTTCTTGATGCCCAGAATGCCCAAAAGTGCAGAAACGAAAATGGTGATGATGGTGATTTGCAGTAAAATTCCTCCAAAATATCGGGTCAACAGGCTGGTGATGCTTTTGAGACCGTGGCGAATTTGCTCCTCATACTGGTTGGGGGAAACAGCCACGATGAAATCGACAAACAATCCTTGCTCTTTCAAAAAGAAGAAGGTGATGAAGACAATGGAAAAAATCGAAAACAGCAGATTGCCCGCAGCCCCCACGATGGAGCTGAAAAAGTTTCCGATCTGAGAGGGCTCAAATCGCCCCTTGAGCATGTTTTGCAATTGCTCCTCTGCAGACTGGTCTGCCCCCGTCAAGCCCCATTCTTCCAGCTGCGCATTGATCTGCCCCAGTGGTTCTTGCAAAGCCGTGGCAATGGCCGTAAAGTCAACCGTAGCCAGGTTGCGGGCCTGCTCAATCACCAGCGGTACAAACAAATAGATCAAGGCAAAACCGAGGACAAAGAAGCACATCAGGGTGAGGATGGAAGCAACATTGGGCCCCATTTGCAACTCCAAACGCCCCAGCTTGATCTTTCGCTGAAACAACCGCATCAACGGCTGCCCCACCAAGGACAACACCCAGGCGACCAATACATACCCAACGATGTTGCTGAAAAAATAAAAGATCAAGCCCACGATCAACAGGGCAAATCCAATGGCCAAATACCTGCTCATAGCGATTAGAGTATGGGGTTGAGAATTTGCCAAACATTCTCGGCAATGATTTGGTTGCCCTCGGCAGTGGGATGAATGCCGTCGGGCTGATTGAGCTTGGCAATGCCCCCGACATCCTTCAACAAAAAGGGCATCAAAACCAGTTTGTTGGCATCGGCCAAACGCTGGTAAATCTGGCGAAAGGCCGTCGTGTAATCTGCCCCCATATTGGGAGGTGCCTCCATGCCAGCAAGCACAATCCGACAGTCGGGATACTTGGCCTCCACCTTGTCGATGATGGACTGCAAATTCTGAAAGGAAGCCTCCGGGTCAATCCCCCGCAAGCCGTCATTGCCCCCCAATTCCAAGAAAAATACATCTACCTTTTGCTGATCCAATACCCATTCGACCCGACTCGCTCCTCCCGCCGTCGTCTCTCCACTCAATCCGGAATTGATGGTGCGATACGGCAAATCCCCGGCCTCCAATTTTTGCTGAATCAAAGCCACAAAGCCCTCCAAAGGATCCAGTCCATAAGCGGCTGTCAGACTATTGCCAAAAAAGAGAATGTTCTTCAATGGTGCTTCCGAAGAGGTCTCAGCAGAAGAATCCACCTCCTTGGCAGGAGATGTCCCCTGCGCAGAACCACCACTGGAATCGGCATTCGAACAGCCCCAATGACAACATCCCAAAACCAATGACAAAAGTGAAAACGCAAAGCATCTAGGAAGGGTAAAGCAAAGCATATGGCATCGTTTAAAGTCGGAAAAGCGTTGTGAGGGCCCGCCAAAAGTCAAGTCAAAGTGCTTGAGAGGTGGACCTGCCAGGGCCTTGTTCCACCAAATTCACAAAATTATAGTGGCAAAAGACACCTGCAAAGGACCAATTTAATGTAATTTTAGGCTCAAAATAAAATGCTCGGACGTTTTTTCCTCAAATCTGAGCTTGCCATCACGCAGACATTACGCATTCATGGATATTTCAGTCGTCATTCCGGTTTACAACGAAGAGAAGAACATCTATCTGTTGCACCAACGGCTGTCCGACATTCTCCAAAAGATGAACATCCGCTACGAACTGGTTTTCGTCAACGATGGAAGCGCAGATCGGTCCATGGCACTGATCAAAGGCCTTTCGGAAAGCGATGAATGCGTGAAGTTTTTGGACTTCAGTCGAAATTTTGGCCACCAAATCGCTGTCACCGCTGGACTGGACTACACCTCTGGCGATGCCGTGGTCATCATCGATGCCGACCTCCAGGACCCTCCGGAATTGATCGTGGATATGTACAAAAAGAGACAGGAGGGCTTCGAAGTGGTCTACGCCAAGCGAAAAACCCGAAAGGGTGAAAGCTGGCTCAAACTCTTGACCGCCCGCGTCTTTTACCGACTGCTCTCGCGAATCACCTCCATCTCCATTCCGGTAGATACGGGCGATTTCCGCATGATCGATCGCAAAATCGTCAACATCCTCCGGAAAATGCCGGAAAAAAACAAATACCTCCGGGGACAAATCTCCTGGATTGGCTTTCGACAAACCTATGTGGAGTACGAGCGACAAGAGCGAAACGCCGGAGAAACGGGCTACACCTACAAGAAAATGATCCGATTTGCCCTCGACGGTGTGACGGGCTTCTCGGATCTCCCCCTTCGCATCGTCACCTATTTCGGCATCATCGTATCGGCATTTGCATTTGTCGTCACCATTTATGCCTTCTACGCCCGCTTCATCTTGCGGGACTATGAACCTGGGTGGACGTCCCTCATCTTGAGCGTGTTGTTCATCGGAGGGATTCAAATGATTGCCATTGGCATCATCGGAGAATACTTGAGCCGGATGAACAATAATATTCGCAATCGGCCCCTTTACATTGTCAATGAAACCAATATTTCTAAGGGAGAAAGCCACAACAAAGAGCTTATGGCTTGATAATTGATAAGATGCATTTAGATAGGTATCGCCTGTGCTTACTCCCCACAGCCAAATGCCTTTGAAACCAAGGAGAATCACGAAGTATATGATCCCGCAACGGAAAATAATTCTTGCTGAAGATAACATAGCAGACGTTGAACTCACGAAAATCGCTTTCAGTGAAGTTCCACTCCCATTGGAGGTCGTCCACGTGTCCGATGGCCAGGAGTTGTTGGAGTATGTCCGCAAAGAACCCCTCGGCAACATCGCACTGATTTTATTGGACCTCAACATGCCACGTATGGGAGGCATCGACGTGTTGAAGTACTTTTACGAAGACCAACATTTCAAAAAGTTGCCTGTCGTTGTCCTCTCTTCTTCCATGCACGAAAGAGATGTACAGACCTGCTACGAGTATGGCGCCAATGCCTACGTATGCAAGCCCATCGACATGGAGCAGTTCAGCACTGCCATCCGCAACATTGCCTACTTCTGGGGGAGCATCAACGTGCTTCCGACTTATGAATACGAAAGCATCTGACTACGACTTTCGACCCGCTTCTCGCAGTTCATTGTTTTCATCCAAAAATTGAATGTTGCGCGTCAATCCCTTGAACTTGGTGCGCTTTACCGCCGACTTTTTGAAGACCTTTCGGAAAACTTCCTCTGTAAGTTCCTCCCAATCGCGTCGTTCCATATCCAACAAATCCGGATGGGGATCAAAAGCCGACTCACTGTGCGGCTTGGAAAAGCGATTCCACGGGCAGACCTCTTGACAGATGTCACAGCCAAACATCCAATTGTCAAACTTGCCGCGAAAATCTTCGGGAATGGCTTCTTTCAACTCGATGGTAAAATAGGAAATGCACTTGCTGCCATCCACGATGTAGCCCTCCGGTGAAATGGCTTCGGTGGGACAAGCATCGATGCAGCGCCGACAACGACCACAGTAATCCTTCATCGGGCCGTCGTAGCTCAATTCCAAGTCGATGATGAGTTCGGCCAAAAAAAAGTAAGACCCACGGCGTGGATGAATCAATAAGGTGTTTTTGCCAACCCAGCCAACGCCAGCCCGCCGCGCCCAATCGCGCTCCATCACCGGGGCCGAATCCACAAAGCAACGCCCATCTACCTCCCCGATTTCCAGCCGAATGTACTCCATCAATTCCCGCAACTTGCCCTTGAGCACAAAGTGGTAATCCTCTCCATAGGCATAACGAGCCAACTTGGGAGCCTCCGGATCGGATTGCTCTTCCTCCGGAT
Organism: Bacteroidota bacterium; assembly: GCA_039821145.1. Taxonomy (GTDB): domain Bacteria; phylum Bacteroidota; class Bacteroidia; order Chitinophagales; family Saprospiraceae; genus JBCCSZ01. The sequence goes on along the minus strand of JBCBOS010000046.1, from coordinate 14,124 downwards.
AGTAATTGAACATCAGACTGACGACAGACTTGGCACCGGGAACCAATTTGGTGGGATCCACTCGCTTCTCAAAATGATTGCCCATGTACGCCATCTTGCCGTGCATCCCCTTGGACAGCCAAGCCTCCAAACGCCGGGCCTCTTCCTCCATTTGCTCCGCACGCGCAATGCCCACAAACTCAAAGCCCAAGTCATAGGCCTTGTTTTTGATCAGCTGGCTGCGGTGGGTGTAATCCATGCGCCAAAGATACAAATCCTGTTACTTAGTCGCTGGCCCTTGGTGAGTCGCCAACAATCGGCGGGCCATTCGGCGAAGGAGAATCGGCACGATGAGACGGTGAACAGGCCCCACGGGAATAAAGTACAACTTGCCCAACCAATTGTTGAATTGTACGGTGGTGACCAAAGACAATTCGCTCCCCTTTTCCATTTTCTTGGAGACAAAGGCCAGGCGGAAATCCAAATGGCGGTCGTTCTCGCCCATGAGCAATTCCTCTTCGGTACGATCCAAGACATGAAACATGGCAATGGATTCTCCCGGCTGTCCCTGAAAAGCATCCAGAGATTCCTGGAAGTCACTTTTCTCTCCCGTTTTCAAGCCCATCCACCCGGCCACAAGCTGTCGGATGGCAATCAACACCCCAAACCATGAGGGGATGCAGTCAAAAAACAACAGTACCATGTCTTTGGGATCTACCGGCTGTTCCAGTGGAAGTTGTATGGCATAGGCATCTTGGTAGTCTACCTTTTTCAGGGCCTGGCGGGCCAATGCATCGGAGGGAATGTCAATTTCGTAAGGCTTCATCTGCCCTTGTTTCAGAACCCAGTCAGCAAAATTGTCTGTCCATCCAAAGATACAATACTTCCGAGCAAAAAACTCCCTCCCGGTTAGCAAGACCAGGAGGGCTCTGCAATCTTATCTAATCATCTATTAAAACAAGGCGCTTACTCTGCGCCTCCTCATTCTTTTTGCCGCGCAGGCTCACAATGTAGACCCCAGCCTCTAAACTGGCCAGATCGATGGGAAGACGCTGCTCCCCCATTTGCAAATCCTGCACACGTCGATGCACCACTCTGCCCAACACATCGGTCACTTGAATCTGAACGGTCTCCACCCGATCGGAATGAATGAGCAAATCTGTCCTCACGCGAGCCGGATTGGGGACGATGGAAAAGTCAAAAGTTCCACTCAACAATTCCTCTCTGACGGACGTGACCACCAGGCCGTCATCCGTGAAAGACAGCGGGCCCCACTCGCTCCATTCATCCATGCACAAGACACTGAGCTGGTATTCAAAATCCTCCTCATCGTCTTCCAGACCAAGCAGATATTTTGTTTCCGAAATTTCTACTGTTTCCCAAGGATCATTGGACTCCTGTCGGCGATAGCGCAGTTGATAGCCTTCCGCACCGGGCACCTCGTTCCAAAAAAAGAGAGCCTCCTCTTCTTCCAAGACCCGATAACCCGAGTTGACAGGGGGAGCACAATTCTGTTGAAGCCGGGATGTCTTATGGGACAAAGCGGCAGCATTTCCCACCGATCCAACGAAGCAGTAAGCCCTGATTTCGATCTCGTAGTTTTGGTCCTCCTGCAAATCATACAGCTCCAGCACAAGCTCTTCTGTGACCATCTCCTTCCAAACCCCAGCTGTCGATCGGTAGCGAACCTGATAGTAAGCAACCTCATCCACCTCTTCCCATTGCAACAAGACGCGATTGGGACTGAGGGGAAAGACAGTGGCCTCTACCACATCCGGACAATTGTTCAAACAAGTCGGCGAATGGCAATTGCCTGTATCCCGGGTCGATGGCCAAATATTGAACTTGACTTCTGCCAATCCAAAGCATTCCTGATCCCCCCAATTGTCGATGGCCGTGATGAGAACAAAGCGAGCAGTCGCTCCCTCAAAATCAAAGCCCTCAAAACCACCATAGGTCGCCTGCCCCGTTCCTTTTGCCCATTCGTATTGGCCAAGTTCCTTCCAATCCGATCCATCCTGAGAATAGTCCACGATGACATTCCGAAATCCCATGGCCATTTTGCCGATTTCATTGGTATTCCAGATGTGGGCTTTGGACAGCTGATAGGTCTGCCCGAAATCGTATTGTATCCAATGACCTTGGCCGCGTGCTGGGTTGGGACTTTTGGAGGCTTGGCAAGATTGCCAGGTATCGTTCCAGATGGAGGCATCCGGATCGCCACACTGCGCTTGCAGTTGGCACAGACTCAAGACGCAAAACAAAGTCAAAATTATGATGCGAGTCATTTGTAACTTTTTTTAAAGAATGAAAAGATGAGGTGAGAATCAGGATTGCATGAATCCAATGGGAGGAGCAGCACCTGGTGTGTAAAAATTCAGGAGGTTGGGAAAGATGTCCTGAAGCTGGGTACTGGTGGCTCCAAACCACTGAGCAAGCTCTGCAAAGTACTCATCTGTCGACAAGGTGGGAATCAAGACTCCGTTGCCCACATCCAGCGAATTGCCCAGGGCCAAAGAAGGATACTGGCCATAAATCTGTCCGCCTTTCACATCGCCACCCATCACCAATACATTGCCACCCCAGGCATGATCGGTTCCATTTCCATTGGAGGTCAAGGTGCGTGCAAAATCAGAAATCGTAAAGGTGGTCACTTGATCGGCTACTCCCAATTCTTCCATCGCCGCATTGAACTCGCCCAAGGCTTTGCTGACCACGGCCAACATGGCATTTTGGTTGTTGAGGACCTCGTCGTGATGATCCCAACCGCCAAAGGTGATGAAGAACGTCTGGCGACAAACATCGAGGCGGTCGCGGGCGGCAATGGTGCGGGCCACCATGTTCATGCTTTGCGACAAGAAGGAGGGAGAAAAGGAGGTGGACAGATTGACGTTGCCAACCGCTGCGCTGAACAACTCATGGGTGTCCTGGGCATTGCGAACGACACCCGCATAGGTCCGCTTGAAAATATCGGTGTACTGCTGCTCCATCAGATTGTCGATGGCAGAAGTCTTGATCTGGTCCAATGCACTGGTTCCCTTGTAGCCATCAATGCCAATGCTGCCCGTACCGGACGGACGAATGGTATACTCCGCAGATTGATTTCCGGACTGAAAGACATTGCGTCCCGACAAAGAAATGTTCATCGAGATGTTTTGATTGTTGTTCATCGACTGCAAAATATCCGCAACTCTTCCGCCCCATCCATAGGCCGACCGACTTTGTGGGACCGAGGTCTGCCACTGCTGAATCTGATCGGCATGCGAAAACAAGCCCAGTGGAAGATTGGCGGATCCATTGGTGAATTGTGCCAAGGTGGTTGGCTCTACCAGGGTACCGACATTGGATACAAAGGCAAGGCGACCGCTGTCAAACAATTGGTGGACCTCCGGCATGGCAGGGTGCAGGCCAAGGGAAGGTTGATTGGCCCCCGAAGGGTTGAGGGCCAGCAAGCTGTTGCGGGCCAGGGCCAGGTTGGAACGAGTGGTCGAATAATCCGCGTAGGCAGCATTCTCCATCGGCACCAACATGTTGAACGAATCATTGCCACCAGCCAGCAAAATACAGACCAGGGCTTTGTAGTCGTTGCCGTTTGCTCCCTGCGATTTGACGGTCCGGCCTGCAGCAGCATTGGCCATTCCCAGGTTGAAAAGAGTGGAAAAAAATGTGGTCGTTCCAATGGCTGCACAACTGGCAGTTCCAAGAAATTTGCGACGATTCATTTTTGTATGCTTACACATATAGTGGTATTTTTTTGTGGAAAAAATGACAACAGGGGGCTTACTTTAGGATGGCAAAGTCCGGAGCCATCAAAATCAGATACAAGGCCATCAGCAGGCGATCTTCTCCCTCATCCAATTGTGAGATGGCATTGACCAAGGTATTTTTTGTCGCATCCGACAACTGCCCACATGCCAACAAGATGTCCAGGTGATTGATCAAATCGGCTGGCTCCTCTGCCAACTCCAGCTCTTGTTCTAGGTCGAAAAAGAAATCTGTTTCCGGCAAGGGTTCTTCGCCAAACGTCCAGCTGTTGACCTCATTGACATAGCCCACGGCAGTCGAGGAGTTGTGTATCTGAAAGACTGGCGCTACCAAATTTTGGCCGGCAATGGGACCATTGGGTTGAAATTCTGGTTGGTAAAAATTGAAGACACTCGGAGAAAAGTAGGGAGCTTGGCTGGTCGACTCCTGCCAACTTTCCAGAAACGAGTTGACATATTGACTGACCAATTCCGAGGGAAAAGCCCGCAACAGCCCCGTGTAGCGAACGATGGGCTCTCGCAGCTTGCCCGCCGTGGCATTGTCCAGCGGACGGCAATTCCGCGCCTCTTCGTCCAGCAAGATTGCCTTGATGACCGCCTTCATGTCTCCCCTGACACCTTGCCCGTTGTTGTTGAAGGCAGCAGCCACGCGCTGGACATAGGCGGGGCTGGGGTTGGCACTCACCAAAAACTGAATCAAGGCCTTGCCAATGAAGGGACCGACGTTGGGATGTTGGTGGAGATTGTTGATGGCCGACGCAATGTCTTGCATCCCACTTTGTCCAGCGGGCACCACCGTACCATTGAGGAGCACCTTGGGACCCTGTTGGTGCCCTTCCTCGTACATCCTCATGGGATAAAGCGCATGGAGATTGGGCTGGGTCACTTCTGTGGTTCCCCATTGCCCACCGGGATGGCCTTCTCCCAGTCCTGTAAATATCTTGGCAAACTCCCGAATGTCGTCATTGTTGTAAGTGGGAATTGGTTGGTTGGAAGCAGTGAGCTTGCGGGTGCCATCCGGGTTGAGTTCGTACAGTCCGATGGAAAACAATTGCATCACCTCCCGAGCGTAGTTTTCATCGGGGTGGATGTTCTGAGCGGGATCTGCCTTGGGGTTGTTGAAGTGGCTCAGGTAAATGCCCATGGCACCATTGAGGGTCACATCCATGAGCAGCTCTTCGTAATTTCCGAAGGTGTGCTTGTTGAGCACATTGTAATAGCCCCCAATCAACTGTGCATGGTCTTCAAACAGATCACTGCCAAATGCCGAGACCACAAAGATCTGACTCAGAGCGTGGTTGATCCTGTGACGGAGCAAGTCCTGTTGTGTCAGCACGGTGTAAAGCCAGGCCCGTCTGAACATGTCGTGCCCCAAGGGAATGCCTTCTTCCTCCTCTTCCGGGTAAGAAGACGCAATCTTGAGCACCGCCTGGGCCATGTCCACACCAGGGAGGGAAAATTGCTCGTCCAACCAAGACTCGTAGCCCATGGCAGCAGCCATTCGGATGGTGGCAAAATCGTAGCCCATTGTCGCTTGTGCCAAAAAGCGAGAGGCATCTTTTAGCAAAACCTCATCTGTAATGGGGAAGCCATCGATGGTCCCATCGCCTTCGCTGTCCTCGTCGTGACTGGTCGTCACATTGATACCAATGACGTGGCCTGCTCCTAAATAATCGTGATACACCTGCGCCCCCAGGTAGGTACATAGCAAGGTACCCATGAGAGCAAGAAAGATTTTTCTCATGCCAAATGAAAATTTAAAATGATGAATCGATTCAGACTTTTCGCTGTGGATGAGCGACGGTGCGCGATGCGGGGCCAGCTTTCATCGACTCGAATAATAATGCTGTTGTCCTTAGAAAGACATGGGAAGGATTTTCCCTACCGGCGAGACATCTTTTTTTACATTTTATTTCAACGCGATCCTGAAAAGCAGATTGGGTGTCCAGCCCAGCATCGCCCGATCCAATATTTCCAGCTGAAATTCTTCCTCTTCGTCATTGTAGAAAGCAAAATACTGACGACTCAGGATGTTGCGGCGATTGTAGAGGTTGAGAACAGACAGGCCCAGCTTGCCTTCCATGCGCTGGTTGCGCCCCGTAAAACGAAACAGCACAGAGGCATCCATGCGGTGGTAGACCGGGAGTCGATCGCCATTGACGTTGTCGTAATTGTAGATCGGAAAAGCATCATCGCCCAACACCTCCAAATCCTCTGCCGATGTATACGCCCTGCCAGAACCATATTTCCAGCTCAGCGAGACATCCCACCGCTTGTGGGTCCATTGTTGCATGATCGACAAAGAATGAGGATAATCCTGTGGGGCGGCAAAAGGCTCGAAATCATTGAATACCTCGAAGGAATAAAACACCCTGGAATGCGAATACGATGCCCATGCCTGGTAATTTCCCCACTGCTTTTTCAACAACACATCAATCCCCCAGGCCTCGCCACTCCCAATCGAATAAATGACATCATCGGTCGCATCTAAGAAGATGGACGAAAAGGAGGCCAGGTCGTCTAAGTCTTTGTAATATCCCTCTAAATCAATTTGCCAGCCCTTTCGTTGGTAGGAGATGCCCAAGGTGTAGTGCTCGGCCCGATTGATGGGAATGTCTTCCTTCGAATCGGCCATGGCCCACAGCGACTGGTTGAGTCCCAAGTCGTTGAGTTCGATGATCTGGCTGACAAACTGGAAGTATTGGCCAAAAGCAGCCTTGGCTTGCCAGTGGTCGTCGAAGAGATAGCGGGCCGAAAGGCGGGGCTCCCAGTAACTGCTTTGTTGATCCATGGCATGGTTCCACCGCAAGCCGAGGTTGACGCGCAGCTTTCGCCCCAGATCAGGCTGGAGGTTGACATAGGCTGTGTGCAAGGCATTGGCATCCAGCTCATCTTCTTCTCCCTGAAAATCAATCTCCGAGAAGATCCACTTTCGGCGAATGGTCAAATCTGAAAAACGATACCCAAAAGAAAGTTTCCCCCAATCCGACCACTTCCAGATGTGATCCCACTGAACGCTCAGATCTTGGATGTCGTTTTGCTGAAAGATGCTGCGCTCTCTATCGGTACTTTGGCCATCCTTGATGAAAAACTGGTACGTATTGCGCAGGTCTGTAAAGCTGCCTCCCAGCGTAGACTGATGTTGCTCGTTCCACCGCCGCTGCCACTGCACACCCAGCCCGTTGTTGTTCAAAGCCAATTCGTCATTGGTCACAAACTCATCGATCAGGTCGGTAAAAGAAAAATCCAGTTGGTCGGAAATCCCCAGGTAACTCAAGGCAATGCGGTTTTGATCGTCGGGCTGCCAATGCCACTTGACATTCCAATCGTTGAAGACGAATCGCAGATCAGAGTTGAGGGCTTCGTCGTCTTGTGCATTGCTTTGAACATCGCCAATCTTTCCCCGTTGAAACACCCGATTCGACAGCTTTTTGTAGGTTGGACTCTCCACCACATCCGTATAAGCACGGCGGGCCGATAGCACCAATGCTGCCTTGCGATTGAACAGAGGGATTTCAACAGCGGCATCCATGTGTGTAAAGTTGATCCCCAAATTGGCCTCGACTCGCTCTGGGATTTTTGTTCCGCTCCGAATGTCGATGACACCTGCCACTCGTCCACCATACTCTGCCCCAAATCCTCCTTTGAACACCCTCACCTCCTCGGTAATGTAGGGATTGAAGGCCGAGATCATCCCAAAAAAATGACCGCTATTGTACACCGGAATGCCATCCCACAAAATGAGGTTTTGGTCAGGCGTTCCTCCTTGTATGTGCAGAGCCGTAGCAGATTCGTCCTGACTATTGATGCCGGGCAAGAGCTGAACCATGTACAAGACATCCGCTTCGGTAAGTCCGGGAACCACTTTGATGGAGGGGGGAGAAAGAGAAAAATACCCCACAGACATCTCCTGCTGGATGCCCTCGGTCAGGTAGCCTCTGACCTCCACGGCTGGCATGGAATAGGCTTGCCAACGCATGCGAATGTCCGGGCAACCTGTCAATTGATCGGTAGCAATTCGATGATCGGGATACCCAATGTAAGAAATGCCAAGGCTGTCAATTCGACTTCCGGTAATGGTCCAACGAAAATATCCTTGCTCATCAGTGGTGGTTCCTCGGCTGGTATTGGGAACGAAAATGTTGGCAAAAGGCAGGGCCTCTCCTCGATCGTCGACCACTCGGCCACAGAATTCTTGATCCGATGATGCTTCCGTCGCCTTCCTGCGCAGCACAATGTAGCTTTCTCCAACCCGCTCAAATTCGAGTCCACTCTCTTCACACACCAATTGAAGGGCCTCTTCCAAGGGGAGGTTTTCAAACTGAATACTGATTTGTTGGTCGGCCACCACCTCTTGGGTATAGCTGAAAACCAATGGATGGGTCTTTTCCCAATCTTTCAAGAGGGTGGAAAGAGGCATGGAGTGAACGTCTGCATCCAAGAGGATTTGGGCGGAGCACAGGGAAGGGCTGCCTCCCAAGAGGAGAAACAAAATGATTTTCAAAAAGGAATGAACGGCTTGCCAACGCATGCAGGAATGTTACTGAAAAATCCTCACGACTTTTCCGTCGATCTGGTATTGGTAGGCTGCTGAAGCAAAAACTATTTTCAAGGCGGATTCCAAATCATCATGCGGAAACCCACCAGTGTACGGCTCTTCTTCCAACAAACTTTCCGGGTATTCTACAGTAAGATCGTATTGAAATTCCAATTCCGCAACCACCTCTGCAAAATTTGCATTGTCAAATCGGGACTCTCCGGCGATCCAAGACGGCTGTTCTTGCCCGGCATCTACGCGCAGCCTTTGCTGGCCACCACCTGGCAAACTGCGCACCCGATCCCCCGCTTCCAACTGCTGGGGCGCCAGACTCTGCCCAAGTCGCACTTCCACTTTGCCCGTGAAGCAACTCACATCCATTTGTTGGGTGCGAGAGTGGACATTGAAACTGGTGCCAAGGACCCGAACCTCTCCGTTGGGGGTTTTGACCCGAAAATCAGCTCCTTTGACAACTTTGAAAAAGGCTTCTCCCCGAAATTCAATCAGGCGATCATTGGCAAAGGTTTCTTGTACATAGGACAATTCGGAGGCGGCATTCATCCATATTTCAGAGCCGTCGGGCAAGACGAAAAGCTCTTTGGCGGCATTGGCAGTCGCATATGTTTGTGCTTCGTAGCTAAGCGGAGGGGGTGACAGGGATACATAAGCCAATATCAACAGGAGGACCCCAGCAGCGGCGGCCATCCAGGCGGGGTGCAGTCGTCGGGTCTTGGTTGGCTTTTTTGCACTGTGCTGCTCCATCTCTTGGCTGAGTCGCCCCCATCTGGTGGCTTCGTCCTCGCGGGCGGGCAGCTCCAACTGCTCGCTCTCCACCGCAATTTTCTCAAACAGTGCAAAGTCTTTACTTTGCTCGAAGGCAGCCAATTCCTCAGGGCTCAGCTGGCCGCTTAGCCACCTGGCCAAAAAGGTCTCGTCTTTGTACTTATCACTCATAAGCTGCTCATTTCTGGAATGTCCTCCTCCTCTGAAACGACGAAGAGATGCTTTTCCCTAACGCCTATTTGATTTTTCCTATTTTGCCCCGCAAAAACAACAGGGCTTTGTGCATCCGCTTTTCCACTGCCTTCTGGCTGATGCCCAGATGAACAGCGATTTCGCGGTACTTCATTTTGTCGATTCGGTTGAGCAAGAATACCTCGCGCTGATGGTCGGGCAATTCGTTGATGGCATTCTGCAGCTTTTCGTGAAACTCTTTGACCTGCAGTAGATACTCCGGATCTTCCACATCGGCCGTTTTGGTGGGACGTGCCCGAAATTTCAGCCTTACCTTTTGGTGCTTCACCCTGTCCAATACCATGTTGTTGGCGACTGCAAACAGGTAGCTCTTGGCTTTTTCGTAGGGCACAGAAGCACAGTTTTTCCACAGGCGAATGAACGCTTCCTGGACAGCATCTTCTGCAAATGCCGTATCGGCAAAGCGATAGTAGACAAAATTGCGCAGCCCCCCGGAGTAGGCATCATACAATTTCTTAAAAGATGATTGTTGGCAAGTGGAATCGGTGTTTTCCATTGTGATGGAAAATAAATCTTTTTTGTGAATTCAAATGATCAATTCCCAAAGACGGTTGAAACCATCAGTTGATGATCTGCAATTTGGCAAATTTGAGCATGATGCGCTTTTCGCTGTTGCCAGCTGATTTGAAGAAAATGGTTGCTACGCGATTGTCCTGTCCACCATCCACATTGATCACCTTGCCCTCGCCAAATTTCATGTGCAATACCCGCATTCCAGCTTGGATTTGGCTGCTTGGACTGGGTTTGAAGTTGGCCGGATTGATCTTTGGTCCAACCGCCTGGCGCCGAGCCATTTTGAAATTTCCCTGCACCTTTGCACCAGTAAATACCTCGCGCTTCTGACCGCCTCGAATCGAATGGGTACTTTCGATGTGTTCCACAGCAATTTCCTCCAAAAACCGACTGGGTTGGTTGTACTTCATCTGTCCAAATCGGTATCGGCTGTTGGCATAGGTCAATGTCAGGTAATTTTCTGCACGGGTAATGGCCACGTAGAAGAGACGACGCTCTTCGTCCAGCCCCTCTGGCGTATCCATGGACATGAAAGAAGGGAAGAGTTTTTCTTCCAAGCCCACCACAAAGACAGAGCTGAATTCCAAGCCCTTGGCTGCGTGGACAGACATCAGTGTCACCGTATCCTGCTTGCCGTCGTCCGAATCCATATCGGTGATCAAAGCGATGTTTTGCAGATAGGTAGCCAAGGACTTGTCAGCATCTTCATTGCCGTCGATGACTTCATCATTTTCGACAAATTCCTTGATGCCATCCAGCAATGAGTTGGCATTTTCCATCCGATTCATGCCCTCAATGGAGTTGTCTTTGGTCATTTCGGCTTGCAGACCACTCTTTTTGTAGATGGACTTAGCCGCCTCATATGCATCGGTCGATTTGGCCAAACGGGCAAAGCCCTCGATCATGATCTTGAAGCCTGCCAATTGCTTGGTGGCGCGGGAGCTGACATTGGCTACGGAGAGGCACTCCCACATGGTTTGTTGATTGGCATCAGCCTGCGCGCTCAATTTCTCAATGGTCGACTTGCCAATGCCACGCCTTGGGTAATTGATGACTCGGCGCAGGGCTTCTTCATCGCGGGTATTGACGGCCAGTCGAAGATAAGCAATCAAGTCTTTGACCTCTTTTCGCTGGTAGAAAGACAGGCCACCAAAGACCCGATAGGCAATGTTTTGCCGACGAAGGTATTCCTCAAATACCCTGGACTGGGCATTGGTCCGGTAGAGGATGGCAATCTCGCTGTTGCTGAGGTGGTAGCGATTTTTTTGCTCGACGATGGTATCGGCCACTCGCTTGCCCTCTTCATTGTCAGACAAGGCTCGGATGACCCGAATCTTGTTGCCCGTCCCTTTGTCCGACCAGATTTTTTTCTGGATTTGCCGACGGTTGTTGGTGATCAATTCGTTGGCTGCCTGGACAATGTGCTCGGTGGAGCGATAGTTTTGTTCCAGTTTGAACACCTGTATTTGAAAGGGCTTGAAGTCTTTTTCGAAGTGGAGGATGTTTTCGATGGTTGCCCCTCGGAAGGCATAGATACTTTGTGCGTCGTCTCCCACCACACAGACATTCCGAGGATGCGACTGATCGACACTCCCATCTGCATTGCGATAATCCAGAAACTTCCGAATGATCTCGTACTGCAACATGTTCGTATCCTGAAACTCATCGACCATGATGTATTTGAAACGCTTTTGGTATTTTTCTCTGACCTCGGGAAAGTTTTGAAACAGTTCATACAATCTGTAAAGCAGGTCATCGAAATCCATGGCCCCCGACCGTTTGCATCGGATGGTGTACTTGGCATATACCTTGGCAAAGTGAGGGCGACGGGCCTGTCGATCTTCACTCATCAACTCATCATCAGCCGCATAGCTTTTGGGCGTAATCAGCTTGCTTTTGGCAGAAGAAATGCGGTTGCGAATGGCATTGACACCATAGTCCTCCTTGTTGAGGTTCATCTCTTTGATGATGGCCGAGAGTACGCTTTTGCTGTCGTCGGTATCGTAGATGGTAAAATTGGATGGATAGCCAATGTGGTGTGCTTCGGACCGAAGGATGCGAGCAAAAATGGAGTGAAACGTACCTGCCCATACTTTATTGGCTCGGTCGCCGACCACCTTTGCGATTCGCTCTTTCATTTCGCGAGCCGCTTTGTTGGTAAAAGTCAAGGCCAGGATTTCCCAGGGAGCTGCCCCTTTTTCGATCAGGTGGGCAATGCGGAAAGTCAGTACCCGGGTTTTCCCAGAGCCAGGGCCCGCCACCACGAGTACCGGGCCTTCTGTGGTCGTGACAGCCTGTCGTTGAACGTCGTTGAGGGACTGCAGATAGTTTTGCATGAATTTGGCATTTGTGCTTGTAAGATGGATCAGTCGGTCTGGGTTTCCTTTTCGAGTTCTTCCCAATACTCCACAGCTCGTCGAGTGTGTGGGATGCAGATGGAACCACCCACCAAATTGGCGATGGCAAAAACTTCGTATACCTGTTCTTTGGTAATGCCCAATTCGAAAGCGGTTCCCAGGTGGTAGCGGATGCAATCGTCGCAGCGCAATACCATGGAGGCGATCAGGCCCAACAACTCTTTGGTCTTTTTGTCGAGCGCACCATCTTGGTAGGCGTTGGTGTCCAGGTTGAAAAATCGTTTGAGGACTTTGTTGTCTTGCGCCAGGATTTTCTCATTCATCTTGGCCCGATAGTCATTGAATTCTTTTACAGCAGACATAACAGCAGATATTTGTCCCCTCTGTCGCGAGGGCATTAGACAGTTCCCTTGTTGTGGGTTCTCCAAATGGAGATGATCAGTCGCAAGGGAAGCAATATGGTTGAAAAAATACTTCCTACGCCGAAGAGCAACATCTCATTGCGAATGAAGCTGGCCAGTTTCAGCTGACTGTCGGTACTCAGCGATGCCATGAATGTCTCCAACCCCTGCTCGTCCAAATACGTTTGAAAGAAATTCAGCTCGTTGATAAGGTAAAAGAAAAGGGGTAGGCACGCCACAAGAACGATGCTTTTGAGCCGCTGTCTTTTGGCCAAAAAAGTATGTTTCAGCAGAAATATGTAACGAGTAAATGTAATAAATACAATGACAAAAACCGAATTTATCAGCAAGAAAGGATAATTGTCCAATTTATTCAATATGGGAAAGAGTACTGCCAGCAGTATGATGGCCGTGAAGAACCACCAGATGAGTTCCAGTCGCCACGTCAGAGAAGATTGTTTTGACATAATGATCAAAGTACGCAAGCTTGCAAAATAGCGTGGGATGATGTTGCCGTTTGGGTGACAATCATTCCAGACCGCAAAAGTAGCCAGAATCTCCTGTATGGAGGGGATGAATCCCAGTGATAATTTCAATTGATTTGCAAATTGGTCTGCCCATGGCTCGCAAACCGTCGATCATACCCAGCCACCCTAAAGCCGACAGGGAGAAAGACAAAGGAGATGGGGACGGCGATGCACAAGGTAACGGATGCCAAGAGGGCCAGATCAAGTCCCTAGAGCGAATGTCACGAGCCAAAAATGCGGATCAATGCGATGGTAAGGAAGAGAAAAAATACCAATGGCGCTAGGAGTGCGATGAGGGCAAGCAACTTTTTCTCATCTTTGATCAGGCCAAGGATGCCAAGTACCATGGATGCCAGGAGGGCCAATAGGAACAATCCATCGAAGACCACCAGTGACAGGACGCCTCCTGCCAAGATCAGACAACCGATGAGTCCAAATTTCATCTTCCCTTTTTTGTTCTTCTGTTTTTTCATCCACTTGCTCAACCTCTTTTGCCAACGACGGATTTTTCGCTCTTTTTTCTGAGAAAGAGGCTTTTGGCTGATGGTCGTTTGGTAATTTTTGGTGGTGGAGACGGCGACTGCTTGCGCCTTGGGGAGAACGAAGAGTGATAAGAAGAGTAGGATTCCGATTGTTTTGAATTGAAAAATGCTGGTAGCAATTTTCAGTGGCTGTTGGGTTGGAAGTGGGCAGGTAACAAGCATGGAGATGAGTTTGTGGCCTTGAGAAAGTATTTGCCCTTTAAGTTACCGATTTGCTGCCATTGAACAAAGTTTCCCCAACGTCAAAGGCCCAGTTGCTTGATGAAACCGGGCCTCGACTCTGTTTTACCTTGGCGGCGACCTACTCTCACAACCAGCCATGCCCGCCCGCTGGCGCGGTTCCCTCTCTTGACTATCCACCAGACAGTCATCTTGGCCTTTCAGCCAAGAAGCGTTCGCTCATCATCGGCGCTCGATATTTCTGTTCGTAAGTTCACACAACGTCAAAGGCCCAGCTGCATACGCAACC
>JBCBOS010000045.1:0-36685 GCA_039821145.1 Bacteroidota bacterium | reverse complement strand
ACTAAAAGAAACGTATTTTAGTGCCATTGAGAATATTGATAATCCTAAATTGAAATTGGAAAGTATTTTTCTGTCACATGTCAAATTTGCCAGAACACACCCTACCCATTATGAAATGATTTTTAATCATAAATTTAGAGAATACGAAATAGAAGTGATTGAAAATAAACAAAAAGCTTGTAGTATAATTGCTGAGGTTATTTCAGAGTTCGGAACGATTGATTCCGAGATTACCTACATTCATTACTTTTCATTACTTGAAGGCTTCGTAAAAATTTCACCCGAACTCCCAAATCAGTCAGATGAATTTGTTAATTCTGTAATTAAGACCATTTCTGAAAATTTTGTTCTGGGGCTAGGATAATTTTTTTTAACCTACATATAACAGTGTTATATTTAATGAATTAAAAATGGAAAACAAAAAAATTGTAATCGTAGGTGGAACCGACGGAATCGGACGTGCATTGGCTAATTGCCTTGTTACCAAAAATAAAGTACTAATCATTGGAAGAAGCGATGAAAAGGGAAAATATTTTGTCGCTGAAAATGGAGGCAATGCCAACTATCTTACTACAGATCTTTCCATCTTGAAAAATATTCCGCCACTTGTAGAGAAGATTAAACTACACTTTGAAGAAGTTGACTTTATTGTGCATACTGCGGATATATTAAGGAGTAAACGTTTGGCAACCACCGAAGGAATAGAAATTACCATTGCCATAAAATTTTATTCCAGAATTCTTTTCAACCAGTTAATGATCGGAGAGGAAAAGGCATATCAACCTGATAGAATTATTCACGTAGCGGCACCATGCTACGCTCCTAAAAATTTTATGAAAAATTTCCCGTTTCCCGCCGATGCCGGCAGCTTTGAAGCACATAAAGTGGGGCAAATATCCAACGAATTTTATGGTTTACTGATGAAGCGCAAATTGGCGACTCGAAATATTAAGATTAATATTTTGAACCCAGATTTTGTTTCTACTAATATTCACAAGAATGGAGAACTAAATAAACTCGTCAAATTTCTTTATCCGTTAGTAGCTCGCTTATTTGTTGGCAAAAGTAAGACTCCAGAAGAGTATGCTAAGATTCCTTTTAGCATTCTAAAGAATGAAAACAAAGACGCTAATGAATTTACCTTTATCAATGCAAAAGGAAAAAGAATTGAAGAGAATAAACACGTCAGGGATGTGATGACTCAAAAGAAATTGTACGAGTTTGCCAAAGAGAAAATTGACCGTACACTACAAAATCATTCAATCAAAAGTTGGCTCTAGTATTACATTTTCAAATCACAAAAATTACTAAAACACTTTAAAGAATCAACTATGAAAAAGAATCAAATAATTTATTGGACAGCCACGGGCATAATGTCTTTTATGTTCATAGCAGGAGGACTAATGTACTTTTTCCAGTATGAACACCCACATGGTCATTTCATTAACCTTGGCTTTCCTGTTTGGCTAATCTATCCTTTAGCTGTTCTTAAAATCTTAGGAGTAGTTGCCATTTTAACTAAGAAGTCTTCTTTTCTTAAAGAATTGGCTTATGCAGGTTTTTTGTATGATGTTTTGTTAGCATTTGTAGCTCATATTATGATTGGCGACGAAGAGTATCTGCCCGCCTTGGTTGCAATGATAGTCATCTCTATTTCTTGGATTTATGACCGAAAAGTTTTTGGAGCATACACACAAAGAATCAGCCATACAAGACAATAGTCATTTTGATATTATTCAAGGCAAAACAAAGTAGAATTGGTTATACCTTGAATAAGAGAAAGCCCATAACAATGGCTGAAACATCAATAGTGGCTATGCGCCGCTACTGCGTTTAGCCGAACCGTCGTAGGCATTGTGCCAAATCAAAGGCGGTACACAATCAGCATTGTTGACCTAGATGACGTATAGGGACAGAGCACAACACTCGATGGGAGTAAGACCTCGTCTTCTTTGGATCAAATCCAACCCTGCAGCTCCCGTCGAACGTATCCGCTCAACAGCTTGATGTGGCTCTCGCGATCGTTTAGACAAGGGATGTAGGTGTATTCTTCTCCACCTGCTTCCAGAAATTCGTCTCGCGCTTCCATTGCAATCTCCTCCAAAGTCTCGATGCACTCACAGACAAAGGCAGGCGACACAATGGCGATTCGCTTCACTCCCTCTTCGGCCAGTTTTTCAATGGTCTTGTCCGTATACGGCTGCAGCCATTCCTCTGGTCCGAAGCGAGATTGGAAGGTGGTGATCCATTTGTCTTCTGGCCAGCCGAGTTTCTCCCGCACCAAACGCGAGGTTTTGCAGCACAGACAATGATAGGGATCGCCCTGCATCAGATAGCGTTTGGGCAAGCCGTGGAAAGAGGTGAGGATCATCTCTGGAGGCCGCTCCAATTCATCGAGTTTCTCCTGGATGGAATTTGCCAATACCTCGATGTAGCCCGGGTCGTCTTGCCAAGGGGGAGCAGTGCGGATGGCGGGCTGGCGGGGGACGGTTTTCAAAAAATCGAAGGCCTTGTCGTAAGCGGTGGCCGTCGTGGTGGCACTGTATTGAGGATACAGGGCAAAGAGCAATATCTTGGTACACCCCTGGTCCATCAATGACTTCATGGTCTTGGGCGTAGAGGGGTTGCCATAGCGCATGCCGTATTCAAATACGATCCGATCATCATCTTCAAACTCGGCACTGATCTTTTCTGCAATGGAGCGAGTGTACACCAGCAAGGGAGACTCATTGGTCCGCTCATCCCAAATGGAGGCATAGGCTGCGCCACTTTTGAAGGGACGAGACGTGAGAATGATGCCCTGCAATAAGGGTTGCCACAACAGGGCTGGGTAATCAATCACCCGCTTGTCGCTGAGGAATTCAGATAGGTAGCGCCGCACAGACCAGTAATCCGTTGCATCCGGTGTGCCCAGGTTGAGGAGCAACACGCCAATTTTCTGTTTCTTGACCCTGGGATGATCCGTCGGCAGTGGACCTACCATCACGTCTGTGTCTTTTCTGATTTTGTTCATAAGCTCGTATGGACCTTATTTGAGGTATGAGAATCAATGGTTTGTATGTCAATTGAGTCGAAATGTGTTGTTTTGAAAAGCCTCTCATTGGGGATCAGCTTGTGAAACGCTTACATTTTGCCTCAATAACAATAAACTCCATAGCGAGCGTAAAGTTTTCAAAAACAAGGGCAAAACCTCCATTTATTGCTGCCTCCTCCCTATCTCACAATGTTGTGTTCCTTCAGCCATTGCTTCATGGCAGCATAGTATCCATCACAGGCCCGCCAGCGCAATGCCGACAAATCTTCCTGAAAGCCACAACTGACACACTTTTGCATGCTGTGGTTGCAATCTTGAAATGTCTTGATGGTCAAAGCGGAGTTTGCTGTCTGCCCAATGGTTCGCTCGTACAATTGCTTGGTCTTTCGCCAATCCACCTGGGAGTCGTTTTCGCCAAATAGGGCGAGCACCGGGCACCTTAGCTTGCGCAATACGCTGTCGAAGTCATCAATGTAGACCCACAGTCCACTTTCTTTGTCCAAATGCCCTTTGTGGGTGTAGGATTGTCGCTCCTGCTCAAAACGCCGACGTCCTTCCTCTGTCACGTCAGTGATCTTGCTGTACCCAAACAATTTTCTGCATAGGCTGTCTTCCGTCAATGGCAAAATGGCCGCCAGAAAGTCTTCGTAGCTGGCCCCCTCGCAATAGCGCTGGTGCCCCAATTGCCACGCTTGGTAAAAGGTCTCGGCTTCTTGTTCTGTTTTCCCCTCAATCAACAGGTTGGACTTCAGCAGGTAGCCAAAGTTTTCCTTGTCGTCGGTGCCACTGACGGAGATCCAGAAATCGATGGGAAACTGCTCGTTGATGAGCGGACAAATCCAGCCGCCCCGACTGAGGCCCCACAAGCCAATCTTTTCATGCCCCGAAATCTTCAGGCGCTTGATCTCTTGAATGGCCGCAATGGCTTCGTCCGCCGAGTTGGATACGGGTTGTTGTTCGTTGAATACGCCATCACTCCCTCCACAACCCATTTTGTCCCACAGGCAAACCGTTAGTCCGGCAGATACCAGATTGCGTCGCAGGTCAGAAAACCACCTTCCTTCCACAAAATTGGTTTTGCCAGAGCCGGGAATCAAGATGACAATGGCTGAGGATGTACGGTGAGAGGAACGTTCTGTCAGACCGCGCAGGGTCTTTCCTTCAAACTGAAACTCAAATGGCTCTGATTTCAAGTGCCCAAAAGCAGAGGGAAGGGCGAACAGAATGGAGAAGCAAATGCTAAGGGCAAAGGATGTCAAAAATTTCATTTGTACAATTCATTCAATGAGACAATGGTGGCGCTGGGAACCTGAGCAAGCTTTAGGAACCACAATGCGCTTTTTGTAAGGACAACAATTCTTCCGTATCGGATGCTTCCCCGTACTCACCCATTTTTTTACCCAAAGCCTGACCAAGTGCCTGGCAGGCCTCTGCTTGTTCGCCGAGCTGTTGGTGGTAGAAAAAATAGTGCTTGTACAAGAATGGATTGTCGGGGTCGATGGCCTTGGAATGCTCCAAATCTGACTTGGCCTTTTTCAGCTGTCCCATCTTGAGGTGGGCCAATGCCCGGTTGTTGTAGGCATATGCATCGGCATCGTCTGCTTGCAGTGCCTCCGTCAATGTGGTCAATGCCTTTTCATAGGATTGCTGTTGGATGTACGCAAAGCCAAGAGTGGTCTTCAGCCTGTTCTCTTTTGGAGTGTACAGCAATGCCTTTTCATAACTCTCCACTTCGAGATTCACATCCCCCATCGCATTGGCCAACATGCCCCTCAACCAATAAATGGCACTGTTGATGTCCTCGGCATTGATGGGCTCTGTGAGCAAACTTTGGGCAATGTCTGCCTGCGCCTCCTCCAAATTGCCAAGTTCAAATTGTGCGTAGGCCCGCCCATAGTGATTGACACTCTTGGCAATGTCGTTGCGCTCAATGCCCTGATGAAAAGAGGCAAGGGCCTGCTGAAACTGACCCTGACTCATGTGCCCCATCCCCTTGTTGTAGTCTTTGATCCCTTCCTGGGCATGAGCACAAAAAGACAGACAACAAACAAGGACAAGGACTCCGACGAATGGAAATGCTTTCATGGACTAAGTATACACAATATCTATTGAATCATCAACTTTTGAATGGCTCCCTTCTCCCCTGCCGATACCCGAACATGGTACATGCCACTGGCCAGATGGGAAACTGTCAATTCGTGTGTCTCCCCCGATGTGGCAGCGGTGTAGACCACCCGCCCATAGCTGTCGTATATCTCCACTTGTGCATTGGCAATGGCAGATGGCATCCTCACTTCCAAGCGATCTGATGTGGGATTGGGAGACAGGATGAGCGAAGGCGACAGGTCCACATAGTTGGTGGAGACGGTGGGCTCGTTGATGGGTATTTTGTAGGCAGAGCGCCCATAGGTAGCGGCGTAGAGGACATTGGTTTCTTCGTGAATGTGTAGGTCTGTCACCACCACCGTCGGCATGTTTTCTCCAAATGGGAACCAATTGTCTCCCTCATCCATGCTGTAAAATACCCCAATGTCCGTAGCGATGTACAATTGGCCATATTTGTCTTTGAGGATGTCGTTGACAGGCACATCGGGCAAGTCCCCACCGATGCCTGTCCAAGTCAATCCGGCATCTGTGGTTTTGAAAATGTGCCCATTGTCCTGTCCATATCGGTAGCCGGAGAAGGTGACATAATACACATCTGTTTCTTGGCGATCGGCCAGAACCTTGGTTGTCCACAGTTTTGGCAGACCTGTTGATACTTTGTCCCAATTGTCGCCGCCATCTTGGGTGATCCAAATGTTGGCATCGTCGGTTCCGACAATGATTCGGTTGCTGTCGAGGGGAGAAACGTCAATGCTGGTGAGGGTCCCATAGGTCAAATTGCCCCCGCCGTCTCCATTGGTCAGGTCTGGACTGATGGCCGCCCAAGTCCGGGCTTCATCTGTGCTTTTCCAGAGGCGTTGGGTCCCAAAATAGACGCTGCTGTTGTTTTGTGGGTTGAGGAGCAGGGGGCTGTCCCAATTGCTGCGTTCTGCCCGCTGTTGGCCACTGGCAACCCGCTGAAAAGAAAGCCCATCGTCTACCGAGCGCCCCAGGCCACCATATTGAAACAAGGCGTAAATGATGCCACTGTCATCGGCGACCAAAGGCTGAAAGCCATCGCCATTGTAGATCAGTCTCCAATCGTCCTCACTCCCAGTGATGGTCCGCACCGTCCCATTGTCCTGGGTGCCACCATAGACGCGATCTTCATCTCGGGAATCCACATGGAAGCGATAAAACTGGGTGATGGGCAGGTTGGCAAATTTCTCTTGACTCAATCCGGCATCCTCACTTTTGTACAAGCCCCCATCATTGCCAAGCAAGACTTCACCGTCCCGCATCCGGTTGAAGGCCAAGGCGTGCTGGTCTACATGCACCCCACGGAAGGCCGATTCCCAACTGTTGGCGCCGTTTGTAGATTTTTCCACAATGAAATCGACATTGTACAAAGTATTTTCATCTGTCGGATCAACATAAATGCCCCGAAACCACCAGTGAAATCCAACATTGTTCAACTGACTGGAATTCCTCGGCAACCAGCCGTCTCCCCCATTGGCAGTCCGATAAACGCCCTGAATGCTCCCGCTCGCGTCGGCATAGCGCGCGTACAACACCTGGGGATTTGACTCTGAAATGGCAATGCTGATGCGTCCTTTGTCCAAGGGATCCGACGGAAGCCCAAGGGTCAATTCCTCCCAATTGTCTCCCCCATCTGTGGAGCGATACAGGCGAGTCCCTTCTCCACCGTATTTGCGGTACTGTGGCCGCCGGATGCGCTCCCAACTGGCCGCATAAATGATGTTGCCATCCGTGGGATGAATGGCCATGTCGATGACCCCGGTAGAGTCGTTGACAAACAAGACCTTTTCCCAACTCTCTCCCCCATCCTTTGTCCGGTACACCCCTCGATTGGAGTCATTTCGAAACAATGGTCCCATGGCTGCAACAAAGACAATGTCTCCGTCATTGGGATCGATCAATACCTTGCCGATGCTTCCTACATTGGGCAGTCCCTTGTGTTCCCAGCTCAAGCCACCATCCTCGCTCTTGTACACCCCTCCGCCATCGTAGGCCAGGGAGCCTCCCCCGGCATTGACTTCTCCTGTCCCCACCCAAAGGGTATTGGTTTGTTGCCGAGAAATCTCGATGTCGCCAATGGACAGAAAGCCTGTTTCATCGAAAATGGGGCTCCAGTTCTCTCCGCCATCGTCTGTTTTGAAAATGCCTCCGGAAGCTGTCCCAAAGTAATAGGTATTCATTTGGTCAATCGGAATTTCCACATCTGTGATTCGTCCACCCACATTTTGCGGCCCGACAAATTCCCACATGCCAGTCCGCAGCCTCCACTTTTGTCGCTTCTTCCAGGAAACAGCCTGGGCAAAGGCATCTGTGCGGATTTCGCCACGCGGGAAGGCCCGCTGCTTGAACAGGTACTCCCCTGGTTCTTCTTTTTGCTCTTTGGGGAGGGGTTGTTCCCCAGGGCCTGCGCAGCCAACTGCCAACAAGCAAAGGATTCCAATTGCCAATACTTTGTTCATAAATCGATTGGGTTTTTAGGTAAGGATGGATAAGATACGCAATAATCCAACGCCCCAAAAACCCTTTGCCACCTTCTGACACCCAACTGACAGAGCAGCCAGACGGCTCGGCACAAAGGACCAAGCAGACAGCCCAATCTTCCATTTTGTCCCATAATTTGGATACATTCGTCTGCGTCCAAGAAACAACAACGTATGATGCAGAATTCCAAATGATTCCATTGGACCACCATCATTCATTCAAAAAACCAATCATGGAAGACATCTTACGACAACAATTGCTGAAATACAATCCGGCCTTCTCCCAAGCGGAATTGGAGCGGGGCATAAGCCTTTTCGAACGCCGCTCTTTCCGGGCCAAGGACTTGGTATCCAAGGCAGGAGACATTTCCCAGTATTTGTTTTTTGCCCACAGCTCCATCACCCGTTGCCATTACACCGACCAGGAAGGCAAAGAACAAACGCTTTGGATGAAGCCAGAGCAAACCTTCATCGCAGAATACAAAAGCTTTGTCCAAGAGGAAAAATCGATGTTCAATTTGCAGTTTTACGAAGACACAGAAACCCATTTGTTGTCGCGTCAAAACTTGCTGTTGCTATTCGAAGAGTCAAAAAACTGGGCCTTGTTTGGCAACCACTTGACCGAACAAGTTCACATCACCCTCATCGACATCTTTGTCAACTTACTGGCCAATGATGCCACCCGAAATTACCAATACATCGAATACATGTTTCCACGATTCCTACAGGTGGCGCCTTTGAAAGACATCGCCTCGATGCTTCAGGTCTCGCAGGTCACCCTGTCGCGCATCCGGTCTGGCACCCAATTGAAAAAGTGATTTTTTAACAAATGTAAAATCGATTTCAGCTCCTTTTTCGTTTCTTGTGAGCAAGCAGATTCACCAAATGCAGTATTCAATCATGAAAAACATCCTCTTACTCCTCCTCATTATGGCAAGTACAAGCTCCATGGCGCAAGATGGCAAAGCCAGCACCATTCGAAAGACCTTCCACCGCTCGACCACCATCAGTCAACTCATCCAATCCGATGCGGCCACCATCTGGCACCTACTGACCGATGCAGCCAACTACCCCGACTGGAACAGCACCGTCGTCTCCATCGAGGGCGACATTGCTGCTGGCAACAAAATTAAGCTCAAAAGCACCCTTGACCCCAGCCGCACCTTCAAGCTCAAGGTCAAAGAGTTTGTCCCAGGTCAAAAACTGGTGTGGGGCGATGGAATGGGCAAGCGGACCTACACCCTAGAGGAGGGAAAAGATGGAACCCGTTTTGTGATGCACGAAAAAATTGGCGGGCCATTTTTCCCCTTGTTTGCCAACAAAATTCCTTCCTTCGACGAATCTTTTGAGAAATTCACAGCAGATTTGAAGCGCAAGGCGGAGACGATGAAGTAGCAGTAGCCCTCCTCTCCTTTTCAATCCATTTTTTGCCATCTACAGCCCATCCCCGTCGGTATGGACTGTAGACTCTGTTGTCTACCACAAATCCGTTGGCCAACCTCTACAAACAATTTTCATGCAATCCTTCCTCTAATTTACTGATGATCAGACTTCTTTTGATCACATGATAAAAATACACATACAATAGCCAGCAACAAACAGCCAAAAATGTGCTTGCTCAGGTGCTGGCCTTGCCCTTAGCTTTACGGTGGTTTTATTCAAAACAAAATGCCATCATGAACAGAATTTACCTTCTCATTGTCGGAGCCATCTTATCCATTCTCCTGTTTGCCGATTGTGGGAAAAAGACGTGCAAGCAGTGCGTCAAATGCTTTTCCTACGACTCTCAAGCGACATTGATCAATGAGGTGCGCGAATGCAGTACAGATACAAACTTCCTCAATGGATTTGAGCTGGGCTTCATAGACGGCGCCAATCAACAAGGCTGGGATGCCATCTGCCTCAAGGACGGCATCAGCTGTGATTGAGCAACCAATCCCTCATCACCAAAACATAAAATTCCATATCCATGTCAAAGAATCATTCCACAGAAGAACTCAACAGAAATGCACAAAACTATTTCGACAGCGCCCCCGTCGTGGACGACATTGCTGCGCAACAACAACTCTCCGTCAACTCGCTGACCGCCTACATAGAGGCAGATGCCTTCGTGGGCAATCCCTACTCCTTGCTGGGCCGCGTGATGATGATCCGAAGCAAGGATGGCAAGTGCCCCGATGGGATCAATGATGCAGGATTCATCACCCAGTACGCTCCCCTGCCCATCAGCGGGATTTTGGTCGATGAAAAATCCAAGATCAAGCAACCCATCAAAAGAGGCTCTCTCATCGTCGACAAAGGCCTGTCCGTTAAAGTGGGGTTTTTGAACTACCTATCTGCTGAATTGAATGCCAGCTCGAAGTTCAGCATCATGGTCTTCGACCAAGTGGCGGGGCTGGTCGATGTCATGTCACCCACCTGGATGACGGGGCTCAACCAATGGATGACCAACCCACAAAACCTCTACTTCCTGCAAGACCCCAATGTCTGCTACCTCTATGCCATTGTCGGCATTGTACAGAAGAATGTGGTTCGGAAGAAGTACACCAAACTAGATGCAAAAGCAGGAGGAGGTGCTCACGGCATCAACATCGAGGGAGAGTTGCATTCCAGCAACGAAGAATACAATCTCGACATCCGCTTTGGCATCACTCCGGTGGTCCTCAAGAGTCCGACCTACACCATCCAACCGCCAAAAAACAAGGCCGTCGAGTCCATGGCATTGATCAAAGAAATGGCAGAACCAACCAGCTCCTTGGTTGATTTCAGTCTGAAAAACAGCGATGCCATCAGCTACTCCTTGCCCAACGAATCGGATATGAAGGTACTCAGTGGCGTGAAGCATATAGAAATGTAAAAAACAGAGAATCAGGCATCCATTTCGACCCGAAAGTACAGTTCTTGCATGCTCATTTCGATATCGATGGACTGGAGTTTGATGATCGAATCCTTGCCTTCAAAGCGCGTGATTTGCCACAAGTCGCTGCCTTCGCGTTTGAAGTGGATGTCTACCACATATCTATCTTGCTCAATGAGAATATATTCTTTGAGACTGGGAATTTGTCTGTAGAAGTAGAATTTGTCACCCCTGTCGTATTCAGCGGTTGACTTTGATAAAATACTCAATCCAAAGTGGTTTGGGACTTCGTCTACCTTTTTCTTTTGCTCCAACTCTGCCCTACCTCCGGTAGGCAGGGTTTGAAAGCCTCGCCGATGCTACGGCATCGCCTGCATTTTCAGCCTTGATTTGGAACAAAATAAATTCGGTTTACTCGCCCATACCACTATGTAATGAGTATACCTCGACAATCAGCAAGGGATTCATCACAGAATTGACCTCTTCCTTGGACTTTTCAATGTCTCCACAAATGACCATTGCATCGGGATACACGTAGCTGTTTCTGCTTTCGATGAACAGCCTGATTTCACTGCTCATGGCAAGACAAGACGACCCATTTCGTTCCAGCTTTTTTCTCAGTTCGGAATACACGTTGCCACATAGCAGACCATGGTTCAAGGTTCCCCCAGCAAGCGCATAGATTTGGCCATCGTGATACTCGTATTTAGCAGCTGATTCCAGCTCTCGCTCGATGTATTCCTGAACGCTTAGATGTGGCAATTGATGAGATTTTAGAGGGTGACTATGTCAAGGTACATAATTTTCATATCAGTACTGAAGTCTTCTTGTCATCCAGTGATCACAATACTTGCTATCTTCGCACTCACCAAATATTTTTCCTCACACAAAGCAAAAAACCAAAATGGAAGAAAGAGACAACTTCAAAGCCATCAAATGCCAACTGTCCGCCCCCAGTATCAGACGGCCCGTCTCTGAATGGATCAAACACATCAAAGTCAATGGCAAGGGAGACTTTCGCTACCTGTCTTATCCAGGAGCAGCAGAGCCCCAGGGCGACTTCCATTGTCTGAAAACTGTTGTCACCCTCCCCAAGAGTTTTCACCATGTGGACTACTCCAAGGACAATGGTTACGAGCCCATCATCAAAGATCAAATCCACCCTGATCATGTAGGGACACACATCTACTTTCTCAATATGTGGGACAAACTTCCGCCCTTTGTTCGCATGGACTTCAGCCCCGTGGAAGACAGCGACCTGCGAAATCAATCCGACTTTTTCTTTTGCTTCAAGCGAGAGGGACCAATTGGACCACGCGAGTGCAGCAAGGATTGTCGGCTCACCCTTACCAATGGGTCCAATGATGGCGACCGAAGACTCTCTGCCTTTGCCATCCCAGGCAATGGAAATGAGAAAGACACCTTCTACCTACCTGCCATTGGCAAGTACGAATTGACCAAAACCCACAGCATGGCATTTTTCAAGACAACAAATAAAGAAGAGGTTGCCGAATGGTTGAAGATTGCATCAGGGGATCAAGACAGCGAAAAGAAAATCGGTGACGTGGGCATCGCGGTAGATTTTCCAGAAAACATCCAAGCGGAGCCCATTGACAGCACCGTCATAGAAATCTTTACAAGTACTGTCGACATCATCCCTCGAACCATCTGCATCCAGGTCATGATGAGTTAAAAACAGCATCCTTCCACTGCAGCTTACAAATCAAACTGCCAATCAACATGCTCTATGACAAACGACATCACATTCAAACAAAAATTCCTGGACGGGGTGATTGAGCACGTCAACGACGACCATCGGGATGCCATGAGAGACATTGCCATCGGCATGTGCCAAGCCAGTTGGGCAGTGGACGGAGAGCTGACACATTTTGACAAAGAAAAGATTCAGCTACTGGCAATCGGGACCGATGGACGGCAAGAAATCTTTGAAGTCGCCTTTGACCGACCCTTGGAAAAACCACAGCAATTTCGGCCCAAACTGATCGAAATGCTGGGCCAGGCGCGAAAGAAAATGGAAGCCCAGTAGACATTTGAGCAAGTTAAATACAAATTTTTTCTACTATTTTGGGTAAGTTTGAGAACATAAAAGGACATGCCGTGTTTCATGTCTTGTGATGAGCTGCAAAAATAACAAGACGCAGCTTGTCAGCCTGTTTGCAACATTAGGTTCACAAACCATCAAATATGAATAAAATCTACACTGTAAGCTTAGCCTTTTCACTACTTTGCCTGTCGTTCATTCATACGACTCATGCACAAACGTTCTGGACAGGGCCAAAAATTACCTTCACCAAGATGGCAAGGGCTGATTGGAACTTGGAGGAAAATCAAGATAGACTAACAGATAAAGTCTGGCTCACCCGCCAAGATCGCTGGCCCTTGGTCAACATCGCAAATGCTGCTCTTACTGTAAAACCTCCATGCACAGACGAAACACCTGTGGGAACTCGCTGGGCATTTGGAACCATTGCCGACGGTGTAGAAAACTTGACCTTTGACAGATTCTCGGGTGCCAACTTCACCAATTGCAATGTGGGTCGCTCCGGCAGCCCGATCAATAGGGACGCAGTCCTGCACCTGGTGGAAGATGACATATATATAGACATCAAATTCCTCTCCTGGGGCTCCGGCAACAGCGGCGGCGGCTCCTTCAGCTACGAGCGGTCAACTGATCCGTCAGTGTCCACAGTAGAACTGGAAAAAGGACTGTATGTAACCCTTTACCCCAATCCCGCCCAGGAAACGCTCCGCGTCATCGGAATGGAGTCGATCCAGGCAAACCCTTATGCCATTTACAGCGCCTCTGGACAAGAGGTCCAAAATGGCATTTTTTCACCGAATGAACCCCTCAGCATTGGCCAACTTCCCAAAGGAATGTACTACTTCCGGGTGGGAAGCTACAATCAGTTGCTGAAGTTTGTCAAGATATAAAATGACGTTTTTGCTAATCTAGCAAAGGAAATCTTAAGACCTTTTGTATTGGCAATAATTAGCTATTTTTTCCCTAGATGAAGCTAGTTCCGAACTCCATGAGTTTCGCAACTGTCAAAGGCTGAGTTTCAAGGAAAAGATAGCTTTTTTTATGCCCCTACCCGATCAATACTTGCCAAATAATTTGACGGACCAAGCAACAATTGCTACCTTTCGGTCCCTTTTTACAATTTTCTACTCAAATTCCCAGACCATTCACAGTATTACAGCCCTCATTTCGTAGCTGTATCACAATCTTCGTATGTGGTATGAGCAGCTATGACAAGACCGTCTTCATTCAAATCAAGGCAGGAAAACACTTGCAACACATGAGATACGATATGCGAACACTGATCCTTTTGAGCTGTCTGCTGCTGAGCCTCCAACTCCATTCTCAAGAACAATTGGGACTTCGATTGGAACGATATTCAGGGGTCAACAGTCTCCATCTCAACCCAGCCAACTACTTGAGCAGTGCCCTGACATGGGATGTCAACCTGGCTGGTGTTGGTGTCTATGGAAATACAAACTACGGATACATTCGAAATACGACCGTGCCGGAAATCCTGAGCTTCTTGCCAAACATCGACGCAGCCGTCAACTACAATTCCGAAACCCAGTTTCCACCCAATACCCTCATCGTAGATGCCTACGACAATGGCAAGCGAAAGTACGCCAGCCTTGGGGCCATCGTCATGGGACCTGCCATCGCCATCAAACTCCCATCGGGACATTCCTTTGGCCTGTTCACCAATCTGCGCGCTGGCTTCAGTGCCTTCAACATCCCACCGGAACTCAGCCACCACGTCTTCGACCGCACCCCATTCGGACAAGAAATACAGATCGATCCCTTGAGCAGCAGCGGCATGGTCTGGAGCGAGATCGGGCTGAATTACGCCTACCGAATCACCACAGCCGCAGGAAGTCTGGACTTGGGGGCCAGCGTCAAGTTCCTCAATGGCTATGAAGCCTTTTTTGCCAACAGCGATGCCCAGGTCGGCATCACCCAATTTCCCGGCGATACCATGACCATTGCAGCGCCTGATGTGAGCTTTGGCTTTACCAACTCCAACACTTCCGGTGAGGACATGAGGGCCAATCGAAATGGTAGAGGAATGGGATTGGATCTGGGAATGGTGTTGAGCCTGGAGGATCATGGCGGGGAGCCACTGTGGAAATTCGGGCTGGCATTGCTCGACATTGGCAGGGTTCGATTTTCGGAAAATGCAGAGCGACACCGCGTCGATACAGACAGGAGTTTCACCTTTTGGGAAGGGGAATATTCTTCTGCAGAGGAGATCAACGATGCTGTCCAACTCTTCAGCAGCCATGCACTGGAAAATGCCTCGGCCTCTCGCATCGGAAGCGAATTCAACATCTGGCTGCCCGGCGCCTTGAGTTTGCAGATAGACCGTTCGCTGGGCAAACACCTCTTCCTCAATGCCACCCTTTTGCAACGCCTCCCCCATCGACGCAACACCCTCCGACGGACCAATCTGCTGGCCATCAGTCCGCGCTTTGAACACCGTTGGTTCAGTGCCATGCTCCCCTTGGGACTCTACAATTACCGCAACTTTCAAATGGGTGCCTCCCTTCGCCTGGGATTCCTCACCCTTGGATCGGACAACATCACGCCCTTCTTCAATCGAGGCGACTTCACCGGGGCCGACTTCTATCTCGCACTAAAGGTCAATCCCTTTCAGCTTGGACTCGATCTGAAAAGAAAGGGAAAGGACGTGAAGTGTTATGATTTTTGAGACATCCCCGAGGCAAGGGAAGCCCCATTTCACCGCATCGCCAACTGGTCGGTCAGAATTTTCGCTTTGTCGATTTTTCTTTCTCCAGCCCTTTGAGATTGATTACATTTGGGTACAATCAAAAACGTACCCTAGCTATGATCATCAAGCCCTCCTGCCTTTCTCATCTGCTCTGTTTACTTTTGCTCTTTTCCAGCAGCCTTCTCATCGCCCAACAAAACACCCGCTATCCACCGAGGATGGAGGATGGCAAATGGGGTATTTGGAATGACAATTCAGATTGCTGGGCCGTCAAGCCGGACTTTGACAGAATAAAAGCCAAAGAAGATTTCTTCAAACTCTACAAGGATCGAAAGGTTGGCATGGTCCCTTCTGGCTTCCGATTTGAATTGCCCTGCGAATACGAGGATGTGTACTTCCACAAAGAATTTCACCTGATTGCCGTCAAAAAGGAGGGCAAATGGGGATGCATCGACCCCGAAGGAAAGGTCTTGGTCGATTTTGCCTATGACCGTCTTGGCCCCTTGACCCACGATCGGTTATTGGTACAAAATGACAAAAAATACGGCCTCATCGACTACCAAGGCAAAGAGATTGCTGCTCCTTCTTTTGAATCCATCCGATACGACAACTACCGCAATTTCTACAAACAACGAGTGGTGGTCGTCCGTCAGAACGAAAAAAATGGCCTGCTGAGCCTGGAGGATGGAGAGTTGTGGCTTCCTTGCCAATTTCAGTGGGTCAATCCCAATATTCTCATCAGCGAGTCCATTGCCAAGCCCAAGCTCTTTCCGGTCTTGAAAAAGGAACAATGGGGCTATGCCGATTCAAGCGGAGCATTGGTCATCCCCTACATGTATGAGGGAGCATCTTCTTTTTACAAGGGTTGCGCCATCGTCCGCCAAGATGGCGATGAGCTGTTGATCAACGAGCAGGGCGACATGATCTCTCCAAGAGCCTATCGCAACATTGCTGGATTCGACCCGGACAATGACATCTCCAAAGTGTCTCTGGAGAGCAAAGAAAATGGCTTGATCAATGTCAAGGGAGAAGAAGTTCTGCCCCCGGCTTATTCCATTTATCAGTCTTACAGACCCAATAGGTACAAGAACAAAAGCTGGTATAGAGAGCAGAAAAAGCGGGAACAAAAGCAGTCATACACCCCCGTGAAACTTCCCAAATCTGGCCCCCAGCCCGACGCATTGGCCCCCAACCTTTTCATTTACCAAAGCATGGACAGAGACAGCTCAGGAGTGATCGACGCATCGGGCAAAGAGGTGTTTCCGCTGGGTCGCTATTCCTTCAACAACAAATTCAAGTGGGGGGCATTTGGCCATGGCTTTCGCAATGTCCACCAACCCGATTTGGCCATTTTCCCCCAGGATCTGGTCATCATCAAGCAACACCACAAAAATGAATACATCGTCAAAAAAGATGATTTGTATGGCATTTGGGATGTTCTCAGCGAACAATTGATTTTGCCGTGCATCTACGATCAAGTCCAATCTCACATGAAGAAAAATGAATCTGGACTCTACATCGCCAAAAAGGAGAAATGGGGCATGGTCAACAACAAAAACGAGGTCGTCATCCCCTTTGAGTACAAGCGGTTGTATTTCGCTGGCAACAACCGATCTGTCGTTGCTCAAAAGGATGGCAAATATGGTTTGTTCAATGCCCAGGGAGATCTCTTGCAAGATTTTGAGTACAGCAAAATGTCACCAGCTGGATATGGGTTTTTCCATGCCCGAAAAGACTACCTCCGGGGGATTCTCGACAGCAATGGGCAGTTGTTGTTCCCTATGCACAACTACTACGATTTCAGCGGCATCTACCTCTATGGCAAAAGTGGCCTCATCCGCAACAGGAGGGATGAGATGATAAGCCTCCCCGACAGCCTCCAGTACGTGACGAGTGTTCTCGAAATTGAACACAGACGAGAATTGGTCATCAATTTGAAGGGGGAAGTCATCGACACCATTAAGCACAGGAGGGAGAAGAAAAAAGAGCCTTCTGTATACCACGGCATCTTCCATGGTCAATTCCAGTGGGAGGTCTTCATGGAGGATGGCAGCGTACTGTATGGGGCGGAAGCTGATCCAGAGATCGTCGAAAAGTACAAGACGGGACGCTATGGCTTTTATGAGAAGGCCCTCGATTATCCGCCGTTTGAGAATTCTTACTTCCTGATGAGGGCCAATAAATTGGTTTCCTACGAGCGGATCGAGCGCGGTGGAGACTACCAAAATCCCCTGCGCTGGGTGAAGCAAGACCAGTATTTTGGACTGATCAATTCGATGGGAGAATTGGTGGTCCCCATAGAATGCGACAAGGTGGGCGTTTTCCAGGAAGGCCTCATTTGCCTGGTCAAGGATGGCAAACTGGGCTTTGTCAATGAAAAAGGCGAAACCGTCATTCCTTTCGAATACGACGATGACTACAATGCATTGCCTGACTTTGCATTTGTCAATGGCCACTCTGTGGTGTACCGGGACAAAAAATACGGCGTCATCGATGCCAAAGGTCAAACAAAAGTACCTTGCAGCTTTGACATCATTACTTACTTTGATGGCAAGGAAGTCTTGGGTTTTCGCAATGGCAAATGGGAGTTGGTCGGCTGGTAGTGCCCCCCCTGCCCTATCGCTGCTGGAGGATGATCTGCTCTTGGACCAAGTTTCCGTCGATGTCCATCTGTAAGAGATAGATGCCATCCTGCCATTGGCTCAGATCAAGGGTTTCCGATTGTAGGTTTTGAAAAGCATAGCGAGCTTTGACCCGCCCCAGTACATCCAACAATTGGATGCGAACCATCGCATGACTGGTACTGGATGTGATTTGCAACTGCCCATTTTTCACTGGATTGGGAAACAGTTGGATACCCAGATCTGCCAAGTCTTGTGTTCCCACGGTGCTGATGATGATCTGCTGACGGAAGCTGTCTATGGTACAGGCACTTTTCGCCACCAACAAGACGTCATATGTCCCATCGGCAAAGGCGTGAACCGGATTGGTTTCGCTGCTGGTCGTGCCGTCTCCAAAGTCCCAAAACAAGTCAATGGCATTGGTGCTTTGGTTGGCAAATTCTGCCTCATTTCCGTTGATCATCACCTCAAAGGAGGCTTCCACTTGGCGGCTCAAGACGACCCTGATGCCGGCATCGGTCCCACTGCTCTCGTTGAAAAAGCGACCACTCGGACTTTCTTCCAAGCGAACGGTTTTGACCAAATACTGCAAGCTGTCTCCGGTCATGGGACAAGAATCCAGATACACCAAGTCGGTGATCAACTCCTGGCTGATGCGATCGTAAAAATCATCATCAGAGCTTCGTCTGTACAGATGATAGCCTGCGATGTTCTCCTCTGCTGCCGCCGCCCATGTCAATTGAATGCCTGCAGGCAGTTCCTCCAAGGTCAACTCCACGGGTGCTGCCAAGATGTGCATGCGCAAGCTGGGATCACCCATGAGGGCGATGTGGATCGATCGATTGCCAAAGCCAGAGGAGTAAGAAAAGGAGGAATTGTTTTGGGTCAACTTGGCACAATACCCAATGCTGCGCCCCATGCCCATGGGATGCAAGGCCCAATTGGGTCGGCCCGCCCAGGCATTGACGAGTATCGTCCCACTCCCCAAAGTAGCCCTGAGAAAATTGTCCTGAACATCCCAGTCTCCAAAGTAACTACCAAAGAGAAAGGTAAAGACTGTTTGGAAAGAATCCGAGGCCATGCCGGCGGTATTGGCGATGCCACTGGCCCCCCGGTAATTGCCCGCTCCACATCCGTAAGAGAACAAATATGAGTTGCTGGTCAGCTGGCTGTAGTCGCGGTAATAGGTGGAGTCACTGCCGACGAGGGTGACAAAGTTTTTCAGCCCATTTTGTCCAAAGCCTTCCTGAAAGTTCCGAAAGTTGTTTTCAATCAATCCCCTGGCTGGCACTGAAAAATGCTTGTGCCGGAAGGCGTGGTTTTTATCCAAATACTGAGCTGTCAAGGCCACAGCATCCTCTTCGAAGGAGGGCAGGTTGTCAAAATCGACCCGCCCCACTTCCAACTCCAATTCAGAGGGAATGATGCTTTGGTCCCACTTGCCATCTCCTGGTACATTGTGGTTTTGCTCCCGTCTGGCATCAGTCGTGTTGACTCTTTCATCTGTCCAGTTGCCATCCAAATCGGCATAGTAGACATCGGCGGGCCAGGCGCCATCGTGGTCTGTGTGTCCGTCTGGAAAGATTTCACCAGAATATGGTACAGGCACATGACCCAACAAAAACAAGGCATGCCGTTCCTGGGGAGCTTCTTGGTATAGAGAACTGATGGATTGTTTGACAGATGCATCTGTGTCGTCAGCATCGACCACCAATGACTTGACCAACCATCCATCGGCCGTCACATCTTTTCGATAGCGCTCAATCTTTGCATCCAATGCGGGGAGCAAACTGCTGTCGATGACCAACAACAAAATGCCTCGGCGAACAGGGGCTGGCAAAGAAATGCCGGAGTACAGATACCCGTAACCCGTGCCATCTGCATGGCGGCGAAGCAGTCGGTATTCGTAAGCAGTCCCAGACTCTACCTCTGTGTCTTCGTAAGTCACTGTCTCGGGCGAAAGCCTGGCAATGGGGACATTCCATTGGGTTTCTCCCACCAATCGACGATACACCTCTAAATCTGAGGTGGCGGTGACAGCATTGTCCCAACTGAGTTGAATGGAAGGTGGCGAATCGGAAACAGTCGCTTGGAGTTGGACCGATTTTTTTTCGTCATTGGACTGGGCCCATGAGGTTTGCAGGCAACAGAGCAATGAGAGAAGCAAGAGTTGACATCGCATCATACTGATATTCTTAGGAGGTGTAGACCAAAGACATTATAGAGGCATCTTCAAACAAAAGATCATCCCTACCCTTTTACCATGTCCCGCTTTTCCTTGTACCAATCTTTGAACTGTTTTTCCGTCATCTTGGCAGCCACTTGGCGGTTGACAATCTTTTCTGGATCTTTTTCCATTTCGCGCTTCTTGCGAGCCACGACCGTCTCCAGAATGTCTGACCAAATCGCCGATCCCAATTCGAACACCTTTTGGTTGCTCCACCAAGTGACGAAAGTTCCAGCGCGCTCTGCCTTGTTGCCTTGTTGCCTCGCCGTTTTGCGAAAATATGCCAAAGCGTACTCCACGAAGTAGTCTTCAAAGCCATTGAATTCACTTCCGTGGATGTTGGCGACGATTTGCCGCAGGGCAATGCCTGGTTTGATGCCAAATTTGAGGAGCTGGTCGTATGCCTTGCGCTTGGCCCAACTCAGTTGGTCGAGGTCAGCCTCATTGGGTACATAATCGGTACTGGGCCCTCCGATGGAGGAAGATGGTCTGCCCTCTGGCAAGTCCACAATGTAAAACTCCACATAGCGGATGACTCGACCAACGCGGATGTATTGAATGTCGGTGATCTGAAGAAAATCACATTTCTGATTGATCTCCCGTTTGATGGGCAGGATGACCCGAGCTTTGAAATTGTCGAAACGAGGATACTTGCCGGGAATGCCCAAGAAAGACTTGAAGGCATCGACTTCGTAGCGGATGCAACTGACTTGTTCGTGCTCCCGCATCATGTCGCGCTTGGCTTTGGCGGAGATGAGAAAGCGGATGGCATGGCCACTTTTGAGCATCTTGGTTTTGTACTGAGGAATGCCGACAAAATGGGTGTGCAATTCCAGCAGCAAGGGTTTGAGGTCTTCGTGGAATTTGAAACGAATCAGGGTTTCTCCCTTTTCACCAACAAAAGGACGAATGGACCCCAGAGGAATACCACCCGGAAGCGGCTTGCCATTGATGGTGGCATCTGTGTAAAATTCTATGGGCTTGCGCAACAGACTTTTGATGAGTCGGGAAATCTCCTCGTACAATCCTCCCCATTTCTTTCCATCTTCCTTGAGGGCCGATTCCAATTCCTTGACCGAAACGATTTGCTCGGTGAAGTCTCGTTGATTTTTGGAGTCAATCTTCGACACCAGATAAAGGACGACGTTCCATTCCCGATGGTTGAGATTCCACGAAAGGTTGAAGGCAAGCGTGTTGGCGAAATGCGCAACGGGGAGGTTGCGGCTAATGGGTTCGTTTGGCATCTGCAAATGATGGTACCAACGCCCCGTTCTCGGCAGGCAGTCCGCGAAGTCAAATGCGGAAACCCCTGCATAAATAGGGAGTTAGTGATTCATAGATGGGACAAAATTATAATAGTTTTACATTAAAAACTACAAATGTGGAAAACTCATGTAGGGATAACAATTTGAACCCTGTCTGCGTAGGGATAACAAGGCAATTGTAGATCGCCCACCCTGTCTATGCAGGGATTAAAAGCCAAAGTCCCCTGAATTTGTAGGGGATAAGTTTCCTCTCACCAGCTTTCACCCTGTTTGTGTAGGAGAATTTATGCAAGCTACCCTGTCCATGTAGGGCCTTTGCCCTGTCTGTGTAGGGATACAAGGTAGAATTTCTTGTTTTTCCTTGTAAATCCATCAAATTTCCTCAAGAATCCGCTGATTTTAGCCCTGTTTGTGTAGGTTTTACGGCCCTGAGCGTGAAGGGACTTCTTCCCTGCCTGTGAAGGGGCAAATCCCTGTTCTTGTAGGGGTGTTTCCCTGATCATGGAGGGGATAGTCCCTGTTCTTGTAGGGATGAACATGCGTAAGTTATTGAAAAACAGTAATTTAGGGGCTTTCTAAAAAGAAAAGAATTAAAAGAAAAATATAAAAAGACTTAAAAGCTTAGGGAGATTTTTAATTTTTTGGAAGATTGGACACTTATCTCGAAACAAATGCAGCCCCTCCCCTATTGCGCGCGCCCCTCCCCGTCTTTTGGAATGGAAATGAGTTCTTATTGACAACTTGCCATGGTATCAAGAGTGCTGAGAGCGACTCGATGGGTAGAAAGGGAAAAATTCGCATCCTACATGGCATGGATGAGAAATGCAGGATGTGAATATTGGCTGTTGGCAGTTGCTTGCTTGGGCTACGAGAGCAAGAGCTTACTTACCCAATTCTTTCCGGACAGCCCGCAGGACAAAATCCTTGTAGGTGATGCCTTCCACAAAACTTGCTTGTTTGATGGCTACATAAATGTCGAAGGGAAAATCGATGGAGGTGCGCTTGACCCGTTCGACTTCTGCTGTTGGTGCCTTGGCCGCTGGGGCTGGCGTCTCCTTTTGTTGGTGAACTTTCTCGGTGATTTGGTTGGTCGCTTTCACATCTGGCAGAGGCTTGCGAACAGGCTTGCGAAGTCCTCCCTTGATGATGTCTTTTTTATTGGCCATGGTGCTGGATTGTAGTGTTTCTAAACGATGGTCTTTTGCATTGCTGCGCAGTGGATGCGATGTAAATATGCATTTATGCGTACCAATAAATATGCCGATACATAAATATGTGAATATGAATTGGCATACAATTTAGCAATTTGTCTCAGACTGTCTCTTGAACGAGGAGGATTTCCTCTGCCAATCGGGCAATCTCATTGCTGGCTTTGGGGTTTTTGCATTCTATGACACCAAGCCCTTGAGAGGTCGCTTCGCCGTAGACACTTCTCCGGTGGAGCTTGCTGTCCAAAATGGGAATGCTGAATTGAGATTTGAACTCTTCCAGTGTTTCCAGGGCGGCCTGGTGCAACTTGATGTGGGGCTCGTAATTGTTGATGGTGAAAAAAGCAGCGATGCGTTCCCCCTTTTCGATCTGCAATTCCTCGTAGTGTTCCAGCAAAGACTGGGTGGTCCAGAGGTCTTGCGCCCCGGTCACCGATACGGGAATGAGTACGATGTGGCTGGACAGGATGATTTTGCTGGCCACGCGCGACAATGCCGGCGGGCTGTCGATGAGGATGATGTCGTAGCCGTCCTTTTCGTACAGATCGGTGATGGTCTTGGTGATGGTTCGGAAGTCGTCGTTGGGAATGGCTGGGATGCGCGGTTCTATGTCGGCCCGATTGACCGTCCACATGACGCTGTTTTGCGAGTTGTCCGCATCCACAATGCAGACTTTGTATCCCTTGGTGGCATAGTAGACCGCCAGATTTTGTGCGATGGTCGTCTTGCCAACCCCCCCCTTGTAGCTGATGGAAGAAATGATCATGATTGGATAGTGTTTTTCGTGTGATTTCGAACCACAAATATACACAATTATGCTAATATTCCGATGCATTTCTACAGTTTAATTTAAATATGCTGATATGCTTTTATGTAAATAGTGCTTTCTTTTTTACATTTCATTCCAATTGCATGTGTTGATGTGAGCCGGTAGGCACTGATTTGGACCTTTTTAGCCGTTTTGAGCCACGAAATCTTGGTTTTTGTGTACTTGGACGTATCAATGGTGAAATGCCGAGAGAAGCGAATTATTGGACCGATGGATTTTTTTGGCTTATTTGCATATTCCAAGCAAACTTGCTTTATGCTTCGGCATATTTATGCGGATAGGTGTTTTGTTGCTCTTTTTGGAAGGCACTTCTGCCCTCTTGAGGCCCGCCTTTGGCTGTCTCGTTGTTCAGCTGCTGAGTGGGAAATTTTGCTTACCAGAAGTTTGCAGCTCTTTTGCTAGTGTTTGGACTTTGACTGGTCCATTTGCAGTTGGGCAAATGCCCGATGACGGTATTGTATCGCGGAGTACCATCATCAACGAAACACCGCCGTTGGAAGTGATGTAAGCTTGGCAAAGAAATGGACATCTGTTTTCATTGACGTTTGCACAGTAGCCTGGCCCTAAGACTGCATGCTCATTTGCCTAGTATATTGGTATGCCTCCTTAGCTGTAGGATCAAAGCATATTTGTTGATTTATGCCAATATGCGCCACCTGTTTTCATTCCTCTGCCCTGCTCCAAGCCCAACCATGTGTCCGTTTGAAGCAGTCTACCTTAGAGTAAGAAAGAGTGAATCCCTATGCTTCATCCTCGCAGCATGGTCCAGTTGATTGCTGTGAGAATTGCTGCTCAGCTATTGATTGGCATAAAAGCATAAATATGCCGATCTGTAAATGTAAATTCCTACTTGTCCATTCGTTAGTCATGAAAAGGACAGTTTTGTTTGATGAATGCATCTTGCTGCGACAGATTTGTCGTTTTGGACGATGCACTTTCTTTCTCTCTCTTTTTGCTGTAGTGCCAAATTGTAAGGGCTTGCCTTGCCAGTGGCATTTGATCAGCCTTCTCATTCTTCAGTCTTCCTGGAGATTGGGGCTGTTGGCTTGGCAGTTCTGGTGACATTTTCTTTTCTCCTGTCTCCATTCTTGGAAGAAAAGCACAAATATGCTGATATGCTTTTGTGCTGATATGCATCAATACTTATGTGGTTCTAGCTAACAGCATCAAGTCATCCATGAGCTGGTTTTCCTTACTCAGTGATGCTTCTCGCTGGTCGTAGACCGCTGGTTTTCCTCTTGCCCTTTTTCGACCGCTGGCTTGCCATAGGGTAGATGTTGGTTTGCTGGCGCTTGCTGGTTGTGGTGAGAGGGGACCATCGATGCATGCGAATATGCTTCTGCATAAAAATACAAATATGCGTTTATGCTTTTACATAAAGCTAATTTTTCTGTCCTTTTCAAAAAAATCACTCAAAGATGGTGGCAGTGAGTGACATGCACTCAAATTTCTTTATCCCTACACAAACCGGGCTTGCTCCAGGCGATCAGCCTCCCAGCTGGATGGGGTAGGGGAGGGAGAGCTGGCCTACATTGGGATAGATGAGGGCAAACAACTATATTTGAAGCCGGAAAACAGCAGGCCAAACAATCCTTTACTATGAAGCGCAGCAATACCATTCGGGTACAAGGCACTGAAATCAGCATCTACGACTTCAAAGAGGCCGACTACATCTCCTTGACCGATATTGTGCGGGCCTATGACGATGGCAATGAGTTGATCAACAACTGGCTTCGCAACCGAAACACCATTGAATACCTGGGCGTTTGGGAGCAATTGTACAACGAGGGTTTTAATTCTGTCGAATTCGACGGAATTAAAAAAGAGGCGGGTTTGAACCGCTTTCGACTCTCGGTCAAGAAGTGGACTACTGCCACCGGGGCCATCGGCATTCGGGCCACGGCAGGGCGCTATGGCAAGACGATTGCACACAAGGACATCGCCCTCAACTTTTGCTACTGGCTCAGCCCGGCCTTTCAGTTGTATGTGGTCAAAGAATTTCAGCGGCTCAAAGAAGAAGAGGCCGAACGCAAGAGATTGGACTGGAACATCCACCGGGTCATGGCAAAGGCCAATTATCGGATTCATACCGAAGCCGTCCGGCAGCACCTGATCCCACCCCGTTTGCAAAACACCAAAAAGGCAGGCCTGTATTTTGCCAGTGAAGCCGATATGATCAACCTGGCTCTTTTTGGATTGACAGCCAAGCAATGGCGTTCAGAAAACCCCGAGGCCAAAGGCAATATGCGCGACCACGCCACGCCAGAACAGCTCTTGGTGTTGTCCAACCTCCAAAGTCTCAATGCCAAGTTGATGAAATGGGGCTGTGATGAAGAACAGCGCTTGCAGATTCTCAATGAATCGGCCATTGAGGAAATGAGCATATTGCTGTCTGGCTCCAGCCTGAAAGACCTGCCACCAGAACAGAAGAAATTGAATAAATAGGCGTCTTAGCACCCACTGGAAAATGAAAACCTACTCTAGCATACTCGCCATTTTACTCTTATTGACTGCCTGCAATGCTGACAAGTCGTTGGAGCTGCAGCTAACAATGGAAAATGACAGCTTGAGGAATGCCATCGCTCAGTTGACTACCCGACTTGAGCTTGCTGGTGCTCTGGACACAACCGCCCAAGTGTCGATAGCGAATACTGGCTTGAAAGACTTGACCTCAACATTCAACAAACAGAAGTATCAGATCAAAATTTCTTACCCCAAAAGCTATGCGACAGATGGCGAGAAAAGGTACCCAGTCCTGTATGTGATGGACGCGGAGACCAATTTTGGGGGAGTCAGCTACATCGTGCAAAGACTCATCAAAGACAAACTCATCCCGGAGATTTTGGTAGTGGGGGTTGCCTACAATACCGATTACAAGAACTTCTACAGATTGCGGAGCAGAGACTTGACACCCGTCGAAGACAAAAACCTGAGGATGGGAAACCACGATGTTGATCCAACAGGTGGCGCTCCTGAATTCAGCAACTTCTTGGAATTTGAACTTTTCCCTTTCATCGACAAAGAATTGAGGACCGTAAAAGGCGACCGAGCCATCTATGGTCATTCATACGGAGGACTTTTTGGTTCTTATGCTTTGTTGGACAAGTCACAGCTTTTCAGGAGGTATCTGTTGTTGGGGCCTTCTCTGTGGTACAAAGACAAATTGTTGGTCAAGCAAGTTCCCAGCAAGGATTTGGCGTTCAAGGAAACAACGAGGCTGTACATGGGTTCTGGCGAGCTGGACTTGCGAATCAATGATTACCAAGAAGAGTTCGTTGCATTTCTCAGAAAAAAAGGAATACAAAATCTAAAGAT
Organism: Bacteroidota bacterium; assembly: GCA_039821145.1. GTDB lineage: Bacteria > Bacteroidota > Bacteroidia > Chitinophagales > Saprospiraceae > JBCCSZ01. The sequence goes on along the minus strand of JBCBOS010000045.1, from coordinate 9,956 downwards.
CAAATCTGAGGTCATTGACAACGAAACCCACCGGACCATTTTTGGGGTGGGCTTCACCAATGGGTTGAGGTTTATTTACGAAAAATAAAAACGGATGTGATGCCAACAAGCTGCAATTGACCCTGTCTTGCCATCGCATCGCGACAGACAATCATTCGGACCGCTGCACCAAACTTTTAGAAATTGAACCAAATTATGCAAATGATCTTTCGCACCACCCTTTTTCTGCTATCCCTCCTCACTGCCAGCATGGCACAGGCCGAACTCATCCACATCGAAACCAGGTCAACCTCTCTCATCTTTGCTGTCAAAAACAACAAAGTACACCAGATACACTATGGTGCAAGAGTGGAGACAGAAGATGGCATGGATCAGCTTCCTCTTTTCTTTGAAGAGATTTATCCCTCTTTCGGCAATGGCTCCTCAGATGAAGTCGCCCTGGTGGTGACGCATCACGATGGGAGCATGGCCACAGACTTGTATTATGTATCTCATGAGCAGTCTGCAGATGTGGAAAAGTCAACGACAGTCATTGTCCTCAAAGATGAAAAGCATGCCTTCTTTGTGGAATTGCACTTTGTGGCTTATCAGGAAGAAAATGTGATCGAGCAGTGGACCGTCCTCAAAAACCAAGAAGAGGGGAGTGTTCGCCTGCTGCAGTTTGCTTCTGCTGCCATGGGGTTCAAGGCGGAGAGTTACTACCTGACCCATTTCCACGGAAGCTGGGCCAAGGAGATGATCTTGGTGGAAGAAAAATTGGGCAATGGCATCAAAAGCCTGGAAACCAAAAGGGGCGTCCGAACCACAGAATACGAAAACCCTTCTTTTGTCCTGTCTCTAAGTCAAAAGGCATCGGACCACCAGGGCGAAGTGGTCATGGGGGCCTTGGCCTGGACGGGGAACTATCGATTGTCCTTTCAAATCAACGATCGGGAAAATTGTCAGCTCACCGCAGGCATCAATCCCTTTGCTTCAGAATATTCATTGGACAAGCAGGGAGAGTTTCGCACCCCCAGAATGGTTTTGTCTCACAGTACGGAGGGGAAGAACAAAGCTTCGATCCAACTGCACAGATGGGCCCGCAAATACAATCTGAGAAAGAGCAGCCAACCACTTCCGGTGGTACTCAACAGCTGGGAGGGGGCCTACTTTACTTTTGATGATGCCACCATCAAGTCGATGATGGATGGAGCTGCCGAAATGGGGGTTGAGGTCTTCGTACTGGACGATGGATGGTTTGGCAACAAATACCCTCGCAACAGCGATCAGGCGGGGCTGGGCGACTGGCAGGTCAACAAAAGCAAGCTTCCCAAAGGCATCTCTGACCTCATTGATCATGCAGAAACAAAGGGCCTTCGATTTGGCATTTGGGTGGAGCCAGAAATGGTCAATCCCAAAAGCGAATTGGCCGACAATCATCCCGACTGGATCGTTCAGCGGGGCAATGACAGGGCTTACTTATTGGAACGCAACCAACTGTTGCTCGACCTGTCCAATCCCGAGGTGCAAGACTTTGTCTTCGATGTGGTCGATGGCCTGCTGAGCAAACACCCCAGAATTGCCTACATAAAGTGGGATGCCAACAGACACATTCAAAACTTTGGGTCGACCTACCTGGACAAGTCCAAACAGTCCCACCTGTGGATTGCCTATGCCAAGGGGCTGGAAGATGTACTCCGGCGCTTGACTGAAAAATACCCAAACACCATCTTTCAAGCCTGTTCTTCAGGAGGAGGGCGTTTGGACTACGGCATTCTCAAGTACAGTCACGAGTTTTGGGCCAGCGACAATACCGATCCCCACGAGCGCCTGTTCATCCAATGGGGGACCAATCACATCTATCCCCCCAAGGCCATGGGAGCCCATGTCACCAAGTCGCCCAATCACCAAACCCATCGGGAAACCACTCTGAAGTTTCGCTTCGACATTGCCATGGGCGGGAGATTGGGACTGGAATTGAGCCCCGATGATTTCAGTGCCCCGGACTTGGCCTACATCAAAAAGGGAGTGGCCAGCTACAAAGGCATTCGGGACATTGTGCAGGAGGGGGACTTGTACCGCCTGCTGTCTCCTTATGACGAAGATGGATATGCCGCCATCAATTACGTGAGCCAAGACAAGGCCAAGGCGGTTCTCATGGTGTACTCCCACGAAATGCACCGACGGTCGGAACGGAACCTGGTAAAGATGAAAGGACTGGATGCTTCTGCCATTTACAAACTCCGCGAAATGAACCGCGAGGACAAAGGCTCGCCTCATCCTCTGGAAGGCCAATCGATCTCGGGAGATGTCTTGATGACCATCGGCATGAAGGTTGATCTAAAGCAACCATTGAGCAGTGCTGTCTTTCTGTTGGAGAGGGTCAAGCCTTGATGGCTACTTGTTGGCACAACTTAAGCACACAACAAATGGATGAATTTTTTCAAGAAGCAGTTGCACAGGCCAAAAAGGGCTTGGCAGAAGGAGGCATTCCCATTGGCAGCGTCCTTGTCCACGATGGAAAGATCATCGGCAGGGGGCACAATCGCCGGGTGCAAAAAGGCAGCACCATCCTACACGGCGAGATGGACGCCCTCGAAAATGCGGGCAGGCAAGCAGCAAGCGTGTATCGGGAATCGACCATTTACACCACGCTTTCGCCCTGTCCGATGTGCACGGGAGCCATTTTGTTGTACGGCATTCCCAAGGTAGTCATCGGGGAGAATGCCACCTTTCTGGGTGCAGAGGACCTTCTCCGGAGCAAAGGAGTAGAGGTGGTGGTCTTGGAGGATGAAGAGTGCATTCAGATGATGAGGGACTTCATCGAGGCCCGGCCAGAATTGTGGAATGAAGACATTGGGGAGGAATGAGGTCATTGCCACCGAGGTATTCAATTTATCACAAAAAATAAAATATGAGAACGACTGTTTTTGTGCTCATTGTCTTGGGCCTTCGCATGGCCACGGCCCAGACCACCGATACCATCTACTACCAAAGCTTGGACAACAAACTCAAAGCAGTGGAAAACAAGCTGGGAGACAACTACTATGGGGAATACCAAATGTGGTACCCAAATGGGCAGCTGAAAATGAAAGGGGACATCAAGGAAAATGGATGGATGGGGCAGTGGGCCTATTACAACCCAAACGGAGAGCTCCACAAAACGGGGGAATACGTCAACAGCCTGCACCACGGAGAGTGGAAAATGTACGATCTCAATGGCCAGCTCCTGGGGGTCAAAACCTACGACAATGGCAAGCTGCTGAAGGTCGACTTTTTGGACAAAACAAATGAAATTTACTTCGAATACAATTGTGAAATCACCGATTCGGAGGAGGTAGCTCTGGTGAAATCCTTTGATCAAATTCATGCAGATGAATTTGTCTTGTTTGAGCCCATCATGGAGTCGAACATTCAATTCCTGGAGAAAAATCCAATGAGCCAAGAAGCCAGCGTGTTGAGCCAATTTGTAACGATATGGACGTCAAACTGCCCGTACCTGGGAGGCCAGCTGAAGATCGATGTGACGGACTACACAGTTGATTGGACGAGATTGGACGATGGCTACCGATACAGGGCATTGATGACAGTTTACTACTTGATTGGCAAGTGCGCGTATCAGCTAGCGAACAAGGGAAAACCCTACGACTTGGCAAGCTCTGAATTCCGGGCCACCCAAAGCATGCTCCGCGCCTACCAAGCCATCCTCCAGCAGGACAAGAGTGGCAAGAATCAGAAATTGGAGGAACTGGCTCAAAAGATGAAAAGGGGAGAGTTGGAAGACTTTATTAGAAATTACAAAGGAGGATGAGAAGTGGCATGGAGACCAAATCCGTCAAGATCACAGAATGCTTTCAGATCAAAGGAATCGGTTTGATGACCGAATTGCAGCATTGGCAAGACGGCATTCCCCCCAACACCAAACTCATCGATCCTGCATCAGGAGACACATGGCTTGTGAAAAAAAGGGTTTTGTCGGGGACTCTGCTGGTTGCTGGTTCTGAGACCCATTTCGACTGCGAAACGGAGTTTACCCACATCAGTCCTTCCTTCAAATCTGTCAAAGACAGACAACTGGCAGTGGACAGAGAATTGGAGAAGCGGAAAAACGGGATGTATTGGTACGTCTTGGTGGCGGAGGGCAAAAATCAGACTGACAGGCCTTCGATTGGGAGGGTGTTACGGGTGGAAAAAGGACAACAGAAGGACAGCACGAATGTGGCGGTATGACCGTCAAGACTTGTACGATTTGATTCATCTTGAAACGGCATTTGGATGAATGCAAATTCCAAAGCCTCTTGGTTGCGCATTCAATGAACCTATGGAAAAGAATGAAAAAAGTCAATTCGAAAAGATCTTTTGACAGCAGAGACAATGCCTCCATTAAAATAAAGGAAGTCTACCTGCCATTCTTGCTGACATCAGTTGGAACCATCCTGCTGTACAATCTATTCCGCTGGTTCTTTGACATCCATCTGGGAATCCTTCCGGTGAAAGTAGAAGTACTGGACTACTGGCTCCCCATCTTCTTGCCTTGGATTCCCATCAGCATTTGGCTGCCAGGTCGGCTTCGCATCCTCGATGTTGCTGGCAGGATGGACCGCGGTCATTTCCTCTATCAACTCTTCATTTGGTTGACGATGGCCGTCCCCTTGCTCATGAGCCAGAGCTATTTGGACAGTGTCTGTTACAATCCAATCGAAGTGAGTGACATCAAAGAGGTCGAAACCCATCACACAGAGAAATATTTCCTGTTGCGGTCTTTTGGCGTGGAGACCGACACCTTGGCCCGCTACAGCATCAGCAGGCAATCGGGCAAGCGAAAGCGACATACAGATTTTTACTTGTACCTCGCCCGTCCATTCGAAGGGTCTGAGCGCGTTTGGTATGGCGTTGAATACGACAAGCGGATCAGTCGCCGCATGAGCGATGAGGAAAAGGAGCGGGCGTACAGGGAATTTTTGGCAGAATCGGATCGAGCCTACCAGGGCTATGATTTTGCCAATGTTGGTTATTTTGAAAAACTCCGCCGTTCGGATGCCAGGAATGGATTCCTCAAGGCCATCCGGATGGCAGACTTTGGCAAGCGGAGTGATGATCCCATCGTTCTGGTTCCCCACATGAGATTTTATGAGCAAGACAACAGTGAGAGTTTGCTTCGCATCCTTGGTGTTTTCGTCCTGGGCACACTTGTCTTCCTGTTCATGGTGCTCGTGCCTCGCATCCACCGGCGCGGCTTGAAACGATTCAGAAAGGGAGGAGCCTTTGCAGGAAATGATCTCAAGCAAGTCCTTTCCCATTTTGATCCGAGAGGACTCCACAAGGGTACGGCCACCTTACTACTGGTGCATCTCCTGTTTTTCGCAGGCTCCGTCATCTACTTCGCCGACATCGGCTCTTTTCCCTCCGATGGCCTCCTCGAACTGGGAGCCAACCGACGAACGGAAACCTTGGGGGGAGGCCATTGGCGATTGTTGAGCTACTCCTGGCTTCACAGAGGCATCCTCCACTTGGCCTTCAACCTCTTTGGGTTGTATCTGGTCTGTCATTTGTTGGAGCCCATCATCGGTCGTTGGCGCTTGTGGTTGGGCCATCTGATTTGTAGTGTTCTGGCGGGAGTGGCCAGCATTTGTTGGCATCCGAATCTGCTCAGCCTTGGTGCCTCGGGAGCCATCTTTGGATGCAGTGGCATCTTGTTGGTACTGGCCATTCGTGGCGTGTACCGCGAAACATTGCGACAAGACCGCCATCTCTATTTGATCATGTACTTGGGGATCAGTCTGCTATTTGGTGTCTTGATTGCCCTGGACAATGCTGCTCACATCGGGGGTTTGCTGAGTGGGTTGGCGATGGGGAGCATTTGGCATCGAATGGGCGTTGGTCAAGTGGAGGAGGATGCTTCGTGAGCTGGTCCCAGGACAAAGATTGCAGTCATTCAAATGCTCTTCCTCAATTGAAGCCCGTCCGAAATTCCAATGGCGTCTTACTGGTCTTGGACTTGAACAGTTTGCTGAACGATTGTGGATGTCCAAATCCCAGTTCATAGGCGATTTCACTGACCGATAAAGCGGTGGTAGACAGTTTCACCTTGGCAACTTCGATCAACTTGTTGTGGATGTGTTGCTGGGTGGTTTGTCCGGTCAAGCTTTTGAGCATGCTGCTCAAATAATCCGGTGTGAGGTGGAGGTGTTGGGCGACCTCCTGGACTGATGGCAGGCCCAATTCGGCCATGCTCTCTGCAGCAAAGTGATCGTCCAAAAGCGCTTCCAATTTGTCGAGGATTTGGTGATTGGACACCTTGCGGGTCAGGAATTGTCGTTGGTAAAATCGCTCTGCATAGTTGAGCAGCAGTTCCAGTTGACTGATGATGATCTGTTGGCTGAATTGGTCCAAAGAGCTCTGGTATTCTCCTTGGATGTTGTGAAGAATGCCGTTGATGGTGTGTTCTTCTTTCTCGGAAAGAAACAATGCCTCCCGGGTGGAGTACTGAAAGAAGGGATGCTTTTTGATGTTTTTGGCCAGCGGCGTTCCAAACAGAAAGTCGGGATGAATGGCCAATATCCAGCCACTTGGCTTGTGGACGCTGGCTTCTCCCTCCAGCAATTGGACAGAGATGACTTGTCCGGGGGAGAAAAAAGTCATCAGACCTTCGTCGAAATCGTACGACTGCTGCCCGTAGCGGTATTTGCCAATCACGTTTCGCTTGACAGAAATGGTGTAAAAACTTTGCATCCATTTGAGCTCATTGTTTTCAATGACCGGTCGGATTTTGTTGTAATCAATCAGACTGATCAGCGGGTGTTCCGGCGGAGAGATTCGGTGGAAGCGGTGCAGATCGCTGATGGTTTTCAGTGGATGAACTTTTGTGTTGGCCATATTTTGTGGGATTGACAAGGCAGAAGAATTGGAGGGGGCATTTTTCCAGTGCCCTCTCCAAAATTCGCGTGGGGTTACACTTTCAATTTGAGCATGTCGCCCATGCCGAAGGCATTGTAAAGTCCTTGGTGGATTTGTTCCAATTGTTGGTTGTAGGGGTGGATGTGATCGCCCATTCCCATCTTGTCGACCACCGTTCTCATGGGGCGGCTTCCGGCAGGGGTTGCGATGAGTGTTGCAATGGCATCGGCTACGCTTTGGGGGTTCTGCGCAGGATTGCTGGCCAGTGCGCCCTCGAAGCTGTCGAATGCTTGTTTGGGAGCGTGGATCATGTCTCCGTAGCCTTCATCTTGGGAGCGGTCGGACGGTTTCATCAAGCTCTCGAAAAATCCGGTGGGGTAGCCGCCGGGTTCCACCAAGCAAGAGTCGATGCCAAAGCCGGACAGCTCCACTCTGTAGTTTTCTGCAATGGCTTCCAAGGCCCATTTGGAGGCATTGTAGGGTCCATAAAATGGAAAGGCAATTCTACCCAACAAGCTTGAGACGTGGATGAGCAGTCCCGACTGTTGCTTGCGCAGGAAGGGGAGGGCCGCTCTGTTGACTCTCTGAACGCCAAAGACATTGACGTCGAACAGTCGCTTGAAATCATCGATGGTAAATTGTTCTTGTATGCCCAAGACGCCAATCCCTGCATTGTTGACCACGACGTCCAGTCCGCCCATCAAGTCGATGGCACTTGCCACCCCGGCATTGACGCTCTCGTCATCTGTGACATCTACGTTGACGATTTTTGCCCCCAATGCTGAGAGCTCATCCGCTTTTTCTTTGTTTTTTGATTCAATGTTGCGCATCGTGGCGACGACGCTGTGACCTTGTTGGAGTAAGGTTTTGACAGTCAGCGCTCCAAACCCTCCATTGGCTCCTGTGATCAGAATTTTTGACATGTTTCTTTGTTTTTTGATTTCTCAATGGTTTAGTATATGATGGCACACAAATGAGTTGCGTTCCAGTGTCATCAAAGATACGATGCAAAAGCTTGCGGCCTGTAGCCAAATCCGGGGTTGTTGTAGTCAAAAGCCGATCTTGTCCAATTTGAGCCTTGGAAATGGCTACTCACTCTCTGCTTTGCGCCACTCGATGACGGCGTTGGCCACCAGGAGGGGAGACAGAAAGAGCGTGAGCAATAGCCCAATGTGTGGGCTGAAATCTTGTATGGGCATGACAATCAGTTGAAATGCCAAGAGCGAGCCGATGATGGACAACAAAACGGAAATGACAATCAATGCCTGCACGCCTTTGTTCAGTCTTGGAATCAGGAGCAGGATGGCGATCAGCGGAAGGTAGAAAGCGGCATATGTTTCGTTGTTCAGGACAAAGTCATTGCTCCATACGCCGTCTACTTCGCTCCCTTGGTACTCATAGGTTTCAGAGATGGGCAGTACCAAGAGCAGGATGCAAAGGACTTGGATGATTCTGGGCCAGTATTTTCGGAGTTTTGTTTTCATATTTTTTGCTTTTTGGTGTTTTCAACTGCCCATCAGAGAATGATTTCCTTTTCCCCATTTAGACTCTCTCATTCAAGCTTGGATTCCCAATTTCCTGATCAATTCGTCTTCCTCTTTTGCAATTTCTTTCCATCGGCTGTATTGCCTGGGCATTTTTTCAAAGTAGGTGGCAAGGATTCTTGGGTGGGTTTTTGAAAATCTGTAATCCAAGCAGATGGCCTCTTCATCGTGATTGACGGCAATCAATATGGCTTTGTTGACATCGATCCAGTCGAGGCTTTCATCGTCGGTTCTCTCCCCGGTTTTGTACGTTCCATAGATGTGTTGGATGTCATTCGTTCGGGAAGTTGTGGAGAGCCCTGCATCCTCTTTGTGGAGGTTGTTGACCAATGTTACTTTGTCGCCCCAGTTGAATTCCTTGGCCAATTCGTCATTCAATGGGCAGTCCTCTTTCGCCACCCACAGTCCCAAGCGCATGAGATTTTTGATTCCATTTGGGAGGTTGATGGACTGCATGAAAGTTTTGCGCTCGTTGGACATCGTTTTGGCTTTTATTAAGTGCTGTCAGTGGGGTAGGAGGGCGGTGGTGCTTCTGAATCGGTTTTTGTTTTGGTGGATCACACCCCCGAAGAAAAAATTCAACAATGGGACTATTCAAGAAAATCGGGTTTCAATCCTTGTTCTAATGGATCATACTCCCGAAGCGGGAGTTGAAAGGGGAGTATTTGCAATTACATAAGAGTTTCAATCCTTGTTCTAATGGATCATACTCCCGAAGATTATGCAAGATAAAGCAATAGTTCAAATTGGACAAAGTTTCAATCCTTGTTCTAATGGATCATACTCCCGAAGAACACTACAACAAAAGCAATTAAAATTCGCTTGTCAGGTTTCAATCCTTGTTCTAATGGATCATACTCCCGAAGATAGGGTTGAGTGCCTCTGGATCAATCCGTCCGCAAGTTTCAATCCTTGTTCTAATGGATCATACTCCCGAAGGACGATTGAGCTTTATTTTTTTTGACTTTTTCAATCGTTTCAATCCTTGTTCTAATGGATCATACTCCCGAAGCCATTTTCCTGAATGGTACCAGGCTTGTACTGGCTCAGTTTCAATCCTTGTTCTAATGGATCATACTCCCGAAGGCTATTTTTGAATTAACCATGTTACTGCTAGGAAAGTTTCAATCCTTGTTCTAATGGATCATACTCCCGAAGCATTTTGGCTCTGGTCTTGGGAATTGTGCTTGCCGTGTTTCAATCCTTGTTCTAATGGATCATACTCCCGAAGATGGGTGTCGTAGAGAAATCACAAGAATTGTCGTGGGGGTTTCAATCCTTGTTCTAATGGATCATACTCCCGAAGCTTAATCATTCGCTCGGCCCAGATTTCTTTCTGGCGTTTCAATCCTTGTTCTAATGGATCATACTCCCGAAGCTCTATCGCAGTAATATTGCCGTGGGTTAGTTTGTTGGTTTCAATCCTTGTTCTAATGGATCATACTCCCGAAGTATTTTTAAACCCTCGTTTTTTTATTACAAAATACGTTTCAATCCTTGTTCTAATGGATCATACTCCCGAAGCTCCAAATGTGA
>JBCBOS010000044.1:0-37064 GCA_039821145.1 Bacteroidota bacterium | reverse complement strand
GATGATGCTCTGATCAGCGTGCAACTCACAGCTGTTCCGTCAATCACTCCATTGAATGATCTATCGGCTTGTGACAGTCTGGAGTTTCCCACCATTACCGGAACGGACCTCAGTGGCAATGCGGCTTATTACGACCAACCCAATGGCGGTGGTACCCGCTTGGTGGCAGGAGCATACGTTTACAATTCTGGCACCTATTACATCTACGACAGCAATGGCAATTGCGATGCAGAGGAGAGTTTCGCAGTCACGATCAACAACTCTGTCTCGGCTGGATCAGACAACAGTGCATCGGTTTGCCAGGGGGCGAGCATTGATTTGCTGACGGCCTTACAGGGAGCAGATGCGGGTGGAACGTTTAGCGATGACGACGGAAGCATGGCCTTGAGTGGCAGTGTGGTGAACACAGCTGGTTTGGCCACGGGCAGCTATCGATTTACCTATTCTGTATCCGGTGCAAGTCCTTGTCTGCCGTCAGCGGCGTTGATTACGGTCAATGTGGTCACAGCAGTGAGTGCTGGCTTGGATGCGAGTGGAGATGCTTGTGTGGGCGATGTGCTGGACCTATTTGGTTTGCTGAATGGTGCGGACCTGGGAGGAGACTTTTCCGATGATGATGCGACGGGTGCTTTGACTGGCGGTCAATTGACAACAGCAGGTTTGCTACCAGGTACTTACCGTTTTACCTATACCGTAGGCGATGGCCAAACATGCCCAACTGACAATGCTTTGATCACCGTTGAATTGATTGCTGTGCCATCGATCACCCCATTGAATGATTTATCTGCCTGTGACAGTTTGGAACTGCCCGCCATTGCTGGGACCAACTTGACAGGGAATGAGGCATACTACGATCAACCGAATGGCCTGGGCAACCGCCTCTCGGCAGGCAGTTACGTTTATGCCAATGCCATCCTTTACCTTTACGACAGCAACGGCAACTGCTCCGACGAAACATCTTTTGACATACAAATTGGAACTTCCGTCGATGCCGGAGCCGACAACAGCGTATCCATTTGCAGTGGAGCCAACGTCAGCTTGACCACTGTCTTGTCTGGGGCTGATCCTGGAGGTGTTTTCATCGATACAGATGGAACCGGAGGGCTGAACGGCGACATTTTGAATACAGCAGGTTTCGCAATCGGGAGCTACCGATATACCTACCGGGTCAGCGGCACTTCGCCTTGTCCTGATGACGAGGCCATCATCACTGTCAACATCCAAAATGCAGTGGATGCCGGGGCCGACAACAACGGAACCGTTTGCGCAGGACAGTCCATTGACCTGACCAGCCTATTGGTCGGAGCCGATCCCGGAGGAACATTTTCAGACAATGACAATACTGGAAATCTCAGTGGAAACATTTTCAATACAACAGGATTGGCCTTCGGAAGTTATGCCTTTACCTACACGGTTGGCAATGGACAGAACTGTTCAAACGACGAAGCCTTGATCACCGTCACCATCAGTGCCGGACCCCAAATCAACAATCCCGGCGATGTCTCCGTTTGCGATTTTTATGTCTTGCCTCCCATTCAAGGAACCAATTTGTTCAATGCTGGCTACTTTGATCAAAGTGGCGGCAATGGCACTGCCCTCCAGGTAGGAGATACCATCCGAGCATTCCAAATCCTATACATCTATGGCGACGATGGCCAATGCCCAGCAGAGGAGACCTTTGTCGTTGACATTTTGGAAACGCCTACAGTGGACAACCTACTGATCAATTGCGATCTGGCTTCGGGTACTTATCGAGTGAGCTTTGTCGTCAACGGTGGAGACTTGGCAAGCTATCAAGTGATTGGAAATTCAGGGGTACTGATCAACGCCACATTCCAGTCCGATCCCATTCCCATCGGGACGGCATACAACTTCCAAGTACAGGATGGCAATCTTTGTGGCATTGTCAATCTGAGCGACAATCCAGATTGTGGCTGCATCAGCTCCGCTGGCCAACTCAGTCCGCCCAGCCAGCGATTGTGCGAGACGAGCCCCGCCGTATTCACCCATACAGGAGCCAACCTGGACTCAGACGACCAACTGCTTTTCGTCTTGCACGATGGAGATGCCAGCACCATTGGCAACATCTTGGCCACCAGTCCAACGCCAGAATTCTCCTTCGTCAATGGCATGGTCTATGGCCAGCCCTATTTCGTGGCCGCCCTGGTGGGCAATCCGCTCAGTGGGGGGATTGATCCAAATGATCCCTGCCTGGCCACCAGCGATGGGGTAGAATTGATTTTTGATCCCCAAATCATTGGAAGCATTCAAGGAGATACCAGCATTTGTGAGGGAGCCGGAAGTGTGATTGTCTTTGCTTTGGAAGGAGGCAACAGCTTTGATGTCATCATTTTCTCCAACGGTCAAAATGATACCCTTCGCGGCATTGCAGACGGATATGAATGGCCGATCAATCCTGGGCAATCAACGCAATACAACCTGCAGTCGGTCGAAGTAGCTGGCTCTGCTTGCTCGGCCCAGATTCCCAATTCGCTGGTGGACGTGATGGTCAATGAATTGTCTGTCAACATCCAGATACAATCGGATTACAATGGCTTTGACCTCAGTTGTGCCGATGCAGAAGATGGGGCAGTGGCCGCCTTGGTCAATGGACAGGGCAGCAGCTTTTCCTTCGACTGGAGCAATGGTGGGGCAACTGCAGAATTGGACGAATTGGGAGCGGGCACGTATGAACTGACAGTGACCAACGACATTGGCTGTACGGCCACATCAAGTGTACAATTGTCCGGCCCTCCTGCCATCGAATTGTCCCTGACGCCACAGTCTCCCTTCTGCTTTGGAGAGGCCGATGGCAGCATTCGGATTGACGACATCCTCGGTGGAAATGGTCCATTTGAATATTCATTGGATGGGGTACAATTTACCAGCATCCCCGATTTGCCCTTTGACATCCCATTCTTGGAGGCGGGGATTTACGAAGTATTTGTACAAGACATCAACGATTGTTCGGTGGGGCAACAGACCGTCGTGTTGGCACCACCTGCTTTGGTTGCCGAGATCGGGGATGTTCGCTTTGTGGAGTTGGGAGAGCAGCCACGGATCAATGTCAACAGAAACTTTGAACCCAGCAGCATTCTGTGGACTGTCCAGGGAGACATTCTCATCGATTGCGATACCTGCCTGAATCCCGTGATCACCCCTCGAACCTCTGGTCTGCTGTTTTTGCAAATGACAGACGACAAGGGATGTACCGTGTCCGATACCCTTCAAATTGTGTTGGACAAAACGCGGGATGTCTTCATCCCCAACGTCTTCAGCCCCAACAATGATGGCTACAATGACTTCTTCACCATCTTCGCCAATGAGGATCAAGTGGAAAACATTGTCTACATGAGCATCTACAATCGCTGGGGAGAACTCGTCTTCGAAGGCCGTGACCTGACGCCCAACAGCGAGCCCGAAGGCTGGGATGGGCGCTTCAAGGGAGAGTTGTTGGACCCGGCAGTTTTTGTCTACTATGCCGAGGTGGCCTTCATTGATGGTGTGATAAAAGTTTATGCGGGAGACATCACCTTGATGCGCTAAACGCCGCTTTCTTCGGGGAAGTTTTTCCGGTAGTTTCTCGCCAGGATGACTTCCCCGAGGGAGGGCAGCCAGCGGTTGACGATGGCGTTGAGCTTGCCCAGGGGGGTGAAGACCTGTTTGAAGGTCCGCCGTTCCATCATCTGCATGATCCGGCGGGCGACGTTCTCCGGTGGTTCCGCTTTGATGAAAGACCGATTGGGTTGTGGAATGATGTTTCCGTTCTTGTCGTAAATCGTTTTATCTGGATCATTTTCGGTGAATCCTACATAGGCCAAGCCGACGTGAATGCCATGGGGGCCTTCCTCTATGCGCAGGGATTCGGCCAGGGCTGTGAGGGCCATCTTGGAGGCAGAGTAGGGAGCGTAGCGAGGCAAGCCCCGAATGCCCGCAGCACTTCCCATGAAGATGACATGCCCTTTGTTTTTGCGCAGCTGCGGAATGGCGGCTTGGGTGGGGTAGACGGAGCCCAAGAAGTTGACGTCCATGACCTTTTTGAAAATGTCCCCTTGCAATTCATTGACCCTTCCTTCCATGGAAATGCCAGCATTGTTGATCAGCCCATCGAGTCGGCCGTGCTTTTCCACTGTTTGGTCAATCAACCGTTGGCAATCCTCGATCTTGCTCACATCTCCATCAATGGCCAGCATGTCGAAACCTGCGTCGCGGAAAAATTGCTGGGTATTGGCCAGTCGCTCCCGATTGCGGGCGTTGAGGACGATGGTTGCACCGGCCTGTGCCATTTTGTGCGCCATCACTTTTCCGATTCCCATGCTAGAACCCGTGATGATGATGACTTTGTCTTGAAAGAAAGAGGACATAAAGTGAGTGTTTTGCTAATGTTCCGCAAGGTAGAGAAATCCATCCTTCCTAGCAAAACAATATCACCTGGACCAATTGAGCCTGCGAGCTGATCGACAGTCATAAGCAGAGTAGGAGGCAGGAAGGGAATTTCCTACTGTCCCATTCTCGTCAATTCGTTTGGCACTTTTCTTCGATGTCTGCCTTGGCGTCGAGCTTGCCCATGCTGAATGCCTTTTTGAACAATTTGCAGGCCTTTTCGGTATCTCCCAGTTCGTATTCGATGAGGCCGAGGTAGTGATAGGCCCAACTGTTGTTGGGGTCCAATTCAATGGATTTTTCACAATCCATTTTGGCACTTTTGTAGTCTCCTAGTTTGTACTTGGCAAATCCTCGGTTGTTGTAGGAGTAGGCGTCGTTGTTGATTCGGATGGCGGCACCGAAGTCTTTTTTGGCCCCTTCGTAATCCTCGATCTTGAGCCTTGCAAATCCTCGGTTGTTGTAGGCTCTGCTGTACAATGGGTCCAGCTCGATGGCCTTGCTGTAGTCCTGGATGGCCCCTTGGATTCTGTCGAGTTTTCTTTTGCTGAGGCCTCTGTCGTAGTAGGGATCGGGATTGGTGGGGTCGAGTTCGATGGCTCTGTCGAAATTGCTGATGGCTTCTTCCAGCTTTCTCATGTCGTACAGGATCAATCCGCGCAAATAATGGGCCCTGCTGTAAGAGGAATCAATTTGAAGAATGTAATTGACATTGTCCATGGCATTTTTCAAATCTTGGGTGACATTTCGTTGGACAAATGCAATGTTGAGGAGGGCTTGTTTGCTGAGTTCGACATCGTCGGAGTATTCGAGTGCTTGCTTGAAATCTTGGATGCCTTCTTCAAATTTTTCCAAGTTCAGATGGATGATGCCTCTGTCGTAGTAAATCACGGCATCGTCGTTTTTGATCTCAAGGGCCTTGGAGAACAGCTCCATGGCTTCTTCGTGCTTTCCTTTTTCATAAGCTTCAATGCCTTGTGTGTGGTAATCGGAGGCCGATTGGGCCTGTACCAGCATTGGGAGGAAGAACAGGAGAAATGGTAGGATTTGTTTCATCATCAATAGCTTTAAGAATTAGTAGTTTTCAGACCGCTTCCCGCTTACAAATTTTGACATCTCGCTTTCTCAACACACACCATGTGTCCTCATCCAGTCAAACGACTCGCGAATGGCCTGCTCGATGGGGGTTTGTGGCAACAACAACTCCTCTTGAGCCTTCCGAGCGTCGAAGTAGTGTTCATCGGTAGAGATTCGAGCCATGGCCAGGCTGACCGTGGGGGCCTTTCCCGTCACCTTGGCACCAAAACTTCCGATGGCCCCATACAAGAGGCTGGCAAAAGAGGGGATGGGAAGTCCCGGCGCTTTGACACCCACTACCGAGGCAATCTTGCCAAAGGCCTCTTTGTAATTCATGTTGTGATGCCCCAGGATGTAACACTCGCCAATGCGGCCCATCTTCAGGGCATTGCACATGGCAACGGCGGCATCTTTGACATAGATGTAGTTGCGCCCGCCCGAGGTATAGCCCGGCACCTTGCCTTGGTAAATGGCCACGATCATGGCGCCGGCACTGGGTTTGGAATCGTAGGGGCCCAGCATGAAGGTCGGATTGACAACGATGGCTGGCAGCCCTTTATTTTGGCAAGCCTCCAAGACAATCTGTTGTGCCTTTCGCTTGCTGTCCATGTAATCGAGTCCGTATTTGGCCGATTTGTAGGCTTGCGTCTCATTGCCTGGCTGGGATTTGCTCCCGAATCCAAAGGTATTGGCAGTGCCGACGTAGACCATTCGCTTGACCTTGGCCTGCAGGGCTGCTTCCACAATGTTGCGGGTTCCCTCTTCATTGACCCGGCGAACCATCTCCGAACGATCGGGCCAGATGTTGGTATTGGCGGCAGCGTGGATGACTGCGTCGCAACCTTGGAAGGCTTTTTTGAGATCAGCAGGGGACAGGATGTTGCCCTCCACTTTTTCAATGGCCAGACCATCGAGGGTTTGGGAAGGGCTATTGGGCAATAGAAAAGCCCGGACTTCACATTTTCTCTCCAGGAGTTCGCGGACGAGATTGCTGCCGAGTAGACCATCGGCTCCCGTGACAAGCACTTTCATTTTCTCAGTCAGTTTGTTCAGTTACAAAGGTACAGAAAAATGAGACATCCCTCTTTGACATTGCTGCCAGAGAGGGATGTCCATATGGTATGCGCTTGCCAGACTAGGCCAACACAGCGTTGGCTTTGCGGTGAGCGATGTTTTCTTTGATGTCGTTCCAGCGATTGCCGAGCAGCACATTCATGCCTTTGTCCACAGTGAAGTGACGGGCGATGTTGAAGATGCCTCTCATGCGAGAGAAGGCGCTGTGTGTCCGCAGACTCAGAGAGAAGCCACCTTCTTCGTAGAACATGTAGTGCCACCAGAGGCTGGGCATGAAGAGTGTTTCGCCATGTTCGAGCACACATTCCATTCCATCTGCCTTTTCGAGGGCGGGGTGCTTCCCAAAGTCAGGGGCATCCAGCATGACAGAGCTTTGCACGGTGAATGGATGCTGGTACAAGTAGGGAGACTGCTCGGGAGCAAACAGAATGACTCTCTTTTTCTTTTGGAATTGGGTGATGTAGACAGAGGCGCAATCGAGATCATAGTGCAGATCCACTTTGCTGCCTTCCCCTCCGAAGAACATCATTGGGAAGCCGTCGACCCATCCGTCGGCAATGCTGGGATAGTTGAAGTCGTTGACGAGGTTGGGGGCGTGCTTGAAGATGTTGAAGAGGAACATCCGCAATTCTGTGGGCTCATTTTCGATCAAGGTCAGGTAGTCTCCAAATTTCATGGTCGTCTTGGGGACGAGGTAGTCCTTACCGGCTTTGCGGAAATCATTGTCGTAGAGAGGGACATCGATGTGTCCATATGTTTCGCGGAAATAATCGAAGGTCCATTTTTCGGTGGCGGGCCAGTCTTTTACCAGGTCGGTAAAGATGACGGGTCGGTTTTTTCTGACATACTCTTCCTGGAATTCTTCCCGGCTGAGATTGGATCGTCTCTCAATAGGGCGTAATTTCATGGCAATGCAATTTTCTCTGTTTTATAGATTCGTTCACAAATATCATCAACGCAGCGCAAATGTCCCCTCACCAAAAGCAGTGAAATTCCTCGGTCGGTATCACTGCTTTTGGTGAGAGAGCTGGTTGAAAAGGCCATCAACAAACTGTTGGCTGGCCTTTAGGAGATGCTTCTAAGGAATTTTCGGAATTTGAGCATGTATTTGTAGTTGGGGTATCCGTATAGGAATCCCTGCTCCTCCATCCACTCGTTGTTGAAAATCTTGCCCAGGTATCGACTTCCATGATCGGGAAACAATACAACGACGATGTCGTCCTTGGTCAATTCCTCCTTGATTTTGAAAATACCCTGCATGGCGGCACCGCTGGAATAGCCAACAAAGAGGCCTTCTCTTTTGGAGAGTTGGCGGGCGCGGAAGGCACTGGCCTTGTCTGTCACCTTGACAAATTTGTCGATGACGGAAAAGTCGACCGTTGACGGAATGATGTTCTTTCCGACAGCTTCCAGCTTGTAGGGATAGATTTCTTTTTCGTCGTATTCACCAGTTTCGTGGTACTTTTTGAGGACCGAACCATAGGCGTCTACGCCGGTGATGCGGATGTCGGGATTTTGCTCTTTTAGGTAGCGAGCTGTGCCCGATAGCGTGCCTCCGGTCCCACAAGAAGCCACATAATGGGTCACCTTTCCTTCGGTCTGTTGCCAGATTTCGGGACCAGTGGTGCTGTAATGGGCCAGTGTATTGCCATCGTTGAAGTACTGGTTGACGTAGAAGGAGTTGCTGAGCGTGGCGTGTAAGGCTTTGGCTCTGGAGTAGTAGGACTGGGGGTCATCTGGTTTGACATTGCTTGGGCAAACGATGACTTCGGCCCCCATGGCGCGCAGTAAATTCAGCTTTTCGTCAGAAATTTTGTCTGGAACACACAGGATGCAGCGGTACCCCTTGATCACACCGATCATGGCCAGACTGAAGCCTGTGTTGCCGGAGGTTGTCTCGATGATGGTTCCTCCCTGGCGCAATTTCCCTTCCCGCTCGGCGCGCTCGATCATGTATTTGGCGATCCGATCTTTTGCAGAATGCCCCGGATTGAATGCTTCCACCTTGGCGTATACGGTGGCTTTGATGGTTTTGGGGACTTTGTTCAGACGGATCAGAGGCGTGTTGCCGATTGTGTCGAGGACGCTGTTGAAGACACTGTTAGCATGCATGTAGTTAGTTAGTTTTGTGATGTGATGGTGTTGTTTCGGCCTGGAGTCAGTCATCTCAGAGGACCCGAAGGTGGTTTGTTCGATCGGTTCTTCGGGTCTCAATACGATCCATACAAAAGTACGCTAATCATGCTTTTTTGTAAAAGAATTGAGAGAAAGATACTAAAAATCAAGGAAAATGGTGAGGAACTGGGCTGGACTTTCGCCCTGATTTACCCGCTTGTCGCATACTAGGTTTTAAGCAAAAAAAGGGTATATTGAAAGATTGTATCATTTGATCATCACAGGATTGTCCATATGCTCAGTAAAACCATAAAAGTGAGGCTGATCTTGGAACACAGGGGCTTCATCCTCATGTTGAAGCAAACCAGCCAGAATGGAGGCAAGCACACCCTGATTGGAGGGGCCTTGGAGGCCAGAGAGTTGCCCAAGGAGGCCTTGGTGCGCGAAAGCAGGGAGGAGTCGGGGCTCATCCTGGATGCCGACGATTTGGAATTGGTACACACTCTCTTCAAGCAAAAGGAAGACGATTTGCGCATTGTGCTGTACTTCAAAGCCAGCCGTTGGCGAGGGCAGATCGAATCGCGGGAGCCCGAAAAATTCAAACGGGTGTCCTGGCTGCCCATCAATGACCTGCCTCCCAATACTTCTCCGACCGTTCGCCACGTGCTGGAACAATACAAAGAAAAGAATGCCTATTCCGCTTTTCGCGTCCAACGCAGTCGCAGCAAATCCTAGCCCAACTAAAAAAGCCTCCAACTGACGAGCAATCGAAGGCTTTTCCGGACACGAGGCCCGTAGAATTAATCTAACCAATTATTCTTATTCTTCATTCTTGACCAACTTGGCAGCAGAGGCCTTCTTGGTGGTGGCCTTTACCGTCTTGGCAGACTTGGTGCATGTCTTGGCACAGGATTTCTTCGCAGAAGCTGAGCAGGCTTTTTTGGTAGAAACCGACTTGGCCGTAGCAGAAGGCGAGACATTGACAAATTTCTGGCTCTTGCTGCAGTATGATACATTTACAAAGCTGACATTTCCAGTCGCTGGACAAGTTTGTTTTCTTACATAGGAAACAGTACCAGACTTTGCACAAGTTCTGGACTCAATATCCGTAGACAGAGAAGCCAACTTGGCAGCGGCAGTTTTGGTACAAGTCTTCGCACAAGCTGTCTTGCTGACCTTCTTGCCAGAGCAGGATTGCGCATTGGCTGCGAATGTTACGAAGCCCAGGAAGGCAAAAAGTAGGAAAAACTTCTTCATGATATTTCGATTTATTTGAATGACAAAATGATGATCAACGCAAAGCCTTTTGGCGCATGCTTTCCAAAAATAAGGAATTACAAGATCGATCACAATCCAGCCTCCCCTGATTAACTATAATTTTAACATTTTGTTAAGATTCACTTTCCAATTCGTCTGGAATGGGACAGTTGCCTCCCCCTAGAGCCTGTTTGGAATTTAATAATTAGGCTTATTTGTACACTGATGTGTTGATACTTCCTTCCCAAAAGCCTCATTTAGCTACGGCTAAACTCCGGTTTTGAGGTGTCGTCTAAACAAATCATTGAACAAAGCGCCGCAAAGACCAAATTTCCAAACACGCTCTTAGCGGATGATCAGCTTGCGACTGATGCGCTCCTTCTGGGTCTGGATTTGCAAGACAAAGGCCCCCGATGGCAGATTTGCTGTTGGAATCAAGGCATCGGTTCCACTAGCCGTGGACTGCCACAGCAATCGGCCTTGCCAGTCGTACAAGGTCAGCTGATAGACTCCCTTGGGGGCCTCGCCAAAGCGCAGATTGACCTGATCGTCGGCAGGATTGGGAAACAAACGCAGCTGTTGGTTGACATCGCTCACCTCCTCGGTGTTGGTCAGCACCCGTCTGCCCGTCGCAAACCAAACACCCCAGGCAGCATCCTCAATGAATACGGTGGCATCTCCTTCTCCGTCGAGTTGGTTGCTGCTCATGCCTCTGATGGCGACAATGTCCTGGCCGTTGTTCACAAAGTGGAAAATGACCTGATCGTCTTCCTTGGAAAAATTGGGATAGCCCAAGCTGTTGCCTTCGAAAACGAGTCCTTGGTCGCCGCTTTCGACATTGGCTGTACGCACAGAATAGCTATCGGAAAAGGAGCCGGACTCCAATTGGTCAAATACAATCAGGGCTGGCGAATTTTTGGCAAAGCTTGGGTTTCCAACACTGACATTTTCGGGCAAACCAGAAAACAACTTGGACACGGTCCCCGGACCAAAGTCGTTGCGATCGTTGTCCCATACTTCCACAAATCCAATGTCCCAGTATTCGATGGTTTCTCCGCTGTTGTTGCTGATTCGATTGGCTGCATCATAGAGCAGGTAGCGACCCGAGTGATCCCATTCCAGGGCATCGGCAAAGATGACGTCGCCTGTAGAGACTCCTTGGGTAAAGGTCGGATTGTACAATTCAAACCAAACGCCTGTTTCACTGACATAATCATAGACAAACACCTCATTGTCAAATACCCCATTGGCCAAGTCGCCCGTGACAGCTGCCAAGCGGTTGCCGTCTTTGGAAATGGCCACATTGCGCCAGTTGAGGCTTTCTTCGATGGGAGAGATGTAGCTGACGGTTTTGTTGGTCCAGTTGACGCCCATCTCGTACAAACTCTTTTGGCCGTCCACAAACACGATGACGGACCCATCATCTGAGACACTTGGCTTGCTGATGTGGTCGATGGTGGCAAAAGTCCCATCGTCTTGCCCCGTCGTCAGCGCATTTTTGATCTGGTCTTTTTGGGTGGTTGACCACAGGACAAAATCGTTGCCTGGATTGGTCTCCAACTCCTCCTGCTCGTCGGTGCGCGTACCTCCACCGATTCCCACCGCATCAAAGGCCGCTTCGGCTGCCCTCACCACTGCTGAGCCCGCTCCGTGCCGCGCCTTGGCAGCTTCCACCACAGAGATGCGCAGATCGACAAACTGC
This sequence comes from Bacteroidota bacterium, assembly GCA_039821145.1. GTDB lineage: Bacteria > Bacteroidota > Bacteroidia > Chitinophagales > Saprospiraceae > JBCCSZ01. Next base: position 25,456 of record JBCBOS010000044.1, on the reverse strand, counting down.
GAAGAGCGAACCAAGTAGTTGTTCAACGCATCGTAATAGACCTGCTCTGCTCGCTCGCGCCCCACGCTGGGGTTGGTGGCAAAGAGGTAGAAAGCGTGGTTGGGAATGCCGCTGTTGATGTGTACGCCGCCATTGTCGCCTTGTGGTGTGTTGGGCAAGTTGCGGTACTCATTCATGTGCTTGGGTTGCCAGTAGTAGTTGCTGGAATTGCCTCCGTTGTTGGGGTCCGACATCGAGCGCATGGCCCCACTTGGATAGCGAGCAGGATTGACCACCTCTTCGCCAATCAACCAATCATCTCGGTCTACCATGGCCCCAAAGATGTCGGCAAAGGATTCATTGAGGGCTCCTGGTTGGTTTTCATAGACGAGATTGGCCGTGGTTTGGATGACACCATGGGCCATTTCGTGGGCTGCCACATCCAGCGACTTGGCCAGTGGTTCGCTGAAAAAGGTCCGTCCATCGCCATAAAACATGGCGGCACCGTTCCAAAAGGCATTGTCCATGTCATCGCCATTCTCATCGGCTACGTGTACGAAGGAAATGATGTTGCCCTTTTGTCCATTGATGGAATTGCGGCCAAAGGTGTTGAGGAAGTATTCGTACGCCTGGCCACCGTTATAGTGGGCGGATACGGCGGTGCGGTCACTCCACTGATTGTTGGAGCTGCCAAATATTTCGTAGTTGAAATTGTCGTTTTGGGGAGAGCGATCAAATGCGTTCAAGGTCAGTACAACGCCATTGATGAGACGGTCTCCATTGGTGCAATCGAATTCGTCGCCACTGAACATGTTTCTATTGGCGTCGATCATGTAATAGTCGCCCTGACATTCGTAGACGTCGATGGTTCGTCGGGCACCACTTAGGTCTGTTGCTTGGGCGGTGGTTTTCCCCAGAATTTTTTGAGGGGCCGCTTCTTCCTCGTGGGTATGCGGGGCATGAAGCCGACAGATGTGACTGTATCGGTGCAATACCTCTCCATTGTGTGCATCCACAAAATAGGTGTAGCGTTCTGCGAGGTGGGGGATGACATCGACTTTGTAGGCCAGCACTTCCTTGGTCGGGTCATTGTCCACATGATAGATGAGCAATTGACTGCGCACTTGTTCGTGAGCGATGAAGGCCTGTTGTTTTTCGGGGATTTGTACAAAATCGGGCAGTTCTGCCAATACCATTTGTTCCGCCTTTACGGCTTGGAGACTGGGAGCAATTTGGTCGATTTTGGGACTGGGGAAATACCTGCCGTTGAGCAGATCAATGCGATTGTTTTCTGCATGCAGGACAATTTCGCCTCCATACACAGGTAGGCCCTTGTAGGTTTGCTTGTAGCGCAGGTGTTGCCGATTGGTACTGCTCTGGCTGCGGTACAAGACAAATTCTTCTGTTGGCGCTTGGATTTGCATGCTTTCCTTGACCTGCTCCAGGTACAATTCCGCCTGTTGCTCCAAACGGATGCCTTTCCCATAAGAAGAAGCGGAGAGACTGCCTCGAATGGCAATGGGGGTACTTTGCTCCTCATCTTTGTACAGCAGAAAGGGAGGCTTGTCCGCCGTGACGGGGGCAAATCTAATGGGTTGGGGCATTGCTTCGCTGGCGGTTGTTGTCCGTGGAGTGGCCGGACCAATGGGAGCCTTGCGCTGCATATGGATGGTAGCAGGTCGACTGGGGTCGGCTTGCTTTGGGGGAATGACTTTGAACTGTCCCCAAAGTGGAAAGCTCAACAACAAACTTAGGACGGTAGCCAGGGTATATTTGATCGGCATGGGTTCATTTTTTGGAATGGAGAGAAATGGTTTGATTTGGTCAATCCTTAAAACGCAACTGTTTTGTCAACTGGTTTAGATTGCGGTAAAAGATTTTGACGTCAGTTGGCAAATTTGGTGCCGCCCCTCCCCAGGTGATGGTGTGCATTTGATCACCCTCCTGATGTTGGACGAAATAGTACATATTGTCTGGTTGTTGGTATTGGACGTCTGACAGCTTGAGAAACTTATAATTGTCGAACTTTTGTTTGACAACGCTCTTGTCCAGCCGGGCAGTGGCTTCCTGAAAGCTGGTATCAGGGCCTTGTTGGCGAAAAAGCTGGCCGTTTTCGAGCAGAACATATCGGGTGACTGCCCCGGTAATGCCCCCGCCAGAGCCAAACTCGATGCGCGAGCCTGTGTAATTGGCGGGTGTGTATTGCTTGGCACAACTACTCAGCAAAGCCAGTAGGAGGAAGGTTAGCAAGTAATTTTTCATTTTGTTGCGATTGTAGCGGTGGCCATCGTGGGCCAGTGATGCTTGTTTGCCTATCAAAAATACCAAAAATCCCGTGGAGAAGTAGGCTGTTTGTGGGAAAGGTGGGCAAAAAAAGAGCTGCAGTGAAGCAAAACCTCACTGCAGCTGATTCAACCTACTTTCTAACTGAACATTGCTTCAAGCAATATGACCGTAAAATTAGTAGACTGCTAAGGGATATGGGGGAAAATTGGATTAAGTTCTGTTTAAGGATTTGTTAAGCGTCTGCTCCTTCACCACACCTGCTTGCCCCCCATCTTGCTCTGCAAATCCCGCCGGAAGCGCTGCACCCATTGCTCGGACTGCTCATTGGCCGTCCGTTGGTAATACATCGGCCCGATACTGAAGCTCTCGCGAATGTCCAAAAACCGGATGATGTCACAAATGGTTTTCTCGTACTGGCAAACAAAATCTTCGTAAACGATGGTCAAAGGAACGATGTCATTGGCTTGAAAGTATTCTTGCATGGCCGCTTCTTTGAGAACTGCCTCTCGAAACAAATGCAAAAGTGCATCAAAGTCATAGCGATCTTTGTAAAAATCATCGGTTTGCTCCCTGGATTGTCCGGCTTCCAAATGCCAGGTTTGATCCTGGATGGCCTTCCACCAAGACACTGCCAGTCGGACTTTGTTGCGGCGAGTGATGTAGAGATGTTTGCAATTGGGAAACAAGTCTTGCCAAATGCTTTCGTGCTGGTCCAAAGGAGCCTCTTCCGCCAAGCTTTGCAGACGAGCAATTTCCCGAAACCATCGTTGGTAATGCCATTGGTGCAAGTCGTGCTTGATGCCAAAGACGCCATTGGGCGTACTGCCGAGCTGCCAGAGCTTGTCGCGCAAAGAAGCGTAGTCATTGACTTGGTGATGGCCGCAGAGGGTTTGGTCGTCGGGGATGTTGAAAAGTTCGCCTGGCTTGCCTGCGATCCCGGTGCTCTCCAACGCTCGGTACAAAAGGGTGCTGCCGGACCGTTGGACAAACCAAAGGCGGTAAGAAAGTCGTGGTGTCATGCTTGCTTGTTTCCCATGATCGTGTAATGTGTTGTTCAACGAAACAGCCAAGTCGATGGTTCCACCTATTCCTGCGCTGAAGACTTCCGCATGCTGATGACCACAGACTTGGAAATGGGCGTATGACTTTTGAGCCCAAATCGGTCGATGGGAATCAGGGGGTTGGCTTCCGGAAAGTAGGTGGCCACGCAACGGGTGGGAATGTCATAGGCCACAATCCGGAATCGAGGGGCAGAGCGCTCGATCCCATCGTAGTGAGAGAACAAGTCCACCAACTCACCATCCTGAAAGCCTTCCTTTTGGATGTCATCGGCATGCATGAAGACGATCCGACGTCCGTTGAAAACGCCTCGGTAGCGATCGTTGTTGCCGTAAATGGTGGTGTTGAATTGGTCGTGGCTGCGGACGGTTGTCATGAGGAATTGGCCTTCCGAGAGTTCCCACTTGGGCAGTTCTGCCACGAAGAAATTGGCCTTTCCCGTCGCTGTTTTGAAACGCCCCTCCCGCGCAGCATTGGGCAAGTAAAAGCCCGCATCGTCTCGCACCCGGCGGTTGTAGTCGTCAAAGCCGGGGATGCAAGCCTCGATGGCGTCCCGGATGTTGTCGTAATTGGCTGCCATCTTCGACCAATTGAGCTTGGGAAGATTGCCGACGCTGGCCTCCGCCATGCGGGCCACAATGGCGGGCTCGCTCAGCAAGTGGGGGGAAGCCGGAGGCAGGACCCCTTTGGAGTTGTGGACAATCCCCATGGAGTTTTCCACTGTATAAAACTGCGGTCCAGAGGCTTGGATGTCTCGCTCTGTACGCCCCAGACAGGGGAGAATGAGGGCGATTTTGCCCGTGACGAGATGGCTGCGATTGGGTTTGGTCGATACCATGACGGTCAGCTTGCAGCGGCGCATTCCTTTGGCCATGTATTCTGTGTCGGGCCCGGCCAACAGGAGGTTGCCACCCAGTGAAATGTAGACTTTTGCCTTTCCTTCGTGCATGGCATGGATGGCCTCTACGGCATTGTAGCCATTTTCCATGGGAGGATCAAAACCAAAGCGGGCTTTGAGCTTTTCGGCAAAGGCTGGCTTGATTTTGTCCCAGATGCCCACCGTGCGATCGCCTTGTACGTTGCTGTGCCCACGCACAGGGCAGGCCCCTGCACCCGCTTTGCCGATGGAACCTTTGACGAGCAGAAGGTTGACAATTTCCCGAATGGTGGCCACGCTGTTTCGATGCTGTGTGATGCCCATGGCCCAGCAGATGATCATCTTGCGCGACGCCTGTATGATGTCTGTTGCCTCCACGATTTGTGCCACGGGGATGCCACAGGCTTCGGCCAACGAGTCGAGATCGTGTGTTTGGAGGTCTTCGATGAATTCGGCATAGCCATGGGTATGATTCTGGATGAATTCTTGGTCGAAGGTGCTGCCGGGCTGGGCGGTTTCGCGGCGGTACAGCTCCAGCAGAATGGCCTTGAGCAGGGCCATGTCCTGATTGAGACGCACTTGCAGGAAAAGGTCGGAGAGCGGGGTTGCTTTGCCAATCCAACCTTGGATTTCTTGTGGATTTTTGAAACTCTTCAACCCCGTTTCTGGCAATGGATTGATGCCGATGATTTTGGCGCCGGTGCGCTTGGCTTTTTGCATGGCCGACAGCATGCGCGGGTGGTTGGTGCCGGGATTTTGACCGATGACAATCACCAAATCTGTCGCGTAAAAATCCTCCAACTTGACCGTTCCTTTCCCGATGCCAATGGCCTCTGACATGGCGACGCCGCTGGCTTCGTGGCACAGGTTGGCGCAGTCCGGGAGGTTGTTGGTACCGTAGATGCGGGAGAAGAGTTGATAGAGAAAGGCCGCCTCGTTGCTGGCGCGGCCCGAGGTGTAGAAGATGGCCTCGTTGGGATCGTCCAGGGCTTTGAGGTGTTGGCCAATCAGCGCGAAGGAATCGTCCCAGGAAATGGGCTCGTAGTGGGTTTGACCAGGGCGCAGGATCATGGGGTGGGTGATGCGGCCTGCTTTGCCCAGTTTGTATTCCGACCAACTCATCAGCTCCTCCACACTGTGCTTGGCCCAAAAGTCGATGTCCACCCTTTTGCTCGTGGCTTCCTCGGCCACGGCTTTTGCGCCGTTTTCGCAATATTCGGCCACGCCGCTCCTGTCGCTTGGATCGGGGTCGGGCCAGGCGCAGCTTGGACAGTCGAATCCCTTGGTTTGGTTGAGATTGAGAAAGGACTTGGAGCAGGAGGAGACCGTCATTTCCGTCAGACCATGGCGGAGGGCCGATGCCACCGCTGTGGCTCCTGCGGCGACTTCTGTGGGGGCTTCAATGCGAACGTCTTCCTCTTTTTCTACGGGATAAGTGGGCTTCTTCATGGTGCATTTGGTTTGAGCGTCAGCAGCAAAAATTGCTTGGGCAAAGGAAAGGTAATCACTTCTGCCTTGCCACGCAAATGTGCATCATTCTTAACGCATCCGGCCTGCCTCTGTTTGGCTATTTGATCAAAATTTGAAAGCTTTCGGCATCATCTTGTCCGACCAGCCGAAAGACGTAGACGCCTGTGGCAAATTTTTGGATGTTCAAGTCGTTTTGTTGGCCTCCTGCCCAGGGATAGGACTGCAAGAGGCGACCGTCCATCCCAAAAACATCAACTCTGCTGATTTCTGGTGTCGTCTGTCCAAGGCGGACTGTGAGAAATTCCTCGTCGGCGGGATTGGGAAAGACCAATGACTCGCTGGCGATGGGGCGGGTAATGGGAAGAAGGTTCTCGTAGCGAATGCTTCCAATATTGCCCAAGGGGCCACCCAGCCAAATGTCTCTGGTGTAGGGATTGAGCTTGGTAGAATGGTACACATTGCAGCTTTGATCAACGAATTGAAATTGCCGTTTTGGGCGGTCGAAGTAAAAGAGATTTGTGTCGAAGGAGAGGTTTCGAAGACTGAAAAACAAGCCAGGGTATGGGGATACGATGCGGGAATGGGACTGGTCCAATGGCACAAATTCAAACGTCCGAAAGGCATCCTCGCTGATGAAAACCCCCGTTGAAACGAACAACAAGGCCTGGTAAGGGCCTGAGAAATGGCTGTTTGTGATGTTGAATTCCTCCTGTGACCAAATGACCCGCCAATTCTCGCCATCGTCGTAGGAAACATCCATGTCTCTCCTGCCCACAGCATACAACAGTCCGTCTGTCGGGATGACAATTTCTCGGGGGCGAAAGTTGAAGGAATGCACCTTCTTCCAGCTCTTGCCCTTGTCGCGGGAACGGAGCAGCTTGGATTGTCCTGGGGTATCGTCAGCAGTCAATACAAAGAGTTGCTTGTCCTTGGGGTTCATCGACAGGCTGATGCTGTTGCCCTCTGGATTTTCGTACACCAGACTCAGGCGTTGGTTGGGGTAGTCATATCGGTACAAGCGATGTCGGAGGGTGAATAGAAAGCTGTTGTCCAGGTGGGGGAGGAAGTCAGGAACGCCCAAGCGGGTGTTTGCCTCTTCGAAAGTCAGGCGGTCGTATTCCGTCCAGCTTTGCCCATCATCGGCCGATCGCAAGAGCCTGTGGTCACTCGTGTAGGCGAGAACAGTCTCGGAGTCCGGAAAGAGAAACGTGAGGATGGCATAGTCCTCTTTTTGAAATACCTCCTTGAAACTGCCTTCCCGGCTTTGGTACAGCTGCAATTGCCGATTGGCCCGCCCGATCCAGTGGTTTTCTGTTTGTGGATGGAAATGGATGGCCGATACGGAATGGGACAGTCCTTGGTCGATTTGTAGCTGTGGGTCTGTGCGACTGTCGATTTTGAGGATGTGCTGGGGCGATTGGAGCCAGATGCTGTATTCATCCACCACAAAAATGCGGTAGGTTCGTTTGATGATCTCAGCGGGTTTGAAGTAGAAAAAGTGTTGCCAGCTTTTGCCGCCATCGGTGGATCGGAAGATGATCTCGTCTGTCATGAGAAAACCCAGCTCCCGAGTGAGGAAGCGCAGGTTCAGCGCATTGCCAAAGTGGGTGTACAATTCCTCCCAATTCCGCCCCCCATCGGTGCTTTGCAAGACCATTTGGCCAGCAGTCATCCAACCGTAGAGAGAGTCGATGAAATGAATTCGACCGATGGCGTTGACCTCATCGACAATGATTTTTTGCCAGTTTCTTCCCCTGTCTTGAGAGAAAAAAAGTTGGTTGCTTCCGTCGGAATAAACGAGTCGGTCCTGTCCGATCAATTCCAGTTCGTGTGGAAGGCTTTCCATACTGAAATTCTCGTAGCGGTCCTCCTGCCAGTTGTTGCCGCCATCGGTGCTGTTGTACACAAAGTTTTGGGTGAACAAGCTCAGACTGCGACCTTCCGAGCCAGGCCAAACGATGAGATCGACGGGTAGCTCTGTGGCAGGATACTCCAGTTCGGTCCATTCGGTGCCACCGTCGCTTGTGGTGAGCAATAGGTCGCAGGTGCCCGTGAGGTAGCCCACTTGCCCATCGTCTGCTGCAAATTGGATGTCGAGGATGATGCCTTCGTTGTTGGTGGAGAGGGGAAAGTTTTTCTCAATGGATTGGGCTTGGAGCAGAGAGGAGGTGCCCACCAAAAAAACTGCCAACCAGCGGAGACTTTGGATGGTAGATGTTCTCAAGTTCATACTTTTACTGATTTCAGTGACTTCTTTTCAAAGACTGTACGATCTCCCAAAAGAAGGGTGACACAAAAAAGCAATCTGACATACCACTCTAAGTACATTATTGTAACCCCAAAGAGGGGAACTTATTGCTTGATGAATTTTTCCACTCGCGAAATGTCCTCTCCAACAACTTCCAACAAGTACAGGCCAGTCGGCAATTCTCCCACTGGTAGAAATGTAAAGCGTTGATCAGACAAGGGGAATTCTTGTAGGAGACGCCCCTGGCTGTCGTACAAGCGCCCTCGCTCAAGTTGCCTTCCTTGCGTGGGGATTTCCATTGTCAAAAAATCAGTTGCAGGGACGGGGTAAAGCGACAGTTGGTTTTGAGATTCTGGAGTCAATGGGGTGGAGAATTGGCGCTGCTCATAGCGGTACAAAGCCCCCCAGGTAGACAGCATCCACAGCTCCTCTGTATGGGGATTGAAGCGAATGTCAAGTAGATTGGCACAGCTTTCTGCTACCTTGAGCCAATTGTTGCCTCCGTCTCTGGTAGAGAGCAGTTGGTCAGAGCCAATGAAACCAGTCAAGCCGAGGCCCCAACCGATGGAGGACCTTCCCATGACAACTCTATTGAGAGTGGGAACGTCTCTAAAAGACAGGGGCTCGAAGGTCTTCCCACCATCTTCGGTATAAAGCGAGAAGGGGGAACCTGCAATGTAGCCATGTTGGGGGGTGGAAAAACTGATGTCTTGGATGAACATGTCCTCATTGGTCAGAACGGATTCCCAGCTCCGTCCCCCATCCGTCGACTTGTCTAGATCGCCTTGCCCGCCCGATACGTACAGAATGCCCTCTGCAGGAATTTCTATGTCGGTAGCTCTGAAGTTGAAGGTGTGCAGCAACTCCCATTCCAGACCGCCGTTGACGGATCGGTGGAGTTCGGAAGAACCAAAGAAACTGGGACTGAGAGAGTACAGTGTTTTGCTGATTGGGCTTTGGGCCATCCGGTAGTCAAAACTGCCTGTGTTGAGGACATCTCTGACAACTCTGTCGGCATCCAACAGCAGGAGTCCCCGACCTTGTATGGCAACTAGGTGTCGATCTTGTGCAAGAGGCATGGCCTGAATGACTCGCACGGTAAATGGCATTCGGATTGACTCCACCTCCCAGCTGTCGCCATTGTCATAGGAGTGGTAGATGTTGGAGGGGTGGCCGTAGGCAACAATGTGGTCTGGCGCTGGAAAGTGGACATCAAAAATCTGGGTGTCGCTTTGGCCATTCCGAAACTTCCAGGAGCGTTCGCCACTTGGCAATTCCAGGATGACCTGATTGGGACCTGCGTACCAAAAGGACCGATTGGGTGCCAGGGCGATTCCAATGGCAGAGGTAAAGACATTTCTGTTGAATTGGACGTCAATGGGAATGATTTCTTCGCTGGTATTGCCTTGATCGTCTTTGAAGTATCGTCGCAATTGAGTGAAGTTGAACGTCCAGACTTCTTGTTCATCGACTGCGACAAACTGGTTGCCGATGCTCAAAAATGTAGAGCCTGGTTGGACAAATGGTTCCCAACTTTTGCCACCATCTTTGGTCTGCATCATCTCCGGATCGCCATCCACATCTGTCAAAATATATCCCGTTTGTTCGTCGATGAAGTCAAAATTGAGGATGGTGCGATCTGCCAGAGGCCATGACTCTACCTTGTTCCATTGCCGCCCCCCATCCTGGCTGCGAAAGACGGCCTGCCCTCCATTGATCAGTCTCAAATGAAGCCAACCGTTCTGGTCATCGACAAAATCAATTCTGTTGCTTTGCGAAAATTCTGCTTCCAGATCAAGATGGATCACTTCCTCCTGCTCGTCGAACAGCCGAACCATTGTCAAATCACTCATCATCAGGAGAACAGTCTGGTCATCTAGGACGGCCATATTGAGGATGCTGGCAAACATCAAATTGTCAGTGCTGCGTTGCTGCCAACTTTCGCCACCATCTTTGCTCTCAAAAACCCTTGAGTAGCCTCTGACGAAAAGCTGCTGCCCCTCGGTATTGGTTACCAGCTCGACTTGTAGCAAGCGATCGTTTTCGGGAAAGGCCAGTTTGGTCCAAGTCAGGCCAGCATCTTCGGTCTTCATCACGGTGCCACAATCTCCCACGGCATAAGCGACCCTGCCGCTTTCGTCGAATGCGATGCTTTGCAGATCCCCTTCCAGTGATACATCAGTGGGAGAGGGGAGTAGCTGTTCGATGCTTTGCGCGTGGAGAGGCGATGACCATAGAATGGAGAAAAAGATGCACAGGGACAGGGGGTAGAGTTGAATTTTCATAGCGGAACTTTCTTTTGATGACAACGGGCAGCCAAGAGCTTTCGCTGTCAAATGGTTTCACCAATGAAAATACAAATTTTCTGGAAGATCTCGCTATGTGTGGCTAAAGGGAATGCACTTTACGGATCGACTGAAGTCTTCAAAAAGGATTCAAGCTGTACGTCCTGCTCTCCAAAGATGCGCAAGATGTACATGCCATCTGGCAAGCCGCTGATGTCTATGCTGGTCCGGATCGTAGAACTGGGCAGGTAATCACCGATGAGTTGGCCACTGGCAGACAGCAGTTGCAGGCGCCTTGGGAGGAGGTCGGGATGGAAGAATTCGATGTTCAAAAAGTTGCTGCTGGGATTGGGGTAGAGGTAAAAGTCCTTTTCCTTTTGATTTTGGAAACTGCTGATGCTTTGTTGTTTTTCCAGACTGTAGATGCTGTACGCGTCTTTGACCAGCCACAAATCGCCTGTGTGCGGATTGGGCCAGAATGTCTGGGCATCCACAGAACAGCTGGGAAAAAATCTTTTGACGGTGGTTCCGCCATCGGGGGAGTGATACAGCCAATTTTTGGCACCGCGCTCCGGGTTCAGTTCTTTCCACCACACATCTCGCAAGCTGGTAATGGTATTGTTGTATTCTGTTTCGCCAGGGATGCGTTCAAAGCTTTTGCCTCCATCTGTTGTCCGGAAACTGGAAAATCTTCCGGTGATGAGGCCGTTGTCTGGTCCGGCAAAATAAAGACCTGTCAGGGTGTTGCCACTTTCCAAGGACAGGTCGAGTCGCTCCCAATTGATGCCTCCGTTTTCCGATTTGGCAAGGAGTCCAAAGAGGCCATAGACATAAAGGATGTCTTCGGTGACGGGAACAAGAGAAAGCCCTCCTGTAGTTGGGAAATCTGATAGCCATCTCCAGGAAATTCCTTTGTCCTGACTTCGGAAGATGGTCCAATCTCTGCCTCCACCGACGACGATGAACCAGGTCTTCTCATCAGGACTGGCCAAAAAGTCCCTCAGAAAACCTATGCCGGGAGGGAGGTTGAGCTGCCTAAAATCTTTTCCATCGTAGAGGTATCTTTTTGTGTCGATGCACTCCAGTATGTATTCTCCGTTGTTCAGGCTGAACAACTGTCGAATGAGAAAGCACCTATTGGGGAGGTTCAGTGGCTCCTGGCGCCAGTCCTGACCGCCGTTGGTGGAGCGTAGGATCAAGCCATTGTTGGTAAATGCCACCACTTCATTTTCGTTGGGAAAGTCGAGGTGAAAGATGGGGTCTCGGGGCTTGTCGGGGCGCAGCGTCCAGCTCTGTCCTTTGTCTATCGTAAAGGCGAGAAATTTACCATCTGTGGCCAGCCATATGCGGCCCTGTGGGTCTTGGGCCAGTGCATGTCTTTGAAACGATTGCAGTTTTTCTGGAAGGGGAAAAAGGAATTCTTCTCCTTGGGAGTACCAGTGGAATATGTTGTCCTTGATCAGGCAAAAAGATTGTTCATCCAGGGCCAGTATGCCATCAAATAAAAGACTGAGGGGCAGGTAGGCTTTGAATATTTCCCAGGTCTTTCCGCCGTCTATTGTTCGGAAGACCTGATCGCGGGTGGACAGAAAGCCAAGTTTTTCGTCCAGGAAACTTACATTGATGATGGGCTGGGTGTCATTGTCATCCACTTCTTCGATATTGGCGGCTTCCCAGCTGTTTCCACCGTCTTCTGTCCAGAGTACCTTGCTGATTTGGCCGTAGGCAATGCCTCGCAGTTTGCTTGTAAAGTGAATTGCATGATTGTTGTTGCCTGATCCAATTGGCAGTTGGCTGTAGTTTTGGCCTCCGTCGAAGGAACGCAACATCATGCCGATGCCGTCAGCGGCATAGAGGGTGTTGGGTGCTGGCGTAGATACGCTCCTGATGAAACTCATCCCCAAGTCTCGGGGAACAGTGGTCGTCCAGCTCTGGCCTCCATCTTGAGTGAGATACAATTTTTTCGTATTGCCGACCATGAATTGCCGTCCTGTCCCATCGGGAAAGACCGATAAATAACTCAGATTGGCACCCTCGGGGGCTTCCAGTCTTTGCCAGGATTGGCCTTCATCTTCCGAACGCAGGATGTTGCCACAATCACCGAGGATGTATCCAACGCCATTGTCGCTGAATTCTATGTGAAACAAGTTGGAATCATAGGTTCCTTCTGCCGGATACCGCTGGACAAAATCCTGAGCGTTGGCGCGGATGGCCAGACACAAAAAGGCGAGTACCAATGTCAATAACTTGTGGGAAGTCATGGTTTTAGTTTTTTTGCTTTTCGTTAGTGTGATTACTGCCGCCAATTCAGTGCCATTTTTGGCAGCTACTTGTACGACAACTGTTACATTGACATCCAACGTTATTGAATGACAATCTTTTGACTGCTGTCCAGGCTTCGGCCCCTCAAACGCACCACATAGGTCCCCGGGCTCAAAAAACGCCAGTCAAATGCCTGTGTCCGCTCTTGGCGCAATGGAATGCGCTGGAGCAATTGGCCAGTGATGTTGTACAACTCCAGCTGATCATCCGATGCCAAAAAGTCGGCGGGAAAGCCCAGGTGGAAGAGTCCGTCGGAGGGATTGGGGAAGATCAAAAAGTCTTGTCCCTCTGCTGTGATGGGGTGAAAGGGCAATTCTTCGTTGCGAATGATTTGTACATTGCCAGCAGCGCTGACCAACCAGATGTCGCCCGTGCAGGGGTTGATGCGGATGTTGAAAAAGGGCGAACAATCCTGCCGAACGATTCGCTCCCAGCTGCGCCCACCGTCTTGGCTCCGAACAATCCATTCCCCATAGCGCCCCTCCTGCCCCCAAACGATCCTTTCAGATTGGAAATTGGGATTGTACAAGTCTGGAAATGAGATTAGTTCAAAATTGAGTCCGCCATCAGTGGTGCGCAGGATTTGATCGTTCAGAGTGATCAGTCCAAGGTCTCTGGAAAAAAACTTGACCTGACGAATTTGAAAATCTTCCTGACTCAAGACGACAGACCAATTGAGTCCACCGTCTTCCGACCTGTCCATGTCGTTGAGCCCATAGGCATAGATCACATCCTGCTCTGGGATTTCCAGTGAAATGGCTAGGAAGTTGAAGCTTTTGACCAGCGTCCAACTGTCTCCTTGATCCACTGAGCTGTACAGTTGACTTGTTCCTGTCCGGGGAATGATGAGTAGGTACATTTTATCGCCAAAGGGATCGCGTTTCAAGCAGACAAAGGTTTCGTTTTGCGCTTTTCTAAGGATTTGAATCTGACCATCTTTGATTGTGGCCAACTCTTTGAAACTGGCGAGGAGAATGCTCCCATCTGGCCTGCCAATGACATAATTGGGGCTGCTGAGTTCCTGGTCCGCAAGCTCTGTCCAACTGTCTTGCTCTGCTTGGTACAATCGGATTTTATTGCTGCTCCCTTGGGCTGTCAGCAGCACTTCTGATGGGTTGGGGAAAAAAGGCATGCGAATGCCATCTTCTACACTTCCTTGGTATACAGTCTCTCGATTTCTGAATGTGGTCGTTTCCCAGCGTTGTATTCGATGCTCCATACCATAGGTCCATAGATAACCACCGTGTACACTGGAACGAGAAGAAAACACTTTCTGATCGGGTTGTGGGGAGAAAACGAGAAGGGGAAGCTCAAGGCTGGCGCTGAAAAATCGGATCAAACTTTTGTTTTGGTCATAGACGTAAAATCCACTTTCATCAAATGTTGTCACCTTGTTTTCCTCATCCAATGACCACTTGAGGAATTGGCTCATTGTCAGAGGCTGGCCCGCGAATTTGTATACGCCTGTCCACGAGCTGGCGTAGAAGAGGGTATCGTTGTAGGCACTGAGAGAAAAGTAGGGCAGGGTATCGGTCCGAATGCGTTCCCAGCTGTCGCCGCCGTCCGTTGTTTGGAAGAGTTGGCCGGATGTATCTCCCACCCATCCCCGCTTGTCATTGACAAAATCCATGCTCTGGCTGGCCAATCGCTCGCTTTGGAAATCAGTGGCTTGCCATGTTTGTCCGGCGTCTCTGCTCCGGTAGATGCGTCCGCTGGAGCAAGCCAGGATGGCATTCTGCTTGTCGAGTGCGAAGGCATCTGTGATGGTGCCATCCTCTGGGCTGAGTTGGAGCTGTCCGGCCTGCCAGCTCATGCCGCTGTCGTCGCTGAAAAAATCTTGCTGTTGACTGAAAGCGACCAAGCGATCGCCATCATAACCCGGAAAGACGATGATGAGCTCCAGGTCAGGACTTCCTTCAATTCCGATGTTTTCCCACTGGTTGGCTTGTCCAAGAGTGGACAGAAAACTTCCGCAATGGCCGACGGCATAGCCCAGAGTTGGATTTTCTGGTGCAAAAGCCAAGTGTCGGATCATACCCAAATTGGGATTTTCGTCGGGATAAAATTGTTCGATTGTTTGGGCATCGGTGCGCACGGACAGCAGGCTCGAAAATGTCAATAAAAGGCCAATGAGAAATGGTCTGGGTTGTTTCATAAGCTTTTGAAGTTGTTTACAAATGTAGATCGGGCCTGAAGAGAAGGACGCGTTTATTGATTGTTCTTACATTTTGCACACATCCGATTCAAAGATAAGGGCTTTTCTTTGTTTTTGCTGCTTGTTATTTGGCATACGGCCAACAAATATGTTTATCTTCGGGCCATGCAAATCCAGTTAGACGACATCAAAAAAGTCCTCATCATTGGGGCGGGCACCCTCGGGAGTCGCATCGGGCTACAGTGCGCCATCAGTGGCTACAAGGTGGTCATGTACGACATTGATGCCAGCTCTTTTGAGCGGGCGCGAAAGTCCAACAAACGCCTGTTGAATTGGGTGACCAAACAAGGTTGGCTCAATCCCAAGCGCCACGAGGAAGTATTGGCCCGCATCCGATGGACCATGGACCCTGAAGATGCGGCCCGCGATGTAGATTTTGTCAGCGAAAGTGTGCTCGAACGGCCGGATGTCAAAAAGAAAGTCTGGAAGGAGTTTGGACCGCTCTGCCCTGAGCATGCCATTCTCACCACAAACACTTCCTATTTGCTCCCTTCCATGTTTGCCGAGGAATCGGGTAGCCCGGAGCGCTTTTGCGCTTTCCACTTCCACGATGTCTTTCAGGCCAATGTCGTCGATGTCATGCCGCATCCCAATACAGCAGACTGGATTCCACCCTTGCTGATGCAACTGGGGAAGAAGCTCCATCAGATTCCTGTGATGATCGAAAAAGAGACGCCGGGTTATGTGTTCAACAAACTCTTTGGCGCCACTTTGATGACCGCAGGAAAAATGCTGGCCGATGGCATTGCCAGTGTCGAGGACGTAGATCGCTCCTGGATGGGCAATTTCAACATGCCGATTGGACCGTTTGGAATGATGGATGAAGTGGGGCTGGATACGGTTTGGCATGTGGCCACCAATTTCAAGCAAGATGCCTACGCTGGCTTCATCGCACTGGTAAAGGAGTACATGGATGCGGGCAAGCTGGGCATCAAGTCGGGAGAAGGTTTTTATACTTATCCACGGCCCAGTTACAAGGATGAGAATTTTTTGAAGTAATTTTGTGTTGTACGATCGAAGGGCCATTCTAAACAAAAAGTTGGTCCTCATATCTGAAGAGACGTCAATTTCATCGTTACCCAAAACACCCATTTGACCAGGCTGCTTTCCACGAGCGGCCCTACACTCTCTATTAACACCAAAAATAAAAAGCATGTCTACAAAGAATTCATCTCTCTTATTTGTCTTTCTATTCGTCTTCAGTACCTCTTTCGCTCAGCTGCCACTCAGCGGGTCTTGGGAGGTCATCGAGACCAAAAATCAATCTTCCGGCCGGATCGACCTTGGCAGTGTTGATTTTACCGGACAACAACTTCACATCATCGACGATGGTTGGCTGTTTTGGGAAAGTGAAAAGGGCTTGTATTTGTCCCCCTACCAACTGCAAGATTCGGTGCTTAGCTATGTGGGGGCTGTCTTGACAATTTTGGAAATGCCCGACAGTTCTTCACAAGTTTTGGTACTGCAACTGACGGACGACCCCGCCAATCGGGACCTCATCTTGACATTGGTGCCCGGGCAAGCCCTTGATGAGCAGAGCCAATCCTACCTGGCCTATCGGGAGCAAACACATCTGGGAAGCTTTCTGTTGCAAGGAGTCTACCAGCATTACCGGGAAGACAAAGAGGGGTACGACTACATTCGCTTTCTCCCAGATGGTCGGATCATCAGAACGTACCGGAACGATTCTGACAAGTGGCCTCTCATTCAGTGCAATGGTGCTTTTCACATCCCGAACACGCGAAAGGTAGAACTGGATCAGGTCAATGATGCAGGAGAAAAGGTGTCTGGCCTCGTTCGCGTGAACGACAGGTTTCGGAAATCTGAGACAACCTACCAATCCCTGGACGATGGCAAGCGATTGTTGGTGTCGGGCTGGTATCTCAAAAGGGATGGATCGCAGGAAGAAATTGGTTCGATGGAATTCACTTTTTCTCCCCTGGATTCCTCTGCCCATTGGATCCCCGAAGAGCTTCCGACCCAAAACAGCAGGGAGTACCCGTTTTTGCAAATTCCAGTACAAATCAAAAAAAACAACTCTAGCAAAGAAATATTTCAGGTTGTGGAGAGCATGCCTCGCTTCTATGATGAAGGTTGTGAGGCGATGAGAGATGACCGAAAGAAAAAGGACTGTGCCAACAAAAAAATGCTTGCGTACGTCTACAGTCGCATACAATATCCTCCAGAGGCCAAGAAAGCGGGAATCAGTGGGACCTTGGTGGTGCGCTTTGTGGTGGACCAAGAGGGGCGGGTGACCAATCCAGTGATTACTCGTCCGTTGGGTGGTGGTTGTGATGAGGAGGTGCTTCGGGTCGTCAATACCATGGCCGGAGACCCACCAACTTGGGTGTCGGGCAAGCAAAGGGGGATGCCCGTTAATGTCTATTTCAATCTTCCACTAAGATTCCGTCTTTAGGGAGTCGCGGCTTGTGTCAATTGATGGCCATTCTTGTCCAGGCGAAATACGATGTTGTGTGCATTGCCTGGATCGCGTTTTTCTTCCAGCAAGACAAAGCCATTTCGGACCAACAGCTTGCGGGAGGGCATGTTCTCCCAATGGGTATATGCCTCCACTGCGCTCAGTTGCAGGGCTCCAAAGCTGTGGGAAAGAACGGTTTGCAGAGCCTCGTTCATGATGCCCTTTTTGTAGTGAGCGGGATGCAGGTCATAGCCAACTTCTGCCGTTCGACGGTCGTCAGAAAAATGCCACAGACAAATGGTGCCGATCAAAGAAGCTTGCTCCTTCAGGCAAATGGCCCAAAATAGGAAGTGACCACTCTCTTGGCCTTGGTGGATGCGCCGAATGAATTCCCTCGCTTCTTCCTCATCCTTGGGAGCAGGCCGCACGACATGGGCATTGACGGTGGGGTCTGAGCGGAGGAACTGTATCTGTGGGGCATCGCTCAGATACAGTTCCCGCAACTCCAGTCGCTTGCTTGTCAGATGTGGAAAAGGAGAAAAGTACATGGCCGCTATTGGATCAAGACTTTGTAAGCGCCCATGAGTTTTTTATCGGCATCGTACAGGGCAATGATTTTGTAACCTCTGCCAATTCGGTCGACGGCTATC
Source organism: Bacteroidota bacterium (assembly GCA_039821145.1). GTDB lineage: Bacteria > Bacteroidota > Bacteroidia > Chitinophagales > Saprospiraceae > JBCCSZ01. The sequence continues at coordinate 7,646 of JBCBOS010000044.1, read as the reverse complement.
TTGATCTTGTTCCTTCCCATTCCAATGTTGATGGGGATGCTGTAGCGCTGTTGGCCACTCATTTCCAGGATTCGATAGCTGCCTCGACAGTTTTGCTCTGATGTAAATTCGACCGACAACCAATCCTGGGTGGGGTTGGGATAGATGTTGAGTCTGCTGATGGAAAAATCTTTCTGCATGCCGCCCGTCAAGGAATCGCAGTTCTCAACGTAAATGCCATCGCCCGCTACTCGCGTAGAATCAGTGAGCCTGAACTTGATGGGAAGGTTGAAATAAATGCGGACGGGTTTTTCTCTCTGCTTGCCGGGCGACCATCTCAATTGGTCTCTGTTCATTTGCTGAACGATTCTGAGCCCTTCTCTGCCACACCCTCCCCCAATTTCTCTCAAGATGAGGGGATTGGAGATGCATCCATCCTTTTCCACGATGAAGCGGATGACAATGGTTCCTTCAATCTTTCTTTCAAAAGCCTCTCTGGGATAGAGTTGATTGCTGTAGATGTAGTCAGTGAACTTTTCGAGGGCACAAGCTCTCTTGTCGTTGACATCGAGGATGTCTTCACAACCTGGAAAGCGGGGCATGTCTTCTACCACTTTGAAGACTTCGAGGGAGGTATCAGGTATGCAGCCAAAGATCAAGTCATCCAGCCTGATGTCGTGTGGATAGTCGGAAGCCGGGATGATGGATTTCTTTGGTGGAACTTTGTGGATGTATTGAACGCTCATGATCAAAATGGGCAACAACAACAGGGCTGGGAGGACAAATTTTTTCATAGAACATATTTTTATCTGGTCAATCAAAAGGTCTGCATAGAGATCAAATATATGCAAAGCCATCCATCCTTGTCCGTTGTTTAACAACAGTTTAACCCTCAGTTATAGCTTCTTAACAAGGCGACCAAATCTTCTCCATCTTCCAGCTGCTGGGCCAGCTCCAGGGCGGTGAGGCCCTCTTTGTTCTTGAGGGTTGTATCGGCGTTTTCTTCCAGCAAGATGGCGACAAACTCTGGCAGGCGGGCCAGGACGGCATGCATCAACGCAGTCTGGCCGTCTCCATCGCGGATGTCCATATCAGCCCCTTCCTTCAACAGGCCAATCAACCAATCCTGGCGTTCGTATTCGATGGCCCATTCCAGCAGGGTGTGGCCATTGGCCATGCGGTTGAGGTCTAGCTTGTGGCGCTTGAGCACGGGCAGCACGGCGACGCTGGCCTTTTCGATGGCTTTCACGACGGGAGGGGGGGCTTCCTGCCCACCAAAGAATGGGTCGGCGCCAGCCTCCAGCAAGAGGTTGAACATGCGGGGGTCTTTGTAGGCCAAAAACTGTGGGCTCAACAGTTGACTTTCCTCATTGAGTCGCTCGGCGGTGGCGGCCGATTTGTCGAGCATGAGCTGTACGAGTTTGTGGTAGCCTTGGCTGACGGCGTAGGAGAGGGGCGAGTGGTGGTATTGGGGAACCAGGCGAAATACATCGGCTCCTGCTTCGATGAGCAAGCGGGTCGTTTCGGTTTGCTTGTTGAGGATGGCCGACATGAGGGGACTGCTGCCACTGAGGGAGTCCACCGCGTTGAGGTCAGCTACCTTGGGCAACAACCAACGGATGTCTTCTTCTTCGCCTTCGCGAATGGCTTTGATCAGGGCTGGGAGGAAGTCCTCTCCTTCCAATTCGTACTTTTTTTGGATGCGGGCACTTTCTTCGGCGACTTGTCGGGCCTGTTGCTTTTCTGCTTCTGCCTGCCGCATGGCCTGTTGCTTTTGGGCCTTGGCTTTGATGGCCTGATGGGTTGCTTTGTCCTCGTTGACTTGGCGGTTTCGCTCTTTCTGGTAGTAGTCGTCCATCAATTGCAGAATCTGGACATAGCCTTTCCGCCGGGCCTCTTCATAGGGGGTCTGGCCACTTTTGTTGGGTTGGTGGATGTCGGCTCCGGCTTTGAGGAGAATTTGGATGATCTGTTCATTTTCCCAGCTGACTGCTTTGAAGAGGGAGGATTGTCCGTCTCGTCCCATGAGATTGGGCTTGGCTTTGGCGGCGAGGAGCAGTCCGATGATTTTTGTGTTGTTGTTGTCCACGGCGATGGGCAGGGCATAGCGTCCGATGCCGTCGTTTTTGTTGGGGTCGACGCCTGCCTGTAGGGCGCGCGCCACTTCCGAGGGATCGTTGTCGTCGACTGCCCTGAGCAGGTCGGTGATGTCGAGTGTAAAGCGATCTCGGAGGGAGCGAGATCGCTTGCTGATGAAATCCCCCAATTGGTCGAAAAGATCGTCTTTGGCCATGGACTGTATCGTTTGTGTGAGTTGCCCGAACTACGGACAAATGAACTGGCTAAAAGTACAAAAAAGATCAATCAAAATGGGGGCATTTGCCAATTGGAGCTTCACAATCGGCTGGGAGGCAGAAGGATGTCGTTGTTGGAATTTGGATGGCTTGTGGACAAACTTGGAGGATTCGAGGTGAACCAGCGATGGATGGGCTTGATCTGTCGAAAAAAATTTTAGATTCCCATACAGAAGCTGCATATTCGTCATCACCAAGCAGTGCGATTATCTAACCAACACAACAATTCGTATGAATCATGCAATCAAATGGGGACTCATTGGTGGAATAGGGATCGTTTTGATCGATGCCCTTTTGTACATCGTGGACCCCTATAGCCTATTTGGCTGGTGGCCCATGCTCGAATGGCTGGTCTACATCCCTGTAATGATCAAAGCAGGCATGGATGAGAGAGATGCCAATGGCGGGTTTATGACTTGGGGGGAGGCGCTCAAGCCAACCTTTTTGACCTTTGTCGTCTCCAGCTTGCTCTACACCATTTTCTACTATCTGCTGTTCAACGTAATTGATCCAGGCCTAGAGGACATGCAGATGGAAGCCATGATGGAAATGGCAGACAAGATGGAAGCATGGATCGGAGAAGAGGGAGCCGAAGCCATGAAGGAAGGCATTGAAGAGCAGGACCTCAGCTTTACCTTCAGCAGGGCTTGCCTCACTTATGCAACAAGACTGTTGTTCCCCGGCTTCATCTTTGCAGCCATCACCGCTCTGGTCGTCCGACGCAATCCGCCTGATGACCTACCGATGGATGAGATGTAATTCTCCCTTTGGTGAATGCATTTTCTCCAAATCCCGTTGCTTCTATTGATCGGAGCAGCGGGATTTTGTTTGATGGCCCAATGTGACTCTCTTGATTTGCAACACCCCCATCTAAAAAATCGTTAGTACTTTTGTGTTTTCACGCTCCACCCATTGATCTTTTGCATGACCAGGGTGTAACCATTGTTGAAAAAGACTTGATTGTTATGGACATTAGCATTGTCGTACCCCTTTTGAATGAAGAAGAATCCCTCCCAGAGCTCGTGGCCTGGGTCCGCAGGGTCATGCTGGCCCATCAGTTCAGTTATGAGATTGTCATGATCGACGATGGCAGTACGGATTCCTCTTGGTCGATCATTGAGGAGTTGTCGGAGAAACATCCAGAGGTCAAGGGAATCAAATTTCAGCGCAACTACGGCAAGTCAGCTGCCTTGAATACGGGTTTTGCAGCGGTACAAGGGGATGTTGTTATCACGATGGATGCAGATTTACAGGACAGTCCCGATGAAATTCCGGAGTTGTTTCGCATGATCAAAGAAACGGGCTACGACCTCGTGTCTGGTTGGAAGAAAAAACGCTACGATCCTTTGTCCAAAACCATCCCCACCAAGTTGTACAATGCCGTTACGCGCAAGCTCAGTGGCATCCACCTGCACGATTTCAACTGTGGACTCAAAGCCTACAAGCGGGAGGTGGTCAAGAGCATAGAAGTTTACGGGGAAATGCATCGCTACATTCCCGTCATTGCCAAGTGGGCTGGCTATCGCAACATCGGAGAGAAAGTGGTGCTGCACCAGGCGCGCAAGTACGGGGTGACCAAGTTTGGCGGCTTGGAACGCTTCATTCGGGGGCCCCTCGATTTGCTGTCCATTACCTTCGTCGGGCGGTTTGGCAAGCGACCCATGCACTTTTTTGGAGGAATGGGACTGATCATTTTCCTAATTGGATTTGCCTCTGCTGCCTACATTGGAATCAGCAAATTGATTCGCTTGAGCAGTGGAGAGCCTTCTATCTTGGTGACAGACAATCCTTATTTTTACATCGCATTGACCAGCATGATTTTGGGGACCATGCTCTTTTTGAGTGGATTTTTGGCGGAGTTGATTGCTAGGAACGCCCCCAATCGAAACCAATATCTGGTGGAAAAAAGGATCGGGGCAACGGCATTGGAACCTCAGCAAGAGGATCGATAAGCGAACAAAGGATCAGATGCCTAGTTTTTGGAAAATTGGGGCATGGTGGGATTGGTTGTATTGTAAAGAGTGAGCATGCTGATTTCTACTTGCATGTATTCCGTCAATGGCAAATCTGCCAGCATATCCATCACCTCGTATTCAGAATTGGCACTGAAAATGGCCCACAGCTTGGCATTTTCCAAGGAAAGCGCGTAGTTGAGCAGTTTTCCCTCATTGAAATAGCGTTGTACCATAGCCCTTTGGTAGGGAATCAAGTTCATGAAATCATCTGAGAGCACCTCTGGCATGGTAAAATCTACCATGAATTGATAATCGTTGTTCATCCTCGTTCTTTTAAATGATCTTCATCATTCTATTGTATATAGCAATTTAAGCTTTCCTCACTATAATGGTTGGAACTAAGTGTTTATTATGTCGGATACTGACACAATCAATCTACGACTTTGAGTCGGCGGGCAAAGAGAAGGGCAATGATGCTCATAAATATGGCAATGTAGCCGACGTAGTGGTAATTGGCTAGTGCCCCATCAGGTTGTTCTACAACTATTAAGCCAGCAATAAAGGAAGACAGAGCCAGCCCCAATTCGTTGACAGAGGACCGAACGCTCATAAAACTGCCCCTGTGCTCGGGCTTGACCACGGCTGTGACCATCGTCATGGCAGGGACGGAGCGGCCACTTGCCACGACAAAGTAAGAGGAGGTCACCACCAGGGCAATCATCTTTGTGACAACGGGCAGGTTGGTAATGGCAAAGATGGAGAACAGCGCCCCAAAACTGGCAATGGTGAAGATTTGGATGTTGCCAAACTGGTCGGCCAGCCTCCCAAACAGCGGCAGCAATACAGCACTCAAAAGCCCACCAACGAAATAAATGTAGGTCACCTCGTGGTCGGAAAAGCCGATGTTGAGTTGCATATAGGGGGCGATGAAGGGAATGATGGTAAAATGCCCCAAGATCAGCAGCAGGGTAAAGAGCAGCGCCTTGACCTGATTGCGATCTGTGCCGATCTGTATCAGACTGTGGAAGGCTGATTGTGTACTGGTCTGGTGTTCGAGATGCTTGGTCAGCGATGGAATCCACTGCCAGATGCAAAGCAAGACGAGGGTCGACATGCCAGCCGTAGCCAGAAAGGGGACCCGCCAGTTGAAGGTGGCAGCCAGAAAGATGCCCACAGGTACACCCACAATGGAAGCAACAGAAAAGGCTGTCATGATGATGCCCATCGCACTGGCCCGCCTCTCATAGGGCACAGCATCAGCAACAATGGCAAATACCAAGGCTCCCAGGACCCCGCCAAAGGCCCCCGTCAGGCATCGCGCCACCAAAAACAAGTGGTACTGGTCGGCAAGGCCACAGCAAAGGGTTCCGATGGTAAAGCCGATGTACACCCCGAGCAATGCTTTTTTCCGGTCGAAGCGGTCGATGAACATGGCGCTCAAAATGCCCGTGATGAAGGCACTAAAGGCATAGCTGGCCACGATCCAGCTGAACTGCTGGGGGCTGATGCTGAAAATCTCCATGAACTGCTTGCCCAACGGCATGATGATCATGAAGTCGATGATGTGGGTAAACTGGACCAACGCCAGGGTCAGCAGCCATAAATCTTGTTTGCGCATGTGAGTTGGGTGCCAAGGGTCAAAACAGAAGAACAAGGGGCTGCTTCCGATGGTTCAATATAACGGCGTTCTCTTCCGAGGAAAAGAAAAAGAGGTTGGCACTGCAATGCCAACCTCTGACCCATTTATAACGCTTTCGAAATTATCTCACTCGAAGCGGTATCGACTGATTCTCTATTTTATACTCTTGATGAACTTGCGGCTCATGCGATTGCCATCCTCTCCAACCATCTGGAGAATGTAGAATCCAGGTTCCGCTTGTTGTAGATCCAGTTCGTATGTATTGCTTCCATCATTGGCCTCGTATACCTGCTCTGTGATCAGTTGACCAGCTGTGTTGAAGACGGCGATTTGGTAGCGTTGGGCCAAACCGTTGTGCTCAAATTGCAGGTTGAGGTCAGCAACCACAGGGTTGGGGCTCAGATTTAGGCCTTGGATGGCAGATGGCAAGTTCAATCCTTGGAAGTTTTGATTGCCAACCACTGGTGGGGCAAAGTTTCCGTCACAAGGCGCACCACTGTCGACCCGGATCACAGTAACGAAGTTTTCGGACAGCTCGAAGCAATCGCTTGAGAGATCTGCTTGTCCAGCATTTTGTCCGACTTCCGCTGCAAACATGCCTGTGAAAGACAGTCCCCAGATTCTGCAGATGCCTGGGCCTGCTCCTTCGAGGTTCAGTTCTGTGGTACCAGCAGGAGGAGTGGCCAAGATGTTATTTTGATCGTCGGTAACGATGTATCGGAAGGCCGCCATGGAGCTGGTTTCGTGTTGTACGCTGATGATGTCGTCATCGCCATCGCCTGCGCAAATGGTCACCTCAGTCTCGTCGTCTGTTGTGGAGACAGTGCCTCCATCAGGCGTGTCGCGGATGACTTCGATGAAATTTTCAGACAATTCGAAGCAACCATCTGTCAGTGGAACAGCAGTGGCATTGTCGCCCATTCCAGCCGTGATGCTACCAGTGTAGCTCAGTCCCCACACGCGGCAGACGCCAGAGCCAGCACCTTCGAAGTTTTGGCTGTTACTTGGAGGAATTCCAAGGATGTTGTTTTGGTCATCGGTGATGACGTAGGCGTATTCTGTACCAGGTGCATCATTTTCGTGAACAAACATGATGACATCATCAACACCATCGCCAGGGCAGGTGTAGCGGACGGTTGCGCCAGACGGCATGGAAACGGTACCACCGTCAACCTCTGTGCGAATGACTGTGATGAAGTTGCTGGACAATTCGAAGCAATCGTTGGACAGATCGATGGCAGCAGCATCGTCGCCCATCTCGCCCATGAACATACCAGTGTAAGACAATCCCCAGATGCGGCAGACGCCAGGACCAGCACCGTCGAAGTTGACTTCAGTTGCACCAGGAGGAGGTGTACCGAGGATGATGTTTTGGTCGTCGGTGATGACGTAGCGGTAAGCGGCCATGGAAGAAGAGACATGTTGGAATCCAACCAAGTCGTCAATGCCATCGCCAGCGCATACAGAAACTTCTGTTGCTCCATCAGGAGTAGAGACAGTCCCTCCATCAGGGGTGTCACGGATGACTTCGATGAAGTTTTCAGACAATTCGAAGCAACCATCTGTCAGTGGAACGGCAGTGGCATTGTCGCCCATTCCGGCAGTGATGTTACCTGTATAGCTCAGACCCCAAACGCGGCAGACGCCAGAGCCAGCCCCTTCGAAGTTTTGGCTGTTGCTCGGAGGAATTCCGAGGATGTTGTTTTGGTCATCGGTGAT
>JBCBOS010000043.1:0-37398 GCA_039821145.1 Bacteroidota bacterium | reverse complement strand
TGCAAGGTCCTCTGTCAGTATAAGCTTATGGATACTAGCACTATCAGTATCAATTATAGAAATATATAAATCCTTTCCTGAGTAGTAATATTCGATAAACGACTGATCTACATGTAATAGGGAATCGCTCACGTAAGAGATAGTTGGAACTTTTGTCTCATTTATGAAACGAACGTATTCTGGATACATGGCCTCCAGTTTCTCTATGTAAGCCTCATAACTCCTCTTCTTTTTGAAGTAATCTTCTCTTGATTCAAGGTTAGACTGATCTAAACTCAGAAAAGATTCTTGAGCTTGCTTTTTTAATCTATCTCTTTCTTCAATAATATCTATGGGAAGATCAATAAAATATTTTACACTTATTCCTCTTAGTGCATTTCTTAATAGGTATGATTTACTTTTTTCTGAGACTACAAAAGCATGGTGAGTATCCGCTTTCCTGTAATATAGATCAATTAAGTAGGAGTAGCTATCGTAATAATTTTGAATGAAAATCTGTTTTGACCCATTATTCCGATAATCAATAAGAATATCATCCATCAGTTCCAATGACTTTTCAAAATAGTATACAGAGCTATCAGCAAGTACAGAATCATGATTATCTAAAGTGAGATTATAGTAGGCCCGACCAAGTCCAACCAGACTTTTGAGAACTGATAACTTATCTTCTGATCCAACTCTTTCAATCGCGTTCCTTTCTCTCTCTAAAATCTGATGATTAATAATTACAGCATTATTATACTCTGATAAATCTTCATAAACTAATGCTAAATTTGAAAGCACAAGCGAAATGATTGCATCACTATATCCATAGCTGAAATACTTATCTCTGGCATTTATAAAATATTGTAAAGCTAAATGATAATCCTGCATAGCTCGATAACAGTTCCCTATATTATTCAATACTTTAATCACATATGTATGGTATGATTTTTCACTCTCATATATCTTGAGCTGCATCCGATAAAACCTTAAAGCCTTATCATATTTCTTTAAACTCTTGTAGCGTACACCCAGATTACCATATACTTCCGCAACTTTAAAATGATTATCACCGAATAGCTCATAAAGAACTTCCAATGCTTGTTCAAAATACTGTATAGCCTTTTTGTGTTGATCAATATCTCCATGAAGAGCACCCAAATTCACCAAATCATCCGCCACCTCCACTGACTGCGCCCCAAAATGGACAAAGTCGATGTCCTTGGCTCGCTCAAAAAATTCGAGGGCATGCATGTAGTCGCCCAAATTGACATAGGCAACTGCCAAATTGGTGTAGACAACGCCGACAGTCGGAGAATCGGGGCCCTTTTCGCGGCGGAGGATCGGGAGGGCCTCTTGGTAGAGGTCAATGGCTTTTTGGTAGTAGCCCTTTTCATCCAAGGCAATGCCCAAATTGGTAGCAGCCATGGCCCTCTCGTAAGCATCCGAGTCCAGGAGTTGCTGGTAGATGTCGTAGGTCAGTTGCCAGTATTGGATGCAGGAATCCACCTGTCCGGTGTAAAAATGGCCCTTGCCCAGCTCTCGGTACAAACGCGCCGATAGAAGTGTGGGGGTAGAAACGCTGTCTGCAAACACATGTAAGGCTTGGTGACAAACAGACAGGGCGTTGTCAAATTCGTTGGCTTCATAGGCTCCATCGATGGTATTGAATAAGGAGTCTGCCACAACAGCGGTCGGCAAAGATTGGGAAAATGCTCTTACAGAAAGGCAGATGCACAGCAACACCAGCCAGTGGCTCGCGTCCCTCATGGTATGTTGACGTTTATGGTGAAGAAACTGGCACAGGCGACAAGATCATCCTGCGTCAGCTGTTAAGGTAGGAATCTTTCGGGAAACTGCCAAATGGGAACAGATCGGGTGGATCGTATGATGGGGGCGTTGAATGCATCCCAGAGGAGGTGGCTTGAGATAAGGTGTATGCCATGCCTTTTACCCATCAATGCAATCGCGAACATTTACTGCGTTTGATCAGTAAAAAGCATGGCCCCCCTATAAACAATTCGCTACCTCTTCTTCGCCTCTCGCACCAACTCCTTGAGTTCTGCCTTGCGCTGGTACTCATCTTGCAGATTGGTCTTGTCCAACCACTCCAGGACTTGGTCGTAGCTGCTGCCTCCTTTGTACTCGGACTCGCGCAACAGCATGGCGAAGGAGGCAATGCTGGCCGTAAACTTCATGAAGTCACTGGACTGCTCGAAGGTGTTGCCTTGGTCGAAAATCTCCAATTCCATGGGGATGCTGCTGTCGGCGTCGGGCAGTTTGTAGCGGAAGTCGATGGTGAAGGTGGGAACTGACAAGTAGCTGGGATTGGTCTTGGGGACGATTTCGTAGAGGGCGGTGATGTTTTGGCCAATGCCGATTTCTCCGGCGTCTTTTTTGTCATCCTCGAAGTCTTCTTCTTTGAGCAGTCGGTTTTCATAGCCGATGAGTCGGTAGGCTTTGACATTGTCGGGATTGAAGGCGACTTGCACTTTGACGTCCTTGGCGGCCGTGAAGAACTTGTTGTACTCATGGATGAAGACTTTTTCCATTTGCTCCACTTTGTCGATGTATTCGTAGGTGCCGTTGCCGTTGTTGGCGATTTGTTCGAGGGCGCCATCATTGAGGTTGCCACGGCCGACGCCCAGCACGGTGATGTAGACGCCCAGTTCTCTTTTTTCCTCGATGAGGTCGATGAGTTCGTCTTGGCTGGAGGGGCCCACGTTGAAGTCGCCGTCGGTGCCGATGACGATTCTGTTGTTGCCGCCCTGGACAAAGTTCTGCTGGGCGATGTCGTAGGCCGTGATGATGCCTTGGGCACCCGCCGTGCTGCCGCCGGAGTTGAGCTTGTCGATGGCTTTCTTGATGGTGGACTTTTGATCGCCGGGGGTAGATTCCAGCACCACGCCTGCCGAACCAGCGTAGGTGACGATGGCCACCCGGTCGGCAGCGGTCAACTGGTCGGTCAGTTTTTTGAATCCTTTTTTGAGGATGCCCAATTTGTCATCGCTGCTCATGGAGCCGGAGACGTCGATGAGGAAGACAAAATTGGAGGCGGGCAATTGGTCGTTGGGAATGGGCTTGCCTTTGATGCCGATGCGGATGAGCTTGTTGGAGGTGGTCCAGGGGCAATCGCTCACTTCGCCATTGAGGTTGATGGGGTGGGTGGGATCGCTGTAGTCGTAGTCGAGATCGAAGTAGTTGATCAATTCTTCGGTCCGAATGGCATTGGTGGGAGGGATTTGTTTGTCTTGCTCCAAAAAGCGGCGAACATTGGCGTAGGAGGCTCCATCTGCGTCGACCGAGAAGGTGGAAACGGCCTGATCAGAGACCTCGATGAAGGGGTTTTCGACAATTTCATTGTACTGATCTCCCGTCGTGGGTACCGCTTCCAGGGCATCGACAGCGGTGAAGGAACCGAAGGAATCTTGTTCGCCACAATTGGACAGCAGGCCCATGAGGAAGAGGGCGAGAATGAGGTGTACTTTTTTCATTTTTGTCAATTTAGTGAGTCGTAAGGTAAATGCAGCCACAACAGCCCATGGTGCTGACCGCTGCCGTTTGGCAAGTCGTTTCCATTGGCCAACAAAAGGCCGCAATTGATGGATGATTTTTTCGGTAGATTCGCTACAAATGGAACTGCAAAAGTTGGCCCTTCATTGCCTTTTCCTCCGTTTTTCCACTTGGCAGATGTGATTTGGCAAGCCCCTCTTCCCCTACCCCATCATTGGCGCAAGAGAATGGCACTACCAAGCGTATTGTTATTTTGGTACCTTTGGCTTGCCAGTTGAGGATTTGTGGCAAAACATCCCGGCTTTTTCCAAGAACACACTCATGAAAGAAAAGTTAGAAGCATTCATTGTGGGCCGATTGGGCAAAACGCCTGACAATCTGGAACTCGTCCTCGACAAGTTCACACCCATCCAGACCAAAAAGAACCAAGTCTTGGTTGAAATGGGGGATGTCTGCCAATACTGTTACTTCATCGCCTCGGGTTGCCTCAAAATCTCGGCCTACGGACTTCATGGCGACGAAAGCACCACCCAGTTGGCCTTTGAGCAAGAATGGCGCACCGCCATGCACAGTTTTCTCCACCAACACCCCTCCAACGAACGCATCGTCGCAGTGGAATCCTCAGAGCTGTTGGCCATCCACCGGGACGCTTTCCGAAAGTTTTCTGCCGAAATCAGCGGCTTTGGCCAAATCTACCAACAACTGCTGGAGGAGTCCTACACCAAGTCGGTCGAACGAGTCCAAACGCTGATGGCCATGGATGCCCTGGACCGCCTTCGCTGGCTGCTGGCCGAAAGGCCCCTGATCTTCACCCGCCTCTCCAACCGCCTGATCGCCTCCTACCTGGGCATGTCTGAAGCCACTCTGAGCAGACTGAAGGCAAAACTTTGACATAGATCAAACCTTTGGGAGTCAGAGACTTGCACCTTTGCACCATCTACTCACCAAACTCATTGCAATGCATACGATCAAACACATTGGCAAATGGCTTTTCATTCTTCCCTTTGCCGCTTTTGGCTTTTTGCACTTCGGGCCACTCGAATTCAGCTTGCCCTACATTCCCTCCTATCTGCCACTGCCTGCCTTTTGGGTCTACTTCACAGGGGTCTGTCTGCTGGCATTCACTTTGAGCAGCGCCATCAAAAAACTCGATGGACTGGCGGCGCTTCTATTGGGAAGCATGATGCTGTTGTTTGTCTTGATGGTTCACATCCCCAAGGCCATGGAAGGGGATTTTCTGCAGGTGATTGCGAGTTTTCGGGATACGGCGATGGCGGGGGCTGCCTTTTTGTATGCCAGCACGATGGCCTCGGACCTGAGGTATACGGGCCTGTCGCGGGAGGAAGAACGGACGGACTAGGCTTGGCGAATCAGTTGTATTTGTTCAGCAGTCCAAAGTCGAAAGGAGTCCAAAGGCAGGCTTTGAGTCCACTTTGTCGAAAGCCTGTGTTGACCCAACTGTTGCAAGTCCGCAGGCAGGAATAGCTTCCGACGGCTTTGTAAAAATCATCGGAGGAGGAATAGCCTTGTCCTGGCAGGAGGATTTTTTGGCCATTGTGGTCTGTCTGAAAGCTCGCCAGGAGGTAGGCGTTCAGTTGGCGCAATTCTGCCTCGCTGACCTTCACTTCGGTCCAATTTGCTTGTTGGCCTCTGTAGCGGGTGAGGTGCATCAGGGTTGAGCTTTTCAAAAGGATGGCTCTGACGGCATTGCCAAGGGTCAAATCGCTCCAGGTGGGGGTGTGGAGGTAAAAATTTTCATCGCCCCAGCCGAAGGCCAAGTAGTTGGTGGATGCCTCGATGGCCAAGCCGAGCAGCAGTACACTGTCGACGTTTTGCCTCGGGATGACGATGTCTAGATGGACGCCATTGGTACTCAGGAAGATGGAGGTCTCTCGATCTGTCTGGTCCCTTGTTTGGTTGACGGGGATGGCTGTTAGGAGGAGGGAAATCAGCAGGTAAGAGATGGGAATGGCCAAAATACAGAGCCCCCATTTGAGGATTTTTCGGAGTATTTTCATCTGTTGCAATCAAATGGGGGGATGATTCAATTTTTTGTGGCTGGTCGCAGGCTTTGGATGGTCATCCGTAGGAAATCCAATGCTTTTGAGCAGTCCAGGTTTTCATATTCCAAGCCAATTGCCCGGATGTTTCGGTAGTACAGTTGCTTGTTCTTGTAGTAGTTTTTTTCCAATTCCACAGAAATCGCCTTGTCCCCTATTTTTTCTTTCAAAAACCATTTTTCAATCAAACGCGCTGTTCTTCCATTTCCGTCTTGCAAGGGGTGGATTTTCAAAAAGATCAGATGGATGAAAGAGGCGTAGTAAAATACTTCTGTGGCAGACAAGTCGGCCTTTCTCAATTTCTTTACGTCTTTGAACAATTGCTTCATCTCTTCGGCCAAGCCTTCTGCTCCACAGGCGACATACTCGATGCGGTCGTCTTCGTTCAAGACAAACATGGGGTTGGTTCTGATTCTGCCTCTTTGGCCTGGTGACAAGAGGTTTTGGCTCAGAATGGCATGGGCCTTCAACACATTTTTTTGACTCAGCTTTTTTGCATTGGCAAAGCTGTAGGCCTCAAACAAGTCATCGGCTTTCTTGGTGTAATCGGCCTCATACTGAACGTGCAGGAATTTGTGTTTCAGGTAGCTATCGGCCTCGATGTTTTCCCCCTCGATCTTGGAGGAGTAAACCGATGAAACTGATGTGTAAAAGCTAAAGTAGTCGAAGGGAATGTCCTCTTTGGCCTTGGCAGTCAGTTGGAGGAGCGGATCGAAATCAATCCGGGTTTTGAATTCTTCCAAAAGTAAGGTAGGGACAATATCCAGCTTCATTTGTCTCAGAGCTTGGTACTTTTCTTCCCTCCCAGGGAGAGATGACAGAATGGGCTCAATATACGCAAATTCAACCGCTATCCACCCTTAGATGGCTGGCAGGAAAACACAACCAACAGCCCACTACCTACTAGCCCGAGGAGCAAGAGAACGGCCCACCCCCATCCCCAGGAGGTGTTGTGCAGTACAATCTCATGTGGGAATCGCTGATCGATCTTGCGAATGTCCTCTTCAAAGTCTTTGTAGGACAATTCTTCTCGGTGAAGCGAACAGTTGTCGGTCTGCAAATGCTTGGCGGGATGGGCCTTTCGGAAGGCTTCGTTCACAAATGATTTCCGGTAAGCCGCAATGATCCATCGAGAGTTGGTGATCGAAAAGTCGATCGCACAGGAATTTTGCTCCTGGTAGATTTTGACGATCTTGTCGGCACTGCCCTTCCATTTTTTGGTGACTTCAAAGGTGGCGATGGTGCCCAGCCGTTGGTAGGTCTCTCCCTCCTGGGCATCTGTGACTTCCATTCGCTCGATTTTGAGGAGTTTGCCCACAAACAATTCTTCATAGATGGTGTAATTTGCCGTTTCGATGGTCTCTGGATCGCAGAAGCATGCCATGCCTGGTTGGGACATCAATGCACAGATGAGCAAGAGGAAGTATGAAGCGTTTTTCTGCTGTCGCATTGTCAATGTGAAAAAGTTTACACTGGTCAAACGGCCTATTGCCCTTTCTTGGTCTGGATGCCGTACTCTTTCAGCCAATCGGCCTCGGGACAGTCTTGGATGCATTCCAGGGATTCGTTGATGATGAAGGATTTTCCTTCCAAACTGACGGTCCATTTGCCTCTGCGGTGGGACATCGACTCAAAGATTAGGGGAAATACCGGATGGCCATCGGTGCGGATCAGCCCCCATTTGCCCTCGTTTTGCACCTGATACAGCTCGTCAATCCGGCCCCAGACTTCGACCACATTCGAGTAGGAATCATCAGAAATGCGGGCTCCCTTTTTGTCAATCAAATGCCACTGCTCTCCTTCCAGGACCGCCGCATACTCCTGCTTGCCTCTGAACGAGTGAAACTCTTTGAAGCGATGATCGATGACCGTATTCCCCTCCAAATCGACAAAACCCCAAAGTTTGTTTTTCTTGACGGGATGCAGGATGCCGTCGTGAGGTTTGAGGATTGACTCGTAGATGGTGTCGATGACCAGCTCCAGTTTTCCATTCAACATCCCATCCCCTGTGGAGGCTTCGATCTTGAGATGGCAATTTTTTGCGAAGTCGATGTATCTGAATTGCGGCGCCAGGGCAAGCTGTCCGCTTCTGTCTAGCAAGCCATAGCGATCGTCTTGTTCGATGATGATGTATGGACAGGATGGATCGTAGGGCACTTTCAGCCCTTGGTAAATCGGTGGGGCCATTCTGAAGGGACGAAAGGAAACAAAGCCTTTTTTGCCATCGGTTTGGGTGATGAAAAAATCATTGCCCTTGTATGTTAGCTTGTCGTAGAGGAAGTCTACTTTTCGCTTTGTCACGTCGTCTGTCATCCCCCATTTGTCCCCGGATCGCATTTGGTAGGCGCCTCTGAGGTTTTGGATTTTGTCACAAGTAATGATGACATCTCCCTGGCAATTGATGAGGCTTTGCTTGCCTTGCTTGCCGACGATGGCCAGTCCCTTGTAGAAGGGTTTTGCCGTTTCGAATGGTCCCAAAGGGTCGGATCCGTCCAGAGGGAAAAAATACCATTGCGCATCTTGTTTGGCCAGGACAAATCTCTCTGACACGCTTTTCACATCCTCGAATATTTGGCCCTTGAATACTTCCTCCCAATTGTCGTTCAGCAGTGTCGAGGTGCTGTCTCCGATGACCTCCACAAATCGCTCATCAGGCCCCATCTCGCGAAGGTCGACATACCCAGCTGTTGGCCAGGCAGGCAGCGACAGGATGGGGTTGCCATCGTAGTTGTAAAACGAATTGGTGCCATCCAATTCCGCTTTGATGAAATTGCGCTGCTTGGAGATGCGGTCGTACACCATCGGCAAAACCTCGATTCCGTCTGTATTGATGAGGCCGTCTTTTCGATCGCGGCGCACCAGCGCAAAGCCTTTTTCCACCAAACCGATTTGGTCAAATTGATTGTCGACAATCGTTTGCCCTCTGACGTCCATCAGGCCCCATTTCTCATCTTGTTTGAATCGCAAGGTATCACCTTCAAAGTTGACAATGGCTTCACAGTGGCTCGTTTTTGCCTCCCCTGATGTTGCGTCGAGGAGGAATACGCCCTTCTCATCTTTTGCCTTGAGAAGACCATCCCGAAAGAAGAAAAGTCGTTCGTATTGAAAGTCCATCAACACGCTTTGGTCAAAATCGATGAGGCCAAACTTTCCGTTTTTCTTGGCTGGTACTTTGCCATTGCGCGGAGGCGCCAGCTCTTCGTACTCAAATGCCAAGACGAGCTGATTGGCTGTATCGATGATGCCGTACTTTCCGGATTGGCTCACCACAGCTAGCTTGTCGTGAAAGTTGGATGCTCCATCGTATTGGAGTGGAATTGTCAACACTCCATTGGAGTCGATGTACCCGTATTTGGCGGATTCCTTGTCCTTTACATAGAGTCGATTACAGCGAAAGGGCGGGACGAGAATGTCTTGGTATTTGCTGAGGTCCAATACAATGTCACCTGCCTCGTTGACGATGTACTTTGTCCCATTTTTATTTGCCAAGAATCTCCCATGGCCCAATTCAATCCTGTTTGTAAAATCCTTCTCAAGACAGTTGGCATCCGCTCCTTTGGCTGGTGCTGTTGGCTGGGCTGTCAGCGCGAAAGCCGACGTCATCAGGAGGAAAAATGGGAGAACAATCGCTTTCATGGGTTTGCTTTTTATCGCTTCAAAAACTTGTGGACCAGTATGGCTCCCTCTGCTTTGTCGACCAGAATGAGGGCATAGTTTTGGGCGGCTTCCAATTGGTGGATGTCCAGCTCCAGCCTTCCATTGATGGCTACATCGGACATGGCCAATACCTCTCTGCCAGCCATGTCTATGATGGTCAGGCGGAGGCGGAGATCGCTTTCTGCCAGTGATTGGATGAGCAATTGATCTTGCAAAGGGCCTGTTACTTCTATTTTGCCATCCAGTGGTTCTATGGTATTGGACAGGATCGGAGAAGAGATGTATTCAATGTGACGAACTGGTTCGACTCCCCCAGAGGTATAACGCCGATCACGTGCAATCAGATTGGACATACTCCCCTGGTAAATTTTGTACTCTACATAGCTGGCACGGATGGTACTCGATTTGGTCAGTTTTGTCATCACACAATCTCCATAGGTGCCATGGGGGGTGATGACGATGCCTACGCCCACATACTGCAGGCTGTCGGATTCCTGAGACATGGTTGTATCCGATGTCATTAGATTGGTATACAAACGCAAATAAGTGTTTTCGTGTATTTGTCCAAATTCAAAATTGTCGTACATCAAAGTCGGATAACCCTGCGAATATTCAATCCGTGCATCCTCGCTTCTCATTCCCAGCAGTTGTACTTTGTCCTCTGTCTTTTTCAGAAAAAATTCTCGTCCTCTTGTTGCTCGATACCCTATGTTGGCATCTGGAAACTCATCGGCATATGGCAGTTCGGAAGGGTCGACAAAAATGGTCTCGCGTTGGCTGCGCGCTCCGGTTAGATCCGACATGTCCCATGGCACGCCAAAGCCTTCTTGTGGTAGCGGGTAAGAGTTGGGGGTGAAATAATCGGTCCGGATGGTATCGCCAATGTTGTAAAACCAGTTGGAATCGATGACGGGTTGGGCGTAGGCGCTGTTTGTGAACAGCACAGCGAATAGAATTGCGCAGAGCAATGTGGTTTTAGTTTTCATTTTTATGGGTTTGAGAAAGCTTGTCTAAAGTTAATCTTTTCGCTAATATGAACGTCTTTCTTCACCATCCTTCAGCTATTTTTCGGCACGTAGCCTCCGGCTATGCACCTCAAAATGAGCTTCGCCTGGCTGTGAAATCCATTTCATATTATCTGAAAAACTAAATTTGAACAAGCTCTGACTTTAGATGATAAAATCTCTATTGCCAGGGCCCGTCTTTGGTCACAGGGGTGAAGGAGTTGCCGTCGTAGCGAAACAATCCTCCCCATCCGCCAAACCAAAATCTGTTCTCTTTGTCTTTGTAAATATTGAGAATGGAAGCACCTGATAGTTGTTCTTGGGGGAATTGGAGAAAGGATTCTCCGTCGTATTTGTACACCCCATTGTTTTCCACACCAAACCAGATGTCTCCATTGTCGTCTTCGAACAGAGCACTGACTTCACTACCACTGATGCCGTCTTTGGTTGTAAAGGTAGTAATTTTTTTTCCATCAACCTTGCTGAGGCCTCCCCAAAAGGTGCCAATCCACAATTGTCCCTTGGAATCCATCATCAATTCGGAGATCGCATTGTCGGCCAGCCCGTCCTTTGTCGTGAGGTGGGTGAAGGAAGTGCCATCGAAACGGCAGACCCCATAGCCATCCGTCCCCAACCACAGACTCCCATCCACATCTTCTGCAATCGCCGTGATTCTGTCGGCAAAGAAAACGGTCTTGGTTTCTAAAAGTTCGGGCTTTGGGACAGAGAAGTTTGTGAAAGTGGTTCCGTCAAAGCGACTCAGTCCATAATTGTGCCCGACCCAAAGGATGCCTTTTGAATCCCTCATCAAACTCCAAAGCTCGTGGTCTCTCAATCCGTCTTTTGTGGTGAATGTGGTGAAGGAGGTGCCATCGTATCGGCTCAGTCCTTGCGCAGAAGAAACCCAGAGGTATCCCTTGTCATCTTCCAGAATGCCTGTCACGCGGCCGCCGCTGAAGCCCTGCTCTTCTCTGATGTATTGGAGGGAATCCCCATTGTATTTCATCAGATCGTAGACATTTGTCCCAAACCAAAGCGTCCCTTTGCTGTCCTGGAATGTCTTGCGCAGATGTTGGCAGAGTTGGCCTTCGATGAAAAACATCGGGTCCTTTGGTCGAACGGGAGCCGTCTGCTCTGGCGGAGAGGACAGCTTTTGCCGAGCGGAGGATTTGCTGTCTATCTGCCCGCTGCACGATCCCATGACGAGGCACAGAACAAGGCTCGCCAGGAAGACTTTTGGATGGAATGAATGCTGTATCATTTGTTTCTAAGCTTCGTTGGCTCGACGTTGGATCAGTTCCTGTCTGATGCTTTCCACTTTGTCGTCATTGAGTTTGTACCAAAAGAGCAGCACGGCTGTCAGCAAGTACAATACCCCAGGGATGACGGAAAAGGAGAGTTTGATGGCTTCGATCGCTTCCCCAGTTTGTTGGACGGCCTCCCCATCGTAATTGGCTATCGTCAGCAGCCAGCCTGCCAGGCCAACGGCGATGCCGCCCCCGATTTTTTGGGCGAAGGTCGTGGCGGAGAAGAACAAGCCCGTGGCCCGCCGACGGTTTTTCCACTCTGAAAAGTCAGCCGTATCGGCGATCATGGACCACAAGAGTGGGATGGTCGGTGCGATGGCCAGCTTGGACAATATGTTGATGGTGTGCAGCATGTAGAAGTCGTCCTTGCCGGGAAGGTAGAGAGCGACCGTCAACAGGCCGGAAATGGCTGAGCAGACCAGGTAGACATTTCGCTTCTCAAAGCGCTTGGTCAAGGGTCCGGCGAACAGAACCCCAATGATGAGGGAAACCGTGGTGGCTGTATACAGGAGGGTGCTGGCATTTTCGTTGCCCACATAGTATTTGAAGTACTGGTTGATGACCGCTCCTTGGATGTTGATCAAGACAAAGGTGATGACGCCCAAGACAAACAGGATGAGCCAAGCCCGTACCCCAAAGACATTTTTCAAATCTTCCGACAGATTGCTCTCCTGGTCGGCTGGTGGCTTGATGCGCTCCTTGGTCAGAGAGAAGGAGACAAAGAGCAAGACCGTCCCAATGATGGCCATGACGATGGCGATGAATTGAAAGGCCGAGCGTTCGTTTTGAACGATGATGTCTTTCAAGCCTCCCGAAGGATCCAACAGGCGCGCCTCGCCCCAATTGTGATCCTGGATGAAGGCCAGTGCCTCCTGTGGCAAATTGACGCTTTGGGCGTACAACAACACATCATCTACAATCAAGCTATTTTTGAAGACCATGGTGAAGCTGACGATGAACATCCCGATGAAGCCCAGGAAAAAGCGGTATTGATTGAGTTCGGTCCGCTCCGAGGAGTTGGCAGTCATCACACCGGAGAGAGCAGAATATGGCAGGTTGACGGCCGTGTAAGTCGTACTGAGCAGAAGGTACATGATGGTTGCGTAGATGACCTTGCCCGTCTGTTCAAAGTCGGGCGTGGTAAAGAGCAGGACCAGCGAAAGGCCCATGGGCACGCCAAACCAGATCATGTAGGGACGAAATTTTCCGTATTTGGTGTTGGTGCGATCGGAGATGACTCCGATGAGGGGGTCGGAAACCGCATCCCACACCCGGGCAACGAGCATGATGGTCCCCGCCATGGCAGCTGAAATGCCGTAGACGTCTGTGAAGTAAAAGAAGAGGAACATGCCGGCCATGTCCCAGGCAAAGTGGCAGGCAGTGTCTCCTAGTCCATAGCCCAATTTTTCTTTGAACGATAGTTTGTTGGCTTGATTGGTCATAAAGTCGTCGTTTTGCTTCGGGGCTGGTGACAGCTTTCCAAATGGATGATGACCATTGCAGTGTTAGGCGAAAGCCCCCTAAGTTATGCATTGGCGGGGACATGGCCAAACGGAGGGGAAAAAGAAGCAGTTGGTGCACTGCCGACCATCCGTTGAGCGTATTGTACAAAATTGTCTCAATAGCGAAAGACGACCTCTCCCTCTTTGTTGATGTAGGCAAATTGCTTGTCGATCTTCACCCATGCCAGTTCGCCTTTGAAAACGCCGCCGCGGAACGCGGGAGGAGTGTCAAAATCCAATTCGAAAGCAGGCTTTCCCGTTTTGTCGATGAAGCCATGGACCTTTTCTTTGGTTTTGACCAGTGCCAGGCCTTCGGAAAAATCAGCGGCCAAATTGTACCCAGCCTGCGTAAGCGGCTCGCCAGTAGAGGTGACAAAGTCGTAGCTATGCGGATCATTTGTGACCAGGATGATGTCGTCGTCTTTGTAAAAGTAGTTGGAGATGTAGTAATACTTGGGATCGATGAGGTAGCGGCCATTTGTATCGATGATGCCATATTTCTTGGTCTTGGCATCTCGCACTCTTGCTTTGCCATTGTGGAATTCTGTCCCTCTGATGAACTGGTATGGGATGACCACTTCTCCTTTTTTGTTGACGTAGCCAACTCTGGTCCCATTCTCATTGTAGGCTTTTGCACGTCCGTTGCAAAAGGACCCGAAGAGCCGTTGGTCCAGAAAATGGATGGTTCCGTCCATGTCGAAATAGCCGCTTTGGGAGGTGGAAGGGCTGGTGGAGTAATCGGTCAAAGAAAAAGTGATGGCATCGTCTGATACATGGTCTGACAAGTAGAGCGTTTGTCTTCCTCTGGGCTCTTGTGTCATTTGTTTTCTGTATGCCTCTCTGGGTTCAAATAGGATTTCTCCTTTTTTGTTGATGACTTTTCGGACGCTGTATTCTTCTTCGATCACGGCATATTCTCCCTTGAATGGATGCCCTTTGTATAGGGTCGGAGGAAAGATCATTTCTCCCTCTCGGTTGATGTAGCCAGACTGTTCGTTCAAGCGCACCACTGCCCTGCCCTCGGAGAAATCGCTTCCGTCGTTCAGGTAGTATTGGTATTGCAGGCCGATCACCAATTCGCCTTTGTGGTTGATGTAGCCCAGTTTGCTTTCCTTGTTCTTTCTTTCCACGACGGCACACAGCCCTTCGCTGAACCTGCCTACCTGGTGGTATTGGGGCTCCACAATGATTTTGCCTTTGCTGTCGATGAATCCGTAGAGGCCGTCTTTTTTGAAGGGGTACAGGCGCTCGTACGCTTGCTGGCCGAAGCTGAAATGGCACAAGAGGATTGTGCAGCATAGGAATAAGATGTATTGTTTTGTCATGGGGGTTTGTTGTTTTCAAAGGCAACCTTCCTGTTTTCATTCTTTGGGAGACTTGTGGTCGTAGCTCAGTATTCTTTTCAGTTTCCAATTCCCGTCTTCGATGATCCAAAGGTGTGTGAATTTGGCGGTGCTTGTCAGGTACTTTGGCTTGCCGCTTTGCTCTCCGTAAAATTCGTGGACTCCCATTTGGATGGCGCCGTACAAGGTCCCATTTGAGAACAGGGGAAAGACCTGGAGGCTGCCCTCGACCAACTCCCTGCTGGGCTTGTAGCTCATCTTGCAAAGATTGGGGGCATTTTGGATGAATTGCTCTTTTGACTCCTGCAGCCCACTTTGGTCGTGGTAAAACTCAAAGTCATCGCTCAGCAATGTCCTGAATTGGGTGGTATCGCACTTGTTGAAGCCGAGCCGAAAAATCAGGCTGTCCTTTTGCTCCAACTCCCGAAACAGCTTTTGGGCCTCCTCTTTTGAGTGCTGGCCAAAAACGGCCACTGCTAGCATCCAACATGCCACTGTACACATCAATGTTTTATTCATTTTGGTCAATTCTATTGGTCTGTTTTGCAATCAATTCATTTGTTCAACGGCAGCTCGCGCAACCAGGTCAGCATCGCCTCGTAATATCCATCGCAAACTGCCCCATTGAACTTTTCCAACTCCTCATCCATTGCTCCACTTTTGCATTTTTGAATGCTGTGGTTTCCGTTGGGAAAGGTCTTTACCGTCAATACCGCCTTGGGATTGGCGCCGATGGTCTGTCGGTAGAGGGCTTGCGTTTTTCGCCAATCGACCTGTGAATCTTTTTCTCCAAAGATCGCCAGCACCGGGATGTTTGCCTTGCCCAAGACATCTTCAAAGTTGTCAAGCATGATCCGCAGGTTGGTCGAATCGTCGTAGCGGTGCTCGTTGCTTTGGTATTCGTTTTGAATTGCCAGGAGGATTTCTTCGGTGAACTGAAAGTTGTTTGGATTGAAGTAAGGGTCTTTCATTAGGTTGGGCATGGAGTCGAGGTATTCTTCTAGTTCCATGCCACCTCGGACGAGATTTCTTTGGTAGTGGTCCCATTCTTTCATCAACACATCAATCTCCGATTCACTTCTCTTCTCTGCCCGTAGATTGGCTTCCAGCATGTAGCGCGAGTTTTCAAACTGATCGGTCCCACTCACACTGATCCAAAAGGCAATGGCCGGATCTTTTTCTATGACCAGCGGACAGACCCAGCCAGCCCTGCTGATCCCCCAGAGTCCAATTTGATGGGAGCCTGGTACGTTCATTTCTCTGAGCTTTGCAATCGCTGCCAGGGCTTCTTCTGCACTGCTTTCCAAGGACTGGTTGTGGTCGTAGGTCCCTTCGCTTTGCCCGCAGCCTGCTTTGTCCCAGACACCCACCGCAAAGCCATTCCTGCTCAGGAGGCCAATCAATTCACCATACTCTCCACCCGACACAAAATCTGTGGAACCATGGCCAGGAATGAGAACAATGAGGCCTTTGGGAGTCTGTTCGGGGCGCTCCACAAACCCACTGTATGCAATGTCGTCGTATTCAAAGCGAAAATCCTCCCTTTTGGCTTGGCCATACATTGAATTGCTGAAAAAAATGGTTGCCATGAGGAAAGAAAAGAGAGTGGGTACATTCAGATTCATATTGGAGAATTTTCTTCTCTCAAGACGATTGAGCCCCCGATTTGTTACAGTCCAAATTTGTCAAAACGCACGCCATTGTACCGATAAACCCCATCGTTGTGTGTACCGATCCACAGGACTCCGTCGCGATCTTTGAAAATCATCAGGAGAGAGACATTTTTGGGGCCATTCTTCAGGAAAAATTGTGTGAGGGTTTCTCCGTCGTATTGCCAGATGCCCTGATCAAAGCTGACCATCCACAGCTTGTTTTCATCGTCTACCACTGCTGATAGGTAATAAGGGAGCTCTATGGATACAGCTTGTTTGGACAGGTCAATTCCCGGCAATTTCTCGTACGTGCTCTCTGAAGTGATGGCGTATTTGTAGAGCGTGTGACTCAACCAAATGTTACTGTCTTGGTCTTCGACGATGGAACGCACGCCTGGTTCCCTTCCATCTTCCAAGGTCGACAGCTCTTTTTCACCGATCCACAAAAACGACTGTCCGTCAAATCGGAATGCCCCCGCTATTCCCGTCCCAAACCAAATGTTCCCACTCTTGTCTTTGCCAATGCCAGACACGGCATAAGGACTGTAGGATGGATTGTCTCCCTTGATTCCAAATGCTTTTTCGATGTCTTGTTTGGGAAGGTCCAGGGCATAGAGATGTTCTCCGTCATATCTGCAAACGCGATCTTCCCCATAAGAAAACCACAAGTCATTTTTCTCCAGTTTCCATTCGTTCTTACTGGATTCCATGACTGATAAGGTGGTAAAGCGGTTGCCATCAAACTTGCTGATGCCTTTGACAGTCTGGATCAACAACTGGCCATTCTCGTACTCTTGTATCCCAGACACTCGACTGTCGGCCAGCCCATCCTCAACAGTGAATTGGGTGAGCGTTTTTCCATCAAAACGATACAAGCCTTTTTGCCGACTTCCAAACCAATGGTTTCTCTTCGAATCCTGGAAGATGCTCCAAATCTGCTGGTCAAGCTCAAGGACTGTTTTGCCCAAAGTGGTCTTTTCCGAGTCGACTGATTGACTCTCTTGGCCCACTTGTCCGGTGCAAGAAAAGAAATTGACTGAGATGAGAAAGATCAGGACGGCTTTGATCAAATCAATTGTCATTGCAAT
Organism: Bacteroidota bacterium; assembly: GCA_039821145.1. Taxonomy (GTDB): domain Bacteria; phylum Bacteroidota; class Bacteroidia; order Chitinophagales; family Saprospiraceae; genus JBCCSZ01. The sequence continues at coordinate 20,290 of JBCBOS010000043.1, read as the reverse complement.
TGTGTTAAGTTCTGTACATGATGTTTTGCACTGCTCGGTCCAGTCTCTCATTGATGTAGTAGTACAACAGGTTGAACGAAAAGTAATAGAGTTTCCTGGCATTGTCTCCACCGTCACCCGGCAAACGAGTCTCAAAATTCCAATTTGCTTTGACTGCCTCCATCAAACCCAAAAATACTTCATTTTGTATCCATTGGAAGACCCTCCCCTCTTTGGTCTCTTGGTCGAGGGCAGCGGCGAGATCTGTAGGGTCAACGTTTTGTTTGGCCAGGTATTCCAGTCCAGAATCAATGACCTTCTTCATCTTTGGAGTGGTGACATAAAAATTTTTTCCAGTCTGGTGATAGTCTCTGACAATCCCTTCCAATGCTGCTGTAAATGAATCGATCTCGTCCTCAAATTGGTAGCGAAGGGAATGGGGAAAATACGGACTGCTCGGTTTGGAATTGAACAACCAACTGTACTTGTTGAAAATCCCATCAGGGGGAAACTGCGCTTTGAAATTCGACATTGCCTTGTCGTACACAGATTTCAAAGTCACCGTCAACATCCTCTGATTCAAGTATACCCGAACCAGCAAAGATTGCAGCGGAATGCCTTCTCCATCGAGTTCAAATACGTATATCTTCTTTTGGTATTTTCGGAACGAGATGCCGTCAATCCCAGCAGTGAGGTGATCGACGGTCAGACGGTATATGTCAGATTTACTTGGTTTCAATTTATTTGGCTTGGCATTGATCAATAAAACTGATATGCCAGCGACAAGCCGACATTGAACGATTGAATGGTCTGTTGAGAATCGCTTGTGCTGGCCACATTGTCGATTGTCGTGACAACATCTTTGATGCTGACAAAGCCTCCGCTGAAAGTAAAGGTAGGCATCAAGGCAAAGTGCTTGCCCAAGTTCCTCTTTAAACCCAGTCCGATTTCGTAGCCCAGTCCAAGCCCTCTCTCTGAGCTTCTTTCAAAATTGTTGCCATTGATGGCCATGGGAATAGTCACCATGATGCCGGGATTGGTGGCCAACATTGGCCCCACACCAACTCTTGGAAACAATGCAATCCTTGACCCGATGGGCATTCTATACGCCACCCCCAACAGGAGTGAATAAACCTGCCAGTCTCCTGTACTTGCGCTGATCTCGATGCCGGGATTGTCCTCTCTGAAAGAAGAAACGATGTCTTCTACCCCCGTTTCAAATGTTTGGTATCTGAAAACAGCCGTCAGGGTCATCTTCTCAAATTCGTCCAGGAAGTATCCACCATAGGCATCGATCCGCCGACCGTTTTTGGCAAAGCCAGCGTCGGGATTGGCAATGTCTGCATCTTTGAAGTTTCCAATGGGAAAACTCGTGCCGTATGCTGCCCCCAGATAAAACTTGGGCGGAGATGACTCTTCTTGTGCCTGCAGGCCAATGGCACAGAGGATGCTCAAGAGGAAGGTTGCAAAAATGTATTTCATGTTGTGTCTTTCTGGTTTGTGAGGAAATGCAGTTGGTGGTTGCTTGCTCTGAGGACAATGAATGGGACAATACTCAAAATTGCTTTTCAAATGTTTTCCCATTGAAAGTATACACGCTTCCATCCCGCATTCCAAACCACAATGTTCCACTCCTGTCTTCGTAGATGGATAGGGCAAAATCATTTGTCAGTCCATCTTTTGTTGTGTAATTGGTCATGCCCTGGCCGTCGTACTTCCAAATGCCGGCATCCCGGTCTCCAAACCAGATGTTTCCTTGGGCATCTTCTGCAATGGTGAATACGTGTTCGAGCGTGCCCGGTGGTGAGGGATCGCCCCTTCTGGAACTGCCAGGATGGATCAGCTTGTTCTTTTCGGAAAAATTGACGATTGCATCAGTTGTTTTGAGCAACACCCCAATCCCGTTGTTCCCGATCCAAAGTCTGCCTTTTGAGTCTTCCAAGAGGCTTCTGATGTGAAGTGGCTCTCGAGAAACGTCCAATCCCAGCGTCTCATCATTGATGATTGTGAACTCCTTGCCATCGTAGCCAAAAACTCCTGGGTAGGTCCCCATCCAAAGCATGCCATTGCTTCCTTTTGAAAGACTTGTCACAGAATAGATGCTGTGTGGATTGATGACTTTGGGGTTGGGAAAGGCCAAGTAGCGAATGCTTTGTCCATCATATTGATAGATGCCTTCTTTGATTCCAGCATTGAACCACAAATCCTTTTCTGTTTTCCGCCACTCATCCTGGGCATCCATGACGATGTCTTGGGAGTGATCGGTCATTTTGTGGCCGTCAAAGCTGCTCACTCCCTTTTGGGTCCCGAACCAAATTCGCCCATTGTCGTCTTCTTGGATGGACAATACTTGGTTGTGGCTCAAGCCATTTTCTGTCGTAAAGTAGGAAAACGCTGTACCCGTCCATACACAGACGCCTTCTTGTAAACTTCCAAACCAATGGCTTCCTTTACTGTCTTCAAACATGGACCTGATGCCTGATGTAAATGTCAGTTTGGGCGATGAATCGTCCTCCTCGATCTGTGAAACCTCTTTTGCTTGAACTGCCTTTGGTGGTTCTTGATTGCTGCAGCCCAATGGCAATAAGATGGTCAATAGCAGGATGAATCTTTTCACGGCCCGGTTTGATGTGTTGTTGGTAGATGCTTGCTTTTTCTGAGGCTTCAATTCTTCACGCCTCTGAAACCAGAGTAGGGTTTCCTTACATTGATTCCTTTTCTGTAAACGTTGAATCGATCTGCGATTCTTGCGTGGTTTTCGTGGAAGGCCCAACACCCGCCTCTGTATCCAAAGACCAAGCTTTCCTCATCAGCATAGTACCAATCTGTGTTGTTTGCCTTTCCATCCTCTGCAATCCATCCATCTCCTGTGCTGCCGATGTAGGTCCTGCTGCCAGTGTCTCCCACAGGAATCACCGGTTCTCTGAGATTGCCGCTCAGGTCCAGAGATCCAAAATACCCGCCACCACTGTTTTGCCTGTTGAGATCGTTCTTTCCTTTTGAATGAATGCCTGTTGCCAGAGGGCCGCGATAGGTCATCTTCTCTGACAAATTTCTGCAGCCAATGTAGGTGGGATCGCTCCCATTTTTGCCACAAACATCTTTGAAGTTACTGAAGCCGAGCAGGTTGACGTGGACGTTGCCATCGACACATGAACTGCCCGTCTCGCAGTCGAAGAGTCGTTTGTCCAAGAAAAAGCCATTGTCAATTTCGCTGCTTCCCCATGCATATTCTCTGAATTTTGGAGTGTCAAACCCTCTGCAGGATTTTTCGAATTCCAACTCCGTCATGATCCGCATGCCCGCCCAATCAGAGAAGGCCAAGCAATCATTCCAGGACAGAAAGCTGCAGGGCTGGTCAGGTTTGGCAGTGGTGTATTTTCCATTTTCCATCACGATGAAGTTGCCATAAGATTGACGCGAGCCACCTTGGAAAATTTCATCGGGTTTGATCCGTTGGCTTGCTTGCTGTGGGTTGAGGGAGTTGAGAAAGTCGCAATATTCTTGCTCCGTCAGTTCATATCGCATTTGATAAAAGGCATTGTATCCTTTTGGGAACTCTTTGGCCAGCAGACCTTTTCCATCTCCTGAAAATGTATTGACGCCTCTGATTTGAGCATCCAAATAACGAAGGCATCCATCGCAATCTCCAATGGGAATTTCATCTTCGGAATCTACGAGGAATGCGCCATTGAATGTTCCTTTTTGTCCCGATTTGAAAAATGCATTCAAGGGAGCCCCCAGGGAGCCATCGCTGGTATTGATGGTATTTCTGTCTTCGAAAGACCTGGCACCTCCCAAGAAAAACTTTCCCGTTGGAATGTAAACCATCTCAAAGGAATAGGCCTTCACACTGGAAAATTTTCGATCAAAAGTGATTTGAAAATCGATGCAAGATTCCTCGCTTTTGTTGCCATCAGGGATGATGCATGCGCTCCGTCTGTCCGCGCTGAGTGTGCTTGAGAAAAGATCAGTGTCCAATTGAATGTCGTCTATTACAAGGGACGCATTCTCGCTCTGTTTGAAGAACAGATGCAAGGCACTGTGGTTGACCACATCCTTCCAGTAGTCGAAATAATAGATGCAGCCTTCTACGGACTGATTTGACATTGAGGTGATCTCAACAAACGCTTTTTTCGTGCTTTTGAATTTGGCATTGCCAAGCGCCATGGCAGGTACCAAATAGAAAAAACAAAAGCACACCATTGCTGTAAAGTATTGCATAAAATGATTTTTTACTTATCCTGAATCAATGAATTGGCGACCCGTTGATTGGCTTGTCAAAAAATATTCCCAAGCAACTCCATCAAGTAATTGCCTGCCGCTGAATTGGAAATATCATATCCAAGCTTTTTGATTTTTTCAAAGGCACTCTTGTCTTTTTCCTTCAACTCGATCAGGTATTTTTGTACCTTCTTCTTGTCATTGACGATGTCTCCGTTGACGTAGCTTTCTTCCACTCGCTCCAACAGCTCCAGTGACTCTCTGTTGGTGATCCCTCCCTTGACCCTGTTGAAACTATCGAAAAACGCTTTGTTCAAAATCAGGTTTGTATCAGATACTTTTTCTGTGATCTCGAAGGATTTGTTTTGGAGTTGCAACAAGGTACCCAGATATTCATTGAGCAGATTGTTTTGCTTTTCCAGTTCATCCACTCGCCCTCTTTGCAACTGGTTGATTGACTTTTCCGTATCGATTTGGATTTCGGCCATTCGCAAAGAATTGTTCAGCCGAATCATTTCCACATCGTTGTTTCCGATGAAGGAGCGAGGCGTTCGCTTGTTGGACAATACCTCCCCGTATGCTTCCAAATCCAGCTCAATGTCCTCCAGTATTTCCTCGTTCTCAGAGATGACCCTCAGGGTCACAATCTGATCATCCTGCTTTAGGATGACCTTCAGATTTTCATCCTTGTATTTTCTTTCCAGTCGATCGGCATAATAGGCCAGCAAATTCAATCCAGCAAGGCGCACCTGAGAAGGAAATTCAATGGAGCGTTCGAGGTAAAACTTCCCTTCGTGGAATTCATTGGTGGCGTCTTTCAGAAGTCTTTTCAAGGTTCTGGTAAATACGGGCGTATAGGGAGTCTTTCTGACGTCATCGGAAAACTGATCCACCATCTTCAAAATTTTCTTGTCTTCCTCATTGTTTTCGTCAAAAAAAAGGGAAATGTGCATTTGAATTGGTTTTGTGAGGTCGTTTACAGTGGTATTTGATCATTTTACAGGATTAAGGTATCTCGTTTTTGGCAATAATCATTGCATTTCACCTGTTATTTTGCTCCTGTCCCCATCCAACATCCGCTGCCAGAAACCAATCATTGATCCGAAGTCTTCAACGGCCCATCACACACAACTTCCCAAGCGATGATTGGCTGGTTTTATTTGGAATTTCTCTTGAATTCGGCTTGAATGTATTCATCCGATTTTCCTTTGGGAATGGAGGGAGATTTCCACTTTTCGTTCAAAATCATCTTGCCAATGAAGGCGATTTGCCCGATGTGATAAGGATAGTGTGCAATCTGTCGCGTGATGCTTTCAATCAGTTTTACCTTTTTATTCCTGATGAGAATGGGTCTGTTGAAGTTGCTTTCATCCATTGATTCTAGGGCGTTGAAAAGGCAGGTCCAGCCAGCTTCCCATCGTTCCACCAATTGTTCCGCACTCAGGCTTTGCTTGGCGAATTCACCTTCTCGATTCCTCCAGGATTTTTCTCCGTCGCTGTCGAAGAAATCTGTCCACCTCGACAACATGTTTTCCGATAGGTGAATCATGATGCAGGCAATGTCGTTGCTCCCCTCGTTGTACCGCCAATACAAGTCTTGCTCAGACAATTGTTGAATGGTTTTGTCTGCCACTTCTTTGTAGAACTTGAATTGTCTCTTGATGTTTTTCAAATATTCATCAACCATTTTTTGGATTTTCTTTTTTGCGCAAACTACAAATTCCCAATGGCTTCGTCTAGAAATTGCAGTCTTTGGACAAGGGTTTCTTCCAAATATCCCATGGAGGCGAGACCAGGAGAAGGTTTCTCCAGTCTCCCAATTGTTTCTTCTCTTTCGTATACTCCATTCCGCAGCAAGACCGAATGGTTGTTGCGGTAATGGGATTTGATCTTTTCGTCGGCAAGCTGGTCGCTCCGCAAGTTTTCCCATCGCATTTTCAACTTGTCTTTGAAAGCAGAACTGAACCACAATTGCCTGGTGACAACATGCTGAATGAAATCATTCTCCAAAGAAAAAAGATCGCCAGTGATCCCCAGTCCCAATGTGGCGTCATAGTCCCAAGAAACAAAATAATAGGGACTCGATTGATCCTTGCGAGCGATGTAAACATTGTTGCCCACATTGTCAAAAGCACCCAATACATTGACGAGGATGAAATAGTCGATGATGTTGTCGACATCTAGTTTTTGCGGATACAGCTCGTCGAAATCATTGGGAATTTGACCTTTGAAATAAGCGATGAAATCCTTCAACTTTTGCCAATCATATGCGCCCACTTCTTGCGGATATTTCACTTCGTAGCCCCCCCACTCCAAGCTGTTGTTGTCATAATCGGGCAGCGAAAAGGCGATGACTGCTTCCCCCCATCCTTTTGCCTTGTACAATTCTCCCCCATCGGATTGATCAGAGAATTTTTCCAGTTTCAACTGCTTGCGGTCCAATCGCTCTCCGATGTAATACAGTCCCTTGTACGATCCATTGATGAACAATTCACAATATTCCCTGGCGGCCCCCAGTACAATGTCCTCTTCATCGACATCTTGTACCTGGCCAAAACTCAACCAAAGTTCCATGGCACTTTTGTCTCTGATCGACAAAGGTTCATTCCACATGCCGTCCAATAGCCAATCGTCATCTTTCCGCATGTTGAGTACAGAAGCATCGCGACTTGTCTCCCCTTCTGCATCCTCCCACAGTTCTAGTCGGTAAGATTTTTTGGGAAACGCCAAGGACGTATTGCCTCTGAGTCTGATCCCCAAATTGCCTTTGAGTACAATCTCTCCGCTTTCCATCAGCACAAACTGGGAAGATTCATAGCGTTCACCGATCTCCGAATTGCTTCTCGTCTGGATTTTCAGTATCGGCAATTCTGTTCGGTAAAAACGGTAGTCATTCTCTTTCCAGCGCGACTCGTAGGCCCGGCCCACTGCCAGCTGGCTGATCACATCAGCATTGAAGAGTATCTCCGCATTGTCCAAAAACAAAGACTCTTCTGCCACATCGATGCCCTCACCGTTGTACAACATCACCTTTTCTTCTACATCCACACTGATGATGTCGTCCAAAAATGCAGTGTCGATGGCGGGCGTGACGGTCGCTTCTTTCTTGCAAGACGAAAAGGAAAGGAAGAGTAGTAGGACAATCAACAGTTGATGTTTCAAAGCTCTCATGCTGAGTTTTATTTATACAACTCGACACCTCTGAAATAGTTGTTGCCCCCTGGAAGTTTGCTTTGTATTGTCAGCCATCAAACGCTGGGTCCGCTTGATTGGAAACTGTGGGGGGGGTGGAAAGTCAGGTCAGTCCTCGTGATTCATTTTAGGACCTCTATGGAGCTGCCAATCCATTGGTCGTTTTTCTTTTCCATGACGAGCAGACCTTCTGCATCCATTACCAATTTTTCTTGCACTTCTCCCTTGCGGTTGATGAAGCAGCTTTTCCCTCCGGCTTCCGTATTCCAAAGTTTTCCACAAAAGTTGGACATCAAAATATTCAATCCATATTTTTCTGCATACCCACTGAGTTTTTCTATTCCACCATCAATCCCATTTCTCGAATAAAAGATGCTGGGCAAGTAGATCGAACTACCTGTTTCACCTGCCTTTTGTGGATGCACGTCATGCTCTATGTCTGCACAAATGGCAAATGAGATTTTTTCATCCCCTAGCTGTAGGGTTGGATTGTTTTCAAAAGATGACCCATAGAAACGTTCTTCTCCATCGTGAAGAAATTGTTTCACATAAATTTTCACTGCTCTGTGGGGAAGCAAAATAAAAGAACCGATGTAGAGCTTGCTTGCCATCTCAATGGGTGCTCCCACGACAATTGCGATGTTTCCCTCCCTGGCTTTTTTCTTCAACTCATCCAAACGCTCATCAAATTGGGTCATGGCAAGTCCTTTGGCCTCTTCCCGGCAGTATCCCGTCAAGGACATTTCGGGAAAGATGATCAGATCAACGCCATTTTCAGAAGCCAGATCAATCATTCTGTAGTGCCTCTCTGCATTCCGATCCATTTCTCCAATGCTTGCCTTGATCTGTGCTGACGCTATTTTCATTTCAATGTCGTTTTTTCTCAATGACAAAAGACAGCAAGATAATGAAAACAATGGCCAAGCCCAAGTATCCCACCTCTTGCCAATTCCCTTTTGGATTGTTCAAACTGGTCAAACACACAATCGACAGCAGAGTAAAAACGAGATCATCCCATTTCACTTTTTTGTACTTGACCATCAGGACCGCATTCCACAGCAGTTGCAGGGAGAACAAAGAATAAAACAACAGCATTGGCATCAGCAAGTACCACTTGTCGGGCCTTTCCTTATAGTTGGGCATGAAGGCGACCTCTGAAGAATACGTCACAAGGATCAACACTATTACGATCAACAATGTGATTTTTTGCTTCATGGGTCATTTTCATTCTGTGAATAACTCATCAACTCCTGTAGCAACATCTAGTCGTTTTCAATTGAACTGCCGGATCAACTTCTCAAACAGCTCTCCTCGAACTTTTTTCAACTTCAGGGAATAGCGTTTCCCCTTTTTGATGGATACATCTTTTTGGGCGTATTTATAATCTTCTCCCACGGGCTTGAAGGCGATGATGGAGACCTCTTCTCCATCGGGTATGTTTTCAAACTTGATCCTCCCCTTTTCTTTGGTCGAATTCAAAATGGAATTGATGGATTTGAAAATCATGCAAACCTTCGTATCCTTGGCATCACTTAGCAGCACCTCCATGTCAACCAAGTTGTCGTACTTGACAAATCTATCGCAATTGATCCAACCCAAACGGGGACTTACGAGCGCAAATTTTTTCAATACTTCATCCTCATCAAAAAAGCCCCAATCTCTGGTTGGGTCTGGGCCCCAGGTGGTTTCATTTTCCTCCTTGAGAAAGACATGCATCGGTGGGAGCCTTTTTTCATTTGGCATTTCTATGTCGATGACTTCTCTCTTTTTCAGCTCTACCTTGGTGCCATCGAGGGTGATTTCCACATGGATCATCCCTGCTGTTTCCAACAACACATTTCGATTCGACATCGTTTGGAGTCCCGCTACCATCATTTCGCATCGCAGATAATACTCCTTCAGTGTGATCAACAAGTCACCATCGATTTCCCTTCCTTGCGAATCCACCAAGCTGTTCGGTTTGACCCGGATTTTTGTTCCGTGCTTACCGGTGAATTCAATTCCTTTGGAAGCAGAAAATTTGAAAACTTGAGCCTCTGCACCTTCGTCAATGCGTCCATCTTTGTCATTGGCCAAGGCGTTGGTAGTTGCCTCGTACTGTATCAAGACCTCGACTCTTCGATTTTTCTGTTTGCCAGTGTCAGAATCATTCTGCGATATTGGATCCAATTCTCCTTCATATTTTGTGACAATCAATGTACTGTCAAATCCATTGGTGACAAATGCCTCCCGAACGGCTTGGACTCTTCTTTCCGACAGCTTGCGGTTGTACGCCAGGCTTCCATCGCTGTCGGTATGTCCAACCAGGTGAATCTTTTTGACATCGTATTCTTTGATTTGCTCCAAGATGTCATCGATGTGACTTCTCTCTGTTGCTGTTACATCGTAGCTGTCCACTTCGAAATAGATCGTTTCCGCCATCTGGCTTTGGGACAGACAAAGAGTGTAGCTGATTAGGAAAATAAGGATTAGATGTAATTTCATGCTCGTTCTTTTTTATTGGACACAATGGTTATTCGCCGGGTAATCCCATCAGTTGTTGTAGGCAGTAATCCTCATGAGCCACCGAAATATTCCAGGAAACAATCTATTCAAAAAGACAAACAAAGCCATGACAAATGGTTTGATGACCACTGCCTTTTTGGTCCGTACATTTTGGGCAATGACAGCGCCGGCCGCCTTTTCGGACATCGTTGGAACCAACCAGTTGGCAATTTTTGGAATGCGCTCTTCGCTGATCGGATTGTTTTGAAAATAGGGAGAATCCACTTTGCCCAAGGCGACCATGGAAACTCTAAACTTGGTATCGAACAGATCGGCCTGCAATGATTTTGAGAAGCCCAGCATGGCCCACCTTGCGGGGGTGTATCCCGTTGCTCCAGGAAAGGAAAAATAAGCAGCTGCCGAGTTGACAATGATGAAATGTCCCGAGCCGCGTTCTTGCATTTTGTCAAAAAACACTTTACAGGTGAGCGCAGTCGCTAGATATGGGGAGCCCATGGTGTCTGCAAAGTGAGACAGGTCCGCTTCTTTGAACGACAGCCACTCACCAGCTCCCGCACTGTTGATGACAACATCTGGAAGTCCTTCCTTTTCAACAATCTCTTGAGCAGATGATTCTACCGCATCTTGATCCGTTAGATCCGTCGAATAGTAACTGACCCTCTCGCCAGAAGGGGCAATCTCAAGGGCAGCCTTTGCAAGTTTTTCAAGATTCCGCGCTTGCAGAATGATTGTTGCTCCTTGTCTGTGAAGTTGGATGGCGGCAGCCTTGCCGATGCCACTCGATCCTCCGGTGATTAGAATTAGCTTGTCATTCATTGTACAACAGTTGCATCTTTGTTCCCACGGCAATCTCGGACAAGGATCTTGGGCAGCCCGCTATTTTCGTGGGTCGCTTACCATTTTTCTTTGGGCCTGTACCTCCTTCTCCCCTTTCTCACTTTCCAAGAACTCACCCCTTTCAAGTAGAATTTCCTTCTATTGAGGTCAATTCTTTTCAAATTCTCCTCACTCGTATCTCCATCCCATAGCGAAAAAAACGTTTGCCCTTTGACTTCCGTACAATATTGCTCATACCAAAAATAAAAGTAATACGGCAAATACTCCCCAGACTTCATGTAATCGATGAACTCTTGGTGATGGGCCTCATTTTTCTTCATTCGAATGTTGTGGAGTAGAATGATGTAAGCATTTTCATGCGCCTCCCGGCCGACCCTTTCTTCCGATGGAAAGCCAAACTGTTGGATGGCCTGATGGAGGGATACCCAATTGCTGGAATCCAACTCACTTGGCGTCATGGACAATGTCGCTTCATCAATTTGCCAATCTCCTTTGACACTTTTGTTCTTTCGAACGATGCGCTGATCAATGAAATAGAGACTGTCAATGAGTTGACTATACTCCTCGTTGATGCGTTTTTGATACTGTTCCAGGAAGAGGCTGGTACTGTCTTGGAGAAGGGAGAAAAAGGTCGATTTCTTGAATTTTCTCGATTTGGTTTTCAGGTATTTGGGTTGTCCCGAATGGATCAACACCATCTTGCCAAATCCAAAGGCTTTCTCGTAGTCCCCCATTTGAATGGACAAATCGTAGGCATCCTTGTATTTATTGGAATGGACATAGTCAACGCGATTGAATGCCTGCTCGAAAGTTTCCAGAGCAGCTTTGTACTGTTTTTCATAGACAAGGCTATCCGCTTTGTTGCACAACTGATGATACAGACCGTAATTGTTTTGTCCGATGGCACTTATGGGAAGACACAAAGCGAGCACCACTGAATACACATAAGAAAGATCCATCTGTCTTGAATGTTTTGCCATGAATACTTGTCTCTTTCGTCCTTTTAGGCAGACAAGCTGTTCAGGTATTCAACGAATCCATCCCCTCGATCCGCATCCGCTTCCAACAATTCCAAAAAATTGTTGGCATACAGATGGATGTCTTCCAAATCTTCATGATCGATGTATACGATGGGATACTCATTGTTCTCCCTTTTTTCATTTGTGTCGAAGCACAGCAAGCCGTAGTCTTCAAAATCAGCAAAGTAAATGTATCCCTTCCCAATGATTTTTTCAGGGATCATGTAGTTGAATACATGGCCCAAGAGAAAATTCACCTCCTTGTCTGGCAGGTGATCCGGAAAGTTCACCGCACGATCGGATATGATCAATGAATAAAAATGTTTGTACTGCAAAAATTCTCTGTACGAGTGAGGAAGTGGATGCCCGATTTTGCCTTCCAGTTTGTCCAGGTCATCGTCGGTAAGGATGCTTTTGATGGGTTTCCACCCCCTCGAATCATTGGATGGTTCAATGCTGGGATCGAGCATTTCCTCCGGGATGTCCCCAGGGAACATCATGTGAATTTCGACCTGGGACATTTCCACCAGGCATTGTTCAACTATTTCTTGTATTCTACTCATTCCATTTTCTTTGGCGACGACGGACAGATGCCTTGCTCATCGATGTATTTTAGTATTTCAATCGCTGCAATGGCACGCTGATTTCGATCCCCGAATTGGGAAGTTGCAAATAGATGTAAGTCCCTGCACAGTAATGCTCCAAACTTCCTCCCATCTCCTCTCCTTTGATGTTCACCTCTCTGTTTTTTTGCAAAATTGCGACCACATCGGTGCTGACAGAAAGAGAGTACTTGTCAACGAGTAGATCAACTGTTCCCAAAAACTGCTTGGGGTTTGGGGCGATCTCTGGCAAGACAAAGTCTTTGAAATAAAAAGCCCCATCAATCTCCTCGATCAAACTCTTTGCCTGCTCGGATTCGTACATTGCCACAACATCTTTGTTTGTGACATACTCTTTGGTTGGAAATTTGTCTGACACAACCTTGATTTCCTTGTAGTACTTGAACAGACGATTGATTAAGTGACTCAGCAAAATGGCAGCAGGACCACTTTTCCCTCCTGTATTCCCTCTCAAGTCAACCACCAAATGACCAACCTTCGCTTCGATTGCTTTGGCCAATGACTCTGATATGAACGCCCCCAATTCCGACTTCTCAGCCATCTCGCTGAGATCGTTGTTGAAAGACGAAGCGGTCGCATCTTCCCAAGACGGGATCTTTAAGGTAGCAGTATTCTTTTCGATCTTGAATGACTTTTCCGATTTCTTTCTCAGGCCTTCTGCAAAGTAGGATTTCCCCTCTAGCCTTTTTGTCTCTCCGTCTTCAAAAACGATTTCAAAGCTTGCCGATGCATCCAAAAAGGTAAAATACTTGATCGGAAACTCCATCTCGATGAATGCGTTCTTGTAGGGAATGGCATTGCCGTCGCTATTGCCAAACGATTGCAGGTGTTGCAGGATGTCCTCTTCTGTATGGCCATTGATCGATTGCACCCTTTTTCCATCGATCTCCATCTGGTTGTTGTTGATGGTGGGGATGATGGGAAAAAGCAGTTCGTTTCGCAAAATATCTGAATAGCATGGATTCATGGCATAGGTATGGGCATCACTTACCGAGGACACCAACCGACTGACGACTTTGTATTCATCAAGAATGGTTTCTGCCATCTTGGCTTCGGCCTCCAGCGTTTTGACGACCTGCGCAAAATCATCCTCCGTTTGATAGTCATACAAGCCAGGGTGATTCGACTGCAAGGTTTTCACCAAAATGCCAACATCCTCTTGGATTTGATCTTGAGTAAGTGCTTTGTTGTACCCTTTGGTTTGCCCAACCGCCTTTTCGATGCCACCAATGAGTAGTATGGCGGTCAAGAGTAGCAACATGCTTTTTTTCTTCATAACATTGTTCGTTTACGTATTCACGATAAGTCCCTTTCGAGAGCGCTCTTTGTTACATTGAGGTTTTCCAATATGCTCTTTTCATATTTCTTTTACTGCTCACAAGATGACCTCTTGCAAGGGCCTAATGTCAATTTGATGCTTCCTCAGTGCCTCCACAGCTGCATGCTGTACATCTTCCTTGGAAAAGCTCATCAACAAACTTGTTTCGGGCAATTCGGGAAACCTCCTGGCCTCCCCTTCCGACAGCTTCACCAATTCTTCGTATCGATCTGCCCCTTCCCGAACGAATCCGTTGGGGACAAGATTGGGGCTCAACCACACCCAAGCAGCATTCAGTCGGCCTCTGTACTGGTCGTATCCGTGAGCATGGTTGTCAGGCTCCTCAAATTTTATGGGCAGCACCCCTTCGATTTCCTTGGCAACGTCCTCAATGCTCTTGTCAGTCTGAATTGTGAACTTGCCATCGAGATCAAGAACCAATTTAGACAAATAATCAGAAAAGGAATCTGCTATCTTTCTCTGTTCATCGCATTCGACATCGACATATGTCACAGCAGGGCAAGATGCATCACTTCTGTAATCCAAACAAATGAACCAATGCCCATCCCCATCAAACGGAACCAATCCGTCCAGTTCAAAGCTCACCCATTCCTTGTCATCGGTCCAATCAAAATCTGTCAATGAAGGGAAATGCGGGCCAATGCCATAGATCTGTCTGTTCAATGACTCCTCCAAAGTCTTCCTGATGTACCCACCATTTTGTTCTTTCAACAATTCGATCAAGGCCTTGGGCAATTCGCACCCAATTTTTCGTTCCGCGTCTTCGATGGCATCGTCCGTCAACGCAGGTTGTAGATAGGGAAGGTAGACAGGCTTTTGCCAGATGGATTCCAATGCTTTCATTTTTTGAGTAATTTTAAGGTCTGCTGTTTCTTACCTGCCGTTTCATCTTGCGATTTTTCAAGGCAACTGCATCTCTCAGCCTCCTGCCGAGTGCCAGCAGTCGTTTGTTAGTCTATGCCCAACGCTGATTTTCTCTCTTCCAATGCAAGGGTCAAAAGCGCTTTGATTTCGGGTCGATTTGCATCTTCCATGGAACGTATTTTGACATGTCTCATTTTTTTGCCAGTTCCTTCCAACAGTCCACTTTCGTCGGTTAAAAAGGCACCTTTGTAAAAACCCAAATTCACCCATTTTTTATATGGGAGAACATACGCATATCCCTCACTCATTTTTTTGGGCCCAACACCAAATGTCGCCGCTTTGTCCCCCAATCTCACCACTTCACAGGCATTTGGGTCAAGCGCCAGTATGATCTCCCGCAAGCGGATGGCAATTGGCTGAAGTTCCTTTTCTGTTGTTTCCAATAAATCTTCAAATGTTACAGATTTGTTGTCACTCATCATTCAATGTTTTTATCGTTCAATTCTCACTTACTGCCAACGATCTCGCGTAAGTACAATTTGTTGCCACCTGCATTCACTTCATTTGGATGGTTCGGATTTCCATATTGGTAATTCCCTCGGCAGCGACCTCTTTCCACATCACGCTTTCAATCACCCAACCAGTATTGTGAATTCTGGATACGGTTTCCACCAAATTTTTCAAGCCGATGAAATCTTCTCTTTTGATGATTTCTTGTCCGGCATCTTCCGTCATCTTTTTCAAGTAGTTGTATGTGGTTTCCGTCAATTGTTCAGCGTCCACTTCTTGAATGGAGCGGATGATGAACTGGTTGTTTTCTTGATCCAACTCCTCAAGCATCACAGAGACATTCGTATCGAATGGCTTTTCGGGATCGTATAAGTTCGGCGTTTTAACAGTCCCGGTTGCTTCTTCATTCAAGATGTACCTGCCTCCATGAAAATTGTGAAACTGCAGGACATCCCGAATTGCACCCGCCTCTATCGATGCCTTTGTGGAGTAGGTGTTTTTCATTTGGGCAAATGCTTTCTCCAATGCAGGCAACTGACCAAATTCACTTCTTACGGAATCAATCGACTCCGCCATGTAGTCTCTGACTTCTTCCCAATTGGCAACGGATTGAATGGCGCCCAATTCATCCAGTTTGATGTCAACGGCAATGTCTTCTGAAATGGCAGTCAGTTTTTGGACGATTGGATTTTTTGAGTCTGATGTAAAGTTTTTGTAATGCCATCTGACAGTATACGAGTTTTCCGTCGAGTCGATGACAGAAACCTCCACATCATATGTGATCGTTTCATTTGAAGAAGTATCCTTTTCTGTGTACTTGAGCTTTTGGAGGGTCACTGAATACTCGTATTTCTCTCCCAAATCCCAGTACGAAATCACTTGGGCACTTGAATCTTGAAAATTCATCTGACCATTGGCAGTCATTGCCATCATCAGCATGAACAATCCGAGCATCTCTTTTTTCATTTCTTTATTTTTTTTGGATGCCAACGCTTGGCAAGAGTCACAGAATTCAGATGCTGTTGGCAAGTTTTTCCACATCATTCTTTAATACAGGAAGCAGTTCCATTTCAAACCAATCATTTTTCCTAAGCCAGATGTTGTTTCTGGGCGAGGGATGTGGCAAGACAAAATAGGTTGGATAGTAGTCCTTCCAACTTTTCACCGTTGCTGTCAAGTTCTTTTTCCTGCTCTCCCCGAGGAAATGTTTCTGAGCGTATTGACCGATTAAAATCGTCATTTTCACTTGAGTCAATTCCTTGCATATTTTGGCCATCCATTTTTGTGCGACCATGGGCCGAGGGGGAAGGTCTCCTGATTTTCCCTTTCCAGGAAAACAAAAGTCCATGGGAACGATGGCAACTTTGTCCTTGTCATAAAAATCCTCTGTCGAAATGCCCATCCATTCTCTCAATCTTTTCCCGCTGGCATCATCCCAGGGCATTCCCGAGGTGATTGCTTTGATGCCCGGCGCTTGCCCCACGATCAAAATTTTGGATTTCGACGAAAAACTCACAAGAGGCTTTGAATTGGGTGGATCACATCCCTGGCAAATGTCCGAATTCACAATTTCTGTCAGTAGCAATTCAGCAGAGTCCATTTTATTTTTCCATTGGTGAAACCGGGAAATGTCCCTTGTTTCTACTTTTTGATTCAATTGATTGCAATCACAATATAGACCCACTGGAACTCATTTCCCAGACTCATCCGATATTTATTTTCCATCTTCTTAGCATTCAAACGTGCTGCCATTCAGCATGCCTACACTTGTGATTCCCTGTTTCTTTTTCCGACCATTGGTTCAAAACAATCAATTTTTCTTGTTTCCAAATACATATCCAATGGACAAGGCAACATTGCTGGCATTGATTGTTCCAACTCTTTCCCCACTGCTTATCTCAACATCGGCCACTGGAATGTAATTGAATTCTACTCCAACGACAACATTGCTCAAATCAACCCTTCCGACTTTGAGATTGTACAAGGTAAACCCACTTCTCAGCAAAAACCCAATTTGGTTGTTCACTTTTGCTTTGAATGCCTCATTGGTCGGGTCATTGTTGATGAAAACATCCTTTGAAGTGGTCAAAAAATAGTAGCCCAGGCCTACACCAATATAGGGCTGATACTTATTATTATTGCCAAAGCAACGATCAAATGTGGGGATAAAAGAAAAGGTGCCATTTCCCCTATCATTGTAATTGTCTATGGAAAATTGAGTAGCATCTGTCGTTTGGACTCTTTGCGTATTGTGTGCAGCCCCGATTCTCAATCCAATGAATGCATTCTTTGAAGTTTTCAGTTTGGGCTCGATGTAAAGAAAAGACCCGCTGAGGTATGTTCTCCCGTCGACCCAATCCCAGAGAATGCCCGTTTCCATTTTCAGTTTGACAGTACTCTCTTTTTGAGCATTCAAATTGAAGAAACAAAAACCGAATACAACAAGTGATATGGTTGCTTTGCGTTTGACACTTGTTTTACAACAGAAGCTCCATATTTTCCATAAAAAGCATCCGCAAGAGTACCCAACACAATTGTCATCAACTGCTTTCATTTGTATTTTTGTTGTTGCCAATCGTCTTGGCCGAATGGCACAGCCAGCTTTATAACGTACAAGTTTACATTTCTCTAATGATGAAACCGAGAAATGACTCTTGTTTCCACTTTTTGGTTCCATTGAATGCGAACACAATACAGACCCGCTGGAACTTGTTGTCCAGACTCATCCGTTGCATTCCATGTAATCCTGTGCTCACCTTGACCCGTCAGCCCGGAAGCCAATGTTTTGATTTCATTTCCCAACAAATCATAGACGATTATACTGATTCGATCCCCTTCTCCCAATTCAAAATCAATGCTTGTCGACTGATCAAAAGGATTTGGGCTGATGGCAACAATTGTATTTTGGGCTTGGGCATGCTTGGAAAGTTGCAAAGCAGAATCATGTGTAATATCTACATCTTCTTGATCGGGAGTGGATTGAAAAAGGGGGGAGGAAGAACAATCTGCGACGATGATGTAATCCCCAACATCAATTTCCCAGCCCAAATCATTGTGGTATCCCCAAAAAACATCGTCGATTGTTCCAGCCGGAGAAAAAATGCCACCTGAAATGGCAGTGATGTGAATGGAGCCAGACAATTCACCGTTTAGGGGAAATGAGGTATTGGCAGAAGTCAATATGATGGAGCCGTCCGTGAGTGCGAGCTGCGACACAATGGGTACCCCACCAATTTCTAAGGTATTATTGGAAAAAACCGCGTTGCCTCCGGCTGAGAAATCTAACAGTCCCAGCAGTCCAATCGCATACAGCCTTTGGATGGGAGTACCTGAGGTAAGATGACCTGTGCCTGTCAGTACCACTTCCGTATCTGAAATTCGTTCTATGACCATGTTCAGTTGATCTGAATTTGCCTGGCAGGCATCGCCAAAACCATCTTGATTCGCATCCTCTTGATTGGGATTTGGTACGAGAATGCAATTGTCTGCCAAATCAACGACTCCATCCAAATCGGTATCACATACTGGCGGGCAAGAAGGGCAAGAGGGAACAATGATGTAATCTCCAACATCAATGTCCCAACCAAAGTCATTGTGGCGTCCCCAAAAAACATCGTCGATTGTTCCAACGGGAGAAAAAATCCCACCTGAAATGGCAGTGATGTGAATGGAGCCAGACAATTGACCGTTCAAAGGAAATGAGGTATTGCCAGAACTCAATACGATGGAGCCGTCCACAAGCGCGAGCTGTGTCACAATGGGTACCCCACCAATGTCTAAGGTGTTATTGGAAAAAATCACATTTCCTCCGGCTGAGAAATCCAACACTCCAACCAGCCCAACCAAATATGGTCTTTGGATGGGAACACCTGGCGTGAGAGTGCCCGTACCTGTCAATACCACTTCCGTATCCGAAATCCGTTCTATTGTGATGTGTATTTGGGATGAGGCAGTGAGCCACGACAACAGAAATAAAACACCAGTCAATACACTGATCTTGTTTTTCATCATTTTGATTTTTGGGACACTCTCTACCCATTTGGTACGGGTAGTTGTGCTCTATTGGCTATGGAATTTATTCTTTATACTCTATCCAACTTAAGATAAGGCTTTTCAGGAAAGTAAACCTCTATTTCATCTCCTACACGTATTTCACCACCTTCTAGTACAATTCCCATAATTCCAGCTTTTCGAATTAAATTTCCATCCTGATCTTTTGCTACTACTGCCTTCAGTAAGCCGTTTTGTATGGAATTGAGTTGATGACATGGATTTCTCAAGCCTGTGATTTCAATTTTTGCCTCTTTTCCAATTTTCAAAATGGTATGCCGGGGTAGTTCCAATAGGTCTACCCCAATGGTGGTTATGTTTTCGCCCATTTCGCCTGGCTCTATGAGAAAATTTTTCTCTCTCAACTCCTCCAGTAATTCGGCATGAATCAAATGAACCTGTCTCAGATTTGGCTGATCTGGATCTTTGGCAACTCTTGATCTATGCTTGACCTTTTTACCCATGTGGGCATCCCCTTTCACTCCAAGGCCCTTTAGAAGAGTTATGTCACGACAATTGTACTTATTCAATGTATGTGTCTTGCTCTTACTCAAGGCCAGTACTTTTCCCTTTTTCATATTTGAAACTTTTGTGCAAATGCATTTCTATCCTTGAGCATGGCCCTTTAACAGAGTGAGAGCCTTCTCATTTTTCATCACTTCGGCCAGTTCTATGCATGTCTTACCAGTCTCCATCTCTATAATTTGTGGCTTGGCTCCGTGTGACAATAGTATCTCTACTATTTCAATGTGGTTGTATCGAATGCTTTCAGCCAATGGCAACGCCATGAATTCTGGATGCTGATAATTTGGATCTACACCTGTCCTCAGATAGAATTTCACCAATTCCAAGTCATTCACTTGAATTCCCTTAAACATTGCTTTCCAGTCTCCTCCAGACATATTAATTGTTTTTATTTTTATTTATTTCCTTGCCTGTAGCCAGCGGCCTATACATGCGGCGTGACCAGTTTTTACCAGACATGATCTTCACATGCTTTGTTCGCTGCTGGCTTTTTTCTTTCTCAATTTAAACATCATAAACAATGGTATTCTCAATCTCCTTTGGTATTCTTCTTTACTTTTAAAATTGGATTCTTCCGGTTTTGATTCTCTTATCTCAATGACATCAAAATTCGATTCCTTGAT
>JBCBOS010000042.1:0-43879 GCA_039821145.1 Bacteroidota bacterium | reverse complement strand
AGGTTTGGGTTGGCGGAGCTGTGCCTGAGTGCAGTTCCAAAAAGGAGGCGGCTTTCGGGGTCTGCCTTAAGGGTGGGCCCCACCCAGAGCCCCAAACCATGCCCCCAATCAAATTCACCAATGACCAAAACGACACCATCCTCCCCCACTCCATACCCCATCTCAAACTCATCAATGCCCCAAACGACACCATTCCCCCTATCAAAAATCCAAAAAAACCACAAAAAAAGAGCTGCCACCCCACAAATAACGCACCCCAAAAACACCAGTGCGAAACACATGCAAAGATGGCAGCTCTCAACAGCTTTTCTCAAACATTCAAATCAGCCCAACCGCCGAATGGAATCAATGGAAACTTCCAACTCCATCACTTCTGACAGCTCTTGCTTCTGTACAATCTGATCCCACATGTCTCCCCAGCCTTCCGACCAAGAAGTGACAATCGGTATCTGCTTTTTCTCGCCAGCTTCAATCCGCTCGATCAATTTTTGTAGGTAGTTTTTCACCGCCGGATCAGGAATGAACTTCTCGATAAGTCCAAGAAGCTTCACAACGGCTCCACCCAACGCATCAATCGCACTGATCAGCGAATTTTCGAGTATCGCCTCTATGATCGGTGGATTGATCCACACCAAACCATAATAAGCCGGAATCTTGTCCAATACACCATATCCCTGTACTTCATAACCGTATTGCAACAAACCAATCAGTCCATTGAGTCCATAGTGATTCAGAAACTTGGAGAATTTCGCCGCATAGGGCAGGTGCAAAAATTCATCGACGGGTTTACCAGGCATTGGGAAGGCATTTCCAAAAATCTTTTCGTGGATGAACAGATACTTGACCAGCTCTTCCAACAGGGCAATCTGCGCCTCAATGTCGTCCAACGCATTGTGGTGCAACCCCAACTGCAGCTCCGCCACTCTAAGCGTATACTCATCACTGTCCATCACTTCTGGAGGAAGATGAAAATAATCCTGGACGTTTTTCGGAATGGCAATGCCACGCTTGATGTAATTGCCAAAATCAATCTGCTCATTGCCCACTGTATACTCTGCCAAGTCTTTGACCATCGCATCATAGGAAGGCGACAGATAACAGGTCCCCAATTCACAGTAGGTAGGCGCAACAATTCCCGGGGGAAAAGGACCGTTTTCTTCAACCGTATGTGTCTTGCCTCCGTAGCGATCTGTCTTTTCCAAAATCTCGATGTTGTTGTAGCCAAGGTCCTTGAGTTTGACCGCCATCAGCAGACCACTGACACCAGCGCCAATGATTGCAATGGCCGCTGACTTGTCTGCCGGAAGGCGCTGACCAGAAGGAGAGCTGGGGTCGAGGATCATATTTTCATAGCCCCAACAGTCCAATGCAGATTCAAAACAAGTGGAAGCGTGTACGTAAAAGGTCCTGTTCTTGCCCTGGATGTCCAGCCAAGTCCAGGGAGCAAGGTAAGCCAGGTCTTTTTGAAGAAAGTGATCAAAGTAGGGCGTGGTAAGGCTTTGGAGAATCTCGTAATCGTCGCCAAATGGCCACCAATACAGCTCTGCCAATTCCTTGCGAAGAATCGCCTCAAATTCCTTTGGGCTCAACGGGTCTGACTCTGGCCCCAGCAGTTGGTAGACTGTCACCAGATTTTCATCCATCATGTTGGCATTGCTCAGCTGAAACGTCTTTGCCGACTCATTTCTGAAACCATACACCTTCCCTTCCATCGTTTCCAAAGGGTCCGGTGCAAAGATGACACCGTGTTGGAGTTCTTTGGTACGCTTGACCTTGAGCAAGCTCGTGTGGAAGGTAAAATTGATGAGCTTTTCAAAAAGCCCTTTTTCCGTCTCGTCATAATCGCAAATCCCATTGAGGTTTCGGGGATCGCATGCCACGACCATCAGATCGTATTGTTTGCTTATCTTTTGTCCGTTCTTGGTGTAGTCGATGCGGACAGGAGCGTCAACATTCATGTTGCCATTGTTTTTTGGGTGAATAAAATTTTTGGGTTCTTTCAACAAATTTACAATCTGCCAAACCAGCCAAGGCAGGCACAGCAAACACCAAGGAAGATGGACGGGTGGATGACATCCTGTTTTTATGTGAGACGAATGTGTTCTCTAGTTAGTAAAAAAAGTTCTAATCTTAAAGCTTTTCCGCCCCAAAAACAAACGTTTTACGAGTCCTTGGACAAACTGTCAACGAATCGACGGACCAAAAATACCTCCTTGCACCACCATTCCGACAACTCACACTGCAGCCCCCCACCTCTTTTCCCGAAAAACACACATCCATCCGCATCCTCAATGGCAACATTTTCTTTTTTGGCATCGGCGAAATCCCTATTTTGCAGACAGGCAAGTTGCATTCCGTGGAGAGACCATGACAGACAATCATCGCGCTGACAGCTCCCCACAGCAACCCAAAAGCATTCACCAATGCCCCCATCTGCCCAAACCATTGAGCCACCGCACTAGATTCCGGCTCACTGTGAAACCTAACAGAGGCAAAAGGGGTATAATGAGAGAAATCCACAGAGACATTCACCAATGGCTGCCAAGAAGAAAACAAAACAAAGCAAACCCAAAGGCTCTACCCCTCCACAAGCACCAAAGCCTTCCCAAGATCAACAGCCCTCCGGCCTGTCCTTCGAAGCAGGTTTTTGGCCCAAGAATTGGCTGCCTGCCCTCCTGCTCGTCCTGCTGGCCTTCGGTCTCTACGCTGCCTCCCTCGGTTTTGATTATGTGTTGGATGACAAGATCGTCTTCACAGAAAACAACCACGTCAAAAAAGGCCTGGGAGGCATTTGGGACATTTTGACAACCGAAAGCTTTTCCGGATACTTCGGCGAGCAACGCGACTTGGTGGAAGGAGGTCGATACAGACCCCTGTCCCTGGTCACCTTTGCCATGGAATTTGCCTTTTGGGGCCTGAACCCCACTGCCAGCCATTTCATCAACATCTTGCTCTACGCTCTCACAGGACTACTCATCTTCCGCCTTTTTCACATCATCCGACCGAGCGGACAGCCCAAAACCACTTGGTGGATCGGACTCCCCTTCGTTGGAGCAGCTCTCTTCCTCTGCCATCCCATCCACAGCGAAGTCGTGGCCAATGTCAAAGGTCGAGACGAAATCATGTGCCTACTGGGATCCTTGTTGGCTCTTTATTATGCCTTCAAATACCGACAGTCAGGCAATTCGTTATGGCTGGTCCTGGTAGGAGTGACATACTTTCTGGGCATTCTGGCCAAAGAATCTGCCCTGACCTTCGCCGCCGTCATCCCATTGGCTTTGTATTGCTTCAGCCGCACCGATTGGAGTCGACTGGCCTGGGTGACTGGTACGCTACTGGTATGCAGCCTGTTGTACTTGAATTTGCGGAGCAATGTCATCGGATACTTGCTCAGCAGTGGTACAGAGGTAACTGACATCATGAACAATCCCTTCGCTGGCATGTCGACTGGCGAAAGGCTCGCAACTGTTTTCTATACCCTTGGCCTTTACCTCAAGCTGCTTTTTGTCCCCCACCCTCTCACCCATGACTATTATCCCTACCACATTCCCATCATGAACTGGGGAGAGTGGAAATCCATCTTGTCGCTCATCGCCAATGTGGGAATAGGAACTTGGGGCTTGTGGGAAATTCGAAAAAAATCCATCCTGGGTTTTGGCATCCTATTCTACTTCCTCACCCTCTCCATCGTATCCAACATCCCCTTTTCAGTGGGGACATTCATGAACGAACGCTTCATCTACATGCCATCCCTGGGATTCTGCCTGATTGCGGGTTGGTGGATCGGTCGACAATTGCCCAAGTGGACGCAGAAGGAAGGCGAAACGTACAACTTTCTCAGCATCGGACTATTTGCCATCCTTTTGTTGGCATATGGTGGAAAAACCATCAGCAGGGTTCCCGCTTGGAAAAATGCTCTCAGTCTCAACTCTGCAGCCATCAAAGTCTCCAAAAACAGCGCCCGAGCCAATCTATTCATGGGAACGGCACTCTTCAAGGAATACTTGGCAGAAAAAGTGGATGGAAAACGCAAATACGAGCTCTTGGATCAAGTAGACCAATACGTTCAAAAAGCCATGCAGATCAACCCGCGCTATGGCTCAGCCATCAAAATGTACAGTGGTGTAGCAGCCGAACAATACAAAAAGGACCGCGACATAGACAAATTGTTGGCCCAATTCAAACAACTCATTCTCACCAAACCCAACATCGACTACATCGACACCTATCTAGAATACCTCATCAATCAAAACGAATCGCCCGATAAGCTGACCACCTGGTGCTATGAAGTCGGAAGCCGTTTTGCAGCCAGTGGCAGTACTTTTACCCCCAATGCGTTGAAGTACCTGGAAAAATATGGCCTACAACTCACGCCAAATGACCCCCGCATCAGACAACAACTGGCCCAGATTTACCAGTCGCTCGGCAATGCGGAAAAGGCCAATTTCTATCGCAGCAACTAAGAAGTTTCCCTGCCGTCACATCTCTTTTCATCTTATGATTGCTCAGCAACATTTGTAAAGCGCTGTCTCACAGTGAGCTACTGAAAATCAAACAACTTTAAAACAGAATGTTTTTATTTAAACACACAATTGTTTGTTTTTAAAAACTTTTTGTTTTAATTTTGACAGGTACTTCGTTGGAAAATGTAAAACAAGATATAATGAAAAATTGGGCTTCACTCCAAAAAGCATTGGAGTATGTGAAAAGAAATTGGTTCAAGGTCTTCCTCATCAGCTTCATTTTGTACGTCTTTATCAACAAAGACTTCAGCTTTTCTGTCAACCTCAACGATCCAGACCCCACGACAACACCAGGGGTTCAAATGGAAGAACCTGGCAAGAAAGAGAAGAAGAAAAACCACTTGTTGACACAAAAAAGAACCATTGCCCAAAAGCCCAAGGCCGAAAGCGGTCTGTTTGATCGGATTCGACTGCCATTCATTGGCGGGGGCAGAAGCTCCGAAAAACGATCTGAGCTGGCACAAATTGACAAGCAAGTGAAACAGGCTTATCTAAAACGCTTTGCACATGTGGCGCAAAACGAGCAGAAAAAATTTGGCATTCCCGCCTCTATTATTCTGTCCAATGCTCTCTTGCATAGCTTTGCCGGACAGCGGGACCTAAGCCTGGCGGGAAACAACCACTTCGCCATCCCTTGTAC
Source organism: Bacteroidota bacterium (assembly GCA_039821145.1). Taxonomy (GTDB): domain Bacteria; phylum Bacteroidota; class Bacteroidia; order Chitinophagales; family Saprospiraceae; genus JBCCSZ01. The sequence goes on along the minus strand of JBCBOS010000042.1, from coordinate 38,716 downwards.
CACCGCATGGATGGGAGCAAGTGGTACCTACCAGGATGCCTGCTACCGACACTACGAAAGTGCTTGGAGCAGTTTCCGGGACCACAGCCTGTACATCACCAAAAATCAATTCGCCCACTTGACACAACTGAAAAGTGACGATTACAAGGGATGGGCCAAAGGACTGGAAAAGGCAGGTTTTTCAGACTTTGGCGGACTTGCCAAATCGCTGGTAAAAATAATCGAAGAGCATGGACTCCATCAACTTGATTGACCAATCCATCACCTCTTCATGCATGGTATTGTTATGAGGGTTTATCAGTGAGTTTATCAATGGCAAGTATCGATGCTCCTGTTGTAATGGCAGGAGCATCTTGTTTGTACGACCCACCGGAGGGGCCCCCAACTATCGGACTCCCTTGCGCTTGATGCGGGCATAATGCACACCAGCACCGTATACCCAGCCTTCGTGCCCGCGCCGATGCCGTACCTTGACCCATGGCTCGTCGGCAATCTCCATCCCCAAGTTGATCTTCTGGGTCGAATCTGTGATCTCCCCCAAGAAAGTGACTTGGTTGAAGAGAGGAATTGTCAAAATGACGGGGCTGTCCAGACTGGGGCCAGTCCGAAGTTTCAGGCCGTCAATGGTGACGTACAAGCGCGCACCATCGCTGGTGCTTCCAGCCTTGATGCCACCTGCAGCTTGGGTGGCAGATGGGGCAGCAGCAGTTCCCGCAGCAGCAGAAGGATCAGTCGCAGCCGTTGGTCCGGCAGAAGGGGTTGCTGGGTTGGCAATGGTATCCACCATCTCGGATTCCGCTGCATCCCCCTCCTCTTCAGAAACCTCCAATTCCAATTCAGTTTGGTATTGTTGCTGGGTATCGTTACACTGTTTGATGGCCCATAAAATGAAGCATCCAAAAAATACAATGATGATCATCATTTCAATGCTGGGCAGATAACTTTTCTTTGCTCTCGTCATAACAAAAGAGAATTGTTGGCTACACAAATGTAAAATTTATACGGCAGAAGGCTCTCATGGCATCAGAAAGATTTTTTGGATTGATACAAATCGGTCCGCAGGGAGCCGAGATGGCAAAAGGGAAGCCGACAGGAAGAGAAACGTCAAGCATTCAAGATATTTTACTACATTTCCAAAAATACTGCTTTCAACATGTCGAACGAATTGCGCTACCAAATTGGAATCACCCGACTGCCCAAGGTCGGAAGCATCATCGCCAAAAATCTCATCAGCTATTGCGGAACGGCACAAGCAGTGTTTCGCGAAAGCAGAAAAGCACTCTTGAAAATTCCAGGAGTCGGACCGACAATCGCTCGACACATCCTAAATCAACAAGTACTCGGAGAGGCAGAACAAGAAATCCAGCTATTGGACAAACACAACATCCAAGCCCTCTACTATCTGGACGAATCATACCCCTACAGACTCAAGCAATTGTACGATGCACCCATCTTATTGTACTACAAAGGAACGGCAGATTTGAATCAGCAGCGATTGGTCTCTGTCGTCGGTACACGCAGGCCAAGCCGCATGGGTGTCCAACTGTGTCAAGAACTGGTCGAGGGACTTCGCAACCACCAAGTGGGGATTGTAAGTGGACTGGCCTATGGGATCGACATTGCGGCCCACCGCAAGGCCATCGAGCTGCAAATGGATACCATTGGAGTGCTGGGACACGGCCTTCAATACCTTTACCCAGAGCAACATCTGCGGACTGCCCAACAGATGATCCAACGAGGAGGACTACTCAGCGAACACCCCTTCCACACGGGAATTGATGCCAGACATTTCCCCATGCGCAATCGCATCATCGCTGGCCTCTGCGATGCCTTAGTGGTGGTAGAAACCAAGACCAAAGGAGGATCCATGATCAGCGCAGAAATGGCACACGCTTATCATCGAGACATATTTGCCTATCCCTCTAATGCAAAATATACCAATGCCCGTGGAGGAAATTATTTGATCAAAACCCATCGGGCTGCCCTCATTGAAAATGCCGAAGACCTCGTCAACACCCTGAGATGGGAAGAAGTCGACAGCAACAAAAGCAGTCAGTCTTCTTTGTTCACAGAACTGTCAGAAGCGGAAAAAGCGATTTATGCCCTTTTCACAAATCATTCTTCCATTGGCATCGACGAATTGGCAATGTCCTCCGGAAAGACATCCAGCGAAATGGCATCCTTGTTACTGCAATTGGAGTTCAAAGGTGTCATACAGTCCTTACCAGGCAAGCAGTACGCCCGCTGCTGAGCAGAAAGAGGAGGTTGTGGCTGACCAACAAGAGCCTGACTGCAATATAAACCCAAATTTAACAAGTGGGAGGCATCCAATTGTTCGTACGGCTTTTATCTTTGCGGCAAAGCATACAAAATGAGAAAACGATACCTCTTACCACTACTCATCTTCTTAAGTACTTGCACTCCAAAAACTACCCCGACCGCTGAACCCAACACGCCCACGAGCTACGAAACAGAAGCTGTCATCCGAAAACCCAAAAACATCATCTTCATGGTGGGCGATGGCATGGGATTGACCCAGATCACAGCTGCCATGTACCAAAACGGCAACCGCCTCAACTTGGAAGAATTCCCCATTGTAGGCTTGCACAAATCACACTCCAGCTCTGCCCTCATCACCGACTCTGCTGCTGGTGCCACTGCATTTGCTTGCGGTGTCAAAACCTACAACGGAGCCATTGGTATCCGCCCCGATACTTCTGTTTGCACCACCATACTAGAACAGGCAGAAGCCAAAGGGATGGCAACGGGTCTGATCGCCACCTCTACCATCGTTCACGCCACCCCTGCCTCCTTCATTGCCCACCAAAAAAGTCGGAAGATGTACGAGGCCATCGCAGCGGACTTCCTCAAGACAGACATTGACCTATTCATCGGTGGCGGCAAAAAATTCTTTGACCGGCGAGAAACCGACAATCGCAATCTCTACCAGGAACTGAGAGACAAAAACTATTACGTTACAGATTATTTTGAAACTGAATTCGAACAAGTCAAAATTCCCAAAGGAAAGAAATTTGCCTATCTAACTGCCGACAAGGATCCAATCCAAGCCATGCAAGGGCGCGACTACCTCCTGCCGGCCAGCAAGATGGCGCTGCCATTTCTCAAAAAGCGATCTGACAAAGGATTTTTCTTGGTGATCGAAGGCTCTCAAATCGACTGGGGAGGCCACGCCAACAATTCGGAATACATCATCACGGAAACCCTAGAATTCGACAAAACCATCGGGGCTGTGCTCAAGTGGGCCAAAAAGGACCGCAATACCCTCGTCGTCGTAACAGCCGACCATGAAACGGGGGGCTATTCCATCGTTCCCGGCTCAACCCAAGACAGCCTGGTCACCAAATTTACCACCGACTACCACACAGCTGTCATGATCCCCGTTTTTGCCTATGGCCCAGGAGCCAAGGCTTTCAGCGGCATCTACGAGAATACCGAGATTTACCACAAAATGAAAAAGGCACTGCGAATCCGCTCCAACCCATAAGTCTTCGTTGATTCGAATGACGGAGATTGATTTGCAAATGAAATTCTTCTCAAGAGGAGAGAGACCCAATCAGCGTGATTGGACAACAACTCGCTGCCAATGTTTGTACCAAAAGAAAAGGCTGAATTTCAGCAGGCCATACGACCAATCAGAGGTGTTTTTCGGCATGATAGGAAGAACGCACAAGCGGTCCGCTCTCTACAAAATCAAATCCCTTGGAAAGGCCCACTTCTTTGTACATGGCAAAGGTATCGGGATGAACATAAGAGGCAACGTCCAGGTGCATCTTTGTCGGTTGTAGGTATTGACCGATGGTGAGGACATCACAGCCATGCTCCAGCAAATCGTCCATGATTTGGAAGACTTCATCATCTGTCTCCCCCAATCCAACCATGATGCCAGACTTGGTGCGCTTGCCAAAGTCCTTGGTGCGCTGAATCTGCTCAAGACTTCGCTTGTATCTGGCTTGAGGACGAACCCGACGGTACAGTCGTTCCACAGTCTCCATGTTGTGGGAGACCACTTCCTGGCCCGCACTGATCATGCGCTCCAACGCCCACCAGGTGGCCCGCACGTCTGGAATGAGGGTTTCAATGGTCGTTGTCGGCGAAGCCTCTTTGACGGCCCGAACCGTTTCATACCATATCTCTGCCCCCCGATCTTTGCGCTCATCGCGATTGACAGAAGTGATGACTGCGTGCTTGACCTCCATCAAACGAATGGCTTCGGCCACCCTGCGCGGTTCATCTTCGTCGTATTCTCCAGGGCGACCTGTTTTGACCGCACAAAAAGAACAAGATCGGGTACAAGTATTGCCCAAGATCATAAAGGTAGCAGTACCTGCCCCCCAGCATTCTCCCATATTGGGACAATTCCCACTTTGACAAATCGTATGAAGCTTGTAACGGTCTACCAGAGAACGCACATGCTTGTAACTTTGGCCAATGGGCAGTTTGACGCGAAGCCAATCCGGCTTGCGTTGACGAGGTTCTTTTTGTTTGTTTGGATCAACTACAGGAAGCTCTATCATCTCAATCGTATTCAATTCCTACAAAAGTTGCGAAGCCTTGCACTTCACAGGTGCCATTTGTGCCACCACAGAGGTAACACCCAGATGGCAGACAGGGTTCAAATCGGACAAATCAGCAGGTACAAAGCAAATTTACCAGCGCTTGCCCAGTTGCAAAGATATGAAAAGGTTGATGAAAAAAGGCCTATTCTCCGCTCCTTCTACATCGGCCATGATGGGCATTTTACTGAGGAAGATGTCCCCCATGATTCCCGCTTCGATGGCCTTGACAAATTCGTCGAAAGCACCCCAATCGAAGTGGACGCTGGCCTTGAAGTGGGCACCCGGACGGAGAGAAAGCTCGCCAAGTCCTTTGGTAAAGCCAGAAGACCCATAGATGCGGTTCTCATCCAGGAAGATGTTCTGATTTTCTTCGTTGTATTTTTCACTGACCAGGTAACGAGGTGAGCCTGGTTCTATGGAGCGGATGATTTCCAAATAGTAAGGCTTGAGCAGTCCCAGGGTAAATCCTCCCTCGTAATTGATGCCGATGGCGAGTCCCTTGCGCTTGGCCTTTTCTGAAAAATATCTCTTTTCGCCGATCCCAGCCCGCAGAGCATACAAGTTGTTGATCTTTCCGAGGATGAAGGACCGAGAAGTCTTGCCACCACCCCAACTTGGGTAGTCAAAACTCTGCCGTTGCTCTTTCGGATGGCGCAGTTCACCAATCTCGAAATGGTAGTAGCGAGTCTTGTAAAACGTCTTGATTTGGCCAACATTGACGGCCAAGGCGAGGCCGCGATTGGTATGTACCCGAAGATCAACTGCTACCTCTTTGTTGAAAATCAAGCCCTTTGCCTCCTCAAACTGTCTGGATTGAATGTTGTTTTGCCCCACCGAAACGGCAGAAAGCAGGAGGAAAAAAGCAAGCAAACAAAGTATATTTTTCATATTCCGGTATAATTGCAACAATTCTTTGGCAGAAGAGGGACTGGGGATGATTAAATATACAGATATAAACGGAAAAAAGCCATCGCAGTTTGCTTTTAAGAGAGTAAAATGTGAGGATTTACACTAGAAAGACCATCTTGGTAAATTTACGGACATCTCATCAGGCCGAATGAGGACGTAGAAAAGGCAGGAGGCAAACAATCGACGGAGCGCCATCATTTGTATTCTCCTCCAAGCGAATCTGCCCCTTTTGAAGCTCAACCAGCTGACGGGCCACCGCCAACTGAAAGACCGCCGGATACCCCTCTCGATTCTGATCCTCCTCCTGCCGCCAAGCAACCTCTTCGCTGCGCTGACGGAAGGTCAAACAAATTGTACAGTTCTCAGAGGTCGATTCTGCCAACGATACATCTACCCACATCTTTGCCTTCAATTGGTACTGAAGAGCATGGACCAACAAACTGTACAAAATCTGTAGAAGATAGACCGGACGACCAATGAGTTGTGGAGGGACATCCTCCTCCAATGTGTAAGACAAAATGTGTTCCTCCTTCAGCTGTTCTCGAAGCAATCCGTTGACCTGCTCCAGTACTTCTTGCAATGCGAAGGGAACCTCCTCCTCTGGGGCAATCGACAAAGCCCCCGCCTGGGCAACCATTTCCAACTCCTCCGTGATGGACTGCAGTTGATCCACCGAGACGCGCAATTGTTGCAGAAAAGAAGAAGCAAACGCCCCTGTCGACATTGCCATTCTCGCCAGGCCAGTCAGACCGTCCAAGGCATTGATCGGAGACTGCAGCGCCTGGCGCAGGCGATTGTAATAGCGAATCTGGATTTTCTGGTTGCGCTCCAAAAGGGTATTTTTTCGCAACAATAGGTCTTTTTGATGGACCAATTTGCGGTAATCTCTCTCCATTTGGTGGCGCTGAATTTCCAACTCATTTCGCCTTTGCTGTAGCTCTCGAAACTGCTCGTACAACCAAGTGTAGTCGTAGATGCTCCACAAAATCTGCTCTTGCCCATCCGTCTCTACTGCCATGAAGGTAAAGTCGTAAATCCCCGGAAGCTCCTCCTTGTCTGGCTCAATGCGGGTAAAACGCAGCTCTGGACTGCCGGGCTTCATCTCCAATAAGGAAGGAAAAATGCTTTCCAAGAAGGGATACCAATCTACAGCAGACTGAGGGAAAAGTCGCTGGATGGGAAAAATGGAATCACAACTGACGACCGCCATCCCCTGTTTGTCCAACAAAACAAGCTGAGAAAAGGAAGAAGAATCCGATCTATATCGCTCCAGTCGATGCATATATCCAGTCGGTAAAAGGGGCCATCGCGGCAGGCACCCCAGTTGTAGCACTTAGAAGGGCTTGGAGGAATCGTCCAGCAATGCCCGGCCCATACTTTGAAACAATTGTTCTACATTCTCCCCAGTTTTGGCGCTGGTGAGCAAGTCCCATTCCACTGGAACTTCTGCCTGGATCGTGGCCAAGTCCTCCTCGCTGATCAGGTCCCTTTTGTTGCCGACAATGCGCACAACTCCTCCCTTGAGCAGATTGTCCAAATATTCCAAATCTGACTTGATGTTCTTGTAGGTGGACGGACGGCTGAGGTCAAAAACGTAAATGATGCCACTGGCTCCCAAAAAATAGGAGGTCGGCACCTTGTCTTGCGAAACTTCTCCGGCAATGTCCCAAAGCAGAATGGACACCTCGCGATCATCCACTTCCACAACCTTTTTGTTGACCTTGACCCCAATGGTGGTGAGGTACTTATCACTGAATCGATTGAAAATGAACTGGTTGAACAGAGAAGTCTTTCCAACGCCGAAGCTACCAGTGAGAATGACCTTTTTGCTACTCATATGATCGGATTAATTTTCTGGTTCGAGTGTAATGGTATTGAAGAAGTAATTCTTGAGCCTTTCGGAAATGTGAGAAAAATTGTCGTCCTCCAGCTCCTGATGGTCAGCCAATTCGTGTTCGGCAAAGTCCAGCATGCGCGCTCCGAGGCCGTCTCTCTCAGCAGTAGACAAAGAACCGCTCAAGGCCGCCGCAATATAGTAAGAATGAAAATTTTGAATGAAAATATTGTAATTGCCGTACTGGATCATCTCCAAATCTTGTCGCTCCCGCTTGAATGCATCCTCCACAAAGGACTTGATGGCCGTCAACATCCCGGCGATGACATCCCGATCGACGGTCTGCTGAAGGGAAGCCGAGCCCATGAGCAGGCCCGAATCGCGCTGGATCACATAGACTTCTTCGATGACATAGCTGTTCATGCCACTCAACAAAATGTCTGTATCCGAAACGCCAAACAGGCGGGCCTTGATGCGCCCCCAGAACCCCTTGGTGGACAAGGTACTCCTGATGCGCTGGTCAATGCTGTCCTTCAGCATCTGGAATTGGTGAGCGATGTACTTGCGAATCATTTTTCCCAAAACCGGATAGATGACATTCAGGATCTCTTCTTGGGACTCTTTGAGCTTGTGGTCCACAATCTTGTCCACAGCCTGTTGGTATTCTTTGGGGAAATGTTGCTTGAAAAACAGCAAGCGCTGCTCGATGATGGGCGAGACCTTTTCGGAAAGTGCCACGGGATCATTGACCAGGTTTTGCATCTCTTCCAAGGCCTTGCGGTCCTCTCGCAGGAGGATTTCTTTGAGCTTGTTCAGCAATAGCCCCTCTTCGCTTATTGGTTTGCGTTGACCAGTCATACGATTTACAAATGGGCGGAACAATGGCCGCAAGATGGCTTAATTGATGGCGGGAAGAACCGCTTATTCATCCAACAATTGCTTGCTGACCTTGGCCAGCATTTTGCCCAAGCGATTGCGGTCGTCCCGGCTGGTTTTGAGCAGCTTGTTCTCCAGATTGGTGACATTGCTGGTGAGCAACTTCTCCAGTTTGTCAAACCGCTCCAGGGTCTCTTTCTCCATATTGCGCATGCGCTCCTCATGGTCCTTTTCCATATTGGCCATTCGCTGGCGAAAATCCTCCTCCAGCTTATTGAATCGCTCGGCAATTTCGTTGAACTGACGTTCGTAATCGTTGATTTGCTTGCCCATCAGGATGTCGCGAATCGTACTGAGCTCAGCCATTCCCCCTAAAGAGGCCTGATCGTTGTTGTCCTTCTTTGTCATAGATTTCCAAGTTTGTGATGACAGCTATACCCTTGTCAAATTTGTTGTAGTTCAGTGGGAACCAGTCTTGGCACCGAGGCCTTTGGCAAGGCTGATGTGGCAGATCGGACTGATCAAATTTAGCAGTTTATGCCAAAAAATAAAATTATCTCATCATACATCCTCATCTACTGAGCTCTCGACTGGCTCGCTTCACAGCCCTTTTTGTTTCCAGAGGTAGTTTGGCGGGATTATCGGTGTTTTTTTTCCCCGCTTAGAATAATTTAGTAGTTTTGGCCATGAGGGAAAGCCAAAGATCGAGCCTTCACAAGAGGCGACATCCAAAAGCATCACTCTCAAAAGTGAAATTACCGTGTCCAAAACAAGTCCGCCAACGCGCTCCGGCCACTGCATAAAATCTGTAGTCATTGCACAGGGCCATAGAACTTGTTACGAAGGTTTGGCACAATTGGATGCCCAAACACAATCTTATTTCCATAAAACGGTACGGACAGGCATTCGAGGCCCATAAATTGGATTCTCGAACTTGCCTCCAAGCAGACGATATTCAAATGATTGTTGATCTAAATCAAAAAAACTCCATCGCCAATCGCTTCATTGCAGAACTGCGCGATGTCAACATCCAAAAAGACAGAATGCGCTTCCGCCGCAACCTCGAGCGGGTCGGCGAGATCATGGCTTACGAAATCAGCCAAACCCTTTCTTACCAAGCAGATAGCACAGAGACCCCAATGGGCATTGCTGCCACCAAAAAGATTTCCCAAAAAGTTGTCCTAGCCACCATTCTTCGGGCGGGAATTCCCATGCACCAGGGCATGATGAACTACTTCGATGATGCCGACAATGCCTTCGTATCGGCCTATCGCAAACACCACAAAAGTGGTCAATTTGACATCAAAGTAGAGTACATCACCTGCCCACCGCTCGACGACTGTGTGCTCATCATTTGTGACCCCATGCTGGCCACTGGCGCCTCGATGGACCTTTCGATCAAGGCACTGCTGGAATACGGCCAGCCCGCAGCAATCCACATTGTCACTGCCATCGCCTCCACCTATGGCATCAACTACATCAAACGCCTCTATCCGAATGCCCACATCTGGATGGGTGCCCAAGATGAGGAATTGACAGCCAAGTCATACATCGTCCCAGGCTTGGGTGATGCAGGTGACCTTTGCTTTGGCAGCAAAATTCAGGATTGATTTATGACTGAACTTAGTCCGATTGTAATTCTCGGTATCATCTTGATGTACTTCCTGATCCTGATGGGCATCTCCTATCTGACAGGACGAGAGGGAGACAACGACAGCTTCTTCCTCGCGGGACGCAAATCTCCCTGGTACCTGGTGGCCTTTGGCATGATTGGCGCCTCCCTTTCCGGCGTCACCTTCATCTCGATTCCCGGTGTGGTCGGGGCTGGCAAAGCCAATATGAACTTTTCCTACCTGCAGATGGTCTTTGGCTATTTGGTGGGCTATGCAGTCATTGCACTGGTCTTGCTCCCGCTGTACTACCGACTGCAGCTCACTTCCATATACGAATATTTGCAAAAGCGCCTCGGCTTCAATGCCTACAAGACAGGGGCCGCCTACTTTTTGCTCTCTCGCATCATCGGCGCCTCCTTCCGCCTCTATCTGGTCGCGCTGGTCATCCACAAATTCGTCACCGCCCCCTTTGGCATCCCCTTTTCCGTGACAGTGCTCATTGCCATTGCCCTCATTTGGGTGTACACCTTCCGGGGTGGCATCAATACCATTGTGTGGACGGATACCCTGCAAACGACTTGTATGCTGGCCGCTGTGGTCTTTACCATTTTTGCCATCGGAAGCGACCTGGACAAGAGCGTCGGGGAGCTGATCAGCACCATTGGGCAGAGTGAATATTCTCAGGTATTTTTCTTTGAAGGGGGATGGAGCGATCCCAACAATTTCTTCAAACAGTTCATCAGCGGGGCGCTGATTGCCACCGTCATGACGGGCTTGGATCAGGACATGATGCAGAAAAACCTCAGCTGCAAAACCCTGCGCGAATCCCAAACCAATGTCTTTGCCTTTAGCATCATTTTGGTACTGGCCAATGTTCTGTTCCTCGCGCTGGGTGCGCTGCTCTACATTTATGCGGCCAATTATGGCTTGGAAATTCCGGCCAAAACCGATCTTTTGTACCCTCAGATTGCCCTGCAGCACCTGAGTCCCTTCATCGGCATCATGTTCATTCTGGGATTGATTGCGGCGGCTTATTCCAGCGCCGACTCTGCACTTACCGCCCTGACCACCTCTTTTTGCGTCGACTTTTTGGGCTTCAACGAAGTAGAAAACAAGGACGAAGAGACTGTTCAAAAACAGCAAAAGACACGCTTTTGGGTACACATTGGCTTTTCGCTCTTGCTCTTGCTCGTCATTGTCATTTTCAACTCCCTCAATGATGCAGCTGTGATCAGCAAGTTGTTTGAATGGGCGGGATATACCTACGGACCGCTCTTGGGCCTCTTTGCCTTTGGCATGTTTACGCCCTATCGGGTTCACAACCGTTGGGTCATCCCTGTCTGCCTGGCCGCCCCCATTCTATCCTATTGGCTGAAGGCGAACCAACTGTTCATTCAGTTCGAACTGGGTTTTCTCATCATTCTGGTCAATGGATTGCTCACCTTTTTTGGTCTGTGGGCCATTTCCTACCGAGACGAAGAGGCAGAGGCATAATCCATTGTTGAGCCTGTTTAGGATTTAACAATTAGGCTTATTCGTACATTTATCAGCTGATACTTCCTTCTAAAAATCCTCATTTAGCTACGGCTAAACTCCGGTTTTAGGGCGTCGTCTAAGCAGATAACTGAACAAATCGCCACAAAGACCAAATTCCCAAACAGGCTCTTATTTGAAGGCCAAATTCATCCCAAATCGAAGATTGGTATTGCGGCTGTCAAAGGGGCGCACCATGGCGATGATGTTGTCTGTCAGCACAAACATTTGAAAGGGACCGAGTTTCACTGCTGCATTGAGCCCCAGGTTGTCATAGGTGCGACTGAAGACCGAGTAAGTCATGCCCGCCGTCAATATCTTTCCAACCCTGGCCGTCATGTTCAGCCCAAAGCCACCCAGTGTGCGCTGGCGAAATTGTTCTACATAGAGCATCCCACCTGCGGTAAAGACCTTGTTGATTTCATAGGTAGTACTGACGTACATCTTGCCTGGAAGAGGGGTAAAGTAGCCATTGTTGGACTCTTGAAAGTCAAAGATTTGTTCCAGTGTATCCAAGCTTTGTTCCACCTCCAGCTCGTCGTCGCGTAGAATGTTGGCAATGTTGAGGCCTTCGTAGGTATAGGCGCCCTGGCTGGTTTGATTGGTCACATTGGCATTCCAATTGATTCCTCCCAAGTCTATCAAACTGGCCGCTACCGTCACCTTATCCGACAATTCCATCGTGGCCCCCAAATCGAAGGCCAGCCCCCAGTTGCGACTCAACACCCTCATGGCAAACTCCGGCTCAAAATTGTCAAAGCTGGTACTTCCTGCAATGGAAGAAGAGTTGATGCTGTAGAAAGTGGACAAATGCAACTGATAAAATTCCTCATCTGTGCGCACGGCTGCCTCTGCGTAGCCAGTGGAGATGTCGAATATGCCTGACAAAATCTTCACCCGCCCACCAACGGTGATCTTTGGCAACTTCATGGCGAAGCCCAGTCCCAACTCGCTGTAGGCCATGGCTTGGAACTCTGGCGCGATGTTGACACTGCGTCCAATGAAACTTTCATTGCCATTCCACCCCAGGTCAACCAAGCTTTTTGGATAAGCGGCAAATACCCTGGAACGAAGGGCATGGGTCACCGATCCCCGCCAGATTTTGGTTCCAAAAGTGGTATTGGCCAGCTCCATGTCAAAGCCCAACCGGACGATGTTGTGATTCTTCAACTTGCCAATCACCCCATCCAGATCCAGGATGTTCTGTCCGTTGGCATCGGTGCGAATCAAATCATTGTAGGACGAAGCGGTGTGGTGAAAATTGAATGCGAAGCCCGGAAGCGTGTAGACAATTCTCTGCTCTGTCATAAAGGCCGGGTTGGTCTTATTGGCCTGAAAAATATCCGTCATAAAGTGAAGTCCCATCTCCTGGGCAGTGACCAAATTGGACGACAACAGAAAACAAAAGGCGTAGAGGATGTATATTGGCTTTCTCATTGGAATGGCGATGATTTTTTGAGTAATTACTGAGGATCAACTGTCAGGGTTGCTCCCATCCGAATGTTCAATTCCTGATCGGCTTTGACCCTCACCGAGCGACTGCCATTGTCTGTGGTCGAAAGGCGGGCCGAGGTGATGATGTCCTTGTAACTGCGCATGCGATCCAGACGCTCCGCACTGACGGGTACCAAGGTGGTCGCCTGCCCAACTTGGCTGATGTCGCCATTGAGATCGACCTGGGCGGCAGGAAGGACCAATGTGCGATCTTCGAAGAGAGAGTCGACAATTTGGTCTTGGTCGTTGGTAAAATAAAACTGCAGATCGACGCCCAACGGAATGCCGTTGTCTGTCAATATCTTGAGTTCCCCCTCGATGATGTCCTCTGTATCGGTCAGCTCAAATTTGGCACTTTCCTCAATTTCAAAACCCGAAGCAGCACCATAGATCGGCAATTCCACATCCACATACGTACTCAGTTCGCTGTCGCTCCGGACAAACCCCGTCTGTCCGTTTTGGTCCTCGGGATTGAAGGTGACGTCCAATTCATACACCAGCCATTGGGCACGGGCATTCAAGACGTCGTCTATGTTGGAGTTGTCTTTATTGAATAGATAGCGAGTTGTCCGGCTCATGCCCATATCCGACAGCTCTGGATGGCCCACCTCAAAACGATTGCCTGGCAAACTGCTCTCAAAATCGATCACTTGTCCATCGACTGTAATGGCCTGCAAGCGACGGATATTTGCTACGGCCGGAAATCCAAAGGAATTCTCGATGTACAATGCCAATTGCGGATCCTCAAAGCTCACCGTTCCTTGGGTCCAGTTGTCAAACAATTCCAAGCGAACCGAATCTCTCTGAAGGCTGACCGTCTGGGCATCGAAGTCTCCTTGAATCGTAGAAAATGTCCAATTCCTGGCCTCCCCAACGATGGGCTCTATGTCCACAGGCTGCCCCGCCATTTGCGCCTCGTAGGCCACTTGGATTTCATCATTGACCGACTCCAATACATAGCCTGCCACATCTACCGGAGCGATGTTGGCTTCTGCCGGAGAAGTCCCCGTATACTGAATGGTCACCCGCTCCTCAAATGGAATCCCTCCCCGCTTCAAACTCGGAATGCGCACCGTCACCATGACATCTTGCAACTCTGAGGAACGAAGCTGAAATTCGAGGGTCCCACTGCTCAATTCCATCAGGGTCACACTGCCCTGCGTGAAAGGCTTGAAGGGAGCGGTGGTCGATTTTTCTGGAATGACGACGGGAAAGTCTGGCAAAATCGGCAGCAATTCGGTCGGCCCTACCGCTGTGGGATCACTTTCATAGGTGAGTAGGAGCTGACCATCTGGCAATACCTCCAAAAACGACAGATCGTCATCCTCGTCGATGATTTCCTGAATGCTCAAGTCGGAATGCAAAATGGGAATGGCAATCGAAGGCTGGAAGTCTACTTCATCCACTTCCTTGAAATCTTCAAATTGACTGCAAGCTGCCATGCCACAAAGCAGCAGCAACACCGCCGGGAAGCGGCCGATAAATTTTCTCATAGTAAGCGATTTAAAAAATCAATGGGTTGTGTGTCCCGTCACTGGAGAGGAGAAAAATCAAGAACCGAGCCATGTAAAAAAAATCTCCTACATCTGGAGGGTTGATGTAGGAGAAATTCCAATACTATGAGAAAACTACACAATGCAAATGTAGATAAATTTAACTTATATGTAAATAATCATTTATGCAACGGCAGCTTTATCACAGAAAAGGGAAGATGTAGCTTAGAAAACGGATGTGTTAATTCAATAATATGATGCTGCGGCAGCGACTTGTCGACTCTCTCCAGATAATTTGCGCCAGCACGATTCGTCAAATGGCTTGTGCAGAATGCCATCCACCCAGGGAGCATCTGTGATGCCATAGCGCCCAAGGTCTTGCCCAGGGCACACACATAGGTAAAAGCGCATATTGGGATGGGTGTGGCCAAAAGATTTGTGGATGCGATAGGCCATTTCCAAACCATTGAAAAATGGCAGGCGCAAATCAGCGAGGATGACCTCTGGCAATTCGTCTGTTGGCAGGCGGTGCAGATGCTTCAGAGCATCTATGGGATTGTTGATGTAGGTAGCGGCGATGGGCCACTGATCCAATTCGATCCTCGCCTCTGTCAGATATTGAAATCCGGGCATAGGATCGACAAACAGGCATTGTACGTTGTGCATGGGATGGTAGAGGTATTGCTTTAGTTTGATAATGGAAGGCCAGTTAGCATTGGCTTCCTGTGCTTTTTAGCGACTCATTCGTTATTCGGCGGAGATGGGGTCCATCAACTGTTTTTCCGCCACTTATTTTTCAGAAAAATTCGAAAGGTAGATCCCTTGTTTGGCTTGCTGTCCAACTCGATGTACCCACCTTGCTCTTCGACAATTTTATGGATGAAACTCAGGCCAATGCCTGTCCCTTCGCGTTCCGGGCAGAAGCGTTGGAACGGTTCAAACACCAAATGACCACATTCTTCCAAATCCATCCCAATGCCATTGTCCCGAACTTCCAAGACGACAAATCCATTGGCAGGATAAGTAGATAGGTGAACCTCTGGCCGAACTTCCTTGCGACAATACTTGATGGCATTACTGAGCAAATTGTATAGGATGCTGTTCAAATAGGCTTTGAAATAGTGGACGTGGGTTGCCTTCGAAAAATCTGTATGGATGACTGGATTGGCTTCGTTAATTTTGTGCTCCAACTGCAGCTGAACAGATTGAAACAACTCCTCAAAAGACAAGCGATGCAGGGGTTGGCGACGCTTTTTCTGGTAGTTGACCAAATCGGACAGCCCTCTGAGGATTTTCCCCATCCGAATGCTCGTGTCTTCCATAAACTGCAAAGCATTTTCCTTCTTCTCCTCCGAAGTATACCTCCGAAACAGATCGATGAAGGATTTGAAGACGAGCAAGGAGCCATTGAGGTCGTGGGAAGCTCCTTGCACAAAGGCATCCAAAAAGGCATTTTCTCTTTTCAGCTCACTCATCTTGCGATCGGCCAGGGTGGCGGAGCTGTCAACTTGCTGCGGCAACAGAAGCAATTCAATTTCAATCACGTTGACTTGCTGTTGGAAGATGGATACGGGAGCGATCTTTATGTCTACCAAAGTCGACTTTTTGTCTGCCCGAAGGGGAACATTCCGGAAAAGACAGCCTTCCAGATGCTGCTCCACCGTGCGAATGCCCGCGTCGAACAGCTGCATCCAATAATCGTCTTTTAAATCGTCCAGTTGGGTGGCGCCTTTGGGAAAGGACAGCAACTGGAGGATTTTTTCTCCAGCATAGAGCAAATCTCTACCGGAAGAAATTAACAAGACGTGACCAGCAAATTTTTTGGATAAATACCCAGCAAATAAGTGTCCTTGTATCTGCTTGGGAGCTTGGTGTGTGCCCTCCTCGCTTTGGGGCAGGAGGATAGGTTCAGGGATAAATCTCTTCATTTGTGTTTCATCATGGGTCATAAACAAATCCCGACTCGGAAGGCGATCTGACTGTGCGCAATGTCGTTCCAAAATCAGTCTCAATGAGGTACTGGCATTAGTTCCAGCGTCCGAGTTGCAGCAAAAAACCCAGATGCTCTTCGTTGTACTTTAAGTAGCGGTTGTTGGTCAACAAGTCCAGCACGATCCGCGCATTTTCACGCAGCAGATGAGTCCGCAAAAAGAAGAGTAATTTGAGAGAACGCCCAATGTCTCGGGCATGAGCCATGAAGGTGTCAAAATGGTGTACGATGCCACCCGAACCACTTGGCTTGCTGTCAGTCTGCTCTGTATCTGATGGTGCCGGACCATCGAAACAACCCCTGAGCATCTGATCGTTTTCATATTCCAGGTACTGAATCCTGGAATCGATGATGGCAAATACCTGATCTATCAGATCGGTATACCCCACCCTCTTTTTTTGTGAATACAATTGTTTCATAGTGATAGCCTATTTTTGTCTGGATTTCCACCATAGGGAAATACCGATAACCTGCAATGTTATTGGGAATCAGGAAGGGTAGTTTTTCAAAGAGTCGTTTAGTAGAAAGGATGGGAAGTGATCGACCTACGGCAGAAACTACCCGGTCGTCTTTAGGGTAAGCAATACGCTCTAGTGCAATTAAGCCTTGTGAAAATTTGGTGGCCTCTAGTATGGACACCTGTCATCTCCCCTAGCTTTGGTTGTTGTCAACTGCTTTCATGCGCATGAAAAACAATTGATCGCTGTGTCATATGACAAATGTATGATATAAAATCAGATTGTGCAAATGTGCAGTGGAAAAATAATTAAATAATTATAATATTAAATTTAATTCATGTGTTCTTTGACTAAAATCTTTCATTTTCGCAAATAATCCCACATTCTGCACAAGCTCTGAAATTTACTATCTTGCACTGGCTGCCATCCAAATCACCGAAACAAAGCCAACAGTATGAGCAAACTATCTGTCAAAGCGGGCAAAGGAGAAATCGTTCTTCGAAAAAGTCGCAAGCTTGTCGGCCTCAAATCCCGCTCCCCCGAAGACCTCACCAATGCTTCCTACGTCAAAAAAGATGTATTGCCCAATCTCGGTGGCTTCCACATCGTCACCCTCGACAAGAAAAAAGCATCGGTTGACAAAAAATTGGATGAGGTCCGCCAAAAAGATGAAATCCAAACAGGCACTCATGTCTACCATGCCCAAGGCTCCGAGCGCCCCATCGTCCCAACTGGAGAGATCTTCATCAACTTCCACAAAGGAGTCAGCGAAGAAGAACAGCAAATCGCCCTGGATGAATTTCACCTCCAACTGGTCGAAAGGCGATCGACATCCCAGATCGTGGCAGCCGTCACCGCCCAATCGATCAACCCCATCAAGGTAGCCCACCTCATCCAGCAATCCGCCATGGTCCGCCATGCCGAACCCGACCTGGATACTCTTTTGGACGAGTACGACTTCATCCGCCCCGACGACGACCTGCTCGAACACCAATGGCACTTTCAAAACAAAGGCAGCGTGGCAGATGCCAACTACCGACTCAAAAAAGGAGCAGATGCCCGCATCCTCGACGCCTGGAACCGAATGGGCAATATGGGCTCTCGCGATGTCATCCTGGCAGTCATCGACAATGGATTTGACCTGGAACATCCCGACCTCAAAGACCAGGTTTTCAAGCCCTTCGACCTTTGGAATCAATCGCCCATCATGGTCGTAGGCGACCCCCGCTTCACCCACGGAACGCCCTGCGCCAGCATCGCCATCGGCTCCTCCAACGGCAATGGCATCATCGGAGCAGCCCCCAATGCGCGCTTCATGCCAGTGAGCGGAACGTCCTTCAGCCTCCGGGCCACCGAAGACATGTTCAACTACTGCATCCGCAACGGAGCCGACATCATCAGCTGCAGCTGGGGCACCACCGATCCGGCCTTCAACCTCAGCCCTCTCAAAGAGGAAATCATCGCCCGCGCTGCCCGCGATGGCCGCGACGGCAAAGGCTGTGTCGTCCTCTATGCTGTGGGCAATGACGATGAAGACTTCGTCAGTTTTTACTCTGCCCATCCCGATGTGATCGCTGTGGCCGCCTGCACCAGCCAGGACGAGCATGCCGAATACTCCAACCGCGGCAGGGAAGTCTCTGTCTGTGCCCCTTCCAACGGAGATTGGCCTGTCATCGCAGCAAGGGCTTCCTGGGACGAAGGTGTTTCCTGGCGCCAGGGCGAGCGACGCTGGTGGTTCGACGGCGTCCCAAGGGGCCAGCGGTACAAGCACTTTGGAGGAACCTCCGCCGCCTGTCCCCTCGTAGCAGGCATTTGCGCCCTCATCCTCTCTGTCCATCCCGAGCTGACCGCCGCCGAAGTCAAAGACATCCTCCAAAGCACTGCCGATAAGATTGGTCGCCGCTCGGAGTACATCAATGGCCACTCCCCCAAGTATGGCTACGGAAGGGTCAATGCCGACCGAGCCGTCGCCGAAGCCATTCGCCGCCGCGATGGTGGCAACAAGCCCGTCGTGGTAGAAGAAAGCATCAAAAGTGGACGGGGAATTTTCCGATTCAGTGTCCAAAAGCAAGAGCCAGAGGGCTTTGGCGTGCAGATCGGGGCCTTTGCGGAGTATGGCAATGTGTTGATTCAGACCGAAAAACTGCAGCGACTCTTCGACGAAGAAATCATCGTCAGCATCAACGAATTGGAAGGCCAAACGGTCTACAAAATCGTGGTAGGCGCATTCGACGATCGATCCAAAGCCAGCAGCCTGCTCCAAGCAATGAAGGAGGCAGGCGTCGATGGCTTCATCAGAAATCTAAAGGATTTGCAGTGATTGACTTATGACAAGTCCAGATTGTCCAAGAGTTCATCATCCACCAAGTTGGGCAAGGTCACTTGCAGCTCAGGGGTGCGGGCCATCTGGCGACGAATGGCAAACATGGCACCTTCGTTTCGGGCCCAACTCCGCCGGGCAATGCCGTTGTTGACATCGTAGAACAACATCTTTTTGAGTCGGGCATCGGCCTCTGGACTGCCATCGAGCAACAAGCCAAAACCTCCGTTGATCACCTCTCCCCAACCGACGCCACCACCATTGTGGATCGACACCCAGGTAGCACCCCGGAATCCATCGCCAATGACATTGTGAATGGCCATATCTGCCGTAAACTGGCTCCCGTCGTAGATGTTGGAGGTCTCTCTGAAGGGAGAATCTGTCCCACTGACATCGTGGTGATCTCGGCCCAATACCACCGCCCCAATTTCGCCACGGGCAATGGCATTGTTGAAGGCCTCCGCAATTCGCATCCGCCCCTCGGCATCGGCATACAAGATGCGGGCTTGGGAGCCCACGACCATTTTGTTTTGCTTGGCATCTTTGATCCAGGAAATGTTGTCCTGCATCTGTTGCTGGATTTCTTCGGGAGCTTCTGCTTTCAAAGCTTGCAGCACTTGCATGGCCAGCTCATCGGTGCGGTCCAAGTCTTCGGGCTTGCCAGAGGTACAGACCCAACGGAAGGGCCCAAACCCATAGTCAAAACACATCGGCCCGACAATGTCTTGTACGTAGGATGGATATTTGAAGTCGATGCCATTGTCGGCCATGACATCGGCACCAGCGCGGGAGGATTCGAGCAAAAAGGCATTGCCGTAGTCAAAAAAGTAAGTACCACGAGCGTGGTGCTTGTTGATGGCAGCAGCATGTCTACGCAAGGAAGCTTGTACTTTTTCCTTGAAAAGAGCGGGCTCTTCCCGGAGCAGTCGATTGGATTCTTCGTAGGAAAGCCCGACCGGATAATAGCCCCCCGTCCAGGGAATGTGCAAGGAGGTTTGGTCTGATCCAAGGTGGATGAAGATGTTTTCTTCTTCAAATCGCTCCCATACCTCTACGATGTTTCCGATGTAGGCGATGGAGACAACCTCCCGGTCTTGTTGTGCCTGCCGGGTCCGCTCGATGAGGTCGTCTATGTTCTCAATCAATACATCGACCCAGCCTTGCTCGTGGCGCTTGCGGGCCGCTTTTGGGTTGACTTCTGCGCAAATGGTGATGCAGCCAGATATGTTGCCCGCCTTGGGCTGTGCGCCACTCATGCCCCCCAGGCCTGCGGTCAGGAAGATTTTCCCCCGACAGTCCTCTCCTTTTGGCAAGATCTTCCGAAAGGCATTCATCACCGTAATGGTTGTGCCATGTACGATGCCTTGCGGGCCGATGTACATGTAAGAACCCGCCGTCATCTGCCCAAATTGGGTCACGCCCAGCGCATTGTATTTTTCCCAATCATCGGGTTGAGAATAGTTGGGGATCATCATGCCATTGGTCACCACCACCCTCGGCGATTCTTTGGAAGAGGGAAACAAGCCCATCGGATGGCCGGAATACATGTGGAGGGTTTGCTCGTCCGACATCTTGGCCAGGTACTGCATCGTGAGCAGGTATTGGGCCCAGTTTTGGAAGACCGCCCCATTGCCTCCGTAGGTAATCAATTCCTCGGGATGTTGTGCAACGGCGGGATTCAAGTTGTTTTGGATCATCAACATGATGGCAGCTGCCTGCTTGGACTGAGCGGGATAGGCCGACAAGGGGCGGGCATAGATGTCGTAGCTCGGCTTGAATCGATACATATAAATGCGGCCACCATTTTCCAATTCCTGAGCAAACTCAGTGGCCAACTCCTGGTGCCAATCCTTGGGAAAATACCGCAGGGCATTGCGAATGGCCAGCTGCTTTTCTTGTTTTGAGAGAATGTCCTTTCGCTTTGGCGCTCGGTTGGCTCCGGCCGGATAAGGTCTTTTGGGAGGCAACTGAGCGGGAATTCCCTGGAGGACTTCCTCCTGAAAGGTCTTTTGCAGAACTTGTTCTTGCATTGTCATGATCCACTGATTTTTATGTCACGATGAATTTCTGGGATTGTACCAATTGTACCATCTCGTCGATGTCGCCTTTCAAGAGTCTGTCCTCCTCCAATTTGGCGACTTTTTGGCGGATGAGGCGAAAATTTTGTTCGATTAGGTCAGAGCACAAAGCAGGTCTTCTGAATTCCAACGCCTGAGCGGCATACATGAGTTCGATGGCCAGGATTTTTTCCAGGTTCCCCAAAATTTGATTGAATTTTCGGCCCGAAATGCTTCCCATCGACACGTGGTCTTCCTGCCCGAGAGAGGTGGGGATGCTGTCGGCAGAGGCGGGAAAGCAAAGAGATTTGTTTTCCGTTACCAAAGCGGCCGTTGTGTACTGAGGGATCATGTAGCCAGAGTTTAAGCCGCCAGAAGCAGTCAACAAGCGCGGCAAACCATACTTTCCCTCCAGCAAAAGATAACACCGCCTGTCGGAGATGTTGCCCAGCTCAGAAGCAGCAATGGAGGCATAATCCAGCACCATGGCCAGTGGCTGACCGTGAAAATTTCCTCCGGAGATGACCTCCTCCACACTGAGGACAATGGGATTGTCCGTCACCGAATTCATTTCGATCTCTGTCAATTCCTTCAAATGTGTATGGGCATTCCTGGACGCACCGTGTACTTGCGGGATGCAGCGAATGGAATAGGGATCTTGTACCCGCTCACAGTCTTTGTGCGACGCCATGTTTTCCGACCCCTCCAGCAACATGCGCATGCGCTCAGCTACTTTTATGGAGCCTTGGAAGGGGCGAATGTTGTGTAAGGCAGCCTTGAAAGGGGCAGCACTTCCCATGTAGCCTTCCAAACTCATGGCACCAACCACATCTGCCAAATCGAGCAAATAAGACATCTTCCGCAAGCCCACAATGGCATGGGCCAAGATGAATTGCGTTCCGTTGATGAGGGCCAAGCCTTCTTTGGCTTGTAGGGAAAGTGGAGACAAGTTGTGTTGTTGCAGAACGTCGGCGGCAGGCAATTGCTCCTCTCCTGCCCAAAAATGCCCCATGCCGATCAGCGGCAAAAACAGATGTGATAGGGGGGCCAAATCACCGGATGCGCCCACCGATCCCTGCTCAGGGACCACCGGCAGCAAATCCTGCTCAATGAAATAGAGAATGCGCTCGACCAATTCCACCCGAATGCCCGAGTACCCCTGGCAAAGGGCGTGTACCTTGCAGATCATCATGATCTTGGACAATTGCTTGTCGATCGCCTCGCCCACCCCAACAGCATGGGTGATCAGCAGATTTTCCTGCAATCGACTGGTCTCAGTCGATGAGATTTGGGTATCACAAAGAGGGCCAAAGCCCGTGTTGATGCCATAGACTGCCTTGTCGGCGGCAGCAATGGACTCCACCTCCCGCCGACAGGCCACAATCTTGTCCCTGGCCGCTTCTATGCAGCCCTCGCGCTTGCCATCGAGGAGTTCGAAGACAATGTCTACATCCAATGAGTCGACTCCATATTGAAATTTCATCCTACTCAGATTTCGTTTCTTGTAAAATTACATACACCTTTGATAATGATCAATTCCATTTCACTACTCAATTAATAATTTTGAGTTATCAATTAACCACTCGACACATCCGCTATTTCCTGGCTGTTGCAGAGGAATTGCACTTCAGAAAGGCAGCTGACCGACTGTACATTTCACAGCCCGGATTGAGTAAACAGATCAAGGAAATGGAGCAAGGATTGGGCCTACAATTGTTTGAGCGGCACAATCGGATGGTCAAACTAACGGCAGCAGGGCGCTACCTGCAGACAGAACTCAAGGAGCAGCTCAAAAGATTGGAAGCCATCGCCCAGCATGCCAAACTGCTGCACGATGGATTGCGGGGCAATTTGCGCCTCGGCTACGTAGGCTCTGCCATGAATCAGGTCATCCCGGATTTGATGCTGCGCTTTCGGCAACAACATCCCGACATTCTCTTTGACCTCCAAGAAATGGACAACCAACAACAAATCGAAGGCTTGCTGTCCAACGATCTTGACTTTGGATTTGTGCGCCAGGAGAGGATTCCGCCGGGGCTGGCAGCCCATCCCGTTTTGGAGGAAGCCTTCTGCCTCGTTTTGCCCAAAAATCACCCCATCCAAGGAGAAAACTTTGAGAGCCTTTATCAATTTCGAGAAGAATCCTTCATTCTATTCGACGCTGCCTACAGCCCTTCCTACTACGAAAAGGTCATGCAAATTTTTGACCACAGTGGCTTTGCCCCCATTGTCACACACAGCACCATCCATGCAGGATCGATCTACAAACTCATCGAAAACAACTTTGGCATTTCCATCGTCCCCAAATCCCTGCAGTTCGACCATTTGACCAACATTCAATTCATCGAACTGACCGACATCCCACAACGGACTGTCCTTCGAGCTGTCTGGAATGACAAAAACAGAAATCCCATTTTCCACAATTTTTTGGAAATCGTCAAAAGCCAACATGTGTAACCAGAACAGTAAAAAAGAGGGAGAATGTGTTAGACTGGATGGGAAGAATCAGATGTCCACTGCCCGGGGCCTTCCGCCTCGCGCCGACGTTCTTCTTTGGTCTTTTCAAATACATCGCGGGGCAGAAAATAGGACTTGGTGTCCATTGCTCCCTCCCGCTCCCAGGAAGGCGGTTGTTCGATCTCGTCGGCTTCGATCTCTTGCTTGTAGAAAAAGGAGGTGAACAACCCTACGATGAAACCCGCCCAGTGCCCTTCGTGAGACACCTGTTCTTTGGGCAACAAACCCATAAAAATGCTTCCCCCGTAAAAGAAGAGGACGACAAAGGCGATGATGATCGATTTGAAATTGCGCCGAAACAATCCATTGCCCAGCAGGAATGCCATCAGTCCATAGACCACGCCACTGGCTCCGATGTGGAAGCCACCACGGGTATCGGGCAAGAATCCCCAGGCCCAGAGTCCGAGTCCCGATAGGAAATAGATGAGCAAGAAGCTTCGCTTGGACACTCTTGGGTAAAAGTACAGCAGGATGGACCACAGGATGAAAAGAGAGATGCTGTTGGAAAAGAGGTGCAAGAAACTCCCGTGCAAAAGGGGTGTGAATAAAATGCCACCCAGGCTTTGCCAGTAGCCCGGCCGGATGGCCAACCAGGGGCCCCATTCCCAGCCAAATGCCAACTGAATGAGGTGAATGGCCCAAAGCAGTGCAATGAAGTAGGAGGGCCAGCGAATGCTCTCCATCAATTTTTTCCGCTCCTGTCGATCCAGTTCATTCATGCGAGTTCTCTAAATGGATGTGGTGCAAGGACAGCTCTTCTAGTTGTATCGCCGACGAACCAACTTGATGAAATCCTTGGCCTGTCTTTTCTTTTCCTTGGTGGCCCAACCAAATTGTCCAGCGACCTTTTGGGTCAGATAGGCTCGGGCCTGGTCGAAATTGTCCAGTTCATTAAGGACATTGATCGTTTCGTTGAAGGCGCCATTGTCTCCGGAAAACAATTCCTTGATTGTTAGAATTCTATCGTTGATCCCAAAGGCCTTGTTCAAGTCCTTGATGGGTTTCTGTGCGAGTTTTTCCGACAGCTCGGTAGCCTCCTTGTGCTCAAAGAGGGCATCGGCCTCGGAGGAAGGCATGCTGGATGCGGCTGGGCGGACGGGCTCTTGCACAGGAGGGCGGACCACCTCTGGTTTGGCCACTTCTGGCGCCTTTTGGACGGGCTCTGGTTTGGGCGGCTCTGGTACTTTCTGAACCGGTGCGGGCTTGGGCGGTTCCGGTGCTTTTTGAACAGTTTGGGGCTTTGGTGGCTCCGGTACCTTTTGGACCACTTGTGGCCGGGGCGGTTCTGGAGTCACTGGCCGAACAACCTCTTCTGGGACCTCCACGGGAATGCTTTCTTCCACTTCCTCTAGCGTTTCCAGCACGGGCTCAGGAGCAGGCGGAGGCGGAGTAGGCGGTAGAGGCCTCATCCGGGGCTCCTTGGCTTTGGAAGTGACTTTGGGAACCTTGGGCAGTGGTGGGACAGCCGAGGGCTTGGCAGCAGAAGATTGAATGGCATTGGCGCTGGCATCTTCATCAGAGAAGGCTCCATAGAGCTGCCGAATGTAGCTGAGCATCAGATCTTGTTCGAAGACATCGATGCTATCTTCGTCCAAAGTCATGCTTTGGTATAGCCGATTGATCTTTTCCAAAATGATCTTCGCTTGCTTGAGGTCCATTTGATTGCGTTTAGTTGGTTGTGTACAAATTGCAGAGAGCTGTTGTGGCCCACAAAATACGTTTTTTTTGAGATGCCATCTGGAAAAACGGCTGTGTCCGTCGGCATTTCAGGGGGAAGTTCCTACATTTGAGGAAGTGGCCTGCCGCATTTTCCGACAGTGGGCTGGTATGATAACGATTGAAATGCTCTTATGTTCCTAGAACCTCACTTTAAAGGCCAACGCAGTGGATGGATAGAAGTCATCTGTGGATCGATGTTTTCGGGTAAGACCGAGGAGCTGATCCGCCGTTTGAAGCGGGCCAAAATTGCCAATCAAAAAGTAGAAATTTTCAAGCCAGTCGTCGATACGCGCTATTCGGATGACAAGGTGGTGAGCCACGATGCCAATTCGATTCTTTCCATTCCCATCAAGCACTCCACAGAATTGCTTCGGCGAACCGAGGGCGTAAGTGTCGTGGGCATAGATGAGGCCCAGTTTTTTGATGAGCAACTGCCAGAGGTTTGCCAAAAACTCGCCCTGCACGGCACCCGCGTCATCGCCGCCGGGCTCGACATGGACTACAAAGGACGTCCCTTCGGTCCCATGCCCAATCTGTTGGCCGTGGCCGAATACATCACCAAGGTACACGCCATCTGTCACCACTGTGGCAACCTGGCCACCCATTCTTATCGACTGTCCGACGATCATTCGACGGTGGTGTTGGGGGAAAAAGACCGCTATGAGGCTCGTTGCCGGACCTGTTACCACATGGGCAACATCCTTGATTTAAAAGTTAGAATTCCGGAAAATGGCAAAGAAGACCTCAGCCCCAAGGTCAAAGAATAAAGAGAGAGTACCCGGATCACCAAGTACTCTCCTCATTACTACATAGCTAAAACCTTACTCAATTTAGTTTCTTATGGTGCAGAGGCATTGGCCTCCGATATCGAATTGGTGCTCACTTCCCTTTTTGGAAAGAGTACTGCTCCCCTCCCTTTTCAAGGACCAACTTGCTGCTCCGCCATTTGCCCTCCGACTGTTCGTACATCAGCAAATACAGCCCTGAGGGAAGCTCCGCCAGATCAATTCTCTTTTTCTTCTGTCCGTTCATCTCGATCCGTTTCACAATTTTCCCAGATACATCTGCGACGTACAGCTCATCCATCTTGCGGTTGGCCTTCACCGTAATGGCTCCTCTGCTGGGATTGGGATAGTAGGACCACTTGAATGACTTTCGAGAAGAGGGTTCGACCAACTTCTTTCGCTCCCATTGAGCCGGCAAGGCAGCAACCTCTGCTTCTTGCGTGGAACAATCTTGCTGATGGGTAAATTGAAAGATGAGTCGCTGGATCAAATCGTTGAATTTCTCTACCTCATAGCTGTCGGTCGTGGGCTCCAGGTGCGGATTGCCAACGCCACTGTCATCGGTCAAAAAGGTGTAGGTCCCATTGGTCAGCAGGGCCATGGCGCGCATGAGGTATTCAGTGCTTTTGTCGACACCGCTGCAACTTACGGGGATGATGCGAATGCCCTTGCGGGCTGCTGACCGAACCAAGCGGTGCAGTTCTTCTTTGGCCTTGGGCCTATCGTGGGGTGGTGCGTCCAATATCAGGAACAGCAATCTGGCCCTGGCCTCTTCCCGCCAACTGAGTTCTTCGATGGCCATGTGCAAACCCGCTTCGACGGCTTCTGGTATGTCTCCACAGCTTCCTCCGATCATTGGCTTGTGAATGAAATCGACTGTCTCTTGAATATTTGCCGTAAAATCTGAGGAGTTGGCCAGCGGAAATTGATTCTGGTAATCGCGGTAAAATACAGCAGCAGATCGGAGATCAAAATTGGGATGGTCTCTCTCGGCGCGTTCCAGGATGCTTTGCATGTCGCTTTGAAGATACCGAATCTCATCCCTCATCGAGCTGGTTGCATCCGTTACAAAGGCGATGTCTACCGCATCCTTGGATGTACAGCTGAGGGGTAATTGGGCGTGATTGAGGCCATTGGAAAAAAACTGTGCTCCCTCCAACAGGCTCACTTCTCTAGAGTGGCGAACCCGAATGGACAGTTTGGCTTCTGCTGGTTCCTCTCCCAAGGCTTGCCACCACAATTCAGCCTTGCCAGTATTGTCTGTCCGGGCCTCCCATACGATCTGTCCATTGGCCAGTAATTCTACCCTGGCATCTGCCAATGCCTGCTCCTGTTGGTTTTGCAACTGGAGGGTCACACGCTGGCGAGGGTTCATCTGCCATAGCTCTTGGTATTCCGCCAGGTCTTCTTCCGCTATGTCTGACCAGAGTTCCCATTTGCTAAAATCATGGATTTCTCCGGCCGTCAACGTTCCAGCCACAATCTCAGGAGCGGCATTGTCAGAGGTAGTAGTTATCGTTGTAGGAAGAGAGATGGACGAAGAGACCCGAATGCCATCTATGTAGTAGTCGGTAGCGTCAGCACGGGAGCCTTTTACGTTGGGGGAACTGGAGCTGCTGGACGAACTGCCAGCTGCTGTTGCCGCCAATGCAGCCACATTCTTGGTGGGTAAGTTCCTGATTTGCTCGGCGGTAATGATAGAACCAGACGTTGTGTGATCATGTCCAATGAGCGGAAGCTTGTAGTTCGTCACATGTATGGTGTCAAGTGCCAGAGAATGAATCATCGTCACGTTGAGCTTTGTCCCCCCTTTCTTGACGATGACAATGCCTTTGACCACTTGATCGCTGTTGCCAACGTAGGTAATGTGTAGGTCATAGGTTCCCTTTTCAACTCCCATTCGGTAGTTTCCATCAAAATCGGTAGCAGTACCAGCTACGTAAATCCCTTGGCGCATCAGCACCAAATTGGCACCAATCAATTCTTCACCAGTCTCCCGATCTGTGACTTTGCCGTGCAAAAAAGAATCTTGTGCGCTGAGCGAAATGGAGCAAAACATCGTCAGACAAAGGAAAAAAGCAAGCTGTGTTCTCATGCGTTTGTTTGAAGGCTGTAGACCCACTTGGCAACCACCGAAGCACAATGGCATCCCGGCGAGTCAATGGTTTGGCAAAATTGAGGATGTGATCGGGCGAGCGCAGGTAGAGCCAGATTTTCAGTACCGACTCTGTCCCACTTCCATTGCAATAATTAGCTGAAATGTAAGGCATTCTGGGGGAGTCAACCAAACGAAACAGGCGAGATAAGTCAGGTTTCCAAAAGGCCAATCCGCTCTGGCATCCATTGGCAAAACAGCTTTGTTATTCTGTCATTATTCTGTACTTTTGCACATCTTTTCATCAACACGTACACAGGATTCCACCATGACGGAAAAAAAGATAAAATCAGCATTGATTTCTGTATTCTCGAAAGAGGGTTTGGCGCCCATTGCTCAACAACTCGATCAATTGGGAGTCAAAATCTACTCAACTGGCGGCACCCAGGCTTTTATTGAAGGATTGGGCATCCAAGTGGAGGCAGTCGAAAACGTCACCTCCTACCCCTCCATCCTCGACGGCCGGGTGAAGACCCTCCACCCTAAGGTATTTGGTGGATTGTTGGCCAGAAGGGAAGAAGCTCACCTGGCGCAGTTGGAAGAATACGACATTCCGGAAATCGACCTGGTCATTGTGGACTTGTACCCATTTGAGCAAACCCTTGCACAAACGGATGAAGAGTCGGAAATCATCGAAAAGATCGACATCGGAGGCATCTCTCTCATCCGGGCGGCCGCCAAAAATTACCGGGATGTGGTGGTGGTGCCTTCCAAGGAAGAATACGGTATGATCCTGGAGTTGCTGCAGCAAAAAGAGGGAACGACTGACTTGGCGGATCGCAAAGAGTTTGCACGCCGTGCTTTCAAAGTATCCTCCCACTATGATGTGGCCATCTACGGCTATTTCAATAGGGAATCGGAAGATGGTGCCTTCAAACGCAGCATCCACCAGTCGGAGGTCTTGCGCTACGGCGAAAATCCACACCAACAAGGGGTGTTCCACGGTCGTTTGGACGATCTGTTCGACAAGCTCAACGGCAAAGCACTTTCTTACAACAACTTGGTGGACGTAGATGCTGCTGTCAACCTGATGGCAGAGTTTCAGGATGCAGATCCGACCTTTGCGGTTTTGAAACACACCAACGCTTGCGGAATCGCCACGCGCGACAACATACTGGATGCCTGGAAGGATGCCTTGGCTGGCGACAACATCTCGGCCTTTGGAGGAATCCTGATCAGCAACACCACCATCGATCTGCCAACAGCAGAGGCCATCGACCAAATCTTCTACGAGGTACTGATTGCTCCCGATTTTGCAGAAGATGCCCAGGAGTTTTTGTCCCGAAAGTCAAAGCGAATTTTGCTGCGCATCAAAAAATTTGACATCCAGCCCAGAATGTTCAAATCGCTGCTCAATGGTGTGATCGAACAGGATACCGATTTGCGGACCGAAAGCAGTGATGACCTCAAAGTCGTCACCCAGAAAATTCCATCCGCAGAAGAAACGCGCGATCTCTTGTTTGCCAACAAATGTGTCAAGCACCTCAAGTCCAACACCATCGTTTTGGTCAAAGGACAACAGTTGCTGGGCATGGGCTGCGGGCAGACTTCCCGGGTAGATGCCCTCAAGCAGGCTATTGTAAAGGCACGCCATTTTGGATTTGATTTGGCGGGGGCTGTCATGGCTTCCGATGCCTTTTTCCCCTTCCCCGATTGTGTGGAAATCGCAGACGAGGCGGGCATTACAGCCGTCATTCAGCCCGGTGGCTCCATCAAGGACCAGCTCAGCGTCGACTATTGCAACAACAACGACTTGGCCATGGTCATGACTGGTGTGAGGCACTTCAAACACTAGCCAAGGCTCCGCCAGCACCCCCATAAGCAAGCTTTTGTCTCCCACCCCCAAACTGGCTCTGGAGAAAAAGGCAAACCAAATAAACCAGCTCCCAATCTGCTCCGTAAGTGGATTGTCTAGCGTCTTGTCAGATCGATTGCTCGCAGGAGCGGAAGCAACAAAACTTTGGCGACAACTTTAGTATTTCGTTAACGCTCTCCCGCGACTTGCCATCGTCTAAAGGGTACAAAGTCGGAGCAAAGGCTTCGCAGAAAAGTTTTGTAGCGTAAATACTATGGAATTTTAGAAGGCTTCTTTTGAACGATGACTTCATTGAGAATGCTCGCCATAGCTACGGCTATGTCTGCGCTTCTCGCTTCGTCCTAGTCCAAAACTAGCTCTTCAAAATCCCCAATTACTTATTCTACAAAACTTAATATCTAGACGAGCGAGCCATTAGGTTTGCATTTGACAATATCTTAGAGCAGCTGTGCTCCCAAATTTCCCGGTTTTATCAGACTGGATACACCAAGAAGCAGACAGATTGAATCTTATCATTGACATTGGCAATACACGTTCGAAGATCGGCGTTTTCAAAAATGAAGAGATGGTCCATACAACCATCTGGCAGAAAGGCTGGTCTTTGGAAAAGTTGAAGCGATTTCTTCGAAAATATGAGATCACTCACGCAGCTTTGTCCACTGTCGCCGGCGTTTCTAGTAGCATAGAAGCCCTTCTGAGCGAGTGTACCCACTATCTGAAGTTGTCTTACAAAACACCCCTGCCGATTCAGAATGCCTACAAAAGCCCCAAGACATTGGGGAGGGATCGACTGGCAGCAGTGGTGGGAGCCTACAGTTTGTACCCCGACGAAGCTTGCCTGGTCATAGATGCAGGGACCTGTATCACCTACGATCTCATCGACCGGGATCGGGTGTACCAAGGAGGCAACATCAGCCCGGGCCTGGAGATGCGCTTTCGAGCCATGCATGAATTCACGGCAGGCTTGCCGTTGTTGAAGCGTCGGCACCATTCCGGACTGATTGGCCAGAGCACGCAATCGGCCATGCGCACCGGAAGTCAATGGGGCTGCTTGTTTGAAATCGACGGTTTCATTACGCAGTATCGACGACAATTCGGGAAGCTCCGCGTGCTTATGACTGGTGGTAGTGCCGATTATTTGGCAAATCACTTGAAAACTAAGATATTTGTACACCCTAATTTGGTTCTGGAAGGACTAAATGAAATATTGAACTACAATGTCCAAACCCTCGACTAAGATATTTTTGACACTTTTTGCGCTTTTGTGCTGTTTGCCTGCCTTGCTGGCACAGCCGAAGTTCAACTCGCCCTATTCCCGAATCGGAATTGGGGATGCATTTGACCAAAACTTCGCAGCAGCCAGTGGAATGGGTGGCCTCGGGTCGGTCTTCTTCAGCAAGCACACAGCCAATGTGATCAATCCAGCCTCTTATGCCTATCTGAGGACGACCTCTTTCGACATCGGATTGTACGGTCAATACAGCAGCCTGGACGATGCCAACAACGAAAGCCAAGAGATTTGGAGTGGAAACCTCTCCTACCTGTCGCTGGCCTTTCCGATCAAAAACCCCTTAAATCAGGCACTTGATCGGGAGCAATCGCCCTTCAGCTGGGGAATGGGATTTTCCCTCTTGCCACTGTCCAATGTGGGCTACCTCATCGAACTGACAGAGGAAGTACCAGGGACAGGCACGGCCAATTATTCCTTCGAGGGCTCTGGTGGACTGTATCGACTCTTATGGAGCAATGGCTTCAAATACAAGGAGTACTCCTTCGGGCTCAACTTGGGCTATCTGTTTGGCAACCTGGACAATCGAACCACGATTGCCTTTCCGGATTTGGAATCTTCTTTTGTCAATCTGCTGCGCGATGAGATTTCGGTCACTGGCTTTGTATGGGATGCAGGCTTTATGTACGATTACCGCTTCAAGCGAAAAGGCTCTGACGGAGAGATGGAAAATACGGGCAAATACGTCGTCGTGGGTGCCTATGGACGCTCCCCCAACAGCTTCAGTACTCGCTCCCAGTCGCTTCGCGCCCGCAACAATCCATTTTTCAGCTTGCGCGGCACGGATACCCTGTCTTTCACAGATACCATCCGGGGCGACGGACGATTGCCAGCCCAATTTGGCCTCGGTGTGATGACGGGAAAGGAAAACAAGTGGATGGCAGGCATTCAGATTGAATCGACGCCTTGGAGCCAATACGAAAATGAGGTGCAAGTCTCCGATGCCAAACTTCGAAACAGTTGGCGCTTGAGCATTGGCGGGCAGATCACCCCTGATCACATATCGTACAACAGTTACGGAAAGCGAATGAGTTATCGGCTTGGGGCCTTTTACGGGACCGATCCCCGAATAGACACCAATGGCGAACAACTCAAAAGATATGGTGCAACGGCCGGGTTTGGATTTCCCCTTTACCTGCCCAACCGAAAACTGTCTTACCTCGATGTATCCATGGAGGTGGGCCAATTCGGCACCGATGATTCACTAAAAGAATTTTATGCCCGCATGACGGTGGGCTTTTCTCTAAATGATAATTCCTGGTTCATCAAACGTAAATTCTACTAGACCATGAGAAAATCGAGATTCATATTGTTCGGACTCACGAGTATTTTTTTCCTCAGCGGGCTTTTTTCCAGCCCACTGCTTGCCCAATGCGGCAAATTTACAGACTCACCCAAAGAGAGTGAAGGTCTGGAAGCGCATGTTCTCTATCGCGACCAAGTCAAGGCCAAAAACTTTGACGCAGCTTTTGATCAGTGGCAAATTGCCTATGCCATTGCCCCTGCAGCTGACGGAAAGCGACCATTTCACTATACCGACGGACGTGCCATTTACATGCACAAATTCAAAAACAGCTCTGACGATGCTGCCAAGAAGGAGTTTGCTGAAATGATCCTCAAGCTGTACGATGAGCAGATCAACTGCTACGGAAAGGATGGAGAAGAAGCTCGCCTTTTGGGCCGCAAAGCATTCGATATGTTTTACACATTGCGCACATCTTACAGTGTCATCAGTACCACTCTGCAAAGTGCTGTCGACAAAGGTGGAAACGACACAGAATACATCACCTTTGTTCCCTACGCCACTGTGGTGGAATACCTTTTCACCAACGACAAGATGGAAAAAGCAAAGGCGCGCGGCATTTACACAACTCTCAACGAAATTGCCGATTACAACATTGAGAAAAACGAGAAGTACAAGGCGCAATACCAGCAGGCCAAGGATGCGATGAATGGCATTTTCGCCCGCATCGAAGCCTCTATCTTCGACTGTCCTTACTTCGTCAAGAAATTGACCCCAGAGTTTGAGACCAAGTCGGAAGATCCAGCATTCCTGGAAGAGTCCATCCGCATTCTCAAAAAGAGAGGATGTGAAGACACGGAGCCTTTGCTCGTACAACTCGAAGGCAAATGGTCCAAGTACGCCGCCATTGAAAACGCCAAGCGCCAAGCTGAATTCGAAGCCAACAATCCTGGTGTAGCAGCCAAGAAACTCTACGACAGTGGAGACTTCAAAGGTGCCATTGGCAAGTACAAAGAAGCCATCGACAAGGAAGAAGATCCATCCAAGCAAGCAGGCTATTGGTTCTCCATCGCCTCCATTCAATTCCGCAAGCTCAAGACCTACGGTGCTGCCAGAGCAAGTGCCCGCAAAGCAGCTGAGTTGCGCTCCGGTTGGGGACGTCCTTACATGCTCATCGGGGATATGTATGGAACATCTGCCCGCTCTTGTGGCGACTCTTGGAACCAGCGCCTGGCCATTCTTGCCGCCATCGATAAGTACCGCTACGCCAAGTCCATCGATTCGGAAGTGGCAGCGGAGGCCAACACCCGCATTTCCAAGTACACCAGTGCCAAGCCAGAACAGGAAGAAGGATTCATGAGAGGTGTCAAGGCTGGACAAAAAGTGACCTGTGGCTGCTGGATTGCAGAGAAAGTTACCGTGAGTTTTAAATAATCAATATGTTCTCCCGGGTCTTCTGGTCCCGGTTCCTGAGCTTCGTTTTTACCGAAGATCTGTCCTTCTGCCAATAGGCAACCGATGGATTTTCTACATGCTACCGAAAAAAACTGCCCCAAGGGCGGCTCGGTATGCTGCGGTAAAAACGAAGCTTTTTTTATTTTTGCAAACCAACAGTGGGCTGCGTCATCCATTTGCCCCCACTTCAAATACATCGATTCATGAAAATCAAATACCTCCCACACTACTGCCTGCTGGCTCTATTGCTGGTGGCAGCTTGCACCCCCAAGGTCGCAACCAATGCAACCGAAACCCCTCCCGAAGAAGAGACAAAGGACACGCCTCCGGTAGAGGAAGTGTCCAGCAAATGCAAAAACTGGAATCAAGATCCGAGGAGAGAAGAAATCATCGAAAGCCATGTCTTGTACAAAGATCGCCTCAAGGAAATTCGAGCAGAACAAAAGAAAGGCGTCGATGCCAACCAAACACAAATTGCTGCCTTGTACGACGAGGCATTCGCCCTTTGGAAAACGGCTTACGAAAAAGCTCCTGGTGCCGATGGCAAGCGGGCCGACCACTTCGAAGATGGCATCCGTTTTTACAATTACTTTTACAACAAAGCAGCTGAAGGAAGCCCCGACCGACAAGACGCTGTTGACAACATCATGAAGCTTTACGATGAACGGGCCGAATGTTATGGCGAGCCAGGCTACATCTACGGCCGCAAAGGCTTTGACTATTTTTACAAATACCCGAGCTACGCGACAGCTGAAGAGAAATACAGCTTCTTCAAGCAATCCATTGACATAGATGGAAAAAAGGCACAGTATTTCATTCTCAATCCCTTCACCGCTTTGATCTCCAATGCTGTGATTGAGAAGACCATCAGCGTGGAGGAAGGCAGGGAATACCAGCAAAAAATTCGCGAGGCCCTCGCATACGGGGAGGCCAATTGTGAGACTGCCAGAGAGTGTGAGCCTTGGAAGATTGTAGGCGAATACGTGCCTGCCCGTTTGGAACAGCTGGAAGGCATCAAGGGCTTTTACGATTGCAACTACTTCAAGAATCGCTACGAAGCTGCGTTTGAGGCCGACTCTACCAATTGCGAAATCATCGACGAGACCCTGGGACGCCTTCGTTGGGGTGGATGCGATGAGAATGACGATTTGCTGGAGCGAGTACTGGCTGCCAAGAAAGCAAATTGCAAGGTGGTGGTGGTCAATGGCCCTCTCAAGAGTGCTCGGATGGAACTGGAAAAAGCCAACTATCCCGAAGCCATCCGCTACTATGAGATCTATGTAGAAGGGCAAGAGGATGTGGTCAAGAAAGCAAACATCACCCTGCGCATTGCCAAGGTGTACTACGTGCATCTCAAGCAGTTCAGCAAAGCCCGCCAGTATGCCCTCAAGGCAGCCAAGCTGCGCAGCAATTGGGGCGAGCCTTATCTGTTGATCGGTCGACTGTATGCATCGAGCGGACCTCGTTGTGGACCCGGTCGGGGCTGGGACAGCCAAGTGGTGACCTGGCCAGCCATTGACATGTGGAACAAGGCCAGAAGCATCGATCCCGAGGCGCGCGCCGAGGCCAATAAGTTCATTCGCCAATACTCCAAGTACATGCCTTCGGTAGAGGACATTTTCCAAAGAGGACTCAAGGAAGGTGGAACGTTCAAGGTCGGTTGTTGGATACAAACCAACACGGTGATTCGGGCAGCCAAGTAGATGTACCCGAACATTTGGAACGACAAAGAGGCCAGCGGATTTTTCCACTGGCCTCTTTGCATTTGTCCTTGTTGGAACTGTGTTATCTCAGTACGGTAATGTTTCCGATGAGCGTAAAGGCTTCGTTGTCTAGGCAGGTTCCTTCCAGGTAGTACACATAGACACCTGGGTTGAGTGTTTTGCCTCGGAAGGTTCCATCCCACTGCTTGGTGATGTCGTTGGTCTCGTAGACCAATTGTCCCCAGCGGTTGTAGATTCGCAAGATGGAAACATCCACAATTCCTTCGTAGGTAATATTGAATCGATCGTTGTAACCATCTCCGTTTGGCGAGATGATGTTCGGTACTTTCAAGGCTGTGTATGCACAAGAGTTGTTGACTCTCAGAGTCACCTCATCAGCGACTTTACAGCCGTATTCATTTTCAATGTCTACCTGATAGGTCGTCGTTTGAAGTGGCTTGACCCGGAGGGTGTTGCAACTGTCGCAAATGGTCTCTCCTTGTACAGACCAGGTATAGGCCGCATTTGGATCATTGGTTTGAATCACCAATTGGACAGAGTCTCCAGTCTCTACTGTACCACTTTCTGTGATGTACACCACCTCGGGTGGATCACTGACGTAAACTGTCACTTCTGTCTGAACACTTCTGCCCAAGCAGGAGGTAGCAGTCACCGTGTAGGTCGTCGTTTGGAAGGGTGATGCCATTGGGTTGGGGCAATCGATGCAGCTCAGGCCTTCGGCAGGCGACCAGCTCACATCGCGACTTCCTTCCACAAACAGTTCTACCTCATCACCCAAACAGATTCGTTGGTCTTCGACAAAAATGTCTGCAATGGACTCTACAATCAGTTCTGTCACGACGATGCTGTCACAACCTGCGACCGAGGTGTACGTATCCTCGTATTCACCGGAGTCAAACTCCCACACGCCATTGATGAGGATGCTGTCCCCTTCGCAAATGACTTCTTGCTGGAACATTCTGAACTCATCGACCACTTCCAACTGAGTGGTGACTGTACTGTCGCAACCGAAGCGGTTGGTAAAGACATCTATGTACGTACCAGAGGTTGTCTGTCTGCCACCGCCCACAAAGATGTCATCGCCTTCGCAGATGGTCAGATTCTGTGTGTAGGCTTCCACTGGCATGACATTGAGGATGGTCACCCGGATGGCCATACAGCTTCCACTGTCCACTGTGGTATCTCTGTAGATGCCTGTTTGCGATTGCAGTTCTCCGCCTGCGTAGAAGGTTTCTCCCTGGCAGATCATGACAGATTGTGTATCGCGTTGGAGCGGCGTTACTGTCAGGTAGGTGATCAAGATGTTGGCACAGACCCCTCCTGTATACATGGTATCTCTGTAGATTCCAGTCGTCGTTTGCGGCGCACCGGCCACGAAGTAAGATTCGCCTTCGCAGATGTTGGCGGATACAGTGGAGGTGTACGGTAGCAGTACTTGCAGGGTCGTTACAACCAGGCTGTCACAACCATTGGCAGCATCGTAGACCTCGGTATAGGTACCTGGCATTTGCTGATACGCCCCTCCGAGGAAGATGGAGTCACCTTGGCAGATGGCTGTTTCCAGGTAGCTTGTGTCGTTGGACAAAACGGTCAGATCAGTCACGACGGTACTGTCCTGTCCATATTGCCCGGAGTATGTATCCAGATAGGTACCAGAGGCTGTTTGCTGGATGCCTCCCAGGAGGGCGCTGTCTCCCTCGCAGATGGTCATGGATGCATACAATGTATCTGGGCAAATGTTGACGACCAAGAGCGTTGTGATGACACTGTCGCAACCGTTTTCGGCAGTCAATGTATCCAGGTACCGACCAGACGATGTTTGGTACTCGCCTCCAAGGAACAAGCTGTCGCCGATGCAGATGGCGGCTGCCAGGGTGGTTCGGCTCACAGGGCGGATGCTGATTTCCGTGGTCAAAATACTGTCACATCCTTGGTAGTTGACCAATGTATCGAGCAATGTTGCATTTGTTGTATATCGGGTACCGTCGTAGTAATCTCCTTCGCAGAGGCTGATATTTTGTGTTGCGAGGGTTGGTTGCAAGACTGTCAGGTCTAGGGTCACTGTGCTGTCGCAGCCATTGGTTGCAGAGAGTACATCGGTATAAGTTCCTGT
This sequence comes from Bacteroidota bacterium, assembly GCA_039821145.1. Classification (GTDB taxonomy): domain Bacteria; phylum Bacteroidota; class Bacteroidia; order Chitinophagales; family Saprospiraceae; genus JBCCSZ01. The sequence continues at coordinate 747 of JBCBOS010000042.1, read as the reverse complement.
TGCTGTATAATCGCTGCTGCCGACGGTGTACACATCTCCTTCGCAGATGGTTTCTACCAGGTTGGTCAACAATTCTTCATTCACCGTCAGCTGGTAACGAACCACACTATCACAACCGATGGTGGTAGCCAAGCTGTCGATCAGCAGGGTATCAGCGAAGTAATTGGTTCCGTTGAACGCTGCTCCATAGCAGATGGACACTGGTACATTGGTTTCTGCCGTTGGATAGACCACCACTTGGCGACTGATGATGCTGTCACAACCTGTGATGGTGACCAAGCTATCGACCAGGATCGTGTCGCGACTGTAGTAGATGCCGTCGTAGGCTTCGTTTTCACAGACTGGGATTACGACTGCCTCGGCGTATGTTGGATTGACAATCAAGGTCGTGGTCAGGATGCTGTCACAGCCTTGAGCGCTTGTCAGGTTTTCTGTCAGCGTCGTATTGGTGTTGTAGACTGTGCCTTTGTAGCTGTCTCCCGCGCAGAGCGTCAGTTGCTGGCTGGCCGTCACTGGTTGGAGGACGGTCAGATTCAGATTCACTGTGCTGTCACAGCCATTGGTACCCAAGAGTACGTCGGTGTATGTTCCTGTTGCGGTGTAGTTGCTGCTGCCAACTGTGTAGCTGTCGCCAGCGCAGATCGTATTCGTCAAATTCGTCAGCAACTGACGCTCTGCGCGGGAGACAGCTACAAAGGCACAGTCTACAACACCAATACAACCCTCACGGAGAACTTGACAAGCGCC
>JBCBOS010000041.1:0-44325 GCA_039821145.1 Bacteroidota bacterium | reverse complement strand
GATAGACAACTGATCAATGTTCTGTGATCTATTGATTTTCCAAATTATTTTTTACTGCTTGTTTATTCCACACTCTATTTGTCGAAAAACCCGTCTTTTTTATTTCCAGCTTTCCATCTATTCAAGAATGAAAAATTTCTTGATCTGTGGACTATTTATCTGTCCTGCAGTAAAATACCTATGCAAATTTTTGGCTGTGTACAAGTGACGTTGTACTGTTCAACGACACATCGCAGTCTGCTTTCCATCTTTACTCCTCACGGTTTCTGCTTGCAAAATGACTTGCCACAAAGGCGAGTGTAAATTCTGCTGTCGCGATCAGACGATTTGGGTATTTCCTGCTTGAATCAAAAATATCGGTCTGCCACAAGTGCTGCTTGTGACACAGGAGAGCTTTGCACTGGCCACAGCTTTGGACAATTGATTTGGTCCTGATAAAACGGCCTTCGGGTACGTGATTTGTTTTGGAGAATTCACCCCAGAACGAACGGGATTTCTATGACATTTTTTCACTTCAAAATATGTATTGTATGAAAAATTATTTCTTGCTTTTTTTCTTCTTACTGTTGGGCTGGAACAGTCTGTTTGCACAGCTAGAGCCAGTATCGAGAGAATGTGGAATCAGCTTCAACTACGACAATGCGGGCAACCGAATCAAGCGCTTTGTTTGCATGACCAGCATCGATGTGGAGTTTCGGACGACGACCGAAGAGGAACAAGCTTCTAAACCAATTGATCTGGAGGCAATGATTGCGGAATCGGGTTATTCCGAAGAACTGGAAGTTGAAATCGAAAAGTTGGAAGCGCTGTTGAGTCAGTCAAGCAACTTGGATTTGAAAGCCGATGGTGCCACAAAAAATCAGCTGCTGGAATTGACAGACCAGAATTTTTCCAACCTCTCTGATTACGTCGTTTTTCCCAATCCTGCCATGACAAGCTTTTCCATCCGGGGCGATGGGCTCAACCCAGAAGCTACCCTGAGCATCCTCGGTATGGATGGCCGAGTCCTGTCGCAACGAGTGCTCGGTGATGGGAGAGACATCGATGTGTCTTCTCTACCGGAGGGAGCGTATGTGCTGACCTTGGTCGACAAAAACCAAAGTCGGGTCTCCATGCTCATCAAGTCCACTCAACTTTGATCTGCGGGATCAAGCACCAATTTTTATGATCAAAAAATAGTCAATCGTTATGAACTCAATTGTAAAGAATACATCTATTTTGGCACTCTTTATACTGTGCCAACTCTTTCATTGGCAGCTACTGGATGCCCAGAATGTGAACTACATTCCACTCAATACATCCGCTACTGTCAACAGCAAAGGGATCAACACCAGCCTGGCATCGGGTGCCATTCCGGCATCAGCCACTGTGGTGGAAACCGGAGGGGCGACCTACAGCATCCCCATCGCTGTGCCCCCAGGTACCAACGAGGTAGCTCCCGGCATTGCCATCACCTACAATTCCATGATGGGCAATGGGGTATTGGGCCAAGGCTGGAGCATCACTGGTTTGTCTTCGATCACTCGCTCGGGTCAGACTTTTCATTTTGACAACAAAAAGACGCCTGTCAACTTCACTCCTTCCGATCGCTTCTACCTGGATGGTATGCGCCTCACTTTGCGTTCGGGGACCTATGGCTGGAATGGGTCTACTTATCGAAAAGAGGTAGAAGATTTTGCCATCGTCACGGCCTACGGAAGCATGGGGGGAAGTCCACAGCATTTCAAAGTAGAGATGAAAGACGGTACGGTGATGGAATATGGAAACAGCAGTGACTCGCGCTTTCTCAACCAAAACAACACAGAGGTATTGATCTGGCGCCTCAACAAGATTTCCTACAAGGATGGCAACTACATCGAATTCTTTTGGACCAGTGGCTATCGAGACAATCGAATTTACGAGATCAAGTACACGGGCAATTCCATCACTGGACAGGCACCTTACAACTTGGTCAGGTTTCACTACAAAGTCAGAACAGATCAGGTGACAACCTATGAGGCAGGGTCCAGCATGGTGGGGCGTTACCTATTGGATCGCATCGAGGTCAAGTCGGAGTTGAATACCTTCAAGGACTATGAATTTCGCTACAGCTCTGATGGTTTTCGGTCCTTGCTCAATTCCGTAAAAGAAAAGGGAAGTGATGGAACGGCCTTGAATACGACCATCTTCAAATACGGCAATCAACCACTTGGTTTTTCCACTCAGTCCTTGTCAATCTTTCAAAACCAGAGTGTCGATTTGTTTTCCGGTGATTTCGATGGCGATGGGTATACAGACATTCTCACTTCTCCGGTAAACTACCAAGGATCCATTCGATACAACACATCACTGAGGCTGTTCTGTCGGAGTGCGACCAACCCTGCTTACTCACTGGTTTACAACCACAACTTGCCGTCAGCTTCGACCGTAGTCAATGGCATGAATGTTCCCAATTTCAACAACTTGGCCTCCTCTGATTTTACGGGAGATGGCCGCGACGACATCATGACCATGAATGTCAACATCGGGGGAAGTCAGAACTGGCGAATTTTGGACAAGCTGACACTTCATCAGTACAGCGCAGGCTCCTTCCTCAGGACCTTCTATTTCCCACCTGCCAATTTCAACCTCGTCAGTCCGAGCTTTCAATACTTTTATCCTGGCGATTTCAATGGGGACGGCATCACCGATTTCATTTTGATCTTGAGCAACGCCACGGGTTACAAAGCTTTCATGACCTTGGGTGGGGCCACCAACGTCAGAAATGCAGAGATTACAGGCATTGGCACGAGCCCCTATGCAGCCGCTGCTTGGGCGTTTGCAGATGACATTCGAGTACTCGACTTTGATGGTGACGGCAAGATGGAACTGATGGTCATTGATGAGAACAATACAAAGATTCACACTTTCACCCAGAATGGCAGCAGCATCAGTACACAAGTATTGTACAATGCTGGTTTTCCCACCAAATACCACCATGTATACTTTGGAGACTTCAATGGAGATCGGAAGACGGATCTACTGGTTCGCGGGAGCTTGACCAACAATTCACAAGCTTGGGAGAAGGCCATTTCTACAGGTACCTCCTTTGCGGTTTCTTCTTTTAGCTTCAACCGAACTCCAGATGTGGTGGGCAATTCCGGTGATGACAAAATAGAAATTGGCGATTTCAACGGAGATGGAAGAACAGATGTATTGCACGGTTGGAATTACACGACGAATTCAGACTTGGAAGTATACTACAGCCGTGGCAATGCCTTTACCTCCGAGAAGTATGGATTCAATGGCCTTCTAGGTTTTGTGCCTCTTACCCAATACGACCTGAATGGAGATGGGCGGGCAGACCTCATCAATCGAACGAGCTTCAGCTCTCCTTCTACCATTTTCTATTTCAAAAAAGAGGGGCAAGAGCAGTTGTTGCAAACGGTGGTCGATGGTCATTTGAAGCGCACCAATTTTTCCTACCGTCGCATGACGCAGACCAGCAATTTTTACAGCAAGGATTCTTTTTCACCTTATCCTTTGAATCGGGTATCCATCCCCATTTATCTGACCCAACAGATGCAAGAAGACAATGGGAATGGGGGCTATTACACCACCCAGTACAAATACAAGGATGCGCTTTTGTTGAGGTCTGGGAAAGGATTTTTGGGTTTTAAAGAATTTGAAGCCATCGATTTGACAAACAATGTCCGGACAACGCTTGCCAATGACGTTGTGGCTCCCCAGGTCTACATCATGGTGCCCAAGACCATCCGGAAATTTGTGAATTCTACCAATTACAATTTCAATACAATTTTGTACAACCAAGGGTACGTTCCTCTGACCAACAACAGCTATTGGGTGCGGACAAATGGCATGACCGAATACCTCAACCTGCAGGGGCAGACCAAAACGATGTCTTCTACCTTCGACAATGATGGCAACGTACTCGAAGAGGTGAAAAGCGACGGAGTGGAAACCATCACGACCACAATCGCCTACGGACAATTCGGCGGACCCAGGCCCAACAAGCCCACAGAGATTACCGTCAATCGGCAACGAGCTGGCCAGCTCCCTCACATCGTAACGGATCGCTACACTTACAACAACAAGGGGCAGGTAATGACCCAGGTCAAATACGCTGGTTTGCCCAGACAGGTGACCACTCTCTTCAATTACAACAGCCTTGGAAATGTAAGTGGAAAAACGATGACAGCACTTGGTGTGGCACTGCGCACGACAGCTCAAACCTACGACAGCAGAGGGCGATTCATCATCAGCGACACCAATCCGGTGGGGCAATCTGAGACGGCCACCTACGATGTCAAGTGGGGCAAACCGTTGTCGACTACTGGCGTAGATGGACTCACGGCCACCTATGCATACGACGGTTTTGGGCGCCTCATCCAAACGACTCTGCCAACCGGGGTGATCATCAATGAAAGCTATCCCTTTTTCATCAACAGCAGCTATGGCAGTACCTACTGTCACCAGGTGACGCAGCCTGGAAAACCAGACCAGTGGGTGTACTTCGACAAATTGGGACGCAAGGTTCGACACCGCCGAAAAACCTTTGGCAATGCCGACATCTTCGAAGTGTGGACCTATGATTCTCGGGGTCGACTCAAGACATCAAGAGCACCCTACAAAACAGGAGAATCAACTTTCACAACGACCTACAATTACGACAGCTACAACCGCCGCATCAGCGAAGCCACCCCATTTGGAACGACTAGCTATGTCTATAGCTATGCATCTGGAATTGCCAAGTTGACCAAGACCAATCCGGCAGGACATGTTTCGAGTGTAGAAATGGATGCCAGTGGCAGAAAGATCAAAGCGACAGACAACGGCGGAACGCTCACCTACACCTACGACAGCCAAGGAGAGGCCAAGGAAATCAAATTGGGGGGCATTACAATGGTGACAATGACGCATGACGCATACGGCAACAAAGTACAAGTCGTAGACAAAAACGCGGGAACGATTTCCTATGATTACAATGCCTTCAAGGAAATGACTTCCCAGACCAATGCAAATGGTCATACCTACAACATGGAGTACAACAAACTGGGGCAGATCACCCGCCGCCAGGGTCCGGGAGAAGATCGTCGGTACGTTTACCATACCACTGGTGCTGCCAAGAACAAACTTTTCAACATCTACAACATCCAGTCAACAGATCGGGAGTATTATTACTACGACGCTTTTGGTCGGGTGCGCTTGAAGATGGAGCGGATCGATGGTCCTTATCTGTCGACCTTCTTTGCCTACAACAGTCAGAACGATTTGATCCAGAAGACTTTCCCCTCTGGCTTGATACTGGACTACACCTACGATGCCAACGGAATCCTGAGCAGCATTGAGCATACAGCGAGCAATCACACCCTCTTTACCAACCAAGGGATGAACGGTCGCGGGCAGTACACTTCCTACGAGCTGGGCAACAACAAAACGACGGACGTCACCTATGTCCATGGGATTCCCACTCGTTATCGGGCCATCGGAGTGCAGGACTATCTGCTGAACTGGAACTATGCCACTGGCAATTTGAACTACCGCTACAATGCCTTGACGTTTCGTTCCGAAGGATTTACCTACGACAACCTCAACCGCTTGAAGACCGCCCAGGTATCCAACAACCAGCCTGTCAAGAGCGTTGCCTATTTGGCCAACGGAAACATCAGTTCCAAGACAGATGTTGGTTCCTACCTTTACGCCAGTGGTCGGAACAATGCAGTGGCGCGGGTGACCAACACCAGCAATACCATCCCAACGGTGGTGCAAGACATCAGCTACACCGAGTTTGATCAACCTGCGGAAATAAGCGAGGGAGATTTTGAATTGAATTACACCTACGGTCATGATCGGCAGCGGATCAAAAGCGTCTTGAAGGAAAACGGATTTACCGTTGCGACCAGATGGTACCTGGGCGACTTTGAGCGCCAAACCAAGCAGGGTGCCACCAAGGACATTCACTACATCAATGCCGGACAAGGAATGGTGGCCATCGTCGTCAAGCACAACAATGCCTATCAGTTTTACTATACCTATACCGATCATTTAGGGTCTATCTTGAAAGTAACTGACGACAGTGGTACCATTGTGGCCGAGCAAAACTTCGATCCTTGGGGCCGCAAGCGAAATTCCTTCAGCTGGAATTATGTCAATGTCAACAGCGTACCAGATTGGTTGTACAGAGGATACACAGGACATGAAGAAATGCCAGAGTTCAACCTCATCAACATGAATGGTCGGTTGTACGATCCTGTGGTCGGGCGGATGTTGAGTCCAGACAACCACATTCAGTCGCCTGGCAATACGCAAAGCTACAATCGCTACACCTACGTATTCAACAATCCATTGTCTTATACCGATCCCACCGGAGAGATTGCTTGGTTCGTCCCCGTGATCATCGGGGCAGCGGTCGGAGCCTATGCTGGAGCCTCCATTGCGTCGAACAGTTGGAACTTTACCAAGTGGACAAGCGATGCTTGGAAAGGGGCGATTGTTGGAGCATTTGTCGGAGCTGCTTTTGGAGCGATGTCGGCGGCTGGCTTGGGTGCTACCGGGATAAAGATGGCCAGTGGTAGCTTGACAAAAGCCTGGAGCATTACGACCTCTGCCATCAAAGGTGCCAACATCAAAATGGCAGTGACTGCGATGACCGGAGGAGACTTGGACAAAGTTTATAAAGCTGGATTGGTGGGGGCAGTCTTGGGGGCGTACAAGGGGGCCTATGATGTGACGAAAGGATTTGGGATTGATGAAAAGTGGGGCTGGTTGGTTTCTTTTGTCAACAAGGCTGCCTATACAGGACTTGAATCCATCGGAAGCAACATCATCAATGGAGACGATTTGTTTTATGGATTCATATTGCAAGTGGGATTCTTGCGCTTCAGCTTCGGAGAAAAGTACAAGGACGATCCGATCTGGCGTTGGCAGGACAACATCGGAAGCATTTTGCCAGAAGCAGTCACCATGGTCAAGTGGATCGGTGGTGGTACCCCTGGCGTTGACTGGAGTAAGCTGAGCCTATCGTCGGATGGTGGCTGGTTTGATACATTGCCAAAACTATCCAAGATCGAAAAGAGTGTGGGCTTCAATGGAAAAGATGCCATGTCGCTGATCGGTCAGATATTCAGCAAGCTGGGTGCATCCTAGCGTGTCATGGACTGAAGACGTCAGTTGCAAGCACAAGCAAATTGTAAGGTGAAAAAATCATCAGCATTGGTGGTCCTCAACTTTCCGGAGTTGAGGGCCTTTTTTATTTAACGACAAAAAAATGACAATTGCCCCCTTACATGTTTCTGTGATACATCGTATATTTGTGTCAGATAAAGTTATGAAATAAGTCCGACGTATCAGTTTTATAAAATCCACTACACCATCAGCACTTTTTGCGAAACTGTATTTGTATTTCTAAATACAGGTTGCTGAATCTCCTCTTTTTCATTGCTGCTTTTCAAAAGTACCTCCCCAGTTTTTCTGTGGATTTGTACTGGAGGAATGAGCAGTTGTCCTGGCTTTTTATTCTCATCATTTTCATGTTTTCCATGACAAGGCAATCGCCGTGACGAGCAATTGTCTTTGTACAGCATTGTCTATTATTTGCTTCGATTTTTGACCTCCATTGGTTGCGGGCTTCGCTTGTGGCTGTGGGAGTTGACTGCTCGTAAGTATTCTGATTTGTTTGCTCTTTTTATAGAGTCAATCAACATCTGTTTTGGATGGGTATCCAAGAACAGCTGGATATGTCATGCCATTTTTTACCTAAAAATTCGTATAAAACATGAAAAATTATTTTTCTATTTTTTTCTTCTTATGGATCGGTTGGTTTGGTGCGCAAGCGCAAGTGACGCCCGTTGCAGACAACTGTGGGGTCAGCTTTGACTACGACGATGCCGGCAACCGAATCAAGAGATACTACTGCGTAGACAGAAGGAGATTGCAGTTTGAAGAATCGACAGATGAACAAGCCAACAGACCCATCGATCTGGAAGGGACCCTTGCACAATCTCCTTATTCTGTAGGGCTCGAAGCAGAAATTGAAAAGCTGGAAGCTCTCTTGAGTCAGCCAAGTCATTTGGACTTGCAAAAAGAGGAAGTAACTGAAAATCAGCTGATTGAATTGACAGATCAGAACTTTTCCAACCTATCTGATCTGCTGGTTTTTCCCAATCCGACCAGGACGAGCTTTTCCATTCAAGGAAGTGAACTCCATCCGGAATCTACACTGAGCATTGTCAGTATGGATGGCCGGGTTTTGACCCAACGGGTATTGGGCGATGGGAGAGATGTCGACGTGTCTTCGCTTCCAGAGGGAACCTATCTGGTCACTTTGATTGACAAGGACCAGCGCCGGGTTTGCATGCTCTTCAAAGCCAACTGATGCCAGTCATCTCAACCGATTATTTTCTACCATTATGAAAAAAAATATTGAATTGTCATGAACTCAATTGTGAAAAATACATTCCTTTTTGCCTTTCTGATGCTTTGCCAGTTTTTTTGTTGGCAAGTTACAGAGGCACAAAACGTGAGCTATGTTCCGCTCAATACATTCAATACCGTCAACAACAAAACCATTGACACCAATCGGCCCGTAGGTGCCATTCCAGCAGAGGCTTCCGTGACGGAGAATGGCACTGCTGCTTACAGCATTCCCATTGCCATTCCACCCGGTACCAACGAGGTAGCTCCTGGTCTTGCCATCGCTTATAATTCGATGGGAGGCAACGGTATTCTCGGACAAGGGTGGGGGATTGCAGGTCTCTCTTCCATCATTCGTGGAGGCCAAAATCAATATTTTGATGGCAAAACTACTGCTGTCAATTTTACGTCTTCTGACCGCTTTTATGTGGATGGTATGCGACTTACACTCCGCTCTGGTGCATATGGCGACGATGGATCGACCTACCGCAAAGAAATGGAGGATTTTTCCATCGCAACTGCCCACGGAAATACAGGAAATGGACCGGAGTATTTCAGATTGCAAATGAAAGATGGAACGGTGATGGAGTATGGAAGAACGAGCGATGCACGTCTTCTCAAAGAAAATAGCAGTGATGTACTGATTTGGCAACTGAACAAAATTTCGTACCCTGATGGCAACTACATTCAGTTCTCCTATCTGAGTGATTATCGGGAGAGTCGGATACACGAAATCAGGTATACGGGGAATGCCATGACAGGACTGAGCCCTTACAATCTGGTCCGCTTTCACTACAAAGTCAGAACAGATCAAAATACCGTGTACGATGGAGGAGCCAGCATGGAAAGTCGCTTCCTCTTGGACCGCATTGAGGTACAGGCGGAGTCCAGCACCTTCAAAGACTACTACTTTTCCTACAGCTTCGATAACTACCGCTCCCTGCTCAATTCAGTGGAGGAAAGAGGCAGTGACGGCACCGCTTTGAACACCACCATTTTCCGATATGGCGATCAGCCAAGCAGCTTCTCTACCAGTGACCTCACCGACATCCAGGATGCAACTGTAGATTTGTTTTCGGGAGATTTTGATGGGGATGGGTACACGGATATTTTGACGTCGCCATATTCGTTTCAAGATGGATTCAAGTACAACACTGGATTGAATGTCTATAGACGCAGCTCCACCAATAGCAGTTATGCACTTACTTACACGGCAAGCCTGCCAACTGGATCGACAATTGTCAATGGACTAAACGTCCCCAATTTCTACAACTCCTTTACTTCTGACTTTACAGGTGATGGCCGCGATGACATTATGACCATGAAGGTTACCATATCAGGTTCTCAGGATTGGAGAGTGCTGAATTACCTAAAGCTTTACACGAGTAATGGAACTTCTTTTACAGAATCATACTACTATCCTGCTGGAGACTTTGATGTCATTGCGCCTGACTTTAAATATTTCTATCCCGGCGATTTCAATGGTGATGGCATTACAGATTTCATTTTGTTTTTGAGCGATACCAATGGCTACAGAGCCTTCATGACCTTGGGAGGAACCAATGTCACCAATGCTGAGATTTCGGGGATAGGTACAGGGGATTACCCTGGGGTGGACTGGATGAGTGCAGATGACATTAAGGTACTTGACTTCGACGGCGATGGCAAAATGGAGTTGATGAAAATTGATGGGGGCAATACCAAGATTTATACTTTTCATCAAAATGGAAGCAGCATCAGTGGCGAGCTTTTGTACGACATGGGCTTTCCCACCAACGACTACCGCATTTTCTTTGGCGATTTCAACGGCGATCAAAAGACGGATATGTTGGTTCGCAATACCAGAATGAGCAGTGGAGGAACTTGGTACAAATGCATCTCTACGGGGACAGATTTTATTTCTACGATTTTCAACTTCCAAACCATCCCCAGCATCAGTGGTGCCAATAGCGATGACAAACTGGAAATTGGAGACTTCAACGGAGATGGAAGAACAGACATTTTACACGGCTGGACAGACAACTCAGTCCCTTTTCCCGATCCGCCTGTTACCACTTCTACCATTGAGATGTATTACAGTCAGGGAAATACCTTTCACCATGAGACAGAACTGTTCAATGACGTTTTTGGAGCGGGACAAATCCTTCAGTTTGATTTGAATGGAGATGGTCGCTCCGATCTGATCCACCGCAGTTATCCGTATTCTCCACTGACTGCTTTGTACTTCAAAAAAGAAGGACAAGAATTGTTGTTGCGAAATGTGGTAGATGGTCATTTGAAGCGCACCAATTTTTCTTACCGACGCATGACCCAGACCGATGATTTTTACACGCCATCCAATTCAACGTCTTATCCTCTCAATAGAGTCAGCGTGCCCATTTATTTGACATACCAGTTGCAACAGGACAATGGCATTGGAGACTACTTCACAACGCAGTACAAATATGGAGACATCTGCATACACAGAGCTGGTAAAGGATTTTTGGGTTTCAAGGATTTTGAAATCATCGACTTGGCGAACAATGTTCGAACAGAGTTGCAAAAAGACCAAGAAGATTCCAATGTCTTCCTCCTTCTTACCAAAGAAGTTCGAAAATATGTCCATTCTACGGATGCCATATTCCACAAGACAGAAAATGAGTATTCATTTGTTTTTCAGCCCAACAACAGCTATTGGATACAAGTAGATAGTACGACAGAAAGTTTGTTGTTGCAAGGACAGACCAGGACCACATCTTTTGCCTACGACGGCTATGCAAATGTGATCGAAGAAATAGAAGATGATGGAATCCTTACCATAACAACGACCATGGGTTATGGACAATATGCTGGTCCTGTACCAAATAGGCCAACGTCGGTCACCCTGAAGCGAAAGCGAGTAGGTCAAGTACCGCATGAATTCACAAATCGGTTCACCTACAACAGCAAGGGGCAGTTGACCTCTAGGGTCGATTTTGATGGCTTGCCAAAACAAGTGACGACAAACTATGCTTACAACAGTTTTGGAAATCTGATCAGTGAATCGATTTCAGCTGCAGGCATGAGTTCTCGACAGTCCATCAAATCCTATGACAGCAAAGGGCGATTTGTGACTGGCCTGACCAATCCACTGGGCCAAAGTGAGTCGGCAACCTACGATGTCAAATGGGGGCAGAGACTAAGCGCTACTGGACTCGATGGCTTGACGACAACATTTGAGTACGATGCCTTCGGTAGACGCATCAAGACGATTTCTCCAACAGCTGTTGTCATCAATGAGAGCTATGACTTCTTCATCAGTCCTTCTTATGGCAGCATCCATTTGCACCATGTCAGTCAAGTGGGAAAACCGGATCAGTGGTCTTTTTATGACAAGCTGGATCGCAGCATCCGCAACCATCGAAGAAGTTTCAACAACGACATGATTTACGAAGTACGCACATTTGATTCCAGAGGTCGACTCAAGACTGCGCGGGCACCCTACAAGGCTGGTGTGAGTACTTTCACAACGACTTACAGCTACGATACCTACAATCGCCGAATCAGCGAAGCCAATCCATTTGGTACAACGACTTACAGTTATTCCTACAACGGTGGAAAGTCCAAGATCACTAAGACCAACCCAGCAGGACAAGTGTCATCTGTAGAGATGGATGTCAGTGGTGTCAAAACTGAGGTGACAGACAATGGAGGAACCCTCAGCTACACCTACAACAGCCAAGCTTTGCTCAAGGAAGTCAAATTGGGGAATACCACCAAGGCAACACTGACCTACGATGTATACGGCAACAAAATACAGCTTGTCGACAAAAATGCAGGAACCATCTCTTACGATTACAATGCCTTCAAGGAGTTGACCTCACATACCTATGCCAATGGACAGACCTACACGATGGAATACAACAAGTTGGGAAAAATTACTCGTCGGATTGGGCGTGGGGAGGACCGCTACTTCACCTACTACACCAGCGGTGTGGCAACCAGTAAGATCGCCTCTATCGAGAACATGTTGTCTACCGACAAGACCGAGTATTACTACGATTCCTTTGGCCGCATCAATTTGAAAAAAGAGATCATAGATGGTCCTTACCTGTCCACTTCTTTTACCTACAACGCTTTCAATGATGTGACTTCAAAAACGTTCCCGTCTGGTTTGACTTTGGACTATTCCTATGATGCCAATGGCATCCTCAGTACCATTGAGCATACCGCCAGCAATCACGTCTTGTTTACCAATCAGGGGATGAATGCACGCGAGCAGTACACCTCTTATCTATTGGGGAACAGCAAGACAACCAACATCACTTACAACGAAGGAACTCCTACCAAGTACGAAACAGCAGGCGTCCAAGACTTGCGCTTGGGATGGGATTTTAGCAGCGGCAATCTCAACTATCGATGGGATGATGAGAAAGGACGTTTTGAAACCTTTACCTATGACAATCTCAACCGCCTAAAAACGGCCCAAGTCATCGGTGAGTCTGTCAAAAGCATCAGCTACGCACCAAATGGCAACATCACGTCCAAAACAGATGTGGGAGGGTATTCCTATTCCAGCACTAAGGACAATGGAGTCACGCGGGTGAGCAATACCGACGATGTCATTCCCACCATCACGCAGGACATCAGCTACACAGCCTTCGATCAGCCTGCCGAGGTTACGGAAGGCAATTTTGAGCTGGACTATGACTATGGATTTAAGTACCAGCGAATCAAAAGTGTACTCAAGGAAAATGGAGCAGTGACAACAACTCGTTTGTACATGGGCGATTTCGAACGGCAAACCAAGCAAGGCGTTACCAAAGACATTCACTATGTCAACGCTGGGCAAGGAACGGTTGCCATGATCGTCAAAGACAATGGGGTGTATGATTTTTACTACACCTACACAGACCACCTCGGTTCCATTCTGACCGTGACAGATGACAGTGGTACAATTGTGGCCGAACAAAATTTTGATGCCTGGGGCCGCAAGCGAAATGCCAGCACTTGGACCTATGACAATGTCGGCAGTGTACCGGATTGGTTGTACAGAGGATATACGGGACACGAGGAGATGCAAGAGTTTGGCCTGATCAATATGAATGGTCGATTGTATGATCCAGTGGTGGGACGGATGTTGAGTGTGGACAATCATGTTCATTCGTCTGTTAGTACCCAAGGCTACAATCGCTATAGTTATGTTTTTAATAATCCGTTGTCTTATACTGATCCAAATGGAGAGATACCTTTGGCCATTCCGATAGTAGTTGGGGCCGCAGTGGCAGGTGCCTATGCAGGTGCATCAATTGCTTCTGGTGGTCAATGGAATTTTACAAAATGGAGTAAAGGTAAATGGTGGAAGGGAGCAATCGTTGGAGCATTCATTGGGGCTGCTATAGGTTCTGCCGTTGCCGTCAACATAACCATCTCGGGTGTATCGACCGTAGTAAAGGGAGAGAGGGTACTAACAACAGGCTGGAAGATTGCTACGTCTATGATAAAAGGTGCCAACATCAAAATGGGTGTAACAGCCCTTACAGGAGGAGGATTGGACAAGATGTACAAGGCAGCACTGATTGGAGCTGCATTGGGAGGCTTCAAAGCAGCCTACAAGGTGACAAAAGGCTACGGACTACTGAAGCTAGGGAAAGGATGGAAGTTGGTGGTGCCGAATTTCCAGAAGGCGGCATATATTTTTGCTGAGTCCATCGGAGCCAATTGGATCAATGGAGACCCGTTGCTATACAATTACGTCATTGGAGTTGGGCCTCTACGCTTTACCTTTGGAAAGAAGCATGACAAAGTATTTCGCATTTTAGATAATATTGGGAGCTTATTGCCAGAGGCCATCAAACTGTCGAACTGGGTGAATGGGAAAATCGATGGCAGCAATAATGGTAGTCTCGGTTTTGATTGGAGTACTTTGACATTGACGACCAGTGGTGGATGGCTTGCAACATTGCCAGAGTTGGGTTTGATCGAACGGAGTGTGGCCTGGAATGCCAATGATTGGCTGTCATTCATCGGGCAATATTTCAGTAAACTGAAATCATCCTAATCAGATGCATAAGCATTGGCGACTTCCCAAGAGTTGTCCACAACAATAAGGTGAAATTTTGTAAAACTTTTGACGGGTCGTCAGCTCTCCGAGCTTGGCGGCCCTTTTAACAACTGGACAATGGATTTGTTTGCTTTTGTTGTTGAGTGTGCCATGCTTTTTCCTTTAATTTTATTTATTCCTCTAATAAATAAAATCTTATGATCTTCTCTTTACTTTTTATTTTGAATTGCCTTATATTTGAGACGTTAAAGCTTGTAAGAAAATTAAAATACAACAGAAAAAGTTTTTCGTAAAACAATCACTACCTTCTCCTTGTACTTTCTTACATAAATACCTTCAGACTACGAGTGGCCACACTCTCTTCGCCACTTTAGCTTCCATCATACAATTGCATCAAGTAATGCAAAACGGTAAGGTGAGGTTAAAACAATCACAATACATCAGTTACTGACTTGTCAATTTGACAAGTGTCAATTCATTACCAAAAATAACGCTGCTCAGGTATACACTCTTGCCTGAGACAAACTTCTTGTGTCCAATGAGCACTGCTTATTGAACCTGGATGGGTATGCACCTAATCCACTCATCCATTTCAGCAATTTTTTGCTGAGATGGGCCAACATTTCTATGCTATTTTTTAACCACAAAAATCATACATGTATGAAAAATTATTTTTTGCTTTTCTTCTTTTTGTTGATTGGCTGGTCCAGCCTCACCGCACAGATTCAGCCTCCCTCTTCCGTTACTTGTGGCATCAGTTTCGACTACGACAATGCAGGCAATCGCATCAAGCGATACCGTTGTCTGAACAATGTCTCGATGCAGTTTTCGACTGCAACCACAGAAGATCAAGCGACCAGCGTCATGGACTTGGAAGGAACCCTGAATGGCTATTCAAATGCCCTGGAATCGGAAATCGAACAACTGGAAGCCCTGCTGAGTCAGCCGTCCAAGCTGGACTTGACATCGGATGACAAAAACGTCGTTGCATTGACCGATGACAACTTTTCCGACCTGTCTTCCATGGTCGTTTTCCCCAACCCGACGACTTCCAACTTTTCCATTCAAGGAGAAGGACTCCATCCCGAAGCTACCGTGAGCATCATCAGTATGGATGGACGCATTTTGTCTCAGAGAGTACTGGCTGATGGTAGAGACATTGATGTGTCTTCTCTGCCAGTGGGGTCTTACGTCGTCACGGTGATACACAAAGATGAACGCCGGGTCTCTGTATTGGTCAAATCCGAACAGCCTTGAGTGTAGTCTAGTCGTGTATCTATTTCTGTATAAACAAAAAAGCTTTATTGTTATGAATTCAAATTTAAAAAGACAATTTGTGTTGGCCATCTTGGTACTCTGCCAGTTGTTTTATTGGCAAGCCACAGAGGCCCAAGTGGTAAGCTATGTACCGCTGAATACCTTTACCGACGTCAATAACAAAACCATTGACACATCTTTGCCCTCGGGGACCATTCCCGCCGAAGCAAATGTGACAGAAAATGGTAGTGCCACCTATAGCATTCCCATCGTCGTGCCTCCTGGTACAAATGGCATCGCACCAGAAGTTGCCATTGCTTACAACTCCATGGGAGACAATGGCACCATTGGACAGGGCTGGGACATCGCTGGTCTGTCCAGCATCACCCGCGTTGGCCAATCTGTACATTTCGACGGCAAGAGAACGCCCATCAATTTTACCTCCTCTGATCGTTTTGCTCTCGATGGAATGCGCCTTACGTTGCGGACTGGGACCTACGGCAGCAATGGGTCTACCTATCGAAGAGAGATCGACGATTTTTCCGTTGTCACTGCCCATGGAAGCATGGGGGGAAGCCCTCAGTATTTCAGAGTGCAGTTGAAAAATGGAACCATCATGGAATATGGAAATCGCTCTGATGCTCGCCTCCTCAATCAAAACAACACAGAGGTCTTGATTTGGCGCATCAACAGGATCAGCTATCCAGACGGCAACTATATGCAGTTTTACTGGACCAGTGATTATCGCGATAATCGAATCTATGAAATCAAATATACAGGAAATACCTTCTCTGGGCTGGCTCCTTACAACCTGATCAAATTTCACTACAAGGTCAGAACAGATCAGAACACCACCTACGGGGGAGGTTCCAGTATGATGAGTCGCTATTTGTTGGATCGGGTAGAGGTAAGAGCAGAGAATACAACCTTCAAAAATTACTACCTGCGCTACGGCTTTGATGGCGTTCGCTCTTTGCTCAATTCAATCGAAGAAAGGGGAAGCGACGGAACGGCCTTGAACAACACCATTTTCAAGTATGGATATCAGCCCAATGACTTCAGTATACAAACCCTAAGCACCATCCAAGGGGAGTCTGCAGACTTGTTCTCCGGTGACTTTGACGGAGATGGTTACACCGATATTCTGGCTTCTCCCTACAGCTTCCAAAGTGGAATCAAGTTCAATACATCTTTGAAAGTCTACAAACGCACTTCGACCAATTCCAACTACTCTTTGTCGTACAGCGCAAACCTCCCAACAGCTTCGACTGTCGTCAATGGGATGAACATTCCAAAATTTCACAACTTGATTTCCTCCGATTTCAATGGGGATGGAATGGACGACATCATGACACTGAGTGTGACTGTCTCCGGAAGTCAGAATTGGCGGACTTTGACCAACCTTCGATTGTTCAGAAGTACAGGGACTTCCTTTTCTCAGTCTTTCTACTTTGCACCATCTGGTTTCAACATCATCCATCCAGACCTGAAGTATTTTTATCCCGGTGATTTCAATGGGGATGGGAAGACAGATTTCATCTTGTTTTTGAGCAATGGTACAGGATACCGAGCCTTCATGACTCTGGGGGGAACCAGCATCAAAAATGTTCAGATCTCAGGCCTCGGTTCTGGTAGCTACCCTGCGACAAGTTGGGTTTTGTCCGACGACATTCGGGTACTCGACTTCGACGGTGATGGCAAGATGGAACTGATGAAGATTGATGAGAACAACACCAAGATTTATACCTTCAACCAAAATGGAAGCAGCGTAAGTGCGCAGCTGTTGTACAACGCAGGCTTTCCCACCAAATGGCACCGCGTGTACTTTGGGGACTTCAATGGCGATCAGAAAACAGACCTGTTGGTGCGCAACAGCCAAACCAGCAACTCTGGCCTGTGGGAAAAAGCCATCTCTACAGGTACTTCTTTTTCAACAACTGTTTTCAACTTCAACAGAACACCAGATATTGGTGGAACGCCTTATGACGACAAGCTGGAGATTGGTGATTACAATGGAGATGGAAAGACCGACATCATGCATTCGTGGAACTACAACTTTTCCTCGACCATAGGTCTGTATTTCAGTCGAGGGAATGGTTTTCAATACGAAACCGAGTACCACGGCTCGCGCATCAGCACCCTGCCACTTGTGCAATATGATTTGAATGGCGATGGTCGGACCGACATCATGACTCGCGAATCTCCCAGTTCTGCTGGCACCATTCTGTATTTTCAAAAAGAGGGACGGGAGTTGCTGCTGGAAGATGTAGTGGATGGACACAAGCGGCGGACCAATTTTACCTACCGACGCATGACCCAGACCAGTAATTTTTACACTCGTTTGCCCACGACTTCTTATCCCCAAAACCGGGTGACCCTCCCCATTTATTTGGCACAACAGATGCAAGAGGACAACGGCATCGGAGGCTATTTTACAACCCAATACAAATACGGGGAAGCCTATGTACACAGGTCAGGAAAAGGGTTCATGGGGTTTCAGGTCTTTGAAACCATTGACCTGACAAATGACGTTCGAACGAAGGTGTCGAAAAATCAAAACCTTGGCATTTACATCCTGGCGCCCTGGAAAACCCAGAAGTATGTCAACTCGACGGGCTATCTCTACAATCAGGTCGACTTCAATCGATCGCTGATCTCCCGACCCAACAAGAGCTATTGGGTGCGGATCAACGGAGCGACAGAAAATCTCAATTTGCAAGGCCAGACCAAGACAAATTCTTACACCTACGACAGCCATGGCAACGTGACCCAAGAGGTGGAAAATGATGGAGTCTTGACGGTCACTACCACTACTGCCTATGGTCAATATGCAGGTACTGTCCCCAACAGGCCCACCGAGATGACGGTGGTCAGACAGCGCACTGGCCAGCCATCGCATACGTTTTCCGATCGGTATTACTACAACAGCAAAGGGCAACTGACCTCTAAAATCGATTACTTTGGAGAACCCAAGCAGGTGACTACTACTTATGGCTACAACACCATGGGGAATGTGACCAGCGAAACCCTTTCTGCTTCTGGAATGAGCGCTCGACAGACCACCCAAGGCTACGACAGCAAAGGCCGTTTTGTGACTACCATGACCAACCCGATGGGGTACTCAGAATCTGCTACGTATGACATCAAGTGGGGAGAGAAGCTTTCCGTCACCGGGATCGATGGATTGACAAGTACCTTTGAATACGATGCGTTCGGCCGTCGGACCAAAACGACCCTGCCGACTGGTGTGGTGATCAACGAAAGTCATCCGTTTTTCCTCAGTTCCTCCTATGGCAGTACCTACTATCATCACATCTCGCAAGCAGGCAAGCCCGATCAATGGTTTTACTTCGACAAGCTGGGACGCCGCATCAGGCATCACCGCCGAAGTTTTTCCAATGCCATCGTGATGGAAATCTGGACCCACGATTCCAGAGGTCGCCTCAAGACAGCTCGGGCACCCTACAAATCGGGGGAGACAACTTTTACGACGACTTATAGCTACGACAATTACAACCGACGGACCAGTGAAGTCAATCCATTTGGAACGACAACCTACAGCTACTCCTACTCCGGAGGGATCGCCAAAATTACCAAGACCAATGCTGCCGGGCAGGTATCTACTGTGGAAACAGATGCCAGTGGGGTAAGGACCAAAGCAACAGACAATGGAGGGACGCTCAACTACATCTACGACAGTCAAGGGCTGATGAAGCAAGTCAAGCTGGGTAGCACAACGATGGCAACTTTTACGCATGATGTGTATGGCAACAAAACGCAGATTGTTGACAAGAATGCCGGGGTATTGTCCTATGACTACAATGCCTTCCGGGAGCGGACGTCCGAGACCAATGCAAATGGTCATACCTACAATTTGGAGTACAACAAAATGGGACAACTCACTCGTCGAAACGGACCAGGAGAGGATCGCCGTTACATGTACTACACTTATGGGGTGGCCAAGAGTAAGCTCTTTTACGTCTACAACGTTTCGTCGCTGGACAGAATCTACTAATACTACGACACCTTCGGTCGCGTGCGTCAGACCATGGAGCGCATTGTTGGGCCGTACCTGTCAACACTGTATACCTACAACCAATTTAGTGACGTTACCTCCAAGACCTACCCATCGGGTTTGAAACTGGATTACCAATACGATACAAACGGTCTGCTGAGCACCATCAAGCATGTAGCAAGCAACCACACGCTCTTTACCAACGAGGGCATGAACGGACGGGAGCAGTACACCTCCTATCAATTGGGCAATGGTACGTCGACAACGATCAGCTACAATCAGGGCATCCCTACTCGCTACGAGGCTCCTGGCCAGCAGGATCTACGGATGAGTTGGACTTACACCAATGGCAATTTGAATTACCGTTGGGACGTCAAGAAAGGACGCATTGAATACTTCACCTACGATGGTTTGAATCGCCTGAAAACGACCCGCGTATCTGGTCAACCAACCAAGTCGATCAATTATGCATCCAATGGCAACATTACCTTCAAGTCGGATGTCGGTTCGTACTCCTACCCAACTGGGAAAAACAATGCTGTGACCCGGGTCAGCAATCCAAGCGGTACCATCCCAACAGTGACACAAGACATCACCTACACTCAGTTCGATCAGCCATTGAGAGTATCTGAGGGCAATTACGAATTGGGATATGCCTATGGGCACGACCGACAGCGGAACATGAGTACGCTCAAGCAAAATGGTGTGACGACGACGACCCGTCTGTACCTGGGAGAAATGGAAAGACAGACCAAGAATGGTGTGACCAAAGACATCCACTACATCAATGCTGGACAAGGAACGATTGGAATTGTTGTGAAGACGGGTAGCACCTATGACTTTTACTCGACCTATACCGATCACTTGGGTTCCATCTTGCGCGTCACGGATGACAGCGGCAGCGTGGTGGCAGAGCAAAACTTTGATGCTTGGGGTCGCAAGCGGAATGTTTCCACATGGACCTACAGCAGTGTCAATAGTGTGCCAGATTGGCTGTACCGAGGGTATACCGGTCATGAAGAGATGCCAGAATTCCGGTTGATCAATATGAATGGTCGACTGTATGATCCAGTAGTGGGTCGGATGTTGAGTGTGGACAATCACGTTCAGTCGCCGACGAATACCCAGAGTTACAATCGCTACAGTTATGTATTCAACAACCCCTTGTCTTACACCGATCCCAATGGAGAGCTCGCCTGGTTCATTCCTGTAATCATCGGAGCGGTGGTCGGAGCATACGCTGGAGCATCCATTGCTTCTGGCGGTCAGTGGAATCCTGCGAAGTGGGAGAAAGGCAAGTGGTGGAAGGGTGCCATCGTGGGGGGCTTCATTGGTGCGGCAGCTGGAGCGATGGCGACAGCAAGTTTGGCGGCCTCGCCCAAAGTTGCCATCACGGGCTTGTACAAAAAAGGCAAACTGGTCAAGATGTGGAAGATTACGACTTCGGCGATCAAGGGGGCCAATATCAAGCTGGGTGTGACCGCCGTCACCGGTGGGGATTTGGACAAGCTGTACAAAGCCGCATTGGTGGGTGCTGCCCTGGGAGGCTTCAAAGGAGCTTACAAGGCGACGAAAGGATTTGGGCTGGCCAAGAAATGGGGCTGGAAGGCGTCGTTGGCCAAAAAAGCCATTTACTCAACTGCTGAGTCCTTGGGAGGCAATTGGATCAACGGAGACAAGTTGTTCTACAATGTCGTTGTCGGAGTGGGACCTCTGCGGTTTACCTTCGGCAAGAAGTTTGGCAATCCGGTCTTCCGTTGGCAGGACAATGTCGGAAGTTTGTTGCCAGAGGCCATCTCCTTGCTGAACTGGGCGAGTGGTGGTGACATTGGCATTGACGTCAACAACCTGACGTTGTCCAGCAATGGAGGATGGCTGGGCAATCTGCCAGAGTTGAGCGATCTCGAACAGAGCGTCGGTTGGACAGGAGATGATTGGTTGTCGTTCATCGGGCAGTACTTCAGCAAACTGGGTTCTTCTTAACGGAGCCGGATGACGACTGGTGGTATCGCCCATCGCCAAGGACGATGACGAGGTGAAAATGTACAGAGGTTCAACGGGCCGTCAGCTCTCCGGACTTGGCGGCCCTCTTAACACCTGGTCTCTGGGATTGTTCGATTTTACTGTTTGATTTATCGTGTACCTTTCATTTAAATTTATTTATCACATCAATAAATAAAAACTTTTGTTTGTTCTTTACTTTTTGACGGAGATTGCTTTATATTTGCAACTGTAATGACTGTAGATAAGCTTAAAACTATAACTGTTTACTCCTTCGTTAGCATTTCAAGAAAGAATAATACAGTCCAAAGTGTTCCAGGCCTATGCCGACACTTCATTCCTCGCTAATTGTTGCCAAAAGTTCTGCTAGTATCATTTTACCACAAGAGAAGGTCTTTGTAAAAAGATTGACCATCTTCTCTATTCAGTTTCTTAGACAAATATTTTCCGGCTATAAACGGCAAAGTTCCAATACCTACGCTGATTGAGTAACCCCACACTTGTTCGGGGACTAAAGCTACATCTTATCACAAAGAGTTAAACCATTTTTCGGCCTGCTATTGAATACCAGTTACTGACTTGTTTGCCGGACAAGTTCAACCTCATTATTAGTTAAAAATAGAGTGCCCTAGGTATGTTTTGACATCCGGGCAACACCACTTGTGTCTGACAAGCATTGCTTGTGGCACCCAACGTTGTATGTCATTGCCAAGCAACAGATGGATTCGTCCTTCTTTGTTCAGCATGCTCAATGAATCTATTCCAGCAGTTTTCTGTTGGAATGGACCAATATCCTTATGCTATTTTTTTTACCATAAAAACATGTATGTATGAAAAATTACTTTTTGCTTTTTTTCCTTACGTTCATCGGTTGGACTGGCCTGTCGGCACAGGTTTTTCCCTCTGAGGAACCACTCGAACCGGTGTCAAATGACTGTGGCATCAGCTTCGATTATGACAATGCGGGCAACCGCGTCAAACGATACCGTTGCTTGAACAATTTGGAGCCAGCCTTCCGCACAGAGATGACGGAGGATGGTCAGTTGGTCAATACGCTGGACCTGGAAAGAACTGTCAGAGGATATTCTGAAGTACTCGAATCTGAGATTGAGCAGTTGGAAGCATTGTTGAGCCAGCCTTCCAATTTGGACCTGAAATCGAATGACAAAAGTGTTGTTGCATTGACTGATGAGAACTTCTCTAGTCTGGCGACAATGGTTGTTTTTCCCAATCCAACCATGTCTACTTTTTCCATTCAGGGAGAAGGACTCAACCCCGAGGCCACTGTGAGCATCATCAGCATGGACGGACGCATTTTGTCCCAAAGAGTATTGGCTGATGGAAGAGACATCGATGTGTCTTCATTGCCAGTAGGTTCTTACGTCGTTACTGTGGTACACGATGACGAGCGCCGTGTCTCCATGTTGATCAAATCCGAACAGCCATAAGTTGTCCGGCCGTATGTCTATTAATGTTATGAACAAAAAAGCTTAGTTGTTATGAACTTAAATTTAAAAAGACAATTTACTTTAGCCCTTTTGGTGCTGTGCCAGTTCTTTTATTGGCAGGGCGCAGAAGCTCAAAATGTAAGCTATGTAACGCTGAATAGTTCCAGCAGCATTACCAACAAAAGCATCAACACTTCTCTGCCTTCAGGAGCCATTCCTGCAGAGGCCAGTGTGACACAAAACGGAAGTGCTACCTACAGAATTCCCATCGTCGTACCACCGGGTACAAATGGCGTGGCACCAGACATTGCCATCGCCTACAATTCCATGGCAGACAACGGAGTTCTTGGACAAGGTTGGGACATTGCTGGTTTGTCTAGCATCACCCGTGTTGGCCAGACGGTACACTTCGACGGCAAGAGAACGCCCATCAATTTCACCTCCTCTGACCGTTTTGCCATCGACGGGACACGCCTCACGCTGAGATCTGGTTCTTATGGCAGCAGTGGGTCTACCTACCGCAAGGAAGTGGAAGACTACTCTGTTTGTACTGCCTATGGTAATATGGCAGGAAGTCCTCAGTACTTCAGAGTGCAGATGAAGGATGGAACCATTATGGAGTATGGAAATCGCTCTGATGCTCGTTTCCTCAACCAAAACAACACAGAGGTATTGATCTGGCGCATCAATAGAATCCTCTATCCAGATGGCAACTACATCGACTTTTACTGGACCAGCGGGTATCGCGACAACCGAATCTATGAAATCAAATATACAGGAAATACTTTTTCTGGTCTGTCCCCTTACAATGTGATCAAGTTTCACTACAAAGTCAGAACAGATCAAAATACCACTTATGAGGGCGGCTCCAACATGGTCAGCCGTTACCTCTTGGACCGCGTAGAAGTAAGAGCTGAAAATACAACAGCCAAGAACTACTACCTGCGCTACGGCTTTGACGGCATTCGCTCCAAGCTCAACTCCATCGAGGAGAGAGGAAGCAACGGAACTGCCTTGAACAATACCATCTTCAAGTATGGTAACCAACCCAACGACTTCAACACACAGACACTGACCGCCTTCCAGGGAGAAGCCGTAGACCTGTTCTCCGGTGACTTCGATGGCGATGGCTACACAGACATCCTGACCTCTCCTTACGCCTACCAAAGCGGAATCAAATTCAACACTGCTTTGAAGGTGTACAAGCGTACTTCGACCAATTCCAACTACTCACTTTGGTACAATACATCTCTCCCCACTTCCTCCACGGTTGTGAACGGGATGAACATTCCAAAATTCCACAACCTGATTTCCTCTGATTTCAACGGAGATGGAATGGATGACATCATGACCCTGAGTGTAACCATCTCTGGTAGTCAGAACTGGCGGACCTTGACCAATTTGAGATTGTACAGAAGTACGGGTACCTCCTTTACCCAGCTCTTTTACTTTGCGCCATCTGGCTTCAACATCATTCACCCAAGCTTGAAGTATTTCTACCCAGGTGATTTCAACGGTGACGGAACGACAGACTTTATCTTGTTTGTCAGTAACGGTACAGGCTACAGAGCCTTCATCACTCTTGGTGGCACCAACATCAAGAATGTTCAGATTTCTGGTATGGGTTCTGGCAGCTACCCTGGATCAAGTTGGGTATTGTCTGACGACATCAAGGTACTCGATTTCGACGGTGATGGCAAAATGGAATTGATGAAGATCGATGAGAACAACACCAAGATCTACACCTTCAACCAGAATGGAAGCAGCGTCAGTGCATCAGTCTTGTACAACGCCGGTTTCCCAACCAAGTGGCACCGCATTTACTTTGGTGACTTCAACGGCGATCAGAAAACAGACATGTTGGTACGCAACAGCCAAACCAGTAACTCTGGTGTATGGGAGAAAGCCATCTCTACAGGTTCTTCTTTCGTAACAACTGGCTTCAGCTTCAACAGAACACCAGACATTCGCGGAAATTACAGCGACGATAAGCTGGAGATTGGCGATTACAATGGAGATGGAAAAACCGATATTTTACACGGTTGGACTGGTACTTCCACATCCACCATCGGACTGTATTTCAGTCGAGGAAATACCTTCACATATGAGACAGAGGCCTTCAGCGGATTGCTCGGTTTCGTCCCACTGGTTCAATACGATTTGAATGGGGATGGGCGGACTGACATCATCAACCGAACGAGCTTCAACTCTCCTTCTACCATCTTGTACTTCCAGCGGGAAGGCCAGGAATTGCTGCTGCAAAATGTAGCCGATGGGCACAAGAGACGAACGAACTTCTCCTATCGTCGGATGACACAGACAAGTGGTTTCTACTCCCGACAGTCGGGCTCGAGTTATCCCCAAAACAGGGTGACTTTACCGATCTATCTCGCTCGACAGATGCAGGAGGACAATGGCCTTGGTAGTTATTTTACCACCCAATACAAGTACAAAGATGCTTATGTTCACAGGGCAGGAAAAGGATTCTTGGGACTGCGAGAATACGAAGCCATTGATTTGACCAACAATGTCAGAACCGTTGTCACCAGGAACCAGACACTTGGAATCTACATCCTTGTCCCATGGGAAACAAAGACGTACGTCAACTCGACGAATTATCTTTACAACAAGGTCAAGTTCAATCGAAGCCTGGTCTCCCTACCCAACAAGAGTTACTGGGTGCGGATCAATGGGACGACGGAAGACCTCTTCTTACAGGGGCAGACCAAGACGATGGACTACACCTACGACACGCATGGCAACA
The DNA here is from genome assembly GCA_039821145.1 of Bacteroidota bacterium. Classification (GTDB taxonomy): domain Bacteria; phylum Bacteroidota; class Bacteroidia; order Chitinophagales; family Saprospiraceae; genus JBCCSZ01. Next base: position 18,427 of record JBCBOS010000041.1, on the reverse strand, counting down.
TCACCCAAGAAGTAGAGGACGATGGAATCGTGACGACCACGACCAACTCAAGCTACGCACAATACGCAGGCCCTGTACCGAACCGAGTCACGCTGATGACGGTAACTCGCCAGCGCGCTGGACAGCCGACGCATACCTTCTCGGATCGCATGTATTACAACACCAAGGGGCAAGTCACCTCAAGGGTTGATTACTGGGGACAGCCCAAGCAAGTGACGACAACCTACGGCTACAACACCATGGGGAACCTGACCAGCGAGACGATTGCCTCTTCTGGATTGTCTTCCCGACAGTCTACACAAGCCTACGACAGCAAGGGGCGTTTTGTGACCACCAGGACCAATCCGATGGGATACTCAGAGTCTGCGACCTACGACATCAAGTGGGGAGAGAAACTCTCTGTTACAGGTCTTGATGGATTGACCACCAACTTCCAGTACGATGCCTTTGGTCGTCGGACCAGAACAACGCTGCCAACCGGAGTGATCATCAATGAAAGCTATCCTTTCTTTGTCAGCTCCTCCTACGGAAGTACCTACTACCAGCTCATTTCGCAAACAGGTAAGCCAGATCAGTGGTTCTACTTCGACAAGTTGGGACGCCGTGTCAGACACCACCGCAGAAGTTTCTCCAATGCGACGGTCATGGAGATTTGGACCTACGATTCCAGAGGCCGACTCAAGACAGCTCGTGCGCCATACAAGTCGGGTGAGACAACCTTTACGACGACTTACAACTACGATAGCTACAACCGGCGCACCAGTGAAGTCAATCCATTTGGTACGACGACTTACAGCTACTCCTACTCAGGAGGAAAGGCCAAGATTACCAAGACCAACCCAGCAGGGCAAGTGTCTACAGTGGAGACAGACGCGAGTGGTGTGAAGACCAAAGCAACTGACAGCGGAGGAACACTGACATACACTCACGACAGCCAGGGTCTCATCAAGCAGATCAGACTGGGTAGTACCACCATGCAAACCTTTACGCATGATGTGTATGGCAACAAAACACAGATTGTCGATAAGAACGCTGGAACGATTTCCTACGCCTACAATGCCTTCCGGGAGCGGACGTCTGAGACCAACGCAAATGGTCACACCTACAATATGGAGTACAACAAAATGGGACAGATGACTCGCCGGAATGGTCCGGGAGAGGATCGTCGCTATGTGTACTACACCAGTGGTGCAGCCAGAAGCAAAATCTTCTACGTCTACAACATTTCTTCCATAGACAGAAAGTACTTCTACTATGACTCCTTCGGTCGCGTACGTCAGACTTTGGAGCGCATCGATGGACCATACCTGTCCACGCAGTACACGTACAACACCTTCAGCGATGTTACTTCCAAGACTTATGCATCGGGCTTGAAACTGGATTACCAGTACGATTCCAACGGTCTGTTGAGCAGCATCAGACACGCAGCCAGCAACCACACGCTGTTTACCAACCAGGGCATGAACGGACGGGAGCAATACACTTCCTACCAGTTGGGCAACGGTACATCCACAACGATCAGTTACAACCAAGGAATCCCAACCCGCTACTACGCTCCTGGTCAGCAGGACTTGCGGATGAGTTGGACTTACACCAATGGCAATTTGAACTACCGTTGGGATGTGGTGAAAGGACGCATCGAATACTTCACCTATGACAGCTTGAACCGTCTGAAGACCACCCGCGTATCTGGTCAGGCAACCAAGTCGATCAACTATGCATCCAACGGTAACATTACCTTCAAGTCAGATGTCGGTACATACTCCTACCCAAGTGGTAAGAACAATGCCGTGACTCGGGTGAGCAACTCCAGTGGTACGATTCCAACGGTTACACAAGACATCACGTACACCCAGTTTGATCAGCCATCAAGAGTATCAGAAGGCAACTACGAATTGGATTACGTCTATGGCTTCGATCGTCAGCGGATCAAGAGTGTCATGAAGGACAACGGTTCTGTCACCGAAACTCGCATCTACTTGGGCGAAATGGAGAGACAGACCAAGGGTGGTGTCACCAAGGACATCCACTACATCAATGCTGGCCAAGGAACGATCGGTATTGTCGTGAAGACAGGTAGCACCTACGATTTCTACTCAACCTACACAGATCACCTGGGTTCCATCTTGCGTGTCACAAATGACAGTGGTGGAGTTGTTGCAGAGCAAAACTTTGATGCCTGGGGTCGCAAGCGGAATGTTTCCTCCTGGACCTACAGCAGCGTTGGCAGCGTACCAGATTGGATGTATAGAGGATATACTGGACACGAAGAGATGCCAGAGTTCCAGTTGATCAACATGAATGGTCGTTTGTACGATCCAATAGTTGGTCGGATGTTGAGTGTGGACAACCACATTCAGTCGCCCACCAGCACGCAGAGCTACAACCGCTACACTTACGTATTCAACAACCCACTGTCTTACACTGATCCAAACGGAGAGCTTGCATGGTTCATCCCAGTGATCATTGGAGCAGTTGTTGGAGCATACGCAGGAGCCTCCATCGCTTCCGGTGGCCAGTGGAACTTCACCAAGTGGGAGAAAGGAAAATGGTGGAAAGGAGCCATTGTCGGGGCCTTTATTGGAGCGGCAGCAGGTTCGATGGCAGCGGCTGGATTAGGGGCCACGGGCATAAAAGTGGCCGGGACCAAAAAGCTGACGGCAGCCTGGAAGATTACGACTTCTGCCATAAAAGGTGCCAACATCAAGATGGGCGTCACGGCAGTCACTGGTGGTGATCTGGACAAGTTGTACAAAGCTGCACTGGTAGGTGCTGCACTCGGAGGATTCAAAGGAGCCTACAAGGCGACGAAAGGATTTGGGCTGCTCAAGAAATGGGGCTGGAAGGCTTCGTTGGCACAGAAGGCAGCTTACACGACCCTCGAATCCCTGGGGGGCAACTGGATCAATGGAGACAACTTATTCTACAACGTCGTTGTGGGAGTCGGGCCTCTCCGATTTACCTTTGGAAAGAAATTTGGCAATCCGATCTTCCGTTGGCAAGACAATGTCGGAAGCTTATTGCCAGAGGCCATTTCATTGCTGAACTGGGCAAGCGGCGGCGATCTACAGGTCGACTTCGGCAACTTGACCCTGACAAGTGATGGTGGATGGCTTTCCAAACTGCCTGAACTGAGCAAAACAGCACAAAGTGTTGGTTGGACCGGAGATGACTGGTTGTCATTCATCGGCCAATACTTCAGTAAACTTGGTTCATCCTAAACGTATTGATGACGATTGGTGGCGACACCAATTGCAGACAATAATTTTAAGGTGAAAAACTTGTAAAGTTTTTGACTGTCACCAGCTCTCCGGAGCTGGTGACTTTTTTTTGCTGTGAAATATCTACTGTTGGAGTGGTGCTTTTGGTTTTGCAATGGTTGACAAAAAAACTTTTATTAATACTTTACTTTTTGATACGGATTGCCTTATATTTGTCAGTGTAGCAAGTATACACTGCATTGCTTACCTTCACAAAACCAATCTTCCAAAGACAGCGCGCATGATGTACAAAAAAGTCGCAACTGTCAATGGATGATTCTCGTTAAAGATTCAGCATATTGCGAGTCTTTTCCTCTTTCAACTTCACAATCAACAATTGTAACGACAAAAAAATCTGTACTTGATGGCCTTTTTCATGGGTTGTCGGGAAATGCCTTTCTGAAAAGTGATTTGCATAACATTGGTGTGCAATTCTCTGATTGACAGGTGTTTGTGTACTGGGGTGGACTTGTTCTGCTCACAGCAAAGCCCTTGTGGGATGATCTGTCGAACGGTTATCCATGGGGCGCAAATGTCTGTGTTTGTTTGCAGCAAGAAGATGGGCGAGTGCAGATCGTTCATGGCTAACCTCTTACAAAATTTCTTCATTGGATGTTTTGTGTGCTCCTCTTATTGGGGTGCGCGATTGTAGGACAGTTGACAGTTTGAGCTCAACTCGTCCCAGCTTTTGCTGTCATTTATTTCAGTGATTTGGCACTGGGATAAACAGAATTGTTATGCCATTTTTTCACAATAAAATACTGTTTATGAAAAATTATTTTTTGCTGTTTTTCTTTTCGTCAATGGGATGGAGTGGCCTGTTTACAACGGCTTTTGTCCCGGAAAAACCGTTGACATTTGCATCAGAAGATTGTGGCATCAGCTTCGATTATGACATTGCAGGCAATCGCATCAAGCGCTTTCTCTGTTTGGGAGTGATAGAGTTGGAGTTTCGGACGGGAAAGTCGAATGACAGCCAGCTCATTAGCACCCTCGATTTGGAGAAAAGTTTGGAGGGACATTCTGCAACCCTTGAATCTGAAATTGAGCAGTTGGAAGCATTGCTCCGTCAGCCAACCAATCTGGACTTGACAGCAGATGATGAGGAAACCATCGAACTGGACAAACAGAACTTCTCCGACTTGTCCGACATGATTGTTTTTCCCAATCCGACCATGTCCACTTTTTCCATCCAAGGAGAAGGTCTTCACCCAGAAGCAACTGTCAGCATCATCAGCATGGATGGTCGCATTTTATCCCAAAGAACACTTGCCGACGGCAGAGACATCAGTGTGTATTCATTGCCAGTCGGCGCTTACCTGGTGACGGTGGTACACAAGAATGACCGCCGCATCTCCATGCTCGTCAAGTCTGAAAAACCCTAAGTCATCAGATGATGACCAACATTGTAAACAAAAAAGTTTCAGTACTATGAACTCAATCGTAAAAAGACAACTTACATGGGCTCTTCTATTGCTCTGTCAATTTTTTTACTGGCAGTCGACCAATGCCCAAAACATACAATACCTACCCCTGAACACCTACAGGGAGGTTGACCAAAGAACCATCGACCAATCTTTGTCTTCCGGTGCCACTCCCGCAGAGACGGGCGTTACAGAAAATGGGAGCGCTACTTATGCCATCCCCATTGTTGTGCCACCGGGTACCAACGAAGTGGCACCAGATATCGCCATTGCCTACAACTCCATGGGCGACAATGGAGCCCTCGGACAAGGCTGGGGCATTGCCGGTCTGTCGAGCATCAGCCGCGTTGGACAATCCATGCATTTCGACAGCAAAAGGACACCTGTCAATTTCACTTCCTCCGACCGATTTTCTCTCGACGGCATGCGACTGACGCTCCGGACTGGTAGCTACGGAAGCAGTGGATCGACCTATAGAAAGGAGTTGGATGACTTTTCCGTCGTGACAGCTTATGGAAGCATGGCTGGAAGTCCAGTCTACTTCAAGATCGAGCAGAAGGATGGGACTGTGCTGGAATATGGAAATCGATCCGATGCCCGTTTCCTCAATCAGGACAATACAGGAGTGCTGATTTGGCGCATCAATAAAATCAGCTATCCGGATGGAAACTACATACAGTTTTATTGGACCAGTGATGATCGGGACAATCGAATTTACGAAATCAAATATACGGGGAACTCCATCACAGGCCAGGCTCCTTACAACCTGATCAAGTTTCATTACAAGTCGGCCAGACTGGATCCAAATACGGTCTATGAGGCGGGTTCCAATATGACCAGCCGCTACTTGTTGGATCGGGTGGAAGTAAAGGCAGAAAGTGCAACCGTCAAAAACTATTACCTGCGGTATGGGTTTGATGGCTATCGCTCTTTGCTCAATTCCATTCAAGAAAAAGGGAGTGACGGCACTGCGTTGAACAGCACCATTTTCAGATATGGCAGCCAACCCAACGACTTTAGCACGCAGTCGCTCTCCGCTTTTGCAGGAGAAGCTGTTGACTTGTTTTCTGGTGATTTTGATGGAGATGGATACACAGATATTCTCACCGCTCCCTATGCCTATGAGGACGGCATCAAGTTCAATACGGCTTTGAAAGTATACCGACGTACCTCTACCGATCCCAGTTATTCCTTGACATACAATTACACCTTGCCCGCATCTTCCACTGTGGTCAATGGCATGAACATCCCCAAATTTCACAATCTCATTTCGTCTGATTTTGACGGCGATGGTCGTGACGACATCATGACGCTAAGTGTTCGAATATCGGGCAGTCAGAATTGGCGGAAGTTGACCAACCTCACCCTGCACCGCAGCACGGGCACCAGTTTCAGCAGAAGCAATTATTCCGGTCCTGCCGGATTCGACATCATTCACCCCAGTTTGAAATACTACTATCCTGGGGATTTCAATGGCGATGGGATGACAGATTACATTTTGTTTTTGAGCAATGGCACTGGCTATCGGGCTTTCATCAGTTTTGGAGGGACTACCTACAGAAACATCGAAGTTCCTGGCCTTGGTACTGGAAGCTATCCGGGGACGAGTTGGATGCTGGCCGATGACATTCGCGTCCTCGACTTTGATGGAGATGGCAAAATGGAATTGATGAAAATCGATGAGGGCAATACCAAAATTTACACTTTCAACAGCCTTGGAGCAAGTGTCAGTACTCAGCTGTTGTACAACTCGGGCTTTCCCACCAAATGGCACCGAATCTACTTTGGAGATTTCAACGGCGATCAGAAAACCGACATGTTGGTTCGCAACAGCCAGGACAACAATGATGGCATTTGGGAAAAAGCCATCTCTACTGGAAAGGGTTTTGTGACCACCCCTTTCAACTTCTATGTGACACCAGACATCACAGGTGTTTACAGCGATGACAAACTGGAAATTGGCGATTTCAATGGCGATGGAAAAACCGACATTCTGCACGGCTGGAACGGAACCTCTACCTCTACCTTGGGGATGTACTACAGTCGGGGAGATACCTATACTTACGAAACTGAGAACTTTGGTGGTTTGCTCGGCTTTGTCCCACTCGTTCAGTACGATTTGAATGGGGATGGTCGGACGGACATCATCAATCGAACCCATTTTATGTCTCCTTCTACCATCTTGTATTTCCAAAAAGAGGGACAAGAACTGCTGTTGCAAAACATCGTAGATGGGCACAACAAGAAAACCAACTTCTTTTATCGTCGGATGACACAGACCAACAATTTTTACAGTCGTGATCTCTCTACAGATTATCCCCTGAATCGGGTGACTGCACCCATTTACTTGGCACATCGGCTGCAGCAAGACAATGGTCGGAGCGGCTACTTTACCACCCAATACAAGTACCGAAATGCTTTCGTATTGAGAACAGGGAAAGGCTTTTTGGGCTTTCAGCAATTTGATGCCATCGATCTGACCAATGACGTTCGAACCAGTCTAACCAAAAAATTTCCTGGCATTTTTCTGTACACCCTGGTCCCCGACAGATTGGAGAAATATGTACACTCAACCAATTACAAATACAACTCGGTTGAGTATACTCAAGGATTTACCAGTCGGCCCAACAAGAGTTTTTGGCTGCGGACCATTGCGATCAGAGAATATCTACTTTTGCAATCTCAGGTCAAGCTGAACTCCTTCACCTATGACAGCCATGGCAATGTGACCAAGGAGGTGGAACTCAATGGTGTAGAAACCATCACCACCAATTCGTCTTATGCGGAATATGCAGGAACTGTCCCCAACAGGATTACCGAAATGACTGTGCTCAGAGAGCGGACTGGTGAGCCATCGCACTCCTTTTCCGATCGCTATTACTACAACAGCAAAGGACAAATGACCTCCAAGATTGACTACTTTGGTCTGCCCAAGCAAGTGGTGACAGACTACGACTACAATGATCTGGGAAATGAAATCAGCAAAACCATTTCAGCAGCGGGTATGCTTTCTCGGCAGACCATCAAGGACTACGACAGCAAAGGACGTTTTGTTACCAGCCTGACCAATCCGATGGGGTATGCAGAGTCGGCTACTTATGACATCAAGTGGAGCACCAAACTCTCGGTGACGGGAATCGATGGACTCACAAGTACCTTCAACTATGATGCCTTTGGCCGTCGGATCAAAACGACCTTGCCAACTGGTGTCGTGATCAATGAGACCTATCCTTTCTTTGTCAGTGCATTATATGGAAGTACCTATTACCACCGCATTTCTCAGACGGGCAAACCCGATCAATGGTTCTACTTCGACAAGCTGGGGCGCAAGGTCCATTACCAACGAAGGAGCTTTGACAATGCCATCATCAACGAAACTTGGACGTATGATTTGAGAGGTCTTCTCAAGACAGTCCGGGCCCCTTACAAGAGTGGTGAGACAACTTTTACCACGACCTACCATTACGACAATTACAACCGTCGAACCAGTGCGGTCAATCCATATGGAACGACGACTTTCAGCTACTCCCACTCGGGAGGGAAATCCAAAATTACCAAGACCAATCCCGCCGGTCAGGTATCGACAGTGGAAATGGATGCCAGTGGTGCCAAGACCGAAGCAACGGACAATGGAGGGACACTGACTTACAGCTACAACAGCCAAGGTCTGATGAAACAGATCAAGCTCGGCAGTACGGTCATGGTGCGTTTTTCTTACGATGTGTATGGCAACAAAACACAAATGATCGACAAAAATGCTGCAACCTTTACCTATGACTACAATCCCTTCCGGGAGCGAATATCTGAGAAGAGGGGCAACCTGTACACCTACAACATGCGCTACAACAAGCTGGGGCGGATCACGCGCCGAAGTGGACCGGGTGAAGATCGCCGGTACATTTATCATACCAGTGGGGTTGCCTTGGGGAAGATTGCCGAAATTTACAATGCATTTTCCATTGATCGCACAGAGTTTGACTACGATTCCTTTGGCCGCATCAGTCAAACTTCGGAGCGCATCGATGGACCATTCCTCACAACGGAATATACCTACAACGCTTACAACGACATCACATCAAAAACCTTTCCCTCTGGCCTCAAATTGGATTATCAATACGATGCCAACGGTCTGCTGAGCAACATCAAGCACCTGGCCAGTGGCCATACCCTATTTGCCAACCAAGGCATGAATGGCCGAGAACAATACACCTCTTACGAACTGGTCAACGGAACAACCACAACGATCTCCTACAACCAAGGCACTCCCACGCGCTACCTCGCAGTTGGCCAACAGGATTTGCAGTTGAATTGGGATCATGCCAGTGGCAATTTGAATTACCGCCGAGATTTGGTGAAAGGACGCATTGAGTTTTTTACCTACGACAGCATGAATCGTCTGAGAAGCTCTGAGGTAGCCGGGCAGCCAGTCAAGTCTACTTGGTACAACGCCTATGGCAACATTGTTTCCAAGACAGATGTGGGTGCCTATTCCTATGAGAGTACCAAGAACAATGCTGTTACCCGAGTGGCCAATACCAGTGGGGCCATTCCAACCGTAACACAAGACATCAGCTACACAAAATTTGACCAACCATCAAATCTTGTAGAAGGAGACTTCGAGTTGGACTACAGCTACAGTTACAAGCGCCAACGAATGAAAAGTGAGTTGAAGGAGAGTGGCTCCGTGACGACCACCCGTTTGTACTTGGACGATTTCGAGAGGCAGACCAAGAGTGGTGTGACCAAGGACATTCACTACATCAATGCCGGACAGGGAATGGTTGGGATGGTTGTGAAAAATGCTGGTGTCTACGAATTCTATTCTACCTACACAGATCATCTGGGGTCCATCTTGCGTGTGACGGACGAAAGTGGGGCAGTGGTAGCCGAGCAAAACTTTGATCCCTGGGGGCGCAAGCGAAATGCATCGACTTGGGCCTATGATGGGGTAGGGAGTGTGCCGGATTGGTTGTACAGGGGCTATACTGGACACGAGGAAGTACCAGAGTTTCAGTTGATCAATATGAATGGTCGGATGTATGATCCAGTGGTTGGTCGGATGTTGAGTGTAGACAACCACATTCAGTCACCGACAAATACGCAGAGCTACAACCGCTACAGTTACGTCTTCAACAACCCTCTGTCTTATACCGATCCGAATGGCGAACTTGCCTGGTTTGTTCCTGTGATCATTGGGGCGGTAGCGGGTGCCTATGCAGGGGCGTCGATTGCCTCTGGTGGCCAATGGAACTTTATGAAGTGGGAGAAAGACAGATGGTGGAAAGGAGCCATTGTAGGAGCCTTTGTGGGAGCAGCCATGGGAGCCTTGGCAGCGCCCGGTCTTGGTGCGACAGGGATCAAAACGGCCAGTGGCAGTTTGACCAAAGCTTGGAAAATTACGACCACCGCCATCAAAGGTGCCAACATCAAAATGGGGGTCACCCAGATCACTGGCGGGGACTTGGACAAGCTGTACAAGGCGGGCCTGGTTGGCGCTGCCCTGGGAGGCTTCAAAGGTGCTTTCAAGGCAACGAAAGGATTTGGACTGATCAAAAAGTGGGGATGGAAAGCAACCTTGGCACAGAAATCAGTTTATGCAACTCTGGAGTCTCTTGGAGGCAATTGGATCAATGGAGACAAACTGTTCTACAATGTCGTCGTAGGGGTGGGGCCGCTTCGTTTTACCTTTGGCAAGAAATACGACAATCCCATTTTCCGTTGGCAAGACAACATCGGCAGTTTGCTTTCGGAGGCTCTTCCATTGCTGAATTTTGCAAGCGGTGGCGATCTCCAGTTCGACGTCACCAACTTGACGCTGACCAGTGATGGTGGGTGGCTTGGACAGTTGCCAGAATTGGACAAGGTCACCAAGAGTGTAGGCTATTTCGGGGAAGACTGGTTGTCATTCCTCGGGCAGTATTTTAGCAAGCTTGGCTCTTCTTAATTGCTGAAAATAAATGAAATGATAAGGTGAAAAAAGCATTGCTTTTTGTACTCGCCAGCTCTCCGGGGCTGGTGATTTTTTTTATGCTCAATCCAAATCACTTTGGATTGAGTATGTTGTGAACGAAATGAAAAAATGATTGCCAATTGACATTAACAACTCCTTGTCTTTTGTTGGCCTTTACATTTTGAATGAATTGATGTATATTGACTGCGGCTCAACGATTTTACTTCTATCTCCACTCAATTACTCCATACCTACACTGGCCAACGTGCCAAAAATCTGCGAGCCAATTTTTGCATCACTCATGTTTTACCATCCCATTCTCTCACTCATGTGTAACCTAGGTTTACTCCTCAGTCTGAATTTTATGTGTGAAATTTAGGTCACTGGCAACCTACCTGCCGCAGCTTGACCCGAATTTCCATCGTAAAAAAATGAACTGACTCCATCAACAACGCAAGTTCCTTTTCAATGATGACGAGCCGACTGGCTTTTGTAATTCTATTTCCAAAACGAAGTGACTTCAGCTGTTTGATCAGTTTGAAGTCCTAGACTCTGTCGCGTCACAGTGTACTGCTGTGCGGCCGAAAAGTCATTTGCCATTCCAAAGGGCAGGGGATGTGAATCGTCCTGTTGCTTTCTGGGATACCCTTGCCTTTTTTCATGTCATTGCATGAAAAAGGATGGAATTTATATGTCATTTTTTTACTTCTTAAATCCATATTTATGAAAAATTATTTTTTGCTTTTTTTCTTTCTATCGATCAGTTGGAACAGCTTGTCGGCACAGGAAACGCCTGTGGGAGAAGAGTACTGTGGGGTCAACTTTGTTTACGATAACGCGGGCAACAGAATCGTCCGCTTGATCTGCTTGAACAATGTAGAATTGGAATACCGCACAACTGCTGAGGAAGAAGAACTTGGCAAATCGATTGACCTGGAAAAAATGATGGCTTCATCTGATTTTTCCGAAGAACTCGAAATGGAAATTGAGCAACTCGAAACGCTGCTCAGTGATCCCCAAGCTTTAAACTTACAGGAAAAAGATGCCAAGACCAAAGAGGCATTCCCACTGACAGATCAGAACTTTTCCAACCTATCCGATTTGTTGGTGTTCCCCAATCCTGCCATGACAAGTTTTTCCATACGAGCAGAGGGATTGCATCCAGAGGCCACCCTCAGCATCCTCAGTATGGATGGAAGAATCCTGTCCCAGCGATCATTGGGGGATGGCAGAGACATCGATGTATCCTCGCTGCCAGAGGGCGCTTATGTCCTCACCTTGGTTGACAAAACCCAGCGCCGGGTATCCATGCTCATCAAATCCGGACAAGACCAATGACCTCTGCTGAGCATCATTTTTTCGCAAAACAAAAAGCATCAATCGTTATGAATTCAACTGTAAAAAATCAATTGACTTTTGTCTTCTTATTTATTTTTCAATTCTTTTATTGGCCCGCTGTTAATGGCCAGAATGTGAACTATGTTCCCCTGAATACAAGCAGCAGCATCAACAACAAAACCATTGATGTCAACCTGCCTTCTGGCGTTGTTCCTGGGGAGGCCTCCGTTTCTGCAACTGGAGGCGCTGCCTACAGCATTCCAATTGCTGTTCCACCAGGTACCAACGAGATTGCGCCCAGCATTGCTGTCGTCTACAGTTCCATGATGGGCAACGGAACGCTCGGCCAGGGTTGGAGCATCGCTGGGCTTTCTTCCATTACCCGCATTGGCCAGTCGTTTCATTTTGATGGAAAAAGGACGCCTGTCAATTTTACCTCTACGGATCGCTTTCAACTGGATGGCGGGCGCTTGACCCTACGGACGGGAACCTATGGCGATGCTGGCTCTACTTACCGAAAAGAGCTGGATGATTTTTCTGTCATCACCGCTCATGGAAATATGAATGGAAGTCCGGAGTACTTCAAAGTAGAAGGAAAGGATGGGACCGTCATGGAATATGGCAACAGCAGTGATTCGCGCTTTCTCAACCAGGCTGGAAATGAAGTCCTGATTTGGCGATTGAACAGAATCTCGTATCCAGATGGAAACTACATACAGTATGATTGGACAAGCGGTGATCGGGACAATCGAATTCGCGAGATCAAATACACCGGGAACAGCGTGACAGGCATGACTCCCTACAACTTGGTCAAATTTCATTACAAAGTCCGCACAGACCAAAACACCATTTATGAGGCAGGGTCTTCCATGACCAATCGCTACCTGTTGGACCGCATTGAAGTGAAGGCAGAGTCTCAAACTGTCAAAAATTATTACTTCCATTACAGCTTCGACAATTTCCGCTCTTTCCTCAACTCCATTCAGGAGACGGGCAGTAATGGGACGGCATTGAACAAGACCGTTTTCAAATATGGGGATCGGCCTGCTCGTTTTTCCACCGAGGTCTTGACCACCTTTCAGGGACAAAATACAGACTTGTTTTCGGGAGATTTTGATGGAGATGGCTATACCGATATTTTGTCTGCTCCTGCTTCTACTATCCCTGTCGGTACCGGCACCATCAGGTACAATACAGCATTGGAAGTGTACAAGCGAACCGCCAGCAATCCCACTTATTCCCGAACTTATCAGCATCCTTTGACAGTGGGCTCTACAGTCATCAATGGCATCAATGTCCCTGGCTTTCACAACTTCATCACTTCTGATTTTACGGGCGATGGCCGAGATGACATCATGACGGTGAGCATGAACTTGTCGAGCAGCCGCAAATTGCTGTACCTGGAATTGCACACGAGTACAGGCAGCTCTTTTGTCAGTACCAAATTGTTTCCGCCCAGTCCTTTTAACTTCATCAGCCACAGTCTGCAGTTTTTCTACCCCGGTGATTTCAATGGGGATGGCATCACAGATTACATCTTGTTTTTGAGCAATAGAACGGGGTACAAATCCTTTATGACCTTGGGTGGAACCAACATCCGGAACGTTGAGATTTCAGGTATTGGGGGCTATTACTCCGGTTCTGACTGGGTACTGGCCGATGATGTTCGGGTGCTCGATTTTGATGGCGATGGCAAAATGGAGTTGATGCAAGTGCTCCAGGGAAGTACCAAAATCTACACTTTTCAGCAAAATGGAAATGCCATCAGTGGGCAGCTGTTGTACAGTGCAGGATTTCCCACCGAGTGGCACCGCATCCAACTGGGAGATTTCAATGGAGATCGAAAAACCGACCTGTTGGTGCGCAACAGCAAGACCAACAACCAGGGGACATGGGAGCTGTGTCATTCTACTGGTACCACTTTTTCATGCAGCAATTTTACTTTTCAGAAAACTCCTGACTTAAACGGTACCTTCCCAGATCACAAGTTGGAGGTGGGCGATTTCAATGGCGATGGCAAAACAGATATTTTGCATGGCTGGGAACAGGGAGCTTCCTCCATCCTGGCGGTCTACTACAGTCGGGGAACTTCTTTTCAATTCGAGATGTCGTTCTTTAATGGCTCCTTGGGAGTCTTGCCGCTTCTTCAGTCTGATCTGAATGGCGATGGGCGAGCCGAACTCATCAATCGCACTACGGCCAGTTCAGCAGCTACGGTTTTTCATTTCAAAAAAGAAGGACAGGAATTGCTCTTGCAAAACGTGGTGGATGGCCATTTGAAGCGCACGAATTTTTCCTATCGACGCATGACAGAGGCCAGCAATTTTTACACCCGTCCTCTCTCGACTTCTTATCCACGGAACACTGTGACCATGCCCATCTACTTGGCCTCTCAACTGGAACAAGACGATGGCATCGGAGGGTATTTTACCACCCAATACAAATACGACAATGCATTGGTGTTGAGAACGGGAAAGGGCTTTTTGGGCTTTCGAGAATTTCATGCCATCGATTTGACCAATGATGTTCGAACGGAGGTGGAAAAAACCCTGGATTACAACATTTACATTTTGGCACCATACCAAGTGCGCAAGTATGTGCATTCGACAAACTACCAGTTTCATAGAACAGAATACCAGCGCAGCTTTCTTCCCCGATCCAACCAAAGCCACTGGCTTCGCATCGATGGCATCACGGAGCGACTCCTTTTGCAAGGACAAACCAAGACCATGACCTATGCCTACGACAGCCATGGCAACGTACTCCAAGAGGTGGAAAACAATGGCGTGGAAACCATTACCACAACGAATGCCTACGGACCATTCGGCGGCTCCATTCCCAACCGACTGATCCGCATGGATGTCAACCGACAGCGAGCTGGCCAGGCGCCACACCTTTTCTCAGATCGCTACAACTACAACAGCAAAGGCCAACTGACCTCCAAGGTCGACTATTCGGGATTGCCGCACCAAGTCACAACCACCTATGTCTACAACGATCTTGGGAATGTGACGATCAAAACGCTGTCGGCTTCCGGTCTGGCTCCTCGGCAGACGAGAAAGGGCTATGATTCCAAGGGGCGGTTTGTGATCAACATGACCAACCCATTGGGGTACAGCGAATCTGCTACCTATGGCAGCAAGTGGGGAGAGAAACGCTCTGTCACTGGCATTGATGGCTTGACAACCACCTTTGATTACGATGCCTTTGGGAGGCGAACAAGGACCAATTTGCCAACGGGTGTGGTGATCAATGAACGCTTCCTTTTTGCCGTCGTTCCCAGCTATGGCAGTACCTATTCTCACAACATCAGCCAAGTGGGAAAGCCCGACCAGTGGGTCTACTTTGATCGCTTGGGACGCAAGCTCAGGCACCACCGAAAGAGCCATGCCAATGCAACGGTCTATGAGATTTGGACCTTCGATTCGCGGGGCCGACTCAAGACCGTCCGAGCACCTTACAAGTCTGGTGAGAGCACTTTTACGACCACCTATCAATACGACAATTACAATCGTCGAATCAGCGAAAGCAATCCATTTGGTACGACGAGCTATGTGTACTCTTATTCCGGTGGACAATCGAAAGTTACGAAGACGGATCCGGCTGGTCAACTGTCATCGGTAGAGATGGATGCAAGTGGTCAGAAGACCAAGGCAACCGACAATGGAGGAACACTTCGCTACACCTACGACAGCCAAGGCAACATCAGGGAAATCCGGTTGGGCAATACGGTGATGGTCCAGATGAGTCATGACGTGTATGGCAACAAGGTGCAGATCGTAGACAAAAACGCGGGAACGATCTCTTATGGCTACAGCCCCTTCAAGGAAATGATCCATCAGACCAATGCCAATGGCCATACTTACACGATGTTTTACAACGCGTGTGGAAAAATCATTCGTCGGCTCGGGCCAGGAGAAGACCTCCACTACACCTACCACAGCACTGGGGCTGCCAAGAACAAAATCGCTAACATCCTCAACCACCAATCACCCAATGGGGAATACTTTTACTACGATACCTTTGGCCGAGTCAACCGAAAAGTGGATTACATCGATGGGCTTTATTTGTCGACTTTTTACACCCACAATTCCTTCAACGACATCACGTCAAGACTGTATCCATCAGGTCTCAAGCTGGATTACGCCTATGACATGAACGGCTTCCTGAGCACCATCAAGCACGCAGCCAGCAACCAAACGCTTTTTACCAATCAAGCAATGAACGGCCGCGAGCAATACACTTCGTACCAATTGGGCAATCAGCAGAAAACGACCATCGCCTACAACCAAGGCGTACCGTTTTGGTACAACGCTCCTGGCATCCAAAACCTGTACTTGGACTGGGATTATTCCAGCGGCAATTTGAATTATCGGTATGATGCATCGAAAGGACAAATAGAAGTTTTTTCCTATGACAATCTCAACCGCCTCACCTCAGCAAGGGTCGCTGGCTCGCCCGCCAAAAATGTCAGCTTCGGCACCAATGGCAACATCAACTCCAAAACAGATGTGGGCAATTATTTTTACACCTCTGCCAAAAACAACGCAGTGACCCGAGTGACCAATCCGTCGCGTGTCATCCCAACTGTCCGGCAAAACATCCGCTACACAGCCTTCGACCAACCTGATCAATTGACGGAGGGGAATTACGAATTGGACTATGTGTATGGGCACGATCGGCAGCGGACAAAAAGTGTGTTGCAGTCCAATGGAGCTGTAGAAACGACCCGTTGGTATTCTGGGGAGTACGAAAGGCAGGTCACGCAATCGACGACTCAGGAAATCCACTATGTCAATGCTGGCCAAGGGACGGTGGCCATTGTGGTCAAGGAAAACAATGCCTTCCAATTTTACTATACCTATACCGATCACCTCGGTTCCATCTTGGCCGTGACGGATGCAGGTGGGGGAGTGGTTGCCGAGCAAAACTTTGATCCTTGGGGTCGCAAGCGGAATGTATTTAGCTGGGATTATGCGGGTGTCGGTTCCGTTCCGGATTGGTTGTACAGGGGCTATACCGGGCATGAGGACATGCCAGAGTTTGGTCTCATCAACATGAATGGCAGATTGTATGATCCCATCGTTGGCCGAATGCTCAGTGTGGACAATCACATCCAATCGCCAAGCAATACGCAGAGCTACAATCGCTATACCTACGTGTTCAACAACCCACTGTCCTATACCGATCCGAGTGGTGAGCTGGCTTGGTTTGTTCCTGTGATCATCGGGGCAACCGTGGGGGCTTATGCAGGTGCATCGATCGCGTCCAACAATTGGAACTTTACCAAGTGGGAAGGAGACTTTTGGAAGGGAGCCATCGTGGGGGCCTTCATCGGAGCGGCGGCAGGTGCCATGTTTGCCGCGAGTGTGGGTGCCAAAGGGATCATCATTCCTGCCACTGGTAAGGCGACAAAAGGATGGAGCATTACCACGGCAGCCCTCAAAGGTGCCAACATCAAAATGGGCGTCACCTTGGTCTCGGGAGGAGACCTTGACAAACTGTACAAAGCCGCTCTTGTCGGTGCCGTTCTGGGGGGCTTCAAAGGAGTCTCTGACGCCACAAAGATGTTTGGCATCAAGCACTGGGGCTGGAAAGCGTCGCTGATGGAAAAAGCAGTGTATACCACCGCCGAATCCTTGGGAGGCAATTTGATCAATGGCGATGGCATCTTCGACAACATCGTGATTGGCGTGGGCCCATTGCGGTTTACCTTTGGGGAAAAATACGGCAATCCGATTTGGCGTTGGCAAGACAACATCGGCAGCCTTTTGTCCGAATCCATCCACTTACTCAACGGCGTGACGGGAGGAGATGTGGCCATCGATTGGGACAAACTCAGTCTGTCCAGTTCAGGTGGCATCCTCGAAGGTTTTATGTCTGGATCGGATCCTGCCAGCCGTGGTGTGACGTTTGCTACGGGCAAGGATTGGCTTTCCTTTCTTGGCCAATTGATGAGCAAACTCGGCTCTTCCTAGGCCATCTGAAAAAAGAGAACTGACCAAGCTTTTTTTGTGAGTCATCAGCTCTGTGGAGCTGGTGGCTTTTTTTGTTGTTCATTCAGTGGTGTGGTACTCTTTTGAGTTTGTCAAAATGGCATTTCCCTTTTCTCTGCAATGCCATGGAGTGAAAATTTACAGCGTAGGTGCTACTGCTAGAGTTATGTTTGAGTAATACATGAACTATTCATGCTGTCTTAAAGATCATCTCTGACTTTGTGGGTAATTATGTGTTTTATGGCATATGCCCATGATACCCCACTAGGGTGCCCATAATACCCCACGGATTTTTTAAAAAGAAAATTGACACATTTTCGTATTTTTTGTTTGGACGAGAAATATGATGCTCTGTTACCTTTTCACTTAGATATATCGTTAACCACTATTCTGATCTATAATGTAGGCATGGTTGCGATACCAAATAACCATTATCGTGGTCACAGCGGGTCCAAATCC
>JBCBOS010000040.1:0-47440 GCA_039821145.1 Bacteroidota bacterium | reverse complement strand
GTCCAAAATTAGCTCTTCAAAATCCCAAATTACTTATTCTACAAAACTTCATCTAACTTTTTCTTTTGCCCCAACTCGGCCCTACCTCCGGTAGGCAGGGTTTGAAAGCCTCGCCGATGCTACGGCATCGCCTGTGTTTTCAGCCTTGATTTGGAACAAAATAAATGCGTTTTACTCGCCCATCCTACTATGCAATGAGTATAGGATGTCCAAAGATGGTCGTCCATCCTTTTTTTCATCCCGATTCTGATGAAGTCCTTTTCGTCAGACGTATAATTTGTTGTATCATGAAAATTCAAACCACCGTCCTTTTCTGTTGGCTTTTTTTTCTTTTTTTTTGGAGCTGTCCAACTGCACAGGCAGAAGTCCCCAAGCGTTGGACAAAGCAAGTCGATAGCCTGATCGCCAACCCTCCTGCTGCTTTTCAAAACTTTCCAAAAGACTTACAGGAGATGATTCGCCAACTCCCCAAGCTCACCGATGGAATGGAGCATTTGGGCATGCTCGATGCCATCATCACAAGATTGATTTTTTCCGATGCGGAGTCTGCCTTGTACTATGCCAAGGTCATGAAAGAGCAAGCTCTGTATTTTGACATCGCCGAAACCTCTTCCATCGCTCACTCTCACTTGTCCATTGTCTACACCCAATCGGGTGAATACAACAGGGCCAAGGAAAACGGTTTGCGAGCAATTCAGATTGCCGATTCCGTTGGTTTTCTAATGGGGGTAACCGAAGGCTATTCGAGACTCACCAGCCTCTGTAATATCTCTGGTGACTTCCAAGAAGGATGTGAGTATGCCCGCCGTGCCATCAAGGTTGCTAAACAATATGGAGATGCAGAATTCTTGGCCAATGCCTATCTCAATATGGGCAACAATTTTTTGGTCATGGCCCAGTACGACTCTGCGACCTATTATTTGATCGAATCCAAGAAGCTTTTCGATGATGAAAGGTACCTGCTCAACCAGTTGCAGATAGACCAAAGCTTGGCCCACTGTTATTTGGAAATGACAGATACAACAGCAGCACTGTTGACATCACATCAAGTATTAAAAGATGCTGATCCATCCATACACCTCTATCCCATCGCTACAGTACAAAACATCATCGGAGCCATCAAAACGGGTCGAAAGCGGTATGCCGAAGCCATTCATCATTTGCGAAAGGCCAATGATCTTTTTGGCACCATCGATATGATCCCGCAACAAACAGTGGCAAAAGCCAATATTTCATTCAACTACATTTTGGAGGGCAAATTGGACTCTGCAGCACAGTGGATTGAGGAAGCCCTCGAAATGGCTGCCGCTCTGCAGGCCCCTACGGTATCCATCCCCGTTCTTTCCACCGCCAGTCGGCTTGAGCAACGCTACCAAAACTGGGACAAAGCACATGACTATCTCGAAAGATGTCTGGCCATGGCCAAGGAGATCGAAGGGCAAAACGATGTGGCCAATGTGCTTCAAGAACTGGCAGCCTTTTACGAACGAAAAGGAGACATTGAAAATGCTTTGGCGTTTCAGAAGCAATTTCGCAAACAGGAAAAAAAGGTTTTCAACCTCAAAAAAGAACAGCAAATATCCCTCATCCGCACCCAGTACCAAACAGATCGCAAAGAGGCAGAATTGAGACAGGAAAGGTCCAAGTCACAACGCAATCAATCCATGCTCATTGCCAGTCTTCTTATCCTTTCATTATTGGGTATTCTCTCGATCAATATTTACAAGAAAAATAACATCATCCAAAAGACCAATCACCAGCTGTCAGAAGCCAAAAAGAAGTCAGATGTTTTGCTCAAAGAAGTGCAGCATCGAGTCAAAAATAATTTGCAGTTTGTGGCCAGTCTTCTCGATTTGCATTCCAGTCGATTGAACAATGAGGAAGCCAGCAAAGCGGTGGAGGCCGGAAGGGATCGGATCGAAACAATGGGCTTGCTCCACCAAAAGTTGTTGTACAAAGAAGACCAGCCAACTTCCATCGACATGAAAGAATACCTTGGAGAGCTCACCAGCACCATAGTGGATTCCAGCAGCATGGATAAGGAGCTGGAGCTGTCGGCACAAATCGCACCGGTGAATCTCGACATTGACAAGGCCCTGCCAATGGGACTCATCGTCAATGAATTGGTCAGCAATTCCATCAAACACACCACCGCCTTGGAGCAAACCACCCAGATTAGCGTAAGCCTTCGAGAGGAAGCCGATAAACAATTGGTGTTGGTGGTAGCAGACAATGGGCCGGGCTTGCCAGATGTCGAAAAATGGAACCAAAAGCAAACCTCCTTTGGTCTGGATTTGGTCAGTATGCTTTGCAAACAATTGGGGGCTGTCATTCAGATCAAAAATGCTCCTGGTGCTCATTTCAAAATCACTTTTGCCTCATGAATCCAGCTTCCATTCTCATCGTTGAAGACAATGTCGTCGCAGCAGAACGACTCAAAATGCGGCTGTTGCAACTCGGCTATGTCATCACAGACATTGCCCGATCCGGAGAAGAAACCCTCCAATCCATCCGCCAGCGAGAACCGGACCTCATCCTATTGGACATCCGTTTGATTGGCCCGTTGGATGGCATTGAGACAGCCTACCAAATCCAGCAGATCATCGACGTCCCGATCATCTTTCTGACGGCCTTGGACGATGCCCAGACCCTGGTGCGTGCCAACGGGGTACAGCCAGCCAATTACCTGACCAAGCCCTACAAAATCAAGGACATCCGCGTGGCCATTGAGCTGGCGATCCTGCGCTTTTCCGAAGGGCAACAACACGAGTCCATCACCTACTTGGCCAAGGACCGATTCTTCATTCGAAAAAAAGACTGCTTCATTCGAATTTTGATGGAGGACATCCTGTGGATCGAAGCCTGCGGCAGTTACATCGACATGCACACCAAGGGCAAGGCTCCCTATCGTTTGTCGATGACTCTGAAAAAATTCAGCTCTCAGTTTCAGCATCCCAACTTGCTACGGGTTCACCGCTCGTTCATCATCAATCCCCAACAAGTGGATGTGATCAAGGGGCGGCAGTTTTGCATCGAAGACAAACGCATCCCCATCAGCGAGGCGTACCTCCCCAGCGTAGAACAACTCTGGCCAATCATTCGAACCCTCTGATTGCCGATTTGCTCCCACAAAGAAAAGGGCCTTCTTCACCAAAAAGAAGGCCCTTTCCACAAATATACTTTTGTTTGCATATGAATTTCCTGCAGATTGTTGCGACAAGTCGACTGATACAGACTTGAGCGACATTTTTTGACCATCCCGGGTAGGTACAAGAAATGATTTGCGAGGCCGACAGGCCTTTTCAGCACATCATCTCATAACAGCTCTGCTGCGGCAGGGACAAACTACCTATTATCATGCAAACGCATTTGGGTTCTCATCTCGAACAAATCAAGTCATCTACCAAAACCCTGGCACTGCCCCTCCTGGCCCACATCAAGGGCGGGGAAAATCCCAGTGATCCATTCATCATAGAAGACATGAACGATTTCTAAGCGATTCAAGGAGGGGAAGTGGGCAATCCAAACGCGTTGGCAGTTGTCATCGACTGCTTACTTCCTCTTTCTCTTTTGGGTGTGGTCCGACAACATCTGATCCATTTTTTCCAACAGCCAAGCACGGGCAATGACCCCAGGTTTTTTGAGGATGTTTTGCCGCCATTTTCGCATCTTTTCTTCTGCAAATGCAAAGAGAGAATTGTGCAAACTTCGTACACAAGCGATGTAGACTTTGTAGGCCTCTTTGCGGTGATCAGCCAGGTCTTTGTTGTTTTCCAAAAAAGCCAAAAACTGCTGAAGGAAGCTTTCCAAATGCAGGCTTTGGGAAGAAGTTTGAAGACAAATTTCAAATTCACTTCTCACCCACCACGATCGGTACCAGAGTTTGAAACGCGTGTCGTCCTGTTGAAGTTGTACCAATAAATCAGTGGCTTGGTTGAACTCTCCTTGGCCAAAGGCTTCGATGGCCTTCGCCAGCAAAAGCGCATCTCCCGATTGTCCGGGAGGCAAACAATCTTGAAATTTTTCAATAAAGGTACTGGCCCAAGTCGGCTTTTTGACGGCCACGGCCACGGTGACAATGTTGATGAATGCCCCCACAGAAATCTCTTGCTGCAAAAACAAACATCCGGCCCGGATGCCCAAGCGATACAAAGAGAATTGCCTTTTCTTGAACGACATCTCCCCCGCATTGATCCGTACCACACAATGATTCAATAGGTTTTGGAGAATCCGTCGGGCATCAACGGGATCGAAGCTGGCCAGGTGAAACTGAAAGAGCCCTTGTATTTGATCAAAAAGCGCATCATTGCCCTGGTCTTCGTACAAATCCAACAGGCGGGCATAAAGAGCGATGAGAGGATGCAGTTTGGGGTGTCCTTTTAGGCTTTGCCTCAATTCGGTCAAGAGGAAAATGGAATGCTGCTCGTTGAGGATGCGGCTTCGGCTCATCATCTCACAACAATACCTCAACTTGTTGATCAGATAATACTGATCCAAATATTCCATGATCTGTGCGGGAAGTTGATTGTCCACAGAAAATGCATTGGTCGCCAAGTGCATGTATTCCAATTCACAGACGGAAAACATGATGCTGCAAAATTCCGGCTCGAACAAGGTTCCCAGCTCCTTCTTTTTGTAAGCTGCTTTGTACTTAAGGGTTTCTACCTCCTCAAAAAATCGTTGGTTCAGGTCTTTTCTCTTAAAAGCTTTTGCCAGCAGTTGCTCCTTCAGCAGTGGCGCATTTTCCAGCTCCTTCCCAATCAAAAAATTTTCCAATCGCTTTTCCATTTTTTGCAAAATGCGCTGAAGTTGGCGCTTCTTTGGAGAAGATTTCTCAAAGACGATGCTAGACAATTTCTGCACAGATGATGGCTCGCCTGCATAGTGAGGATGATGCTCTCTGAAGAACGCCCACAGTCGAAGCTGCCGTTTGGTTTCCAGTTCGGAGGCCGTGTACAGATGCTTCTCAAAACCATTGAATTCCCCCTTTGTCAGCGTAGACAACAGATTAAAGAATTTTTCATTAACAACTAAATATTTTACTTGATCCACTGCATTTCAATATTTTATGCCTCAATATAAATATCATTAACAGCATTTTGACAAAAAAATTGAGTTTTTTTTCGCATCCATTTTCCACAACTTGCCTGTACAATTTGAAAGTATATAAGTTTTGTAGTCTAAATACTGTGGCATTTTAGAAGGCTTCTTTTGAACGATTGGGTCTTTGAGAACACTCGCCATGCTACCGCTGCGCCTGCGTTCCTCCTTTCGATCTGGTCCAACATCCGCTTTTAGAATCCTCCGTCATTTATTCTGCAAAACTTACTTCAAACTTAGTAGGGATGTTTACGCTCTTCCAAAACCGAACCCACAGCAAGGTTTGAAGCGGCTGTTGCCCCATCGGTGACAGCCTTTTTCTCAAGCCTGCCGGGAGTCTTTTCTACCGCACATCCCAATTTCATTCACTCTACAAAATACATTCTCGATGAACAGATGTTATTTGTGGCTGTGCCTATTGCTATGGGCATGGCTGAACCCTTCGTTTGCCCAAGAGGCAGGCATTACCAATCCCGTCGTTGGATTGACCATACATGCAGACAATCACGATACCTACATGACCGATCTGCGTACCATGACCATAGACGGATGGTCTACCACTGGAAGCGTCGCCAGCATTAAGGTGTACGTAGATGGCAGTTTTCAAGGCAATGTCTCCAACCCCAATGTGGGTACCTGGTACCACGACATCGACATTTCTCCTGGGACCAATTGCGTTTACCTAGTTGTGCGTTGCAACTACCCAGGCTGCAGCATCAACGGCCAACAAACCCTGACGCGTTGTTTTACCTACATGCGGCCATTGGATGCGGGCGACATCCGAGTGGTGGCCAATGAGACAGACAACCAAATCGAACTGAGCTGGATCAAGTACACCAATCCCGGCACAGCAAATTTTCATTACAGAATATACCGAAGTACGACCAATGACCCAACGACTGCCAACCCGGTAAGCGATTGGACAACCCTGGATGAGTATACCGATGATGCAGCCACAGCAGGGGTGACCTACTACTATTGGGTCAAGACTGCCAAAAGTCAAACGGGCTTGGATGAAAGTACCTTTGGCCCATCGCGCTCGGCTTCTCTTAGTGCAACCGTAAGTCTGAGTGGTTCATCCGGGAGCTTCAATGCCGACGGCGGCAGCACCACCATTGATTTGACCAGCAATGCCAATTGGACCAGCAGTACCTCTGATGCTTGGATACAAGTCACTCCCAACAGTGGGAACAATGGCACCACCATGGTCTCCATCAGCTGTACACCCAATACGAGCAGTCAAAGCCGAACGGGTACAGTGGTCTTCACAGCAGCCAGCAGCAGTCGTCAGTTTACCATCACCCAGTCTGCCAATCTGGCCAGTCCATCCAATTTGGCTTTTGCCAACCTATTGCCCACCAGCGTCGATCTCAGTTGGACAGCCGTTCCCAATGCCGACAGCTACCAAATCCGAGATTGTACCACCGATGCCATCATTGGCAGTTCCAGCAATCCGACGTTCCGCCTGCTCAACCAACTTCCAGGCAGTCAGCGATCGCTCCAAGTCCGGGCACTCAACAGCTCCGACACATCGGACTACAGCAATTGTCTCAACATTGTCTTTCCCGTTCCGACCACACCCGACGTGCGTCTGACATTGCAGAGCAGCTGTGGGGTCAGTGGCCGAGCACACCGCATGGCAGTCACCGGAGAAAATCTGAACAACATCACCTCCTTGCAAGGAAGATTGTCCTCCGCAGATACAGCTTCTGCCGACATCACAGGACTGAGTGGAAATTGGGCGGACGACCCACGTTTTTTCACCAATCAAACGGCAGATGGCTCGGTCATTTTCAGTTGGACAGATGCCAGCAGCAGCGGCCGATCCTTTCTCGATGGAGATACACTGTTTTTTGTGGATCTTTACCTCAAAGGCGCACAAGGAGATTCCATTGACATTTTTGTCGATACCAGTCGGACCAGTCTGGAGATCAGCGCATTGGGTCTGCCCGTTTCAGTGGGTTTGCAAAACGGAACCGTCTGTTTGCTCTACACAGGCAGCATTGAAGGGAACATTGTAGATCCAAGCGGTCAAGGCATTGACAACATTCAGGTATTTTTGTCTGGTGACCACCAAGCGAATGTCATCAGCGATCTCAGTGGCCAGTTCTTGTTTGACACGCTCTTATTGGACAATACCTACCACATCGCCCCCATCAAGACAAGCCCTCTGATCGACGGGGTGGATGTCCTCGACGTCATCATGATCCGACGCCACGTCCTGGAAATTGAAAGGTTTACCTCCCCTTTCCAATACATCGCTGCCGAAATCTACAAAGGAAGAAAAAGCGAGATCACCACCTTGGACATCTACAACTTGGAACAAGCCATCCTGGGCAACATTCTCCGCTTTCCCATCAACAAAACACATGTCTTCATCCCAGACGACTATGTCTTTGCCGATCCAGACAATCCCTTTCCGTACGATACATCGAGGGTATACAATCCACTGACTGCCAATCAAAGTAGCCAGGGCTTTCGGGCTGTCAAGATCGGTGATGTGAGTGGCGATGCCGAATTCCTTCGGGTACAGTCTGGCGAGGTTCAAATCGGAATGTTTACGGATACGGCATGTGTCGAGAAAGAATACGTTGTTTCTGTTTACGCCATTGGCAACCACCAAATCGAGGGGTGGCAGTGGACCAATACTTGGTCGGCTGAAAAGCTCAAGTTTGTAAAGATCAGCTACATCAACGAAACGGCGATGAAGAACTGCAGCATTGCCGACAACTTCGGGCAAGAACAAACCGAGCAGGGACTCTTGACTTTCATCTGGTCCAATCCGGGCAATGCGGCCTTATCGCTGAGCGATACCATCCTACTCTACCAGATCACCTTTCAGGTCATTGGGGAAAAAGACGACTCCTCCTTCTTTTCCACCAACTCTGATCTGACAAAGGCCTCGGCTTACAATACCGATTTGAGTGCCATTGACATCATCGACATGGAAGGCAAAGTCCACATCAATGACACCAGAACCAGTCTGTCGGAGCTGTATGGCAATCTGAATCTACAGATTTCGCCCAATCCATTCCGGGATCATGTAGAGGTTTCGTTTTACAATCCGACGAGTGAAGCGGCGTCTTTGCACATTTTTGATGGTGCTGGCCGGATGATTCAATCTTTTCAGTCGGAGGAAGGGCAGTCGGAGGTAAGCTTTCGATGGGATGCTTCGGTTGGTGCTGCGGGTCCGGTGGCAGCGGGTGGTTACATTGGGCTGTTGCGGATTGGGGATGCGGTGGAGAGTTTTGTGTTGACGCGGGTGCGATGAGTTTTTTTGGGAAGTAGATTGTTTTTGGGGGGCGATGACAGCGATGGATTGGGGAGGGTCGGTGGAAAGTTGATGGGGCGGGGGCAAAGAGGGTGGGCCCGCCCTCTAGGTAGCCCCCAAGAGACCACCCCTTTTTGGAATCGCACCCAGGCACGACTCCGCCAACCCAAACCTGGGCTTGTATGCCCAAATGGGAATGTATTGCTGTTCTGACAAATCGCCTCCATGGATCAAAGACTTGGCTTTTTGTCTATAATAGGACACGGCACCCATACAAATTCCATAAATTTTCAAAATATTTTTATTTCACTAATTTAATCAACCCTTTCCAAAGCACTGATAAGCAAATACTTGCAACTCATATTAAGAAAAATATTTTATTTAAATTTGTTATCTTTATTTTGCTAATATGACTGCGTCCTGATTACCAAATCACCCCCAACATTCGAAATACAATCATCCCGAACTTTCCATTGCTGGAAGGTTCGGGATGCCATTTAAGCCTACTCCCTCTCTACATAAATTGCTCCCTTGTGCTTCACGCCATCCACCTCTAAAAAGTAAAAATGCAGCTCTTCTTCCAATGGATGGTCAGCCAAATCAATGGCGATGCGATGGGCTCCCGCCGTCTGGTTTCCTTCGGCTAAGGTCGCCAGTGTGTTGCCAAAATAATCCGCCAATAGGAGTTTGACCGATGATGACTTGAACAGCTCGTATTGCAACGTTACTTGGTCTTTGTCAGCTTCGTGCAGCATGGTGATCGGAACAGTCTGATCTCCTTGCACAATTTCTGTTTGGGGTGAAAAAGTGTACAAGACCAACTCATCCTCCAAATCCTTACTGACGATTTTCAGCTCTGCTATTTGTCGTTTTGTATCCATCCAAAAAGCAGTTTGCGAAGATTGAGACAGTTCCTCAAAAGACGACAAGGGCATGACTTGAGCACCGAAAGAGCGAATCCCCATTGGACGATCAAAAGGATGGGAAAAACTGAGCTGAATGCTTTTGCCCTCAGGTGCGGCCCATTCACAGCTGATGTCTTGCAGATCGCCTGCATTGGCCCAGCGGAGTTCGTAGCCTTGGCCACTGGCCAGAGATAGATGCAGTCGGTTGGAAGGGGAATCACCCACAGCATGCCATTGGCCACCTGCCTGGCGAATCTCCAATTGTTCAAACAAACGAGGGTGCTCGTGAACAGGATCATCCAAGCCAGAGCCCGTCGACAAAGTCAACTCACCAAATGATTCGGAAGGACAAATCCAATTGCCCGACGACTGCTGCTGGCAGGCAGAATGTCGCCACCTAGCCCGGGGAGGCAAGAGATAAAATACTTCAGCTTTCGCAGCATGGTGGTGATGGGCGTGGGCGTCTGATGATTCTTGGTCAGCAGCTTGGTGACAGGCAGGGACTGTTGCTTTGACATACGGCAATTCTGTGTCGACAAAATACACCTTTTGGTCATCCGGAACGGACACAAACTGAAAGCAAGGGGATTGGTCAAATGTCATCTTGGAAAAATAGTGAGAGGCCTCCATCGCACCTTCAAAGACAATGTCTGTCGGGTAGCCCTTGATCTGAATGTTTTCCATTTTAGGTGCATTGTGCCGTTTGTTGCCTTGGCAGTGAATGGCCATTTGGGCACTTGCCCTTGGGGAGGTCTTGGCAAAAACAATTTCTCCTTTTCGAAAAGATGCTCCACCTGGGAGGATGCCTTTCAGACAATTGCGAACGCTGGTATTTTCAAAGATCAGTCGATGTCCACGGCAGTCAATTCCCAAGCCAAAACCCTCCACCTGATTGTCATTCATTGTCCATAAATTGGTGTGTGGAAAGTCAGCCACAAACAGACCTGTTACGGGAATTGGACCGTAGACTTCGTTGCGCAAGTCATTGAACGCAAATTCGAGCCTACGTCCCTGCTCTGTCCAGTCAAAATCTTCATACTTTGGTGGCAGGTCAAAGCGAATGGCGGCACTGCCTCTGGTATTGATGACCTTGTTGCGTTTGATGACCTGGCCGGGATGGTACAGTTGGATCGCGCCAAGGTGGGCCGGTTGACAAGCCACGATCAAATTGCCTTCCAAGCGATTGCCCTTACCCAAACCAGAGGGAGAACACTGGATGGCAGGACCTTCAATTTGGTAAAAGACATTGTCCAAAATGGGAAGTCCATCCGTTTTGTCCAATTGAATGGCACCACCGCTGAGATTGGAAAACTGGCAGTGTGCAACCAGGTATTTGCCAGACGACAATGGCCCTTCCCAATCCAGAAAAAAGGGAGCCTTCCCAAATGGTGCTTCTCCCTGAATGCCAACCCCAAATAAGACCACCTCTGCCGCCCCCGTTTCTACCCGCAACTGTGCTGCAGTCTGCAACCAAAGCTGGATGGGGCATTCTTCAGAAGATGCTGATGCCGTCGTTTTTTGCGCATACAAAGACAAACTACCTCCCTTTGCCACTCGAATGCCCGCCTCTTTGGCATCGCGGATGATCAGGTCGAATGAGCTTGTAAAGGCCTTCTTTTCTGTCCCAATCGACAGCCGCCCCCCCTCTTCAATTTTCATTCGGCCTACGCTCAAAGACAATCCTTCGTGAGCCGCTACTTGCAGATGACCTTCGATTTGTAACTCCTCCAAGGCTGGGCTTGGAATGTCCAGTATGATTTGTTTTCCTGCGGGAATTCGAATGCTCTCTCCATCTATGGGCACGCATCCACTCGCCCAAGTAGAGGGGGCGGACCATGCTTCCCAATCGCCATTCAGAGACTGGGCTTGGAGAAACAAACTGCAGAATAAAATGCCAAAAACCAATGATACAACTCGCATGATTCAATGGGTGATTTTGTGGTGTGTAAATGATGTGTGGGCTGCTTTTGTCATCGACCTTGCTTGGTCACTTTTGTCACAAAGGACTGATCTCCGGGAGCGAATCGGATGAGATACATGCCCGATGGCCAGTCTTGCAAGGGAAGAGAATGGTTGTGACGACCGCGTTTTTGTACTTTGTCTTGCAATACGAGTAGTTCCTTTCCCAACACATCGTGAAGGCTGATCCGAACAGGCATTTCGACGGGGAGATGGTATGAAATCGCAGCATTTTCGATGACTGGATTTGGTGCCAATCGCCAATCAAAAGCAGAAATCAATTCTTCTACTTCTTCCGTGGGACTGGTATTGGTGATCTGGTGCTCCCGCTTGCGCAGGATGATGTCCACCTCCCCGTCTTGACCTGTGATCAGTCTTACAAACACTTTCTGTTGGTCTTTGTCAAAATAAAAGGATGTCTTATCGCTCCCCATGACCCGGGAAACGGAGGAAAATCTTGGAAATTGCGACTTGTCATCTGCCCTCACAAGGCTCGCCATTGGGTAGGGATAGGGAATCTCAAAGGCGGCCCATTCCCCAGCTTGTCCCGTCATGCTTTTGAGACTCAACTGCAAGTCCTCATGGGGCCCTTCTTCATCGTCGTATCGCCACTTGTAGACCTCACTTTCGCGCAGATTGAATGTCTTGGTATTGTTGCCCGACTGATGGGTTTGGGCATTGTTTTCCATCAATAGGACAATGCGGTTTTTGAATGTCATATTGTGGACTGTCAAGCGGACCAAAGGATCAATCGTGCCGACATATCCATTCCATTCGTCGTGACGGGTGAAGTCGGCCCGGGCGATGGGCGAGGTGCGGGGGACAATGATGACCGGACGGCTGTAGCCACTCAGGGAGCCGTCTGCATCGTTGAGAAATGTACCCGTCGGCTGCTTCCCTCTCGATCCACCTGTGTCCATGTAGACCGGGGTGCTGTTGACCAATTTGATGTTGCTCAAGTGGTTTTCTTTGAGGCTCAATTTGTAATCTGCAATGATGGCCGCAGACTCTCCCAAGGCTCCGTCATTCATATTGACAAAGGTGACGTGATGCAAGCGGGGTTGCTTGGAACCACCTTGCGCAATGGTATAGTAACCCGTTTGGTGATGGCCGCGCCGGAGATAGCGGTGGGGATTGCCAATGAGATTGTTGGACTGACCGATGACCAAAGTATTTTTCACCTCTCCTGGCCCCGTCAATAAAGCGGCGGGATTGTCGGAAAGAATCATATCGGTCAGTTGCACATTGGCCATTTCATTCCAAACGGCTCCCATCCCATTTTTGTAGGCAGTGAAGTCACGGAAAATCCAGATGAGATCGCCATTGTTGAAATCATCGATGAACAAGCCCATGCCATGGCCTACCTGGCCGTACAATGCGTGATTGGTTACCCCTTCGTTGCGCAGGTTGCCGGGGACGGAATTGGTATGGGCTACATTGTCTTCAAAAACGATGTCTTGTGGCAAAAGGTCAAAGTGGCGGAAGTCCCGATGGCGAAACGATTTGTCAAAGAAAAAGCCCACCCCTCGTTCTGCTCCGGCGGCATGATTGCCGATGAAAATGTTGTGGACATTTCGCATCCAAAAGCCAGATGGTCGGTGTTCTGCCTGTGTGCTTTGCTTGGTCTCTTTGCCCTCTCGGGGAAATGCGAATTGGCCTTCCTTGGGCAAGCGGGTAAGCAGAGATAGGTTGTTGATGAATTTGTTGTTGACTTCGTTGCCATCTTCTGCAGGAACATAAGCGTGATTGCGCACATTGTATACCACATTGCTCTCGATGAGGACATCATCCGTTCCGTGTACCACAATGCCCCTTTGCAAGCCATGGTGAATGCTGCAATTTTTGACATAGTCGCCTTTGCGCACTCCGCTGAAATGCCAGTGCATGTTGTACCGCCCTTCCCTGCCAGGTTGTCCCATCCGACGAAATTCCACCCCTTCCAAATGAATCGGTCCGGTGCTTCCCATGATCATGGTATGGCCGCCATAGTCCAGGGCTTCGGCATCGTCGGCTCCTTGGATGAGGATGTTGCGATTGAGCATGCCCACCTCGGCTCTCATGTCCACACTTTTGCCTTCGTACACCTGGATTTGTCCCCAGTGCTCAAATTGCAAACGAGGTTCAAAAAAGACTTGTCTGCCTTCGATTCGAGTGATGCGCACCATTTCCGTTTCGAAAGGATCGTATCCACTTGGGGCAATGGCAATCTGATCGCCAACCTTCCAGTTGTCCGGGTCGGCAGCCAGCTGAATTTGCTCATCACCTGCCTTGGCATTTTGGGCCAGGACAGTCCAGCTTCGCTTGTTGGCACTGGCTCCGTGTAGCTCCAGACTTCCCGATCCGGTCACGCACAAAAAGCGTCCTCCCATTCCATAGAAATCTTCTTCTGGTCCGGTCAAGGTGATGCTTGCTCGGTGTTGAAAAGGCTGGTCTTCTGTACCAATTTGCAAGCTTCCTTGGACCCAAATCCAGCGGGCAAACAAGTCCAAGTCTTTGTCTTCAAAAATCAAATCGCCGATGATGGTCAGGCCACCAAGAGCGGGCGGACTGATGTCGAGGGTGATGATCTGGCCAGCGGGAATTTCTACGTTTTGACCGGCCTGGGGCAGCTTTCCGTCGGGCCAGGAAGCGGGATCAGACCAAGGCTTTTGGGCCAGTAAATCAAAGGGGAGAAAACTGGAAGCGCACAAGAATGCAAAACAAAAGGCATAGGAATACCATCCCAATGGTGGTTGTTGGGTGCTCATGAGAATCAATTTTTGGGTCTTTCAGCTGGTGTGAAAAACGGGGGTTTGAAAATAATCTGTGTGTGTTGGGCTCAGCCAAAGCGAACCACATCGGTTTTGGGAGGTATGCTCTTTTTCCAAGACATGCCTACCGATGCTCCATCCAAAATGGGTTGGGCATACAAGTGCACAAATGGCATTGCAATGGAACAAGAAAATTCGATCAGAAAGGGAATATGAGAGAAGAAAGAGGGAGGTGTGAACTGTATTCGAATGACTAACGCTAATATAAAAATAATTATTGTACGAAGACAAAAACCGCTGACTTTCTTTGCGGAAAAGGAAAACAAGGCACCGCCATTGGATTGGCAAAATGATTTGGTGAATGGCTCAATCCAGTGGCGATGAGAGAATGCAGGGGCTTATGCAGGCAGTTCGAAATTGACCATCCAATTGATGCCAAATTTATCCGTCAACATCCCAAAATAGGCTTGCCAGAAAGTCTTGGCCAGTGGCATGCTGACAGTCCCTCCTTTGGCCAGGGCATGAAAGATTTGCTCGGCCTCTGCCTCACTGGATGGATTGACAGAGATGGAAAAATTGTTGCCCGCTTGCAGCGGTGGCCCCCAGGGAGCATGGTCACTTCCCATCAAAACAGTCCCCTCCCCGATTGGCAAAGAGATGTGCATGATTTGGTCTTTCATCTCCTCCGGCATGGGAGGCATTCCATCTTGGGGCGGCATCTCTCCAAATGTATTGTGATCGGAGATTTCTTTTCCAAAGGCAGCACTGTAAAAATCAAAAGCTTCTTTGCAGTTGCCTCCAAAGGTGAGATAAACATTGACGGTCGCCATCAAAAGTTGGTTTTGTGAATGAAAAATGGTGTGATCAATAGCCGTGGAGATACAATGCAGCAGGCCCGAAGAAACATGCCTCCGGGCCTGCCCATTTCCCATCTCAGCTGGAATGGGATGAACGATGGACAACCTTATCCCAATGCATCGTAATTGGCAGCAACCGCTTCCCAATTGATGACCTTCATGAAGTTGTCGATGTATTCTTTTCTGCGATTTTGGTACTTGAGGTAGTAAGCATGCTCCCACACATCGATGCCGAGCAGAGGCGTACCGGACTGTTCCACGATTTGTTTCATCATGGGATTGTCTTGGTTGGGAGTGGAGGAAACAAATAGCTTCCCTTCTCCATCGACCGACAGCCACGCCCAGCCCGATCCAAAGCGCGTACCCGCTGCCTTGGCAAAGGCTTCATTGAATTTCTCCATGGAGCCAAAGGTACTGTTGATGGCATCGGCCAGTTTGCCAGCAGGAGCAGATCCGCCACCGGGCTTCATGATCTTCCAAAACAAGCTGTGGTTGAAGTGCCCTCCCCCATTGTTGCGCACGCCTGTATCGGCAGCCGTGATGGATTCAACGATGGTCTGGAGGTCTTTGCCAGCCATGGCGTGGCCTTCCAGTGCAGCATTGAGCTTGCGCACATAGCCTGCGTGGTGTTTTCCATGGTGAATGGTCATGGTTTGCACATCGATGTATGGTTCGAGGGCATTGGTGGCGTAGGGCAAGTCAGGAAGTGTGAAGTTGGAAGTGGCAATATTGGTGGCTTTGCCTTCATCGCTGCCCTGGTCGGTACTCGGACCGCTTTGGCAGGAAGTAAATGGATTGAAAAGTGCTCCAAGAGCGAGCAGGGTTCCCGATTTCAGGAAATCGCGTTTTTTCATGGCAATAGGTGTTTTTTTCGACAATCTGTAAATGTAAACAGAAAAAAGCAGAATTTGGTTGTTGACTATTTGCAGAGAAAAGCCAGCAAATAATTTTCTGCCCAGATGAGCATCTTGCTTGATCTTGTCATACATTTATGGCCAAGACTCATAAATCTGCACCACATGACTGTCGAACAAATTCTCGCCCAACTCGTCCAATTCCCCGTCTTGGGCGGCCAAAGCAACCTCAGCATCATCCACTGGATCAAGGACTACATAGAGGCACAAGGCATTTCCACTGTCCTGGTCCCCAATGAAGAAGGCAACAAGGCTTCCCTGCACTGCCGCATCGGCCCGGCAGTAGCGGGCGGCATCATCCTATCTGGACATACCGATGTCGTCCCTGTAGAAGGCCAAGACTGGAGCAGCGACCCCTTCACCCTTACTGACAAAGGCAATGGCAAACTCTACGCCCGCGGCTCCTGCGACATGAAAGGCTTTCTTGCCTGCTGCTTGGCCGTACTACCCGAGATGATCCAAGCCCCCTTGAAGCGCCCCATCTACTTCGCCTTTTCCTACGACGAAGAAGTTGGCTGTACCGGAGCCCCTGAACTCATCCAACACATTCTCCACTCCTATCCCGAAGGCCCCCGCTATGCCCTCATCGGCGAGCCCTCCCTCCTGCAACCCATCATTGGACAAAAGGGAATCTACGTGGTCAAAACCATTGTCAATGGCTCGGCGGGCCACAGCAGCCGCATCCGGCAGGAGGTCAGCGCCATCCACGAAGCCGCCCGCCTCGTCCTCTGGCTGGAAAACAAAATGATTCAATTGGCCGAACAGCAAACCGACGATCGCTTCACACCTCCTCACTCCTCCTTGCACGTGGGCACCATCCAGGGCGGCATTGCCTTCAATGTCGTTGCCGACCGCGCCGTCTTTGAATGGGACCTGCGCACCATCCCCAGCGATGAGGTCCAGCAGATCATGGAAGAGTTTGAGCAGCATTGCCGGGAGCGGGAAGCAGCCCTTCGTTCCATTTTCCCCGACTTTCAAATCCAAAACTGCGAGCACCATCCTCCGGTCCCTCCCTTGGACACCTCTGTTGATGCGTCGGTGGTGGATTTGGTCAAGCGACTGACGGGGCGGGATGAATGGGATGCGGTGTCATTTGCATCGGAGGCGGGCCAGTTTGCGGAAGCGGGCTTTGAGAGTGTGATTTGTGGGCCGGGGTCGATTGAGCAAGCGCATCGGGCGGATGAGTACATTGAGAAGGAGCAGTTGCGATTGGGGGTGGAGATGGTACGAGGGGTCATCAAAGAGATGGAGAAATAAAAAACACCCACCATGGGGCAGGCGGGTGTGACATAGTAAAATAGATGACTGTAAATATCAATGTAACAAAAATTAGGAATCTAAAAATAGGTCCTTTCACCAATCAATTAAAAGCGTATAAAGTATCAAAATTTGAAAAACTGTTTTTGTGGATGGTTTGGGGATTGTTCCAACCTTTCTTTTTCAGAAATCGCGTCATGTTGTCCAGTGCAGTTTTCTCAAATGTCCCAATGTAAACTCGAAAGAGTACTTCCGCATTTTGTTCGATTTGTTGAATCCAGACCTTCAAGTTGTGCGCGCGCAGGCTGTTGCACTTGTCCGTCAAGGTAGCTTTGTCCTTGTAAGTCGCTACTTTCAGCAGATAGGCATCTTCCATTGGTCGCACTGTCTGTGACGGACCAGTCTGTTCCTCAGCTGCACCTTGTTGTTTATCCATTCCCATCTTGAAGTAGCGTTCTTTCGAATGAGTTAGTGCATCGGCAGGACTCCTTCTGGAAGGAGTTGCCTGCCGACGGCTTTGTGGTTTCTGGGTTTCTTTTGCAGTATTTTTTTCTTTGTAAGCCTTGTATGTCGTTCGTGGGGATGCGTTGAGTTGTTTGACCTTTTTTGCTTTGGGAGTTGAATCTTGTATTTCGATCTTTTCGGGGGTGCGTTCTTTTGCAACAGAATTATCGGATGTCGTACCTGAATCGGTTTTGTAGAAACAAAAAACCAGCAGCATTGCCAAAAGCAACAAAGAAGAAAAAAAAGATGCAATGCCAGCTCCAGCTTGTGAATCACCACCACCCAATGTGGTTTTTCGAGCGATGGTGTACCAACCAACGACTCCTCTGTAAGTGAGATATGTAGCTACTAGGGCAGCTATGACGATGGGCCAATTGACGGTAGTACTCATAATTTTTGTTTTTTATATGTCAGAATTTTGGTCATCTTCGTTTTGTCTGACTTGGGGTAGAAGCAACAGCACAGAAAGAAGCATCATTTTGGATGACATCTTTCCGATGCCTGCTACGTACTACATTTGGAGTTGTGGTCAACTTCTATGGCGGACGAAGGCGCGAGTGAAGAGACCTTTTTTTGTAATTATTCATTTTCCTATTTTTCGATATGAATAAATGCGGTGAAAGAATGTGGGTTTGTGGGAGACCTTGGGAGGTGATGATTTACAAAAAACCTGCTGTTTGCGTTCATAAATAAATGGTTTGACAAATTGAAAAATCGGGTTTGTACTTCGTATGATGTCGTTGAGTAAAATCATTTCTTTTGGATTAAATTATTTGACAATCTCTTTTGCCAATATGAGTTGCGAATCCCAGACCAATAATTTAATTTTCAACAATAGCCCTCTACAATCGATACTTAAACTATTGATAACCAAATACTTACAATTAATTTAAATCCATTAGTGAAAAAATAGATTACATTTTTTACTAATAAATTCCGAAATAATTTCATTTTTTGACTTAATTATTTAGAAGATTACGGAAATGGAATGATCATAAAATTCAAACTGAAACAGTCCAGTACTGATGAGTCGAAAAATGAATCAAGAACATTGTATAATGAAAAAGAAGAAAGAGAAAGTCCTTGTATAAGATTGAGATGAGTCAACCACATTGAAATGTGGAAATGACTCTGGAGTCAGATGATTCAAATGCATTGTGGAGATGGATCAAGGAAAAGAAGAGATACAAAATAAAGATTGACAGTAACGAGGTGCAAATCAAATGTGGATTGAAAATTTCTTATTAAGAAATTGTAAACAAAACAAGGTGTTACATCTTGTAGCATTGATATACATACTATTGGAAAATAAAAAGAGGTACTTCACAGAAGAGGAAAACGAAATTTTTCCGTTTTTCCCGGAAATTATTTCTCAAAATCCAGAAACTGATAAACCAAAAACATATTCTAAATAAAAAAATTTAAATTTATTCTCTTTAGAGTAACAATTGACATGGCTTACGTAGACGACTAAATGTATCAATTGATCTTTTCCATAAGATGTTTATCAATGAGGACTGCACACGATGAAACACCATTTGCTAATCATTGATGCAAAAGCTGCAGGTTCTTATCCTCGCATTTTGTTCAATTAATTAAGTTCTATGGATGACGGAAGATACAAAGACATGGATGCGACCCAATCGCGCATCTGTATCGAACAAAAAAAAAATAGAGGAAGACCAAAGGCAAGGCACAAATACGCATTTTCAAGCTTCCATTGCCAAGCATTTGAACGATTGCAGATCGCACTTGCCCAGAAAAAAAGTCAGAAAAATTTCTGTAAGAATGTTTTTCGCAGAGCAGTGTTTTGAATATGTCAAGTACCACGCCCAGGAGGAAAACATTCCTCTCAAGATTCCAGATCCCAAACTGTTTACCCACCAAATTCCTCTGCTCATAGAATGCCTGATGACGATCATGTATCATGACAATTTATTTTTGGATCAAAAAAACAACTTGGAATCACATCAGATACAAATCAATATGAACCTTGGGGGGCAACTGCTTCGATCCCGCACGATGCGATACATCATGAAGTACATGGACGAGCAATACAAATGCGACATCATGTACTATTATGTCGAACGAGCATTGGAGTATGTGGAACAGGGACAGTACATCGCAAAAAATTTCAATACCCATGACTTCTTCATAAAATCCAAAAGATTCAATACAGAACCACTGGCAGCATCCCCTTCATTTGGAAATGCCCACCTGGACGAATTCACTGCCATGAAAGAGCATCGCCAATTGATTGATGACATCAAAAAAGACGTTCCTCAGCATGCCAATTACCTAGAAATTTATTTTCGGCGCCTCTACCTCATCAGCTCCTCCTTGTTTCGCCTCACCGCAGAACTCATCATGAACTTATTGGATTATCAGGGAGCACAAAGAAAAAACATCATCGCCTATTCCGAAGGCTATGGGATGTTGATGCAAATCGTGAATGACAATGTAGATTTCATCAAAGACAGAGGCACTTTACACAAGTCTTCTGACGATGTCCAAAACGATCTGCGCAATGCAACGATTACTCTGCCATTGATTTATCACGCAGGGAAAAACTCGAATGGTTACATTGAAAAATATCTGGCATCGCGAAATACCTACTACATCGACGGCCAACACAATCACATTCTAAAAGAAATCATTCAAAGCGGAGCCCTGCCGAGGTCTGTCTACGTAGGTGAAAGATGGGCCAAACACACCTTCGGCTTTTTGCATCGCCATGGCTCGAAAAAAACTGCGCCCAAATGCTACAAAAATTTAGCAGATATGCTTAACATTGCACGCCGAAATCGGTATTACAAGCACCTCGACAAAGCACAAGATGCTTACTCAAAGGGAAAATTTTATTTGTGTAAAGATTTCTGCTCTTCCAAACGTCAACATTCAAAGGGAAAACAAACAGCGCCATCCGAGCGCTCTACAATGGGTACAACAACATCCTTCCAGACTGTAAGTTGATAAGAATTAATACTTTAAAAAACTTTTCTATACGAATACGAAGTAAAAAAATATAAAGCCCCCCCTTTTTATCCTGCCATTTCTAGGAGGAATTCCCCTAAAAGTGTCCTATAACTTTATTGCATAAGTTGATAATCTTGATATTTAATTGCTATGGCAACTGTTTTCGCGGGCAGTGTGGCCAACAATTGACCATAAACTGCAGTGGCAAAAGATTGATCACCTTCTCAATAAAGAATTAGGATGAAGAATCAAGATCCAAACCATCGGGAATCACCAAAGTCTTCCAGACTGACCATTGAAAATTTCTCTTCTGTATTTTGTCCATTTCTCCACGAGAGATTTTTCAATGTGGTCAACCACTTCTTGGAACTGGAAGGCAAATTCACCCTCATCGTCAACATGCTGGACCGAAGCGACCAGGATAGCATCGAACAAGAAATGATGATCTATGCTGGTTTGGATAAGCAGCGGAAGTTGCTGGAACAGACCTTTGGCAAGAAGACCAGCCCGAAAGGACTAGAAGCCTTTAAAAAGCTTTCCAAGTATGTATTCCAGGCAGGAGCTGGTGTCGCAACGGGGGAACTCTACCAGGAGTTCAAAGAGGGAAAATTGGGAATGGAGGACATCAAGGAAGGATATCTTTCCACTTACTTCGGACAGTATCTGCACAATGGGAGATTTGAAAACGATGGACAGGAACTTGAGCACCCCATCTTGGATCACTTCTTTGACATCTCCAAGGATAAATACATGTCTATCCCTCTGATCCAGTTTGGAAAATTTGACGGGGTGGTTCACATCGTGTACGAAGAAGGCCTTTCCCACAAAATCAAGGCAACGGACAAACAAAAACAACTCATCCGACTTCTGGTTTTCGAGTACGAAGCCATCTTACTGGATTATGACTCATTTGGAGAAAACATCTACAAAAGCTCCATGCTCAAGCAAGGTATCGACCGTTTGGCAAGCGAGGAATACTACCAGAAAGACAATCCAAATAAGATTCTACAGGAACTCAACCTACAGGAGTACTACCGAGCCAACAAAGCGTACTTTGCAGAAAGAATGAGGCAGAACGATGCCATTCCTACAGAATTGCTCAAGCAACACCACAAGAATGCCATCATGTCCATCATCATCGACTCTTATGCACACAACATGAGCGCACACAGCCTCACCGCTCTGGAATGGTGGTTCCGCTTGCGAGCCCAACGGTTTGAAGAAGAAGAGGAAGATGCCAACGAAATGCTTTTGCTGGAAAACTATCCTTCCATACCCGTCGTTATCTCATCCAAGCGGTTTGCCGGAGAAATCCATCCCCTGCTCCGCTTCCTTCTGGACAAGGGAGCATTTTGGACAGGCCTGACCCGAAAGGGAAGTTTCGGCGGAAAAATAAGCAGTCTCTACAGTGTCCTCTGGCACAACTTCATTCAAAATCCTTTGTACCTGGGTACCATCGCCTTTTCCGAAGGCATCCTCAAATTGAACATCAATGTCACCATCTACGAAAGTCGAACAACCAGTGAGAACGGCATTCACAGGCGAAAGCAAATCAAAAAAACTACCAATAGAGAATACCTCAACGGGCATTTTGTCAAAATAGATTTGGAGGAATTTTACGATCCAAATAAATCGCAAAAGCACAAGCACACCAAGTTTGTCACGCCAGGCAGACTATTTGATGACTTCAAAGAAGAACTCAAACAAACGCGGGTTTACTTTCCCGGAGGCGTCGTAGGACGGCATGCCTTTTTCACCATACTGGAAAATGAAATCCGAAATGTCAAAC
The DNA here is from genome assembly GCA_039821145.1 of Bacteroidota bacterium. Classification (GTDB taxonomy): domain Bacteria; phylum Bacteroidota; class Bacteroidia; order Chitinophagales; family Saprospiraceae; genus JBCCSZ01. The sequence continues at coordinate 25,158 of JBCBOS010000040.1, read as the reverse complement.
ACTTCAAACCGGCACAAATTGAGCACATGAAAACACATGGGCTGACACTCAACATATCGGTAGAACCGACCACCTTCGAGGAGGTACGAGACATTCCCATGGGGAAAGAATGCGAACTCTTCGTCATTGGCGTTTGGCTCAAACACCCGGTAAAGATAGACTATGATCTGCTTACAGAAAAGCTGAAGCGATTGGAAGGAGACATCGTGGACAAAAACTACATCCCCAAACTGGGTGGAAGCTACCAAGACAAAGTCTGTGCGGCCATGCTGATGAACAACGAATTCATCAGCGTACAAAATCAAGAAAGCCGGAGAGACAAAAAGTTCTATCCCTGGATGAAGACGGGAACCAGCCAGTTTGACCGCCCACAAGCTGACGAGAAGGTGGGGGTCGTCGAAGACATGGAAATCTCGTTAAGACGACTCAAGCCAGAAAGATACAAGTTGCTGCACGGCGGATCAGAACAATACAGCGAAGCCAAATACCAGGAATTTGTCTCTGCGGCTGATGACCTAAAAAACAATTACCAAAGCCGAAAAGGCTACCTCAAAAAGTTTTTCCACCTGTGGAGAGGCGAAAACATCTACCACTACAATAAGGAAAAATCCATTCACTTGGAATGGGAAAACTTGGCGCGCTTCCGTTTCATGAGTCTTTCCAAAGAGGCCAGAGCAGATCATGAGGTCCGCAAGTCCGGTGTCATTCGACTCATTGAACAGGCTGCCGACAGCATTGAAGAAGCCTATTGCCTGTGGTTGCGGCAGTGGCTGAATTGCCAATCTGGTTACCAAGTGACCATCAAGGTGGCCAATCAAACTGCAGCCCGCCTGGTATTTGACAACGACCGGGTCACCTATTACAACTACGAGAAGTATCTGGAATTGTCCAAGTCGGAGCGCCAAGACTTTCAAAAGTTCGACGGCCAGCAAACCATCAACATGGTACATAGCGAAAGAGAAATCACGACAGCCTCTGAGAATATCTGCCGCTACCGCTCTCATGGCATTTTCATCAAGCAAATCTGCGAAGGGAACAGCCCAAGTGAAGCGGTCATCACAGAAAAAGATGGCAAAGCGGCCGAATTATTGGAAACAGTCGCAACAAGAGTGGGCATCTTCGACAATCGAATTGCCAACCGCATCAAACGGACCAATGCCACGACCCTCAGCGAATCCCTGCGCTGCTGCATCTATGAGGAACAAACGCCGCTTTGGGAGGAAGAAAAGAAAGCTGGCTTTGACAAATTTCACTTTCTCGTGGTCCACCTGTCTTTCATCGAAGCATTCCGCGATGAGAAGGGATACAAAAAGTACAGCGAAAAAGACATGGCCAAATTCATTGACAACGAAATCCTACAAGGCAGAAAAGAAATGCCAAAGAATTTCAGATTGGTCATCACAACGGGCAGAGGCCGAACGCATTGGTGGAGCAAATTGGAAGAACTCGACCAAACGACCGATAGTAGCTACACCCGCTTCACCACTTTCCGCCCGGTGGAATCCCTCATTGCAAGCATCGAAGATTCCATCAGTAAAAAGGATGACATAGAGCTGAAATACCGACTGGTCAAAGTTTTGTTTGGATCATAGCAAGAAGATTGGCAACAACAATTTCGAAAACGCGAACAGACACACATGAAAAGAGTCATGATCATTGTTTGGAAATGGAAGGACTTGGAAAAAGCTGAAAAGACCGAGGCCATTACCTACATCAAAGGCTTACCGGATGCCTTGATTGTTCAGATGCAGTGGTACAAAACAACGTCTACCTCTTTGAATGGCATCGCTCAAAAAATTCAAGAACAGGACAAAGATGCCAAGGTATTTGTCTTTTTACACAGAGGCAATAAATATGTTGACGAGGATGTGATAAGTCTAAGAAAAATGGTAGTACAGGCTGGTCGTCCCAGCCATTTATTCAAATGCTTTTTGTTTGCCGACGGCAGAGACTTCATTTACTACAGTACCCAAAGCATTGGCCTGCTCGGAAACTTTGGCCACTACATGCATGATCCCGAATACACCATCGAAGAGGAAGATGCCAATGGCGTGATGGTCCAAAAGATGCAAGAGGTTTGTGTGTACGAATTCAACGAGCTGAGACAGCGAAACGAAATTCTTCCCCGCTACTTCAATACCGTGTGGAATTATTACGAGTTTGAGTTTCAAAAGAAAATCAAGGAGCTTCGATTAGACCTGCTAAGCCACCTTGCAGAAATCTCACCGCAACACATTAATGAGAACAGTCAATTGGCCTCTTCCTGGCGGAAGAAAATAGAGAGAAATAATATTCTGTTTTTCAGATTGCGAAGTTTCTTAGGCTTTTATTCAAATGCCAACATAAAGAAGAAAAGTGAACTGGAAAAGAAATTATGTGAACAGGAGTTGGGAGAATTGAAAAACCATGAAAGAGAAAAATATATTTCCTATGTCTTCGATGACTGCGATGCTAATCTGACAGCTGTGGAAGCAAAAGAAAAATTCCAATTAGTATGTAAAAGTCTCTACCCCATCGTTGATATGAAGGCAAAAGGCCAAGAAAGCGGCATCAGTCTCATGGAAATCAACCAACTTTTATATGACTTAGCCTCTTGCATTGAGAATAATTGAATATATGAAAATTTACTTCATTTGTAATAATCCAATATTGAAGCCCAAACTTCAAGCTTATTTCTCAGCCCAAAAGGTCGAGTTACTACCCTATGAATTTGAGAAAAAGCTGCCACGAAGAGTCAATCATCTACTGATCGTCGAGCCATTTTATATTCGTGGAGATTACTACAGCATTTACACCATTTGGAAGTCATTTTTTATTCGACTTAAGCATACAGATATTAAGCTAATGGTAGCAGGATTTGGCCAAATCAATTATTGTAATTATCTCAATCTATTCAATGTCCCCGCTGATCTTCCCTCATGGATCAATAATACCCATGATCTGGAATACGGTATTGAGTACATGCAAGATGAATTCAATGCTGATGTGATTAAGCAGATGACCAAGTTTTTCAAAGGCCACGACCAAATCAGTCTCTTTGAAAAGCTCAACTACTGGGAGCAATCTGTCAAAAACATTCAATCTGCCATCAACGGAACCATCTCTCGATCCTATCGACAGGCATTGAGACAGGTTTTTCCCATGGCACAAGAACAGTGGCGAGAATTCGAACACCGATGGCGGAGCTACAAAGCATTTTTCAGCTGTTGCCCCTTTGCCAACGAGAAGCGAAACATCATCCAACTACTGGAAAGAATCGAGCCCTACTTTATACACCCCAAACCAAATGAATCATTGTTCATCAAAGTCCAATGTACCGACAGCCTAAGCCAAATCCGAAAAGAACTCATCAAAATGGATCAATATGTCCGTCCCGAAATCTATGAATAAACCGAGTGTACTACTAATTGATAGCAACGACAAGTTTCGAGCAAACTTCAAGTTCACCTTCGATGATCACCTGGATCTTCGACATGCACCTGATATGACATTTGCCGAAAAGTTTCTGAAGACTTTCACATTCGATCTCATCCTGCTGGACCTTGTGCTAAGTGAAGAAGAACCCTTGGAGGTTGGATTGTCTAGAATTACAGAGTTGCGGAAAAAATACCCACAGACAGCCATCATCGTAATTACCGGGACGGGCAAGCCCAGCATCGTGGTCAAGGCCATTGAAAATGGTGCCCGCAACTATTTTCACAAAAATACGATAGGGACAGATGGCTATGAAAAAAGTTGGCTGGAGAAAATGACGGAAGCTGCCAAGGAAGGTACCTTAAACCGCAAAAATGACAAGCTGAAAGCGGAAAATAAACGCCTGTCCTCTGAGCTGCAAAAAATCAATGAAGTCATTTTCATTGGAGAATCCCCCCGAATCAAAGAGATCAAAAAAGAACTCAGAACCCTCGGTCAAAAAAAACCCGATACCACTGTTTTGATTACGGGAGAAACAGGAGTTGGGAAAGATGTCACCGCCCGCTACTTGCACCAACAAAGCGTGAGAAGTAAGCAAGCATTCGTTCCTGTCAATCTCACCCAGATCACCCCTACCCTCTTGGAAAGCACTTTATTTGGACACAAAAAAGGAGCATTTACCGGAGCAACAGAAGACCGAATGGGTCTATTTGAACAAGCCAACCATGGCATCCTTTTCCTGGATGAAATCGGAGAGATCAGTCTGGAGTTGCAGACCCAATTGCTGCGGGTCTTGCAAGACAAAGTCATCCGCCGAGTTGGTGACTCAAAAGAGATTAAGCTCGACATCCAGATCGTCACAGCGACCAACAAAAATCTACCAGAAGCCGTTGCCAATAAAACCTTTCGATTTGACTTGTACCAACGCCTGAAAGTCTATCCCATCAAGCTGCCGCCACTTCGCGAACGCAGAGAAGACATTCCTGCTTTGATTGCCCATTTTATGAAGACAGAGGTAGAGGCCGTGGAAGATTTATTCACCCCGTCTGCCTACCAGATGCTGCTCAATTACTACTGGCCTGGTAACATCCGTGAACTCCAATTTGCCATGGACTACATAGAGCTGCGACAAGGTATGCAAGAAAAAGACTTCATTGACGAGAGCTGCTTGCCAGAAGAGATCAGAGAGGGTAAACAACTCAAACCACTCTTGCCACAGATTGAACTGGAAGCCAATGCCAACGAAGAACCTGAACTGACACACAAGCAAAAAATGGCCTTGGCTGATTTACAACCGATTGAAAAAGCACTGAAAGAATCCTTTTTGAAAAAAGGAATTGTCGCCCAAAAACTCAATACCAATACTGACAACCTCAGATACAAGGTCAATAAATATTACAAATTGTACCCAGAACTATTCGAGTATCTGCCAAGTATTCGTAAGACATACAAACTTCCCACACTCCCCTAAAAATACCCTATGAAAAAGATCATCCTCATCGTCGATGATAGTGTTGCCTTCCATGCGACCATTACGTTCGCCTTTGGAGAATACACATTGGTCAGCACCTATGACGAACACGGAGCCCTCTCCGTCGTCGAAAATACTCCTGTGGACATGGTCCTCTGCGATCTCAACCTCAATGAGGAATCTGAGGATTTCGATAGAGGAATCAATCTGATTCGAGACATCCGAAAAAAGAAATCAGAGCTGCCCATCATCGCTGTGACAAATTATTTTGAGCAGAGAGAGCATTGGGCTCTAGTATCTGAATTCGGTGCGACGAATATATTGTACAAAAAAGATTACAATATCAAAAACTGGAAAGAGACTTTTCATAAGTTACTTGATAACTACTGGAAATAATATTTTGTTGATAGTATATAGTCTTATAATTGATAGGGGAACTGGATAGCATTTTTTTATCCTACAAAAATCTGGAATGATATACTATGTGATATTTAGCTAGGACTCACAAATTAATTCATCTATGAATAAGCCAGTTATTTTACTGATAGACAATGAGTTGGACTTTCACAAAAACTTTGTTTTTGCCTTTGAAGAAAAATACTCTATCATCAGTGCATATGATGAAATCGGTGCCAAGGCAATTGTAAAAAGTAAAAAAGTTGCTCTAGTAATATGTGATCTGAGTCTACAAGAAGTAGCAAATATTGGTACTGGCAAAAAATTGATTGAATGGATCAATGATAATAATAGAACAGTTCCAATTATTGCGATAACAAGCTATTGTGATGAATTCGAGCTTGTGTAGTGTACCCCAAAAATCGAACAACAGATTAAGGTCCTAAAAAACCTTAAATTTGTATATGGCAAAGCGTAAAACGTACACCACCAAATTCAAAAAGCAAGTAGCTTTGGAAGCGATCAAAGAGCATTTGACAATTCCACAAATTGCCCAAAAATTCAATGTACATCCTTCTCAGATCAAGACTTGGAAGCGTATCTTAACCGAGGATAGCGATTCCTTATTCGAGCATGGCAACCGTCAAAAAAATAAACCACAGGATGGTGAAAAGGAAAAAGATAATTTACTGCGCATTATCGGCAAGCTCCAAGTGGAAATTGATTTCCTAAAAAAAACGCTCGAATGACCTCCTTGTCGGCTCGTTTAGCTGCCATCGTTAAGCGGAAAGATTTAAGTCTCTCTCGCCAGTGTGAATTACTTCAGATTAATCGTGGACGCTTGTATTACCGACCGTTGCCAGAAAGCGATTTGAACTTGAAGATTTTGCATTTGATGGATCAACATTATCTGGATTACCCGGACAAAGGCCCACGTAGAATGCGTCAGTGGCTAGCCAGGAAGCATGGTATACGAGTCAATCTAAAACGGATTAACCGCTTGTATTACAGTGTTTTGCAACTAAAGTCCCTACTGCCAGGACCTCATACTTCAAAGCCCACAAAGGGACATAAAGTGTTCCCTTATTTGCTGCGAGGAATGCAGATTGAACAGCCTAATCAAGTGTGGCAAACGGATATTACCTACATCGGAATGACCAATGGCTACCTTTATTTAACCGCTTGGATTGACGTAGCTACGCGTTTTGTATTATCTTGGTCATTGAGTAATACCATGACCAGTGAATGGTGTACTGAACTTTATCAGCAGACCGTCGCCCGTTGGGGAAACCCACAAATTGTCAATACCGATCAAGGCAGTCAGTATACCTCCGAAGAATTTGCTCAGGCCATTCTAGCAGGTGGAAAAACAAAACTGAGTATGGACGGTAAAGGTCGAGCCACAGACAATGCTTTCATTGAACGGCTTTGGCGAACGGTAAAATACGAACACATTTACCTGAATGATTATGCGGACGGTATGGCGCTTCGCAATGGCTTAGACACCTACTTTCGCTACTATAACTTTGAACGGGATCACTCGGCTTTAGAGCCTTCACTCCCATGTCAACATTTTCTAATATAAGACCTAAATCTGAACTCGATTCTGTCGAAAAATGGGGTACACCTCAGAGTTCGACATCGAAGCTTTAATTGTACCAGTGTGGGATTGAAACAGCTCCGATCGAGCTGAGCATTGTAATGATCAACAAGGCTTTAATTGTACCAGTGTGGGATTGAATTAATAAAATCAATTTGACGAGTACTGGAAGAGAGTAATTTAGATTTTTATCGAGTGATCAAGTTCTTGTCATTATTAATGACGTGGGTGCGTCATCAATATGAGTGAATGCAAGGAATATTTACAATATGTTTGGAGATTTCAATAATGTTTCATATATTTAGGTATACAATTCAGATATTCGCTTTTTGTCTAGCCTAATCAACTGTAGGTTCCTACCTTCAAAACAATACTTGCCTTTTTGAAGTATTTCGTTAGCAAACCTTAATCATATTTCTGTTAAAATAGTTTGAGCTTTCCTTATATTTAATTTGGAAGAGGTATTCATTCAAGTACTTGTATTTGTTTGTATGCAAAGATTTTTATCATCATTATGATGTCACTACGAGAGTGGGCTTTCCATAGGTAGCCCAAAGCTGTGGTATTGTTGCAATCGAAAAGGATCGTTTCATATTGAAGAGTACATATGCTTTTGCATTTGGGTACTCCTAAAGAGTATTTGCCTCTGTCTATCTGCAGAGCCACTCAGGGTATTACCATTGAGTAGTCAGTGAAGATTTTGTGATTATTACAGAGAGTTCGGTGCCTATTAAATATATCAAAAAGTGTATGCATCTGCACCATGATTGTAACCATTCGTTTCAGTACGATGGGTATACTTGGTATTTCAGTACCCATTCTGAGATAAGTAGATATTGACGAATGATTCGAAAAGTGAGAACATTTATTATTTTCATAACCAATAAATTCGTATTAGCATGAAAAATCTATTCCTTGCATTGCTACTGGCCTGTGGCCTCATGAGTTTCACAACAGCCAGTGAAGCAGTTGCTGAAACTTCCTCTCCCGTTGTTTCCTACACCCAAGTGGAAGAGCTAGAAGATGAAGACTTTCCCTGCCGATGGAGAACTTGCGTCTACATAGATGGCGTAAAGTATTGCACCGAGTGGCAGTATGGCGAATGTGAGATCCAAATCACAATCAGATAAGATCAGCGTAAATCTTTCCTTTTTTGTTACGAATCATCAGATACAATTGTCCTGATGTGAGCAGCGAAGAAGGATGAATTTCAATCTTACCCAGACCAGCGTTTGCTGGTTTGGGCTTTAACTTACATTGACATGCAAAAAATAATCATCATACTCGTTGTAAGCCTGCTGGGTACAAGTATTCTCATGGCACAAAATGAGATATATGGCCAAATTGAATACACTCATACAACAAATTTTTCAAGAAGTTTCCAACGGGATTATTCGCTGTTTTTCAGTGCTCGGCACTCCAACTACATCGAAAAGAATATCGAAAAGCGAAAGGAAAAAATCGATCAAGAATTCAATGAAATCGGTCAGCAGATCAATCGGGATGTCCCCCGGAAAAATTTGACGCCTCAATTTTTCTACAACAACCGAAAAGACTTTTACTTCAGGGAAATATGGCTTGACCAAGAACTGGTCGTCAAAGAAGAGCCCTTTCAATGGAAATGGAACATCACAGAAGAAACCAGAAAGATTGGCCGATTCAACTGTCAAAAGGCAACCATTAGATTCAGAGGTCGGGACTACATTGCCTGGTTTGCCAAGGATATTCCCGTTCCCTTTGGACCCTGGAAATTTCAAGGACTGTCTGGTTTGATCCTAGATGTTTACGACAAAGACCAGGTGTTGCGCATCACGGCAAGCAATGTCAACATCACCAATCAAAGTGAAGGGGATGTGCCAATCGATCAATCGAAATTTGCACAGGCCATGGACATCGAGCAGTACTTGGTCAAAAAGAAAGAATTGCTGATCGAAGACCTCGCGAGATTGTCCGCTCGCATGCCAAAGGGCTATCAGAATTTGGTGCTGGATGAAGATTGTGATGATTGCAAAGAGCAAGTTGAATTCTTTAACAAATAAGAAGAGGGGACATGCATAAAGTATTGATATTCGTACTGCTACTGATGTCAACTGTCTCATTTGGGCAGATTGAGATCGGTGGTACCGTTCAGGATCAAAATCAAGTTCCGATACCTTATGCAAATGTCGTCATCCAAAAAGATTCTTTGCAAATTCTCAATTTTATGTATACAGATGAAGCAGGAGTCTTCCAATTGGAGGTTCCTGAAAAGGGGGTGTTCCAACTTTTCGTTTCCTGTCTTGGATACAAAGCTGAGACCATCCAAATTGATCTTCAAGCAGAAGAACAGCAACAAGTTTTTGAGATTGTTCTTCCAAAAGAATCCTTCGTACTCCATGAGGTAATCGTGCAGGCAGACATCCCCATCAAAGAGAAGAAAGATACCATTGTCATCGATGCAGACATGTTTGCAAATGGAAATGAGGAGGTCGTGGAGGATCTCCTGAAAAAAATCCCAGGGGTGACGGTGAACAGCGATGGGACCATCAAAGTGGGAAACAAAGAAATTGAAAAGCTGATGGTCGAGGGCGATGATTTCTTTGAAAAGGGTTACAAATTGTTGTCGAAAAACATGCCTGCCTATGCAGTGGACAAAGTCGAGTTGCTTCAAAATTATTCCAACAATCGACTGCTGAAAGATGTTGAAAGAAGTGACAAGGTCGCCCTGAACCTCAAGCTAAAGGAAGAGGCGAGACACATTTGGTTTGGCAATGTAGATGGCTCCTATGGTTTTGCGGAACAGCATTGGTACCACCTCCGGGCCAATCTGATGAATTTTGGAACCAAAAATAAATTTTTCTTTTTCACCAATCTAAACAATGTCGCCTACGATGCCACTGGCGACATCAACCACCTCATACGCCCCATTCGATACGACGAGCCTGCTAGTATTGGCGATGATCAACAAGTCAGAAATCTGTTGAATTTGCAAGCTCCCCTTGTTGATTTGCAACGGGACAGAACGCATTTCAACAATGCAGAGCTGTTGTCCCTCAATGCCATCTTTCGTCCGAGCAAAAAGATGAAGGCCAAAGTGTTGGGGTTTTACAATGGAGATGAAATTGACTTTTTCAGAAATGCCACAGAAGTCGTTTCTGTCAATGGAACCCAATTTACCAATACAGAAGATTATCAACTTCGCACCAACAACCGAATTGGCTTCGGAGAGTTAGACATAGAGTACGACATCTCAAAGACGCAGATGCTGGAAGCCACAACCAAATACAATCATGCCGATGAGAACACAGCTTCCAACTTGCTATTCAACGGTGCCTCCACAGTCGAAGCGTTGCGGTCCAACAACAGATTGTTCGATCAAAAAATCAGTTACAGTCATAGGTTCAACAATAAAAAAGTCCTCTTACTGACTGGGCGATTCATCGACGAACAAACCCCACAGCAGTATGCCATCAACCAATTTTTTTATCAGGATTTGTTCCCTGCTTTTTCCAATGCCAACAATGTTGTACAACAGAGCAAAAACAAAATGCAGTTTGCTGGCTTGGAAACTCATTTGCTGGATCGGCACAGCAAAAATCATTTGCTCGAAATGGTATTTGGGAATGCTTACAGAAAAGACATCTTGGAAACACAGTTGGGACTGAAGGAGGACGACATCATTCTTGAAAACCTCGATGAGTACAAAAACCAGACAACTTACCAATCCAATAATTTGTATTTCAAAAGCAAATATGTCTACGAGCTCAAAAAGTTTTCTCTGATTGGAAAACTGAATTTCCACCAATTGTTCAATCAACTGACTCACAATTTTGAATCTGAAAACCAAAGTCCTTTCTTCGTCAATCCTTCGGTCGGATTGGACTGGGAAATCAATGACAAGCACGAAATAACGACTTCTTATTCATACAATACCAGCAATGCAGGCATCTTGGATGTGTACAACGATTTTGTACTCACTGGCTTCAGAGCCTTTTCAAGAGGATTGGGAACGTTCAACCAATTGGATGCCTCCACCTTTACCTTAAACTATGAACTCGGCGATTGGGGCGATCGGTTTTTTGCCACCACTTCCATCGTCTACAGCCAAAACCATGACTTTTTCTCCACCAATACACGCATCAATCAAAACCATACCCAGTCAGAGAAAATCATCATTGACGACAGACAGTCCTTGAGCATCACCAGCAAATGGGATTACTATGTCAAACAAATCTCTGCCAACCTAAAACTCGATCTGGGCTTTTCACAATCAGAATTCAAAAACATCGTCAACAACTCCAACCTACGAACCGTCAACTCTTCTTCTTACACCTACGGACTTGAACTGCGCTCTGGCTTTACCGGTGCCTTCAACTACCACATCGGCACAAAATGGACGACAACAGAAATCCAAACCAGCATCCGCAATTCATTTACCAACAACAACAGTTTTCTCAACCTCTCCTTCCTCTTCCAGAACAACCTGAACATCCAAGTTCGGGCAGAGCGTTATTTTTTCGACAATCTCGAAACAGACAACACCTACTATTTTCTGGACCTCGATGCCCGCTACACCATCAAAGAAAACAAACTGACTCTAGCCCTCAGTGGCAAAAACCTCCTGAACACCAAACGCTTTCGGAACTTTGCCGCCAGTGACATCGGCACCTCCGTCACTGAATTCAGACTCTTGCCCAGATTTGTTCTTTTGAAAATGGAATATCGATTGTGATGGTGTTTTTTGCGCTCGTTGCAGATTGACTTGGGCTGTGTTGTATGGGCATCTACCGTCAAACTTACGTTTCATGGATGAATCAGACGCCACTCGCTTGTTTGCATCGAGAGGGTAGAGGTACGCCTTGCCACAATTCTCTCTCGACAATTGCCTATGGCAAGCAATCACCATTCCATGGACAAACGATGAACAAGCAGTTTTACAGGCAAAAATGAATGCGCAAGAGGGGAAAAAAGACAGAATTCCATATATTGTTGTCAGAGCGGTCCACATTCATTCATCGACAAGTCGTTTCATCATGTCCAAGCCCCGTCTACACCCGCAAGCCATCAAATTGATCAGTACTCCCTGGACGTTGGATCAATTGAGCGCCCAAGAGCTTTCCCAGCGTCTCTATGCCTCCCTGATCCATTCCCTGGATGGAGATTATGGTACAGCTGTGGACAACATGCTGCAGAGCAAGAGCTTTTCCATTTCCAAAGAGCGATTGGCCTTTCAGTTGGTTTTCAATGCTTTGTTTTCTACTTCCATCGATCTGATCAAAGAAAATCACCAGGAAAAATTGGACGATGTCAAGGGCTTGACTGCCAAAACCAGGGATTTTGAAACGAATATGACTCAGAAAATGGAAAAGGCAGAAATCGCCATCACCCCTTCTTTTTTCACTGAGCCCAAGAAGTTTGGCTTTCTCAAGCCCTATCAATGGCTGTATTTTGAGTGGCTGCAGGTGGCGGTGGACTTATCGGAGGCAGAGGCCCGCCGCTTGGCCAAGCAACTGCCCACCCACTTTGCCCAGGCACTCAGCACAGAATGGAATGCCGGTAGTGACAAATACAGCGAGCTGGAAGGGCACTTTCGCAGCAATCCCTTTGCAGATGGTGCCGACAGTCGGCAGAGAAAGGAGACCTATTACGAGGCCATTGAGCAGCATTTCCTCAATCCCATTTTCAAAGAAGAGGCGCTTTTCTTGCATTCGACCTACATCTGTCCAAGATTTCAAGTGCACAAGCGAATGGTTCCGGATGGATTTAATGAGGATCGGATCATAGAAGCAACTGATCATTTTGTGAGCCTTCAGTTTGATGGCGACAGCATTCACGATTACATCAATCATCATTTTGTCAAAGGAGAAGCCTGTATGGGTGTGGAGGCAGAAAGTAGTAATTTGATCTTGCTATTGGGCCAACCGGGGCAGGGCAAAACTTCCTTTTGCTACAAACTCATCCATGATGCTTTGAACGATCTGTCCTTCGATCGCGAGCTGGTTTTTCTTCGTTTGCGAGAATTGCGAAACCCCCGTGAATTTCTGTTGCATCCAATGGATGAGCTGGATGCCCATTTTTCTGCCAAGGGGATTGAGTTTGCCTATGACAATACCCTTTTGCTTTTGGATGGCTTGGATGAGTTGTTCATGGTGGAAGGCCTGACCAATGTGGAGATCAGCGAATTCATCAACCAGATGTCTAAGATCGTTCGCAACCGGAAACCCAATCTACAGGTCATCATTACTTCTCGCTTTCATTATGTAGACTTGAAGAACATTGGAAAAAAACAGGCACTGGTTTGTTCCCTGTCCCCATTGAATCTGGAAGAGCAAACCCAATGGCTCAATGCGTATCGGACTGTCCACAGCGATTCTGTATTGACCAAGGAGATATTGAAAGAAATCAATGAATCCGAGGAAGAAAAATACAAGGAGATCAGAGAATTGATCAACCAACCCATCCTGCTGTATCTGATCGCCAAGGCTGACTATGACATTACCGAAGGAGGCAATAGATCGATCATTTACGATGACTTATTCACGACTTTGATCAAAAGAAATTGGTCCAATAGGGGAGACCAGTTGGAAAAGTTTGAAAACATCGACCAATCCGACTTCAGAGATTTCATTGGGGCCATTGCCCTGAAAATGTACCAAAGTGAGTATGAGTTCATCTACAAAAGTGATCTGTTGGAGATAGAAGAAATAGAAGAGTATGTCACTGACAATTTAAAGGGGAACTACCAAAGCCTGAAAGAATCTTTGGAAGACATTCTGATCAGCTTTTATTTCAATGTGGCAGATGACAGCAAGGCAAGGGAAGAGGGGAATCAGCGACCCAAGGAAGATGCCATTGAGTTTTTGCACAAGTCTTTGCAAGAATACTTGGCAGCAGAAAAAATCTGGAAAATTATCCTGGAAAGATTTACAGAAAAAAATCAGCGAGGTAGGTATATCATCAACAAATGGGACAAGGCCCTGGAACTGATCTGGGAGATTGGGCATGTGAAGGGATTGACAGAAGAGGTGTCAGCCTACCTTCGGGAGATTGTTCTCAATCACAATGAGCAAGAGGAGAAAACAGAGCTTTTTAAACGCCTTGGTCGGTTTTTGCCAGACTTATTGGATCATCATTTTATTTATCAATACACAGCTACAGATGCTAGGGGAAAACCATTTGAAATGGGCTTGGATTGTTTTTATTTGTACTGGACCATATGTTCTCATCTGCGGGGCGACTTTAGTGAGTGGGCTAAGTCGCGAGAATTTTTGAACTTATTGGTGATTTGCCAGAGGGTAAAGTGGAGATATTTTAATCTCCGTGGAGCCGATCTCCGTGGAGCCGATCTCAGTGGAGCCTATCTCCGTGGAGCCGATCTCAGTGGAGCCTATCTCCGTGGAGCCGATCTCAGTGGAGCCTATCTCAGTGGAGCCGATCTCATTGGAGCCGATCTCAGTGGAGCCGATCTCATTGGAGCTGATCTCAGTGGAGCCGATCTCAGTGGAGCCTATCTCATTGGAGCCTATCTCAGTGGAGCCGATCTCAGTGGAGCCGATCTCAGTGGAGCCGATCTCAGTGGAGCCGATCTCATTGGAGCCGATCTCATTGGAGCCGATCTCATTGGAGCCGATCTCAGTAGAGCCGATCTCAGTAGAGCCGATCTCAGTAGAGCCGATCTCAGTGGAGCCGATCAACTCCTACAAGCCAAATCCCTATTCCAATGCAAAGGAATCCCCTCCAACATCCTAGTACAAATCAAAGCCCAAAATCCAAAACTACTGCAAAAGCCATCAGACGAAACCTGATAAAAAAACAATCAAAAAAATCCCTTCCACAAAAAGAATTTTAACCATTTTTGGTACGATAAATGCACCACCTCCCATAAATGACAAAATAAAGCATCCCCCCTCTGTAAACGACACCAGCTACCTCACTTTTGCACAATTACCGAGAAAATAACATTTTGCTGATTTGACCTTTTCCATGCCTTGGGCTTTGGAAAACGGAATTTGACTTTTTGTGTCTGCAAAGGGACGCCTTGCACCACAAGAAGGGGATTCTGCATGGGTCCACCACAAAAATATTTAGCCATGATATGCACCAGGATTCGACTGTTGTTGACAGTCCTTTGTCTGCCCATTTGCCAGCTTTCTCTGTGGGCGCAGACCGCCAACGAGCAGGTCTTATTTTCCGACTATGATGAAAATTACATTCGCTATCTTCCCAATGCCGATCTGGAATTGTTGCAGGCTGCGCAGTTCAACAGTTGCAACAGCATCTCCGGACAGAGTGGGGTGGTGGAGATGGAATTGAAACAAAGCCTACCGTCCAATGTGGTCTTTCGATTTGGTATTTTGGCCGATGATGGGACGGTGAACGACAGCAACGAAAAATTGTATTATGCCATCGAAGTCAATGCCCAGGCGCTGACGTATTACGGGCCTTATCCCAACGTCTTGCCGGGCAGCAGTGGTTGGTTGGGACAGCACAATGGGGCCTCCTTTGCAGCGGGGACCAAGTACTCGATTGTCCTGCAAAACAATGCCGTTTCTTTTCGGATGAATGGGGTGGAATTTGGATCGACCAACAACATCCATACTGGCAATTACAAAATTGGCCTCAACATTGGCAGCAGCCAGCTTTCCAATGGCCATCCCATCAACATCAAAGCCAACGCCCCCGCCGGGGCCTGCCAAGGCAATCTCGACTTTGTGTTGACACCCAGCGATGCCAATGAAAACCAAGCCAATGGCGCCATTGCGGTGGCCATCAGCGGAGGGACCTTGCCCTATGCCATCAGTTGGGATGGACCTGGGACTGCTTACGATGGCAGCCAATCCAACGTCACAGACCTCAACTACAACATTCCCAATTTGGCCGCAGGCTCCTACAGCGTGACGGTAGATGATGGAACGACGAGTCTGAATAAACTGACAGCCATCAACGAGATTCCCGCAGGCGGAGGGGGCGGCTCACTGCCAACAGGCTACTGCAACATGAGCGGTCCGAGCCCCTGGCAAGAGTGGATCGAGCGGGTCATTCTCAACACCATTGACAATACCAGCGGGAAATGCATCGACGGCATCAGCTGTGGCTTCAATGACTACAGTGCCAGCCAGCAAACCACTCTGAACAGAGGGGCCACTTATCCACTGGAATTGCGGCCGGGCCTGAGCTGGCCAGGCTATTCGCCGGACTTGCACTGGCGGGTATGGGTGGACTGGAACCGCGATGGAGATTTTGAAGATGTAGGCGAGCAGATGGTCAGTACAGCCAACGGAAATCAACCCTTGACCACTTCCCTGCAAGTCCCCGCCAACGCTGCCATTGGCCTGACCAAAATGCGGATAGCTGTGCAAAAGGATGGCTTTCCCATCAACAGTTGCGCAAGCGTACCAGCAGGAGAAATTGAAGATTATGCCTTGAACATACAAGCTGGCGGTGTGGACCTTACGCCACCTACTGTCCAACTCAGCACGCCCAATGATCCCGTCAACGGCGCCTTTGATGTGAGTGTGACTTTTTCGGAGCCCATTCAAAATTTGAGCCTCAACAATTTCATTTTGCTCAACGGTCAGGCCATCGCCCTAAGTGGAAGTGGTGCCCAATGGCTGGTCACGATCAATCCATTGTTGGAGGGAATTGTGAAGGTGGAAATCCCGGCCAATGTTGTGTTTGACTTGGCGGGCAATGGCAATTTGGAATCCAATCAATTGCAGGTCGATTATGTGGAAGGGCAGGGTGGTCCTTGTCAGCAATTGACAAATGTGGCCTTGTCGAAAACGGCCAGTCAGTCATCCGTCAGTCCGAGCATACAGCCACCGCCGGATGCACAATATGGGGTCGATGGCATTACCAACAACCAGTGGGGCAGCAACTTTTCTCTTTGTGCGACGCGCTGGGAGCCGGAGCAATGGTGGGAAGTGGATTTGGGAGAGGTGTACAATTTGTCCGAGTTGCGGATTTGGAATGCCCAAGGGCCAAATGGTGATCTGTTTGTCAACTACTGGGTCTTCGTTTCTAAAACGCCTTTTACTTCTACCGACCCGACCAGCACGGCAACGCAGGCCGATTTCAGTGTGTACAAAACACAGGTGGCAGGGCGTTACGAGTCCATTGATCTGCTCAGCAGCAAGGGACGTTATTTGCGCGTCCAATTGACAGGGACTTCTTTTCTGATGATGGAAGAAATGGAAGTGATGGGCTGTGGCCTCAACGACAATCCGGCCAATTGCACCCTTTCCGATCCGGGCAGCTTTTTGTTTCCGGGCGACCTGATGTTTACTGCCTTTGACAACTCCATTGACAACAACGAAAACGACCGCATCGAAATCACGCCTTTCACGACATTGACCAAGGGAACCCAATTTGTCCTCACCAATGCAGAGTACCAAGCCAATCCCAATGGCAAGGGACGTTGGTTGGCACCAGACGGCCGATTGGATGGCAGCATTCCGGCACAGCTGTTTACCTACATTGGAGAAGAAGACATTCCGGTGGGGACGCCCATTTCTTTTGTATTGCCAGACCAAGCACCCTTTTTGGCAACAAGTTTTCGCATTGGCGATCGGACCACTGGCTATTTCTGTGTAGAGCATGTGGGGGATGAGAACCACGCCATCAACATCAGTACCACTGGAGCAGATGCCTTGTTTTTGATGCAGGGAGATTGGGAGCGAAACCAACTTTTTGGACTCTTCAATGGTCGGGTCTTATCGGGCTTGCAAGATGGAGGTTTGTGGGGAGATTTGCCACCGGACATTGCTTGCCTGGCCATTCAGGCCTTCAGCGTTCCGGGCTTTCATTGCCCTTATTACCAAGGCTCCTTTTTGGATGTGGTGCCAGTGGCAGATTTTGTTTCCAATTGGATTGTGCAATCCTGTTCGACGGGTGATGATCTTCCGGTCCGCAATGCCACCACTCGGGCTGGCGAAGAGAAAGTCAACAACGATCCCTTGTCTCTGGACATGGGGATGAAAGTATTTCCCAATCCCTTTTCTGATTTCACACAAATTGAATATTGGCTGCAGCAATCAGCAGATACAGAGGTGGTGCTCTACGATCTGACCGGGCGAAAAATCCGACAGCTCAAGACCAGTGGGCAACAGGCGGCTGGCTTGTATCGACTGCAACTGGAAGGCCAAGGACTCAGTGGAAATCTCTACCTCATCAGGCTTCGGGTCGGCGACAAACAGCTGGTTGAGAAAATCACTTTTTTTGAAAACTAAAACACCAACTCCAACAACAATTGTCATGAAGAATATACTTTTCTTTCGAACCATAAGCTCCCTGTTTTTCCTTTTTGGCATCCTGTGTACATCCTCTTGGGCACAGACATTTGATGAAGTCACTCGGCGAACAGTGCCTCCCTCTCCCGAGTCGCAAATTGCTGCTCGCTTGGCTGAATCGTCGGTCTCCAATTATTCTGGCGCGGCCTCTGTCAACATCCCCATCTTTGATTTGACGGGGCGTCGATTGAGCTTGCCAATTTCTCTCTCCTACCAATCCAATGGCATCAAAGTCAACGACATGGCTTCCAGGGTGGGACTTGGCTGGAACCTCAATGCAGGCGGTGTCATCACCCGTGCGGTGCGAGGAGGATATGAAGACGAGCATTACCACATTGTGGGAGTACCGGATGATACGGGAGACAATGCGGGCAGTCCGGTAGGCATTCCGGGTTGGTTGTGGCACGATGAAGTTGGGATAGATGCAGAGAAGGAAACGGTAGATGATTATGACAAAATGCCCGATCTGTTCAGCTACAATTTTGATGGCTATTCGGGACAGTTTTATTTCGACCAAAACGGAGGCATTCACAAAGTGCCACACAACGATCTGATCATTCGCCCCACTTTTGTAGACGACGGCCGGAGCAATGAAGGAGGGCAACCACAAGGCGTATTGGATCGCCTCATTTCTTTTGAAGTGATTACGCCCGAAGGCCAGAAGTACACCTTTGGTCAATACGACTTGAGTGACAACTGGTCACATGCTGATGTATCGGCTTATCTGGGAGGAGGAACCTTGGACAATGAGTACACTTCCAGTTGGTACCTGGATGAAATCGAGGACCAAAATACAGGGGAGAAAATTACGTTGGAATACGATGTATTGACGCTCGTCCCATATCCCACCTCCTACAATGAAGTAGACTATGGCCGTTTCAGTTCTTTTGGCTGCTCTTGCCATGCTGGTTCTCCTGACTATCGCTCCGAGCTGACATCGATCACCATTTTTTACCAAGTACTCAAGCGAATAGAGACGGACTACTACGTTGCGGATTTCTTGCACGAGGACAGAAACGACTTGCCGGGTGACAAACTTTTTGACAAAATTCGCATCCGCAACCGGGCCACCAATGACCTGATCAAAGAATTTGATTTCAGCTATTCCTATTTCAGCAACCGCCCCACCAATAACATTTCGGCCTTCAACCAGAGGTTAAAATTGCTGACATTCAAAGAAGTGGACATCAGTGATGCACAGCCGGACCTCGTACACAGCTTTTCCTATGACGAAACCCAAATGCCAGGGGTCAATTCTTTTGAGCAAGATGTCTGGGGGTATTCCAACAACAATGGGGCAACAAGCTTGCTTCCACAGCTGTGGTATTATCCAGGGATTGGCAACGGAAATTCCATCTTGCCTTTTGACTTGGCAGGGGGCCCATCGGACGTCATTGCAGGTGCAGATCGTCGGCCCAATGGTCCGCATACTCCTGGAAACATTTTGACAGAAATCACCTTCCCTACAACTGGAAAAGTTCAGTTTGAATACGAACCCAATGCCTTCCGATTTGAGGGAGAAGAGATCACAGGTGGAGGTGTTCGGGTGAGCAAAAAGAAATACTTAGATCGCAACAACCAATTGCTCAAGGAATACAATTACGACTATGTGGAGACAGATGGATTGACATCGGGGGCAGTGGTCAACTTTCCCAAATTGGCCACCCTTTGCGTAGACATTCCCACTGGGGTAACGGACATTGATACCTATCTGACGCGCTACGGCAGCAGTCGACAAGAGCAATTGACCACCAAGGGTGCTTGTGTGGGCTACAGTCGGGTAGAAGAATTTCAAAGTGGAAATGGCAAAACGGTTTACCTGTTCAACAATCCAGCGAATACTCCCAATGTGGCCAAGACCTTCATCAGATCAAATGATTGGGGACCTTCTTGTGACTTCATTGGACAGCACGATGGATTTCCTTTTACACCAGATGTTTGTACAGATTATAAGCGTGGGTTGATGACACGGATGGAAGTTTGGAAAGAGGATGGTACCCTCATCAGCTCCACGGACAACAACTACAGCTACCGAAATGTCTCGCAAATTCCGATCAGCATAGAAACTCCGTTCAACAAGGACGCCATTTTATTTGGTCGGGGAGTCAGCAACCTCAGCATTCAGGCAGAGTTTGTCCAGTTGGATCGCACAGAAGAAATGTTGGATGGATTGACGACGATTCGCGAATTTGAGTACCACGCCAACTTGGCCCACACCAATTTGGTTGCCTCCTCTTTGACAGACTCCGATGGAAGAATTTACATTGACAAAACCAGCTATGCACATGAGCTTTCGGCCGAGGGAGATGCCTTGGCAACGCAGATGATACAGGACAATCTCTACCTCCTATCCGTACCCTTGCGAGTAGACAATTATGTCAAGGCCAATGCAACGGCTGCAGAGACTTTTGTTGGCGGCATCCGGACCCAACTGTTTGAGCGATTTGGGATGGTGTTGCCCAATAAGTTTTACCGAAAAAACAATGACCTTTCCGAAGATGTGGTGGCAGAAATATTGACCTACGATGTCCAGGCACGTCCGACCAGCTTCCGACGCTTTGATTTCAATTTGGAAACCTATGCCTACAACTCTGTTGGTTTGTTGGAACGCTACCAAAATGGAACACACATCACGGACTACCGCTACCACAGCAACACTCGCTTGCCAAAAGTCATCATCAGCCCGGATCAAACGCGAAGCTTTTTCCAGTACGATGGTTTCAACCGATTGACAGCTTCTCACAATCACTACCAGGGGCAGGGAGCAGATGATGCGGTTGGCAGTTACAATGTACACAATGACTACAGCTATGAATATGGTACGGAAAATAAAATCACCTCCACCACCACTTTTGCGGATGGCACACCTGAGCAGCAACAACTGCAGGAGTTTGATGACATTGGGCGTTTGGTCAAAGAAGTTCTCAATGGAGTGGTCCAAAACGAATTGCGCTATGACAATCTGGGCCGGATCGAGCAGCAGACCTATTTGCCAGGAAATTTTCTGACGAATGTTTATGAAGCATCTCCCATGAATCGTTTGGTGCAGACCATTTTTCCCAATGGTGCCTTTCGCCAGCAAGCATATGGCAAGGAAGGGGAGTATGCCAAGAGCACAGCAACGGATGAGGATGGAAATGTCACGGTGACTTTGACGGACAAGCTGGGCAGGATGTACAAACTGCGCGATGCCTTGAACAATGAGACTTTGTATGAGTACGATGATCGGAAGAATGTCTACCGTGTCAAGCCAGCCAATTGGCAGACGGGAGGTTTGTACGAATACTTGTACGATGCGCGCAACCGTTTGCAGTCCAAGCAAATCCCTGCCATGACTGCTCCCTACACCTACACCTACAAGAGCAATGATTTGCCAGAGACGACAACTGATCCGAATGGTACAGTTCTATTCAATGTCTACGACAATTTCGGTCGCATGACAGAGATGCGTTTCAATGCTGCCAATGGACCCCTCTTGATCAAAAACAATTACGACGAAAATGTAGCCACGCAGCCAGTAAACCAGGGCAAGTTGACAAGTACAAGTGTCTGGACCCTGGACGTCAATGGACAGCCGGATGACGAAATGACCAGCAGCTATGCCTATGACATTTATGGTCGGGAGGAGATCATCAGCCGCCAAAATCATTTGGGTGGACAGGATGTGTACACCAATGACTACAACGATGCCAACTGGATGATGGCCGTCGTCCGCAACCACAGCTCATCTTTCTTGCCACAGGCCCTTGACATTGCGGAGAGATACGAATACGACAGATTTGGTCGGGCGACTCGGTTCACGCATCAGTTGGACAACGGACCTGTCGTGACCTTGGCAGAGAGTCGGTACAACGATCGCGATCAATTGGTGCAAAAGGACATGGGTGATGGACTGCAGTCTGTCGATTTTCAATACAACAATCGAGGATGGTTGACCCACATCAATCAGCCACTGCATTTGTTGGACAAAACGGGACCAACCATTGGCAACTGTACGCCACCCAGGCTGCCGGGGGAATTGATTGATTTGGATGCAGAGACTTATCAGGGAGCGACGGCTGCCGATTTGGCCGAGCTGTTGTTTTTGCGCTTCCAAGCAGGATTGACGATTGGCACTTATGATCCTTGTGGTGGCAGTGGGGTCTGCGATGTACCGGATTGTGGCGGGACGACTCCTTCGGTGGATGCCTTGCTGAGCCAAATGAATCTCAAGTATTTCATCAGTCGGAGTGTGATTGGCTGTCCGGGTTTATTTGAAGAGGCGTTGGTCAGCGGGAGCAGTTCGCAAACGGGAAACATGCTGTACATCATTCGTTTGTGCAATGGAGAAGAGGTGTACATTTTTTCTGCGGACTACGACCCGAATTTGATTCAAGGAGGGCATCTGATTGTCGGCAGTGTCAACCTTTCTGCTACGGACAATACCGTCATCTTTGCCGATGGCTCCCAGCGTTTGGTCGACTTGGAAGAATTGATTTGGATGGTGGTATCGGGGGAGAACTTTCGGATGCCAGGTCACCCGGACTGTGAATTGTGTACGCCTGACTTGCCGGGCACTTGCGGAGGGGTGAGTGATGCCGATGTCGAGAATGCCTTGGCTGCCATTGAAGCGGCGGCCAGCAGCTACACGCCAGCTACTGTAGAGGGTCGTACCTTGTTGCGAGTGGTCTTGTGCAATGGTCAGGAGGTGTATCTTTTCCAAGAGGAATTGGATCAGATTCCTGGAGGGGGAACAGTCGTAGACCAAATTCCTTTGTCGGGGACACAAACCTACGAGTTGGGAAATACAATCACGGCCTTGGATCGGAAGGATTTGTTTTACTTGCAATTGTACTACGACAATCATCCACAAAACCTCAGTGCCCAGGCCCAGCAAAATGGCAACATCTCTGCCTTGCGCTGGCAGGTGGCGGGCCGGGACATGCAGGCCTATGGCTTTCAGTACGATGCCTTGAACCGATTGACGAAGGCCAGTTACAGTGAAATTGCCGTGGACAACAACCAGCGTTTGCAATATGCCGATGACGATGCCTTCAGCGTCCCAGCCATCCAATACGATGCAGTGGGCAACATTTTGCGACTGGACCGATACGGCCTCAGCAAGGGAACCGACTGTTGGTCACCACAAATGATTGACCAGTTGACCTACACCTACAATGGCAACAGATTGCAGAGCGTCGCGGACCAAGCAGCGGCCCCTTATCAAGAACAAGGCTTTGACCCCCACGGTCGAACGGGCCAGTACCAGTACGACAACAACGGAAATATGACAAATGATCCCTACAAAAATTTGCAGATCGACTACAATTTCCTCAACTTACCATTGCGAATTGTTGATCCATCCAATGGCAGTCGCTACATCGAATTCGGCTACAGAGCCGATGGGCAAAAGATCACCAAGATGGTCAGCGAGCAGGGCAATAACTACGACCACGACTACGTAGAGGGAATTGAGTACCGCAACGGTCAGTTGGAGGCCATCTACCACCAAGAGGGCCGGGCTCTTCCGGCAGAGGGTGGAGCCTTCCGCTACGAATTTTCCTTGAAAGACCACCTTGGCAACAGCCGAATCTGCTTTTCGGATTTGAATGACGATGGGGAGATTGACCGGGAGACGGAGATGTTGCAGGAAACCCATTACTATCCCTTTGGCATGGCGATGGAGGGACCTTGGAGTGGATTTGTGGGTGTGGAGAATCGGTATCAGTACAATGGCAAGGAGTTGAATGAGGATTTGGGATTGGGGTGGATGGATTATGGGGCGCGGTGGTATGATCCTGCAATTGGGCGATGGAATGCCGTAGATCCATTAGCTGAAAAATACCATTCCTTTGCTGCCTTTGGGTATGTAGCGAATAATCCGATTCGATTGATTGATCCAGATGGAATGCAGATTGAGTATGCTGATATGCCAAAGAAAGATAGGCGTGCAATTAAAAGGCACATAAGAAAGTTAAAAAGAAGATCAAGAACTTTTAGAAAGGCATGGAAAGATTTAAAAAAGTCTAAGCACACTCATACCATACACTCTGCAGCTCCAGATGATATGCACGTTGAGACACGAAATGGGGCTATTTCTGCTGAAGGAAATTCATCTGATATATATTTAAATCCTAAGGAGAATAACATTGGTATTCCTCAAGAAGCTGCAATAGCACATGAGATTGGCCATGCATGGCGACTTGATCAAGGGCTAGATCCTATTTCGGAGGGTAGGAAAGAGGAAGATCCTGTAACCGTTATCGGAATGGTTTCAGCAATGAAGCGAAGTCAATACAGAGAGTTTGAAGCAACACATTTTGAAAATGTCGTTAGATCAGAACTAGGTCTGCCACTCAGAGAGGAGTATGGTAAAGTAAATGACAACCATACAGGAAATACCATGGTATTAGGAGGTATAAAATTCCTCGCTTTTCGGAAAAATAGAAAAATTATTATTGGTAAAGACAAAAGTTATGATTATGGTGGAAAAAATCATTATGAGAGATTGAAAAATCGAAATGGTGCCAATAAATCGTTTAATTTCACAAAGTATACAGATGCAGGCAAATACAATTAAAGTCACTCTTATTTTGATTCTCTTTTTTTCTTGTAAATCAATTGACAAGACAAAGAGCCAATCACCAAGTCCTCAATCAAATGATGGTCGATGTAGTCTTCTTCAAGATGTGGTCGACATAAATCCTACATTGTTTGAGCCTTTTGGTGATGTGTACAAGGCATTCATGGAAAGAGATTCGGGTATATCGATTGTCAGCAGAACGATGGGGCAAAGGTCGGAAGTATGCTGGCTGTATCAGTTGAAAAAAGATACTGAATTTCAATTGATGAAGTACAATGAAAAGGGATTGTTGAAAGATACCATACTGACTGTCGAACCAATGATCTTGGAAAATGTATCTGGGGATTATGCCTTTCTTTGCAATCAAAATTCAACTGATTTGGGAACCAATGTTTACATTTTGAAGAAAGGAAATTTGATTGTGAGCAATATGTGGTTTGAGAACGGA
>JBCBOS010000039.1:0-56957 GCA_039821145.1 Bacteroidota bacterium | reverse complement strand
AGATGTATTATTTAAATTGTTGGATACAGATTAGTGTAAGGAACAGATCATTTTGCCCCGTCGAAAAGCAAGATGGAAAAATAGTTGATGTATATGTAAAGTCTCAATACAGCTTAACCTCTGCTACCATTGGAAATCGGGGTTTTAATGAGCCGGTCAGTCTAGCAGGGTTAACTGATACACAGCTTGATAAACAGATCATTCTTAATGGAAAGCCGATTGCTACTGTTAAATCTAGTAGTGGCCCAGGAACAGCTACCATTTTCCTTGACGCAGAAAAAGGCAACGGTGCAGTTCTTTCACATGAGGGAGGACATGTAAAGTACAACGTACAAAACTTTTACAGCTATCTCATATGGCTACAGCAAAATAAGGGAAAATCCTCTGGAGGACATGGTGGCGGTAACCCTAGTGGTTTTGCAGCAGACAAAGAGGAAGAAATTTATATCAACAATACCAAAGGAAAAAAATGATGAGGGTTATATTTTTATTTATAATTTGTTTAGCTCTGGTTTATCCAATTCGAGGCCAAGAGCAAAGGGTCGATCTAATCTAAAAGAGCATGCAATTCTCAAGATCATTAGCCAGGAAGAAAGAATTTTCACAGCTATTGAGATTGATAATATTTTGGGTAATCAGGATATTTCTGTAAGAGGAATCAGGAGTAAAGGATTTCAAAAATTATATTTTTTCACATTAGAATTTCCAAAAATGGGTATCCCAATATCTGGTGGAGGAGATATAATTACAGCTTACACACCTGATCTAACCAGAGAGATTCCAATCTTTGCCCATGATATTTTAAACAATGTCACGTATGCTCTTGATGAAGGATACCTCAATGATATTCTTGCCTTTTACTATTTAGCTCAGCATAGGACAACTGTTGTTTGCAAGAAATTTTACAGCAAAAGAGTATGGCAGGAAAATTTATTTATAGAGGAAATATCTGTATCTAGAATCTATGAGTTGTGTGAAAAACTAAAGAAGCTAAAGCATCCTAGATATAAGATTAGGCTACCATAGTTACAAACTTATTCTATTGAAAGAGTAAGCCTCCGAAATTTTTGATTTGATGAGGTGGAACAAGAATAAATTACAATTTAAAATTTTTAACATGAAAATAATGATGATTGTTTCTTTATTCGTTTCTTGTACCTTCCTGAATAAGAACAACGACCTCATCAATCATTATCAGGTGTCTTCAGAAATACTTGAGTCCGTTGTCAATTCTACCATTGATGCTTGCAAGAAAAAAATGAAGTGTGATCAAATAGAGTACTTGTATGTAGAGATAGATACAACTCTGAACTGGTCCATTCAAGTAAAGACAATTAGAAGGCCTCTTGACAAACAGTTTTCCATCTTTCAGAAAGAGCTTGCATCAAATGTTGCCAGCTTTTACATCGGCAAGACGATGTGCTTTGTAAAGAAGGATGTGCTGTCATTGTCAAGACTTTTTGAGTCAGTTGTACAGGTTCAGCCTGTACAACTTTCTGGCCTGGCATTTACGTATCATTGCCTAGACATTCCATACAAAGAAAAAGTATACAATACTTTGATTGCTTTTGACTATGCGCTAGATTTGGCAGATCATGTGACACTCAGAAATCAATCTATATTCATCGATGCTGGAGATGTAGATATTTCTGAGGCTCTGGAGAAACGAGGAATCGATTAGAAATGAACATCACCCTTCGCCCCATCCGCCCAGCAGAACACGACTTTCTACAAGAGATGTTGTACGAAGCGCTCTTCGTTCCAGTGGGAAAGGCCAAATTTCCCAAGTCCATCCTTCAAGAGCCAGGCATTCGAAAATACGTGAAAGACTGGGGTCAGCAAAAGAATGATGTGGCCATCGTGGCAGTTTGTGAACGCGAATTGGTTGGCGCCATTTGGGGGCGGACCTTCTCTGCCAATCAGCAGGGCTACGGCTACATAGACGAGCAAACACCCGAAATCAGCATGGCAGTCAAACAGAGCCACAGAAACCAAGGCATTGGCACGCACTTGCTGAAGGCCTTGGAAACAGCCTATGCAGACCGAGGAGCGGAGAAGATGTCCTTGAGCGTAGACAAATTGAACCCCGCCAAAAGCCTGTACCAAAGATGTGGCTTCCGATTTTTTGAAGAGAAAGGAACCGCCATTACGATGGTCAAGGAGATAAAATGTTAACTTCCCATTTTGTACAGATGCCAATCCAGATCACATGAAAATACCTCTTTGGCCATTCACCGCTTTGCTGCTCTTTTTTGCTTGTCAATCAGAAAGCCCTCAACAAGAGAAAGTAGGGGAGCAACTGCAGGATTCCACCGGACTGGCTGCGGAATTCATCGCCTTTCCCATTCCACCACTCGATTCCATTTTTCCTTACTTCCAAACATCTGGCGTGGTCGAGCGGTCGCCCTCCAATCGGTTTTACAATCCATCGGACTCTGGGCTGTTTGTCTTTTACACCCTATTTGATCAAAAAAGAGGCAGTGGGGCCGTGTCCAAGTTTCAAGAAATTGGCATCCTGACCACCCATACCTACTTCAAGCCTTCCTATGGCTGGTCGGAGACAGACAAAGACCAAACCTTCATCCTACTCCACCTTTTTGGCAAGGCCATCAAACTTGGCAAGACCATCGAGATCGGCATGTCGATGGATGCACTGACAGAGGAATTGGGCCAGCCACTTTACCAACGCGACTCTTCCTACGTATTCTTGGGCAAAAACAACTTCATCGGACAGTTTCGCTTCGAGAATGGGACCCTGCAGTCTTTGACCTATGGTCGATACAATTTGCCAGATGAGATATTTGGTCTGAGCAAGACCGAGAAAAGGCGCATGGTAGAGGAAAAACTAAAGGGTCCCAACTGATGTGCTGCGATGACAAGTGATGCACAACCATACCAATGATGACACACCCCAAGGGAACAATTGGATATGCCGCGGTCGCATCGCGATACATCAAGGTCACAGATGATCTTCCCTTCGATCTGCTGCACAAGGATTTCTTGCCTTTTCTGCCCATTGACAAGGGCTTGGTGCTAGACCTTGGGGCTGGGCCAGGGAGGGATGCGTACGAGATGAGCCTGCGAGGGCATATGGTGTTGGCTGTGGAACCCCTGCTGGAGTTCAGGGTGGCTGGAGAGCAAAGATGCGGCAAAGAGTCATCTGTACAATGGATTGACGATGCCTTGCCTTTATTGGGCAAATTGACGGGTTGCGAAAATGAGTTCGACTTCATTCTTTCTTCTGGTGTATGGCACCACTTGACCCCTGGAGAGCAAGAACTGGGCATGAGAAGGGCCGCACAACTGCTGAAGCCAGCTGGTGTTTTTGCCCTTTCGTTGCGGAATGGACCTGCTGGTGTGGGTACGCACGTTTTTCCCACCCATTGCCGAAGGTTACTCTCTGTGGCAGAGGAAGAAGATTTGACGGCACTGCTGTGTTTGGAGAGTCAGCCCAGTTTGCTGGAGGGGAAGGAGCAGGTGAAGTGGTCCAGCTTGGTTCTACAAAAAGCCCCTCATCCACGTACTGTTTCGGCAGTGAATCAAAATCAAAACAGCTTGTAATCATTTTTTTGTCACGCGTAATAAATTCTCTGCGAGATGTTTACAAATTACCGATTGTGACAGCTGTTGGAATGACCCCAAAATGGCCCAAATCTGGGGAGGGAATCCCTTCAAAAGATCAAGTAATACAATTACGTTAATTTCTCATTTTCAGTACGTTAGATTCCTTGGTTTGCCAATTTTATTCATCGATTTTTCATAAATTTACGGAGCCTTATGTAAACCAAGTGAAAGTAGTAGGCCTGACCAATTGACAAAACAAAAACACTCCAGAAGTCGCCACGCCGCTTTTGTAGATTCCACCTCTTCATCTATACCCATCAAATCGTCTGTTCCAACAGGCACAGTTGTTCAGGTCGTCCTTTCGAACAATTGACAATACTATGAAGAAACACATCCTCGCACTCTTGCTGTTTGTAGGGTTTGGAGGGCTCTGCAGCTTTGCCCAAAATGGGCTGGTGCGAAAAGTTTACCTCACCAATGATCAATCCTTTGTGGGTGAATTGGTCGGTGTCAATCCCGACATTTCCTACACCTTTCGAAATGATGATGGAAGTACCAGAGTCATTCGTTTTGGGGAGGTTGTCAGAATAGAGAAAGTTTTGCCGCCAATCGATGAAGCCACAGAATCGAAACACTCGATTTCTCAAGACGATCCCAACCAATTGACCATTGAAGGATCCGTTGATGTTTATTACCAATACAACTTCAATGGGCATCCACTGCCAACCAGCTTTACGGAGCAACACAATGCTTTTACCTTGGGCATGGCCAATGTGATCCTCTCCAAAAACTTTAACAACAACGTGGGCTTCAATGCCGATCTAGCTGTTGGCCCAAGAGCCGAAACGGCCAATGGACATCCAGGTACGACCTTATCAGCGATCAAACAGCTTTACATTTTTTATGCGCCAGTCGAACAACTGACGATAACCCTCGGCAATTTCAGCACCTTTGTCGGTTACGAACTGATCAATCCGGCAGAGAATGTCCATTACAGCACTTCATATCTGTTTTCCAATGGACCTTTCTTTCACACCGGGCTAAAGGTGGATTATTCCATTTCCAATTCTTTGTCGCTCACCCTTGGCATTTTCAACGATACGGATAGCAAACTCGATGAAACCCAAGGAAAACACATCGGCGGACAAATCGCCTACACCAAGCCCAGCTTTTCGGTTTTTCTCAATTACCTGACGGGGACAGATGTCGACATTCCTGGCTCGAACGTCACCGGCCATCAAATTGATCTGACTTCTACCAAAGATTTTACGGATCGTTTTGGCATGGGGCTCAACCTGAGTCGCAAGGTCAATCAACAGCAAGATGGTCCCGACGCGGATTGGTTTGGGGCAGCTCTCTATGCGCGTTACAAACTAAAGGATGCTGTGATTTTTGGATGGAGAGGAGAGTATGTAAACGATGCTGACGGCATCATCATGGATGGAAATTCAGGGGACATCTTCAGCTTCACTTTTTCAACCAATCTCAAATACCATGGATTTACGTGCATCCCCGAATTTCGAATTGATCGCGCCAATGATCCGATCTTTCAAACAGCTGAAAATGAATTCACAGACTTGTCACCTGCTTTCCTGATGGCATTGATTTACGCTTTTTAGGGAGCGGTCACCTGCTCGTCTTTCACCTGAATTGAGTACCTTGGTTTATCATTTCTGCTTCCTAATCGACCAAAAACATCTTTCCAGCATGAAAACCAAGCGCCGAGCAACCAATCGACTTCAAGTCTTACTTTATGCAATCATTTTTTCTGCTCTCTGCCTCAACTCCATAACTGCTCAAGTATCCAATGCCAATCGAAGTGGCTTTACTTGGATCACCCCGAATCATTCGTCGGACCAATCTTACGGAGCAGGCTACTCCTTCTATTCAGCTGCCTGGCCGGTCTTGCGCACCTATCCCGGAGCCGACAATTTTCAGACTGGCCTGTCCAGTTCTTGGATGTCCACCCAACGCAGAGGGGACGAACCAGATGGGTTTTTCTACACCACCATCGAAGGGGGATTGGGTTGGTGGAATGATACTCGCTTTGGAACAGCCACACCAAAATTCATCATGGGAGGGGTCTCTCACAATTTCCATTCCTGGGCCAATGGACCGGGGGCAGGGCAGAGTGATCTGATCAATGATGGAAGTCGGGACTGGCGGATTCCCGGTGGGAAATACGGCGTGGCACAGTTGTCTCCCAACTTGCTGTGGCCTCCCGATGGCTTGAACATGGCACAGGGAATGAATGGGGAACTCCTGGGATATGGCTATTTCCCCCTCCCGCTGACCGAGCCCATGCAGCAAACCAATGGACAAAACATCGCCACTGGCAATCAGTGTTGGACCTTGTTTTTCAATGCCGACAACTTCAAAGGCCCCGCCACCTTCTTCTTGCCCACTTTTTGGACCGAACCCGTCTTGGAAGACCCGAGTTTGGAGGGTTTGTTTTTGGATGTGCGGCCATCCGACCAGGAAATTGGTTTTGGCGTGGAGTTGGCAGAGACGCCCGCCTTGGTGGCCAATGACGATGCAGGGACGCCCTACGCCAAAGTACCGCCGCTTCAGTATCCGGTCAGTGGGGAGAATCGATCTGTCTTGGTGGACCAAATCAGGGTGTACAAGTACGATGCCTTGTGGAATGATGTGGTGGCTTGGTTTGATGGGGGCGAGGTGGTCCCTCCTGGGACAAAGCCTGGCCAGGATTTGGTTTATGGGTTTCACAATGACGGAGGGGATTTCGTCGGAGAGATTGTCAAGCCCGGCCAGGATGGAGAAGATTTTCCGGTGGATTTGTACCAATTCATGGAGACATATACGATGAACGATCACACCATGGGCTTTGAGTGGAACCTCGATCATGTCACAAAGGAAGGAGACAATTTTTTGACCCCGGAGTATTTCAAATTTGAAAATGGGGAGCGATGGGTGCCCATCTCATCAACAGAAGTTCCTGCCTCTACTACCTTGCTGGAAACGGAGGTTCCCACATCGCCCCGAAACGATGATTTGCCCTATCTCACCCCTCTCGAAGCGGATTGTCACTGGCAAGACCCCAATGGTCCCTGGGAAAGTCCCGGACCAGTGGCAGGCCCCTTCTACAGAAAGTTGGGCGATGGCAGTACCATTACCTACCACTGGTATCGATTTGTGGACCAGCCCGCCATTGTCAATGCCAATCTGACGGAAAGCCAACGGGAAGTACTGCAACAAAGGGCCGAATTGCTTCACAAGCATTGGACATCGGACCAAGAGTATCTGGCACCACCGTCTACGGGCAAACTTGCCAGCATCGATCCCGGACTCATCGTATCACCACCGGAAGGTATGGAGATCGGATATGTCCCCATAGTGACCCGGCAAGAGAAATCGGCGACCAAGGTCAAGGTATTTGTCTTGGCTGGCCAATCCAATATGCAGGGCTATGGTGCGGTGGGAGAGACCGGAAATGAGCCGGGCTCTCTACTGGATGTGATTGCGAAGGATGCCAATGGAGATTGGGCCATGTTGGGGCGGGAAAACGATTGGAATGTCCTGGAAAATGCATGGCTGTATTTTGATCGTCCCGAGGGTGTCCTCAAGTCCAATGTGACAGTGGGACAGGGGGCGTATTCTGATCTCATCGGGCCGGAATTGATGTTTGCTCATCAGTTGGACGAGTTGTACGAAGAGCCCATCCTGATCATCAAAACGGCTTGGGGAGGGAAAAGCCTAGCAGTCGACTTTCGGCCGCCTTCTGCGGGAGGGCAGACTGGGGCCTACTATACCGACATGATCGAGACCGTGCAAAGGGTGACACAAAATCTATCGACCGAATTTCCGACTCTGAATGCCAATGAGTTTGAGATGGCTGGCTTTGTCTGGTTTCAAGGGTGGAACGATGGGGAGTCGGAAGAGTACATGACCGAATACGAAAGCAACTTGAGGCACCTGGTGGAAGATGTCAGGACCGATCTTGGCGTAGCAGACCTCCCCATTGTCATTGCCAGCTCTGGCCACGGAGGCTTTGCCTTGAGTGACGATTTGTGGGTGCGGGACATCCAAACCAAAATATTGCCTGCACAGGAAAGCGTGGGTTGCGATGACCAGACTTATGGAGGAAAATTGGGATATGTCGATGCCAGGCCGTTTTACTACGAGTCAGACGAATCTCCCGAAGAGGCCATTCACCATTTTCACAACAATGCCCGTACGTTTTTGAATATCGGCTCTGCAGTGGGAGAGGAGATGAAACGAGCCATCAACGACATGGCATTCTGTGATCCAATTCTTTCACTTTCGCCCGTCGAAAGACAACCTTTGTCGATTTTTCCCAATCCAACGTCTGGCAATGTCAGCATTCAGAATAAAAAGCAGTACCTTAGAGAGGTTCGCTTAACAGACTGTCTTGGGCGACTTATCAAAATTTGGCCTGCCTTACATCAACCTCATGTAGACATTCGCATTGATGGCCCCCCGGGCGTTTACACAATTGCCGTAGAAGGCATTGATCGAATGATTACTTCCCACCGGATTGTAAAGATCGGCGGGTGAAAGTGGTATTTGAAAACAAAGAACGTACAAATACAAAATCAATGAACGCTAAGCTTCTGATAGTTCTGTCCATTTCATTTATTTTCCTCTTTGTCTCCTGCGAAGATGATCCTCCCTTGGTATTGGAAAAGGGAGAAATTGTCAACGACATTCATCGGGACAACATTGGCAAGATCGCCTTCATGAAAGAATGGGTTCCGTTTAAGGATTTCACACAAAGCGATTTCAAGCAGTCGTTGACTCTTTCGGAAGCCTCCGATTTTGGGTTTCGGATGTTTTTGGAACACAGCCTTACCTACTCCATGAGCAAGCTCGCACCAGAGCTATCGGTCAGGGAGTTGTGCGACAAAGGCAATTTTCAATTGACATTTTTTGTGGATGGGAAGCAGCTCTACCAGTACAATCTCCAGACAGGTGCAGGCTCCTGCGATTACAGAAATGCGACAACCGTCTATGGCATTCCCCTCCAAAACAAGGCCGAGCCCGATCATTGGGGCATCTTCTTGTGGACCAAATTCATGAAGTTGGGAGGGGGACAAAAGGCGCTCACCCCTGGCAGCCATTCCTTTGGCATCGAAGTGCGGCCCTATCTTCAGATGGATACTTTGCTGGTTGGCGAACTGATCGCCAAAGGAGAGATTGAGCTGAACATGGTGGAAGAAGAAGTCGACGAATCCAAGATTGCCATCCAAGAGGTCGCTCCAACAGACAAATTTGAAACCTCAGATGCTTCTTATGACAAAGACCTCATTCGCCGTTTGAATGAAAGAATTGCACAGAATTATTTCAAGAAGATCACGAGTATCATCGTGCTCAAGGACGGTAAGCTATTGATCGAAGAGTATTTCAATGGGGCAGATCGGAACAGCTTGCACGACACCCGTTCGGTTGGAAAGTCGCTGACGTCTTCGGTCATGGGGATTGCCATCGGGGAAGGACACATCAAGGATGAAAACACTGCCAAGTTGGGAGATTTTTACCAACTCAAGTCGTACCAAAACCACAGCCCAGAAAAAGAAAATGTCAGTCTCAAAAGCCTGCTGACCATGAGTTCTGGCTTCGATGGATCGGACTCGGACATGGAGTCGCCAGGCAATGAGGAGAACATGTACCCCACATCGGATTGGGTCAAATTTGGACTCGATCTCTCAATGGACAACAAGAAGACCATGGGCAAGGATTGGGATTATTTTACTGCGGGAGTCGTGCTCCTGGGCGATGTCCTGAACCAGGTGGTGCCCAACGGACTAGAGGCATATGCAGCGGAAAAGTTGTTTGCGCCCCTGAACATCCAAGAGTACAAATGGCAGTATACGCCCACGAAGGTGCCCAATACGGCTGGCGGATTTCAGATGAGCAGTCTGGACAACGCCCGCTATGGCCAACTGTACTTGGACGATGGCGCCTACAAAGGCACGCAAATCATCCCCGCGGATTGGGTACAAGCAAGCTTATCTCACCAAGTAGAAATCCCCGGTGCAGACAATGAATACTACGGCTATCTGTTTTGGAACAAAACCTACCAAGTTGCTGATCAAAAGCAGGAGGCTTATTACGCCAACGGAAATGGAGGCAACAGAATCATAATCTTCAAAGACATGGGTTTGGTCATCGTCCTCACCGCCACCGCCTATGGGACTATTTACATGCACCAGCAAGCAGACGAGATCGTTGCCGACCATCTTCTTCCAGCATTGGCAGGAGAGGCGAAAGATTGAATGCAAAACAACCCAACTGGGCCAAGGCCAACAGCAGTTGGATAAATATCAAAATAAAGAATATGAACCAGAAAACAAAACTCCTGTTATCAGCAATCTGCCTCTTTGCCATTTCAGGGACAGCGCAAATCAGCTTTGTAGAGCACATCATTGTCGGTCGAGACGATCTACCACAACCTAGAAATGCCAGAAAGGTCATCGCCGTTGACATAGATGGCGACAAGGACAAGGACGTCCTTTCCGTATCCACATACTATGGTACCATTGTATGGTTCGAAAACCTGGGTGGGATTGGAAATTTCAGTACACAAAAAATCATCGCCCTTGACCTTCCCAGCATCAACACCATCGATGTGGCAGATGTAGATGGCGATGGGGATGTGGACATCATCTCCGGGTCGAGAACGCCTGATGTCAATGATGGGAAGGCTGCCTTTTTCCTCAACGACGGCCAAGGCAATTTCGGAGAGGAGCAAGTTCTTCACATCGGGGGAAAAAGAGTCTATGCTGTTCAATTCGCCGACCTGGATGGCGATGGTCATCCCGATGCCCTCTGGGGAACCATCAGTGGAGAAGTGGGATGGCAAAAAAATGAAGATGGAATGGGAACCTTTGGAGAGTCCCAAGTGGTCTCTACCCATACAGTGCCCGTAGAGGTCCTTACAGCCCACGACATGGACGGCGATGGCGATTTGGATGTCTTGGCTGCCTATTCTGCATTCAACATCCCCAGCCAAGCCTCCATTCGCTGGTATGAAAACCTCGATGGAGTCGGCAATTTTGGTAGTCCCATCGTCCTATCGCCATTTGATGATGTCATCCTGGACATGGTCATGGTGGACATGAACAAAGATGGTCGAGATGATTTGCTCTATGGCTCGTACAATGACAGAATCGCCTGGTTTCCAAGCACGGATGGCATGGGGAGCTTTGGAGAAGAAATACTGATCAGCACCCGGACCAAGGAGGTCACCAGCATCTTTCCAGTTGATGTCAATGGAGACGGGGATGTAGACATCTTATCCACTTCTTTTTTTGATGAAAATGCCGCTTGGTATCAAAATCTCGATGGGGAAGGAGAAGTATTTCAACGGAAAATCATCTCGGACGACGCCAAAGGAGCCAGAGACATCATTGCCGTTGACATGGATGAGGACGGAGACATGGATGTCTTGTTGGCATCTTCAGGAATAGGCGAGATTGTTCTGTACGAGAACAGCTTGATCGTCAGTACCTCTGAGGCAATGACCAAGCGCATAGAGGTCTCTCCCAATCCCACCACTGGCATGTTGACCATCGGGAATGTAGAAGCAGATGTTGCGATTCAAGTATACGATTCATCAGGAAAACTCCTTTTGCAAGAGACTGGAAAGCACGCCATTGATTTGTCTCCCTTTCCGTCCGGCCTGTATTTTTACAAGATCACAGATGAGTCAGGCAATCACCATTCGGGAAACATTGTCAAAGAATAGGGGGGGAAGGAGTTATTGCAAGACCTGTAGAATTTTCTTGCTGTCCAGGTATTCAAAATGTCTGGATGTGACGCTGAATTCCTCATTCAACACAACAATGGTCGGCGCTGTGAACTCTCCTTGTCGCAGGGCCAGCAGTTGGGCAATCTGGTGCAAAGGGGTGCGGGATTTGCCCAGTTGTTCGTTGACCAGTAGTTGGCCGCCAAAGGAAATGGAGGCTTTTGTCTCGGCATTGAAGCGGACGGCGTAGTACTCTTCGTTGAGTTGATCGATCACTTTGGGGTTGGTAAAGACGAGCTTGTCCATTTTGCGGCAATACGTACACCAGTCGGTATAAAAATCGATGAAGACCTTTTTGGGGTTGACAGACAGGGAGTCTTCCAACTGTTCAAATGACAGCCATTGGATACGCACCTCCTCTTGGGCGCGCAGAGGGGCGCAGAGGAAGAGCAAAAGGACAATGGCCGCGAGGCGTTGGATGATGTTGTGAATCGCGTTGTTCATCGGCTGAGGTTTCCAATTTTGACAGAAAGAAAGACAGAACGCGGAGCCATTGGGCCGTAGACAAAATCAGAATCGCGCTCAGGGCCAGAATCAAATTCAGATTGGTAGCTGTTGAAGATGTTTCGCATCCCACCACTCAACTCCAGGTGGAAATTTTTGGACAGCTCAAAATCATAGCTCGCTTTGAGATTGACATCAAAAAACGGATCGGAATCGATCAAGTCCAAAAAGCCGGACTCACTCACCACTCTCGGTACGATCATCGACCCGGTATAGGTTCCCGTCAGGTCAATTTTGAATGCCTTGGAAAACTTGTAAAAGGAGGTGAAGTATCCATACAAGTTTGGTGTCCTGACAAACTCATCCACTGTCACCATCTGTTCGCTTGAACCTGGCTCTGACTCAAACAGCACTTGGGTTTCTTTGTAGCGGGTCTGCTGAGCGGTGCCGCCAATCTGGAAGGCGAGCTTGCTGGAAGGGGAGTAGCCTCCCTCGAAGTTGATGCCAGCCACCACGGCCCCCTCTCCATTTCTCACCTCTTCCACGATGGATCCATTGGGCAAAACAGCTCCGGTGCTCACCTGGGTAAACGGATTTTGCAATTGCGTATAAAATCCCTCCAGCAGCAAGTTGACTTGCGACAGTCCAATGTTCTTGGTGTAGTTCAAAGAAGCTGTAAAGGCATCGGACGTTTCTTTGTCCAGCCCTTCCGAAAGGATCACGAAGAGAGGTTCTCCGCCAACGGAAGAGATGTGCAGGTCCTCGTTGAAGGCCTGTGGCGCTCGAAAGCCCCTTGCATAGCCTCCCCTGAAGCGCAGGTCTTGGTTGAATTTGTAGAGCAGCGTGACCCGTGGGCTGAAGACCCCAACTTGCAAATCAGCCGTGCTGTTGATTTGACCGATTTGGTAGTTGCCATCTACATTGGAAATGTCATATCTGGCCCCCAGCAGGGCGGTGAACTTATGATTGGATTTCCATTCGTATTGGGCAAAGAAGCCTGTCGTATTGACCTGTTGATCGACCAAGCGATTGTAACCTTTGATTTCGTCGCGGGTATCGTAGTATTGGTTTTCTACCCCCAAAGTGATCACATCGTCATTGGTCAGGTATCGGTTGTACTGTGCGCCGGCAACCAAGGCCAAATCCGTTGTCTGTCCATATGCATTGATGGCCAGCAAACTGTCTTCTGCCGTCTGGCCACCTCCCAATCCTCCGTAGTAGCTGCCTCTTTGGGTATTTTGTGCTGATGTGTAGATGGAAAATTTGTTTCGGCTGTCCTTGCTCCACTGCTCGTAATTGATGCCACCAAAAAAGGTATTGTGGTCCAATTCTTCGGTGATGTCCGTAAAATGAGGTGCCAAGTCGAGGCGATTGCCGCCGCGGCGGTATTCCTCCAAGGCACTGAAGTCGAGGGAGATTTTGCTGCGTTCGCCGGGTTTGAAAAATGCCCGTGCCCCGAAGACCGTGTTCTCCAATTCTACCAGCTCGGTGAATCCATCTCCATTGGCATCATAGCTGTCCCGCTTGCGACTCATCCCGTAAAAGGTCACCCCGGTGCTCAGGTCTTCGCTGACGACAGACCCATTTAAGTTGAAGGTCTGGTCCAGGGCATCTCCATCGATCAGGGCGGTATTGGACCCAATCTCCCAACTGTTTTCGACGGGTTCTCTGGTGATGATGTTGATGGTGCCACCGATGGCATTGGACCCGTAGAGAGCAGAGCCACCACTGCGGACCACTTCCACCCGCTCCACGATATTGGTTGGGATTTGGTCCAGGCCATATACGCTGTTGAGCGCACTGAAAATGGGGCGGCTGTTGATCAAAATTTGGGAGTAAGCACCCTCCAATCCATTCAAACGCACTTGTGTGAAGCCACAATTTTGGCAATTGGTTTCCACTCGCACCCCAGGTTGGTAATTGAGCCCCTCCGAAATGGCAATGGATTGGGTGGCGTTGAGGAGCTTGTTGTCCAGTACATTGACAACCACGGGATTGTTGACCCGATCTCGCTCGTAGCGCGTGCCACTGACCACGATTGCATCAATGTTCAGCGCATCTTCTTGAAGAGAAAAGTTTGTCTCCACCGACTGACCTTCCACAACGGAAAGCTGCTCAGAGGCCGTTCGATGGCCCAAGTGCATGGCATGGATGGTGTAATTGCCATCTGGAACGTTCTCAATGGTGTAATTGCCTTCTCCATCGGCGATGGCCCCCAAACCAGTGCCCTCCAGCGAAACCGCCACATATCCCAAAGGCTCGCCGGATGGCCCACTCACCTTCCCAGACAGGGTAGCTTGTCCGTATGCTGCCAGGGAAAAGGCGAGCAACACAAGGGACAAAAGTGCTTTTTGCAGGCAATTTTTCATTTTTAGATGCTGTTTAAAGTATTTTTAGGGACTGCAAAGATATAGAGTTAGGCTATTATAACAAATTTTGTTTGGGTACTTTTTTCCTTATTTTTGTACAAAACTTACATTATGCCTACAACGGTCAAGGAAAATTATCTCAAAGCCATCTATTTCATCGATGAAGAAGAAGGACGCATCAGCGTGACGGAACTGAGCAAGCGGCTGGAGGTGAGCAAACCGACGGCCAGTAGCATGATGAAAAGCCTGGAGGAGCAAGGATGGGTGGTCTACCAGAAATACAAGCCCTTGAAATTGACGGAAAAGGGTCGAAAAGCTGCCGCCAAGATCATCCGCAAGCATCGGCTGACAGAGATGTTTTTATACGAGGTCATGGGGTTTGGATGGGAGGAAGTCCACGAGATTGCCGAGCAGATGGAGCACATCCAGTCGGAAAAGCTCTTTGCCAGGATGGACGAAATCCTCAATTATCCCACCGTCGACCCCCACGGCTCTCCCATTCCCGATGAAAAGGGGAACATCTCAAAGCCGGAATACGTGCCCTTGACAAGCTTGACCGATGGACAACGGGTCCAATTGTGTGCCCTTGCCCACAGTTCTGAGGACTTGTTGCGCTACCTCAATGAGTTGAACATCCACTTGGGTACAGTCATCCACATCCTCAAAACGGAGCCGTTCGACCACAGCATCTTGATGAGTTGTGATGAAAAAGCACCCATTTTGATCAGTGAAAAGGTGGGAAACAGTTTGTTGGTCAAGCCTTTGTAGTGAGATGGCGGCTTGATGTAGGGCCAGTCATGGAGAAGCCGAGCGCCTCAATTGTTCCAACTCCTTTCCCAATGCCTCCATGGGAATGCGCATGATGTCATCTCCATTCGAGTACAAAAACTCCTTTCTGCCTTTGTGAATGTAAGGGTTCCAGCCATAGGGGATGGACGGAATTTTCTGGGGGATGGACCAGGCAGTGGAGTCTGGCTGGGCCAAGTTGAAGCTGATGAAAAAGCCTTGCTGGGAGGGTTCTCCTTCGAGGTACCGACTGAAGATGATGAATTGCTTGTCAGCATCGACAAATGGGCTGAACTCTGTTCCCAACTTTGTATTCAGTTTGTCCAGTGAATCGATGAGGAAGAGGCTGTCGCCAAGCAGCTTTCCTTGGACGATGTTGCCATTGTCTTGGGAGATGTAAAAATACAAATCGGCATCGCTCCACCAGTGAAAATAGCCTCCCTGTACCCCTGATTCTGCCGATAAGTTGACTGCTTGAGACCATTCGTCGTTCTCCTTTTTCAACAGGTAGATGTTCTCTTTGCCATTTTCCTTGACACAGAAAATGATTTGGTTTCCGGACGGATTGATGGCGCCATTGTAGATGCTGTCCAAGGCTTGGATGGGAGAGGGACTTTGGTAGAGGCCATCTTTTCGAATGGATAGGTGTCCCGACTGATGCTCCCAACCTGTGGTCCTCGACAGGAAGAGAACATTTTCATCCTTTGTGAAGCTGAGAGCGTTTTCCGAAAACTCATCTGTGGAGACGACAGCTGGAAAGAACACATCTCCATCGACATCTGCCTTTCCGCTTGTGGGTGTTTCATGGGGCATGTTACAGCCGCTGATGATCAGTAGGAATAGGAAGTATCCCTTTAGGTGCCATGTCGCTTGTCGATTCATTGTCAGAGGGTAATGGTTTGTTGGTTCCAATAAGATAGGAATTTGTTGGCGCAAAGCGCTGATTTTGACTGCCAATGATTACTTTTGGTCCCATACAACATGTTGGACTTTTGTGAAAAACGGCACAAAAATGGAGGCAAAATCATCAGCACATGGAAGCACACAAAGCACTGTCAGACCAGGAGTTTGAAAGGCAATTTCGCGATGGCGAGTTTCCTCCTGCTCAATTCAGCCATGAGGCCCACCTGCGATTGGCCTGGATTCACATTCGAAAATACGGCCTTGGGCAGGCCCGAGAGAATGTGGAGCAACAGTTGCAGCGCTTTGTGGCGGCAGCGGGCGCGAGTGACAAATACCACGCGACTTTGACCAGGGCAGCTGTCCATGCGGTGGGGCATTTTGTCAAACGATCGGATGAGACGACCTTTGAGAAGTTTCTGTTGGACTGTCCCCAATTGAAAAACAACTTTAGGGGATTGATCAACAGCCACTACAGCTTTGACATATTTCAGTCTGACAAGGCGAAAGCGGAATATGTCCAACCTGATGTCTCGCCATTTATTTGAAAGGAGAGGGGAGGTACAACAATCCTTGTACAAGTTCGTTACAGACTAGGAACTAAAACCAATGATAGATAAAACACAAGCAATGAATATAAAGTGGATGGGGTTCATTGTCCTGATGAGCCTGAACGCCTCCCTGGCTTGGGGGCAAAAGAAAGTGAAAACAACTTCCGATTTTTACAGAGAAATCATGTATGTCGACGAAGAGGGCAAGGAAAACGGCCTCTACCAGATGCGACTCAAAGGCCGTGGCAAGCCACTGATCGAAGGGCAATACGAACACGGCAAGAAAGTGGGGGTTTGGAATTTCTACAACAGGCTGAGAAAAGAATATTTCACTTACGATTTTGACCACTCAGAAATCATTTACTCGCGCTTTGTCCTTCAGCGCAAACAAGCTGGCAAATGGGTGCCTCTGCGGACTGTCCAAGCATCTTCCCCTCAGATCGGCGAGTATGTCTACCAGATGTACAAAGCCTTTGACTACCCGGAGAAAGCCTATGAACATGGGGTAGAAGGAACAGTGATCATTGCCCTGATATTGGATGAAGAAGGGAGGGTGACTGATTGGGAAAAGCTGCGCGATGTCGGTGCGGGGCTTGGCACGGCAGGGGTGGAGCTGACCAAAGTCATGGACATCAAATGGGACCTCCCCGGTCCGGGCAATTATCGAATTCTTGTACCAATCATATACATGACAAAATGAACCGCATTGTACTCTTGTGTATTGGATGGATGTTGCTTCTTTGCGGCTGTTACAACAGTTTGAGAGAAGATGGTGTAATGGGTGTCGGCGATGACATCGTCCAAATGATTTATTTCGAAAGCAAGCAGGATGTTTTTCCCTTCATGGAAGAGATCTTTGACAGATTTGGCAAGCCCAATGGAAAGGACCAACGAATCCGGAGCCGCCTGGTTTGGAACAATGTCAAGGACACAGCCATCCATCCGGAGCCATTTCAGTTGTTCATAGATCCGGGCCATTCCATTCGAGACCAAGGAAGGCGGGTCAACATGATCTCCATCGCCATTCTGGATGAGAACGATCGCAGCATCTTGGTCAAAAAGACCCCTCAACAGCGCGTGATCAAAGCGTATTTTCAAGCCATCATCGATGAGACCTTGAAGTGAGTCCCAAAGCCTTTGCACAAGCGGGGATCAAAAGTTGACTGCCTCGATTGGAGTCCATCTCACTACCATTCGAGCTGCTGAGAGCATGCTCAAAACTCATTTTTACAATCTCCAGCCTGCCTTCCTCGGTATCCTTCTTCCTTGGTTTTGACTTTTTTGAGGCACTCCCAAAACAGTGGTTGGCCATTGTCATTGGTGTGTGAAGATAGGATGAACTCCAATCAGAAAATTTATTGATATATTGCTGGTAAAGGAATTCAGTAGGTCCGATGTTGCTTCATGAATTCAAAATTGGAATAATCATTCTGAACGAATACAGAAAAGAGACGCTGCTGTGGTGTTCGAATGTGATTTGTCAAATGAATGAGGCAATGGGGAAAGCTCCAGAAAGACAACACCCATGCCGCCCATGGTTGGCATCAGAAAAGAAGTGCATGAAAGAGATAAAAATTAGCAAAGGACAGATCATCCAAAGTGAAGGCGAACTAAACTCGAAAGTTTATTTCGTTACCTCAGGTCTGCTTCGAAGTTATGCCATCGATGAAAATGGCAAAGAGAACATCTTTATGTTTGCACCTGAAGGCTGGGTAATTGCAGACAGTAACCCCCCTGATCAACCAACCGTTTTGTACATTGCCGCCCTTGAGAATTCGGTGGTTCGAGTATTCCCCAAAGACATTGAGGCGGAAAAAGAAAACATCGTCCCAATTTTCAGAAGATTGAATATTCTACAAAATAGAATTTTGATGCTGATTAGCACCAATGCCATTGAGCGATATGAGCACTTTGTGAAAATGTACCCCAATCTGGTTCAGAGAGTTCCACAACGAATGATTGCTTCCTATCTCGGTGTCACCCCCGAAACACTTAGCGCAGCCAAAGCAAAGCGACGCAAACGTACAAAATGAGGCGTTTTCTTATGAAATCATAATGGAAAGAACATTGCTCATCTCCTACCTTTAGCTCATTGTGTCATCAAAACACACCATTGAGAAGAGCCCATCCATCTTACTCAACACTTCTGTGACTCTTTGATCTTTTAAAGAAAAAATGAGAAAGTCCAATGAAAAAGCAGATCCTTGCTCTTTTGTTATTCTGTTGCTGTGCCTTTTGCTCTTTTGCTCAGAAGTCTTATGTCTTCAAGGAGGAAAGAGCGACGGAAGACTACTCCTTTCTGAGGGACAGCACCAATCTCAGTTGGATAGAAGCCGCTAAATACATTTCGCTGAGTACCAACCGAAATAGTTATTTGACCATTGGTGGATCCTACAGAGCAAGATTTGAGCACTACACCAACCGCAATTGGAGAGATGGAAACAATGAAAATTATTACACGCAAAGAGTAAGTTTTCACACAGACTGGCACATTGGTCGTTTTCTCAGATTGTTTGGGGAATTGTACCACGGCTATGAAAGTAGAGGGAAAGTCATTCCTCAGAGCGATGAGTTAGATTGGCACCAAGGGTTCATAGAAATAAATATTCCTTTGGCGTCAAACCAACTCTTCATCCGCTTTGGTCGCCAAGAAATGAAATTTGGAGGAGGACGTCTGGTAGATCTAAGAGCAGGTACCAATATCCGGCGCAGTTTTGATACGAGTAATCTTACCTTCAAAAGCAATTCTGTAAATTTGCATGGTTTTTATGGGCGGGAAGTTCAGATAGGCTTTGATGTCTTTGACAATGATTTCAGCCTCTTTCGAGCAGAAGATGC
The DNA here is from genome assembly GCA_039821145.1 of Bacteroidota bacterium. Taxonomy (GTDB): domain Bacteria; phylum Bacteroidota; class Bacteroidia; order Chitinophagales; family Saprospiraceae; genus JBCCSZ01. The sequence goes on along the minus strand of JBCBOS010000039.1, from coordinate 37,719 downwards.
CAATCCTCAATTGTGGGGACTTTACAGCCAATTTAGGATTTTTCCGAATGTAAATAAAGAAAAAGACTTTGAGCTTTATTACATCGGTTCTCAATCCGGCCAAAACCTTTTTAATGATGTAGAGGGGGAGGAAACTCGTCACAGCCTGGGCGTCCGAAGTTTTGGTGTTATCCAGAAAAAGTTTCAATACAATACTGAATTCATCTTTCAATTTGGAAGCATCGGCGGAAATACCATTCGTGCTTTCAACTTTGAAACAGATTGGAAATATACCTTCATTCACAAAAGTTGGAAACCTACCATTGGACTGAAACTCGACTGGTCATCAGGGGATAGGGAGTCTGATGATGGCAAACTAAATAGTTTCAACCCACTATTTGTCAATCCCGGAATTTACAGCCTAGCAGGAGTAAACACCCCCATAAATTTATTGAGTTTTCATCCGTCTTTGACCTTTTTTCCCACGAAAAAATGGAGGGTCAATGTAGAATTTGCCACCTTTTTTCGGGCCTCCTTGAACGATGGATTTTATTCGCCACCTGGTTTTCAAACCCGACCCGCAGGGGGATTGTCTGACAGGCACATCGGCAATACAATTGGATTGTTCATTGGCTACAGCCATAGCCGCTATGTAACCTTCGACATAAGAACTTCTTATTTTTTTGCTGGAAATTTCATCGAAGCCTCAGGTGATTCAGAGGCATTGTTGCAATTTTCACCAACCATAAGTTTCCTTTTCTGATTTTATAAACATAAATATCATCAAGCATGAACCATAGTAAACTTTCTTCGCTGCTTTCTTTGTTGGCACTTTTGGCAATGGCCAGTTGCCAAAAAGCAACCGACAACACAATGGCTGCTACGAAGGCAACCAACACAACAACCATTGACCTCAAAAAATACGAAATGGCAGGCGCTACGGTCTTGGCTTTTGGGGCAGACAATGTCTTATTCATCGGCAACAGCAAAGAAGCCAAAGTCCACGCCGTAAAAACAGAGGCTACACCCCTGGAAAATCCGGTCCCTTTCAATATGGAAGGCTTCGATGTGATGCTCGCTGAAAAATTGGGTATTCAACCCAGAGACGTCATTGTACACGACATGAAAATACACCCGGTCAGCCAAGAGGCATATGTGGCGGTAAGGATGGGACATCAACCAGCGGCAAAATCTGTCATTGCCATCGTAAATCCAGCAAGCAGAGCCATCGGTTTTTTGGAAGTCAATTCATCCAATAGCACAAGTACCTCCATCAAAAATCCTGCTTCTGCTGATTTAATCTTTTGGAAGGAAACACCCGCAAGTGCTTTGACCATCACTGACATGGATTACAACGATGGACATGTATACGTGGCAGGCCTAACCAATAGCGAATTTGCTTCTACGCTGAGAAAAATTAAATATCCCTTCGACGATACACAAGAGTCGGTGAATAGCATCGAAGTGTACCATGCCGTTCATACCCAGAATGAAACTCGTGCCCCCATCAGAACGATGTTATTCGACGAGATAGATGGGACATCTACTTTGCTTGCGAGTTACACCTGTACACCGCTGGTTACCATACCAACCAAGGACATCAAAGACGGCGCTTCGGTAGTGGGCAAGACCATTGCAGAATTGGGATACGGCAATACTCCCATCGATATGTTGGTAGTGACCACACAGGGATTTGACGGCTCCAGCAGCAAGAGCTTGATTGTGACGAACAAAAACCGAGGTGGCACGATGATTCCGATGGCTTCTGTCGTTGCGGGAGCCAAGGGAAAAGGCATGGCAGGGCAGCAAGCGATGTTTGCCTCGGGTGTAGAGGGCATACAAGAAATCCCGACCGCAAATGTCATGCAGATGGATGTGCAAAATCCACAAATGATGAGCATCGTACGTCGAAACATAGAAACGGGAGACATTGATTTGGTATCCGAATTGACAGGTACGTTTTTGAGGTTGAGCGATTTCATATCAGAGTATGATTTTCCTGATTATCGCTACGGCAATGACAAAATGGGCCAGGGTACCAAGCAATATCACGACATGGTTAAGCAAATGGAAGGCTACCCCGAATTGACTTCTGAAAAAATGGGCCGAAACTAATTGCCAACTTTTACCATTCAGACAGATAATGCCAAAGTTACCTGTCTGAATAATATTCATTTACCATTAGAAATGCATTTTCAAATACGTCTTCCCCTAAGCATCGTACTTTTGTTTTCCATGCTGTGGCTGCCCTTGGGACAGTATGATTTTCTACTAGACAACTGGATGAAAATTGGAACGTATGCTGTTCCTTTCCTTTTGATAGGTGCTTTTGCCTTCACAGAGAAAAGCACCTATCAACAACTGCTTATTGACCATCGATTCATCAGCACAGTGATGCTGATCGCTTACATCCTGCATCAGTATGAAGAGCATTGGATAGATGTATTTGGAAACTACTATGCCTTTTATGACTTCAACAACAATTTCATTTTACATGCATTGGGAAAACCTGAATCGACAATCAGACCACTGACCAAAGCCAGTATTTTGATGATCAATACGTCTTTGGTTTGGTTGGTTGGAGCCATGGCAATTTGGAAAAGTCCAAAGCATCTTTTTCCAAGCATCGCTATGGCGAGCATCATTGTGGTAAATGGGCTTGTACATATTTTAGCAGCTATTGTGAACTGGACGTACAATCCAGGACTACTTACGTCCATTGTGATTTTTGTCCCATTGTATTTTCTATTTATCCAATATGTCTTATCGACATCCATCGCTTATAAAAAGCAGATAATAAGTGGGGTCGCATGGGCATTTTTGGCGCATGTTATAATGGTCGTAGGTTTACTCATGGCAAATTGGTTCAAGTTGTTCCCCGAGATGGTGTATTTCATTCTTTTGGTGATTTGGTCTTTGGTTCCCTTATTATTTTTTAGAAATGCGAATCAGTAATCACAGTGTATTATGGATGGGCTTGGCATCCGTGATGCTGGCCTGTTGCATGGACCCTTCAGCAAAGGAGATTCAAAATCCAGCCATTACTGCCATCTACCCAACTTCAGATACGCTACCAGAGAATTTACTTCGTTTGTACCTGCATTTTTCCAAATCAATGCGGACTACAGGTAACCTAGAAAAAATAAGACTGTTGGATGAAAATGGCCAGGAAGTCGTCGGTGCAATCTTCAATAATGTGTATGAATTATGGGACAAAGAACAAAAACAATTGACCCTGATTTTTGACCCAAGCAGAGTCAAAACAGGATTGATGGCCAATGAAGAAAAAGGTCGATCGTTACAAGTTGGCAAAAAATATCGGTTGGTCATTGGGAGATTGGAGGATGTGGATGGTCATGTGATGAAAGAAGTTTACACCAAGTCCTTTTACGTGAGCGGAGAAGACAGGCTTTCGCCAAACATTGAGCTTTGGAACATTGAATTGCCGACCGCCAATGGGAAATCACCTTTGGTCCTCCAGTTTCCCGAAATGCTGGACCAGCTGTCATTGCGACAACGCTTGCAACTAACCAATCATAATAATGAACCCATTACTGGTGTTGTTGACATCGGTCGACAAGAAACAGAGTGGCGATTCACGCCAAGTGAAAAATGGGTGGCAGGCGACTATGTTTTGCATGTTCATGGTCGATTAGAAGACCCTTGTGGCAACAATTTGAATGGGTTATTTGACCATACAGCTGGGGGACTGAAAAATAGACGAGAAGGACAAATTGAAACCATCCATTTGAAGATAGCAAACTGAGAGTCGCCAAATTACATTCCGTAAATCCATTCGGAGCCATTTCAGCTGTTCATAGATGTAGGCCATTCCATTCAGGGCCAGGGAAGGCGAGTCAACATGATCTCCACCGCCATTCCGGATCAGAACGATCGCAGCATTTTGGTCAAAAAGCCCCCCAGCAGCCTGCGATCAAGGCATATTTTCAAGCAATCATTGATGAGACCTTGAAGTGAGCCTCCATGCCCGCACACAAGCTGGGATCGAGGAGCTGTTTTTGAAAATAAATCTGTACTTTTGCAGCACCTATTGAGGCCTGCACAACTGTTATTGCAATGGACAGAACAAAGGCAAATGGCAGACATACCGTCAACAAGCCATCGGCCCAGGCTGCTGCCCCCCACCAAAAGCTGTATTATCGGAAGCAGCGCGCAAAAAAGGCCGCGTTTTTGTTTGTATTTCCACAACAAAGAAAACTCTATATCTTCTGCTGACATCTAAAAGAATATTTCTATGCGCAAGTACAATGAATACCTCAAAGAGATCGAAGAAAGAAAAAGCCAGGGACTTCATCCAAAGCCCATTGACGGCGCCGAATTGTTAAGCGAAGTCATTGACCAGATCAGAGATGCGGGCCATGAGCACCGAAAAGACTCTCTTCATTTCTTCATTTACAATGTATTGCCTGGAACGACAAGCGCGGCTGGTGTAAAGGCGCAATTTCTCAAGGAAATCATCCAAGGGGAGGCTGTTGTCGAAGAAATCTCGGCTGCTTTTGCCTTCGAGCAGTTGTCTCACATGAAAGGCGGGCCTTCTGTCAAGGTACTTCTGGATTTGGCACTGGGCGGTGATGCTGCCATTGCCAGTCAGGCGGCGGAGGTCCTGAAAACACAGGTTTTTCTATACGAAGCAGACACAGAACGCCTGGCAAGCGCTTTCAAAAACGGCAGCGAGATTGCCAAAGACATCATCGAAAGTTATGCAAAGGCAGAGTTCTTTACCAAGCTTCCAGCGGTAGATGAGGAAATCAAGGTCATTACCTATGTAGCCGGGGTAGGGGACATTTCTACGGATTTGCTGTCTCCGGGCAGCGAGGCGCATTCTCGTTCTGACAGAGAGTTGCACGGAAAGTGCCTCATCGATGCCAAGGCCCAGGCGGAACTCGTCGCCATGCAAGAGGCTCATCCAGACAAGCGAGTGATGATGATTGCCGAAAAAGGTACCATGGGGGTAGGGTCTTCCAGAATGTCAGGGGTCAACAATGTCGCTCTCTGGATCGGAAAACAGGCCAGCCCATATGTCCCCTTCATCAACATCGCTCCTGTCGTCGCAGGAACCAATGGCATCTCTCCCATCTTCCTGACCACGGTTGGCGTCACCGGAGGCATCGGCATCGACCTCAAAAACTGGGTGAAAAAGTACGATGATCAGGGCAATCCGATCTTGGATGAGGAGGGCGAACCCATTTTGGAACAAGCCTATTCTGTGGATACGGGAACGGTCCTGACCATCAACACCAAGACAAAGAAATTGTACAAAGGCGAGGAGGAGCTGATTGACATCTCCAGTTCATTGACGCCCCAGAAAATGGAGTTCATCAGAGCTGGCGGTTCCTATGCCATTGTCTTTGGAAAAAAACTCCAGACCTTTGCCGCCAAAACCCTCGGAATGGATGTTCCTCCGGTATTTGCCCCCTCCAAAGAGGTGTCGCATGAGGGCCAGGGCTTGACGGCGGTTGAAAAGATCTTCAACGAAAATGCCGTGGGAACTTCGGGCGCTGTCTTGCACGCGGGTTCCTATGTACGGGTGGAGGTCAACATTGTAGGCTCCCAGGACACAACGGGCCTGATGACTTCTCAGGAATTGGAGATGATGGCCGCCACGGTGATCTCCCCAATCGTCGACGGTGCCTATCAGTCTGGTTGCCACACTGCTTCGGTATGGGACATCAAGGCTCAAGAGAACATCCCGAGGTTGATGAAATTCATGAACGATTTTGGCCTCATCACTGGTCGCCATCCGGAACACAAATACCATCCGATGACGGATGTCATTCACAAGGTACTCAACGACATCACAGTGGATGACTGGGCCATCATCATCGGTGGGGACTCGCATACGAGAATGTCCAAAGGGGTTGCCTTCGGTGCCGACTCTGGTACAGTGGCCCTGGCTTTGGCCACGGGAGAAGCTTCCATGCCCATCCCGGAATCGGTCAAGGTGACCTTCAAAGGAGAAATGAAAGACCACATGGACTTCCGCGATGTGGTACACGCCACCCAGTCGCAAATGCTGAAGAAATTTGGGGGCGAAAATGTATTCCAAGGAAGAATCATTGAAGTCCACATCGGTACCTTGCCATCGGATCAGGCCTTTACGTTCACAGATTGGACGGCAGAAATGAAGGCAAAGGCGTCCATCTGCATCTCCCAAGACGACACCCTCATCGAATCACTAGAGATTGCCAAGGGCAGAATCCAGATCATGATCGACAAGGGGATGGACAATGAAAAGCAAGTCCTCCAAGGTCTCATCGACAGAGCCAACAACCGAATCGCTCAGATCAGATCGGGTGAAAAGCCTGCCTTGACGCCCGATAACAATGCCAAATACTACGCAGAATTTGTCGTCGACCTGAACATCATCGATGAGCCAATGATTGCCGATCCCGACGTCCACAACGAAGACGTATCCAAGCGCTACACCCACGATACCATCCGAGAGCTTTCCTACTATGGTGGAGAAAAGCATGTGGATCTCGGTTTTGTGGGCTCTTGCATGGTCCACAAAGGAGATCTCAAGATCGTCTCTCAAATGCTTCGAAACCTGGAAGAGCAAAAAGGCAAGGTGGAATTTGGGGCGCCTCTGGTGGTCACGGCTCCTACCTACAACATCATTGACGAACTCAAAGAGGAGGGCGATTGGGACGTCTTGCAAAAATATTCTGGTTTTGAATTTGACGATGCAGCCCCCAAGAATGTGGCTCGCACCGAATACGACAACATGATGTATCTCGAACGACCTGGCTGCAACCTTTGCATGGGCAACCAAGAGAAGGCCGAAAAGGGGGATACGGTCATGGCCACTTCCACCCGCCTGTTCCAGGGTCGTGTGGTAGCAGATACAGATCGCAAGAAAGGGGAGTCCTTGTTGGCGTCTACCCCAGTGGTTGTTCTCTCTGCCATCCTTGGCCGGACCCCAACCATTGAGGAGTACAAAAAGGCAGTGACGGGGATCAAGTTGACCCAATTTGCGCCTCCGCTCAAAAAGATGACCTCCAGTCCTGTAGCAGGTCACCAGATTTCTTACTAGAGGCTGTTGTCCTTTTGCACGGTAGGCTCATTACAACGAAATTCACAGCTGGCATTCCCGATTCGCAATGGATCGGGAATGTTTTTTTGGGTAGGGACATTGCATAGTTGTTGTATTTGGCTTGTATGGCAGCGGTGGCGTTTTATCGAGGAGGATTGCACCACAGATCGCGGATATTTCTTATTTTCACTCATACACCCATCATCCCCCCACCAATCATGAAGAAAATCTACGCCATCCTCAACCTGTTTCTCATTCTCGGTCTCATCTATTGGAACTACCTGACCAATACCCTCAACATCAATGGCAACACAGTAGGCTCGCTCAGCAGAGAATACGCCAACTTGTTTACCCCGGCAGGCTATGCCTTTTCGATTTGGGGGATCATCTTCATTGGGCTCATTGTGTTGGGCGTGCAGTTGGTTCGGATGGCTTTTGGAGGAGATGAGAAGGATGGCCAGTTGGTGGTCAAAATCGGGCCTTGGTTGCTCTTGGCCAATCTGGCCAATTGCGCTTGGTTGTGGTTTTGGTTGACAGAGTGGACGGGCACCACCGTTCTCATTATGACGACGATTTTATTTGCCTTGCACAAATTGGTTGTAGAGATGAAAATGGCAACAGCATCCGAAAGCAAGGTCATTCGCAGAACCATCTGGACCCCCATCAGCCTTTATGCCGGATGGATTTCCGTTGCCACGATTGCCAATGTCACCGCTTATCTAGCAAAGATCGATTGGCAGTTTTTGCTGTCGGAAACGGCCTGGACCATTCTGCTCATTGCAGTAGCCGATGTCCTGTTCATTTCCTTTCTACTCTTCCGCAATATGTGGGTCTACACGGCTGTGGGTGTCTGGGCCCTGCTGGCTATTGCCAGTCGCCATTCGGGCAGCATGCCCATCTTGCAATACGCAGCCCTTGGAAGCGCCATTTTACTCCTTGGAATGATCGCTTGGCATTTGCTGTGGAGACGAAAAAATGCTATCTTGCCGTAGCTACAAAATACTTAGACACCATATCCATCTCGCAGTAATAAGTTACCAATTTTCCAATCAATGATTCTTCGGACTCGGTACCCCCGTGTCCATCCCAAGGTGTCTAAACCATCCACACCATTTCATTTATCATTTTTAACCCCTAGAAATTATGATGCGTACATCCATCAATGATCGAGTTTGCTACTGCGCCTCCAACTTGGCCTACCTGGTCGACGGAAATGGAGATTTTTTGCCCAACAAATACCCGCACAAATATGTCAATAATCCCTATCTGAAATTTGTCAAAGAGGCTGGCCTGCAACACGTGAAGGCATTTGCCAACAGCAGCGGCATCTTCTGGGACAAGATCAATGCCGTCATTGTGATGGAGTTCCCCGGTTTCACCATCCTGGCATTCAGAGGAACCCTTCCTCCCGTCCCTTGTACCGTGGCCGGCATCCAGGATTGGATACAAGACTTTTGCCTTGCACCCAAAGAGGTCAATGGCTATCCAGGCTTGGTCCATGCAGGAATTTATGACGGCTATGCTTCTCTCAAAGACGAACTGTTCAATTACTTGTCCTCCCTTGATCCCAAATCAATCTGGGTGACTGGCCATAGCAAAGGTGGACCCATGGCGACCTATGGTGTGTGGGATTGCTTACAAAAAGGCTTCCAACCACATTACATCACAACCTTTGCCTCCCCACGTCCCGGAAGCGAAGGATTTGCATCGGAATACATGCAGGCATTGAGACAGGCACACCTCATCCAAACGAGATATGAAAATGACTTGGACATTGTCCCATTTCTCCCTCCCGACGAGAAGACAGCAGGAGAACTTGCCTTTATCTTGGGAGTCATTGGTGGCCTCGCAGGGATAGATGGTCATCCTGACATTGAACTCTTGCTCGAATTCCTGGCTGGCGTTTTTGCTGCCGATGCCTATGGCGATTACACCCATGTGGGAACCTTGTCCTACATCACCGCCGACCACAAAATTGTGCCTGCAGACTCGGCCCCGGCAAAGGCCAGGATTCACCAATTCACCAAACTGTTTGAAGACAAGTGGTTCTGGGATGCCTTTGGCAGCATTGGCGACGCACACCTGATCAGCATTGGACATGGATACCAGGAGGGTGTCTTTCCAGGGATTGCTGCTCCGGCAAAGAGTTGAGGTTGGTTATCGCTTTGTAAAATCGTAAGTGACAGGAGGGGCGGCCAGGTATGCCTTGGTCGCCTCTTTCAATGCCAAGTGGATGGGGTCTTGCTGATATTTTTGGTAGGCGGCGGCATCCTGAAAACTCATCTGCATGGCCAAGCCGTATTCCGACAGGGCACGCTCATCGCCCAAATCTTCAAAGGTACCTACCTCCAGGTCCATGACCCCTTCGATGGTTTCCAATTTCTTGATTTCTGCCACCAGAGCATTGGCATCAGCATCGGCTTTGAGTTTGAACATGACCAAGTGGACCAAATTGCCTTCCGGCTCGATCTTGGCCTTGATGCTTGCCATGATTTCGTTGGCGGCATCCAGCTCACTGCGAAGCGTGGCGATCTGTTGTTGGGCATTGGGGTCGCTGCAGGAAAAGAGCAGCAGCAAAGCAAAAAGAGGCAGGTATTTCATATTCGTTCGTTAAGGAAGGTATAATAGGAAATTTTGAAGACTTTCCTTCCTTTGGTCACGAATTTTTGACGATGCTCAACAAGCGGTCCAATACGCGCTCCAGGATGCGGCGGTTCTCGGTGATGATGTTGACGGTGCCCGACATTTCCTGCCGAAAGGGAATCTCGACATCGTAAGTCGTGCGCAGCGAATCGGGCAATTCAATGGCCACCAGGTAGTTGTCTTTTTGAGGAATGAGTGATATGGATTTGACTTTGGAGGGGATGACACCAAATTCCTGGAAGGGAAAACCGTCCAGCAAGATATTGGCGTCTTGTCCGATGCGGACCTTTCCGGAATTGGCGATGGGGAGAATGGCCTTGCCAATGACTTTTCCACTGCCCGAACGCGGCACAATGGCCATGATCTCTTCGTTGGCACGGACGAATTGCTGGGGGCTCCAAATGTCGGCCAGGGAGACACTGCCTGCGATGGGGGCGGTGATGAGGTACTGCAATTTCCAATCGTCGATGTCGCCCTGAATGCGGTCGAGGTCTTCTTCCAATGTCAATTGTCGGATGCTGAGGCCAGAGGAGCGCAATTCTCGAATGCCGATGATTTGGCTTTGCAATTCTTCGATGCGAATGTTGTTGTTGATGTATTGTGTCCGCAGATTTTCCAACTGCCGTTGGTATTGCAAGTACTCTGTCTCTGATTTTTTCAGCGCCACTTCTGCCAGCAAGCCCTCCTTTTGCAACTGCTGATCCCGCTGGTAATTGCCCAAGGCAATCTCGACTTCTTGTTCCAACGTCCCCTCTTGTTTTTCGATCTCTGTATTGAGTTTGCTGATGTAGGACTTCTGGTTTTCCAGCGATGCAATTCTGGCGGCGGCCTCTGTCTGTCGGTTGAAGAAGTTGTAGTCTTTGAGCTTTTGCAAGAGGGTGGCGTAGCTTTTTTGCAGGCTGCCCAGACTCAGTTCCTGTGGGGCATCCTTGGCCGAGACTTTGTCCTGACCACTGTCTTGTTTGAGCGTGGCAACAAAAGCCTCGAAGCGCTGCATGTCTTTCCAATCAGCTGTATTGTCCAAGAGTGCCAGCGGCTGTCCTTCTTCCACCATCTCGTTGTGCGTCACCAGCAACAAGTCGATCTTTCCACTTTGGCGACTGAATACTCGAATGGCTGGATTTTCTGTGAGGATGGTCACCTTGGCAGGGATGATGTCGGGATATTGAATGAACCAGGCCAGACTCATCAGCAGTACGAGCAAGATCAAAATCAAAGTAGGGCCGAAGGTGAGAATGGACGAAGGGGGATGCCCCAGCATGTCGCTCAGGTTTCGACGCTTGGTGATTTGAATGTCCGCCGGATTTTCTATGAGTTGGCTTTTTGGCTTTACCATAGTTGTATTGATTGTGGAAATTGACCAAACAGTTGATCAATTCCCTAATTCCAATTGGTTTTTGATCAGTTCGAAGTAGGCTCCCTTTTGGCCGACCAATTGTTCATGGGTTCCCTCTTCGATGAGTTCGCCATTGTGCAGCACGATGATCTTATCCGCATTTTTGACCGTGCTCAGTCGGTGAGCCACTACCACAACTGTCTTGTCCTTGGTCACCCGATTGAGGTTGTTGACGATGACGCGCTCGTTGTTGGCATCCAGGGCATTGGTGGCTTCATCGAAAAACAGGATGGATGGATTTTTGTAAATGGCCCGAGCGATGAGCAGTCTTTGCCGCTGTCCCTGACTGATGCCATTGCCCTTGGCCCCGATCTCGGTATTGTAGGCCAAGGGCAAATTTTCGATGAACTCTTGGATGTTGGCAATTTTGACCGACTGGAGCAAGGCAGCCTTGTCGATGGTATTTGAGCTTTCTGAAATGTTGCTGGCAATGGTATCCGAAAAGATGAAACCCTCCTGCATCACGGCGCCACATTGCTTGCGCCACTCACTTTTGTCTACGATGGAAAAGTCCATGTCTCCAATTTTGATCTTTCCAACGGTCGGATTGTAAAAGCCCAGCAGCAACTTGAGCAAGGTTGTCTTGCCACTTCCACTGGTGCCTACGATGGCAGTGGTTTTGCCATGTGGAATGGTTAAATTGATGTCTTTGAGCACCAAGTCAGCCAATTCATTGTACTTGAAACTGAGGTCTTTGATGTGGATGTCTGCCAATTCGGGTTGCAAAATTTGTATGCCTGTATTTTCCTCCAATTCCGGCTGGGTGCTGTACAACTCATTCATGCGGTTGAGACTCAGCAGCGCATCTTGTCCCTGTCGGATGATCTCGACCAATTGGGTCAGAGGGACGTTCAGTTGGCCAATGATGTATTGAACGGCCAGCATCATCCCCAGGGTCATCTCTCCGCCAACAACCTCCCGGGCGCAGACGAAAATGATCAGAATGTCTTTGAATTGGTTGATGAACTGACCACCAAAGTCCTGGTAGTTGGCAATCAAAAGTGATTTGATCTTGGCCTTGAACAAGCGGGCCTGTACCGCCACCCAGGACTGCCGCCGTTTCAGCTGACTGTTCTGCAGCTTGATCTCATGCATTCCCTTGAGCAATTCCAGGATGGTGTTTTGGTTTTCAGAAGCCTCTTGGAAACGGATGTAATCAATGGCTCGCCTTCGGTTCATGAAAGCAAACAGCCAGATGAGATACAAGACCAGCCCAACGATGTAGATGAGAAAGATGGTGCCATTGTAGAGGAACAACACCAAGCCAAATACAATGAAGTTGATCACCCCCATCATGAAGGGGATGAAGGAGGTCGACAAGAAGGTTTCCACCCGTTTGTTGTCCTCGATGCGCTGGTAGAGATCCCCGATGTTTTTGGAGTCGAAAAGTGGAATGGGCAGCTTCATGATCCGCAGCAAAAAGTCGTAGATCAGGTGGATGCTGATCCGGGTATTCATGTGCAAAAGAATCCACCGCTGCATAATATTGACCGCCGATCCAAAGGAAAACACCACCAATTGCGAAATGAGAATCAACAGAATGAAATTCAAATTGCTATTGGCAATGCCCACATCGATGATCGACTGGGTGAGGAAGGGAAAGATCAGCTGTAGAACCAGCGACACAAACATGCCGATGAGCAGCTGGATGGTGTACCTCCGATACGGTCGAAAATAGCCGAAGAGGTACCGAAAGTCAACCTTGGATTCTTGCTTGAACTCCTCGTCGTAAAACGCATTGGTTGGCTCCATCAACACGGCGATGCCTTCCCCGTTGTGGGTTTCAAAAAACTGTCGGAAGCGATTGATGGGAATTTTGAATTTGTCAGCAGCTGGATCAGCCACCCACACATGGGTCTTGCTGATTTTGTATACCACCACAAAATGCTTTTGGTCCCAATGCACAATGCAGGGGAGGGGAGCCTTTTGAAGAGTGATCTCTTCTGCATCATTGGAGGTGGCCAGTCTCATCACCATGACCCGAAAGCCCAGGGATTCGGCCGCCTTGTACAAGCCCACCAGAGAGATGCCCTCCTTGGTCAGGAACGAGCGCTCTCTGAGGTCTTGCAAATTGACGTCTTTGCCGTAATAAGCGCAAATCATTTTCAGACAGGTTGGACCGCAGTCCATCCCGTCGTACTGTCTATATAAAGGAAATCTTCTCATTTATGCCATGCTTGGGATGCGATTGCTGTCAATGCGTTCGGCCAGCGCGGTTTCAAATACTTGCAAGCCGTTTTGGATGTCTTGGTCCTCCTTGTTGCTGCCTTCTGTATAGAGTTCGATGAAGGGGCGCAGTTCGTTGAGGTTCCACCAGCTGTCTATTTCATCAATGGCCTCCGGAATGAGGCGAATGGCGCGTTCTGCCAAGGCCTCGTCGTAGCCAAAGGCAATGAGTTGTCCAACCAGGCTTTCCAGTAGGTAGTGGCCGTTGATGGCATCTTGTCCGGCAGATAGATCGTTGGCTCGTTGGTAGGCATCGCGGGCACCCGCTTCGTCACCCAACCAATGGAGGCACTGTCCGGCGGTGGCAGCTACTTTCAGCAGTGGGTTGGGACCAGCTTGCTTTAGGGCCAGGTCAATGGCTTGGTTGATGTACTGGTCGGCAGTTTCTCGTTGGGAACGGCGCGCCTCCATCTGTGCCAATTGCAAGCAGCACTTCATGCTCAGATGCTCGTCTTTTTCCAGTGTCAGCAAACTCTGGTAGATGGCGGCAGCTTTGTCTTCTTGCCCCAATCGCTCATGGCACTTGGCGATGAACCAATCGGGAGACAGACCTTTGAAGATGTCGTTGTAGACAGGACGGTGTTTTTTGGCCATTTGGAAAAACTCCACCGCCTTGGCAGCATCTCCGATCCGGTAGCTCAAGTCAGCAGCACAGAAACTGTAGATGTAAATCTGGTGGTGTTTGAATTTGAAGGCATCTGCTATCCCTCTTTCGGCAGCCGCCAGGGCATCCCGCAAGGACAGTTTGTTGCGGTAGTATTCAATCCAGTGGAAGGTATCGAATCGCAGCATGGGCGACATCTTTTTGACGACCCCTTCGGTGATGGGGAACCACTCCCGGCTGTAATCGTAGCGGTCTGTTTCATCTCCAGTATAGATTTGGTGAATGGCCAAGTTGAAGAGGGACATCCGGTAGTCGTCCAGCCAGTAATTGAAGGGATCGTTAGAAGTCTCTTCCAGTTGTGCCACTCCACTTTTGAGAATTTCATATCCCAGTGCGGAATCTTTGACAAAATCATCATAGCGGTCGTGGAAGGCATAAACGTGCCCCCGGACATTGCAAGCCCAGGCGAGGTGATAATTTTGTTGCAACCTGCTGAGGTGTGGATGGGCGGCAGCTTCGACGGCTTGGTCTGCCCATTTCTCTGCCTCTTCCTGATTCTCCAACCTTTCTGAATAGGCAAAGGCAATGCGATAGAGCAGGGCGCAGCGAACAGCTGGACGGCTTTCGTGTTCAAGTGCCTTGTGGAATTCTCCTACCAGGAAACGATCAAAAGGAGGATTGGGCAAATGGGAGAATTGGTAGAAGTTGGCGGCAGAGCCGATGAGGCCATGCAGGGTGGAGCGTTGAACGGCATCGAGGGCATCGATTTTTTCCAGAAAATTCATTCCTGCTTTCAAAACAGCTCGGAAGGAGTAACGGCCATAAGTTTGCTCCATCCAATTGAGCAGGGCATCGACTCGATCTTCGGTCCAGTTGCCCTCATCGAGAGATTGTAGGAATTGTACTTCGGGGGAGGGAATGTTTGTTTCGTGCCAGTTGACCGTCTCCTCAGCTGGAGCATTTTGGTCGAGGACAATGTGTGTGGCATGGGGATAGAGCTTCCATCCTCCCACAAAGAATTGAACGGTAGAAGTGGATCGGTGCCAGGTGATTCCCCGCTCGTCGGGCCGGTCTACCAGATCAGTCGGAAAGCCCACGATCAACTGCTGGGATGCATCTGGAACAAATCTGTAATAGTGATCGAAGGTACGAAGTGTTTCCGGATCGAGCTGACTCATGTCGGGGACAAACAATTGGCAATCGCAGGGCTTGAGCAATTTGTCGAGCAGTCGTGCAATGGCGGTGTACAAGTCATAGGGAACATTGAGTCGGGATTCCATTCGGGCAAAATAGAAGTCGTATTCTTTTTGCGAGCTGTCGCTGAGTCCCGTAGTCAATTCCGGAAAAATGAAACTGGCAATGGCCTGATGTTCTTCCAGTAGCTGATCCACTGTGTGGGCATCGAATTGTTGGCGCAGGTAGGAAATGATTTGCTGCAGGCCGTACCATCCGGCTGGAAAATCGGGATGTGCTGTCAGACAAAGGCCGTTCGGAGCATCTTGCAGGCGTTTCCAAATGGCGGCATTGAGTTGTGCCTGCTTTCCCTGGTATATCGTTATCATGCTTGTAGAATTTCAAGAGTGAGAAAGAATTTGGGGACCCAAACAAGTGAGGTCCATCCTTTGAATAGCTTGTCTATGAAACCATTGAAATGGGATCGAGAACATGGCGACCTTTCTTGCAGTCGGCTCGTTGATGAACTGCCTTGGTCAGCTGCTTGAAGGCAGATGGGTGTTGGTCAATCAGTTGTTGCTTTTTCTCTTCTGGGCATTGCTTGACCAACAGCAGCAAATCGGCCAAGCGATCCCAACTGGAGGCGTCCTCTTTTAGGGCCGCTGCCATGGATGTGATGGCTATGCCCAAGGACTCGGTCGAGAAGGGCAAGCTTTCCGCCAATCCGAGATACAGTTTGGCCAAGTCACCTTTTGCAATTTGTAAAGACTGTCCATTGATGGTTGTCTGCAACAGTTGTTGCGCCTTGCGGTATGCGTCGATTGCTTCTTCCTTGCGGCCGAGAATGCGACAAGTGCGGGCTGCTGCCAAGCAGGTCTGAAACAGACGTGGACCGACTCCTTCCTCCAAGGCAGTTTCGATGGCTTTGTTGACTTGTTGCTCCGTCAATACCTCCAATCCCAAGTGAGCATAGCTCTCGGCCAGCAAGTACCGCATTTGCAGTTGTTCGCCAATGGAATGGATTTCTTCTGACTGCAGGATTTGTTGGAGGCGATTGGCAGCTGCTGCATGGGCACCACTTTGCAGCAAGACTCTGGCCCGGCAGCATTGCAGGGTCGCTGCTGTGGCATGGGTATAGCTGTGTCCAAGTCTTTGTTGCCCGACGATGGCTCTGTCGAAATGAATCAGGGCCTTTGGGTATTGTCCCATGCGGTGGTAAATATCGGCCAGACTGAGGGTGAAGAAATACTCCAGGACGTAGTTGAAACTCGCCCTTGCTTTCTTCCATCCTTGGCGAGATCGGCGAAGTGCCTGCTGCAGCTCGAAGTTCTGAAAGTAATATGACTGCCACTCTGCCGATGATACGGTGCTCAGACTTGGATAGCGCGATACGATACTGGCTTCTACCGCGTACCAATGTTTCATCGCTGGAAAATTCCCCGCAATGGAGTACAGGGTCGATAGGTTTTCCGCCAATACGGCCTTGGAATATTGCACTTCGTTGCGGAGGCTGGCGGGGCGTCTGAGTGCAATGCTGTCGAGCAACGCAAATCCCTGTTCGTGCGAATCGATGGCAGGCTGTATCTTTTTCTCCTTCATCAGCACAAAGCTGTGGACATTGTGAATCCAAGCTGCCAATACTTTTCTGTCTACTTCATTTACCGTTCCCTGCTCCAATTCGCGATGGGCCTGGCGAAGAAGGTCATTTGATTTGTCCAAGACATTTTGTCGGCGGCTGTGCGTCACAATTTGTCGATAGAGCAAAGCAATGCGGATGGCGGGATTTGTTTCCAGCTGCAAGGCTCTTCCATAGCAATCTTCCAGAAATCCAGCCAGGGCTTGGTTGCCTTGTGAGAAAAATTGTCGGTTGTGAGCCGATAAGGCCATCCAATTGTAGAGCTTGGCTTTTTGCTCGTCAGTCAGGTAAAGGCCTTGCTTGTGGTAGAGGGGCAGGCCAAATCGCAAAGCATTGGTGAAGTCGTAGAGCTGAAACGACTTTTGACTCATTTGAAACAACAGTTGGGCATCCGCTTCTTCAATGGACTCTTTTTTCCATGCCTGGAGGGCTTTGCCCTCCAGTTGCGCCTGTATGCCTGCCAGTTGTTGACTTGTCGAATAAGGTGGCGATTGTTTCCTCCTTGTTGGAGACGCCTCCAATTCGATGGTGCTGTTGGCTGCTTCTTCCAGAGAATAGACAAAGGACTGCAAAAAGGTGACGGACTCGAAAGATCGATACCAACCAATGCCCAATTGCTTGTCAATCCTCGTCGGTTCCCAATCGGGATCGTAGCCGATGATCAGGGAAGGGGCTTGTTTTGGAAATTTCTGGTACAAGCCTCGCAGCAGGTCAATGCTTCCGGTATCCACCAGGCTGATGTCTGGAATGATGAGTTTTGTCTGTTTGGGAACACTGATGTCCAAGATCAGCTGTATGAATGGCCTGGTCAGTCCAAGCTTGGCTACGCGGCTGTGCGTAATGTTGGAATGCAGGCAAGCTTGCAGTGCTTTTGCTGCTTGTTGGTCTGCGGGGGAGAGTTCGGCAACCAAGTCCTCTGACAGCAGACTGAGGGCGATTCGATGTTTTTCTAGTAGGGGCCGTATGATGTGTTCTCCTCTCCGTTGTTTGGCGAGTTGGATCAACTGGCGCAGCAGGACGAAGGAAGGAGCGAATTCGCGGCATCCTGTTAGCAGGAAGTGGTGGTCTTCCTTGTAGGTTTCCTCCACATACTGGAACAGGCTTTCGGAAGTACCTTTGAGAACTGTAATCATAGGGCAGTCAGTTGCTTTGGGGTGTGAAAAAAATGAAGTGATTCATCTCAATTTGCCGTTGGAGCAGAAAGCCTTTTAGCAGCCTTTGACATTCGTATCCATGAATATTTTCGGCTGGGTAAATGGCTTTCGAGAACTTCAGTAAATCGTATCCAGAAAGTAAGGACTCTTGCTGGCGAAAAGATCCGAATCACTTCAAAGAAGAAAGGCAGGGCAACTGCAGTGGATGACCCCAGTTGCCCACGCCATTGGGGTGATCCTTAGGCCATGTTAGGTACACAGCAGTGAGAGCAATATGCACCACCACCCATGAGCTTCTTCATGGACTCGATGGAAAGAGACTTGGAATCAGTAGAATCGGCAGACTTAACTGCTTGTGCTTGAATTTTTGACAAGTTCATAACAAACGTTTTTGATAATTGATTGCCTACTCTGTTCTGGTTTTTCGGCATCCACCGTAGGTACGTACACTATATCTTTGGCCTGTCACTTGTAGAAGTGACGCGGTCGGGAATTTCTAATTTTTGACAATGCTTATACAGCTTACAGCGGTCGTTCTTGGACAGTTGCAAGAATACTTGTTGGATAGAACAGTGGTGTCACTGTCCTACATAAGATGTTGAGTTAAACCATTATTGGATGCGAACAAATTGCGGCCAAATGAGTGGCCAAATAAGCCTTTACAACCTTGCCCAAGCCATTTGTTTGTATTGCACCAAAGCCGTGATGACCAGGATGATTCAAATCCCAGGTCGGCGATTCATACCATTGGCAATAAGAAGAACGAGAAGGAACTTTTCATTTACTACATACAGTTGTTCCTGTTTACATGTGACGAGGAGACAAATGGTAGTAAGATGAAAACGAAAGCTGGTAAACTCTAAAGTGTTGAGCCACTTTGATAAGAATTTGTTTTGTTTACACTGTGCTAAGATTCAGAAGTAGTATAAAGCTTTCTGATTTTGTGGATACGAACAGTTCAAAAATAGCCATTAATTTGATAAGTTCAAACATTGTTTCATATTTTTTTATGTTTTTCTACACATTTATTGTTCATCTGCTCTTTTGCCAAATACTCTTTGCTGTGCTCCTTTCGCAGGGCGCAGCCGCAATGTATGCTTGTGTACTGCTAAGTAGCTTTGCCAGTGCACAAAACTGAATCAATTGCCATTTATTTCATACAATGTTTTTTGATGTAATGGCAGTAGTGGACAGTGTTGTCATCGCAGGTCAAAACCAGCCGCGAGAATGATTTATGTTTAATTAGACTATTTACAGATAATTTGACCCCTACATGACATTATCTGGTACAGAAAAGTTATATTTACGTTGAATATCTATCACTTTTCGCATTCGCGACTTAAAGGAGCATCCAAAAAAAATCTAGGAACCCAAAATTGTATTGTTATGGCCGCTTAAAGTGGTTGTAGCAAACGAATTGTACCCTCTTTCTACTCGCTTAAACTGTATGTATGACCCTGAGTGCGTTCAAACAAAAGGCCTTGAAGATGATCAGAGATGGTCAGATAAAGGATGCCCTTTTATTTGTGCATTTTGGTCTCAAAGAAGAATGCTCCAGCCATGTTGAAATTTCTTTGCTATTGAGTCAATACAATAGTTTGAAGAAAAACAAACTTCGTGGGAGACTGGGAGACGACAAATTCATTCAAGAGCAAAGAAGCATCGGCACTTCTGCCTACGGAATCATCAAGGAGCTTTCTGAAGAAGACCTAAGAAAAGACCTGAAAGAAGACCTGAGTTCACCCGAAGAGAAAATACTCCCCAAAGATGCTGCACCCATAGAAATTGTGAATGTCAGCCTTCACAAGCGAGGAGGAGATCACCTAAAAGGATTGATTCCCAAAGAAGAAGGAGGTGACAAGGGCGGTGGGACTTCCGGGGGAAACAGCTTGGTAGAAATCACTCGAAACAAGGGAGTGGGGCGATTCAGCAAAAAAGAGCAACAGAGCTTTTTGAACGATCTCGACTCAAAGGCCATTGCCGTTTCCAAGCAGTGCAACTTCAAGAAAAACTGGACGGGCAAAGACGTTGCCCATCTCTCGATGCCAGTTCGGGAAGCCATCAGGCTGGAAGACAAATACAATGCTGGAGCCTTGGAAGACCTTTGTTCTGTCTACAGGATCAAGCACATCCAAATCATTCGGCGGGGAATTCCATTGTGGATTGTCCAAGTTTTGATCGCTGTCTTGTCGATTGGTCTTCCTTACACAGCGGTTCACTTCTCTGGTGTTTTTGGGCCAGAAACGACCCCTGAAGAACGTCATGGTCATTTTCGCCTGCAAGAGGCAGACCATCCTGATGTGGTAAACATCTTTCTGCAAAGCGAGGAGGAAGAAATTCGCCAACGCTTGGCAGGAGCAAGCATCCGCCTCATCATTGGAGGAGATACGACTGCTGCCATTGTCATAGATGTGAGTGGAAAAATTTCTTTCAACCTGGAAGAAAAACAAGTGGGGCGGCAAGCCAGAATCATCGCAGAGACAGCTGATGGATACTTCCTTTTGGAAAACAACTCCATCGTCTTGGAAAATGCTGATAAGAACTTGGCTGTGACTGACTGGAATTCCAAGCAGCAGGAAGAACAACCAGAACCGGGTTTGTTGCCCAGTACGCCCGCAGTTTCTCCGCCACCGCCGCCTCCTGTGGTGGAAGAATTCAATTTGAAATTTTACCTGATCGTGGATGGCGAGCGCCTAAGTGACGTGGGAGACTTGGATTCTTACCTCTATTTGAATCTCGAAAATGGAGAGCGTCAATTTTCTCGCAATGAATCAGACGGAGCCTACGAGTTTATTCTTTCCAAAAGCATTCAATTTGATGGAAGTGGCATCCGCTTGCAAGATGGGAGTGGCCATACCCTTGTCGGTTCCCTGCCAGAGCTCACTACCGATGGGGGGACTTTCTTTTTGCGCTTGAAGAAGAATCGCGATGTTGTTCGACGACCTACTTCCGTGTCCATTGCGGCTCGCATCGAGATAGAAGGAGAGGGGAGCTTAGCCGACCTATTGGCTGGTGGTGGACCAGGGCTTGCATTTTCAGATACTTTGATTCCCTTCGAACAAAGTGGGAGCGGTGGATGGAAAGTAGAAATCCCCCTGAATGGAAAACGAGAAAATGAGAAGGTGGAAGTTGTCGTTGAAAACTCAGATTACGAGCTACTGAGCCCAACGGTGTTTGATCCAAGCAGTACAAATTCTCTACATATCAGATTGCGAAAAGTACCAAGCGAGTTTACGGTTTTTACAAAACTCATCGCCACTCAGCCACTGAGCGGTACATTGATTGCCAGCATCCCTGGTACGCCATTTTCCAAACGATACAACATTGATGGGAAAAAGAACTGGACCATAGAAAACATAGATTCCAAATACCGTGGGAAGCAATTGACTCTACGGCTGGAGGCGCCTTGTCACATACAATTGAAAAGGCCTCAAAAGAAATATGCAATAGATGCTGAAGTTTCTCTGGGCATCGAGTTTTTGGTCTTCTCCCCGCTGACTTATTGGGCACCGAAAAGTCAGGTAGCATTGGATGCTAATATTAGCAAATATCCATGTTTGGAAGATCTGGATCTCACTTATGTCAATGGAGCAAGTCCAAGCAATCAGATCCAATATTCATCAATCGAAAAAGCGATCACAAATGGTCGTCTGCCAAATATCGGTAGCATTTCACTTATAAAAGAATGGGTCTACAATGTAGATATTTTTACAAATTTCCTGAGAACCAAAATGAACTTAACCCCCTCCTCAACATCAGATCAAACAACCATTTATGAAAAAGCCAAAGATTAAAAAAGCGAATGCCCCAATTCTTTTGTGCAATGACTTCTTTTTTCCGTTCTATTCTTTTTTTCTTCCTTTTGTATTCACGCTGATGTGCTCCTCAGAAGCCTTGGCACAGAGTTCAGCAGAGGGAAAAAAAGAAACAGAAATCGTCGTCGTTCCCTACCAGAAAAATACATCTTCCATCTTCAAGGATTCTGTCCTTGTTTCCTTACAAGTAAAATTGGGGGATGGCAATTCCGATACCACTTATCGCTACATAATTACTGCAGGCAATGGATTGATCAAGATCACCAATGATGGACTCAAACTGGACATCAAAAAAATATCCTGGAAACCAATCAACGAAACCTATGACAACATCTTTTACATCGAGCCAGTCAATGACATTAACGAGCTTTCCAATAGTGATGACTTCACCATCCCTTCCAAGCAAAAAAGAGATTGGAATCGACTGAAGAAAAAGGGGAAGTTTTACTTGCTGAATTTAGAGGAAAAGGCAAGGGCCATATTCTCCACATCTGCCACCCGACGTAGGGATACACTATTCTATCTTCCCAACTCCATTTCCGTGATAGACCGGGAGCAAATCCTAGCCGCTGGCTGCAACAACATCCCCGAAGCCTTACGGCTGATTCCTGGTGTGATTGTAAGAGAACAAACCAATGGCAATTTCGATGTCCACATCAGAGGACTGGACAATGTTCCGCCAGGTGGCACCTTTACTTTGTCAACCAATACCACCACGCTGGTCATGATAGATGGCCGACCTGTCTATAGTTATTTTTCAGGTGGAACGTTTTATGAAAGTTTACCCATCGGTGTCGAAGACATACAACAAATTGACCTCATCAAAGGAGCCGCTTCCGTGATGTATGGACCCAATGCAGCCTCTGGTGTTATCAATATCATCACCACCAAGGAGACCTTTGTAGACGATGTTTTGGTGGCGGGAAATGTAACCCATGGATTTTCTCCGGCAGGCTCCGATACCTCCAGATATTTGGGAGACTACGACCTTCCAGGGAGTTCTACCATCGCCAATCTCTCGGTAGGTCATTCTTTTTTGCTGAATTCTAAGTCCGCAGAAAAGGATGGTAAACCTGTGCAAAAATTGTTTGCCAGGCTATCGGGTAATTACCAAAAGCGGCAGCGGCACACAGATAAGTATTACAATTTTGGGACAGATAATTTGAATAAAGATGGTGGCTTCATTTCACAATCTGATCTGGTCACACGGAGAGATACGCCCCTCAACCTGACCGAATTTCCAGACCCTGAGCTGGCCCTTGACAAAACGGCCCTCAACTCGCTACTCGAGTATCAATATGGTGTGCAAAAAAATACTTTGAGCCTCAGTGCAGGACTGGAACGCTCCTTGGCACAAAAAACCTATTCTGATAATCAGATCAATCCAGTTTTGCAACATACATCTTCTACCGAATATTTGGACCTCCGTTGGAACCACACGGCCGTCATCGAAAAGGACAATCACGTAGTCTACAACGTCCAAGCCAGCCGTTTGCAAGGCGATCAGTTCATTGGGGGAAATGTGGCCTACGACTTCGATAATTCCGATGTCTTTGCTGAGGTGATGAAGGAAAAGTATTTCTTTCGCAACAAAAAGAAAAACAACAAAACCTACAAGGCCTATTATCGCCTGAGTTTGGGTGTGAATTACAGAGAGGCCAACTATCAAACGACTCCCGGAAGCATCACCATCCTCTCGCCCGATGAGGACAGTTTGATGACAGGACGAAAACTGACCACCCTGGCACTGACGCCGAGACTGGAGGTCAACCTGGGCCGATTGAACATCATCGCAGGGCTGAGAGCTGACAAGTTCAACGCGCCGGACAACAGCTTTATTTCCTCTCAAGCTGGATTCTCTTGGAAGATGAATGAAGACCCTGCCAACGAAAAATTTTGGGTATTGCGGGGAATGTACGGCGAGGGGTATCGGGCTCCCATTTTGACAGATTTGTTTTTCGACCAAACCTATGATCCTTTTGGAGGTGTATTTTTATTTGAGGTATTGGGCAATGATGACTTGGACCTGCTCAATTTGCACACAGTTGATCTTGGTGTGCGCTTCCAGCAGGTTGGGGAAAAAGATGTCTTTTCTGGAGAGGTGGAATTATTTTACGTCAATGGCCGGAATTTTACCGACAACATCATCGATACCACCCGCACTCTGAATTCTGGACGAACAACCATCTTTCCGAGCCGCTTTAGAAACATTCCGCTGCGCAGCAATCAGTTTGGAACGAGCATGCATCTTACCTATGAAAATTTGAAATCGAATTGGAGAATGTATGCCCATGCTACTTTGCAGATGACAAAACTGAAAAATTATTCTCCCTACACCAATGTGGCAGGTTCTTCTCCTGATCCCAATTCCAGGACAGTACCGTCGGGTAAGGTTGCCGTTCCACAGGTCGGAAGGGGATTCCTAGCAGATACTGAGAACCTTCATTGGCAGGCTACAGAAAAGGCAGACAGTGAAGCAACCCCCGCCTTGGTCATGGGCTTCGGCCTCAACAAGCGATTTTTCAAAAAGGAACAACTCGAACTAGACATCAGTGGCTACTGGCTGGGCGAACAAACCTTCACCCACAAAAATGAAATCTATTACCGACCTGAAGACGGAGATGATCCACAAGACAATCGCGCTGTGATCACCATCCCCCGCATCTTGCTCCTGAATTGCAAAGTCGCTTACAATTTCAGACTCGATGACCTGCCCATCGAACTGTACGGCAATCTCAGAAACATCGGCTTCCAGGATGCGGATGATCTTTCTTTCCAGGGCCTTGACGACAGCTCCGGCATGCAGTATCCTTGGAACGACCCCATCCGGCCAAGCCTCTTTTTGGGAATGAGATTCGGACTTCGGTGATGCTCAGGCGATTGCTGACATGGACTGACAATGATCCATTCAGACTGTTTTTGCTGGATGGCATCGGGGCAATGGTCTCTGCCATTCTCCTGGGCGTTGTACTGGTCAACTTGGAATGGCTATTCGGGATTCCTCGCTCGGCATTGTACGTCTTGGCTGCTTGTCCTTGCTTGTTTGCTGTCTATGATGTGTATTGTTATCAGAAAGGTCCAAAGCATCTCGCTCCCTACCTCACGGCCATCGCTGCCATGAACGCTGCTTATTGCCTGCTGTCCATCGGCCTGGCCATCTACCACAAGGAGATGGTGACTCTGCTCGGTTGGGCCTACATCACAACAGAGATTTTGATTGTGGCATTTCTTGCTACTTTTGAATACCAAACTGCCAAAAGACTTGCTGCAAGAACCACTGGCAACAGATGATCAAGCCACTGAATTCAATAGAATACAAAGAGATTTTTTTGGAGCCAAGTTCAAATAAATTGTGTAAGGCTTTTTTACAGCAGAAAGTCAAAGCATTGACAATCAAGTCACTGCAAACTGCCATTTTCGTCACTCAATCCAGCAAAAATCATGAGCAATTTTCTTGACCTGATTCGCAAAACGAAGGGAAAAGGACGGCGGGACTTGAAAGTTTTCTTATCTATGTCCAGCAATCAACTGTCTGCATTGGAGCAGGACATTGCACTGCATGCCTTGACCCGCGTGGCAGAGCGAAAGAAAGCAGATGATGCTTTTTTCAAAGAACAATACTTGTCTTCCGTTCCCGGAGAAGATGCAGAGGTCCAAGCCCAAAAGTGGAATCGGGCCAAGCATCGAATTTACAAGGCATTGGTCCACTACCTTAAAATGCAAAAAATGCGGGAGCATCCGGCTGGGGGTATTTTGGGCATTGCTTGTCTGGAGGAAATGGGATTGACAGAGCTACAAGCCAAGACTGTCAAAAAGGAAAAGGACAAGTTGGCCAGGGAAAAACATCCCAATGATCAATTGTACCAATACTTGCTCTCTGAAGCAGCGGTGCGACTCAGGGCCATGGATCGGCAAAAAGATGTGGCTTTGGATCAGATGGAGCGGGACTTGGATTGCTTTTTCATCGAAAAAAAACTTCGTTGTCTGTGCGAACGAGCCAACCGAAAAAACGTCCTCAACCAGGCATACCGTCAACATCCGCAATTGGATTTGTGGATGGTGGAAAAGCTGGCTGATTCGCCTACGATCAAAATGCAATTGTACTACCACATCCACCAGATGCTGACAGGCCAGAATCCCTTGGCGCAGTACCAATGCATCGATGAGATGTTGAAACGAGAGAGACAGGCCCTGGATGATTTTTCCTGGACAGAAGGCCATGGCTATTTGATCAACTTTTGCATTCAACAAGTCAATGAGTGGGAGATCGACTTTGCCCGCCATTGCCTGAACCACATCGAAGCCATCGGACAGCAGGCTTGGGTACTGACGGTTGGCAAGCCCAATCCGGCCAGTTTTCGAAATGCTGTCAACATGGGCATCATCGCTGGAGACATCCCTTGGTGTGAGTCGTTCATCGATCGCTGGCAGTCTTTGTTTGATCAGAGCGGACACGAAAATCTGGTGTGTTTGTCAAAGGCCTCCCTGCTTTTTTACAAGGGAGAGCACAAAAAATGTGAGCAACTCCTGGGGCAGTTTTCTTTTCGGGATCGCTACCACAAATTGGCTCAGCGGCATTTGGAGTTGAAACTGGATTTTCACAAGCTGACAAATGGCAAGTACCGACACTCGGCATTTGAGTCAAACCTGAAGGGTAGGAAGTCTTTCCTTCAACGACAAGATTGGATTCCCGATGACAGAAAGGAGAAATTGACTCGCTTCCTCCAAGCACTGGCAAAGTTGGCCAAAGGAAAAGCGGTAGATGTGGAGGACCTTCGGGGACAGATTTACATCCTAGATTGGATGTGGCTCAGCGCACAAATGCCTGATCAAAAAGGCGGCCTGTTGGCATCCGCCGGGTACAAAAACCCATGAGATGGAACAGACCGCCTGCGCAAATCGCCTTTGGTAGAAAGACTACATTTCCATTTCTACTGTAGGCAAACCGTATTGGACAGTACTGCCCCCGTGGAGGTAGCGACAATCACCTGGTACGAACCGCCGGGAAGCGCACTCAGATTGAGCTTGCAGACGGATTGCTGGCATCCGGCATGGGACAAAACGCAGTTGTTTTGCTCGTCGAATAGCTGAATGAGCTGGATGGTGTTGCCAGGGTCTTCGGTATCGACTCGCAGCATGACTTCGTCCTGAATGATGATCGACTGGGGAGCACAGTGAATGCCTTGGGGGCAGCTGAAAAAGATCAGAAAACAAATGAAATACTTCATAATACACAAATTGAATTGAGTGAATGAAGGGCCTCTTCTGAAATGTTGTGATGGTACCGTGGATCGATCAATTGATCAGTACAAAGAAGGGGAGAAAAGAGAGCGTCCAACAGAGCAAAACCTTTGCAAAGGCCTGCAAAACGCAGGTATTCTTTTGCAAAGGCATTCAAAACCAGTGCATTGTAGATTCAATCACCTAATGTTTGTACCATGACAGATTACTGGGAGCTGATTCGCAGCGAAATCACCAAACGACTTGGGCAGGGCGATCCCAAGGATTGGAAAGAAGCCGATATTTCTACTTTTTTGGACAGGATGGAAAACAGCTTGGTCGAGCTTTGTCGCAACGATCCTCAAAAGGCAGACAAATGCCAGATGATGTTTCGCGAGGGGATACCTTATCGGAGAAGTCTTTCCGGCGCCAAACCCCAAAAGTGGAAAAACATCGACAACACAACCTTCCGCAGGCTCTTTCAGTCCGATAAAAAGCCGACGGCTCAGAGTCGCACCCAAGAGCTGTTTGCCGTTTACTTGGGCCATCAATCCAAGGCCGACTTATTGGAAAAATTGGGCGAGTACGATTTGAAGGAAAAGCAAGCATCCAGCGGAGGGTCGGAGCAGACAAGGCGGTCTTCCTATTGGCAAGTGAGTTGGCTGCTGGTGGCCGTGTTGTTGTATTTTGCCCATGTCGATTTAGAGGCCATTGTCACCAATCCGCTTTTGATCGGTGGCTTGGTTTTGTTGGGGGTATTGAGCATTCACCGCCTCATCATCCGTTCCCATCTCATTCCTCCCTTGGAACAAAAACAAGGGCATAACATCCTGCAGCTCATTTTGCGATATGGTTTTTTCATTGCCCTGGCCATCATTGGGGGAGGCGTCATCACGTCGGCGACGGGCATTTTTGATGCGGCCAAAGACAACGAAGCGGCCGTAGACATTGTCAAGGAAAAAGCCTTGGAAGACCTGAACCAGATGGCAAGCTTTCTCAAGCTGATGGAAACACAAACTCCCGATCCTTATTTGGAAGGCAAAAGCAAATTGTACCCCAACGAGCTTGAATACAGAAAGCAAGTGCAAAAATATTATCAGTCCTACCAACAGGACCTACAGCACATGTACAATGAATACCCGCTGAACACGGCCACCTTCGACGCCCACAAAAACCGGATCATAGACAAGGACAAGGCAAAGGCTTTCCTCAAAGCCTACACCCAACTCGAAGAGGTTCGGCAAAGCATATCGACTCTGCTGACACAACTCAGTCAACTGTACAAGTATCCTCGAAACAGCGACAAATTTTTTGCGGAAAGCAAACAAACCCACGCCCTCAAAATCACCGATGCCAGAATTGCCTTGGGACAAGCTGGAAACTCCCTCATGCCTGCTTTGACAGAGAGCGAAACGGATGTTTATCGATTCACCAGGGCCATGAAAAGGGGAAAATTTGAGGTGTCGGCCCAGACGTATGCTGGAATGTATCGTCAACTCAATGAGGAATTGGGCAAGCTTCAAAAAGAAAAGCTGCAGTTATTGAGCAATCAATCGGGCATCCCCCTTCCGATCAGCCAGCCCATGCCATTGGGGGATACCATGCCACCAGATTTGGAAAGCTTGTTGCCAGAGATTGACAGCCTGCTGGACTCCCTGGACCGAGTTGGTTACATCATTCCTCCCGAGAAGGTATTGCAAATGGGAACGCAAAATGCCGACCGCCGCATCAATCGAAAAATCAACAACACCTACTTGAAACGCATCCGGACCATGGCAGGCCAGCCGCCAGACTCTTTGACCGATGCAGAGTTTTTTTCCTTGTCCAATAGGACCCTTCGATCAACCGAAACCAATGTTGATACCCTCATGGATTTGGTCTTTGATTCGTTCATCTCTTCAGATGAGGCCGCCATTGTGTATTATTTGCAAAAAATTCTGCAGGACAAGTCGCTCAGCCAATTACAGCGCACCTATGTGGAAAAATCTTTGGAGCGCATGGACATTCCCAATTTGTACGAGGGCAGTGTAGGGGTCATGATTGTCAAGATCCTTTCTGTCGGAGCATTTCAGCAGGCAGGCTTTCAGGTGGGGGATGTGATTTACAAGGTAAATGGAACATTGGTCTCGGAGCCGGAAGAGATTTCCGAATTGACAACAGCCACTCGCAAAGACAATGTTCACCGCATTGAGTTTTACCGCCGGGGTGCTCCCACCCGCAAAGACATTCCTGCGGACATGCCATTGGGAGGTGTCTTGTCGCAACTTATTGCTTGGCGCCCGGCCCGCCTGTAGAGATCATCTGCAAGAGGCGGCGGAGAGGGATGCCCGGCGGCCACTGAAGCGAGCCACATAGGGAGCGGTACCGGAGCCTGCGAAATTGTTGCCACGCATGTCGATGGTCCCACTGACAGACCGACCATCTTCCGAAAATGTCAACTCCATCTCGCCAGTGACAATGCGGTAGATGCTGGCCGTCAAGCCGGAATTGGCAGTAAAGTGATTGAAAAAATTGGTATTCAAAATGGCCCCCGCTGCTGTATTGTTGTACAATTGCCCATCCAGGCGGATGCTGATGCGGCGGTTTCGTTCACTGACCGTGACATAGGCAATGTCGAGCGCAGCATTTCTGATGGTGGAATTGCAGCCAGTGGCAGCCTGCCCACAGGTTTTGGAATTGGTGAACAGCCACATGGCACCTCGTTCTTGTCTGGCTGCCGGACTGCCCGATACAATGCCTACCTCTCTGGCATTGGGCCCATTGCCAAAGCTGCTTGCATTGCGAACCCCCGGCCCGACAAATAAGCAAGCCTCTCGTTGAAAACTTCCCCAGGTCGTTCCCTGGATGGTGATTTGGTAGTAGGTCAATTCGTTTGGAATGGCCGTGTCTTCGTTGCTGCTGATCGAAAAGCCGTCGTCTTCACTGCTACAGGAAAATTGCCCAATGAGGAGGAGAGCAAAGAACAGGCGGACAAATGAGATTTTGAAGAAGTTGTTCATTTGGTTTTGTTTTTTGAGGAGAAAACTTTGCACGATAAATCTATTGATTTTTCAGGAGTAGATTTGGGATTTGTGCAGTTGAAAATCCTGTTTTTTTACTTGTGGTTTTCATTTGAGTCAACTCTTATTTGTCTGTAAATCAGAGGATTGTGTGGGTGTGATTTTGGGGAGGAATTCTGAAAATCGTCCAAAAGCCCATCGGAAAGAGGTTGTCAATCCTTCCCATTTATCCCTAGTTTTGGTGAAAAACTCAATCACCATAATTATGAATTACCGATTTCGCTTCCTCTTGTTGTTTGTCTTTTTTTTGATTGGTCAAACGGCATTCGCTCAGCTCATTTACACCGTCAACAATACCCTGGACAGCGGCCCTGGTTCGCTCCGGCAGGCCATCATCGAGTCCAATACCCACCAGAGCATTTTCCCGGATACCATCCGCTTTCTCATCCCTGGGAATGGGCCGCATCGCATTTTACTCAACAGCACCTTGCCTGTGATCACTTCTCCCATTTACATCAATGGCCTGACGCAAAGTGGCGCAGACGTCAGCAGTTGGCCACATCAGTTGATGATCGAATTGTCTGGGGGGCAAACCGTCAGCGAGGGCATTGTGATCTCTGCCGGGCGGAGTTGGGTTGTGGGACTGGTGGTCAATGATTTTACCCAATATGGCATTCGTTTGGTGGTCAGAGGGGCCAACCAAATTGGGCATTGTTACATCGGAACAGACGTCAGCGGTACCCAGGCCCGGCCCAATGGCTTGGCGGGCATCTTCGTTGGATATTATGGTGGAGGAAATCTCATCGGAGGCAACAGAGGCCAGTACCCCAATTTGATCTCTGGCAATGGCCGCTCCGGCATCATACTGGACAGCAATACTGCTGGGAGCAATCACATCAAGGGCTGCTACATTGGCACGGATGTCAGTGGCCTGCTGCCCCTCCCCAACGGTGGCGGAAGTGGTCATCCCGATTTGCATCGAGCCATTTATTTGAACAACAGAAATTCCGACAATGAAATCGGTGGACCATCTGCAGAAGAACGAAATGTCATTGCGGGCAATTTGGGCTATGGCATCTTCATCAATGCGGGGGATCACAACAATGTTTTCAACAACTACATCGGTGTCGGTGCGGATGGTAAAACCATTTTGGGCAATGCCCGGGATGGCGTCTGCATTTACAGCGGCAGTGCCAACTGGGTCGGTGACCACAACAATCCCAATGTCATTGGCAACAATCGATCGGCTGTCAGGATAGAAAGTTATTCTCTGCCCGCGGAGCAAAATTATGTACACAGCAACTTCATTGGTCAGAGTGCAGATGGACAACACGCACTGCCCAACACCGACGGAATTTCCCTCCTGGGAACGGCCCGCAACAACAAGCTTCACAGAAATGTCATCAAAAACAACCACAATACAGGCATCAACATCAGTGGCAATTCCTGGGGCAATGATCTGTTCCACAATTCCATTGACAACAACGGAGGGCTTGGCATTGATTTGGGAAATGACGGGGTGACTCCCAACGATTATCAGGATGTAGATGGCGGTCCCAATGGCCGACAAAACTTCCCCATCCTGACCGATGCCTTTCTGACAGCGGACGGAAAAATCAAAGTGACCGGAAGCATCAACAGTACACCGCATACCAACTTGGACATTCGCTTTTTTGCCTCTGCCACCTGCAACGATTCTCAGGCAAGTGGCCTCAATTATGGAGAGGGAAACAACATCATCGGCTCCATTGAACTGCTGACCGACAACAATGGGGACAACAGCTTTTCGGCGACTCTGGGCAGTGCGGAAAAAGCAGGTCCTTACGTCAGCGCCTATGCCATTGATCCAGATGGCAACACCTCAGAATTTTGCGAATGTGTCTTGATCGACAACTGGCCCGCCATGCATCAGGGGACCAACGGTCCGGTCCACGCCATTGCAGTAGACGACAATGGGACCATCTACATCGGTGGGGACTTTACGATGGCAGGCGGCAACAGCGTTCGCAACCTCGCCAAGTGGACGGGAACCACCTGGGTCGACCTGGGAGGAGGAGTGGACAGCACTGTATTTGCCTTGGATACTGACAGTCAGGGAAATCTCTATGTGGGAGGTGCCTTTCAAGAAGTGGGAGGGGGAACGACGGCTCGCCGGATTGCGCTTTGGGATGGGACGAGCTGGTCTTCTGTGGGGAGTGGAACGGATGGCACAGTGAGAGCCATCACAGTGGACGCCCTCGATCGGGCATACATTGGGGGAGATTTTCAGTGGGTGGAATACAGCTTGAATACGGGTGGAATTGTGCGGTGGAATGGATCGACTTGGTCGAGTTTTGGCAATCAGGTCGGAGGGGTTCGCGCCATTGCCTTGTCGCCCAGTGGCAGTCTCTATGCCTCTGGTGGCATCAACCTTCCCGATCCTTCCAATCGCTCGGAAAACATCGCCCGTTGGAATGGCACAACTTGGGAAAGCCTCGGCGGGGCGCAACTCTTCACAGGCCCTGCCAACCAATTGCTTTTCGACAGTCAGGGACGCCTGTATGCGGGCGGGCAATTTTTGCTCATCAGTGGAGAGGTGTACAACTACATTGGCCGCTATGATCCTCTGTCTCAGCAGTGGTCAAAGTTGGGCAATACCCTGGAAGACTACGTTTTTGACATGGCCATTGATGCTTCTGATCGCTTGTACATTGCCGGAAAATTTGACTACCACTTTGATGGTTTGGCCCAATGGGATGGCAGTTCCCTGAGGGCATTGGGGGCGGGGGTAAAACTCAGTGGTCCTTCCAGCGCTCATGCCATGGCTGTCCATCAGAACTACTTGTATGTGGGAGGAAATTTTCATTTTCTCAACACGGCTCCAGCCAACTACATCGGTCGGATGTACATCCCTTCCATCGACTTGCGAAAGGCTCCTGCAACTATCCAGACCGTTGCTAAAAACCAACTTCAGTTGTTGCCTGCCTATCCCAATCCAGTTGTCGATCAATTGCACATTCCCTTGGTATTGCCCAGCCCGTCGGCAGCTCAGCTTGAGGTGTATGACAGCTTTGGGCGCTTGGTGTTTTGGGAGGAAAAGTCTGTCATGCCGGCAGGGCAGAGTGAGTGGATGTTTTCTACTCGGGCAGAGGACGGTTGGTCAGCAGGGGTGTACTTTTATCGCTTGCAAGTGGGAGCGGAGAGAGTAGGGGGGAAGTTTGTTGTAGGAAAATAGCTTTGAGTCTGTCACATCGGAACCGACGACTTCTGAATGTGTGCAAAGTTGGGCGCAATGTTTCGGAGGAATGGGCAACCATTTTTTCAGATGATCGTTGCCCTTCTTTGCCATTCGGACCTTAGATTCCATTTACAACGAGGAGATGAACGACAGCGAATTGGTGAGTGCCATTGCCAAGGCTGCTGGCACGGGAGTCAATGTTCAGATTTCCAAAAATTCACTCAACTACAACCGAGAGTTGGGCGTCCTGATTTCAGGCAGTGAAGACAACCAACTGTTTTACGATACGTTTTCGAAAGATTGGAAAAATCCTAGTTTGCAACAATGGCCTACCAATGCTCCTATGCAGTGTGGTTCTGTATTGGGTCAAATACTTGGAGATGGTTGATGGAATCCCAGGTAATGGTTTCAAATATATTTTGTTGGCGAAATTGGATTCCCCCCCAATTTCAATAATTTAACAGTTAAAAACGTTGAACAACTTGGTGTAGAGCGTATATTGCTGCTGAGCGCGCCTGTGTCATCTGTACAAGGCGATTGCCCATTCTTGCAATTGACAAGCTATGATCCATCGCCAAAATCCAAAGTTGTTTTTCGTCGGTTTATTGTTGTGCCTGTGCTGGCAGTGGGCAAGTGCCCAAGGGACCATCACAGGGAGGGTACAAGATGAGGATTCTCAGCCCATTGCTTATGCCAATGTTGCTCTACTGGCTCTGGAGAATGAGGAGTTGGTGCAGGGCAGCATTACCGATGAGGTGGGAGCATTTCAGTTGGCGGGTGTTGCGAAGGGGCAATATTTGTTGCTCACCAGTTTTGTAGGCTATGCCGACCAGAGGGATACCATTGATGTGCAGCAGCAGGTCATTTCGCTGGGAATCATTGTGCTTCGTCCTTCCTCGGAGACTTTGAGTGAGGTGGTGGTCAGGGCAAATCGTCCCATCGTGGAGCGCAAGGGGGACAAGCTCATCTTCAATGTCCAGAGCAGTCCTTTGAAGTTGGGCTATGATGGGATGGAGGTTTTGCAGCACACGCCAAACATCTGGTTGGATGGGGGAGGGGCCATTTTGATGCGCAATGAGGCAGCGACGGTGATGATCAACGGTCGGATGACCAACCTGTCGGGAGAACAGTTGGCCAGTTACTTGCGGGCACTTCGCTCAGAAGACATCAAAAGCATAGAGGTCCAAACCAGCATTTCCGCCAATGTCAATGCCGAAAGTTCTGGTGGCATCATCAACATTACCCTCAACAAGAAACCCATTGGCATCAGCGGCAATCTCAAGTCTTATGCCATGTATAGGGGAGAGGATTACTACAGATTGTATGGTGGGGGAGACTTCAATTATGGCTTGGAAAAGTGGAATGTCTACGGGGCATACAACTACACCTTGGACTTCAGCTCGTCCGCAATGGACTCTGACATCACCTACAACAACAGCTCGAACATCCTGAGCACAAACCGCTTCAGCCTTGACACCCTTCAGCGCCACAACTACAAACTCGGCTTTGTCATTGAGCCGCACAAAAAGCACATCATTGGCGCAGAGGTATTTGGTTCTTTTGCTGGCCACCAACGCGACAACGACAGTGACGTCCGCATGCGCAACGAAGGCAACCTCTTGGACAGAGGCACCACCTTGTTCAAAGACAATACCGACCGACAACTTTTCAATGCCACCACCAACTACAGTTGGCAATTGGACACCTTGGGCAGTTCCCTCAAGGTATTTGTAGACTACGCCCAGCAGGACTATGACCGAAGCAACGATGCCATTTCCTTTTACCAAATCGGTCTCTATGAAGACAATACCGAGCGCAACCAAACCGACTCTAAAACCGAGATTTTTTCCCTCCAAAGCGATCTGACCAAACAATTTGGGAGCTCTCTCAAATGGGAGAGTGGCATCAAATACACCTATACCGACCGGACCAATGCCCTCCGCTCGGAACTGTTTTCTGACAATGTCTGGAAAAACATAGAAGACCGCACAACGGCCTTTGTCTACCAAGAACAAATCCTGGCAGCCTACAGCTCTGTCGGCTTCAGCTTTCGGGAGAAAAACTTTGTCAAGCTCGGATTGCGGGTTGAAAATACCGATCTGGAAAGAATCGACCTCATCGAATCCGTTCCCCCCGTCCTCCAAAACTACACCGACTGGTTTCCCTCTCTCTACTACTCCCGCGACCTCCATGCCAAGCACTCCCTCTTTGTCAGCTACTCCCGTCGCATGCGCCGCCCCTCCTTCAACCTGTTGAACAACAACATCCGCAAGATCAACGACTTCCGCTTCGAACTGGGCAATCCCGACTTGCAACCCGAGTACGTCAACAAATGGGAAGTCGGCTACAATGCCTCCAAGCAGTCGATCATCGCCTACTACAACCGCACCAATGAAGTCATCAACGGCATTTACTTTCTGGAGGGAGACGTGGCCTTTTACAAAAAATTCAATGCCGGCGCCCAGGTCCAATTCGGTCTGGACTACAACCGTTTTGGCAATCTGTACAAGTGGTGGTACCTCAAGATCTCCGGCGGGCTGTACCACCGCAAATTCATCGACGAAGAAGGCCAGGAAAGCTTCCAACGCACCACCGCCCGCATCAATGTTTTCAACAACTTCAAGCTTGGAAAAACCGTCAGCATCGATCTATCCGGCTATTACGTCAGCCCCCACGAAGACGCCTTTTACGTAGCTGCCAGGCGCTATGCGGCCGACATCGTTCTGCAAAAAACCTTTTTCGGCAAAACCCTCATCACCCGTCTCCACCTCCGCGACGCCTTCAACACCCTTGTGTATGACAACGAACGCGTCTTCCCCAACTTCCGCACAACTGCCTCGGTCAAGCCATTGACGCGGACGATTACTTTTTGGGTATCGTACAATTTCAGCAATCGGGGGGAGGTGAGCAAGCGGAAGAACAAGTCGAAGAATGGGGTGCGAGGGCGGTTGTGAGGGGGAGCAAAACAGAATTTTCTCTCCCTCTACCCAAATATACTGATTTCAATTCCGTAATTTGTTATGATTCGCCGCCGTCCAAAATCTGACATCTTTGTAGAAAAATGAATTGATCCGATCAGTTGGATCAAATTTTTGGTATAAAAAACTCTAACGAAATGGAATACATATCCTTGTAAAAAAAACAGCAGTCCTTCTCCCCGAATTCTTGAACGACAATTTTTGACCCTCTATTGGAGGGTAAGGTGCTCCCTGTCTTCCTGGCAGAACCATTGTACCAACCTATGAAAAAGCAAAAAAACTCTTGGCATTGATCATTGCGATCAACAAATATACCGTACCCGATCACAACTTGAATGGCTGCCGAAACGATGCCACTGCCTTCCTGGAATACCTGCGAGAGCATGGCAAAGAAATGGGCTATGCGGTGGACGCCTGCGTATTGACAGACAGCCAAGCCACCCGAAAGGCATTGATCGAAAACTTCCTGTCGCACTTTGGCCAATTGGAGAAAGGAGATACCCAGCGAGGGCAAATGCCTGATTGGACTGAACTCAAAATCCAGGAAAATTGCTTTGGGCGTCAGCTGTCGATGCAGTTGTCCTTTTTTCACAAGTGGCATTCATTTATGCCATCAACTTACAAAGAAAAGCAACGCCAGTCACGCCCAAATGGCAAAATCAACAGTATGTAGTAGGGAGGAATCATCATATCTGCTGATGCAGTCTTCGGCAATTTTCACGTTCTTTTTGGCCAGTACAAAACGACAAGATCATGAACAAATTTTTGCAATTGTTATTGGCCATTCTCCTCTGTCAAAACTTGACCCAGGCGCAGAGCACAGAATACTTTGATGGGGATTGGAAGCCTTGTCAAGAGGCGGAGGCTTTGTATTATCGGCAGATCACTTATGGAACGGATGGTCGACCGGAGGGGGTGGTACGGGATCATTACATTGGAGGGGCTTTGCAGTTTGAGGGGCGCTTGTTGTCTGTATCTCCGGATGTGATGGATGGGAGGTGTGTGTGGTATTACGAGAATGGCAATCGGATTCAGGAGGGAGTATATCCTACTAGCCCCCTAAATAACTGGAGAGTTATTAGAACTCGAAAAATTAGTATTACCTTAAAAGATGAGTAAGACAAAAAGACATTGGCAGGCTTCGGAGAAGCTTGAGATTTTGGAATATTACAAGCAAAATGGCTTGAACAGGACGATCCGGGAATATGGGTTATCCCAAACCACCTTGTACAAATGGCGCGATAAATATGAATCTCAAGGGGTTGCAGGTTTGGAGAACAAGCGCAAAAGCCAAGCACACAAAGATCCTGAACTGTTGCGATTGGAGCGTGAGAACAAGGCTCTCAAGGCTATTGTAGCAGATAAGGAGTTACAGCTCCGCATCCAAGCTGAGATGCTAAAAAAAAGTCGTTAAGCAAGTCAGATCGTCAAATGATAGCAGAATCTTTCATCTCTGAGGGTCATGCAGTTAGTCGAGTATTGTCAGTAGTAGGCATCGCATCGAGTTCTTATTACTATCAATCGAGTGGCGATGGTACTCGGCGGGGTAAGGCGAAGAGCACCCATACCAAGAAAGTATCTGGTCAGTGGGTTAGCAATGATAAAGTGGTCAGCCAAATAGAGGA
>JBCBOS010000038.1:0-67482 GCA_039821145.1 Bacteroidota bacterium | reverse complement strand
TTCACTCCCATGTCAACATTTTCTAATATAAGACCTAAATCTGAACTCGATTCTGTCGAAAAATGGGGTACACCTCACTTGAAGAAGAAGAAAATTCACCTGCTGTTATATCGATTGTTTCGAAAAGTGATTATGACTCTACAGAATGGAATAATATTTTCAAAATGGCCATAAAAATTAAAAGCAGGTTGCAAGACAATGGCACACCTTCAACCATCTTTTCAGAGCTTATCAAATTGATAAAAATAAATCAAATCAAAACAGCATTCGAAAAATTCGAAAAGATCATGTCTAAAGAACAAAATAGTGAGGAAAGTTTAAGTTACATCACAATGGCAATACGAAGACTTAATCAATTGGATAAGGAAAATCATAAAGAAACAATAAGTGAAAATACATATGAGTTTGAAAAAAGAAAGCTAGTAGAAAAATTTTTAAATTACATTCAAAAAGAACCCATCAAGAAAATTCTTACAAGCTACCCATCCAATTTTAAGGACTTGTCTTAATATTCACATTGTCTTCCATTTCAAGTCGATTAACCCTTTACACAAAAAAGACTAGGACATGAGGAGCAAAGAAGGAAACTTTCGAATCCCTCCTAAACTCCATTTTTTAACTCCCTCATCGCCCATAATACATCACCACCGACGCCTTGCCCAACGCCTGCCCATTCAAATAATACCCCACAACTGCCGCCCCCGCCGAGGCATCCAAACCCAACTTCTCCGTCGGCAACGCATAGACCGTCAAAATGTAGGTATGCAGCCCATGTCCCTCCGGCGGACAAGGCCCTCCATATCCCGGCACCCCATAGTCCGTATTGACCTGAATGGCACCCGCGGGCAACAACTTCCCATCCTTGCTCCCCGCACCCGTCACCAACTCGGTGGCATCTGCCGGAATGTCAAACACCAACCAATGCCACCAACCACTGCCCGTTGGCGCATCGGGATCGTACATGGTGACCGCAAAACTTTTGGTGCCCTCCGGAGCATTTTCCCAACTGAGCTGGGGGGAGACATTCTCGCCCGTGCAGCCAAAACCATTGAACACCTCCCGCATGCTGGCCTGACCACCAACATCGGCGCTCTTGAGGGTAAAGGTCTGGGCACTTGTACCCAGGCTCAACAACAGGAAGGCAAATAGATGAATTGATTTTTGTAGCATGTTGATTTGTTTTTGATTCGCTACAAAGATCAGAACTGTGGCCGGGGTCGCACTACTTCCAAACGTCCATTTGCTGTTCCTGTTGGGTCATGGACTGAAATTTTCGGGGACTGGTCCGGTGGTATTGCTTGAATGCCTTGGCAAAATTGGAATAGGTATCGTAGCCCATGTCGGCATAGATTTCCATGGGAGACTTGTGCTGCCGAAGGAGCTGGGCAGCCAATTTCATGCGCTCCTGCAGCATCCACTTGTAAGGGGCCATGCCGTAGTAGCGTTGAAAATGTCGTTTGAACGTAGACACACTCATGTGACACAAAAAGGCCAACTCCTTGATGCTGAGCTGAGAATGCTTGTTGTTTTCGACAATCTGACGAAAGGCCTGCTCTGGACCTGGGTGAAGATCAGCCAGTAGATTGGCCAGCTGGGTGGGAAATTTGTCCAGCAAATACAGCAAGATCTCATCCAGCTTGGAACGCTTCAGTGCCGGCGTCAGTCGATGGTAGCGGGACAGCAAGCCCAGGGAATGGCGGTAGGTGCGCGTGTAGGCATCATGTGGCAGGACAAGGGTGGTTGAGCTTTTTTGCGTAGCCTTGGAAAGAAGATCAGTATGCTCCTCTTTGAATTGCATCAATACCTCATCGCTGAAAAACAACAAATGACTCCGATAATCGCCAATGGAAGATACCTCTGTCATCAAACAACGACCCGCCCGCAAAATGGCAAAATGAGACTCTCCAAAAGAAATGGGTTCCTGCTCCTGATGGATGTACTTGCGCCCGCTGATGAGAAAACTGAAGACGTTCTGACTGAAAAGGATTTGATGGCGCCGCGCGTCGCCTTGGCTTTGGTATTCGATGAAACCAATTTTTTTGCTGTCTGCTGTCTCAGCAGAGGAGAGCTGATCGGGGATGATGAATGGAGTCATTGCAATGTGGTATTTTCAAACTTGCCTACATCGGCAGTCAAAAGCCTTTGAAAATACACAATTTTCTCGAATCTTTTTCACTTAATGCCTCATCAAATTTTCCAACATGCTGTGCGACAGACGGATGGCCTATGGCAAGCTCACGCGGAGCCGAGCAAAATAGGTGCGCCCCCACCCCAGCAGTAGATTGTCGCCTCCACCACTGTGGGCACCTCCGCTTTGGCCGAGCAAGGGGACCGTTTCAGTGTCAAATAGGTTCTTGATCCCCAATCCCAACTGGATGCGACCCTTCCAAAAGTTGTGGGTCGTTGTGACATTGACCAATTGATAGGCCCCAATGAACCCTTCTTCAACCTCTCCATCACTCGACTCAAAAAAGCGAATCTGGCGGCCAATGAGCCGGTGGTTGACAGAGAATTGGGTATTGACACCAGGCAGGGTGATTTGCAGCTCGCTCTGCATCTCCGGCAAGCCAATGAATTTCTTCACACTGGCCTCTTCCGACCAGAAATTGTACAGGCGCGTATAAGCAAACCCAGATCGAACAAAAAACTCATTGGCCCATCTGTAACTCAGTTGAAGATTGAGACCGTGGGTTTGAAAATCAGATATGTTTTGATAGTTGTAGCGAGCCGTTTCAAACTCCGTCAAGACAATCCGCTCCCGGATGTTGTTGTAAAACAGTTTGGCCTCCGCTGTGAATACCTGATCCTCAACATAGCGCCCCTCGTACTGTCCCCACAAAGAAAGATTGTGAGAAACTTCCGGGCGAAGGTTGGGATTTCCAATGATGTAGTGGTTGATGTCGATGAAGCGAAAATGCAACTCCTTCAAGGTCGGTGCCCGAAATCCTTGGGCATAGCTGAACTTGAACTGCCAGTCGCGGTACGGACGCCAATCCATATGCAGTGACGGAATCAACGGATGGTCGTATTTGGTATTGTAGCCATAGCGCAAATTGGCCATGATGCGCATTTTTTCAAAAGGCTCAACTTGTATACCGGCCCAAAGCGCATAATTGCTCAGGGCGACTTCATTGATCGGATTGTGGGTAGAATCTACGATGCGATCGCCAGAGCCCGTTTCCCCCAACCATTCAACTCCCAATTGCCAATTGAGAAAAGAATTGTTGATGGAGCTCAAAACGGTTCGGTGCAAAAAGGCGGTGAAGGTGGCCGTATCCCCTTCTGCTTCCAAAATGCTGGTGGTATCTGCCTCAAAATCCAAACGAGATACCCTGTTGATGCGGTCATAATCATTGAACGCGGTCGTACTTTTGAGATAAAACCGACTGCCCAAATACCCTTCCAAAGCCAAGCGGTGATCTCTCCGCCTTGTCAAAAACTCATTGTCAATGGCATAAGGACGAAATCTTGGCCGACGCCTCTCGCCATAAAGCGTCAGCGTCTCATCAAAATCTCTGTACTGGTAGTTGATCTCCATGGAATCGTTGAAGCGGTAGCGCAACATACCCTCCATTCCGAGTTGCTCTTTTGGATTCCAAGGCACTTTTCTCGTGCGAATCTGACCACCGGAAGCCAATTCCTGGGCTTCAAAAATCCGCATGCTGTCTGTCTCAGCAAATTGTGCATTGTAGGTACTCACTGTGGCCGAGGCATACAGGCGATCCTTGATGTTGATCCCCCCAGTGTAATTGTGTCTTCTGATCCCAATGTCCTCGTATTGGTGCTCCGTCTCAAACCGCAGGGTTTTGAGTTGCGATTTTTTTGTGATGATGTTGACCACACCACCCGATGCGTTGCTGCCGTACTGGGCCGACATGGCTCCTTCGACAATCTCTATGCGCTCTACATTCTGCAGGTTGATTTGCGACAAGTCTACATTGCCTCCTACCCTGCCAATGACAGGGACCCCATCGATGAGAATTTGCACATTTTGACCACTGATGCCTTGGATGCTGAGTCCATTCCCCAAAATGGGATCAGTACTCACCCGGATGTTCAATTGCTGTGTCAATACCTCAGACAAATTGTTGTAGCCCTGTTGCCGAATCTCTTTGGCAGTGACTGTCTTCACCTGGTGGATGGCCGAGCGGGAATCTGTGGGGGCATATTGAGCCGTGACGACGATGTTGTCCAAGTCTACTTCCCACAAGTCGGGGTCGACACCAGCGGGTGGTTCCGTCTGAGCGTGAGATGTGGTGAATGCCAAGCCCAGTGGCAGAAACACAAACAGGGCCTTGGCCAACGCATGCATCACGCGGCCACCAAAAGGTGCAATCATAGAAGACATAGCATCGTGTTTTATTCCGAGATCACTGGATTTTTTGCTTGTTTACGGATGATTTCTCGCCAACCTTCCAATTCTGGCTTGCCCGGTTTGCGGGCACCAAAGAAGTAGACAATCAATTCACCATTGGCATCGAACAGCTCAAGGCTGGTGACAATGCCGTCTGTAGTGGGCTTTTCTACCACCCAGGTTTGTGCCACCCGGTCCATTCGCAAATGCAAATTGAAGGCAGGATCAAGCACGTTGTACCAATCACCCATTTGTTTGAGATGCTTGACTTCCCCTGTGTGGATTTGGATGCAACCTTTGCTGTGGACAAAACACATAATGGGGAGCTTTTGCCGGGCGGCAGCCTCCAAGATGCGAACAACAGCATGGTTGTCGACCTTTTGCGTGAATCCTTCTGGTGCCAGGCGGAAGCTTTGAATGCGCGTCAGCTCGTATCTGCGAACCAAGCCAAAAAAGTCATGAGTATCTTTCAAATCGCGCCACTCCTGTTGAAAGCCAGGCACATCAATGGAGGCATCTGGCTTGGGCACCTTTGCTTCGATGGGTGTTCGATCAACCCCCGTAATGGGCTGCTGCTCATCATCTTTGTACAATTTGACCAACAAGTGATACGCCTCAATGTCAGACTTTGGAGTGGAAAACACCTTGTGGACGGCTTCTCCTCTTTTGTTGAAAAACTGGAAGGAATGCAACTTCCCATGATTTCCCCGGTCCATGATCACCGCCAAACCATATTTCCATTCGTTCATGAAAAAGCGGAGATCTATATCTGGATTGACAGCCACTCCCATGTTGTGGGCACCCTTGTAAAAAGTAACATTGTCGTAGATGCCTTTGCGCTCGTGTACACAGTGCTCATTGCGGGTCAAGGCCATGATGTAGCCCATTTTGGACAGCGAAGAGAGAAGGTTTTTCCAATCCCCCTTTAGGCGAGTGACATTGCCTCCCACATTGAGAGAGAGAAGTTCAGCTTCACTGATCCCCAAACGCTGGGCCACATCGCGCTGGCGCAGCTTAGGCTCGGTCGACTTCAATTCGGCCACCTTTTTTCTTAAACTGGTTGTGGTTGTCATACTCTGATGAATTTTGTATTGATCGTTTGCTTAGCTTTTTTTTTACAGGATTGGGCAGGTGATAAGGAGTGATTTGCAAACAGTCGTAGACTGGATGAGAACCAACGAGGGCCTCAATGCCCATGGACTGGCGAAGAATGTCTGGCGTCAGCACTTCTTGCGGACTCCCGATGGCAAGCTGTCGCCCTTTTTGCAAAATCAGAATCTCATCGGCAAAGTAAGCAGCGAGATTGAGGTCGTGCAGCACAGCCAACAAACCGATGTTTCTTCGTCGCACAAACTGCTTTAGGAGATCTACCAATTTGTACTGTTGCTGCAAATCCAGACTGGCACTCGGTTCGTCCAGCAACAAATATTTGTCAATGTCTGCCCAGTGGCAACAGTTCAATTGTACAATGCACTTGGCCAAGAGCACCCTCTTTTGTTCCCCCCCCGAAAGGGAGTTAAAGGATCGCCCTCGAAAAGCCGTCATCTCCACTTCCGCCAAGGC
Source organism: Bacteroidota bacterium (assembly GCA_039821145.1). Taxonomy (GTDB): domain Bacteria; phylum Bacteroidota; class Bacteroidia; order Chitinophagales; family Saprospiraceae; genus JBCCSZ01. The sequence goes on along the minus strand of JBCBOS010000038.1, from coordinate 61,565 downwards.
ATGGGAAATCAACTGCTCCAATTTCTGAGACGAAATGGGGTCTGTCGTGATGTAACTGCCCATTTCTACAAGTTCTTCCACTCGAATGGGAAAAGCCAACTGATGACTTTGTGCCAAGACTGCACGCCGTGTGGCCAACTCATTCATGCTCAACTGCTTCATGGCTTGCCCATCCCATAGGATGTGCCCCTTGGACAAGTTGTTCTTCCCACTCAAACACTCCAAGAGGGTCGACTTCCCCGCTCCATTTTGCCCAATCACGACAGTGACCTTTCCTGGAACCACCCGAAAAGACACATCCTCCAGCAAGGTCTTGTTTTGCTTGCGCACCGATATGTTGACTGCCTCAATCATAAATGCATCCGTTCTCTCTGGCTTCGCACCATCAACCAAATGAAAAATGGCGCACCAACCATCGCTGTCAATATCCCAATGGGCAACTCAGCTGGTGCAATGATGGTCCTTGCCATCGTGTCGGCAAAAATCATAAAAACAGCACCTGCCAAGGCAGAATGGATTAGCAAATGACGATAATCCGTTCCGTTCAGCAGGCGCAAAAAATGAGGTATAACCAATCCGACAAACCCAATCATGCCGCTCATGGCAATACAAACGCCAACGATAAGGGCTGTCAGTGAAATGATTCCAAATTTGACTTTCTCTACGCGAATGCCCAAGTACATCGCCTCCATCTCTCCCAACAACATCGCATTCAACGCACGGGCATAGCGGCACAAAGCCACAATTCCAAAGGTCACGATGGGCACAACAATGGCCACCTGTATCCAATTGGAACTGCTGAAGCTGCCCAAACTCCAAAAGGTAATGTCGCGCAATTGCTGGTCATCTGACAAGTAAATCAAGGCACCAGTGATCGCCGCTGCAAAGGCAGAAACGGCAATGCCTGCCAGCAACATTTGCATGACATAGGTCTTTCCATCTCGACGGGACAGCCAGTATACCAAATAGGTGGTGATCAAACCACCCACGAAGGCAAATACGACAACGATGCCCTGCTGTATCCACTCCGAAAATTCTACCAGCAAACTGCCCATGAAAACAATGGAAAGCACCGCAAACAGCATCGCGCCACTTGTCACCCCAATCAAGCCTTGGTCGGCCAACGGATTGCGAAAAAGTCCTTGGATGGCAGCTCCCGAAATGGCCAGCCCCGCACCGCTGAAGGCAGCCAGGAGGACGCGTGGCAGTCGAATGTGCCAGATGAGAAAATCGCTCTGACTCGCCGCCTGTCCCAGCAAAGCCGAACACACTTCGGCCACACTCATCGAGTAGGCTCCAAAAAACAAGGCCCCTGTCAAACTGCAGACAAGCAGTCCAAACAGAAGCGGAAGACGCCATTTTTTCATCAAGTTGCTGCTGTACATAAACTGAGTTTCACTCTGCTTGGTAAAGAAAATCGGCCAGCTCCGTCGCCGCCGATACCACTCGCGGACCAAAGGCCGTCAAGTAGTGTCCATCCATTGCTTTGATGCGGTTGTTTTTGTAAGCCTCCGTTTGGGGAATCCCTGTTATTTGTCCCAATCCCTCGCGACCGTCCAAACTGGCCAGGCCACTTGTGAACATGAGGATGACATCCGGCGATGCCTCAACCAAGGCTTCCGGTGTCAAGGCCCGATAGTTTTCAAAAGAGGAAATGGCATTCTGTCCACCAGATTTTTCAATGATGGCAGCGGCAGCCGTTCCCGTTCCACTCACCATCAAACGACCTGCTCCACGGGCATAGATGAACAATACCTTGGGAGCCTCCTCTGAAGCAATTTGGCCAACCTTCTCGGCCAAAGCAGTCGAGTCAGCCTTGATGCGATTGGCCATCTGTTGGAGCTGATTGGTTTTGTCTGGTAGGTGCTCGCTGATCGCTTTGGCCGCTTGAAGAGAGTTGTTGAAGAAAAAAGAAGTCGGTACTTCAATCAGCTTGACCCCTGCTTTTTCCAACTGTTCCAAAGCGGCAAACTGTTGCTTTTGGTCACTTTCGTAAAACAAATAATTGGGCTTCAATTGCAAAAGGGCTTCCAAGTTGAGCTGACTAACGTGCCCCAAACTGGGAGCGTTCTGTGCAACAGACTCAGGATACGTACTCGTCACATCTCGACCAACAATCTGATCGCCATGGCCCATTTCATGTAGGACCTCGGTCAAAAAACCACTCAGGGAAATGATGCGCACTTCTTCGGTTGCCTCTGCAGCAGAGGACAGTGACTCTTCGGAAGAAGAATCCCCCTGCTGACAAGCAATCATCAGCAGAGGAAGAAAAATCAATAAAAACCTATGTTGAATATTCATTCGATGTTTTCTATTGGAAGATCAGTGAATTCTCTTCTTTTTTTTGAGCTTGTTCAGATTTAAAATTTTGGGGCCGCAAATAATCCCAAATTCTGTACAAGCTCTTACTTTACGACGAACGGACGACTGATCTGGTCTTGTCCCATTTGCAAAGACAAATAATACATGCCGCTGGCCAAATCGATGGGAATCTCAATGACCTGAAACCCGCTGCGAACGTCTCTGTTGTACTCCAATACGCTTTGTCCCAAGGCATTGGTGATGCGAATGACTGCCGACTCATTGGACTCTTTCAAATCAAAAGCCATCTGAACAAGATCGGTAGCGGGGTTGGGGAATACATTGAAGGACTCCAAATTTTCAAATTCGTCTTTGGTGGAAGTGGATGTTCCCAAAAGGGTTTGCTCAAAGCTGGCAATGCCAGATCTGGATCCCTCGAAGTCGACAAAGACCAACTTGTAGATTTCTCCTTCTGCCGTTCTGACAAAATACGCTCTGTCGGCAATGATGAACCACTCAAAGGTATTGAAGTCGATGTCTTTCCAGTCGTGCCCGATGATTCGAAGACTGTCCGCACTGTAGTCGTCTGCATAGTCCAGATAGTCGACATTGTCTACGTTGACGCCATCGGCCCGTACGACCTCTACCCCTTTATTGGTCAACATGCCTGTCAATAGGTATTGCAGAAAGTCCCCCTGAAATGGCAATGGTGTGTAGTAGCGTGTAAAGACAAAATCCCATCCTGCTTCTGGTTCCAGATCAAGCACTTCTTCGTTTTCGATGGAATAGTAGACCAATGTCTTTCCAGCGTATGCTGTTTTGGAGATCGATTCAGAGGTTTCGTTGTTGCCATCGAGATCGGCATAGCGGAAAGCGTAGGATGCCGTCATGGAAGAATAGGATTGGATTTCCAACTTTTTGAATTGCCCATTTCTGAGCTTGATCACAAAAACCTGGGTGCCTTCGATGCCTCTGGTCTGAGGATTGTAATTTCCCCATCCCTGGTCGATGACGTTATTGGGATCTGCAATGTTGTTGAATGCCCCCATTGTCCAGGAATTGTCTTCGTTGTAAATGCGAATCATACCAGTCGTATCCAAATCGGCATAATTGCCATTTGCTACGTGATACAATTCTACCTCCGGTGGAGGCAAGGTGCGATTCGAACCTGTTCCTTCATTGACAAAGACTGCCCCATCCATGAAATCTGTGGAAAAAGCAATGTCCCATTGGGTATGCTGGTAAGTGGTTTTGCTGCCGTCCTTGAACTTGTAAAACATGAAGTCAAAGTACCCTGCTCCAACAGAAACTGTCTCGTCTTTGGGTTCCTGAGCCTGTAGGCTGATTGTCAGGAATGAAAACAATACAATTGTGTAGAATTTCCTGCTGTCCATAAATCTTGATTTAGGTCTTGTTAAACGATTCGTGCAAAGTAGCTTGACAAAAGTAGCCTCCGAGTCAACCTTATCAAAATTTAACTGGATTAAATCTAAATAAATACCTAGAGTTTGGTACTCTAGTACCCGATACTCTGGGAGCTGTCATGAAAAATGGACAGGAAATTCAATACCGATCGCTACTACCTTTTGTTGCTCTCTCAAAACCAGGCACAAAAAAACATCCCGAATCTCTCCAAGAGAAATTCGGGATGTTTGTCAGGACTTATATTTCTACTTAACAGTTGCCTGCCAAGCTCTGGTTTTCTTACTGTACGACCAATTTGTGAACCACCTTGGCTGTGTCGGTCTGCAATTGGACGAAGTAGACGCCCTGGCTGAGATCAGACAAATCCAACTCAAAGGTTCCATTGGACTGCTGCCATTGCTGCTCCTTGATCAAACGACCATCAATGCCACTCAATCGAATGTTGGTGGGCTGATCGACTGGGCTGCTCATCATGATGAAAACGCGACCGCTCGTCGGATTCGGAGCCAGTGTGACCTGCAGCTGATTGGCCAAGTCATTGGTTGAAGTGGGTAGTCCTTCGAATACAGTCGTTGAAATGGACGTGCAAGATTCCTCGCCATTGTCGGCACTGACACAGGCCTCATTGGTGATGGTAACCAACTCGCCAAACAGCTCAACATTGTCGACAAACCAACCAACACCACCCGTGGCACCGTCCGTGGCAAAGCGGAAGCGGAAAATGGCATCCTGGCCAGAGTAATTGGTCAAATCAATGAGGGTTTGAATGTAGCCATTGCTGCGGCCGTTGAAGGCCTCCCGACCGCTCAGCGCACTGGCTGGATTGTCTTGCAAGCGGCTGTTGTATCCATTGAGGATCATGTCGCCTCCCAAGTCATCCCAGTTTTGACCACCGTCGATGGAGATTTCTACGACCCCACCATCCCAACTGGCCTCTGTATCATAATCGTGTCGGAAAGACAAAACGGGGCGAACGAAATCCAGGCGAATCGGCTCTGCCAATGTCAGGTATTGATCGGATTCTGTTTCGATGTCGCGGGCAAACCAGGAGAAGCGGTCTTCAAATGAATTCTGGGTGGATCGGCCCCACTCTTCTGTCCCCACACCACTTTCTCTGTCAAAGTCACTCAAATTGCTCTCAGCACCGTTTGAAAAAGTGATGAAGGAGAACGGCGTACTCGCCACCATCACGCGGTATTCGCAGACCTCACTCTCACCGGGCAACAAAGTACCCAATGGAATGGTCAGGTTGTTGTCGTTGTCAGCCGTACTGCCTGTGCAAGAAGAAGACCCGTCGATGTAGGTGGTTCCTTCCGGCAATTTGTCGTCGACCACTACATTGAGGAGCGTATCTTCCGTATCGTTGCGCACTTCTATGGTGTAGACAAGGTCTTCCCCTGCGTCTACTTCCGTATCAGCTGTTTTGGCAATTTTCAGACTCTGGTCACAGTTGGGTGGCAAGTCAAAGGCTTCATTTCCGCCTTCTTGGGCGCTGAACCCAATGCCGCGACGAGCAAAAGTCTCCCAAATCAAACAACGGTGGATGCCCTCATAATTGGCCTCGTCAGCCATGAGAATGGCATCGCGAGAGTCGAGGAAGTTGGGATCACAGGCCTGCATCTTCAAGCCATCGATGACCAGTTGCATCACCTTGTTGTTTCCTCCTTCACCAGTGTACAAGTTTTCGTCGAAACCATAGATGTCTACAAAATTCCAGTACAAATCCCAAAGGGTAACACAGAAGATGGACCCTACGCCGTGTGGCACAGATTCGCTGGCAATGTCTGCATAAGTATGTGGGTTGACACTCATGTTGCGGCTGTATGGATGCGTGCGGATGCCATCGCCATCGACAGGCTGACGAACGGCATAAGTACCGATGCCACGAGGCTCATCCGGCGTATCATCGGCCGTTGTCTGCATGGCCAGGGCAAACCAATCGCTCCATCCCTCTCCAGCTTGCTCTCGACTGCCCAAACAACCACCTGTGGAAGGACCACCTGTGAGTCGAATGGAAATTCCGTGTCCATATTCGTGTACGATGATGCCATTGTCAAAATCGCCATCAATGCCACTTGGACCGGGCTGAGGAATCGTCAATACGCTAGCTCCCAGGCTGACAGTCGCATCTGTTTGCACCCGCAATTCAGCACAATCGTCAATGCTGATCATGACAGACGGGATCGTTACCTGAGCACCATCATCTCCAGGGCCCATTGGGAAAATGGGATCGTTGTTGTTGTTGCAGATGATCACAGCAACCGCGCCATTGTTTTGTGCGCGCAACATTTTGGTGCCAAATTGGCAATTTCCACGATCGATCAAAGCGATGTTGCCAGCCATTTCTCCACCATTGACCAAAGGGTCGCAGGCATCTGTTGCCGTATCCGTGGCATCGTCGGCAATGACAAACTTTCCAACGATTGGATCTTCAGGCAATTCATCTCCAAACTGAGCAGCCACCATGCGATACTCTGTTGTCACTGCACCAGAAGAATCCAGCACTTCCAAAGTCGGATCGGGAAAGTTGGGCAAGCCATCGCGGGTCCAGATGAACATTTGCATCCGGGCAAAAGAGCCATCGCCACCTGTTCCGAAGTTGGCGTTGTTGGTCCCCCCACCATCTAGGGCCTCGGCCCGTACATAATCTCCCTCTTCTCCACCTCGGTCGTAGTTGTTGACCTGAAAGTTGCCAGAAGGCTCGTCAAAACCATATTGGTACCAGACATCGTGAATGAGGTTGTTCCAGTAGAACAAGTTGACAACGGCAGGATCGACCTGTGTGTAAGGACGATCAGTAGACAGATCGAGTGGATAGTCAAATTCCAATTGGTCTCCACCGTCGGGCTCGTCATCAGAAGAACCATTGCGGTTGAAAATATCGTGATAGGCGTGGACATTGTTTCCACGGGTGATGGTAAACTCTGGGCCATCTTCTCCATCCGTATCGTGCCAGCCGAAAGGAGAAGCGATCGCATTGGAAGGATCAACTTCGATGGAACGGCCTCCGTGATTGGGACTTTCCAAGGGCACAGCAAAAACATTGTAGGAATTGGCCATCAGCAAATTGGCTGGAGAAAACGGACTTTCTTCGCGTTCTTTTTTGGCCACGTGTCCATGATTGTGGTGATGGCCGTGATTGTGGTCGTGGGTATGACCTGACGCCTTGCACAGATCCTCTGCGTGGTTGAACTCACAATGAATGATTTGATCGTGCTTGGCCAATACGACACCCGTTTGCGCATCGATCTTGGCATTCCACCAGTTTTGAGCGCCGAGCTCGTACCATTCTACTTCCCAGGCCAGGCGGACCGACTTGTCAGCCAATGGTTCGTATACGAGCTTGGCCGTGATGGGTTCCAAAGCCAAACCAGCTGCATCAAACACGTATGACTGGTTGTTGATCTTCTTTTTGAGGTGCAGTCGATCTTCTCCTTCGATTTTGAAAAATGACTTTACCTTCAGAACAGCATCGTTGACATCAATGCGTGCACGGGCTGTCTGAATGCGTTTGTCCAGGTCAGAAAGGAAACGGTTGTTGGCTCCCAACACTCTGTTATCAGGCATGACATGTACACTGGTGATGGCATTGCGAACATCCACACCATTGAACTGCTGGTTCAGATAAATGTGTGTAACACCATTGTGTTTGGAAGTATAAGTATCCCTAACGCGATACTGCTTCAGGTCGGCTTCCGACAGGTCCCAATCATCGCGATGGTCCATCAGATAATCCAAAGCAACATCCAAAGGTGCCCTTTCCTGTGCGGAAAGCGACAAACTGAACAGACTAAGAAACAACAGGGGAACAAGCCCCCAACAAGTAGAATTGAGATTCATTTTCTGTGGTTGAATGATAAAAAATACGTCTTTGTGGCGTTGAATGCAAACTACTGATAGTTTCGGGAACCACCAAATGTAGTGTGTTTTTCTGTTCCTAAGGCGACATTATATTGCGCACAGAAAAACCCGGTTTGCGATAACAAACCACAAATATGTTACTTCATCTCAACCGACTGACCGAATGAACGCTTACTCTCTCTGAACCCGCCCACTTTTTGCTCAATTGAAAATGAATTCCAGCACCCAAGAGCGTAGGGTGCCGGAATTCGAAATCTGACTTCACGTTAAAAAAGACACATGAACGACTTGCTGACATATAGCCAATTTTGCAAGAAGTCATCCTGTACCTCACTCAGATACAGGCTTATTGAGTATAAATGCAGCGTTTCAATTTTTGTGTTCACTCTAGAACTCAACGACGTCCGGATAAATGACGTCTTCTCTTGTATCTGTTGTCTCTGTTGTAGTTGTAGTATCCGTCGTGTCTGCTCCTCCTTTTATTGCACGAAGCTGCCAAGAAGGAATTTTCTTTGTTTTGATCCCAAGTACCTTTGATTTCATCTCTTTGTTTGTGTTTATTCCAAAATTAGTTTGAAATCAAAGCCTGACTTAGATCAGTTTTTTCACAAAAAAAGAGTATTTTGAGAGCACAAAATCTACCCTACAAAAAGCTAACTCGCTTATTGTCAACGACTTATTGAAATTTAGAAGTAAAAAATAACATATGCGATCCAAGGCACATGTCCGCTCGCGCAACAAAACACAGTTGTTGTACGATGAGGCCAGCGAGGTGATATACCGTGCGCGTATCGCCGCCAGAAAAGGAAGGCTGGCTGATGAAATTGACGATGTCCGCAGGGTCATCAAACGAATTTCAAAATTTGACTTCAATCGGCTGTCAGCCGAATTGTCTAGGCTCCTCATATGGTACTATTACAACCACGCCAACGACAAAAGAAGAGGTCAGAAATACGAGGAATTGTACTTCCACCACGCCCACCTGGCTCAGGTAGAAGAAAGCCTCGAAGTCAAGTACGCCCGCATCGGTACCAGAATAAAATCGACCATCAATCCCCGGCAGGATCTAAAGGATGAATTGACCAAACTTTGCGAAGAGGTCAAGCCCTATCTGGAGTACAACAATGCGGCCATCAGCATCATGGTATTTGCCCTGCAAATTGTCAACGCAAACTTTCAAAAAAACCACCTGGAATACATCCGAATCTGCCAGGCCGCCATCGTCTTCCTCCGAGGCAAAGGCATCCGCAAAGAGACCACCTTTTACTTGATGATGCAACCGCGCATGATTCAAAGTGGCCTATTTGAAGAGGCGGCCATCAGCATCGAAAAATCCATGGAGACCACCAACCGTGGCTCCAACAACTACTACCGCATTCTCTACCACCAAATCTTACTCGAATTGTACCGCGGCCAATACCAACAGGCCCAGGAGCTGTACTCCTCCATCGGCCGCATCAAGGACAAAACCGTGGCCGAACAATTTCGGATTCTCCGGGGGTATTTCTCCTTCCTCAACCGCATCGGCATCACCTCCAGCACCGACAAGTTTCAGCTGTACAAATTCATCAACGAAGTTCCCATTTTCTCACAGGACAAATCGGGCCACAACGTCAACATCCTCGTCCTCCAGTTCCTCTATTACCTGGGCAAAGACAATGGTCAGATCATCGACAAAATCGACGCCATCGAATTGTACCGCAAAAGGCATGTGAGTGGCCGAAGTGCCATCTTCCTCAAAATGCTGTGGAAAATCCTCCACTACCAATTCAACATGGTGGCCGTGCGCTATCGCACCGTCAAAGACCTGGAAAAACTGCGCTCCATGCCGCCCAACATCGACTTTGAGGTCATCCCCTACGAAACGCTCTGGGAAATGGTGCTCAACTTTTTGGAAGATCCAACGGCTTGTGAAAGCCGCAATTGACAGATGGGCAAAATGGCACTACCGCTTACTGGCCGCCCTCTGCAAGCGGTCGTTCATCGTCTGGCCAAGCCCCTCTTCCGGAAGGCGCTCCACCAAGATGATCTTTAGCCCGAGGGCATCCAATCGGTGCATGCTCTGGTACAGTTTGCGGCCTGCCTCGGCCAAGTCTCTGGTTTTGCTCAGCTGGATTTGGTGCTCTGGGAGAATTCGGTCAAAAAAATTGTCGAGAGAGATCACACCAATCTTATCCGGATCATAGGCAGACAAGCAGACGTCAATCTCATCGACGACCAGCAATGGGGTGCGAGGGGAATAGTGATAGGGCAACATGCCGGGACTCAGCGGCTTTTGGGCATCCAGGGTTTGAAAACGCAGCGCCCCCTTGGCCATTTGTTCCAACAACTCCAAGGGGATGCCTCCCAAGCGATGGACCACCAATTGCCCTTGCTCAAATCCCACAATGGTCGATTCCAAACCAGTCTGGCAATCCCCCCCATCCAATACATAGGGAATCTTGTCGCCCAATTGATCTAGGACGTGCTGTACCTTGGTGGGGCTGATGTAGCCAAAGGGGTTGGCACTCGGAGCGGCCAATGGAAAATCCGTTTGCCGAAGCAGTGCCAGGCTCATGGGGTGATTGGGTACCCGCACAGCCACGCGGGGCAAGCCGGCAGTGACAATGTCCGGAACCGTTTCCCGGCGGGGCAACAGCATGGTCAGAGGCCCTGGCCAGAATTGACTTGCCAGCTCAAGGGCCAGATCCGGAACCGCCCGCACATAGGAAGCCAACTGATCTGCACCTGCCAAATGAATGATCAACGGATTGCTGGTTGGACGCCCTTTGGCCTCAAAAATCCGAGCAACCGCCCGCTCATCCAATGCATTGGCTGCCAGACCATAGACTGTCTCCGTGGGAATGGCCACCAATTCACCATTGGCCAGCAATTGCGCTGCACGCCCTATGTCCTTGCCACTTTCCACCATAAAATTGTGTGATTTGAGAGGCGCAAAGATAGACATTCATCCCAAACTATCTGGTTTTGCTACTCCCCGATTACCCGAAAAGTGAACAAAACCCCATGTAGGATCAGCAAAAGCGTCAGGGTGAGAAAGAAAAAGAGCAGTTCCAATTCCAATGACAAAATGGACAAGCCTCCGATGAAGATGCTGCTGACCAGAAAGTGAAAGCGTTTGTCCTTGTGTTCCAACTCGAAATAGGAAATTCCGATGAACAAACTCAAGATCGAAAAGCCCAAAGCCTTGGCCAGCCAGGGATGCCCAGTCCAATAGCAACCTAGGGAGAGAAGGGCCACGAGTGCGGCATTTGCCAAAAAGTAATTGCTCTGTTGCAATTGCTTGGCAGTCAACAACATGGACATGCGCTGGTGTTTTCGAATGATGCTGTTGAACAGCACTCCACCGACCCAAGTAATCAGCATGTACAGAACGAAAAAACCACCCCAGAGGATCACCCCCTTGGTGGCAATGACAATCCAGAAAAGCATCCCCCAATCAAATTCTATGGTGTAGGTGCTGAAGGCCCGTCCCACGAAAAAGCGAAGGAGCCTGTTTTTGTTTTTGTAGACAATCAACAAGACCGTTTTGGCCAATTGGTCCTGTGGGTCGATGGCCAAAGACTGCATGGCCAAGTCCTCGGCATCCTTGTATCGACTCATATCTGCCATGACGGCTGCCTTCATGGCGATGAGGTAGCTCTCCGTGGGATCGCGCTCCAGGTATTCATCCAATTCATAATTGAGCTTCCCCAGCTCGTCGCGCATGGCCAGCAGTCGGATGCGTTGTTGAAGCAGACCGCGATGCTCGGAGTTTTCTTCCAGTGCCGTTTGCAAAAGCTTTTCCGCCTCTTGGTATCGCCGCTGCTCCAAATAGACCATGATGAGGTACTGCAAGACGTTGGGGTCATTGGGCCGCAACTCCAAACAACGCTCCACCACTTGCTCTGCCTCTGTGAGGTAGCCCTCCTCCACATAGATGGACACTTGACAAAGCATGGCGCGGGTATTGTCGGGATTGATTTCCAAGGCGGCCTGCGCGGCCTGAAAGGAATGCTCGTAATCGTCCAATTCGAAGTACAAGCGAGCGATGTTGGCCCAGAGCATGGCATCATCAAAGCCCTTGCCAACCAGATCGGCAAATGCATCTGCCGCCTCCTGCTTTCTGCCCATAGATACGAGCGTATTTGCCTTTTGGAGTGCCTGATAATCGGGGAACTCTATTGGATCTTCCATGGAATTGGCTTGAGAAAAAGCTCTTTAAAATACACGGGAATTTTCCTTGATCAAAATGCCATTGATCACCCATTGGTAGGCAAAAAGTCCGATCAATGCCGCCCATTGCAACAGTCCGATGCCAAACAAGATGCCCAGCAGTCCACTCGCCACAATGCCAATGGTAAAATAGGTCATCAATTGGCGGTTCTTCTTGCCGCTGGGCTTGAGAAAGGTGCCCAAGGGGATCATCAACAGGATTCCCAAGATGCCTAGGAGCAAAAAAGGTGGGGTTTGCAGGGCAAAATGCAAGGCAAAGCCCAAGAGTCCCATTCCAAAAGACAGGCCACAAAACTGCGCCATTTTTTTGCTGTCCTCATCCAACAACAAGCGTCCGTAGGGATTGCTGAGCAAATACAAATTCATCAGCGGGTCGAGGATCCAGGTGAGCAAAAACAGGCCGCCGATCAGCCACACCAAAGGCGTCAAGTAGGGAGCGAGGGCTTCGTATTTGTTTGCCAGATTGTTGATCACTTGGTAGAGGACATAGGCTCCGATGATGACCGCCCAGGAGGCTTGGCCAGACAGGCGGGCGCTGAACTCTGCAAACTTCAAAAACATCCGATATGGCCAAAAGCGGGCCTTGAGGGATTGCATCATGGCGTAGCGGGCCATTTCATTGGTGGGGTCCAGACTGAGGGCGTACTTGATGCGTTCCAAGGACTCCTTGACCTTGCCTTCCCGCAACAGCTGCATGCCTTGATTGGCGATGGTGGAGGCCGACTCCGGATCGAGGTGCAGGGCTTCTTCGATGGATTGTTTGGTACTCGGATCGCCCAGCAACCCACCGACCAGGATTTTCAGGTTGAGTGCATCCACATTTTCTGGATCGATCTCCAGGGCCAGTCTGGCCGCATCCATTGCCCGATCGTAATTGCGCTGCGCAAGTTTGACAGCGGCCAGCTTGACGTAGCTTTCCGCGTACTGTGGGTATTTGGCGACCAGCTCATCGGCCACATTTTCGGCCCGCTCGTAATTTTCGTCCGCCATTTCCACCTCTACGGCCAGAGCCAGGATGTGGAAGGCGTCGGGCTCTTTGCTCAGCAGCATTTCCGACAGCTGACGGGCTTTTTTCTTTTCCCCCAATTGCAAAAAGGTGGAGGCCATGTAAAATTGAGCCTGGGCATCGTCCGGATAATCGGCCAGATGCTGTTGCAACAACTCACGGGCTTCCGAAAAGCGAGACTGGCGAAAGAGGAGTTCGACGCGTTGTAAGACGGCGGAGCGCATGCGATTGGTATTGGGGTGAGTATTATTTCAAATAATCCAGAATGTCGTCATACAGCCCCGATTTGTTGGCAAACAACGCATAGTTTTTGGCCGTGGTAAACCATTCCAAGGTAGAGGGACGGTGTTGCTTGACAGCCTCCAATAGGTCGTTGGTGGTGATGGGCTTGGGAACGCCACTTTGGATGGCCTTTTCCAAAATCTTCTCCACTGCAATGTCGATGACGGCATTCAAATCGGCACCCGAAAAGTCTTTGGCTTTTTTAGCAACCTTGGCAAAATTGATGTTGTCCTGTGGCTTGCCATCCAATTTGAGGCGCAGGATGGCCTCGCGGCTCTCTGCATCGGGCGGTGGCACAAAGATGATGCGGTCGAATCGTCCTGGGCGGCGAAAGGCCGGATCGAGATGCCAGGGCGTGTTGGTGGCACCGATGATGAGGATGCCGTCGTTGTTGGATTCAATGCCGTCCAACTCTGCCAAAAATTGGTTGATGACATTCTTGCCAGCAGACTGACGCATGTCGGACCGCTTGGCGCCGAGGGCATCTATTTCGTCGAAAAACATCACGCAGGGCGATTCCTGGCGGGCCATTTCAAAGTAGCGATTGAGATTTTTCTCACTCTCCCCGATCCACATGTCCAAGATGTCGTTCAATCCGATGTTGATGAAGTTGGCATCGATCTGGCCAGCCGTGGCCTTGGCGATGAAGGTCTTGCCACAACCCGGAGGGCCATACAGCAAGATGCCTCCCCCGACCTTTTTGCCGTAGCTGGCATACAACTCGGCATTTTCCAATGGCTTGATGATCTTCAGATCAATTTCCCGTTTGACCTTTTGCATGCCCCCCACATCTGAAAAGTTGACATCTGGCTTGGTAAAAAGACCATCCAGCAGCCCCTCCTCTCCGTCACTGGGCACATCTTGGCGCAGGCGAAAGGCTTTGTCCAGTTGCTCATCGCTGAATCCGGGCTGCTGCTGTACGATTTCTTTGTACAAATTGCGAGCGGCCTCCAGATTGTCTTCCTGCAGGTAACACTTGGCAATGGTGGCCATGCAATCGATGCTGACCCCAGCGGTAGCGAGCAATTCCTCCCCGATGATGATGCAGGCAGAGATTTTGTCTTGGCGGTAGTACAAATCGATCAGAGCTTCTTTGAATCCAGTATTTTCGGGCTCTTGGCGAAGGCTTTTTTGCAGCAGACTTTCCAGTTCAGGAAAATAGGCAGTATTTTGGCGCATCTTGCGAATCAACAGAGATCGCAGATAAGCATTGTTGGGGGAAGCCTCCAGCGCTTGGATCAGTTCTTCGATTTCTTGATCTGGTTTCATTGCCATTTCGGTATTTTTTGTTCAGTTCGCAAAGATAGGAATTTCGCTTGTCAAATGTCGTCAGAAAATGTCTACACCACAGAAGGGTTTTCAGACGTTACACAGTTGACATTTTTGACAACCAGTGTTCTCGATTTTGCGTAAAACAATGAAAATTAGGACAAATGACGACTCTACTTGTACTTCTCGTTGCCTACCTGCTGTTTTGTCTGGGCTTATCCTTTGTCTTTCCAAAGGCGGAAGTGGCTGCCAGCAAGGCCTGGATTCCCGTGGTCAATTTCATGGAAATCAACCGCCTCAACGGCAGGCCCAAGCACCATGTGGCCTGGCTGTTGGTGCCCATCGTCAACATTTTTGTCTTCACGGGCATGTGCATTGACCTGGTCCGTTCGTTTGGGCGCTACAGCTTTGGGGAAAGCGTCTTGGCGGTTGTCGTCCCTCCCCTGATGTTTTGGCTCATCAGTCGCGATCCCCAGAGCCGCTACCTGGGCCCCACCGTGACCAATGAGGCGGCCTACAAGGAACAATTGGAAGAGGCCAAGACCAGCGGGCACCAAGCCAAGTACGAAAAGTTGCTGCGCGAAAATCCCTACACCAAGTCTGTCGGGCGGGAATGGGTGGAGTCCATTGTATTTGCGGTATTTGCAGCCGCTTTCATCCGCATGTTTTTCATCGAGCCATACAAAATCCCCACCACCTCCATGGAAGGTACGCTATTGCAAGGCGATTTTCTCTTTGTCAGCAAGGCCCACTATGGCATGCGTCTGCCGCAAACCATCGCCATGTTGCCCCTGCTGCACAACCGGATTCCCTTCCTCAATACAGAATCGTACTTTGATTGGCCCAATATGGGGTACAATCGCCTACCCGCTCTGGGCAGCATCAAAAACATGGACCAGATCGTCTTCAATTATCCCGAAGGCGACAGCGTATACCTCTATCCTGGACGGACCTTCAGCATCCACGACATCCGCCGCAATCCGGGGCTGGCCCGTGAGATCAAGCGCATGGGCCTCGACCTGGTCACCCGCCCTGTGGACAAGCGCGACCACTACGTCAAGCGAGCCGTTGGCATACCGGGCGACAGCCTGCGAATCATCAACCGCCAACTCTACATCAATGGCCAAAAGGCACGCAATCCGGAAAACATGCAATTCCGCTACATCGTCTCCTCCACCGGCCCCATCAATGACCGCGCCCTGGCCGACATCGGCATCAACCTATCCGACGGACAAAAAGTACAAGGCCGCTGGATTTTGCAACTCAGCGAAGCAGAAGTGGAAGCCATTCGCCAGTTGAGCGATCAGTTTACTGTAGAAATCGACAATCCCCAACACGGCAGTCTGTACCCCCATACCCCTCGGACCAAGACCTGGAGCATCGACAACTACGGCCCGATTTGGATCCCCAAAAAAGGAGCGACCATCACCCTCACCCCGGAAAGCCTGACGGAATACCGCCGGGTCATCGAAGCCTACGAAGGCAATGAAGTCGAAGTCCGCAATGGACGCATGTTCCTCAATGGCCAAGAAAGCCGCGAGTACACCTTCCAGATGGACTATTATTTTGCCATCGGCGACAACCGCCACAATTCGGAGGACTCCCGCGTGTGGGGCCTCATCCCCGAAGACCATCTGGTGGGCAAGCCCCTGTTCATTTGGTTTTCGACCAAGCACAACAACATGATGCAAAATGGTGTCAACTGGGATCGCATTTTCAAATCGACCACCGACCTTTGACACTGTGCAAAAAAATCCCCAGTAGAATTTGATACTTTAAAGGAACTTATTTTATATTTGCGACGCTTTTATAAAAACCATCTGTATAAGGAGTTAAAAGCAATCCTTAGACAGTCGGAAAAGCAAAGGCCAAATGGTGGTTGTAGCTCAGTTGGTTAGAGCGCTGGATTGTGGTTCCAGAGGCCGCGGGTTCAAATCCCGTCTTCCACCCAGAGCGGGACTTCCAAAATCGGGAGTCCCTTTTTCATGCCCTTTGCCCAATAGACACCACGCACCAATCAACACCCAGAATCGTCTGGCATGCCATCCATCCCTCTCCAACCATTGTACTTGCAAGCTGCCATGGGCGCAGGATTCTTCCTCTTGGGTTTATTCTCCGCCTTGTTTGCCGTAGTCAGTATTTGCCTATACGCCTACTTTTCAGTTTCCTCAAATGACAAAGATGCAAATGCATCCCGATGGCGCCTTGCCCTCAAGTCAATGGCCTTTTCCTTTTTGATTGTTTTGGTGTTGCTTCTCATTTTGCTGATGATCAATCCTGAAGTCGAATAAAGTGTCCCTCTCTACCTCCCCCAATCCTCCCATTCTTTTTTATCTTTGGTTCATTCAAAACTGACTGACTGATCCCCACGTGCCAACACCAGCAAATCCAAGCATTGCCAAACACCTCGGCCGGGCCGTCTTCTCGCCCCACCTGTTCATCGGGCGGGAGCAAGACCTCACAGCCATTCACCAAAAGTTGTTTGCGCCGGGCAGTCGGCAGGCCGTTTTGGTCAGCGGACCGGGGGGCATCGGAAAGACCAGTTTGGCAGCTCGCTACTACCACGACCACCAAGATGAATACGAGCACTTGGCTTGGGTCTTTGTGGAACACAAACTGGTGGACGCCCTTTTGAGCTTGGCCCCAGAATTGGGACTGACCTTCGCTCCCACTTCCCCTCCCGAGGCAAGATTTGAGCTGCTCATCAAGCACATGCGCACAATCGAAGGGACCAACCTGCTGGTCATCGACAATGCAGATGAGGTGCAGCAGTTGAAGGATCATCTGTTGGTCCTCGGTGGACTGCCCAATTTCCAGGTATTGGTCACGACCAGGCTGGCAAAATTTTCCTTTGGCAAAATGCATCGGATCGGGCACCTGGACAAGCTGTCGGCCCTGACGCTTTTTCACAGTCTGTACGAAGACTTTGATGATTCCCAGGGCGATACACTGCTTCACATCTTGGAGGCCATTGACTACAATACCTTGGTCATTGAATTGCTGGCCAAAAACCTGAACATCTTCAACAACAGCCTTCGGAAAAACTACCCGCTCGACCAGCTCTTGGCCGACATTCAACAAAAAGGCCTGTTGGCCCTCAGCCAAAGCAAAGCTGTGGAGACCACCTACCAAAGCAAGGCCTCCAGCTTGCGCAGTGCGACACCGGAAGCCATCATTGAAGCCATGTACGACATCAGTCCGCTGGAAGAACGGGAAAAACAACTGCTGTCCATTTTTGCCTTGCTACCTGCGGAGAAAATCTCCTTTCTTCACCTCGAAGAACTCAATCCGGACATTGCTGACATCGACCAGCACCTGATCGGCCTGTATGAAAAAGGCTGGATCGAACTGGACAAGGGCGACAAAAGCCTTCGCTGCAGTCCCGTGGTGCAGGGCATCCTGTTGCAGCAAAGCGAGGCACAACTGATGGGGCATACGATTGACTTCATCCGGCAGGTTCAATTCTCCATAGAGAACAGCCTTGACATTGACATCTTCAAGGGAGATGACTTTGAAAAGATCAGCCTGTACGTGCGCTATGCAGAGAGCATCATCACCAAATCGAAGCGAGGCTCCATTTTCCTGGAAGAATACCTGGGCAACTTCTTCATTGCCACCGGGGACGTGAGCAAGGCATTGCTCTACTACCAGATGATGCGACGCTCCTGGCAAACGCGACACCAGTCAGACAGAGACAACCCCAACTACATAGACGGCATGGTCATCTCTTGCGAAAAAATTGGAGATGCCTACATCCGGCTCGGCGACATCGACAAGGCCATGGAGCGATATGAGGAGGGCTTGGCACTGGCCAAACAACTGCATGAGCAACATCCCCAAAACGTCAATTTCCAAACAGGGCTCGGCATCGGCTATCAGCGATTGGGAGAAATTCATTACACCCTGGGCAACTTGCAAACAGCATTGCACTACTACGAAAAAGACTTGCAACTCTCGGAGCAACTGTTCGAAACAGACCCAGAAAATGCAGGCTTCCAAAAAGGGCTGGGCATCGCCTACGACAAACTCGGAAAGGCAAAATCTGACCTCGGTGAGTTGACAAGCGCCCTGACATTCTTCCAAAAACAAGCTGCCATTTTTGAACAACTTCTGCAAACACATCCACAAGACGCCTGGTACCAATATGGCTTGGCCATCGCCAACGAAAGACTGGGCGATACCCATGCGGAATTCGGACAGTGGACAAAGGCCCTGCCGTTTTTTCAAACCGACTGCAAGCTCTTGGCACAACTGCTCAAAACCCATCCCCAAAACGTTGGCTTTCGACAAGGACTTGCCATTGCACAGATCAAATTGGGAGACAACCACAAAGAGTTGGACGCGCTGGACCTGGCCTTGTCCACCCTAGAGGAATCGACGAGTTCCTTTGTACAACTTTCCGAGGCCCATCCACAGGACGTCAGCGTAGCCTATGGGCTGTCCATTGCCTACACCAAAATCGGAGAGGTACATTTTGAGAAAGGTAATTGGAATGCTGCGCTTGACTTCTTTGAAAAAAGGCTGGCCATTGGGCGGAAGCTGCACGAAGCCCACCCTCGGAATGTTCACTTCACCTCTGGGCTGGCCATCGCTTGCCAAAGACTTGGCGACGTTCACTCGAAGCTGGATGCACCAGAGCTGGCCCTGGCGTACTTTCAAGATGCAAAGACCTTATTCGAGCCACTGTACAAGTCAGATCCCCAAAACGTCAAATTCAAAAATGCATTGGCTGTTGCCTACATCAAGTTAGGAGAGTTTTTTGATCAAGAACGCTCGGATGCATCGGAGAGTAGGAAGTGGCTGTCCAAAGCACAGTCTCTGCTCCAGGAATTGGCGGAGGCCTTCCCAGACTATGCAGAATCTCAGAAAAATCTCGCAGAAGTCCTTCAAATCCTCCGCAACCTCGAAGGCAAGTAGTAGGTGTCAATGCTTCCCCACCTTCCGCAGTCCCATCCCAATTGCTGGCCTCAAAAGATGGCTCCGAAAAAAGCCAGCAATCAATGTACGATGGCTGACCTTCGTGCGTTTTCCATGCAAACAAATTAGATTCATCATGACATCTATCGAAACATTGACCGAAAGAGCCGACCTCCTCGTCGGCGGACTTCAAATCCAAAGCAGAAAGAAATCCAAAGGCATTGGGACCCTGGGTTGCATTGTCTTTGACAAACAAACAGGCAAGGCACTGGGGCTGACCAACCGGCACATCCTCAAAAAACGCCGGGGATTCAGCGTCATCCAACCCGCCCTGAAGCGACGCAGCGACACCTACACCATTGGAAAAATCTTGCGCAAGGGAGGTCGTGGTAGGTCCAATGATTTTGCTGTATTTGAAATCGACCTGGACAATCGCTCCTTTGATGCCCAAAACAGCATTGCGGGCCTGGAAGGAAAACTGACCGAGATTGCCGTGCCTGAAAAGGGAATGAAAGTCCAAAAAGTCGGACAGCGAACCGGGCACACCTTCGGCATCATTGCAGAGGTGACCAGTACTTCCATTACCATCGTCCCCAATCCCGACAAGCTGCCGAGAGACGAGGCCGGGAAAGTGAGCGAAATTTCCAAGGGGGGCGATTCTGGTGCCCTGTGGGTGACGGACGAGGCAAATTTCAAAGCAGTCGGCCTGCACCGGGCCGGGGAGCCAGATGGCAGTCCCATCGCAAATGACAAGGCTTTTGCCATTCCCATGGCCAGGGTCATGCGGCAGTTGCAAATCCGGTTTTAGAGATGCTGTGTTAGTATCCAAACACGCTCTTAGAAAACGCCAGTAACATTCATACAATCAGAAACCCTCTGGACTCGATGGCCCAGAGGGTTTTCCACTTACGTTGACGGCAAACGGGCTGTTCTTCACTTGGAAAGAACAACATCCATTACGCCAAATCGAATCTGTCGAGATTCATCACTTTGGCCCATGCGGCAACAAAGTCGCGAACAAAACGCGCTTGGCCGTCGCCGCTGGCATATACTTCAGCAAGGGCGCGGAGCTGTGAATTGGAACCAAAGACGAGGTCCGTTCTGGTAGCAGTCCACTTCAGCTCGCCCGTATCGCGATCGTGGCCTTCGAACACCCCTGGGAAGCCATCGGCTGGTCTCCACTTGGTGCCCATATCGAGTAGGTTGACAAAAAAGTCAGTGGTCAAGGTCTCGCGGCGCAGGGTCAAGATGCCGTGGCTGCGGCCACCAAAGTTGGCATTCAATACGCGCATTCCACCCACGAGGACGGTCATTTCTGGTGCCGTCAAGGTCAGCAATTGGGCGCGATCTACCAGGAGTTCTTCCTCTACCCGGTCCTGACCAGCTTTGATGTAGTTGCGGAATCCATCCGCGCGAGGCTCCAATACGCCAAAGGAAGCAACATCTGTCAGTTCCTGTGTGGCATCGGTCCGGCCTGCAGAAAATGGGACTGTCACCTCATGACCAGCTTTCTTGGCGGCCTCTTCTACAGCTGCACAACCTGCCAAAACGATCAGGTCAGCCATGGACACTTGCTTCCCATTTTGCTGGGCAGCGTTGAACTCTGCTTGGATACCTTCCAGGGTGCTGAGAACTGTCGAGAGTTGAGCAGGCTGGTTGACTTCCCAGTATTTCTGAGGTGCCAGGCGAATGCGGCCACCATTGGCGCCTCCGCGCTTGTCGGAACCACGGTAAGTAGCAGCAGAAGACCAGGCGGTGTAGACCAACTGAGAAATGCTCAGATCGCTGGCCAATACCTTTGCCTTCAAGGCTGTGATGTCCTCGTCGTTGATCATTTCATTTTCCACTGCGGGAACTGGATCTTGCCAGATCAACACTTCACTTGGCACCTCTTTGCCCAGGTAACGGGCTACAGGGCCCATGTCGCGGTGTGTAAGCTTGAACCAAGCTCTTGCGAAGGCATCGGCAAACTGATCCGGATTTTCGTGGAAACTCTTGGAGATTTCCAAGTATGCTGGGTCTGTGCGCATGGCAATGTCTGTGGTCGCCATCATTGGTGCGTGGCGCTTGTTGGGATCGTGGGCATCGGGAACGGCATCGGAAGCAGCTCCGCCGACTGGGCGCCACTGGTGGGCACCTGCTGGGCTCTTGGTCAATTCCCACTCGTATCCAAAGAGGGTGTCAAAGTAGCTGTTGTCCCACTTGATGGGCGTTGGGGTCCAGGCTCCTTCCAATCCACTGGTGATGGTGTCTCCTCCTTTTCCGGTACCGAAGCTGTTTTCCCAGCCCAATCCCTGCATCTCGATGCTGGCACCTTCTGGCTCGGCTCCTACCAGAGCAGTATCACCGGCGCCGTGGGTCTTCCCAAATGTGTGGCCACCAGCGATCAGGGCGACTGTTTCTTCGTCGTTCATCGCCATGCGGGCAAAGGTCTCGCGAATGTCGCGGGCAGAGGCCATCGGATCAGGACGACCGTTGGGGCCTTCTGGGTTGACGTAGATCAAACCCATCTGGACAGCTCCCAGTGGATTGGCCAATTCGCGGTCGCCGCTGTATCTTTCGTCGGCCAACCACTCTGTTTCAGGTCCCCAGTAGATGTCGCCTTCTGGCTCCCAGATGTCCTCACGTCCACCGCCAAATCCGAAGGTTTTGAAACCCATCGACTCCAAGGCACAGTTTCCGGTAAGGATCATCAAATCGGCCCAAGACAGCTTGCGGCCATACTTTTGCTTGATGGGCCACAGCAAACGACGAGCCTTGTCCAGGTTGCCGTTGTCGGGCCAGCTATTGAGAGGGGCAAAACGGAGGGTACCAGAGCAAGCACCGCCTCGTCCATCGGCCACGCGGTAGGTTCCTGCGCTGTGCCAAGCCATGCGAATGAAGAAAGGACCATAGTGACCGTAATCTGCAGGCCACCATTCTTTGGAGTCCGTCATTAGATCGTACAAATCCTGCTTTACCTCATCGAGGTCCAGGGTCTTGAATGCCTCGGCATAGTCGAAATCGTCCTCCATCGGACTGGTCATCGGGGCATTTTGGTGTAGAATTTTTAGGTTGAGCTGGTTGGGCCACCAATCGCTGTTGGAGATGGCTCCAGCCGCGGTATGCCTTTGGGCCGCGGACAGCACGGGACATCTGCTGATCCCGTTGCCTTCTGAAGTTGTACTTGAATCCGTGTTCTTGTGCATTTACTAATGATTTTATACCTCATGAATGAAATAAAAAAAACTGCGCTCGCTCCGAAGACGATCCATTTTACGTGCCATGGCTACAGTTGGATGACATCCAATTGCTTTAATGACCGAAGATGGCTTTGCCTTTCAAAACGAAAAACAGCTCACACTAAAACTTACAGCTAAACAGAATGTAATTCAGACCAGGAATGTGGACTGAAAGTGAAGTTTTTTTATACGACAATTGTAGGGATCTGAAGATCCATGCGTAAATATAACTCAATACGCTGTCAAATGTTCATCCATCCCCCTTTATTTTTCGGGAAAAAGAAAAGCCCCCCGAATGGATGCGTCATTCGAGGGGCTCATGGGTGCGGATGGATCAGTAATTGATCTTTTCCAAACGCGTTTCCAGTTTCTTTTTCTTCTTAAAGTATTCTGCCAACATGATGTATCCCGGCTTGGCAGGAAAGACCATGATATTGGTCGCATCGGTGGTCAGATCGATCTTGTCGGTCACGTATCCCTCATCGCCTTCAGTGTGGGAAATGATGGCGAAATAGGGCTTCTTTTTGCTTTTCTTCTTCTTCTCAATGGCCGAGTAGGTGGTGAAAAAGCTGCTCTTGTCTTTGGTGACCTGGGTAAAGTTGTAGTCAAAGCCCCCAAAAGCCCGAATGTAGTAGGACAACAATGTCGGAGGCTGTATTCCTGCGCCTTGTGGCAGTCCCACGTCGGATTTGCGCTTTTCGAAGATGGTCACATCGTTGAGGGTCAAGTCGGGATTGATGTCGAACAAGACCATGTCCAAGACCACCATTTTCATGGCAGCCATCCCGCCGCCACCTCTGGTGAGGGCCTGACTTGCAATGCCAAGACCACTGACGGCCTTTTTGTACATCTCTCCAATGGCAAAGACGTGTCCATCCGAGGTTTGTACAAACTTGTGGAAGGCCACATAGCCTCCGTCCACCACTCTTCCCTTCTTGTCGGTGGGCAGCTCCCGCTTGATTTTCCCCTTCCAGCTGTAGTGTTCCTTGTTGATCAAATTGCCCTCAAAGTCAAATTGCAAACAAGATAGGCCCTCGCTCCGGTCCTTGAGGATGTTGCCATCGGCATTGAAGTACTCGCCAAATACCATGAGGCTCTTTCCATCCTGGTGCAAAATGGCATTCATAAAAGAGTAAATGTTGCGGCCGATCTTGAGGTCTTTGCGAAAGATTTTTTTCCCCGTTTTGGCATCCGTCATCTCCAAGGCAAAGAGGACGTTTTTGTTGGAGAGAAGCTTGGGCTTGTTGATGATGACAGAGAGCAGATAGTTGTCATCGGAATAGGCATAGCCTGCAAAATGATACATCTTGCTTTCCTTGGAAGAGGCAAAGCTCCAACCACCGCTTGTCTTTTTCAGATCGTTGGGCATGTACTCGACCACATAGCCCGCCTTTTTGTTCTTGACGGTGGTGTAGCGGACAAAGCCCTTGTTGCCAATGGGGTGGATGACCTTGTTGCTACTGGCTTCGGCGGCACCTCCACTGGAATTGGCGTAGCTTTGGTACTGGGTCATCGACCATTTGTCCAACTTGATGGTCTTGCTGCCCAATTTTTTCATTTCCCTGTTGTAGGTGACCAAGTTGAGGCTCTTCGCTCTCGGGTCGAGGAAGGAAAACAGAAAGGCTTCGCCATTGTAGACCGCCTCGGTCAAGACGACATTTTTGGGCTTGATGATTTTTTTCAATGCCACATCCCGGAGGTTCTCATCCAGGATTTTGAGCATGTAGGAGTTGTTCTTGCGGTCTACCTTGTCCACTTTGTAAAACATGTAGTAGCCTTTGACCGTGTTGCTTTCCACGATGGGGCCAATGTTTTGCAGTTGGACGGATAGAACGTCGTCAAATGTGCTTTTTTGTGCTTGGGCAGTCCAAACGAATGCCAGCAGACAGCAGCACATAAAAAGTCGATACATCATAATTATTTGGATTTTATTCAAAGTTCATATTTCAGTTCCCGGACAAAGCGGCGGGCTTCTCCCTTGGGAAAGTCGGCAAAATAGGCGCGCTTCATTTCCAGCCATTCCGCGCGTTCCAGCACCAAGGCTGCACTTTGCAAATGGGCCACTCGGAAGTCCTCGTAGTCTTGGCACTTTGCGGCGTTTTTGAGTCCGTAGTAATAACCCAACTTGCCCAAGTCCCGCAATCGGAGGTTGTGAATGAAGTGCAGGTATTGATTGTAATGGGGTTCAAATCGCTGATCTGGCAGGGAGATGACCCGGCTCAATTCATGCCTCTTTTGGTGTTGGTACAATTCGAAAAGGCAGTCGACGATGTGCCCGTGCAAATAGGGGTCGTCGGGAAATTCCTCCACCAACAAAAAAGATTGAAACAAGGCCAGCCCATACAGGCCAAAGCGATGGGTTCCCTCGATCATCTCGTAATCTGCTCCGTGGGCATAGGGACGAAAGGCATCAGTAGCATCTGCCGTAGTCTCCGGCGGAAGAAGTTTTTCCAGGATGGCAATGCGCTTGCTGCAATCCGGATGCGTTTTGAGCGAATCCTTGTGTTGTTGCTCCTCTTCATCGGCGACGTAGGAAAAGGCATTCTCTTCCACTGTCAGCCAACGGTCGCGAAAGCTAAAGTGCTCTGAGTCAAAGAGTTTCTTGAAGTCGATGGCTCGCGGTCGCTTGGGGATGTCCACCTGATCGAGAATGGCCAAACAGGCCACAGATTGGCGGCTGTCATAGGCAGTATTTTTCATGTATTGGAGGGCCATTTGATCGGCTTCACTTTCATGCTGCCTGCTGTGCCTCCGCTGGACAAAGGTCATGCCTTCCAACAAGGCAGAGGCCTTTTCAAAGCGCCCGTATTCCAGTTTGGAAATTCGTTTGAGTTCTTTTTTGGTTTGCTTGCTGTTGAGTTGGGCCACCTGCTTGCGGATGGCTTCGTTGACGTGGTCGAGTTGCTGGTGGGCCAGTTCGTGGCAGATGACAAAAGCCACTTGTGATTCATTTTCCAGTCGAGAGATCAAGCCCAGGTTGAGCACAATGGTTCCTTCCCCATAGCAACTGGCATTGGGCCAAAAGTAGCGGCTGATCAAGAGGCGAAGTGGCTGTTTTTGCAATTCCGGATTGGCCTGCACGATGTTTTGCAAAATGCCGTCGAAATAGGCCTGCCATTGGTCGTCGAGCAGGATGTGTTCGTCTTCCACCATCTGCCTCAGTCGCTCGTAGCGCTCGGTGTATCGCGCTTCGACTTCGGATTTGTACTTGCCCTCGATGGCGGATACATCCTTGTTGTACTGTGCGGCAAGGCCCGTCAGCAAGTCATTTTTCTGCCCTTTGTTGGATTCCAGTGGTTGATAGGCAGACTGTGCCCAGCTCAAATTGGCAATCAAGGACAGGAGAATGGGCATCCATCGCATGGCCCGAAAAGACGGCGTCATCATGAGAAATCAGATTTGTGAACAAATGGTTGACTCCGCCCCAAGAACCGTCAACGCAAAGGTTGCTCGCTTGGAACGAAGGCCAACAGTTGTTGTATCAAGTGATTTTCAGGGGGAGTGTTCTCAATAAAACAAAAGAGGTAAATACGAAGAGTGGACTGGTGCGTTAGTTTGGTGTTATAGCTTTTTTACTCTTTGCTTTTGTTACGTTTTGTTTTCATTTATCAGTTTTACTACTGCAAAAATAACGGAATCTACCCTTTTTTCAAATAGGCAACTGCAAAAAAATGCTTAGCTCAGAGCGTATGTGCCAAGCTGGCCTCGGATCGCAATAGTCACCCAGAGACTTCTTTTGGCCTACACAAGGGAAATATTGTAGCCTGGATTGCCAAATATCAGATAGAGCGTCTGCGAAGAGAGGCAATCAGTATTTTCGCTGCGGAACCTTCTTTGATTCACTGAAATGAACTGCCCCATGCGCTCCACTCTCTGCCTTCTCCTTTGCCTTGTATTGTGCTCATTGTGCCCTGCTCAATCCGATTGGACCGCCCTGCCAACAGCGCCCAATTTCATCGGTCCCATGTCCAAGCTGGATGATGTCTTTTTTCTCAATGCAGAGCTGGGCTGGACCCTCAATGGAAGAGGAGAGGTCTACAAAACCGAAGACGGAGGCCAAAGCTGGCGTTTGCTCACCAACTTGAACGAGTTTTTGCGCAGCATCAAATTTGTCAACGAAAAAGTGGGCTACATCGGCAGTCTGCAAGGCAATTTTGGAGGAGGTGACAACATCGCACGACTCTACAAAACAACGGATGGAGGCGAGACATGGACCGAGCTCACAGATCGGATCAGCCCCCGCCCCATTGGCATCTGTGGCTTGTCGGTGGTGGGAGAACAACACATCTTTGGCTGCGGCGCTTTCTACAGCCCCGCCCGCTTTTACAAATCTACGGATGGAGGCGAGACATGGACCAATCAAGATCTGTCTGCCTACGCCATTGCATTGGTGGATGTGCATTTTTCCTCGCCAGATACCGGTTTTGTGGTGGGCAGCAGCAGCCAGGCGGGAGGCGGCGGACTCATCTTGCGCACCACCGATGGGGGCGATAGTTGGACAGCCGTGCACCAAACAGGCATTGCCAGTGATCTGCTCTGGAAAATTCAACAACTGGATGGGCAGCACCTATTTGCTTCCATCGCAGGGGTGAGCATCGACAATGGCGCACGCATCCTCCGCTCCTCAGACGGTGGACTGAGTTGGGAATCCAAGCAGGTCGATCAGGGGGAGGTACATCTGCAAGGCGTCGGATTTCTCAGCCCACAACACGGTTTTGCGGGGGGATTCTTTCCCGGTGTGTACGAAACCCGCGATGGTGGAGACAATTGGGCGTTGATCAATACGGGCGCCAACTACAATCGCTTCCAGAAAATGGACGACAGTCTGATGTACGCCAGTGGCCACACCATTTACCAGTATGGAGAAGCCATCCTCACCTCCACCCAACAGCCAGAACTGCTGCAGGCTCCCCCCTACTCTTTGACATACTCTCCTAACCCGGCCAGCGATCGTTTGCAAGTCAACTACCAACTCGACCAGGCAACTCACCTGGACCTGAGTCTGTACGATGCCAGCGGCAAAAAAGTCTTGGAGTTGCACTCCGGCGGCCATGCCAGCGGCAGCTACCAACGGGATGTTGCAGTGGGACATTTGCCGAGGGGCATCTATCTGTTGGCATTCCTGAGTCGGGAGGGAGACATCTTACAGAAAGTGGTGCTGGAGTAATTGGCCATGCCCCATTGGGAGAGGAGTAACATCTATTGACCATCATCGTCTTACCCATAAAGGCCATCCATGGAAAAGTACATCTTGATTCTTCTCGTCGGCATTTGCATCAGCTGCAACCAAAATGCAAGCGCTCCCTTTGTCGATGAAACAGCAAAGACGCTCCGCTATCTGGAAGGAAAAATGGAAAGCGAGGGAATTCCGGGATTGCAAGTTGTCGTCATCAAAAACGATGAGATTGTTTTGTCTGAAAACTTGGGCCTTGCCAATGTACCCTTTTCGGTCGAAGTGGAGGAGAATGCACTTTTTCCCATTTGCTCCCTGTCCAAAATCTTTGCGTCGACAGCCATTTTGCAATTGGCAGAACAAGGGAAGCTGAGCTTATCAGATCCGATTTCCAAACACCTTTCCGATCTACCCATGGACTGGCGCTCCGTCAGCATTCGACAATTGCTCAGTCATACGTCGGGATTGCCAGACATTGAAGATCCCAATGTAGACGGACTCATCGGCGGGAAAAGTCAGGATTCGGCTTGGATCGAAGTCCAAACGATGCCTTTGGAGTTCAAAGCAGGAGAGGCGTTCCATTACAATGCAAGCAATTATTTGTTGATCCAAAAGATTGTGGAAAAATATGGCCCGGGCTCTTACGAAGCATTCATCAAACGCAATCAATTTGACCTGGCAGCCATGGAACAGGTCGTATTTGCCAACTCCTTTGATGTGAAACAAAACAAATGTCCAACCTATCTCTACTATTATCGAGATGAAACCACCGGAGAATACGTCAAGGGAGTCGATTTGCTGGAGACCAAGGAAGAATTTCCAAGCATTTTGCGAGCTGACTCCGGTGCCTTCTCGTCTGCGAAAGAAATGGCAAAGTGGGTCATAGCGCTTCAAACTGGAAAATTGTTGACGCCCGAAAGCATCCAGCAGATGTGGACGCCTGTCAAGTTGAACAATGGCACCTATGGTGGTTTTGGGGAAGGCTTGGATGGCTATGCCTTGGGCTGGCCGGTCCTGAATAGGGTACAGCACCCTGCTGTGGTGGCCGTTGGAGGCGGACGTGCTTCCTTGGCCATTTACCCCGAAGATGATTTGGCCATCATTTTGCTGACCAATTTAACAGGAATCTTGGCACATGAAATGACCGATGAAATTTCTCAGTTCTTTTGCAAAAAATAAAACGACTGCCAATGCAGTTTCAATTGCAGGCATTGTTTGAAGGACAGTGCATCATTTGCCACAGTCATTGCCACAACTCAAAAATCTCTTTGCTATGAAAAAATTCGCCCTGCTGCTGTGTTTGTTCGCCCTGCTGTCTTGCAACTCCCAAGACGACGGCAATCCCCTGTCTCAACCCGCTGCGCCCCCTACCCCGACCTTCTTGGACTCAGATGCCAAAGAATACGACTTGGGATCAGATTGGTCTTTGTTCAGAAAAGGAGGTCGCAGGAACCTCGTGGACAAGCTCTACAAGGAAGCCGTCAAAAAAGACAAACAATTGCAAGGGTTGGAAAAGCAACTCAATGATTGGCCTGAACTCCGACAAACCAAGACAGAACTGTACGACGACTATGTCAACAAAAGCCAGTGGTTTTGGTCCAGCAGCCAGGAGTACTACGACCAACTCCAAGACAGTCTGCTGCGCCAGCAAGTCCGGCAGAAGTTTGAGGGCTTGTCAACAGACTACCTCAGCTCTATTACAGACCACCAGTCCCTGCTTCAGCAAATTGATGAAAAGGAATTGCAATTGAACGACCAATACATTCTCCTGAAACTCGAACTGGCTCACCAACTCTTTCGCGCCTACCAAACCAATGAATTTCCTCAACTCGAATCACTCCAACAGCTACAAACAGACTTGGACAGCTTGATCCTCAGAACAAAGGCCGCCACACAGGAAGCCAGGGCCACTTCACCTCAGTAGCCCAACAACTGTTTCGACACCCAACATTCCAGCTTCAAGGGTGGACCATGTTGTACACGAATTCAAAAATATAAAATATTTTAAAAACTCTATACAAAACCACGTATTTTCCCGTGTTTTTTGATTATCAGTATATTTACGCTATCAAATAAAAAATAATATGTTCATCTTTGTGACGAGCATTTATTTTTATTTCAACCCTAAAAAACAATTAAAATTATGGCAGCTTACAGAGTCATGAACCAATGGGGAGGCGACCAGGCTCCTTGGCATTTTGGTGGCATCTACGTCATTGGCAACCGTCCAGAGCAAAATGTTGTACAAATTGACATCACTTCCAAGGACGATGGAAAAACCTTTACTGGCACCATGACCTATGAAGGCGAAGGCCCAATCGGTTTCAAAGCAGAGGCTTTGGGTGACAACAACTACAAGGTACAGAACCAATGGGGCGGCAACCAAGCTCCTTGGCACGACGGTGGCGTCTTTGTCATCGGTGGCCGCGACAACCAACCAGTGGTTGCCCTGAATGCGACTTCCTCCAATGACGGTCTCAACCTCCAAGGGACAATGACCTACAAGGGAGAAGGTCCCATCGGTTTTGGGGCAGAGATGCGCAAGTCTTTCTTCGTACAAAATCAGTGGGGTGGCTCCAGCGCACCTTGGCATGATGGCGGCACGATGAAACTCAATGCACGTCCCAACCAAAATGTCGTTGCATTGGACATCAAGTCTGACGATGGTGGCAAGACCTTTACAGGTACGATGACCTACGATGGAGAAGGCCCAATCGGTTTCAGAGCCACACAGAATGCCTACAACAACTACACTGTCGAGAACCAGTGGGGTGGCTCCAGCGCACCTTGGCATCCAGGTGGACACTTTTTGATTGGAACCAGAAGCGGCCAGAGAGCTGTCGCCGTGAAGGTCAAGCGTGTGGAAGGCACCTGGAACCTCGATGGTACCATGACCTATGAGGGCGAGGGTCCCATCGGTTTCAAAGGTACTTTCCAAGGCATCAGCACCAGAGTGAAGACCTACTAAAGAACCAATTTGAATGAAACAACCGTTCTGAGCAGCAGCTCGTCCAACTCAAGTCACTCCATTCTGATTTGTTGCACATGCGAGCCTTGCTCACCAAAGAACAAAAAGGCCTCTCGGTTTGTCCGAGGGGCCTTTGTCTTGTCGCTTGGTCAATCCGTGAAAATCCGTACCTTTCGCAGAAAACTTCCGCATGAAGAGCATGAAACAGCTGGTCGTCGTTTTCCTTTTCCTTCTTTTCTATGCCCACAGCTCTGCACAATCCATCGAAAGCAGGTGCCAGGCCATTTTGGATTCCATTTTTCAAGCCCACCCCAGCTCTGTGGGCATCATGGCCCACATCGAATCCCCACAGCATGGCATTTCCTGGAGTGGTGCCAGTGGCTATTCTGACAAAGATGCCAAAACGCCATTGAATGCCAAGCAGCCTGCCCTGATCGCCAGCAGCATCAAAACCTACATTGCAGCGAGCATCCTCCGACTGGTAGAAGACAAACAACTTCGACTGGACCAAGGCATTGCCAATTTGCTCACCGACAAGAGTCGACAACTCTTTGCAGAGGATGGCTACCAACTCGACCAGATCCAAGTCCAGCACTTGTTGTCCCACACAAGTGGCATCAAAGACTATGCAGATGGCAGTTACATCGAGTTCATCGACCAAAACCCCAAGCATCGTTGGACGCGGGACAGCCAACTCAAACGAACCGTCGAAAGAGGAGATCCACTTGGCGCGCCTGGAAAGCAGTTCAGCTATGCCGATGCCAACTATTTGCTGTTGACAGAGATCATTGAAACCACTACCCAACAAGCATTTTATGCCGCCATGCGCCAATTGCTTCGCTACGACGAGCTGGGGATGCAAGATACCTGGTTTCCCACCCTCGAAGAACGTCCGGCCGGGGCACTTCCGAGGGTTCACCAATACTGGGGCAAACACGCTTGGGATTCCTATGACCAAGATGTGTCCTGGGATTTGTACGGAGGCGGAGGCATCGCCTGCAACACGGAAAATCTCGCAAAATTCTCCTACCACTTCTTCAATGGCGACATTGTGAAGGACCCATCCATTCAGAAACTGATCTTCACAGAAATCCCGACCAAGGAAACAGAAATGCGTCCCTACTATCTGGGCTTGTCAGAGAGCTACTACCACGGCATGAATGCCTATGGACATGGTGGGTTTTGGGGCACGGTGGTGATGTATTTCCCTTGCCTGAATGCCTCCATTTCGGTCTATGTGCTGGAAAAGGACAAAAATCAGTTGAGGAAGGCTGTTCTGACGGCATTCAGTCAATTGCTGAAACCATTCCACTACAAGACCTCTTCCCAAAATGAGCAGCTCGTGAAGTATCTCGATGCCGTGAATGATTTCTCAGGTACTGTTTTGCTTGCGCAACAAGACAAATTGCTTGCACATCGAGCATATGGATTGGCCAGCATTGAGTATCAGGTTCCCAATGAAACGGACACGCGCTTTCACATCGGATCCATTTCCAAAGGATTTACCGCCGTTGCGGCCCTGCAGTTGGTTGAGCAAGGCAAGGTAGATCTGGAACAAGTGGTTGGCACCTATTTGCCAGACTATCCTTCGGCCTTGGTGCGCGATTCAGTTCAGATTTGGCAATTGCTGACCCAACCCCCTGGACTGCCTTCTTCGGACAATGATCCCTATGTCATCCTAGAGCTGATCGTCGAAAAGGCATCTGGCCTGCATTGGTATGACTACTTAGACCAGCACATTTTTCAAAGAGTAGGGATGACCCAAACCTTTGCCGCGGGCCCTGACTCCATTTTTCAAAACAAAGCCAGTGGTTACACTTCCTTGTGGGGAAAAAACAGCCATCTGTCTCGCAACGATCCCCAACTGAGCAAAGCGTCACCAGCCAAGTCATTTTACGCCAGCACTGAAGACCTCTTTCGATTTTCGAAAGCCCTGCGAAGTCACCAGCTTCTTTCCAAAGAAATGACAGAAGCCATGCTGCGACCACAAGCCAAAGGCCACAATACCCATCTGGGGTACGGGGTGAAGATCGATCAACGATGTGACCAGCGGATTCTGGGACTCAGCGGAAGTTGGTTTGGTGTGCGAAGCGAATGGATGGAATTTTTGGCTTCGGGCCATACACTGATTATCTTGTCCAACAAAGACGACAACGGCAGATCGGGTGCATCAAAACTCATCGAAGACATGCGCGATCTGCTTGGAGGTCCCCAAAAATCAACTCCTTGATGTTCATCACTTTGCAAACTCCAACCCCAGACTTGACGGCCAGTTTGGAATTTTACCAACAACTGCAATTTACGGTTCTCTCTGCTGCCGATCCCTGTCTGGTCACAGATGGACAAGTGATCATAGAGATCAATCCGGACCGCTATGCCAGGGCAGGCATCAAGATGTATCAAAAATCTTGGGACAAGTACCTGATTGGCCTGCAAAAGTTGGGGGCTGTGAATCACCAACCTGAGGGCGGGCATTTGGTGGCTGCGCCTTCGGGGGTGTGGGTCTATTTGGAAGAAGAAAACGACAGTCTGTTTTTCCAACGACAGGTCAATGCGCCCTCGCTACTGGGCAAATCTGCGGGCCTGAGTTTGGAGAGTACCGACATCAGCAAATCGGTACAGTTCTGGGAAATGCTCGACTTTTCCCACCAAGCTGGGAAGATCGAAAATGGTTGGATCACCTATTCCAGAGGCGACCAATTGCAGATCAGTTGGATGAAACCCTTTTCTTGTCCCCACCTCTTTTTCAATCCATCGCTGAGCTATTTCAATGGAAAGGAAAATCTGCAAATCATCCAAAAGATTCGACAGCTGGACCTCCCAATCACAGAAGAAATCATACATTTTAACCCAGAAGGCAAAGTTGACAACATCATCATTCGCGATCCCGGAGGATTTGGCTTTTTCATTTTTAATGATTAAAATAGACTTGAGTATTGCGATGAGAACAGGTGCATCGCTCGCTGAGAAGAGGAAAACTAGATGATATTAGAAAAATAAAAATAATTGCAGTACATAAATTTTTTTTGACCATATATTTAGCAACAACTTGATAATCAGCCATTTATTTCTTCCATTCGAATTAGCAAAATAAAAATGTTTTGAAAATTTATGGAATTTGGGCAGGTGCCGTGTCCTATTATGGACAAAAAGCTGAGTCTTTGATCCTAGGAAGCGGTTTGTCGGACGTTGAGAAATGATCCCATTGGGCAAATGAGCCCAGGTTTGGGTTGGCGGAGTCGTGCTTGGGTGCGAGTCCAAAAAGGGGCGATCTTTGTGGGGTTGCCTAGAGGGTGGGTCCCACCCACTTCAGCCCCCCCCAATCTCCTCCTCTCCCACCCCGACAGACGAAATTGGAAAACTCACCAGTACCAACATACTGCTTCCAAGCACCTCAAATACACAGCCCACCACCAACCCATTCCATCACTTAAACAACACAAAAAAGAACAATATGAATACTGTTGACAATTTTATGGCCTCTCTCCCTGCCGAACGACAAGAGGCATTCAACCGCCTACGTGAATTGTTTCAAAATCACCTTCCAACAGGCTTTGAAGAACGCATGACTGGCAAAATGCTTTCTTACGTCGTTCCATTTGATCGCTACCCAGCAGGCTACCACTGCCCCCCCAAGCAGCCACTGCCCTTCATCTCATTGGCCTCGCAAAAAGGCGGCATCTCCCTGTATCACCTCGGCCTGTATGCCAAGGAAGAACTGAGTGAGTGGTTCATTGCCGAACATCCACGCTATGTCAAAACGAAATTGGACATGGGAAAAAGTTGCATTCGCTTTCGCAAACCCGAACGCATCCCCTACCTCTTGCTGGAACAACTCGCCGAAAAAATGACAGTCGACGAGTGGATCAGTTTGTACGAGGAAAGCATCAAGAAATGACGGACAAGAGAACCCCCTTTGCATGAAAACGACAATTGCCATTTTGCTTTTTTCCTGTTTGCTTTTTGGAGCCTGTGGCGGCCAAGCAGTCGACAAGACCAATGCAGATACAGCGACGACCGCTGCCGAAATGCCCAAGGACGGCAGGCTGGATTACACCCTGTTCGATGGAGAAGGCAAGCTACTGGAGGTTCGCAACTTGGATGACGACAGGAAAAAGATCGTTCAAAACCTTATACACCGGGCGGGAATCGTCCGAATGGCATATGACGAGGCAGGTCGCTTGGTCGAGATGACGTATTTGAATGCCGATTCGACCAAGTCCAAGCCGATTTACAAACACCAACTGACGTATTCGGACGAAGGCAGGATTGCCAAACGGGTGTTGCTGGATGCAGAGGGGCAAGAAATTGATTTTGGAGAAGAGCTGTACAAATACGACAACAATGGCAGACTCATCGAAAAGCACCAACCATCTGAGAGCAATTCTCCCAACTACTACAGGTTCCAATACAATGACAAAGGCCAACTGGTCAGACAAGATTTTTACAATGCCAAGGAGGAGCAAATCAGCATCAACAACATTGGCATTCACCACATCGAGTACCAGTACGAGCAAGGAAAACTGGCGAAAGAAATCATCCACTATTCTGGGTATGCAAAAGCAGGAGAAAAGCTGACACCTCCGCGCTACAAAGGCGTATCAGAATTTTCGTATGATGAAAAAGGACGTTTGGCCTTGCGAACCACCCGACCAAGGGAGGAAGATCTGTCGAAGGTAGATAGCTTTCAGTTCCAATATGCGAAGGAAGAAATGTTGTATGGCAAGTACAAACTAGGAACCGATGCCGCTGGGTTCAAGATCAGCTTGCCCTATCAAAGCATACAACAAATCGTAGATCGCCAATTGTTTTTCAATGGAAATCAATTGTATGACTATCCGGATTTTCTTGAATAGCGAGCTACGACATGGTAGATGTGCCAATGCTTCCAATGGCCACCCAGGCCTTTTTCATCGCTTTGTTCCTCGCGGAAGTCCTCCAAGGTCCAATGTGCAAACAAATCGTCAATGGCTTGGCGCGAGTGGGTCTGTACATTCCACTCTGTGGCCCAATCGTCCTCTTGTCCCAAAAAATGGCCTGCAAATCTGCCACCACTGCGAAGGGCAGTACACATTTTTTGCCACAAGGGCTCGAAGGAATCGCGCGGGCAAAATGGGAGGGCATAACTCGCATTGACAAAGTCGACCGTCGGCCAATCCAACTCCTCAAAAGAAGTGGTGACAAACACAAACTGGTCTTCCCATTTCGACGGCAACAGATCGCGGATGAAATGTTCAGCGCCTGCCTCCCGATCAACCGCCAATACCCGCCATCCTTTTTCCAACAAAGGCATGCAATCCCGTCCATTGCCACAGCCCAAGTCCACGGCCATTCCTTGAAACTGTTCCTCTTCAAAAGCGGCCAGGGCCTTTAGGAGCGTATCTCTGGGAGGGGCATGGCGAGTGAATTCGTAGTAAGCATTCCAGCCTGTATCTCCTGTTTGTGATGTTTTCATTTGTGCAAAGGTTTGTTGTAGGAAAGCTGCCATTTCCACAATACGGATGGCCAAAAACCAAAGAGTGACCCTCAGTATTTGGAGAGTCACTCATTTACATGATTAAGAACTTGATCTAAGATTGGCTTTAGAGGATGATCCGATTCACCGTCGCAAAAG
This sequence comes from Bacteroidota bacterium, assembly GCA_039821145.1. GTDB lineage: Bacteria > Bacteroidota > Bacteroidia > Chitinophagales > Saprospiraceae > JBCCSZ01. The sequence continues at coordinate 25,313 of JBCBOS010000038.1, read as the reverse complement.
CCTGCTGAAACGAAAAAGAGTACCATAAGCTTTTGGGGAGTCCGGCCTGCAATTGGACGCCAAAAGTTTCTTTTCCATTCCTTGCGAACGAATGAATTGACACAAGTGGAGCACCCACAAAGCTGTCAAATTAACGGCACTTGCACTTGCTTCCAATGCAATTGCCAATGCAACCTTTGGAGGATGCAATTTTGACATTCTTGGCGATCAACTCTTTGATTAATGTTGCCTTTTTCATGTTTGTGTGGTTTTATGGATGATAAATAAATGTGCGATCAACGGACATACCAAGTGTGTTTGATTGGGTAAATCCTGGAGCAGTCAACAGACAATTTCTCGCCACCGTACCATGGAGGAGAATGAAAGTTTTTGCTACTCTGAACGCATGCGCACAGTGAGAAAAGGCCAACTGCCTCCACTCAAAGGCTGGCTTTGTTGTCAATAAGGTTTCCGAATCTCATTGATGAATTCGGAAGTGTATCTATCTGTGTATTCGGAATACCACTTGCGGAGGGTATCTTCTCCCAGGCGGTCGTAGATGTAGGCATACTGCCGTTCGAATTCGGCCTCCAATTCGGCCAGATAGGCTTCTGGCTCCTGGGCTGCACGTTGTTTAGCAGTGTCTTTCTCCAATTTAGTCGTCGGCCCGTGATGGATGAAAAACCCAAAGTACTGACGGCAAAATTTTTTGTATTCCCTGGTGAATAAAATGAAGGTATGCCACATCTCATCTACCATGGCCATGGGACCGTCGATGAACAGCTCGATGGACTCGGCACCGGCTTGCTCCTCCTCGATGGAAATCGCATTGAGCCACAGCCACTTTTTGGTTTGCTCAAACAATTCTTCCGCCTCCGAAAAGGGAAGCGAGTACTTCTCCAAAAATTTGTGAATGATCCATTTGTTTTGATAGGCAAGTACTTCATCCAAAGTACAAACGGACGATCTCGCGAGCGCCGGAGAGATAGGTGAATTCATATCGGGTCAGCTTTAAACGTACGATTTTTACAATTGCATGATGGACACATCAAACTCATCAGACCAGAGTTGCAATGAGCAAGCTTCAGCGATGGATGTGTAACCATTACAATAGTGGAAGCGCTGAAAAGGGGACCAAGAAAATGGTACCTCATCAAGCAATCAACATGGACGTTGTGTTATCTCGTACTTTGTCTTGAAAGTGCATGAATCATAGACCGAAAATTCATACAACAGACGTGAAGAGGCTCCAATTTACAATTTTATTTCAACAAGCCAACAAAACCAGAGAGATTTTTGCATTTTTACATCACATCAAACGCCAGCTGCATGCGCCTACTCATCGTAGAAGATGAAGCCTCCGTTGCCGATCGGATCGAACGCCTTTGCCGCCAGGTATTGGGAGAACAAATCGCCCGCCTGGCCAAACGTCAAACCCTCGCAGCGGGCCTGCACTATCTGCAGCACCACCCCATCGACATCTTGCTCCTCGATCTCAACCTCAATGGCCTCGACGGTTTTTCCCTCCTTCAACAACTGCTCAGCCGCAGCTTTCAAACCATCATCATCTCAGCCAATACAGACCAAGCCCTGACCGCTTTCGAATACGGCGTACTGGATTTCATCCCCAAACCCTTTACCCACCACCGACTTCAAAAGGCTTTTGATCGCTACCTACAAAAAACAGGCAACCCACAAGATTCCTCCCTGAGATTTTTGTCCATCCGACGAAAGGGAGCAGTCGAGTTGTTGGACCTCAAACAGATTCTCTACATCAAAGCCGCTGGCAATTACAGCGAAATCTACCTGTCGGAAGATCAAAAAGTCTTGCACGACAAATCGCTCAACAATCTCGAACTATTGCTTCCGCCCACCTTCAAACGAATTCACCGCTCCTACATTTGCTACTGGCCCGCCGTCCAGAAAATCCTCACCCATGGAGGGGGCAAATACGAGTTGGTGCTGCACAATGAACTGCTTCTCCCTATGAGCCGATCCCGCTACCAACAGCTTAGGAAATGATTGATCAGGTGCCATTCACACGCTCCAAGTGTCATTGAGCCAATTTGTCTTCCCCATTCACAGCATCTGTCCTAGCTTGTCAGCAAAACAAGCCACATGAATCGAAGACAGTTGCTCAAAACAGGCCCCAGTGGTCTCGTCGGCCTTCTCTCAGCCCCTTATCTATTGGGAGCTCCGAAGCCCGCACCCGATCCCTGCACCTGCACGTCCATCGAAGAGATGATCCGACTTTGCTGCAATGAAAACCCCTATGGTCCCTCTCCCCTCGCCCGGGAGGCCATCCAGCAAAGCATCCGCAAAGGCAATCGCTACCCAAGGCGGTTACACCGATCCCTCAAAGAGCAGCTGGCAGAATACCATTCCTTGAGTCCAGATCATTTCCTGATTGGCTCGGGCTCTGCGCAGATTTTGCAACTCATTGCATTGTGGTTGGGCATGGAACAAAAACACATTCTTTCTGCAGACAATACCTTTGCTTGGATGATGAAATACGCCGCCCAATTTGGCAGTCAGTGGACCAAAGTTCCGCTGGATGAAAACCAATATTTTGACTTGCCAACACTCCGACAGGCGGCCAGCAATCACGAGGGGCTGGTGTATCTGTGCAATCCCAATAATCCCACTGGGACTTATCTAGGACCAGAAAGGGTAGAGCCTTTTTGTCGAAGCATCGCCGCCAGACAGCCCTTGTTGGTAGACGAGGCCTACATCGAATACCTGGAAGGGGGAGAGTCAGAAAGTGCCATTGCTTGGATCAAAGAACTGCCACAGCTCATGGTCTGTCGCACCTTTTCCAAACTGTACGGCATGGCAGGATTGCGAGTGGGCTACTTGGTGGCGCATCCGGAACGCATCAAAGAACTGGAAGCTCTGGAGGCAGGATTTGGGATGAATGTATCGGCGACCAGCCTGGCAGCTGCCTCGGCCAGTCTGAAAGATGAAGAGTTCCGCCAAAGCAGTCGCATTCAGACCCAATCGGTCAGACAATTTGTACAAGCACAACTGGAGGAGTGGAATGTCCCAATGGCCGACGCCAGTGCCAACTTTGTTTTTTGCAATGTGGACCACATCAAAGGAGACCTCAAAGCTGCTTTGAAAGACGAAAACTTCCAGTTATGGCCTTTTGAGCACAATGGCCAGAAAGTCCTCCGACTCACCATTGGCAGCAAGGAAGAGATGGAGCAGTTTTGTCAAAAAATGCAGCCCCATTTTACCAATTCTTAACGGATCATTTTTCTAAGATGGTCGAACTAACTGGGCGGATCATCGTCAATTTCTATGTGACCTTCATTGGTTCCGCCTCCTCGCACAGATCGTTGCTGCGGAGAAGTCAACTGGATGCTTTGGCTGTCTTTGAGCTGATCGAATGACATAATTTTCTACGTTTACCAAATGTAATGGATACTTGAATACCCCTAAAATACACAAAACTCAACAATCATCCGTCTGGTCTTTCAGTCTGGATGCATTCTTCAACCCAAAATGATGTATTGATGAAATCGACCTTCTTTTTTCTTTGTATGACATTGATGTACTGGATGGCACCAACCCAAAGCCAGGCCCAGCAAAGCGACTACGAGCAGGTGGTCAAAGTATTGGAAGACTACATGATCGGCGGCACAGAGCGAGATGCCAAACGAGTGGCGTCAGCCTTTCACACAGAGGCCCAAATGAAGTTCATTCGCCAAGGCAATTACCAAGCGCCAAATGCTGCCACTTTTTTCCGCGAAGGCATCAAGCCAGGCCCCAAAGTCGAGCGCAAATGTGAAATTGCCCTGCTCGACATCAGCGGGCATGCCGCCATGGCCAAGCTGCGTTTGATTTATGCAGACAAAATCTTCAACGACTACATGACCCTTCTAAAAATTAACGGTCGCTGGCAGATCGTCAATAAATCCTTTTATCTTGAAATGGTCAACGATCATTGATCGATCAAGCCTTTACTGCCTATGCAAGCTCTACAACAGTCCCTGATCTTCATCATTGGAATCCTGCTGACCTCCAGTCTGTTTTATCTCATCCTGTACTTTGGATTCAGGCGCAAACTGGCCCTGCTGTTCCTGAGCTTGTTTTGCATCTGCCAGGCGGCCAAAGCCTTCTTTCGGACCGATGGTCAATTGGCCATGCAGATGTTGAGCTGGTCAGAAGATAGCGCCATACAAGGCACCGGATTCATCTACACCCTGGGGGGCTTTTTTCTGATCAGTTTTTTGATTCATCAATTTGAAACGCCGCACAAGGCCATCTTCCTCAGCCTTTGCGCTGGTGTACAGATCGTCCACTACCTTGCACACTGGTCCCAACTGCCATTGGTTCTCACCATCGGTTTGTCCATTTCTCTCTATGCCTTTCGCCGCGAACGACTGGGGGCACTGCTGAGTGCCACCGGGCTGTTGCTGTTTGGGCTGGTCACTTATTTGGAAATCGAGTTGGTCAATCAGGTCGGATATTTCATCGGTACCATTGCCTTCATTTTGTGTATGACGCTCTTTGTTGGACATCAGATCAGGGAGCAAATTCGAATGCAACAAGCCGCTTTGCTGCGTTCCTCTGCTTTGGAAAATCAGTTGTTGAAAAAGAGTTTGCAGCCACATTTTTTGTTCAACAGCTTGATGTCCTTGCAGGAATGGATTGAGTCCAAGCCATCGGAGGCAGCTCAGTTTGTCCAAGCCCTGGCGGAGGAATTTCGGTCGGTTTGCAAGATGTCGGGAAAGCAGTTGATTTCCATCGACGAAGAACTGGCCATGTGTCGGTCCCATTTGCAAATCATGAGCTATCGCAAACGCGCGCAATTTGAACTGACCACCAAGGGCATCAGTGGAGACGAGCAGGTGCCACCTGCCATTTTTCACACCCTCATCGAAAACGGCCTCACCCATGGCTTTGCCGAACGCCAACATGGCCAATTCATTTTGTCCAAAAGCAGCATCTCCAAAGGCCATCGCTACGAATTGTTCAACGACGGCCAAGCACCAGAAAATGGCTTGGCCACGGTCAAGGGGACGGGACTCAAATATGTGGAGGCCCGCCTGGAGGAAAGCTTTCCACAGGCCTGGCAGTTGCAAACCAAGATCGTCAAAGGTGGCTGGCTGGTACAAATCGACATCCAAGGTCAAAAATAGAGTCTGCGACAGCAGAGGTAGCAGAGATCTCGCTTCAATGGAAGAAAATTTTGTGTACAAAGCGATGCTCTCGTCCTTCCATCAACAAAAGAAACAGCCCTTGTTCATATCCATCAAGATGAATGGTCGTTGTCCCGCTTCCAGTTCCACGCGTCAACAACTGGCCCTGAACACTCCTAATCTGGTAGGAAAACGGCCCTTGGTACTCGATGGTCACTTCTCCAGAGCTTGGATTGGGATGCACCTTGACAGCAGACTTTGCATCAATCGGCTCTCGATTGGATGTGACGATTTCGCAGGCAGTTGGCTGGGAGTTGATCATCGTCGAGTAATGGGCATCGGCATACTCCCGCATTCTCGCCTTTTGGCCACGGGTAAACATCTTGGCGCAATTCCCATAGTACTCCATGTAATTTTCGATCATGTCGGGAGGGTCCACTCCATTCCAAATGGGCGCTTCATCGGAACAGGTATTCACTGTCAGAAATCGGGGAAGGCATCTGGGTTCGGGATTGATGGCATTGTTGGAGCAGGGAGTGTCGTCAATATCATCGCGGTACAAATGTTTGAGTCCAAAAAAATGTCCCACCTCGTGGATCAAGATTTGAGGAGGATTGTAAGAGTCCTTGTTGAGCATGACCCCGATGTGGGGATTCGGGAAGGTAGAATGTGGGACTGTTGGCGTGGTGGCAATTCCTCCGCTGGTTTCGCTCCCACGGCCCATCGAGCTGATCCAAATGTTGAAATACAAATCCGTATCCCAAGGACTTGATTCTCCCTTTGTTCTGAAAAAATCCCCAGGCTCAATTCGGCTCCCAATTTTTTTGTGTACGATGCCATCCGTTGGGCCACCAAACTCATCAACCGTTGCCAAGCACAATTGGATTTCCGTGTCTGCCCAAAGTACATCAAAAATCTCTCGGGACACAGCCTGGTTGTCAGACAGTCCTCTCAGGCCAAGATTGACATGATTGATCAACACTTCTACCTCCACCGAAGACATGTCTTCCTCGGCATCGAAGTAGAGGATGTGAACGACAGTTGGAATGTAATGGGTTTGCGAAAAGATGGCAGTGTTTGCCAACAGCATGGCAACCAACAAGATGGTTTTCATAGCAAGTCCGTTTTGTCTATGAGCAATGGCTCCCAATCAACGATTGACAACGAACCGCTGCACCGACCGACCCTTTTCGTGCTGCACCTGCAACCAATATACACCACTGGCCAAATCTGGCAAGTTCAATTGGTATTGATCCGAGACCGAAGAAGCCGATTGCAAAGGAGCCAGCCGCTGGCCAAAAGAGTCGTACAGTTCAAAGCTCTCTGCCCGGTAGCCAGCTTGCAACTCTATGGTGATCTGTCGGTCCGTCGGATTGGGATACAGACGGGAAATGCCTTCCACTACTTCCGATACAGATGTTGCCAGAACAACCACCTCAACCGGCTGATAATCCCGACAGGTCAGGCCCTGCTCTGTGATGACAGACTCTACGTAAAAGGTGACTGATCCAATGACGCCAACAGTCAGAGAATCTCCCCGACCTTCTACAAAACCAAGTTTAAGGCCTTCTTCACTGAACCACCGTGGGTTGTTACCTCCCTGGGCATACAAAGTGGTCGTTCTTGATCCGTCGCGAACTGTATCGGCATAAGCATTCAAGTCAGGTGGAATCAATTCGTCAATGGTAATGGACTTATTCAAACGTTCCCCGCACAAACCCACTGCTTCAAAACTATAGGTACCTCCCTCCGTGATGGTGATATAGGCAGAAGAATCTCCGGTAGACCACACATAGGATTCCGCCCCAATGCCAACTAGACCAATGGTGTCGTAAGAGCACATGAGGGTGCGATTGCTGGACAGTTTGATGTCCACCTCCGCAATGGGATCGACTTCCACTACCACAGGCAAACATTCGGATACACAACCAAATTCGTTGGTCACTGTCACTTGGTAGCTTCCAGCTGTATTGACTTCAATGGAAGAACTGGTTTCACCAGTGGACCATAAAAAGGAATCACCTTTGGGAGCAGTCAACACCACGGATTCATCTCCGCAAAGTCGCAATGATCCTGCTGCATGGATGACGTTATCGGCGAACAGGCATTGGCCTTCAACGGCACGGAAGAACTGATTGGCAGAAACGTTTTCGTACTTATCGACCCAAGCAGAAGGCGCAGGCCAGCGGATGATCAAGGAATCCACCGTTTCGTTTTGGCCCAGTCCAAAATGCTGGGTGAATGAATTCATAACGCCATAGCCTTCGCCCGAACGCACCTCTCGAACCTGTACCCCCCAAGAACCATATATTTCCAAACGGGCACCGATGGCATCCCGATTGCAATTGACTCCTTCCAGGTCAATGGCCAAAAAGTTGTTTGTCGTAATTTCGTTGATCCACAACACATTTTCCTTTTGGTCACTTTCTCCCACCAACTTGTAGGCACTGGAATAAATGTCCAAATACCCATCGTGATTCAAATCTCCAAAGGCAAAGGAAGCCACAGGATGGCTGTCGTTGAAGGAATCGTCAAATTCAAAGACATTGTCGCCCATATTGCGATACATGGCCCGGTGTTTTTTACCACATACCAATAAATCCACCAAACCATCGGAGTCGAGATCGCGCAAAAAAGCTTGAAGGTAAGAGTCGTGTTTATCTTCCTCAAAGTTGAGACCAGCTTCATCGGTGATGTCTATGAACTCGCCATTGCCAACGTTTTCATAGAGTCGGGACGTTTCCTCGTGATTGACAACGTAACAGTCCAAGTCTCCATCATTGTCGATGTCTTGAAAGTCTGCTGTCCAGGATTGCGCCTTATCATCCAGGCCTGCCTCTGCAGCAGCCTCTCGAAACCCATTGGCCCCCTCATTGATGAACAGCTGGTTCAAGCGCCTGGTATCATCCCTGGATGATGCTAATCCATAACACTTGGAGATGTATAAGTCCAAGTCTCCATCGCTGTCAACGTCAGACCAGATGGAACTGTAATTGCCTGCATTTTTCGAATCGCTCCCGTGCACATTCAAACCGACCAAATCAATGTCTTTTTCAAATCCATTGCCCGTATTGCGCCAAACGACAGAGGTCCCCTCATCATGACAAACAAAAATGTCCAAAAGGCCATCCGCATCGATGTCCACAAAGTTGGCTCCCTGCACTTCGAAACTGCTGCCTTCCAAGGTGACGGTGTTCCAGGGCGAGTCTACCCCTCCGTTGGAGAAAATCCGCTGCCCAATCCGCGAGTCGCCAAGACTGAGCTCTCGCCCTCCTTGGTTGTTCACGTCAGCGACTGCCACATTGAACTGTTGAATCTCATATGCATCTTCATAGGTAGGAATGAACGTCCGATCGGCCTGCTGGTAGTGGATTTCCAGCTCCCGGCCTTTGCCCTGCAGCAAAATGATGTCGTCCAAGCCATTTTTATCCACGTCCACTACTCCCACGACATAGTCGCTGAATGCCTTGTTGCTCACCAATCGATTGGTCTGATTGGAAAAATCAAATGCAATGCCCGAAGGATGGGCAACTTGAGCCAACAGGCAGTGGCCACAGAGCAAAAACGAAATACACAGGTAAAGAGAGGTAGAGATTCTCGACATATTCGTTGAAATTTAATTGTCCAAAGGTACTAAATACCCGTCAAATATGCCAGATAAATTGAGGCTTCTGCTATATAGGTTCCCCTTGGGGATTTTTGACGAAATAATATCCGTCTTTTTGTCCGACTTGCGAAAGCACACTGTCTTACCAGCGCATCACCTTGGCCGTCAAAACGCTGTTTCCATCTTGAAAAGACAAAAAGTACATTCCCACAGGCAAAGACTGCAGGGAAACGCGGGTGCCAAAGTGTCCATCGGTGGCGTAGAGTTCTCGAGATTGTAGCAATCGCCCCCTGGCATCGTACAGGCCCATTTGCAAAACGCGTTGGGTAGGGCCCAGCAGGGAAATATTGACCAGATCAGCTGATGGATTGGGAAAAAGACTGACTTGTATGAGACGTTCCAGATCGGCCACCGCGAGCGGCGTTCCAAATTGGTCCACAAATTCGACGGAACAGTCTTCGTAGATTCGAAACTTCCAGAAATGATCAAAAGCACAACCCGTATTGCAACTGCCCCAACTGTAGCGATAGACCAACTCCCGGTGATCCTCTTTCTCTGTATACACGATGTCTTGCCACAATGATCCTCCCAAAACAGACTGTCGCACCAGTTCCACTCCTTCTATCTCCAAAAACTCATTCTGGACCTGGGCAGCATGGATGCTTCCGTCATTGGCAATCAGTCGAACCAACCAATCGCCATAGGTTTGGCGAAAGTGCTCTTGTACTTGTAGGTTGTAGTGCAATAGCAACTCATCAAAGACAGGATCGATGTCTTCTTTGGAATCCAGCAAATTGCCAAGCCAGGGAGCCTCTTCCGCCACCACCAATTCAATCCCGAATGGATTGCTTTCCAAAACGTGGATATTATAAATTTCCACGACCTCCCTCCGAGCGGACAGGCCAGCGGCATTGTGTACGGCAACCAAGGCATCAAAAATGGGTCGAATCAAGGAATCTGGCAGCGACATGCCACCGGGGTTCAAAGAAATGTTTTCACTGGACAATTGCTGGCGTTCTGCCAACAGCCGGGAATCCTCCCAGAGAAGACTGTCTACGGAAGGCGAATCCTCCAACTCACAGGAAGAACTTACCTTTTGGGCATTAGCTTGCCAGCCTATGGTGCCGACCAGGAGGACGACCATCATCAAACATCTCAACATGCCAATCAGTTTTTAGAAGTAAAAGTTGACAGAACATTCAAGGTACTTGTGCGCATCGAATTGACGCACGCCCCACCAGCTGTCCTTGGTGAAGTCCACCAGACCGAAGTTGTATCTGCCCGATACTCCCAAACGCTCGGTTGCCTGATAAGTCAGTCCAATCACAGCTGCGGCATTCCATTTGTTGATGCCATCTGAGATCAAAGACAGGGATTCGTCAGACAGTTCAGCCGTTTCATAACGTTGGTTGTACTCCTCTACCCGGCTTCCGCCCCAGTCGCGGGCATCGATGTTGAGCAATCGATCGATTTGCATCCCCACATTGACCCGCAGCCAACGATTGGGGGCATAGCTCATCGCGACGGGCATGCTCAGGTAGTCCATGCTGTAAATGGGGAAGAGTGCAAAGGCATTTTCGACCTTGCTGAGTGAAGAATTTACATTTGGTGGATTGCCAAAATTCTGCTGGTCAAAGCTGGCATCGTCTCGCAATACATCTGCCGCATCACCCGTGTAGGTCACAAAAACATCGTCTTTCTTGAGTTGCAGAAAGCGATAGTTGAGCCCTGTCTGGATGGAAAAACGGCGGTCCAAGCGGTATTCCAACAGCATTCCTACGGCCAGTCCATTGAAATCGAATTGCGTCGTAGCAATGGAAGCCATCTGAAAGCCCACCTTCCAGCGGGATGCAAAATCATAGGAAGGCGCCAAGGGCAATGTCAGTGGCTTGCTGGACAACTCTTCGGGAGAGCGGCTCTCCAAAAGGGCTGTCTGCTGTACCGCTGCTTGAGGTGCAGGAGAAGCTTCCTCTGTCTGTGTCACTGCTGCATTTTCATTTTCAGCAAGCGGTGGAATCTTTTTGACACTCTTCAAAGCTTTGAAGGAGCGCAGGCTTGAGTTTACAAGAGTGGTAGTAGGAGCTTCAGAAGTTGTATTTTGTTTTGTCAGTGTAGTTTTGTTGTCATACGCATTTTTTTGATTTGTCAAGAGAGTTTTGGGAGGAGTGGCCGGGGGCTGATCGCTGCGCGATGCCTTCAGGGCCGGGGCCTTGTCCGGAAGTTTGGGCGGGGACAAGTCTGCCAAAACGACTTCTTGCTTGGCGGGGGTCTCAGGGACAGAGGCGAAAGGTTGCTTGGGTGTCAACTGTTCCTTCACCGGACTGTTGCCATCGGGCAAGCGCTCTGAGCCATCCGAGCCAGACCAATACTTACTCACACCAATGCCAGCTCCAAATCCGACCAACAAGAGGAGCAAAAACATCCAGTAGGACCGATTTGTCCGGGGCTTTGGCGCCTCGGCTGCGAGCGGCATTTCCTTGTCGAGCTGCTGGCGCATTTGCTCCCAGGCCCGATCGACGAACTTACCGTCCCATTCATCATTCGTATGTTCATTACCCAACATAGAGCCTCATGTTATTTCTTTGCGTAATCAATTGTTTTAATTTTTTCCTAGCATTTGCCAAGTGCCATTTGGATGTGCCGATGCTGATGTCAATCATTTTGGCAATTTCCACATGGGTAAAGCCATCAATGGCGTAGAGGCGAAATACCTTTTGTGTAGCGGGAGGAAGCGTATCCACCAGTTTGAGAATATCCTCAGCATAGAGGTTGTCCATTTGATTGGACTCCAGGGACTGGTCTCGTTCCTCAAATACCAAAAACTGCAAATATCGGGAATGCTTTTTAAAGTGTTCTGAAAGGCTGTGGTAGACCAATTTTCTGATCCAACCTTCCAAGGACCCTTTAAAGGCAAACGTATGAATCTTTTTAAAAACCCTGAGAAATCCGGAGTTGACGATTTCCATAGCTTGTTCCCGATCATCGGTATAGCGCATACACATACGCATCATACTGCTGAAGTACTTTCGAAAAAGCAATTCCTGAGCATAACGGTCATTTTTGACACAACCTTCTACCAATTCATTGTCAGTCATATTTTTGCGGTCTGACATGTAGCGGATTTCGTTTAAGAGATTGTCTCGTTTTGTAAATTAATTATCACTTTGGGGAATTCAATATATTCCCGCTTTGATTATAACGCAAAATTCAACTGAATTGTACGTCATGGGTGAATTTCATAGCTCTATGATCAATCTAGGTGTTGAGGGTTTTCGTAAAGACTTTCACATAGAAAGACTTTTGGTCGCCGCCAAAGGGTTGGGTCTTCCATCACTTTTTTTTAACAAAACGACAACACTTTCCCTAATAATATGATAATCAATGACTTACATCGGAATCTTTTTTCTCACAGATGGAACAACAGGCCAAAAAGTCCCACAAATGCCTGTCCAGCTCTCCCCCGCCTTTCACCAAGCCAAATCACAGCCAAGGATGTCATTTGCCCATTTTTGGCACCGCCATGGGATGGCCCAGCATTTCCCCGCCCAAAACGCTTACAGAGAGTTGACTTTAGTCTGTAAAAAGTTTGTATACGTTAATTTTTCTTACTACTTTCACTCGTGTAAGAATCTCTTCTATCCCAACCGTTTTAAGCCATTCCGGTTTCACCGCACAAACACCTTATTCCTGACGCACGGTGGCGTTGAGGACAGAAAAGATGTCTACTTCATTGAACTCCTCAATAGCCTGTCAGACAATTCCAAACCGATACAGTCTCGGACTGTAGTCATTTCATTTCTATGCAACAAAACTCCTCTACCATGCGACAAGCGATCAGAATTCTGGGAACAGTCTTGCTGGCAGCTGTCCTTTGCTGGGTGTATCAGCAAACGGGTACCATGCAAACTTCCAAGACTTCTTCCCAAAAACCAAGCTCTCTTTCTCCCTCTGAGCCCGAATTGAAAAAACTGCCCAAGGAGACGAGGATTGACAAAGCTATGGACGAAGAATTTCTCAAAACAAGAGACCCCAAACTCAATGTCGTCCCAAGAGAACGCCTCCTGCGGGCCAAGGCTTCTGCCGATGCCAAACGCTATTTGCGCCGCGGCATCGAGGGCATCAAATGGGAAGAACGCGGCCCCAACAACGTGGCAGGCCGAACCCGAGCCATCCTCATCGACGCCAGTGATCCCAGTGGCGAAACCGTATTTGCTGGAGGTGTCGGAGGTGGGATTTGGAAAACGACCAACATTTCCTCCATCGATCCTCAATGGGTCCCCATCAATGACTTTTTCGACAACATCGCCATCAGCAGCATTGCCCAAGATCCCACCAATCCCGACATCATCTACTTTGGTACCGGAGAAGGTTGGTACAATGGCGACGCCATCCGCGGCTTGGGCATTTGGAAATCCATCGACGGTGGCGACAACTGGTCACAACTGGGCGCCACCAAGACCAGTACCTTTCACTACGTCCAAAAAATCGTCATCGACGCACAGGGACATGTCTTTGCAGCCACCCGCAATGGAGGCCTGCAAAAGTCTACCAATGGTGGTTCTAGTTGGACCCGCGTGCTGGGCGGCGGCACTTTTGCGTCCAGTGTCCGAGCAGCCGACATAGAAATCGCTGCCGATGGCGACCTCTTCGCCGCCATGGGCATCCAAAGTACAGACGGCATCTACCGCTCCACCAATGGTGGCAGCACTTGGCAGGAGCTGACAACAGGCCTGCCTTCCAACGATTACGAACGCATCGAACTGGCTTGTGCCCCCAGTGCCCACAACTACATCTACGCCCTTTTCCAGGATGAGTCCAACAATCAATGCAAGGGCATCTGGAGAAGTGTCAATGGTGGCAACAGCTGGACCGAAGTCGGAAACCCATCGGCCCGCGGCATGTCCAACTTTGCCCGCAACCAGGCTTGGTACGACCTCATCGCTGCTGTAGACCCCATCGACCCCACCCGACTCTTCATCGGTGGTGTAGATTTGCTGGTCTCTGAAGATGCTGGTGTCACCTGGACCCAAATCTCTCAATGGTATGGTGGATTTGGCATTCAGTATGTCCACGCCGACCAGCACGCCATCGTTTTTCAGCAAGGCAATTCCAATGTCATTCTCTTTGGAAATGACGGCGGAGTGTACAGAACCACCAACGGCAGCAGCAGCGTGCCCACCATCGAGGGCCGCAACCTGGGCTACAATGTCACCCAGTACTACGCCTGCGCCATCCACCCTGAAATCGGCCGCGACGAATTCCTGGCGGGCTCTCAGGACAATGGAACACAGCAATACCGCAATGCTGGTATCAACAACACCACGGAAGTCACCGGAGGGGATGGCGCCTTTTGTCACATCGACAAAGACCAACCCAACATCCAGATTTCCTCCTACATCTACAACGTCTACCACGTGACGACCGACAGCTGGAATACCCGCCGCACCTACCGCATTGGCTCCAACCAAGGTCGATTCATCAACCCCACCGATTACGATTCGGAGACCAATACATTGTATGGTGCCTACGACGGTGGCTACTACTCGCGCATGCGTCAGGTGGGAACTGCCAACACCAGAGACTCTGTGTGGATTCCGGAATTTTCGCGCTCCAAAGTGAGCACTGTCAAAATCTCTCCCAATGTGCCCGGACGGGTCTACTTCGGTCTGGCCAATGGGGACATCGTCAGAGTAGATGGCGCCAATACAGAGGCAGCCAGCGGCACCGTGGTCCGAAGCGGAAGTGGATTCACCTCCAGCATTGACATCGAACGAGGAGACGAGGACCACATGCTGACCACCTATTCCAACTACGGCACCAACAGTGTTTGGGAAAGCAAAAACGGTGGCCAAACCTGGTCATCTGTCGAAGGAGACCTGCCAGACATGCCAGTCCGCTGGGGATTGTTTGCGCCAGGTGATGCCACCAAGGCCGTACTGGCCACAGAGGTCGGCGTCTGGTCTACCGATGCCCTCAGTGCCACCACCACCGAGTGGGATCCATCCAATAGTGGACTGGCCAATACGAGAATTGACATGTTGCGCTATCGCGAATCAGATTACACCATGATCGCTGCTACCCATGGACGGGGGCTGTTCTCGACAGACTTTTTCAGTCCGATTGTCGCCAAGTATGAAATGGAAGACTTTACCGTTTCGGAAAACGACCCTGAGAATGAAATTGATTTTTGCTCGCCCTACCGCAGCATCACCATACCCGTATCCATCAACAAAGAACCCAATACCACCATCACCATCAACGTGACCGTGGACACCCCCTCCACAACGGTAGACCTGGTCAGCGATGTGCTGATCAACAAAGGCATCCTGCGATACGAACCCGGTCAGCCATTGACTGACAACATCGAATTGACCATTTTCGATGATGCGGAAGCAGAAGACGTGCTCGAAACCTTGGTTCTCAACCTGGATACCACCAACAACATTGTGGCCCGCAGACAGATCACCATGCAAGTCCGCGACGATGATGCAGCTGTCGATTTGAGTGGTGGTGGGGGCACCTTTGAGATGGGTGGAGGCACAGAGCGCATTTCTGTTGGCCCCTTTGGTGGATTCTTTACCGATGGGCGCACACAGGTACTCTACAAAGCCAGCGACCTCATTGCCAGCGGGCTGACCAGTGGAAACATCAACCAGTTGAGCTTGGAGGTAGTCGTCAAAAACAGTCGACGCCCCTACCCCAACTTCCGCATTGGCATCCTGCAAAAGCAGATGAACGAATTGGGACAGGATTTTGAATCGGGCAACTTTGTGACGGTCTTCGAAGACGATGTGGATCCTGTGCTCGGCTGGAACCAGTTCGATTTTCAGACGCCCTTTGTCTGGGATGGTACCTCTGATTTGATCATCGAATTTTGCTACGACGACGTCGCCTTTACCAGCAATGATGTCGTGACAGCCCGAAATGTCACCTATGTGGGTCTGCTCAACCGACAAGACGACGGCAATTCAGGCTGTACGATGGATCGGCCCACCATTGCGCGGCAGGTCCCCAACATCCGCTTTACCAAAGTCAACAATCTGGAAATTGCCACCGCTCTCGGCTCTGCAGCAGAGGCGTACCTGGGCAATGGCCAAACCATCGATATTTTCAGCAACGACGGCAAACTCATGGCCAGCATTCGCCAAATTGACGGGCCGGACGTGGCTTGTCTAGACGTAAGAATAGACCGCTCCGGTACGGGCTCGCAGCAACCCAGCTGGCTCAGCGGATTGGTCACAGACAAAACCATTCACATCACCTCCGATTTCAATGCTCCCTACATCCTAACCCTTTATTACACCCAGGAAGAGATGGCCGTTTGGGGAGGCGACACCCTTGGCCTGAACTTTCTCAAGGTAGACGATGCCGTATCAATCAGCGACGGTACGGGTCTGCAAATAGAGGAAAACAGTTCTCTGACGGCAGTGAGCTATCCCAGCGTAGGCGTCATTGCCTACTCGGATACCTTCAACACTTTCTCCGGCTTTGCACTGACCCTGGCGCAGACTTCCCTGCCCGTGGAATGGCTTTCCTTTGATGCCACTGCCCATGCCGATCACCATTTGCTTCAGTGGCAAACAGCCAGCGAGTTGAACAATGCCGGATTTGAAGTCGAGCGTTCGATGGAAGGAGGTGAGTTTGAGAAAATTGGATTTGTGGCTGCCAAAGGAGGCATCGAAACGGCCTATGATTTTGTGGACGGCGATGTTGTGCAGACTGGTCGGTATTACTATCGACTGCGCCAGGTCGATCTCAATGGCCAGGCCAGTTACAGCGAGGTGGTGACCCTTCTGCGCCAGAGCAAGGAGGTTCAATGGTCCGTCTTCCCCAACCCAAGCCAGCAATTTGTCAATCTGCGCTACCAAAGTCCACATCAAGGACAGGTAGAGGTCGACCTACTGGATCAAAACGGAAGATTGCTTCACCAGCTGTCCAGTGGACGAACAGACCAACTGCAAGAGAGCTATGATCTGAAGTCATTGGGACTGAGTGCGGGCATCTACTTTGTCCGCCTTCGCAATGAGCAAGGAGAGGTCAAGCACCAAAAAATTGCCTTCTATTGATTCCCGTTATTACGGAAGCTCCTGATGGGCTGTAAATAAACTTTGAAAATGGCCGGGAAATGTCGACATCATTTCTTGGCCATTTTCCTTCAAAACCACAACATGCGATTGGTCTATTGGATTTGCTTGTGTTACTGGCTGTTGATGTGCATCCGGCCCGGCATTCGGACAGATTCTGAAATGGTGGACCAGATCAGTGCGTCAATTTCCCTCTTTGGCGTCCTTGTTTTTGCCCTCATTTTGGGGTGCTTGTATTGGTTTGGAAAAAACGAAAAGCTTGCGCATCGCATCCATGTGTTGGCGGCCATTCCATCTGTGCTGACAGGCTTGTTCTTGGTGTTGGGATTGCTGGCCGTGTTGTCATCTCTCGGGGGATAAAATTTGCCTTATGGCGACCTCTGTAAAATATTTGACTGCTCTTGTGTGTTAGTGAAGGAGGAAAATACCATTGAGTTCTCATTCACAAACCTAATCACTTTCAACACATGACATTGATCCAATCATCAATCCTCTCTCTCATTTGTTTCATCGGACTCATATTTCCCCCTCTCTCCCACAGCTTGGCCTGCAGCATGTGCAAGATCACCATCGATGGAAAGACGACGGTGGGCAACAATGAAGACATGTGGAGCAACGAAGCCAAAATCTGGTTTGAAGCAGGCAATGGCACGTCCCAGGGCGCTGTCTATGTCGGTCACCGAAATGACTTCCCCCAAGGTGGCATGAACGAAAGCGGGTTGGTCTACGACGGCTTTACGCTGCACCCCAAAGCCATGTCAAGTACAAGGGGCAAAAAAGCGGTCGATCACCCAGCCTTGTTGTTGAAAAAAGTCATGCAGAGCTGTCGCAATGTGGCAGAAGTACACGCATTTTTACAGGCGTACAATCTGAGTTGCTTCAACAGCGGCATGTTCTGGTTCATCGATAAAAATGGTGACCATTTGATTGTGGAATCGGACACGCTCATTTTCAGGAACGAGCCCCATTGTGCCCTCGTCAATGTCAGGCCATCAGAAACCGAAGATTGGTCAAAAGTCACAACTCCCAGATACCGCAAAGCCATGGCATTGCTCAACAGCCGACAGGACAGCTCCATGGCATTTTGTGCTTCTGTAATGGATGCGATGAAGGCATCCCGAGGGGAGTTGGGAGATGGGACGCTTTACACGAGCATTTACGATACCCAGGAAGGAATCATTGACCTGTATTTTTACCAAGACTTTGAGCAGTCCGTCCGTTTCCATTTGCAGGAAGAACTGGCGAAGGGCGATCATTTCTACGACATTGCCAGCCTCTTCCCTCCCAATGCAGGCTACGAGAAGTTTTTGGCCTACAAAACGCCCTTTACCAGCAAGGCCCTCTTTTGGCTGCTCGCTGGCAGTGCCATTGTCGTCTTGTTGATCTCTGGCTACTACTTTGTTTTTCTCATTCGGAAACTGTTGAAAGAGCGGATGGCATTCTTTGCGAGTTGGCAGGTGTATTTGCTGTCTTTTTTGTTGGTGACCAATTTCCTA
This sequence comes from Bacteroidota bacterium, assembly GCA_039821145.1. Classification (GTDB taxonomy): domain Bacteria; phylum Bacteroidota; class Bacteroidia; order Chitinophagales; family Saprospiraceae; genus JBCCSZ01. The sequence goes on along the minus strand of JBCBOS010000038.1, from coordinate 7,003 downwards.
TTGCTGGTTTTGATCCCCCTCTTGCTGTTGATGGAGCCCATTTACTATTTTGGCATGGAAGGATCCATTGGCAATTTCCCATTCAAACAAGTTCAATACTTTCCCTTGCTGATTGGCATTTGTTCGTTGGCGGCCCTGGCCTTCACCATCCAGGTGATCAAGCAGCGGTCGGGAAGTGTGTTGCACACCAGTATGCTGTCCATCAACAGTGTGATTTTGATCATCAATTTGGGGCTCTGTGCTTATTGGAACATCCTGCTGTAGAAGCGATAGACCAAGCATCTAAAACACAGAATCTAGGGGGATTTCAATGGACACCACGCAGCCTTTGCCCGGACTCGAATCCACCCGCAGGGTTCCGCCCAATGCTTTGACCCGATAATCGATGTTTTTCATCCCAATCCCCTTGTCCTGGCTCTTGCCCAAGTCAAAGCCAATGCCGTTGTCTTCTGCTGTCAGTAGCAGCTGCTCGCCCAGGCGCACAAACTGCAGATTGACCTCGGTGGCATGGGCATGCCGAAAGATGTTGTTGAGTAGTTCCTGAACGATCCGAAACAAATAGGTCTGGGCCAATTGGCGGGCCTCTTCAAAAGAGATGTTTTTGTAGAGTTTGATCTTGATTTTGTCATTCAACATCTCCAAGCGATGAATTTGTTCTTGTACTGCCGCATCAAATCCCAATTTGTACAAGGATTTGGGCATGAGGTTGTGGGAAATCTGCCGGACCTCCTGGTGGGACTGGTCAATGTGGCGAATGACGCCATCCAATTCTTGCTCCATCAACTGCTGGTCATCGGTTTTGTCTTTCAGCAAATTGAGCCGCATCTTGGCCGAAGAAAGCATCACTCCCAGCCCATCGTGCAGGTCCTGCGCAATCCGTTGGCGCTCTCCCTCAATGCCCAAGACCAAGGCGTTCATGTTCTTTTGCTGCTTCGCTGCATGTTCCTGAAAAACCTGAAACAAAATGCGAAAACGGCGAATGGCAATGTAAAAAATGACCCCCATTTCCAACAACATCCCCAGCATGAAACTGACCTGGGTATAAAAGGTCAAGGGGATGTCCATCTCCATCAGTGCCACGGGCAAGGACCCGCCGCGCAACAGTCCCACGTCCTGCATTCCAGAGACAATCACACTGATGCCATGCAGCGAGAAGCCAAATAAAAAGAGTCGAGAGGAAGCAATTTCAGAGCCCGTAATTGCCCGAAACAGCAGGTAGAAAAACGTCAGACAGGTACTGATGATGAGCAAGTTCTGAAAGCGCGACACCCAATGAGCCCAGCCAATGGAAATGTAGGGCATGAAGAAGGAAAAGGGGATGACCAAAACGGCCAGCCCGATGATGGATTTCAGCACTTTATCGATGCGTTCGTAGTAAATGGCCGTATCAAAATGATGGCGCACAAAGAAGGTACCCGTGACCAAATAGAGATTCACAATGATCAAGAGAATGATCTGTTGGAGGTAGGAATTGTCCGGCCAAAAATAGCGAAAACCAAGTCCCAAGTCTGAAAACACCACAAAGGTCCCCAAAAAAGCATAGGCAAAATAAAACCAATAGTAGTGGAACTTGGTCACGTAAATGGCCACGCCAAGGATCAACAGATAAACCAGACAAAGCAGAAAAAAGGAATTGAGCAGATAGTCCTCCAAGCGTCGCTGGTGGGTGGACCGATACTCTTCATCCCACAGATACAGCTGAAAATTGAGGGGGTAACGCGAAGGGGGAAAATGCAAATAACAAGCGATGGTATCTCCTGCCGGAATGCTGACGGCAAACTGGAAGTTGCGATGCTTGGCCTCTGGCCGATGGACCAATTGCTCGCGTTGGACAAAGGGAAAGCGAATGCCCGTGGTATCAGATCGGACCATGCCTTTGTAGTCTGTATAAAAATGAAATTCATACAAATAAGGATTGACCACCTCCAGCAAAATGGATCGACTTCGATCACTTTGATTGACCAGTGGCAGCTTGAGCCAATGAGCCGTTTGGGCATGCCCCAGGTGAAAATTGTTGCGATCCCAAACCATGAAATCTTTCAATGGAATGCTCCGCACGTCCTCTGGTCCCAAGGCATCGGATGGGTCTTCCAATACCAGGACTCCTTGGCCCAATATCTCCTTTTGAAAATTGGCTGGCAATACGATCGTCTCTCCCGCCCATGCCCAGGAGCATAGGAAGAAGCCGATCAAGGTACAAAGCAGGGATTGCCGTTGCTGCATCATTGGCCAAACCTAAGAAATTTTCCTCACAAAGACAGTGCGCCATAGGCCATCATCAGTTTTGAGGGCGGGGCCTAGGAGAAAATCACTGGGATGACATCTTTTCCAATCGCCGAAGCAATTCCCAACCTTCCTCCCAGGGGCCAAATCTGGGTTCCTCCTCGATGTGTCCAGCGGTTGACAGCACCACCAGCTCACTCCCCCAGCAACGAGCAAAATAGCGCGCCCGCTCCAAACTAACGACCGGATCGTCATCACTGGCCACCACGATGGAGGGAAAGGGCAAGTTCTCCAAGAATAGGGGAGCAAATCCGCGAATGTAGGAGGGATAGCCGGGATGCTCCACATCGCTTGGGGCTACCAGCAGGGCACCTGCCAGCGGGCGGCGGTAGCGGCGATGCCAATTGACAATGGTGGCACAGCCGACACTGTGTCCCGTGAGCAACAATTGCTGACTGTCATGTGCTTGTAAGACCTCCTCTACCCTTGCGGTCCAGGCTTGGCACTCAGGGGCTGCCCAGTCGTCTTGGATGATCCGCTGGCAATCCTCGGGATGCAATCGCTCCCAGTGGCTTTGCCAATGCTGTGGCCCGGAATTGCGCAGGCCGGGTATGTTGAATATGTGCTGCATGTGATTCAGGAAAAATACTTGGTCAATGTTTCCAAACGATTTTCTTTTTCTACTTTGCTCATCTCTTTGATGCAGTTGGCCATTTGTTGGGCATCTACGCTGAGTTGGCTGAGATTGATGTTCAAGTCTTTGCCTTTTAGCAAGCGACTGATGGGCTGTACCCAAGCGTATTTGGACTGACGGCGTTGGAAGGTTTTGTCAACCTTTACGGCAACAAATATTTGTCCGTATACACCCCATTGGTGAACCGCTCGAACCTGCTCCCAGAAAACCTTCGGCTCCCGAATGGATCGATCCCAAATTCCGTCTTCATCCAGAATGATTTGTGGCCGTCTGTCAAAGGTGTGAAAGAAGCCGACAAAGAGTCCAAAACCAAAAAAACAACTGCCAAACCATCCGAGAAGTTGCTCCATTGCATCCACATCCTCTCTTTGGGCCTTCCAGATGCAAACACAAAACAGAGGGAGACCCATGGCGACCAAACGCAGGCCCTTCCAAGTTTTTTTGTAGAGTTTGATTTGTGTGGTCATTGGCGGATGCTGTCGGGCAAAGGTATTCTTTTTTGGAGACAAACAGGGGGAATTGTAATTGTCTTGTTTTGGGGAAGGCTCTTTGGGGAAGGGGCAAAAGTCTGGGGAGAGGTGGGGGTAGACGGTGGGGCTGTTCTGGGTGGGCCCACCCTCTAGGCGATCACAAAAGCCCGCCCCTTTCCGGCTCCGTACCCAATGCACGACTCCGTCAACCCAAACCTAGACGCATACGCCCAAATGGGATCATTTTCCGACTCACCCAACTCATTCCCGCGGACCGAATGACTTGGCTTTTTGTCTATAATAGGACACGGCACCCATACAAATTCCATAAATTTTCAACATATTTTTATTTCACTAAACTAAATACCCCTTTTCAAAAAACTGATTAACAATTACTTACCAATCAATTGATCAAAAATAAAATGTTTCGAGAAAGTATTTTTATTTTCATAATATCTTAGTGTTCCTTACCACCAAACAGTCCTTTCAACAGCAGACACATCTCTCCATTCGCACTGTAGAGTAGCTGTTTTCCTCCACTTGCATCAGCCCAAAATATCTCACGGATGCCTCACAATCACAAGCGGCTTGCTGATCAAATGCCGAGCAGAACGCATGCGCAAATAATACATGCCCGATGGCAAGTCTAGAGGCAACTGAATGTCCTCCTTGTTTTGCCCAGCACGAAAGTCTGCCAAAGCCAACGGGATGGCCCGCCCCGCTGCATCCAACAACTCGATCTCCACGCGCTGTGCCTTTGTCAACTCGACACTCAATTGCAAAACATCACTCGCTGGATTGGGAGACAATTCCATCGGAAAATCAAGGCGGTCGTACAGGTCAGCGCGCAAATAGTTGGGCCGATTGATCAAAAACTGACGGATCAATTCTGTCTCGCTTTGCCAGGTAGCCAGATTGTGAGGGTAATTCCAACGACGGATGTGCTCCTCCAAGTCTGGTCCGATTTCAGCGATCATCCGGTCCAGGATGGCAGTCGTTCGCTCGGGGGCAAATTGATCGTCCAGCATCTGATAGAGTTTGTTGCGAAATCCTTGTCGGAAACCTTCATTTTCCATCAAGGCAAGGATGAGTTGGTAGTCGATTGGATCGGGAAAACTGGAAAAGTCAAATTCTGCTCGAAACAACAAGCCCAAATTGTCATTCAAGACCGATTTGAAGGCGCCATCCAGGTCGTAAAATACCCAACGCCACCGACTGCGGTCCTCGTTCTTGAGACGCCAAAACCGATTGTTGTGATGAGGCCAGTCGGTATTCGAAAAGTACAACATGCTGGCAGTGATTTCCTGCAAGCTGTTGAGGTCAAATGCTTCGGCTACTGCATCAAAATTGTCCGGGATGCTCAAGTCGTTTTCCTGCACAAATTCCAGCCACTCATAATACGGCTGCATGCAATCTTGCCGGGCTTCCTCACTGTCCAATTTGGACAAACCCATGCAAACCTCCTCCTCTTCTACCCCTGCATGCCGACTGATGAATTCTTCGTCATGAGAATCCCGCAGGCTGTGGATGCCCCAATATTCGCCATTGATGAATACGACCACAAAGCGGCGACGAGCGTATTCAAAATCCACCTGGTCTCGCACAATTTCCTGGGCCAAATCATCGGAAATGGCCACATTGGACCAATCGGCATTGAGGGAGCGAAAGGACAGGCGCTCAAATTGATCGTCATAATCCTCTCCCAAGAACGGATAAGTCAAGTGCGGATCGCCATATTCCTTGCGGGCATAGAGCTTGAAAGATTTTTGTGGATACTCTCTTGAGGTATTTCCAGATACCCGAAGCCCCACTTTCTGACTCACCCCCACACTGCCATCTGTGTCAAAATAATCCATGTGGATGGGGATTTCCCAATCGCGACCCTTTTGCCGAAAATTGCGCTGCAATCCTTCGACGAACAATCCTCGCTCAGGAGAAAATAGATTCTGTTTTTCTGTGATGATGGACACGACGGGAAGGCGATATGGCAAGCGACCACTGGGCTCGATCAAGTAAGTGGCCGTAAATACAGGTCCCGCCTGATGACCGCCCACAAAGGCAGCTGCCCGGATGCTGTGGTACTGGCGCAGCTCTCCCTGTGGCAATTGCCAAGCCGTGGAAGTGGGGATGAGCGACAAATCCACCGGCAACTCCACCTCCTGCTGCAATGACAAGGATGCTGGAAAAAGTGGACTTTCCAAAGTGGGCAGACTGCCATCTCGGGTAAAGCGAATTTCTGCATCGGGATGCGGGGCAGATAAACGAAGTTGAATGACCTCATCGTACAATCCGGTAGGGTGCGAGGCTTGAACTGGCAAATTGGATACCGAGGCCCGGTTTGCATACCCTGGGGTGGGCTGACGAGTCGCTTGCCAATCTCCGGTCCCATCTACTTGCCTGGCCAAGGCCACATCTTCTTCCTGTGCCCCAAACTCGATGACATCAACCACCTCTCCCGTTGGACGAGAAAGAATGATCTCTTCTCCACTTGCACTCAATTTGAAGTTGCAGTGAATCTCGGTGCCATAAACAGCATCATCCCCCGAAGCCACCAACAGCAAAAACGAACGAGGGCCGATCTGTACATTGGGCAAGGAGAATTGATTGGGCTCCGACTTGTCGTCGGTCAACAGCCAATCGGTCAGGTCAATGCTCCGGTCAGAGGCATTGTATAGTTCGATCCAATCGGAGCTGCGACCCAGTTGGTCCAACCAAGTCGATTTGTTGGAGGCCATCAACTCATTGACCACGACCTGTGCCTGAGCTGTCCCCACCATCAGGAAGGGCAACAGCCAAAATAGGATGCGCTTCATGCAAGTAAAATTTTAGGAGTTTGACAGAAGAGATCAGATGATGACCACAAAGCCGAATGACACCAGATGGATGCGGGTGTGAGAAGTGAAGGGAGAACCTCCTGGCTCGGGTAGATAACGAAGTCGGGTGTGCCGATAGTTGTAGGATGCCTGGAAAGCCAGTCCAAGTTTTTCCCATTGGAACAAATGGCTGCCATATCCCAACCCAAAGAGGTACCCTCCCTTGTAGTCGTAATCTGGATTGACACTCGACCGATGGCTCCAACCGATGGAATGGCCCATTTTGAAATTCCAATACGTACGCCCGTTGGGAGTGGTCCACTGGGCGTCCACCATGAGTGGCATCAGTTCTCCTTCCTTGAGTCTTTCATAGCCCAATCCGGCGGACAGGCTGAAGCGCGGACGGAGGCGAATGCCGTGGGTCAGTGACAAGCGGATGCCGTCGTTGTAGGCAAAATAATGGTTGCGTGGGGTGCCCCCCAATTGATAGGCCAACTCAAATTTGGTAAGGCGGCTTTTGTTTGTGAAGTTCTTGTCTGTCGACTGAGCAGACAGCTCACCGATCATTGTCAATAGCATGGCCAACGCAAAGTAAAATGATTTCATAGCTCAATCCTTTTGAAGGGTCTCTAATTTGGAATAAAGAGTAGAAGTTTTTCCAAAAGGTTGTTTTCGGCAAATTTTTTATGGAAAAAGATACCTGGATGTGAATTGAATTTTCCAATTTAAGTACTTAAGAAAAAGAAATATGGTATTTTGATCCGATCCCCTTCAGCAGGGAATCAAGTTCTTTGACAAGTGAT
>JBCBOS010000037.1:0-73304 GCA_039821145.1 Bacteroidota bacterium | reverse complement strand
GACGCGCCAAAACCGGAGTTTAGCCTTAGCTAAATGAGCTTGCCTACCGGCAGGCAGGGCTTTTGGGAAGGAAGTATCAACGAATAAGTGTATAAATGAGCCTAATTATTAAATCCCAAACATGCTCTAACAATGATGAGTGAGGGGGGGGGAATCAGAGACAAGCACATTGATTGGTCATGTGTTCTTCAATCAATCAGTATGGTCGAAAATTGTAAACTGTCTCCCCTGATGTTTCCTTGTCGGACCGAATAGAGCAAGTCCAGAACCTCCTGCCTGGTATGGCACACCACTGTATCGGTTTCTGATTCTATTTTCAAATAATCGAACCGCAGTTCGTTTTCTTTGAAGTCAGACCTTGTCACCATCGAAGTGAGATGGGAGAAGATCATGAGGGAGTCGTCAGCTGCCAATGTCAGGGCACAGCCGTTGGAGTCAAGGGTCATTTTGCCTTCTGGAAAGTTTGCAAAAGCAGTTGAGTCGATGGAGGGTCGGATGAGTAGGTTCACATCTGATGTCGAGTGGTTGTAGATGGTCAATGCTTTGTAGCCTTCACATCCCAATAGCAAGATGGATGGTAGAATGAGGAGGAAAAGGATTGCTCTTTTTGTCATGTGGCTTTACCATCTTCAACGCATTCCCAGCTGGGAATATTTGTATTTTGGCTCACAAGTAAGAACGGACGGGTGTTTGCCATCAATCATTCTGCAACTCCGCCTTCACATTGACCCATTTTACCTCCCATTGTTTGTCTTGGTACTCGCCAGTGGTAAAGAAGAGAAACCTTCTGTCGGGCGTCACATAAGGATTTCCTTGTCCCAGCGAGTTGATGTCATCAGGCAGGCGTTTTACATCGGTCCAACGGCCTTGTCCATCACGGAAGCTGACATAAAGATCGAGTTGTGGGCCAATGCTCGCAAAAATGAGGAAGTCTTCATCGGGAGAAACATAAGGCGTGCAAGTCCCACTGCTTTCGTCCAAGTCAATCGAGACTTTTTCCGCCGCTTCAAACTTGTTGTTGACCAACTTGGATTGGTAGATGTCCATTTGACTGTAGTCCAAATTGCTGGAATGAAAATACAGGCTCCCAGATTTTGCAATGGTGGGATGAGACGTCAGCTTGTCCCGCAGATTTGGGATGTCGACAAAAGTGGGCTCCGTCCACCTTCCTTGGACCCGATCCGATTTCCAAATGTGCCAAGTAGCGGGAATGCTGTCGATGCCAACAGGGCGGGTCGAACTGAAGTAAATGGAATTGCCATCGGGCGAAAAGCTCATCCCATGCTCGTCGTAGGTGCTGTTGAAAAAGGCCTGCTTGGGTTCTGACCACTGTCCATCCTCCTGATGAATGACGAATACATCAAAATTTTCAAAGTTTTTGTCCGACAAGCTATAGTGGTACGCCTTCAGATCGGGACTGAATGTTCCTTTATGAATGAGCTTGTCGTTTGGAATGATGTCTTTTTGAAATGCGATGGGGACAGTCGTTGGAATGTCTTCCGTCAAAAATTGCCGTTGGGCCGTCTTCATTTGCTGTTCACAACTCAAAAAGCCAATCGCAAGGAGCAAAATGATTTTGAGTTTGTTCATCGCATCGCCAGCTTAGGAATACTCGTACTCCGACACAAACGAGTGCTGGGGCAGATTCTCCCGATATGGGACAGGCTCCACTTCGATGACCTCCTCGAAATTGTCTGGATCCAAGAGCAAAAACAAGCTGATGGCCACGATCAGTGCCACGATGCCAAAGCCAATAAAAAGATTGAGAGAAAAAATGTAGTAAAGCGTAAATAGGAAAGAACCGCCGAAAATCATCCCCAGTGCATAGCCTGATGCCACATAAATGTTCCTTTTCATGGTGAGTTAGTTTTTGTATGAACGTAAAATCAAAAAGAGGGATGGTTACAGATTTACTTATTATCCATAACAAAAAAAATGCCAGCTTTGGAGATCGTGTGCTATTCTGCAGAGAGGTTCTGTTTACATGCGCCTGGTGAATGTAGAAAAAAATCATTGCTCAGGCAAATATTGACCGAGATTTCCGAAGGCAATGACCTCAAAGCTGTGACAGAGCAATTGTCTGGATTGTACCATTTGGCCAGACTTGCCGCTTGTTATCGAGAGAAAGTTGTTGTGTAAGACTGGATGTATCTACTGGCAGGATACAATGATAACGTCAAATTTCGGGAAATTGTTTTTCGCTCCTTCGCAATTGCACCACATGGGTATTGGGTGCTTTGAGCAGGGATAGGTAGTTTTCGTAATGCCAACACATCAAAAACAGGTTTCCAAGGAGCATACAAGTGGTGATGACAGGGGTGCCGCGCATGTTGAGTGAGATGGAGACCAAAAAGATGTTGACCGTGATGGGCATCATGAGAAGACCGGAAATTGCCACGGTTCGATTGACGAAGAGAAGCAATCCCAGCACAATTTGTACATACCCAATGGTATTCCAGTAAAGTCCTGTGTCGTGCATGGCTTGGAAAAAGGCGCCAACAGGGTGGTGAGTGGGCAATGTTGTAAACTTGACACCTGGGAGTTTGCGCAGGCCCGAAATCACAAAGGTGGCACCCATGCCCAGGCGAACCATCCAGTAAAAGAGGCGAAGCAGCCATTTGTTGCGCAGTTGATCTGCCATTTTGAGGAGTCGAGCTGTTGTCATGTGAGTGGGAGTCTTTGTGAAAAGACGAACGCCAGAGACTTCTTGTTACAAGCCTTTGCGGCCAACTAATCCACAAATTTTCCGGGCAAAAACGAAAATCTTCCTATTTTCAGCCCTCAAACAACCAACGCTTATGTCCTCCATACTCATCAAAAACGGCCGCTTGGTCAATCAAGGCCAAATCATCGCCGCCGACTTGTTGATTCGCAACGGCAGAATCGAGCGAATTGACCCCATCATCGATGCAGTTGCCGACAAGGAATTGGATGCTTCCGGGCAGTTTGTCCTGCCGGGCATCATCGACGATCAGGTTCACTTTCGCCAGCCTGGCCTGACCCACAAGGCCGATCTCTACACAGAGCCACGCGCCGCCGTCGCCGGAGGGGTCACCTCTTACATGGAGATGCCCAACACCAAACCGCCCGCCGTCACCCAGGAATTGCTGCAGGAAAAATACGATGCAGCTGCGCAGACCTCCCTGGCCAACTATTCTTTCTTCATGGGCGCTTCCAATGACAATTTGGAGGAAGTACTTCGCACGGATGCCACCAGTGTGTGTGGCATCAAAATATTCATGGGTTCCAGCACGGGCAATATGTTGGTGGACAATCGGCAAACCCTGGAGGCATTGTTTTCCCAAACCCCCATGCTCATCGCCACCCATTGCGAGGACGAAGCCACCATCCGGGCCAATGCCGCCCGGGCAAAGGAGCAATATGGCGAGGAGGTTCCCATTCATTTGCATCCGGTCATCCGATCGGTAGAGGGTTGTTACCTGTCGTCCAGCATGGCGGTAGAGTTGGCAAAAAAACACAATACCCGGCTGCACATTCTGCACATTTCCACTGCCGATGAGCTGGCGTTGTTTCGCAACGACATTCCATTGGAACAAAAGCGCATCACCTCTGAACTCTGCGTCCACCACCTCTATTTCAACAGCGAGGACTACGCCCGCCTGGGCACCCAAATCAAGTGCAATCCCGCCATCAAAGGCCCGGAACACCAGTCGGCCCTTTTGCCAGCCCTGCTGGACAACCGCCTGGACATCATCGCCACAGATCACGCACCGCATCTCTGGTCTGAAAAACAGAACTCCTACTTTTCTTCTCCCTCCGGTGTCCCGCTGATCCAGCACTCTCTCAATGTGATGATGGAGTACTACCACCGCGGAGAAATCACGCTGGAGCGCATCGTGGAAAAAATGTGCCATGCACCAGCCATTTGCCTGCGGGTGGCAGAGCGGGGATTCCTCCGGGAAGGTTACTGGGCCGATGTGGTCTTGTTGGACCCTAAGATGGAGTGGGAAGTCAACAAAGCAAACATCCACTACAAATGTGGCTGGTCTCCTTTTGAAGGCCATCGCTTCAAGGGGCGGGTTCGCACGACCATTGTCAGTGGACATTTGGCCTATCAGGATGAGCAGTTTTTTGAAGACAAAAAGGGAGAGCGCCTGTCTTTCATCGCACCAGATTCCGTCTGATTTCCGCGGGAATGCCCGCATAGACCATCAGTTTGAATTCCTCGGCATTGATGTTGACGGCATTGGTGAAGTTGCTGCGCAGGTCGGTGACGGTCGCTTGGGTGTCAAAAATCCGAATGACCTTGTTGAGCTGCCCGTCTTGCCCCCTCTTCGCCTGGCCATTGCCGTGTTGGTAGCGCAGGCTGCAGCGGATGGGCAGGGGATTGCGGTGGGCTTGGTAAAATAGGTTGATGCCTGCCTCGCCCCGCAAAAGGTCCATCAGGGAATGTCCCTCTGCATAAATGCATTGGTTGTCTTTGTCGATGGTGTGTTCGATGTCCAGTTCCGTCAGCAACTCCTTGTACAATTCGAGCAAGTAGGCAATTTCAGTTTCGCCCAAGCCTGTGATGCAAGAGCGAAAGCTGAGGACAATCTCATCGGTTTGCTCCCGCAAAAAGCCGCGGGCAAAGAGGGCCAAAAAGGCCACGTTGAGGTAGCTGGAAATGAACTCAGTTTCCATGTTGTCGAACTGGGCAGTTCCATATTCGTAGGACTCGCGAATTTCCTTGAGAGCTTCCTGCTGAAAAAGGCGGTCTTTGATGGAGTGGCGCACCCCCTTGGAAACCCAGTCCTTGCGAGGCAGAATGCTGCTGCCTTTGAGACGGAGGGGCAGGGCAGGTCCTTCCCGAAAGTGTTGGTCTCTGAATCCGAGCGACAGGTTGGTGATGCGTTGCTTTGTACTGGCAATTCTGTCCTTGAAATCGTAGTACTGCCAGTCGAGGTTTTCTCCCTTCTCATTGCCAATGACAATCAGTTGACTACTGGATTCTTCCCTGTTTTCCTCCAATCTTCGGACCCTTCCTTCGATGTAGTCGATGTTGCGAAGTAGGCGGTTGTAAAATCCCTTGCCACGGCTGACCTCTGGCATGCCCGGCAACCAATCTTCGTCCAGGCTTTCGGTAAATTCCAGCGGAGCGATTTTGGGCCGCAATTGCCCGTCTTCCAGCACAATGTCAAACAGGATCGGATTGTCTGTTTTGGTGGAAATGAGCTGCTCAGCAGACAGGGCAGTGAGGTCTCGTTCGATTTGTCGCTTCAAGGCTCTGCCACCCATCTTGGCATCGAATCCACGGCGAGCCACCCATTCCAAGGCGTCTTTGCTGATGTTGAGGATGGTGGTCCGGCGCACAAATCCATCTCGCCGAAGCAAGTCCTTGATCTGCAAGCGGGCAATGCTCAGGATGTGCTCCAGTTTGAGTGGATTGAAAATGACGATTTGGTCGATGCGGTTGAGGAATTCAGGCCGGAATTGGTTTTCCAAAGACTTGCGGTAAATGGCCCGCTCGTCTTGCCCATTGGTCTCAAATCCCAGGCGGACCGACACTTCCTTGGCCCCCACATTGGAGGTCATGATGATGATGGTATTGGAAAAATCGACGGTCCGGCCGATGCTGTCCGTCAGTCGACCATCGTCCAGCACCTGCAGCAGCAGATCGTGAACTTTGGGATGGGCCTTTTCCACCTCGTCAAATAGGATGATGCCAAAGGGACGGTAGCGCACCTGCCCCGTCAGATGACCTTCTGGATTGTGTTCGTCGCCAATGAGTCGGTGGATGGCCAGATTGTCGATGTATTCGTTCATGTCGAATCGCATCAGTTGCTTTTCGTTGCCCATCAGGTATTGGCACAAAATCTTGGCGGCTTGGGTCTTGCCCACTCCCGTGGGGCCGATGAACAGAAAAGAACTCAGGGGTTTGCCAGCGGGCGACAGCCGGGCTTTGATGGTGTGGATGGTATTGGACAGTGTCTCCACTGCCTCCGCCTGTCCCACCAATCGTTGGGACATCCATTCGTGGACCTCGTCCTTTTGAAAGGTATAGGAGGTATCGAAAATGCGCTCGTTCAATCCACTGTAGTCTTCAAACTCCCGGCGGATTTCCTCCAAGTCGATGGTTTGAAACTTGTATTTGACGGCCAATTGGTTCATCAGCCGCATGATGCTACCGGGCAGGGCTTTGCCGCGGAGGTAGTTGCGCTGTATGGTAAAAAGCTGGTTGATGGCCTGTATGTTGAACTCGCAGCCGTATTGCAATTCCAGGGAGCGACGCTGTTCCAAGACCATTTTGGCAGCCGTTTCTCGATCGGGCTCCTGCATGCGGATGACCTGGAACAGATCGGTAAAGCGGCGGTCGTTTTCTTGCAATATTTTCCATTCCTGACTGGTGGCCAAGAGAATGAGCTGGATTTGTCGTTTTTCCAGATAGGGCCTCAATACATCATTCATGGTCATGTTGTTTTGACCAGAGCGACCGATGCGGAGGATGGATACCACATTGTCAATCAAGAGCTTATCTGGCTCTACACTGCGGCTGTCGGGCAGCATGCGCAGGCGATTCTGCACGTACTCCAAGATGGATTCAAGCCGCTTTTGCCACCAACCGACGTACATCATGCCGGCGATGATCCGGTTGGGGTCGATGTGCCAGATTTTGGACAGCGACACATCCGAGCGAGCGGGGTTTTGTTCGATGTATTGGCGAACCACCTCTTGTACGACTGTGTGCTTGCCCACGCCCTCCGGCCCGATGAGGACGATGGGGGTATTTTCGGATTGGTAGACGATGCGCGACAGCCGTTCGACCAAGTCCTTTCGGTAATACGCTTGCTTGAGTTCGCTGGGGTATCGTCCGTTGAGATCGTAGCCCACTTTCTCGATTTCCACCGCTCCATTGAAGTCATCTCCCGGCTGGACGCGGTCGAAAAACCAATTGTCGGTCTTCTCCTCAAAGCGTAGCGGGGCGTGGGAAATGTTGAGCGACAGAGAGACGGAGGTGACAAAGGTGCCTTTCGGAGTGGTGTAGATTTCGTGATCGAATTCTGTTCCTTCTCTTTCCCGATACAATTTGAGCAAACGGGTGATCACTCTTTCGCTCTCTGACAGGATGTTGACTTTGCCTCTGTCGTTGACGCGGGGCATGAAAATGTAGCGGCCAAAGGCGGGCAGGCAGATGAAGTCCAGCCCATTGACCTGGAAGCTCGCCACGGCAAAGCTGCCTTCGATGAACTTGCGCCCAATGCTGAAAGACAGATCGAGGATTTGGAATTTGACATCCGGATGAAACAGATACCACAGCAACTCATTGGCATTTGCTCTGCTGACAACCAATCCTTGTAGGTAATGGCGAATTTCTTTTTTGAATTGACTGAGTGCCAGCTCGAAACGGCGGTTGAAGGCCGCAGGGTGGTACAAGAAGAGAGGGCGGATTTGATAAGACGACTTACCTTCCGACTTGGTATGTTGAACGAGGACCGGGAAATTTAGTTTGACAAAGCCCATGCATCAAATTGAAATCAAAGGGGGCGAAATATAAACAAAATGCCTGTAAAGGTGGGCGTTTGGGCCTTGAATTAGCGCCCATCGTCCGTCTGCCAGTAAAAAATGAGGATATTCTTGCTTGGGAAGCTTTGGATTCAGACATTTACAGGATAACAGCAAGGCAAGAGAGCGCCAAAAGATTCTTGTACAAGAAACTACCCCCCAAGATGGAACGGTTTTCGGAATGTCATTCGGAGGGGAGAGAAAATCAAAGTCGCTGTTGTGTGATCAAGAGAAATTAACTAAGTTTATAGCAGATAAGATTTCTCAATTGAACAAGGCCATTCTAGCGGCATTTTCCGGTCAGTTGTATAAGCAATCCCGCTTCAAATTGAACAAACTAAGATCGATGACCCCTTTCTCTTTGGCCGATCTCATTTTTTCGCAAAGGGGCATCATAAAATAAACAGTAACTTCTGTGGCAGAGAGCTATAAATATCCAAGTTTAAAGAAATATAAGTTTCGGGAGCTGAAGGTGTACGCCTCTACGGAATGGCTGGCAGACAACAAGAAAAAGTACCGCCAGGTGTTCGATCGCTACGAAACGACCTACATCTATGCGGAGCTCTCTTTTTACAACAAGCTGTTCGATGAAGAGGACTGGGAGATTGATGTGGAGCTGCGTTGTTATTCCCTGAAAAAGGGCCGCAAGGAAGTCTGTACCCTCAAATTTGAAAACCGCAAGGTATCCAAATACGACAGTGTTGTCTACATCCGCGAAGGCTGGGGCAACAAAAACGAAGGCCAATTCTGGAAAAAAGGCACCTATTACTGGGAGGCCTGGATTGAAAATGAAAAAGTCGCCACCAAATATTTCTACGTAGAGGATGCTGGCAAAGGCATTTTGCCAGAGGAAAATCCCTACCTGGAGGTGCAGTCTCTCAAACTCTACGAAGGACCCTACGACGATGTCAGCGAGGACGATCGCAACTATTTCAAAGGCTTCAGCAGCGAGGAAACCCGCTACATTTATGTTGAAATCGTGCTGAAAAACCTCAACATCGCCAAAAGTTGGCAGTGCGAGTTGTTTACCAAGTTCTACAACGATGCCCGGGAACTCAAAGGCCAGGTGGTCCGTCTGCAAAGGGTGGAAAAGAAGGATGAGCTGATCAAGATCACTGCTGGCTGGGGCTCCAATGTCAAAGGTTCGTGGCGCAAAGATCGCTACACGGCTGAGTTGATTTTCATGGACAAGCTACTGGCTGTGATTCCCTTTGAGGTAGGAGAAGAATTCGAAGATGGCATTTCCTCCGTACTGCTGCCCGATCGCCACAGCCCGGTGATTCTCAGCCCAGATACGGACAGTGGAAAGACCTTCGAAGAGGTCATGGAGCGCCTGGATGCCCTCATCGGCCTGACCGACATCAAGCAGCGGGTGCGCGACCATGCCCAGTACATCCAGTTTTTGCAACTGCGCAAGGAAAAGGGCTTTGAGGAAAAGGAAGAAATCAATGTCCATTCTGTCTTCATCGGCAATCCCGGAACGGGCAAAACCACGGTGGCAGGCATGATGGGACGACTTTATAAGAAAATGGGCCTTTTGTCCAAGGGACATGTCCACGAGGTCGACCGGGTCGATCTGGTGGGCGAATACATTGGCCAAACTGCGCCCAAGGTCAAGGAAGCCATTGAAAAGGCTCGGGGCGGGGTGTTGTTCATCGACGAAGCCTATGCCCTGGCTCGCTCCAATGACGACAGCAAGGATTTTGGACGGGAGGTGATCGAGATATTGGTCAAAGAAATGTCCAACGGCGAAGGGGATCTCGCGGTGATTGTGGCGGGCTATCCCAAAGAGATGAAGCACTTTTTGGACTCCAATCCAGGTTTGAAATCCCGCTTCAAGCTGTATTTCGAATTCTCGGATTACCTGCCACAGGAATTGTCCAAGATCGCTCGCTACTGCTGCACAGAGAAAGGCGTAGAGCTGGAATTGGCGGCCGCCACCAAAATTGATGAAATCATCGTGGATGCCTATCGCTCCCGAGACCGCACCTTTGGCAACGCTCGTTTTGTATTTGATTTGATCGAGCAAGGCAAAATCAACTTGGGTCTTCGCGTCATGAGTGACGACAACCCACGGGGCATGAGCCGGGAAGACATCAGCGTCATCGAACTGCAGGATGTCGAAAAGATCAAAATCCAAAGCAAGCGCGATTTGCCATTCATCCCAATCGACGAGGTGCTGCTCATCGAAGCCATGCAGGATTTGAATCGACTCATTGGGATGGGCAAGATCAAGAAGCAAATCCAAGAGTTGGTGCATTTGGTCCGCTACTATCGCGAGACAGAGAAAAATGTCCTCAACAACTTCTTCCTTCACACCGTCTTCATCGGCAATCCCGGAACGGGCAAAACCACTGTGGCCAGGATTCTCACCAAGATATACAAAGCCCTTGGCGTATTGGAAAGAGGTCACATGGTGGAAACCGATCGACAAGGATTGGTGGCTGGCTATGTGGGCCAAACTGCCATCAAGACCTCTGAAAGGATCGACGAGTCCATGGGTGGGGTGCTGTTCATCGACGAAGCCTATGCCCTCACACAGGCGGGCATCAGTGCCAATGGAGACTTTGGCGACGAAGCCATCCAAACCCTGCTCAAGCGCATGGAGGACCACCGAGGCGAATTTTTTGTCTTCGTGGCAGGCTATCCAGACAACATGGAAACCTTCCTCAAAGCCAATCCAGGTCTCAATTCTCGCTTCGACAAGATTCTCAAATTTGAAGATTATACGCCAGCCGAATTGATGAACATTGCAGACCTGATGTTCAAGGAGCATGCAGTCCAATTGACCAACGAGGCACAGGAGCACTTGAGGAGTTATCTGTCATTCATCCACGAATTCCGGGACAAGTACTTTGGCAATGCCCGTTCGGTGCGCAAGATTGTAGACGAAACCATCAAAAAGCAAAACCTGCGACTGGCGGCCATGTCTCGCGAACTTCGCAAACCAGCCATCGTCAACTTGGTCACCCTAGAGGATGTTGCCCACTTCAAGCTCGACAAGGACGGCTTCCTCTTCAACCGCAAAACCATCGGCTTCCGCAAAAAAGGAAAGCAAGAAGGAGCTGCCGGAGCCGGTTAGACTTCCATTTATAATCATCTTTTACCATTCTCCTCACAAGACCGTCGAAGAGCTGGCAAGATATTTGCAGTTTTTGTCATGAATCCCGCCGTCATTCCCCTCAATGATGTCATCCTTTATTTGCACAAAGATCATTCGTCTGTAATCCCATCTGTCTGTCTGCCTCCGAGCAGTCAATAATCCCTTTGAACGTGTAGGTGAGACCATCACCGACCAAAAACCGATTCCTAACGTAGTGATTGGCTGCTCTCAACGGCCATTCCCCAAAACTGTTTGGTTATGAATTACACGACTCTCAAAGGCCAACTCAAGGCACTCAACTTCAACCAAGAAGCCAACAACAAGGCCCTCTACCTAGCCCTGATCTTGCCATTGGCATGCATGATCTTCTTACTGGAATGGGAACCCCGCGTTCTCGTCTTTGTCTTTTTGGGCTATTCGTCGGGCGTGATTGGATTTTTGCTGGCCCGGACCATGATTGAAAAGGACAGATTGCTTAAGGAAGAGGATGTCCTGTACCGGATGATGGCCAACCACATCAGCGACATGGTCATCATACACCGCCTGGAAGACAACAACAACGTCTTCGTTAGTCCGTCCATCAGCGAGCTTTTGGGCTATGCACCCGATGAAATCATTTGCAAATTTGGCACCTACCTCATCCATCCCGATGACCGCCGGCAAATGCAACGCAAAATGCATCCGGAGGCCTTGAGCCGAAATCCCGAGTTTGTGCTGAGCTTGCGGGTCCAAAAAAAGAACAAGACCTTCATCTGGATGGAATTGGCAGGCAAAGCCATTTTGGACGACCAAGGCCAGCCCAATTACACGATTTTGTCCTTTCGCGACGCGACAGCCCGCAAGGAAGTGGAGGCAGCCACCCAGCGATTTGCCCAGGAATTGATGCGAAAGCACAGCGAAAGTCGGTCACCCCAGCTCCCCAGCGAGGATTTGTCCGCCCTGATGTGCTCGCACGACCTCAAAGAACCCCTTCGAACCATCAAGAGCTACATCAGTTTGTTGGACGACAAGTGCAAGGAACAGTTGGATGCCTCGGGCAAAGAATGCCTGCACTTCATTCAGGATGGTGCCAACCGTATGTCCGACATGATCGAAGACATTCAAGCCTTTTCCAAAATGGGCAGTGCCTCGGTTCGCAAACGGCCAACAGACTTGGAGGGATTGCTGGAAGAGGTGCTGCGCGCGCTCAACGCCAGAATCACTGCCACCCAGGCCATCATCACTCGCGAGGCCCTGCCGGTGGCATCGATCGACGCCCGTCAGTTTCGCCACCTTTTGCAAAACCTGATCGAGAATGGCATCAAGTACGCCGGAGACAAGCAGCCACAGATGCATTTGTCTTGGGAAAAAAAGGATGGCCAATGGGTGTTTCGACTGTCTGACAACGGCATCGGCATCCCCAAGGCATTTCAGGAAACCATTTTTGCCTTGTTTCACCGCCTGCATGGAGTGGGAGAGATCAGCGGCTCCGGCATCGGTTTGTCCATTTGCCGAAAGATTGTGGAAAACCACATGGGCCGGATTTGGGTCGAATCAGAAGGGCATGGGCAGGGAAGTACTTTTGTGTTTACCTTGCCATTTTCAGAAGAAAACCGCTTGGAAGTTGGGCAATTGCACCAGGCAGATGTCCCCAGTTTGCGGGCGATGCCTTCTCGTTAGGGAGGGATCACATGATTTTCCAAGGCTTCCAATATTTGGGGACCAGTCGGAAGTGTTCTCGTTCTCTTTGTTCGGGGCGTTGGAAGGCCAGCCCCATGCGGAAGAGGTCCACTGTCAGTCGGATGGAGGGATGGGATCGGATGGCGGTCCAGGCATCGACCATTTCGGCAGACCAGTGGACATCGTCGAAGACAAAGACCGTGTTTTCGTGGGAAGCCGCCAAACATTGTTCGAAGTAGGCGAGGGTAGGGGCTTTGAGGTGGTGGCCGTCGATGAAGACCAGGTCGGGGGCGCCCAGTTGTGCCAGGGCTTGGGGCAGGGTGTCGGCAAATCGGCCTTCGATCAGTTCGATGCTGTTGGCCTGGCGGCTCTTGAAATATCCCCGGGCCAGCTTGGCAGTTTGGGGGCAGCCTTCGAGGGTGAGGATGCGGGCGCGGGTGTCGGCGGCGCGCATGTAGAGGGTGGAGATGCCGAGGGAAGTGCCCAGCTCCAGGATGCGCTTGGAGCGAAAGTGCTGGACGAGTCGAAACAATTGGCGGCATTGTTCGGCGCCGCTGAGGCTGCTGCGCGCAATCTCCTGAGTGCTGCGTTTTTTGCCTGGCATCTTCTGTGAGCCCGCCCCATAATCGGTCACTTCAATCACGTCCTTTTTTTGCTGCAGCAAAGCCCGAAACGCCTCCAATTCTCCAAAGGCATAGTACCAGCGGTCGTCTTCCAACACCTTCTTGGCCAATTCGAAGACAAAGGGTGAATGCACTTGGTAGAGGGTATCGGCAGCACTGTAGAATGACAAAGCTTCCCGAATCGTCCATATCCTGCTCATGGCTGCAAAGGTATCATTTAAGTGACCTAAGTCACGCCCATTTTGCGTTAAAATACCCTTAAAATACGCCCTTGTTGCCCTATGGGAAGGGGGAGGTGGCAGGCTGCTCATAACAAGTGCAAAGAAAAGAGCGTTTAGCCCCTATGAAAAGGATCATCTTGAGCATCATCGGTCTGTTGTTTTTTTGTAATTTGGGTCTGGCCCAGAAGTACCGCACAGCGGCAGGCATCCGCTTGGGAACCGAAATCGGCCTGAGCGTTCAGCAACTCATTCGCGACAAAACCACCCTGGAAGCCATCTTCCAAACAAGGGTCAAAACCAACGAAATCAAACTCACCCTCTTGGGCGAGCGGCATTATCGACTCTTGGGCAAGCGGATGAATTTTTATGTCGGTGGAGGAGTCCACAAAGGTTGGAACACCCGCACCGAAGACGATTTTGGCGATCCGGCTGGCCTCACAGGCGTGGGCGGGGTAGAGCTTACCCTGGACCGACTCAACATCTCCTGGGACTTCCAACCTGCCGTCAACGTCGTAGGAGGAGATCGAGTATTTGTCAGCCAATCGGCGATTTCGCTGCGCTATGTATTCGTCAAGGCCAAAAAGAAGAAGTTCAACTGGAAGTTTTGGAAGAAAAAAGATTCATCAAAAAAGCGGAAAAGAAGATGGGGAAGAGATTGATCTGCCTGCTGGTATTGCTGACAGCCCTGGTCCAGGCCCGGGCACAGGACAGGCAACAGCTTCAAAAGGAGATCGAAAAAATCATCTACTACGACACCAACATCCAGTTGGAAAAGAATCCGGGCTATGTCATTGGCGTGATCATCGGAGATTCTACCTATGTGTATTCCTACGGCTCGGTGACCAAAGACTCTGTTCAGCTGCCCGACGAGCATACCCTATTTGAGATTGGCGGAATGACAAAGGTCTTTACAGCTGCCCTGGTGGATCAACTCGTGGGCGAAGGCCTGCTCCAATACGATTCCACCCTCAATCACTACTTGCCTGCTGCCTACCGCAATCCCGACTGTGCTTCCATCACCCTGCGCCAACTGGTCCACCACAGCTCCGGCCTGCCCCGAATGCCCCTCGAATTTGGCAGCCTCGAAAAGGAGGACAACAACCCATATGCCCATTACAGCAAGCGAAATCTACTGGACTTCTACAAGGACTACCTCGGCCCCACAGGAGTGGACCAATACCTCTATTCCAACCTGGGCTATGCGCTGCTGGAACAAGCCATCGAACAAACGACCCAAAAGGAGTTCGAACGAGTTCTGCAAGCCAAAATCCTGCAGCCATTGGGCTTGCGAGAAACGGCTGTTGCATTATCTGCCGACCAAAAACTTCGCCTGGCCAGAGGCTACGCCAACAGTGGCAAACCCACCCAACCGTGGGTCTTTCCATCCTTTGCTGCCTCGGAAGGCCTCAAATCCTCCGTTGCTGATCTACTGATTTTCCTCCGAGCCAATCTTTCCAGCCAGGCAGCTCTGGATTTCCAAGCACTTCATCAGATTGGCCTGCCCACTGGCATCACCCCCGATTCTTATGCAGCCATTGGTTGGCATGTCATCAAAATGCGCAAGCGGCCCGAGGTGGTTTTGCATCCTGGATCCACCAGTGGCTATCGCTCCTTCATGGGCTTTGTCAAGGAGACACAAACAGCGGTGGTGGTTTTGTCCAATTCGGAATACGGCACGGGCGGCTTGGGCCAATTGGTCCTCCGCATGCTCAACCAGGGCCGAAAGAAAAAACGTCGCTACAGAAATTGACGGCACAAATGTCTTCTCTTGTTCGCTTGTCTGCCCCGAAATCAATAGCTTCGCATCCGTGAATGAACACCTGTTTGTGTCGTGCAAACTTTGCATGGCCCTGGGTGGTTCAAGTAGTAAGAACAACATTCTTGACGGAACAATTGCGGTTTGAAACTGACAACCAGATTCATCGTCAATCCCTTCTCGGGTGGGCGAAAGAAAAACAACATCGGTCATCAACTCAAAAAATACCTGGACCACGACAAGTTCGACTACGAGCTTTGCGTGACGCGTGAGGCAGGGCATGCCACCGAATTGGCCGCACAAGCCGTTCAGGAGGGAATGGACCTGGTGGTAGCCATTGGAGGGGATGGATCGGTCAATGAAGTGGCGGCGGCTCTGGTCGATACCCCAACGGGCTTGGGCATCTTGCCAGCAGGCTCGGGCAATGGATTGGCCATGCACCTGGGCATGGGGCGCGATCTGGTGAAAGCCATCCGACGTCTCAACCAGGCAAGTGTTCGCACCATCGACAGTTGTTGCATGAACGGACGGCCCTTTGTCAACTTGGCGGGCGTGGGGTTCGATGGACAGGTGGCCTACAAGTTGAAGAAAAGCACCCATCGGGGATTTCAGGCTTATCTGCGCTACACCCTTTGGGAGGCCCTGCAGTACAAAGGGCGGGAGTATCGGATCGTGGTAGACGGCCAGCCTTTGCCAATCCAGTCGCTGATGATGTTGGAGGTTGCCAACGCACCCATGTTTGGCTACAATTTTGAAATTGCCCCTTTGGCCAAATTGGACGATGGCCTTTTTGAGGTCTTGTTATTCAAGGAGGCACCCACTTGGCGCTACCTATTGGATTCCTGGCGTTTCATCGACCGCAGCATTCACAAAAGCCCATTGGTGGAGCGCTTGGTGGGGCGAAAGATTCGCATGGAAACGGATGGGGCCTTCTACGTGCACGTGGACGGAGAGGGCATGCTCCTGGAGGAATCTTTGGAGTTTGACATCAAACCGCTATCTTTGAAAGTATTCGCACCACAACCCAGTATGGCATGAAGAAGAAAAATCGAAAAGATCGTTTTGGAGTTGTTTATTCCACCAATCCAGACTACGAATACCAGCAGCAGGACGAGAACACGGACTCTGTCGATCCCTCTCAGCAACGCCTGCGGATATTGCTGGATCGCAAGGCGCGCAAAGGCAAGGCAGTGACCCTTGTCACGGGTTTTGAGGGGCCAAGCGATGAGCTGAAGGCCTTGGGAAAGATGCTCAAGTCAAAGTGTGGGGTTGGTGGGTCTGTCAAAGATGGCGAAATCATCATCCAGGGCGATCATCGCGACAAAGTCCTTCGACTGCTGCAGGACGAGGGCTTTTCTCAAACCAAAAAATCGGGTGGCTAGTCAGGCCAACGGGCCGAGAGCATGCGGGGTTTTCCTTGCAGGTCCTTGCGAATTTGAATCTCCTCAAAGCCCATTTCTTCCATCTCTTGTTTCATTTGATTGGAAAAATGTTCGTTGATCTCCACGAACAAGTGGCAGGGCTTTCTTCGCTGTCTGATCTGTTGGGCCAGCCGTTGGTAAAACAGCAGAGGTTGTTCTTCCGGAACGAATAGGGCTTCCGCTGGCTCATGGGCCGTCACCTGTGGTGGCATCAGCGTTCGTTCGGACGGAGGGATGTAGGGTGGATTGCTGACGATCAGCTCGTAATCGGCTTGGGCAAACAACTCTTCGGTGAGGGCATCTCCTTGAAAAAAATGAACTTCTGCATCCAGTAAATTGGCGTTTTGCCGGGCCACTTCCAAGGCGTCTTGACTGATGTCCATGGCTGCCACTTGCCAGTCGGGGCGCTTCTTCTTCAGACACAATGCAATGCAACCGCTGCCAGTCCCCACATCCAGCACCCGCAATGGCTGCTTGTCAAAACTTTCCAAGACCCATTGAACCAACTCCTCCGTTTCGGGCCGGGGAATGAGCACGGCAGGCGTGACCTGCAATTGAAATCCATAAAAGTCAGCCTGTCCCATGATGTATTGCAAGGGCTCGGACTGCAAAAGTCGGCTTTGAATCTCAGAGAGCCTGTCCAGTTGTGCTTGGTCCAATGCATCTTGCCGTTGGAAATTGCGAACTTCAAAAGCATCTTCAAAGACGATCCGGGCCATGCTGCGAGCTTCCCGCTGGCCGTACAGAGGACTCAGGGTGTCGACAAAATTGTGGTGGGCTTGTTGAATGCTGGCCATGGGCTTAGGAAAGGCGGTTTTTGAAATCTTCGTAGCCAAATTCCCGCAAGACCTTTGCCTGCCCATCTCGGGTCCACAACGCAATGCTCGGGTGTTTGACTCCGTTGAAGGTCGTCGTTTTCACCATGGTGTAATGGATCATGTCCTCAAACAACAGGCGATCGCCAATTTGCAAAGGCTTTTCAAAGCTGTAGGCCGACATGTAGTCACCCGCCAAACAACTGGTTCCCCCCATTCGATAGCTGGGGCGCCCCGCCACCGGATCAGTGGCCCCAATGATGGTCGGTTTGTAAGGCATTTCCAAGGTGTCGGGCATGTGAGCGGTGAAGGACACATCGAGGATGGCGGTTTGCACTCCTCTTCTTTCGACAATGTCGAGCACCGTGGCAATCAACTCACCACAACGCCAGGCAATGGCACTGCCGGGTTCGAGGATGATGTCGAGCTGGTGGCGTTGGCGGAAGTCGCGGAGCAATTGGATCAGGTGGTCGGTATCGTAGCCCTCGCGGGTCATCAAGTGACCTCCTCCCATGTTGATCCATTTGAGTTGACCGAGCAGATGTCCAAATCCATCTTCTACGGCAGCCAGGGTTTTTTCCAGCGCCTGGGAATCTGACTCGCACAGCACGTGAAAATGCAGTCCTTCGATGTCCTCTGGCAATCCATCGGCCAAGGCCTCCTTCAACTCTCCCAAACGAGACTGTGGACTGGCCGGATTGTACAGCTCCGTTTCTACATCAGAGTATTCCGGATTGATGCGCAGGCCCATGGAGATCGGATGGGCATGATCGTGGACTTGCTGGCGAAATTGTCGATACTGGCTCAGTGAGTTGAAGGTGATGTGGCTGCTGATGTCGAGCAAATTCGCAAATTCCTCTGGGTGATAGGCAGGGGAATAGGTATGCGCCCGAACGCCCATTTCCTCCCAGCAAAGGCGGGCTTCGTGCAGGGAGCTGGCCGTGGCCCCCGGCAAGTATTCTCGCACAATGGGAAAGACCTGCCACATGGCAAAGCCTTTGAAGGCGAGGATGATGTCGATGCCTGCTTGCTCTTGCACCTTGGCCAGCAACTCCAAATTGCTTCGGAGTCGATTCTCATCCAAGACAAAAGCCGGAGAGGGGAAGAGGTGATGGGGGATGGCCATGTTGCTGATGGATTTTGCTGGAACAGAAGCTTACAATTCCAAATCGAGGTCGAATGCCTCCTGCCAGGGCAAGCCGTGTGGCCCCAGTTTGTCGAGAAATGGGTCGGGATCAAATTCTTCGACATTGAAGACCCCCGCTCCGCCCCAAGAGCCGCTGAGCAGCATCATGGCTCCCGTCATGGCGGGCACTCCTGTGGTGTAGCTGACACCTTGTGCCCCCGTCTCGTCATAAGCTGCCTGGTGGCTGCAATTGTTCCAAATGTAGTAGCTGCGCTCCTGGCCATCTTTCAGTCCTCGAATGCGGCATCCGATGGAGGTCTGGCCTGTGTAGTTCTCACCCAGTCCCCCCGGATCGGGCAGCACTGCTTTCAAGAACTTGAGTGGGACAATGTCGATTCCTTTGTACTGAATGGGCTCGATGGAAGCCATGCCGATGTTTTGAATGACCCGCAGGTGGGTGAGGTATTCCTCTCCAAAGGTCATCCAAAAACGGGCTCGTTTGATGCTCGGATAGTTTTTGACGAGGGATTCCAGCTCCTCGTGGTAAATCAAATAGGAATTGCGAGGGCCGATGTCCGGATAGGTCAGCATGCGGGAGATTTCGTGTGGCTCCGTTTCGACCCACTGCCCGTTTTCGTAATAGCGCCCCTTTTGGGTGATTTCGCGTATGTTGATCTCGGGGTTGAAATTGGTGGCAAATGGATGGCCGTGGTCCCCCGCATTGCAATCGACAATATCGAGGTAGTGGATTTCGTCGAAGTGGTGCTTGGCGGCCCGGGCGGTAAAGATGCTGGTCACGCCAGGGTCGAATCCGCAACCCAGGATGGCCGTGATGCCGCGCTCGCGAAAGCGATCCTGATAGGCCCATTGCCAGCTGTATTCAAACTTTGCTTCTTCCTTTGGTTCATAGTTGGCTGTGTCCAGGTAGTGAACCCCCGTTTCGAGGCAAGCGTCCATGATGGTGAGGTCTTGGTAGGGCAGGGCGACGTGAATGACCAATTTGGGTTGAAAGGAGCGGATGAGCGCTACCAATTGGGGCACATTTTCCGCATCCACTGCTGCCGTCTCGATCTTGGAATGTCCAGTGGCTTTGGCGACATCCTGGGCGATTTGGTCGCACTTGGATTTGGTGCGGCTGGCCAACAGGATGTGGGAAAAAACAGCGGGGTGTTGGGCGCATTTGAGGGTGGTGACTCTCCCGACTCCTCCGGCCCCGATGATGAGTACTTTTGACATGTGAATTCTTCAATTTTGACTGCTGCAAATGTAGCAAATTGGAGGGATGCCTGGTGGGAAAATCCTCCAACGAATGGGCTTTTTTTCTCATAAACTACAACATTGTACATACTTTTTTTACATTTGAGTAGCTGGACAATGATCGTTGCATCCATTCTGATCAAGCCGCACATTCTGCAAGCCATCTTGTCCATGCCCTTTTTCCATCATCAAACACCATTCAAAATGTCACCAACCCTTACCCCCAATTACCCAACTGTTTTGCGTTTGCCCTTGTACCTGCTCGGCTTCGTGATGGCTGCTTTGTTGAGCACAGGCTGTCAACCCAAGCTTTTTCAGGATGCCAATTCGCTCACCAGTTTTGAGAATCTGAAAAACCAAGCGGTTGCTCTGGTGAGCAAATCCGATCAGCCCTACAGCGATCATGCGGCGCAGGTAGATGCCTTGAAAAACGACATGACGTCCGAGATTGCCAAGCAAAAGGAGCGGGGCGAGAAGAATGGCAAGACAGTTCAAATGCTCGAATTGCTGATGGATGAAGGCTCCAATTTGTTGGGTGGCGTACTGAAGCGTTGGAAGAGCGAGGGCTCTCTGAGTTCGGGATTTGCTGGAGAGGCGGCCAAGCTGGTCGGCGAGAATTTTGACAAGGTCATCAACTTGGAAAAATCCAGACCAGCCGCTCCCTGATTGGTTTTTTGCCTCGGATCGTGAAACATCTGCCTTGCGAATCAAGTAAGCTAAGGTCATCTCCACATGGTCCGAACTTCCTTTTCTTCACCCAATAATCGAATTTCAATGGATCGCTCCAAGTTCAATAAACTCATCAGAAACCTCCGTTCCGACATCGATACCCTCGCAGGCATGAGCGTGCGCAAGTACAAGCGCAAAGCAGCCCGCGATGCCAAGAAGATGTTGACCAAGATGAAAAAAGACCTCAAGCGTTGGGCAGACTTGCTGGACGAAGGACGACTGACAACCTCTGATTTTGAATTTCTCGTCGCCAGCCAAGCTTCCAGCATCAAAATGTCGGCCCTGGAGCGTGCGGGACTGGCCGAGATCAGAGTGGACCACTTCAGAAAGTCCATCATCAACTTGATCATCGACACCGTCTTCGACTTCATCCTACCCAGAATCCCCGACGTAGACGAGGAGGACAGCGATACGCCAGAGTAGGATTACATCAGCTGAATACGATCTATGACTGGACTGCGTGCAAGCGCAGTTCCTCTGCTGATTTTGCTCCCAGGTAGCGATCGATCAAATGGTGAGCGATGTACAGCATGGGAATCAGCAGGATGGCCATCAACACCTTGTAGCTGTAATTGACAGTTCCAATGGCCAAAAATCGGTCGATTGGCCACTTTTGAGGGCCCAGTACGAAGGCGATGTACAACACCACGAAGCTGTCGATGAGCTGCGAGACAATGGTGGAGATGGTGGCCCGGAGCCAAATGCGGCTTTCGCCAGCGATGATGCGAACCCGGTGAAAGACGAAGGCATCCAAGACCTGCCCCAGCAAAAACGCCACCAAGGACCCCACAATGATCCAATTGCTCTGTCCGTAGACATTGGCAAAAGCGGCCTGCATATCTGGTGTGCCAACCTCTTGGTTGACTCCCACCCACCAATCGGCAGGTGCCAATGTGATCGCCATATAAACCATCAAAAAGGCATAGCTGATCAGGCCAACCGTGAGGTAGGAGAGCATTTTGACCCCTTTTTGACCATAATATTCATTGATGACGTCGGTCATGATGAAGACCAGCGGCCAGAGCAGCACGCCGGCTGAAAATTGCAAATTGCCTTTGATGGCTCCAATCTGCCAATCAAACGGCTCCCAACCCAGGGTGTCTTCAAGTTGAAATATTTTTACGCCGATGAATTCAGCGATCAACGCGTTGGTTACAAAAAAGCCCCCTAGGAAAATAAACAATCGAAGTTTTTTGTCAGCGAGTACGTTTCCCATATGAGTTGTTTATAGTTAGCGCAAAGTGAAGTGACGGACCAGCAACTATACTACCCTCAACTTCTGTGTGTAGTTACATGTATGTAACATCTTGCATGGATTTTAGTTAAAGTAAGGGTATAGTTGTCCATATCCAATGATTTTTGTGTATTTCTTGCTTCCAAAGAAATCCCAAATGGTGTATTTTGCGTTGTCTTCCCACAGCCTGTGTGTAATTGACAAGCTCGGTATGTCCCCAAACAATTGAACTCTGTGATGACATTGAACTCCCACTGGTCTGAAGGTTTTGCCATATCTGTCGATCGACAGGACGGCATGGGAGGCTACTGGGGACAAGGTCGGATATACGTTGCCTTGCCCATGGGGAACGAGGCGTTCATCTGTGTACAGGAGACCGCCGTATACCTAAACCGTCAGGGGCAAATCGTGCCCTTCGACCAGCAGACATCCCCGGCTGACCTTTTGAAGCTTTCCTTGGGAGATGTCTTCGCTGAAAACCACCGGAGCTTTTTGGACCCCCCTCTGCTGCGTCCCTACCAATTGCCTTCTCAAGAATCTCCCGACAGCTTGCAAATTCACGGTTGGACCTATTCCTTGCAGGAATTGTGCTTGGAATTTTTTCGGCAGCTTCAGCACAATTTGGCCACTCGCTCATCTCTTCCCTTTCGCAGGCTTCGACTTTCTGTTCCCACTTATTTTACCGATTGGCAGCGAAAGTGCCTGGAAGAGGCAGGACAGCTACTGGGGTGGCAGATCAGTTGTGAGCAGCGGCAGGATGCTTTGTTGTCTGTGTGGGATGGACTGCATCGGGTACAGGAAAACAAGCAGGTGGTACTGGCCGGTTTGGACAGACGAAGCATTCAGCTGTCTGTTGCCAAACGCACTGCAAAGGAATGGTCGCTCTTGGCAAAAGACATCCGCCCCCTGGATGGGGCCAGCGATCCCAAAGACCACATCATTCGCTATTGGTTGGCCATCAACAACATTTTTTCCATGGACATGGGGCAAGATTGGGAGGTGCAGAATTGTTTTTCCAAATTGGCTGATCAGGTCATCGAGGAATTGCCAGGTACCTACTCCTTCAAAGAAACCCTGTCGGGGCGTTACAATTGTCAGATCTCCATAGAGACCTTTCAGCAGTTTTTAGAACCCTATCGAGTGGAGCTATTGGCAGCGAGCCAAAATCTGTTTCCCGTCGGAAGCGAGAAGGCTGTCGATGCCATATTGTTGGACGGAGATTTCAGCCACATCCAGTTGTTTCACAATATCTTGTCCGATGTCTTCGGTAGGTCTCTCAGACTTCAAAGCATTGATCCTGTTTCCATTGCTCTTTCCAAGCTCGAATCAGCCTCTGCTGTTTGATCGTCATTTGTCTTTGGGGATCAAAACCCAAGAACCTCTCGCATTCCGTAAAATCCTTTTTTCCCAATGATCCACTGAGCGGCCAGAATGGCGCCGCGGGCAAATCCTTCTCGGGAGCGAGCTGTATGGACGATTTCGATTTCGTCGATGCTGGATTGATAGCGAATGGCATGAGTGCCGGGCGTCGGGTCGATGCGCTCGGAGATGATGGGTAATTCCTCAGAAGTCTGGCTGGCTTGATTGACCCAGGAAGTTTTGCGGTCGAGCTTGTCGAGGATGCCTTCGGCCAAGGTGATGGCGGTGCCACTGGGCGCGTCCAACTTTTGGGTATGGTGGATTTCTGTCATCGACACTTCATAGCCTGGGTGAGGGTTCATCATGGCGGCCAATTGCTCGTTGAGGATGAAGAAGAGGTTGACGCCGACGCTGAAATTGGAAGCATACACAAATCCGGTTTGCTTGTCACTGGCCAGTTGTTTGGCCTCTCCCAAATGGTGGAGCCATCCGGTGGTGCCACTCACCAGAGGCAGGCCAGCTTCCAGGCAGCGGCGGATGTTGTCGAATGCACTTTCGGGCCGACTGAATTCAATGGCGACTTCTGCCTTGGCCAGCTGTTCGGGGGTAAACTCTTCTTGGTTGTCCTTGTCAATGCGCAAAACCACCTCATGGCCGTCTTGGCTGGCCAGTTGATCGATGATTTTTCCCATTTTTCCATAACCAATGAGTGCGATTTTCATAAAGAGGGGATTTAGGTGATGGTGTTGTACGCTGTTAGGATTGCTTGTCTGCCAACTGCTTGAGCGGGAGCATGGACTTCATCTTATTGATGACAAAGTCGATTTCTTCCCGGCTGTTGTAGGGAGAAAAGGAAAAGCGAATGGTTTTGCGGTCGGGGTCCAATTGCAGAGCCTCCAGCACATGCGATCCTTGCTCGGCTCCTGAACTGCAGGCACTTCCTCCCGATGCGCTGATCCCTGCAATGTCGAGATTGAGCAACAGTAAATCCGATTTGGGAGAAGGAGGGAAGGAGACGCTGAGTACCTTGTAGTGATGCTGGCCATCCTCGTTGCCATTGATCTGGACATCTTCGAAATGCTCTTGCAATTGATCTTTCATGTATTGGCGAAGGCCTTCCATGTGCTGGCGATGTTCGGCCATGCCGCCGCAAGCGATCTCCAAGGCTTTTTCCAGGCCCACGATGCCGTAGATGTTTTCGGTTCCCCCCCTCATATTGCGCTCCTGTGATCCTCCGTCGATGTAAGGGCGGATGAGATTATCGTTGTTGATGTAGATGAATCCTACGCCTTTGGGACCGTGAAACTTGTGGGAGGCACCCGACAGAAAGCTGATGTTGGTCTTAGACAGATTGATGGGAAAGTAGCCAACGGTTTGCACGGTATCCGAATGAAAATAGACCCCGTGTTCGGCACAGAGGGCGGCAATGGCTTCCAAGTCGATCATCGTCCCGATTTCATTGTTGGAATGCATCAGGCTCAGCATGCTTTTGGTGGTACTGGCTTGTAGCTTTTGTTCCAGCTCTGCCATGTCGATCCGGCCCTTCTCATCGATGGTCAGGTATTCGACAACGACTTCCTCGTCTTCCTTTTGAAGGGCCTGCAGAGAGTGGAGGACACAGTGGTGCTCTGAGGTGGTGGTGAGAAAGCGTTTGACGCCCAGGTCGCGATGGGCACATTTCAGGGCCATGTTGTTGGATTCTGTTCCACCTGAGGTAAAAAAGATTTCGCCGATGGAGGCACCCAGAAGGTTGGCGACGGTTTTGCGTGCTGCCTCTACCGTCGCCCGTGCGATCCGTCCTTCCGAATGGATGGAGGAGGGGTTGCCAAAGTTGTGCTGCATGGCCTCGGCCATGGCTTTGATGACATCCTCGTGGATGGGAGTGGTGGCGGCATTGTCCAGATAAACGCGCATGCTGGCTTGGATTTACTTTTTACAACAAAATAAAGGGGCAAAAGTAGGTTTTATTTTGCGAACAATCGACGATTGACAAGCTACCTACTGTCCTGGAGAACCCCTGTGACAGAGGAGAAGTTCGCTCCAACTCAAAAGTATTGGGAGCAAACAGTTGAAACCTTGCTTGTGGAAGTGGCCAATCTTTAAATGCAGCCTAGAGCAATTTTGATTCAAACCATTGGTTGATCATCTGAGGGCCTGGATCGTTGAAATCCTTGTGGACGAACTCATTGGTTTTGTGGTTGTAATAGTACTCATTTGTCCATTCGTGGTGGTGCAAACAGAGTTGGTGAATGGCGTCGAGGATGTATCGGACCTCTTTGTCTGTCATCACCGGGTGGATGGACAGGCGAATCCAGCCGGGCTTGTCGGACAGGTCGCCGGCATTGATCTTGGAGGTGATGTTTTGCGATTTTTCCTCCGATACCTCTAGCAGGTAGTGGCCGTAGGTCCCCGCACAGGAGCAGCCGCCTCTCACCTGGATGCCGTAGCGGTCGTTGAGGAGCTTGACGCCCAGATTGTAGTGCAATCCCTCGATGTAGAAGGAGAAGATGCCCAGGCGCTTGGATATATTGTCTGCCAAGACGTGCAAGCCTGGCATGTCGTTGAGAGCAGGCCAAATGATCTGAAGCATTTCCTGTTCGCGGGCCAAGATGTTGTCCACGCCCATTTGCTCCTTGAGCTGTACGCAGAGCGCCACCTTGATGGTCTGCAAAAAGGCAGGGGTGCCCCCGTCTTCGCGCGCCTCGATCTGTTCGAGGTATTTGTGCTCTCCCCAGGGATTGGTCCAATCAACGGTACCGCCACCGGGGTTGTCGGGAATCTTATTTTTGTAAAGGGTGGGCTCAAAGATCAGGATGCCCGTGGTAGCAGGCCCGCCCAAGAATTTGTGGGGTGAGAAGTAAATGGCGTCCAAATGTGCCTCAGGGTCTTCGGGCCGCATTTCTATGTCGATGTAGGGGGCAGAACAGGCAAAGTCGACGAAACAGTGTCCTCCAGCGCGATGCATCAGGCGGGCAATGTCGTGATAAGGCGTTTTGATGCCCGTGACATTGGAACAAGAGGTGACGGCGGCAATTTTGGTCTTGCGATCCTCAAATCGCTCCAGCAAGTCTTGCAGGTGGTTGAGGCAAACCAAGCCTTTGGGATCGGCACGGATGACTTCCACATCTGCCAAGGTTTCCAGCCAGCTGGTTTGGTTGGAGTGGTGTTCCATGTGCGAAACAAGGACGATGGGTCGCTCATTCTCGGGCACTTCGATCCCAGGGCGCCACTTTTCGTGTACTTTCAGTCCGAGAATTCGTTGGAATTTGTTGACCACTCCGGTCATCCCAGAGTTGGAAGAAATCAGAATGTCGCTCAGCTGTGCCTTGACGTGCTTTTTGATGATGGCTTTGGACAGATTGTAGGCCTGTGTCATGGAGCAACCAGTGACGGTCGTTTCCGTGTGCGTATTGCCTACAAAGGGAGCAATTTGCTCTTGCAGCATCTTTTCTATGGGCCTGTAGAGTCTTCCACTGGCAGTCCAATCGGCATAAATGATGCGCTTTTTGCCATAGGGAGTGCCAAAATACTGTTTGTATCCTATGACATTTTTTCGATATGGCGCGAAGTAATCTTCTAGTGATTGGTTGCTTTGACGACGGCTACGGGAGCGTTTTGTGCTTGCGTTCAGGCTCATAGTCGCTGGTTTTGTCTGTACTAAATCTGGTTAGGTATCACTTCCAAAAGTACAGATCAAGCAGCACATCTGCTAGTGAATGCGACTTTATTTAGCCGTCTGCCTGGCAAATTGGGTGGCGAGACGGCTTTTGGTGGGGACAAATATGAAGTGTGGTGAGGAATCAGACCGTTTTGACCATGTCCTTCAATATCTCGTTGACATCCGCTTTGATCTTGGTCGCCAGATTTTGGGCGATGACCTGAGATGTGCTTTCTGTGTAGATGCGGATGATGGGTTCGGTATTGGACCGGCGAAGGTGAATCCAATCGGACTCAAATTCGATTTTTAATCCATCAATGGTATTGGTCTTTTCGTTGCTGTATTTTTCCTCCAATCGCTTGAGCAAAAAGTTGAGGTCAATGTCTGGAGTGAGTTGTATTTTGTTTTTGGAGATGTGGTAGGATGGATAGGTCTTGCGCAAAAAGGACAAGGGTTTGCCGTAGTTGACCAAGTGGGTCAGCATCAAGGCGACGCCCACCAAAGCATCCCGACCGTAGTGCAGGCCAGGGTAGATGACACCTCCGTTGCCTTCTCCGCCAATGACGGCTCCGATGTCCTTCATCTTTTGTACCACATTGACTTCGCCAACGGCGGAAGCCTCATAAGAGCAGCCATGCTTTTGGGTGACTTCGCGCAGGGCTTGGGTAGACGATAGATTGGAGACGGTAGCTCCTTTCTTGTGTTGGAGAATGAAATCGGAAATGGCCACCAGGGTGTATTCCTCGCCAAACATTTCGCCATCTTCCGATACGAAGCAAAGGCGGTCCACATCTGGATCAACAGCGATGCCCAAATCGGCCCGGTTGGCTTCAATGCTGTTGCACAGCTCGCGCAGATTTTCCACCAAGGGCTCGGGGTTGTGGGCAAATTGCCCGGTCATGTCTCCATTGATCACTACAACTTCGCAGCCGAGTTGTTCGAGCAAGGGGACGATGGAGATGGCTCCTGTGGAGTTGATCACGTCGACCACCACTTTGAAGGCCCTTTTTTTGATGGCGTCGGCATCGACGAGGGGCAGAGCCAGGACCTGATCGATGTGAGTCTGTATGTAATGGTCTTTGTATTCGTAAGAGCCCAGTTTTTCCACGGCGGCGTAGGTGATGTCCCCCTTTTCAACCAGGGCCAGCAGGTCCCGGCCATCTTGTGCGGATATGAACTCCCCTTTGTGGTTGAGGAGTTTGAGGGCGTTCCACTGTTTGGGATTGTGGCTGGCAGTGAGGATGATGCCACCACCCGCTTTTTCCAGTGGCACAGCGATTTCAACGGTCGGAGTAGTGGACAGTCCCAGGTCGACGACATCGATTCCAAGAGATTGGAGGGTGCTACAGACAAGCTTAGCGACCAGTTCACCAGAAATGCGGGCATCGCGGCCCAGCACCACTTTGGCGGCCTTGCCATTGTTGAGGAGCCAACTACCGTAGGCTGCTGTGCATTCGACTATGTCTTGAGGAGTCAGATTGTTTCCTGCCTTGCCTCCGATCGTACCTCTGAATCCTGAAATAGACTTAATTAGTGCCACAGTGTATTGATTTTCAAAAGGTTAAGAAATCCATCAACCCCCTTGTGCGGGTTGCCAATGGAAAGCATACTGGTGATGTAGTCGTCTCGATTTGCTGTGTTTCAGTCAAGTGGGCGTAAAAATAGAAAAAATCCCTCCCTCCCTGCTGTTGAAGGCTGAGAAAAATTTCATTTATTTTTTTGCCGAAGCTTTCCCGTGATTTTCAACAGGACAAGACACTTCCAGCTGGCAGCTTGTCTGCTTTCAGACGCTTGCCAATGGGTCAGTTTATTTGGGACAGCCAATAAATTTCTGTGCTGCAATAGACTTTACGGGTGTGTGAAAGAAATGTTTTATGGATTGGCAAAGACTCTTATCTTTATTGGACAGGCCAGGCCCATTGTCACCAAAACCAATGTCATTTTGTCGGAGCTGATTCATTGCGACCACTATTTATTTGAGCTGATCAATACCCATTGTCAATCAGGATTTCTGGACTGGCTGATGCCTTGGTGGCGCAACAAACTCTTTTGGATTCCGCTTTATGTGTTCATTGCCAGCTTTTTGTGGCTCAATGTGGGGCGCAGAGGAGTGGGCATCGTCGTTTTTGCTCTGATCACCATTGGGGTGGCCGATTTGTCGAGCAGCAAGGGCATCAAGCCACTGGTGCAACGGGTGCGGCCTTGCCAGTCGGAGCGGATGAATCCACCCGTGCGGGTCTTGGTATCCTGCGGGAGTGGCTACAGCTTCCCTTCCTCACATGCCACCAATCATTTTGCCTTGGCTGTCTTCCTCACCTGGCTGATTCCTGCCACCTACCGCTGGTGTCGCTGGCTGTTGCTGTTTTGGGCGGCCAGCATTTCCTTTGGGCAGGTGTATGTGGGGGTCCATTATCCAATCGACATCCTAGCAGGAGCATTGTTGGGAAGCATCATCGGCACCTCGGTGGCCCTGGTGTATTTGCAATTCCTGGGTGGGCAAACCAAAAAATCTTCCGAGATAAGTTAATTCTACAAAATCATTGGGTCAAAAAAACCGTATCTACTTTACAGATCATACAACCTCAGCAGGCTCAATGGACTCTTTAATACAGTTTATTGGTTCAAGCTAGCTGATCTGATAAAGCAATGAGAACACAAACAACTGAAATCCAATGTCTTATACAGTTACAATGTCAGATATAGAATTGATAGAATCTTGTATAGCAAACGATCGCTTGGCACAAAAGCGGCTCTATGAGCGCTACAAAAATGCCATGTACACGATTGCTGTGCGGATTACTGGAGATTATGATCTTGCAAGCGATGTGTTACAAGATGCTTTCATCAATATTTTCCGGGGATTGAAGCAATTCCGCAAAGAATCGACCCTGGGAGCTTGGATCAAAACCATTGTGGTGCGCACAGCACTGAAGAGCATCAAAAAGAAAATTCACTTTGAACCCATCGAGAATCAAAATTTGAGTGGATTCATAGATTGGGGGCACCAACTCGACTCGGAGTATTTGGAAAAGGCCATTCAGGCACTTCCCGAAGGCTATCGAGCCGTTTTTGTGCTTATAGAGGTAGAGGGCTACAGCCACAAAGAAGTTGCCGAGATGTTGGGCATCTCCGTGGGGACTTCCAAGTCGCAGCTTTTCTACTCCAAAAAGCGTCTTCGCAAACTCGTAACTCAATACAGTTTATAATCCCTAAAACGCGAGAATAGTGACAGAATTGAACCGAAATACGCTGGAAAAAGCCATCCAACAACTGCCTTCTCATCGTCCCGAGTCGAAGGTTTGGGATGCTTTGTGTGATACCCTCGATCAGGAAGATGCCCGTCAGAAATTGGACATCGTCGTATCTGCTTTGCCAGCACACGAAGCTCCGGATGACTTGTGGGGGCGAATTGCCGACGAATTGGATCAAGAGCAGGAGGTCACCCCCTTGCCTTCCATTGAGAAAGGGCGTATCTTTAGAAGGCTATACCGCTACGCCGCCGCTGCAGCCATTGCACTACTGGCCATCACTGCGGTATCCTACAACCATCTTGCCTCCACACGAACAGTAGATGGTGTCACCATTTCCTACGCTACAGAGCAGACCTATCAGGTGAAATTTGTGGCTGATTGGGAACAAGACGAAGATGCCTTCAATCGCATCCTTAACTATTGCCAGGAACAAAAATTTGTTTGCGAACAGCCCGAGTTTCGAATCCTCAAGGAAGAATTGATGGATTTGAACGACGCAAGAGAAAGTCTCAAGCTGGCCATCAATCGCTACGGCGAAGATTCCGATCTGATTTCCAGATTGGCCCAAATAGAAAACGAACGCTCAGACATACTCAAACAAATCATCACAAAAATTTAGTGAGCTACAGTTTAGCTTAGTAAACTACATCCAAAAGCGACTTTTAAATCAATTTAGTACAATGACTATGTTTCGCTACTTTACCGCCCTCCTGATATGCTTCGGCTGCCTTCCTTTGTTGCAGGCACAGGAGAGCGTTACCTTGCAGGTAGTTACCAAGAATGTAAAAAAGACCATTCCGTTCAAGAATGGGTATGAAGTCAATATAGAGGGAGAAAAAGCTGACTTGACCATTCGGACCTGGGACAAAGAGTCCGTTAGCATCAGCTTGGATTTGGTCTCCAAACATCCCGATAAGAAAGTAGCCGTTCAGGACCTGGAGTCCATGCGCTACGTGGCCGATCGCATCGGCAAGAAGATCTACATTCGCAACTACGTGGCCCTGGCAAAGGGGAGTGAAAAGCCCAGTTCCAAACTCAAGGCCAAATACATCATCACCATTCCCGCCAAGTGCCCCGTCAATCTCACCAACTCGCTGGGAGCTGCCAGCATCAACGATTTGTCCAACGAATTGACTGTGGAGAGTGAATTTTGCAACATCCAATTGCGCAACATCAAGGGAGAGGTCAACATTCGCACCCGCTTTGGCGACGTGGAAGGCGAGCAGTTGTCTGGCAAGGTCAACATCTTTTCTCAACGCTCCAACGTCACCCTGACGGACCTCAAGGGCGTTTTTGAGATCAAGGCCAAATACGGAGCCATCTGGATCGATGCCGACGAAAGTCTGGTCGATTTGACCATCAATGCCGAGAAGACAGACGTTCACTTTTTGCAGTCTCAAGTAGGGGAGTACCGCTATGCGCTGCGGGCTGAATACGGTCGGATCACTGTTCCGGAATTCATGCAATTTGATTTTACGGAAAAAACGAACGATATTCAGCAGGCCATTTTGAGTCCCGAGGTTCAACAGGCCACAGTCAACATCTCCACTTCTTTTGGAAACATCGTCATTGGAAGAGTACAAAGATAATTTTGAGCTGTCGTGATGCCCTCCCTGCCATGGGGGCGCCAACAATTCGGGACCCTCGGCCGTTTTGTTACTAAATCACCCTTTGTATGCTTCGGAGCATCGCCTTGTTGTTCTCTCTATTCCTGTTTTCCAATGTCTGGGCTCAAACTGTCGAGTACGGAGAGGAAAAGGGCTCATTTCAGGAGCAACAATTTGTCGACGCCTACGATTACCTCTTCATGACCAAGGAACCTGCCAAGAGTCTTTTCAAACTCAACTTGGTCAACTCCCTTCCCAATACCACCGTCATCGGACAAGATTTTGTGACCCCTTTGGATTTGCGGATGACCTTTGGACTCACCTTCGAGCAAAAGCTGAGCAATGTGTTGTCCGTCAACTTCTCTGTGATCCCTTTTTATCAGCGAATTGTCTACATTAACTTTTTGGAATTGCCAGACAATGACTTCTCTTTGGGTTTTACCCTTGAGCCGCGTTGGTACTACGACATGCGCAAGCGGATTCTGCAGTCCAGAAGCGCCAACAACCTCAGCGGCAATTATCTGGGACTTCGACTGGGCGGATTTTGGGATTCCTCCATCTTGCCCGACGACAGCAATATCCTCAATCTGGACCGGATCATGGCTCAATTTCAGATCGGACAGCAACGCCGGATATTCAAACGGGCGTTTTTCGACATCAGTGCCAGCCTCGGGACACTCCGTCGGCGAGTCTATACCAATCGGGATTTTACAGAATACTTCCACAAGTGGTCCTTTTTGTATGGATTGGAAGTGAGTTTGGGGATGGCCATTGGCGGCGAGGTCAACAAAGCCCCCGATGCCGTCCATTGTGATGCCTTCCGTTGCCACATCGAGGAGCGGAGTATGCTGAAGATTGGTCTGTTGCGCTTGCTCAGTGGAAGCTCCACCAATGGATTCAATGGGGAAATTGATTTGGAATACGAGCACAAATTGGGCTATTCGTCTTGGTCGATGACCTATAGTGGTGTGCTGGACTATTTCATCTCCACCAATGTCGACGACACACCGGGGGATGTCATTCGCACGGGCTACTCTCTGGGCTTTGCGCCGCGTTGGTACTACAACCTCAAAAAGCGCATTGCCAAAGGAAAGACGGCCAACAATCTGTCTTCCAACTACTTCACCTTGAGTACTTCCTTCAGCTCGCGCGCCATCTCAAACTTTGGCGGGGAGAAATTTCGCGACTATCAGATCGCCGTCGTACCCGCTTGGGGTGTGCAGAGACGGTTTTTCAATCGAGGCTATTTTGATTACAAGGTGGGCTTCGGACCTGCCACTGATCGGCGCCGTTGGGATTTGACAGAAGAGTCGCCCAGCTATTTCAACCGCAGCTTTTTTGACAAAATTTATTACATCTTCCTCTCCGAGCTCAAAATTGGTCTTGCTTTTTAGAGCCCCACCTCTTTCACCACATTGCAACTCCACGAAAAAAGGCAGTGCCGAAGCACTGCCTGGGTTTCAGATAATACGTTCATTTAATCGGGACAATAAAAAGTAAAGTGTATATAAAACAAAATGGGATTCTTTACAGCCTCTCAGGGCCGAGCGCTTATGCACCCTTGCTCCTGCGATTGTTGATGATGGAGTGAATGCCATTGACAAGCAGGTACTCTTTGCCTTCCGGGCTCCGGTAAAAAAGTTGCAGCTCGTAGTTTTTGCCAGCCTTTCGTTCGTTGTTGTGGTAGGTCAGCTCCACCAGGTTGCCATCAAAATGAAAAGAGATGCCATTGTTGCTCCCTTCGCTTTGTGGAAAGGAGGGATTGGCCTCGACAAAAGAAAGAATTTCATTGGTATCCGAATCGACGATCTTGATCACAAACTGCTGGTCCAACAGCATCTTGATGTCTTGGTGGTCCATGAAAAACTCGATGACCGTATACTTCCAGTTGTTGTCATTTTTGTTGATTTTCAGAAGTGGTTTTCCGTATCGCTTTTTGAGCAAGGTGATTTTTTGGAAGCGAATATTGGTTTGGTTGAGGATGCTGGCAAGTTGCAAATAGCGATCTTCCTTCATGCGTTTTTCTTCCAGCAATTGCTCCACCCTGGCCTGCTCGGCTTGCTCGGCCTCCTGTGCCTCGTGCAAGGCGCTGATTTGCAGCCGCAGATGACTCTTTTCCTTCTCCAACTTATTGATCTTTTCGCGGTCGATGCTGGCCTGGCGACTCAATCGGGCAATCTCGGACTTCAGGGAATTGTAAGAATCTTCGATGGTTTGGAGATTGCCTTGGATGACTTTGAGGTTGCCGCGCTGGACCGACAAGTGGCGGTTGAGGCTGGCAATTTCCACCTGCAAAAAACGGATGGAATCAGTGAGCTTCCGATTTCGTTCCAGCAATGCCTTGTTGTAGGCGCTCAGTACCTCGACCCTTTGCTCGCTGAAATCCAATCGCGACACCAAAGAGGCCATTTTCTCTTCCGGGCTGTCTACGAACCATTCGCCATGCTGCCCAAAATCTTGATTCTCCAAATAGTTGTGTACACCCACTGCGGACAATCCCAACAAAAAGCTAGAACCTAGTATGAGGATAAATGATTTCAGCATAAGACAGTTGTTTTGTGAAAAGCCCAGAAGTAGGGTAGATTCTTTTCGCGGGTTAATAAAGTAGCCATTGCAGAGGAGTGTCTATTGGTCTAGTAGGACAATTTGGTAGTCCATGGTATTGTGGTGTCGCGCGATGGTCATATCCAGTGCTTGCAAAAACAGCGAGCTGTCCTGGGGAGAGCCGTAGTGTGGTTTGCCACTGAAAATGAAGGTCGTCGTCTGGTCTTCGGTAACTTGTCGATCCAGCCCCATCTCATCAAACTGACCCGATAGGCGATTTTCCGACAAAAATGCCCGAATGGCATCTTCCAGAGGGTCTCCACTGCTGTGGGGCATTTTGACAGCCCGAAACTCCAAGCGGGTTTTTGCAGGATCGTAATCGTATATAAGCGCGACCTCCTTAGGTGTATTTGTCTTGTTGATATCCAACGATTGGTTCGTATTGCTGGGCCAGGTACAAGCCTGTCCAATGAAGGACAGGAGAATTGCCATCGAAAAGGTATGTACAGCTTTCATGTCAGCCAGCAATTAGATCTGATGACTTGCATCCCTTCCTTTGTTTTCCACCGCGGGGCAAGTCAAGGTCAAATGTTTTGAGGGAACAACAAACGACCTGTAGATATTAAATTTAATTATAATGCGTAAAACGGCCACTTTGTTTTTTTGTTTCATCGATGCTCATAAGTGGGGGCAAAAATTATTGGAAGCATGGGAAAAGCTTTATTTTGCCGCCCGAAAATGAAGCAGATCACAAAGCACATATTGATGGTTCGGCCTGCCGCCTTCGGATTCAATCCCGAAACTGCCGCCGACAATGCCTTCCAGCAGCAGGATGCCAGCTTGGGAGTGGATCAGATTCGGGCTGGGGCCCAAAAGGAATTCGATGCCTTTGTCCAACAATTACGAGACGCTGGTGTGGATGTCCTAGTGGCCCAGGATTCTGACGATCCCATGAAGCCCGATGCCGTTTTTCCCAACAATTGGGTGAGTTTTCATGCCAATGCCACTGTGTACACCTATCCAATGTATGCCTCCGTGCGCCGTCATGAAAGACGCCAGTCCATTCTCGACATGATCGAAAAGAAGTTCGAGATGCAGGCGGTATTCAATTTGGAAAACTTTGAGGACAAGGGCATCTACTTGGAAGGAACCGGAAGTATTGTGTTTGATCGCGTCAATCGCATTGCCTATGCCTGCCTGAGTGAGCGGACCCACGAGGTTTTGTTCGAAAAGTATTGCAAGATGGCTGCCTACCGCAAGCACCTCTTTCACGCTGTCGATGCCGGTGGCCGTCCGATCTACCACACCAATGTGATGATGGCCATGGGGACGAGTTTTGTGGTGGTTTGCATGGACTCGGTCCGGGATGAAGCCGAGAAGGCTTCTTTGCGTCGGTCCTTTGCTGCGACGGAAAAAGAGGTGGTCAACATTTCCTTGGACCAAATGAATTCCTTTGCTGGCAACATGTTGCAAGTGCAGGGATCGAAGGGCAGTTTGCTCGTCTTGTCGGAACAGGCATTTGCTTCCTTGGATAGCCACCAGGTCAATCGACTGGAACGGCATACAGAACTGCTGGTTGCCTCGATTCCCACCATCGAAAAGTTTGGTGGCGGGAGTGTGCGCTGCATGATGGCAGAAGTATTTTTACCCCCAAAGCACATAGATTAGTACTGGATGGATTTACAGTTCGCTTACACTGGCGTCTTCGCGTTGTTGATCGCCTTAGTCTTCTGTGTCCGTTCCCAAATTTTTTTGTATTGACATGTCATTTTTGTCTCATGTATGTGTTGATAACTTGCCATAAAGTGTTGATAAATACATGATTATACATTGTTAAGGAAAACTTTGCTCAAGTTAATAATTTGTTAATATAGCTTCTTTTGGTATATCCAAAGGGGCTTCTAATTTTGCCTTACAATTCCTTCATTAAACTTTAAATCAGCTTTATGAAAAAGCTCTTTACTACTCTCACTTTACTCGCTTTCTCAGTAGCTCTTTTCGCGCAGTCGAGCGTGAAAGGTAAACTGATAGATGAGGATACTCGGGAAACCCTCATCGGTGCTTCCGTGCAGGTAAAAGGCACAAGTATTGGCACGATTTCCGACTTCGATGGAAACTTCACCCTTTCTGGTGTCGAAGCCGGAGAGCAAGTACTGGTCATTACTTACACGGGTTTTGCGACCAAAGAAATTCCCGTAAACGCGTCGACTGATGTAGATCTGGGCCAATTGGTGATGTCTACCAACGTCATTGGACTGGATCAGGTAAATGTGATCGCTTCTGTGGCGGTAGATCGCAAGACACCTGTGGCTGTCTCCACCATCAAAGGAGATGTGATTGAAGCGAAGGTAGGGAACCAGGAATACCCTGAGATTCTCCGTTCTACACCTTCCATCTACGTTACCAAGCAAGGAGGAGGATTCGGTGATTCTCGGATCAACTTGCGTGGATTCGATCAGCGCAACATCGCTGTCATGATCAACGGTATCCCTGTCAACGACATGGAAAATGGTTGGGTATACTGGTCCAACTGGGCTGGTTTGAGTGATGTCTCCAGCCGCCTGCAAGTACAACGCGGTTTGGGTGCGACCAAGCTGGCTGTACCTACTGTCGGTGGTTCGATCAACATCATCACCAATGCTGCTGAAATGAACCAAGGAGGAGCCGCCTCTTTCTCTGTGGGCAACGATGGCTTCCAAAAGTACGGCATCGCTTACAACTCCGGTCTGAATGACAAAGGTTGGGCATTTTCCTTCCAAGGGACACACACCAGAGGCGATGGCTACGTAGACGGTACCACTTTCCGCGCTTGGTCTTACTTTGCTTCCATTTCCAAGACTTTCAACGACAAGCATATGGTGGGCTTCACCGTCGTAGGGGCTCCACAATGGCACCACCAGCGACTGATTGCTGGCCGCTTTGACCGCTTGACACTGCGTACATTCGTAGATCCAGATGACGACAAAAACGAAAATCCATCCACTGGTTTGGGCACCAAGTTCAACCACACTTGGGGTACGTTGGACGGCGAAGAATTCAACTGGAGAAGAAACTTCTACCACAAGCCAAAGGCATTCTTGAACCACTACTGGACCATCTCTGATCGCACAGATCTGAAAACCTCTGCTTACATTTCCATCGGTCGGGGAGGAGGAACAGGCCCTCGTGGTCGCCTGCGCACACCAGGTTCCATCTTTGATTCTTTCGGTGGCCTGAACCGCGGCACACATGATGAAAACGGACAAGTGCGCTTCGACGACATCGTGGCTTACAACCAAGGCCAGGTGATCGAGGATTGGGGCGATGCCAAGCCAGCCAATGCAGATGGCTTGCGTCTGGTGACTTCCAACGGTTCTGACGGTGGCTCTGGTTTCATCCGTCGCGCTTCCATGAACAACCACAACTGGTATGGTGTATTGTCTACTTTGACCCACGATTTGGGCAATGGCTTGACATTGGTTGCCGGTGTGGATGGCCGCTACTACTTGGGTGAGCACTTCCGCCGCGTAGAAAACCTCTTGGGTGCTGATGGCTTCCTGTCTCGTTCCGACGATAACAACCCTGCCAACATCATCACAAGAGAAGATGCTGCCGAATTTGGCAACTTCTACAACAGCTCTTACAAAGACGGTACAAACGTACTGAACTACCACAACGATGGTCAGGTAGCTTGGATTGGATTGTTCGGTCAGTTGGAATACAGCAATGACAAACTGTCTGCTTTCCTCTCCCTCTCCGGTTCCAACCAGGGCTTCAAGAGAGTGGATTACTTCAACTACCTGGACAGTGATCCCGAGCAGTCTACTGACTGGCAAAACTTCCTCGGTGGCACCGTCAAGGCTGGCATCAAC
Source organism: Bacteroidota bacterium (assembly GCA_039821145.1). Lineage (GTDB taxonomy): Bacteria > Bacteroidota > Bacteroidia > Chitinophagales > Saprospiraceae > JBCCSZ01. The sequence continues at coordinate 35,587 of JBCBOS010000037.1, read as the reverse complement.
TACAACATCGACGCCAACAACAACATCTTCTTCAACACGGGTTTCTTCTCAAGACAGCCAATCTTCGACAATGTCTTCATGAACTTCCGCAACGACATCAACGAAGATGTGAAGAATCAGTCCATCCGCTCTTTCGAATTGGGCTACGGATACCGCAACGAATTCATGAGTGTGAAGGCCAATGTCTACAGCACCTACTGGGGCAACCGTCAGTTTGACATCGGACTGAGCAACTTTGCTTACCTCTTGGGTGGCGACACCATCGTTGCCGATGTATCTGCTGTTTTCGAGAACGTCAACCAGTTGCACCAAGGATTTGAATTGGAAGTTGAAGTTCGCCCGATTCGCGAAATCACCATTCGCGGTATGGCTTCCATCGGAAACTGGGAGTTCACCGAAAACTTCGACGGTATTTTGACCGACATCGACAACAACCGCCAGGTGGCTGATACCACTCTGTACGCTGAAGGCCTGCAAGTAGGGGATGCTGCTCAGACGACCTTTGGGCTCGGGGTGACTGCCGAAGTGGTGCGCGGATTGAACCTGTATGCAGACTTCTACCACGCTCGTCGATTGTTTGCAGATTACGACATTGCAGATGCTCAATTCCTGGCACCAGGTGGTCGGGTCGTAGAGTTGCCATCCTACTCTTTGGTTGACTTGGGCTTCTCCTACAATCTGCCAATCGGTGAAAACACTTTGACCTTCCGTTTGAATGTCAACAACGTATTGGACGAAACTTATGTCTCAGAATTGGACACCAACATTCAGGATGATCCAACCACAGAAGACGTCAATGAGTTCTACAACAACCAGGGTGTATTCGGTTTCGGCCGTACCTGGAATGCTGGCATCAAGTTTAGATTCTAAGCAGAATAGAACTGCTTGGCAAAAACTGCCATCATCGTCAATCAGGAGAGCTGCAGCCATTCGCTGTAGCTCTCTTGCATTTTGGGCCAGAGAGCGTAAAGCCTGTGTTAATTTTGCGACATCCCCCCTCCATTCTGCCCCGATTCTTTGAGGATTGTTGAAGGAATTGGCGACAACTGGTTATATTAGCTATTCTCATTTTTGAATCTAGATAATAGCAAAAAACAGACATATGAAAAGACTACTACCCAGCTTGTTTCTCTTTGCCCTATTGTGTGGCCCTTTGAAGGCCCAGCTCGTCATCACGGAGATCATGTACAACACACCGGGAGAAGACTCTTTGGAATACATCGAGTTGCACAACATGGCTTCTGCCACCATCGATTTGTCTGGCTACACCCTCAGTACGAGTGCGACCAGCCTGACCTTCGACAATGTCAGTTTGGTGGGAGGAGACTACCTGATTGCCACCCGGGATACTTCTGTGATGCAAAATCTTTTTGGAGACGGAAACTACTTTCAGTGGACTGGCCGCAACATCTTCAATAGCTCCGATGCGATCACCATCAAGGACATGAGTGGTCAACTGATCGACTCGGTGCGCTACGAGGACCAAGCGCCCTGGCCAAGAGAGCCCGACGGTTTGGGGGCTTCCTTGATCCTTTGCGACTTTTCGACTGACAACAATGATCCCAATAACTGGGATGCTGCCACCACCTCGGCCAACTTTGATCTAGGCGGCACCCCCATTTTTGCCAACCCAGAAGCTTTCTCTGACTGTTCGGACAATCCCTCCCTGAGCTTTGTGGGCGGACAGCAGACTGTGCAGGAAGACGATGGCGTATTGATGATCGGAGTCCGCATTGAAGATGGCAACCTCAACCAAACACAAGTCACCGTTGCGGTAAGAGATGCTGAATCCAGTGCCGAGGCTGGTAGTGATTTTGTGTTGACCACGCCTACGCTTGCTTTCCAGGCAGGGGTAGAGAAGGATACACAATTTGTCCTCCTGCGACTGCTCAATGACATGACACCTGAGACGGTGGAAAATCTGGTGCTGGAGTTGACGGCCCCCACCAATGATGCCTTGATCAGTCCAGCTGGCGATGAGTATGAATTGACCATCATCGACGATGAGGCCCTGCTGACCCGCAACCTGATCATCACGGGCGTATTCGATGCTCAACCTTTGTCTGGCAGCTTTGGGACGCGTGGAGTAGAATTGTTTGCATTGGCCGATATTCCCGATTTGAGTGCCTTTGGCATTACCTCTGCCAACAATGGCAACCCGGGGGGAACAGTGGAAAGCAATTTGCCGCAGCAAAGCTTGGCCAAAGGCTCTTGTTTTTACATTGTCCAGGATGAGACCAAGTTCCGTGACTTTTTTGGCTTTGACCCAGATCAGGTAGAGAATGTCACCATGAGCATCAATGGAGATGATGCCATCGAGTTGTACGAAAATGGCGTTCGGATCGATGTTTTTGGCGAAGTTGGTACCGATGGCAATGGGGAGCCTTGGGAATACCTCGACGGTTGGGCATATCGAAAGGATGGTACGGGACCTGATGCGACGGAGTTTGTACTGGACAATTGGACATTCAGTGGCCCCAACGCCCTGGACCTTGAAGTGACCAACAGTGGGGCAGATACTCCCTTTCCCCTTTGCAGCTATTTGTCGCCTCTGTCTGATGACAAGCCTGTTGCCAGAAACGACTTTGCAAATACCAACATCAATCAATCTGTGACCATAGATGTATTGGACAATGACTTTGTGGTCAATGGATCGCCCTCCATTTCCATCAGTCGGACAGCCAACAACGGTACGGCAGTGGTACAGATGGACAACAGCATCAGTTACACCCCTGGAATGGATTACTGTGGGAGTGACGATTTTGAGTATTCCCTCTGTGATTCTTTGGGTTTCTGCGACACAGCGACCGTCGGCATTACGATTGCCTGTCCCATTCCCTTGTCGACCATCGCCACAGTCCGCGCAGATGCCAACGGAGATTTGGTGCCAGACTCCATCAACCGAACGGTGGAGCTTCACGGCATTGTCTATGGAGAAAACCTTCGGACGAATGGCTTGCAATTTACCTTGATCGATCCCACGGGAGGCATTGCTGTCTTCATCTTTGACTTTGCAGGCTATACGGTACAAGAAGGGGATTCATTGCGAGTCGTTGGACGAATTACCCAGTTTGGTGGCTTGGATCAAATCGCTCCCACGAGCATTGAGGTCATCTCCAATGACAACGATCTCGAAGACCCCGTGGTGGTGACTGCCCTGGACGAGTCCACAGAGTCTGCTTTCATCCGAATCAACAATCTCCAACTGGTCGATCCCAGTCAGTGGGACAACAGCTTGCCCGACAATGGAGCAGGGATGAACATCCAAGTGACTGATGGAACCAACACCTATACCATGCGCATCGACAACGATGTGGACTTGTACAACCAAATGGCACCAACAGAAGGGTTTGACCTGGTGGGAATCGGTGGGCAATTTGACCTGGGTACGCCTCCAGACAGTGCCTATCAGATTTTGCCGCGATATGAGGAAGACCTCAAGTTGCGGACTTCTACCATAGAGCAATGGGACCTTCCCATCAAACTGTTTCCCAACCCCGCTACGGCCGAGCTGTTCATCCAAGCGGGTGAGGAAGCCAGTCAAATCGACATTTACAATCTGCTGGGACAACCCATGCGCAGCATACAAGAGCCGGGCCTCAACCCCCGCATCTCCTTGGAGGGATTGGCAGAGGGCATGTACTGGCTGAGTTATCAAAAAGGCCGACAGGTCAAGGTGCTCAAGTTCAGCATCATTCGCTAGAAAGACCGTACAATGGCAGTGGGCAAGCCGGGCGTTCGACAGAGCGTCCGGCTTGTTCGTTGATATGTCAAAAAGTTCAAATGTGTAGACTTAGCTTGTTACGAATCTTGGACAAATAGAGGTACATCCTTGCTCGGAAATGAGCAGATTGTTGGTCAAGTATGAATTAAGGACTTGTTGATGAAAAGATTTTATCACTACTACCTCATCTCGTTGGCCCTTTGCGGCCTGCATTCACTGGCCTTTGCGCAGACGGATGCCTCCTCCCTGGCAGCCAATGTCGACTTCAAGGTGCGGCACGAGGCATGTGACGTTTGGATCAACTTTGAGGCCAGTACAGAGAAGGAAAAATTGCGCTACGGCCTGGAGTGGAGCACCGATGGCGAAAAGTTTGAGACTTTGCGGGCTGTGAAATCCTATGGGAAAAATGTCACACAAGTCTTTTCTTACCGACACCGGAAGCCAGCCGATCGAAATTACTATCGACTGAAAATGCAGGTGGAAAAAGAGGCGGCTACTTACACCAAAGTGGTGGAGGCGGCACCTTCCTGCCAAGACGAAAGAGGAGATTTGTACCTGTTCCCCAATCCCGTCAAACCTGCAGAGGGCATGCTGTACATTCGCTTGTTTCGCAATGGCGAAGGGGTGAAGCTCAAGTTGAGAGATGCTTCCTCGGACTTGATTCGGCATTTCAGCCTGCCAACTGATATGGGGTGGAATGTCTTGAGATTGGATTTGTCCGATCTGCCTCCTGGGATTTATTTCCTCAACGATGTAGAGCAAGTCAATGGCCGGATATACAAATTTAAGATTCAATAAATAGTTTATACAGAGCGGTAGAAAACCCATCGGCCGAAAGTTTGTCGTTTTTTTTGCCTGGCTGAACAAACGGCAGGGCATCTGACGCAAAACGGCAATGGGCTGGTATTTTTCCCCTATTTAGCTGCATTTCATCACTGAAAATGCGACACTTGTCATCAGCTTCCACCCGTGATCTCCATCGGGTAGCCACCATCTTTTGTCCAGAGATGGAGTGGCTTGGCTTATTTTTTGGTATGTGTAACAACAAAAGCACAACAGCCTGATCTTTCCTTCCCCCGCCCAAAGATCAGCTTTCCCCACAGAGTGAGAATGTCGAGCGAAACAACAACGTACACATAGGTCATCACTTTCAAAGCTATACCGCCATGGACACAACAAACACATGCTGCCGCCAGTGGCAGTCAAGTCTATTTCATTGTTTTTTCCTGATTTGGATGTTTTCCATCATTTTGCCAACCGATTCTGCTGCCCAGTTCAGTCAGATTTCTGGTGCCAAAGGCCTGGACCTAAGCGCTTCCAGCTCTGGTGGACATGTTTGGGGCGATCTCAACGCAGATGGATACCAAGATGTCATCATGCACAACGGCACCAGTGGCAGCCAAGGAAAATTGTACATCAACAGTGGACCTTCGGGTTCTTACACCTTTACAGACCGCACCGATAGCCTGATCGATGGCTTCAACGACGGCATCAACTACGCCCGGCAGTTGCTCATCGCAGATGTGAACAACGATGGATACGAAGACATCCTGCGCGGTGGTGGCGGTGGCTCTGTGGTCGAAGTTTACCTCAACCAAGGCCCACCGATTTTTCAATTTGGCGACGCCTCCGAGCAACCCAACTTTTCCATTACCGGAAGCATGACAACAGATTCCAGAGAATACAATCTCGAAGGGGTAGGAGTGGTCGATTGGAACAATGATGGCTTTTTGGACATCATCGTCGACAACAACAAAGGTGGATTGGACATTTATGAAAATCAACAGGATTCTACCTTCGCCTATGTCCTGCCCGGTACTTCAGCGGGGCAGACGGGCCTGTTGGATGGCCATTCCGGGGTGGGGGATTACCTGACGCTGGGAGATGTGGACAACAATGGCTATGTGGACCTGATGAGTCGCAAGCAAAGCGTGGATGGCTATTGGCGATACGACGAAAGTACCCAGCAATACGTTCAGCAAAGCAGTCCCAACCCCAGAACGTCAGAAGGCGACAAGGGAGGTGTCATGTTTTGCGATTTTGACAACGACGGTGACCTGGATCTTTTTTGGACCTCCAACGGGACCAATCAAATCTGGCGAAACGATGGAAAAGATGGAGGCAATAATGATGTATGGACCGCCATCGGCCTGCCGCTGACCAGTGGCATTACCAGCCAAAGCAACATCGACGGCTGCGATTGTGGCGATGTGGACCAAGATGGAGATGTCGACATTGTATTGGGCAGCACCGGAGGCAACAGCTACTACCTGGAAAATCTGTTGACTGCCAATGACTCGATCTCTTTCAATACTGTCAACCTGGCAACCAATGCCAATACAGAGAGCATGACCTTGGTCGATTACGACGATGACGGAGATTTGGATTTGTACACCGTCGTCAATGGCAGCGCCAATCAACTTTGGGAAAATACCACCAATGGCAGCAATTATCTTTGGGTGGATGCGCGCTTTGACAATGAAAATGGGAGCCATCGCTACGCCATTGGTGCCAATGTCACCCTGGCCGATTGTACGGGCAATGGCTTGGGCATGAGGCAGGTCAATGGCTCCAAGGGGCATGGATCGCAGCACGAGCGAAGTGCGTTTTTTGGAGTCGACCCAAGTGGGGTGTACCAAGTGACAGTGGACTATGTTTATGAAAATGGATCGCGCGCGTCAGTCAGCCGTATGGTGAGGCCGAACGCGGAAACGGGCCAGCGCATACAGATCGTCGATACGGATGTTTCGACTGCCCTGGGTTGTGATCAGGACAAGGATGGCATTCCCAACCACATGGACATGGACGATGACAATGACGGCATTGCAGACTACATCGAAATATGCGGGGCTGCTGCCACTGATTTCAGTTGCCTCAACAGCATTCTCTACGATGGCGGCGGCAACGGACTGGACCCGTCTGGTGATGAGGATGACGATGGCATTGCCAATTTTCAAGATGCCAATGATCCCGCCGTCAACCATGCCAGTTGCACCGATAGCAACTCAGACGGAATTTGTGATGCCATTCCCGCCATTTTCGATTTTGACGGAGATGGACAAATGGATGCCTTTGACTTGGATGCCGACAATGATGGTTTGCCCGATCTGGTGGAAGCTGGCGGGACAGATGCCAACAGTGATGGCATGGTAGACGGGATGGATGTGAACGGCCTTTTGGCCACGGATGTAGATTCCGATGGACTGTGGGATGGTGTCGACCCCATCAATGACAATGACGGCAGTTCCTTGAATGCAGCCATTCCAAACCACAATTCGGACGGAAGCGGCCTGCCCAATTTCAAGGATTTGGATTCCGATGACGATGGCATTGCAGATGTGGTGGAAAATGCTTCTGGCAATACCTCCGCAGATGCGTCCAGCGGCGCCCTCGATGGGCTGGTAGATGCCTTTGCAGATGCCAATGGGGATGGCTGGCACGATGCGGCGACGGGAAGCCCAACCGATACCGATGGCGATGGGGTGCCCGACTTTCGGGATTTGGACGCCGACAATGATGGCATTCCGGATTACCTGGAGTCTGTCTGCAGCAGTTGTCCCACCTTCGGCCAGCCCAGTGGCGGCGATGCAGATGGGGATGGCATATTGGATCGCTACGAGCAAATGACAGCCGACAACAGCAACAACAGCAGTGGCGCCAACAGCGGTGTCCACCCACACGAAGATGCCAGCGACGGCGGCAATCCTGCTGATTATTTGGATACAGATACCGACAACGACGGTGCCTTTGACTGGTCAGAAGGCTTCGATGTCAATGCCGACGGCAGAGCCGTTGACGAAATCATTGCCTATGCCACTGCTTACAATGCAGTGCTGGGCGCCTCTCCCGCCTATTACGATGCAACAGATACAGACAGCGATGGTTTGCCCGACTGGCTCGACAACCAACCAACTACCGAAGGATACACGGAAGGCGTGCGCCCACCGTTTTTGGACCCTTTGGCCATCCACTGGCATGACGACAATGGAAATGGATTGGTCGATGTATTTGATCCTGCTTTGGGAGGGACCTTGGCGCCAACACCCAACAACAGTGGAGGGGATGACGACTGGCGCGAGCCTTTGACAATGGCATTTTTGCCAGTGGAACTTCAGGAATTCAAGGCACGAGTCATTGGCTGTGAAGTACAACTCCATTGGATCACCCAGAGTGAGGAGGGCTTTGACTACTTCGATCTGGAAAGAAGCGAGGATGGGCAAAACTTTGTCAGCCTGGGGCAGATCCAATCCAATGGTGGAGCCGACCAAGTCAGTGCCTATCACTTTTACGACGACAATGCCCTGGGCAACAATTACTACCGGCTCAAGATGGTGGACCTGGATGGCAGCATTGCCTACTCACTGGTCGCATTTGCTCAGACGGATTGTGCGGCAGAGGTGGGCATTGTAGACCTGTATCCCAATCCACTTCATACGGGTACGGACGGCATTTTGACGGTGAAGTTGTATTCAAAAGCGAGCAATATGCGCTTGTTGTTGACAGACCTGCGCGGCCAGCCCATTCGCATCATGAATCTTCCGGTAGAGGAGGGGTGGAATACGCTTCGCTTGGACTTGTCCTTCTTGCCCAGCGGTGTGTATCAGTTGGCAAGTGAGATCAATGGCAAGCGAAAAACCCGTCGGATCATGCGATTCAATGAGGACTAGGACTAAGAAATAAAGACAGACATCTGCTTGGCCTTCAACTTTACGTCGATGTTTTCTTGCAGGGTGGTGGCCAGGGACAACCCCATGTAATCGACCCGAATTGGGAAGGACTTGTGCTTGCGATCGACCAGGACGGCGACTTCCACCTTTTTGGGAACCACATCCAAAAGCGGTTTCATGGCATAGAAAATGGTCCGACCCGTATTGGCCACATCGTCGACGATGATGATGACTTTTCCATGGACGTCTTCGGCAGGCAATTCCAGGTTGATGTCAGTGGAGAGGGGATCGGCTGGGCTGAGGCGGATGCGCACCAGGCGAATGGGAATTTTTGTCAGTTTGACGAGTTGGTCGTAAATCATTTGGGCAAAAGCTGTCCCATTGTTGTTGATGCCCGCCAGGATCAGTTCTTTTTCTTCGAAGTTTTGCTCCAAAATCTGGTGTGCCAGGCGGATGATCTTCTGTTGGATTTGTTGCTGGTCGAGTAATTTCATGGATAATTGCTTGTTGGCCTAATGACGACGAAGCAAAATAAGCGAATTTCCCATTAATATCGTAATTTTGTGGACATCAGAGTCTTCTCAGATCGCAAAGCCATCGGAACAGGATGGGCGCAGCAGCTGATGGAAGAACTTTGTCTGTGACTCTTCGAGTTGTAGAAGACTTCTGTTTCCTGACAATGACTTGTAATACAAACGACTTATGTGGATTTCTCAGATTGCATTTGCACTGATACTGATTGTCTGTTCTTACTTCGCCAGCAAGCAATTCTTGCGCATTCGACGCAACATCCTGCTGGGAGGGGATGAGGAGATCACGGGAGATACATCGGCCCGTTGGAAGAACGTTTTGCTGATTGCTTTTGGACAAAAGAAGATGTTCAAGCGATGGATTCCGGCCACCTTTCACCTTTTCATTTACGTTGCTTTTCTATTTACCCAGATTGAGTTGATCGAAATCCTGGTAGACGGACTCTTTGGTGTCCACCGATTCTTTGCTCCTTATTTGGGGATGTTGTACACCCTGATCATCAATACCATTGAAATTCTTTCTGTGCTGGCATTTGTGGCCACGCTCGTGTTCCTCATCCGGCGCAACGCACTGAAAGTTCCTCGATTCATCAAACCCGAAATGAATGGTTGGCCAAAGCTGGATGGCAACATCATCCTGATTGGCGAACTCGTTCTGCTCATCGGCATTTTCAGCATGAATGGAGCAGATGCGGTTCTGCAGAAGATCGACCCGGCACACTATCCCGACACAGGCTTTTTGGCCATCAGCAGTTGGATGGGGCCGTTGGTCTTTGGCGGTTTCAGCGAAGGTGTCTTGGCGGTGATTGAGCGCTCCGGTTGGTGGCTGCACATCATGACGGTCTTTGCTTTCTTGCTGTACTTGCCTCACTCCAAGCACCTACACATCATGCTGGCGTTTCCCAATACCTACTACGCCAAGTTGAATGCCAAGGGAGAGATGGAAAACATGCCGGAGATTATGAACGAAGTCAAGTCGATGATGGGCCTCACAGAAGAGGAAGTGCCGATGGACGAAGAGATTCCCGAATTTGGGTCCAATGACGTGACCTCGCTCAGCTGGAAAAACGTCTTGGAAGCCTATACCTGTACGGAATGCGGTCGTTGTACAGCCAGTTGTCCGGCCAACATCACGGGCAAAAAGCTCTCGCCTCGCAAAATCATGATGGACGTGCGCGATCGGGCCGAAGAGATCGGCAAAAAACTGGATACTGGCAGCAGAGAGTTCATCCGCGAAGACCTGCGGGAAGAAGCCACCGCTTTGACCAAAGACAACTTTTCAGATGGAAAGAACTTATTTGACTACATCACTCGGGAAGAGTTACACGCTTGTACCACCTGCAATGCTTGTGTGGAAGCTTGTCCGGTCATGATCAGTCCAATGGACATCATCCTCAAGTTGCGCCGCTACGAAATCCTCACAGAGTCTGCCGGGCCTTCTGACTGGGTTCCCATGTTTACCAGCATTGAAAATTCTGGCTCTGTGTGGCAAGTTCCCAACTCTCGGGACCAATGGGCCATTGACGCTTTGACTGCGGCCGAAGAAAGCAACGACTGATCCAAATCTGGCATTTTTCGTCAAAAAGTGTCGGATGCTCGTCTTTTTGTAGTCAAATGGGCGTGTTTTGGCGCTTTTTGACATAGATGGCTTGAAAGTACTGTACTTTTTGCCTATATTTGATGTAACAACAAATAAAAGAAACTAAAGCGAACTCCTTTCTCTCGTATCAACATTTCGCTAAATCCATACTACCTACGTTACAGTCTGCTACCACAAGTCGATAAGAGCAGCGTGATTTTACTTCTGGCCCTGGTCAGATGGCAACCCGTCATGCGATAAAGAATTAATGTTGTCTCTGCAATGCATTCGTATAATGCATGAATCTATCCGAATGTTACTTTTGCTTTATTCTCAAGGCTTGTCCTTCCCAGGGACAAGCCTTTTTGTATTGACTCGACACGGATGGTGTTGTCCTGACTAGCAGATTTGTGAATTTTGATGTAAATTTGGCCGCTAGGTAAGCAGCTGACCTGAATCACTTACTCATCATTTTCTTCGCACTTAAATTTCTGAAATGACGCAAAAACTAAAAATACCTGTGATGGCTGACATGGCTGCCCAAGGGATCGAGCCTGAAATTCTATTTTGGGTTGGTTGTGCGGGTAGTTTCGATGCGAGGGCCCAGAAGGTGACACTTGCATTTTGTCGAATCCTCAATGAGGTCGGAATTGAATTTGCCATTCTTGGAAATGAAGAAAGTTGTACAGGAGATCCCGCCAGGAGAGCGGGCAATGAGTTCGTTTTTCAAATGACGGCTCTGCAGAACATCGAGACGATGAAGATGTACAATGTCAAAAAAATTGTGGCAACCTGTCCGCATTGCTTCAACATTCTCAAAAATGAATACCCAGCCTTGGGAGGCAATTACGATGTGGTCCACCACAGCCAGCTGCTGGCCCAGCTCATCTCAGAAGGCCGCCTGACCATCGAGGGAGGGGCCTTTGAAGGACAAAAAATTACCTACCACGACTCCTGCTACATCGGTCGGGCCAATGATGTTTACGAAGCGCCGCGGACGGTGCTCAGCGCACTCGACAACGACTTGGTGGAGATGGATCGCAATCGCAGCAATGGCTTGTGCTGTGGTGCGGGAGGCGCACAGATGTTCAAAGAAGACGAACCGGGGGACAAGCGCATCAACATCGAACGCATCGAGGAGTCTTTGCAGACTGGTGCCAAGATCGTGGCGGCCAATTGCCCCTTCTGCATTACCATGATGCAAGATGGCATCAAAGCAAAGGATCAGCAGGAAAATGTCATGGTGTACGACCTGGCTGAGCTGATCGTCAACAACAAGGGATTGTAAGAGCATCTCATCCCATCCCATCATCAGAAACGCTTTTCAATCATGACCACTTACGACTCGCTGTCACCTCAAAGCCGTGTTTGGATTTACCAAAGCAAGCGGCCATTTACCGATGAAGAACTTTTGGAAGTCAATCAGCATTTGGATCGCTTTGCCACCCAGTGGGTAAGCCACAGCCTGCAGCTCAAGGCCTTTGGCGGGGTTTTTCACAAGCATTTCATTGTGCTGATGGTAGACGAAAGCCAGGCAAGCGCCAGCGGTTGTTCCATTGACAGCTCGGTTCGCTTCATCAAGGAATTGGGCCATCATTTTGGGCTGGATTTATTTGACAGGATGACTTTTGCCTATCGGGAAGGTGAACAAGTCAAACTGGCGGGCCGGGACGATTTTGCCAAGCTCTACGAACAGCAACAAATCAATGACGAGACCCTGGTATTTGATCACTTGGTCAAGACCAAAGAAGAGTTTGACAGCCAATGGGTCAAGCCCCTCAAAGACAGTTGGCACAAGCGCATGGTCCCTCAATTGCCCGTCTGAGGACTTCTGCCGACCCCATTTTGGCACCAGTGGTCGGAATTTTTGCTGGATTTATCCTATTTTTAGAAGCCCAGGCTGCGATGCGCCGTATCTTTTCTCACAAATACCAAGCAAATGCTACGTAAAGTAAAAAAATGGCTCGGAATAGAAGGTGTCAAACTTGAGCTGCTCATCCCAGAAGAGATCGATCGCAGTGCCAATCAAGTGGTCGGAAAAGTGCGTTTGTACTCCATGAATACCCAAACCGTTCGGCAGATTGCCATCAAATTCGTGGAGCGATACTCTCGGGGACGCAAAAAAGAGCGCATGACAGATGAGTACCAACTGGGAGAAATCTACCTCGAACAAAACATCGAAGTACCCGCCAACGAAGCCATTGAAATCGACTTTGTACTGCCATTCGTTTTGGTCAAATCAGAAATGGATGAACTCCAGGACAAAAACATCCTCATCGGGGGCATTGTGAAGGCCGCCAAATGGGCCAGTGCCGTAGAGTCTGAATTTCGCATCGAAGCAGAAGCAGACGTAAGGGGGACCGCCCTCAATCCATTCGACAAAAAGCTCATCTTGCTCAAGTAAACAGCCAAGCTCAGCATCACCTACTTTTGCCCAATAAAAAAAGTCCACAACACCTTGCCTGCTGTGGACTTTCTGGCCCGCCGTGAAACGGGCATTTCTTTGATCTTGTCTCTACATCGTTTTATCCGTTGACAATGCTGACCTCCAAGTCAAACTCGTCGTAGATGGTCTTGTCTCCCAGGTTGTCGAAAAAGCTACCAGATCCATAGCGCACTTCGAAGTCGGAACGATCCACGGTGATTTTGGCCGTCATGGCGCCTTCGCCTGATGTTTCGGCGTTGAAGCGAATCTCTTTGGTGATGCCCTTAATGGTCAGGTTTCCAACAATTTTGTAGTTGCCCGCTTTGCCACGAGAGACGACTTTGGTGATGTCGAACTTCGCCGTTGGAAATTTGGCGACGCCGAAAAAGTCATCGGATTTGAGGTGGCCTTCCAGTTTGCCAGCATATTCGCCTTCCAGATCGGTACACTTGATGCTGGTCATGTCGATGGAAAAACTTCCTCCTTTGAGGACGCCATCGCTCATGTCGAGGTCTACACTGCTCAACTGGATGGTGCCCGAGTGCTCGCCGAGTACCTTGTATCCTTTCCAAGTGATTTGACTTTTGCTGGGATCGATGGATTTGTTGGGACTGCTGCTGGGAGCGAAAGACATGGCCGCCAGGGCAACGACAGCCAAACAGAGGGTGAACACGTTAAATGATCTCATGATAATCGAATGGTTTTGTGAGTAAAATATGTTGCCATTTGGTGAACAGTACTCTAACAAGGACGACAAATAAAAGTTCATACAATAGATGTATATACATCAATTTGTTCAAAAAAATTTAGAACTTGTTCAGAATTTGGGATTATTTGCGAAAATGAAAGATTTTGGCATCAGATAAGTGACATTTTGAAAGGCATAGCCGCGCTACGGCTTGAAAAATTCACGCGATATGAGGACAAAAGATTCATTTGTAGCCTCAAAATTTTAAATCTGAACAAGCTCTTAGCCTCGCATCTTGTCGAGCAGTTCGTTGAGCTGATTTGCCTCCTGTGCATCGAGTCCTTTTAGGTATGCGCCGATGGCTTTTTCCATGTGTATGCTGGCCTGGTTGATCAGCGAGAGGCCTTGGCTGGTGATGCCGATGTCGACCCTGCGGCGGTCAGAAGGGCAGGAGCGACGCTCGACCAATCCCTTTTGTTTGAGTTTTTCCACCAAACGGGAGGCATTCGACATTTTGTCGATCATCCGTTCGGTCAGCAATTTCACCGTGGCGGGCTTGGGGTGCATACCTCTTAAGATGCGCAGTATGTTGAACTGCTGCCAAGAGATGTTGTAGGGGCGGAGCACTTCCGAGTGCATTTGATTGAGCCAAGAGGAGGAGAAGAGAATATTGATGGCCAATTTTTCGTACTCGCTCCCAAATTTTTTCTGTTGTATGGAGTCTTCCAATTTCATTCCTTGCACAAATATAATCGTTTCAGTGGATTTGTATTCCCACCAGTGGTGGCTTTGTCATTGCTCCTAACAGCCAGAGGGGAGGAGAGGTTTAACAGACATCGCTCCAGTCACTTGTTTCGGACTGGAAATGGGGCCGTTGTTCATCTTCTTTACTCAATGGGTAGACCGCCTGGGTCAGTCAATGGCTCTGTTCGGACAATGCAGCTAGGAATGTCATCCAAAAGCCCCCATCTTACTAGTGAATAGTATAAGCTGATATACATCAGATTATATGAATCGGGCAGTATTCCTACTCATGGATCGATAGATCGAATGAGTAGGATTTTTTCATTTTGGGACCACTGTTCGACTGACAACCTTTCTTTGTCACCAATCGTTAGACATTTATCTAAAAATTGGGCCATCATAACAAATGGTGACCTATCTTTGGACATTGTCACCATCAAACTAATCACCACCGCAAGTAAGCTAAATTATGGGTAAATTCATTCAATCCGTCATGGCCTCCTGTCTGGGGGTCTTCCTGGCCGTCGCTCTGGTCGGCCTAATCGGTGCAGCTATGCTGGGCAAGGCCATAGCTGGTGCAGACGCCCCGAAGAAAGTTTCTGCCAATTCCATCCTGGAACTCAAACTGACCAATGCCGTCCCCGAAAGAACCAACAACGTTCCGATCAGCCCTTATGATTTGTCAAATACGACCGTTTTGGGCTTGCAGGACATGAAACTCGCCATTGAACAGGCCTCAGAAGACGACAACATCAAAGGAATTTTCCTCGACCTGAGTGGCATCAACAGCCGCCAAACGACAGCCACTGCCATCCGAGATGCCATTTTGGATTTCAGGGCCAAAGAGAAATTCGTCGTGGCTTATTCCCAATACTACAGCCAAGGTGCCTACTACATGGCATCTGCTGCCGACAAGGTATACATCAATCCCATCGGAGGATTGGACTTCACTGGCTTTTCCACCATGATTCCTTTCTTCAAGGACATGTTGGACCGCCTTGGCATCAAGTTTCAGATCTTTTATGCTGGAAAATTCAAAAGTGCCACAGAGCCGTTCCGCCGCAATGAAATGAGTGAGGAGAATCGCCTCCAAACCAAGGAATACATAGAAGAGATGTATGCGATGTTTTTGCAAGACATTGCCAAGAGCCGCTCCGTGGAAGTGCCAGAGCTGCGCAGAATTGCAGACAACAGCTTGATCCGCAAAGCAGAGGATGCTGTCGAATATGGCTTGGCCGATGAGCTGGGGTACCGCGATCAGGTCTATGACTACTTGCGCCAGCAGTTGGGGCTCGAAGACAAGGACAAGATCAAAACGGTCAGCTTGTCGGAATATGCCAAAGGACATCCCAGAGACAAAAACCTCAAGGCCAAGGGCAAGATTGCTGTGGTATATGCAGAGGGAGAGATTGTCATGGGCGAAGGAGAGCAGGGCAGCATCGGTGGCAACAAATACGCTTCCATCATTCGCAAATTGCGCAGAGATGACAAAGTCAAGGCCATCGTCCTTCGGGTGAATTCACCTGGTGGCAGCGGTTTGGCTTCCGACGACATCTGGCGGGAACTCATGCTGGCCAAGGAAGCGGGTAAGCCGGTAATTGCTTCCATGGGCGACTTTGCCGCCTCTGGTGGATACTACATTGCCGCCCCTGCTGACACCATCTTTGCCGCTCCCAACACGATCACTGGTTCCATCGGGGTATTTGGCATGATGCCGAGCGTGGAGCAATCTCTCGAAGAAAATGTCGGCGTCAACTTCGACGATGTAAAAACTGGACCATTTGCCCTTGGCTTGTCCCCCTTCCGCAGTTTGAGCGAGGAAGAAGGACAAATTCTGCAGGAGGGTGTGGAAGAGTTTTACGAAATATTCCTTTCTCGCGTGGCAGAGGGGCGCAAGATGAGCCGGGACGAGGTACATGAAGTGGCCCAAGGACGAGTGTGGACTGGAAACAGGGCCAAGGAGTTGGAGCTGGTTGACCGACTGGGGAATCTTGACGATGCCATTGCCTGTGCAGCGCGCATGGCTGACTTGGAGGATTATCGCCTATCGGAATATCCCAAAATCAAGGAGCCGATCGAGCAGATATTGGAAGAACTCACCGGAGGGGGCAAGTCAAATGCCTCTGCCATTTTGCGCAGTCAGCTGGGAGAGTATTATCCATACTACAGTTATCTGCGCAGCATCAAAGACATGCAAGGTGTCCAGGCGCGCATGCCGTTTGTTCCGCAGACGGCCTGGTAAGAAGAAATCATTATCCTTATGAAAGATAGAATGTGGTGTCGGATCGGTCCGGCACCACATTCGTTTTTTGAGACAGAAGTCATTGATCGTTGGCCGCTAGTGGCGACCCTTGCCCATGGGGCCTTTTCGTCGACCAGGAGGGCCTCTTCTCAATGCTTGTAGGATGACATCGTCAAATTTGGCTCTCTGCTCCTCGGTACAAATGTTTTGACGGATGTAGACAAAGTGGTGGTAGGTCAGTTCATCCATCTGGCTGTGCTTTTGTCCGATCAGCTGGTTCAGACTGTCTGGAAAGCCTTGCTGTTGGCCCATCTGGCCGAAAAATGTGTTTTTCAACTGGCCGAGCTCTTTTTGAATCTTTTGGATTTTTTGTCTGTGTTCTGCTTTGAGCTTTCGATACTGCTCCTGTTGTTGTGTACTCATGTTGAGTTCTTCTTCCAGAAAATTCATCGGGACCGGTCGACCACCAGGGGGGGGATGCGGAGGTTGAAACGAACTGATCCACCAGAAGACGCCTGCCAATAGCAGGACATTGAAGGAGACCAAGATGCCAATGATCCACCAAAACTTCTTGTATTGGTTGTGTGAAGCACTCATACGCCGTGCAGTTTTGTCACCTGACCGCTTTGTTGGCCAGATGGATTGCTAAGGTTTGTCAAATGCATTCCAGGGAAATGCACTGTCTCGATCTTTTCGCGATAAAGCATTGTCGGGCTCATCTGTCAATCGAGTCAATAATAAGCAGCTGGAACTTCAAGCTGATAGTCGGAAATAAATGTGTCCAAACTGTTTTCGCTGACCGAATTGGATGCAGCTGCCTTTGTACCTGCTTGAAACAGCAATCCGGCGTTGAGCAGCATCAGGACCGCAACACAGGCGGCAGCCAATTGGAACTTTCGATAGATCCGCATGGGGACAATTTTGCTTTCTTGCTCCAAGGCTTGCAAGATGCGATTGCTCAGATCGGGAGGGGCACTCTGGCGTTGGACTTTGTCCAGTAGGGCCATTGTCTTTTCGACTTCCTCTTTTGGGTGTTGATTTTTTTTCATTGTTGTACGTTAATGGATGAGACGAATGGGTGAACAAGTTGATTTTTCGTCTCTCATGATCCTCGTTTTTCAAAATAGGCTTGCAAGTGCTTCTTCAGGTTTTTCTTTGCTCTGAAGATGAGTGATTCCACAGAGGACAGACTCAGCTCCAGCACGTCGCAAATTTCTTTGTAGGATAGCTCTTCAAACTGATAGAGTACCAAGGCGGACTTTTGCCGCTCTGGCAACTTGTCGATGGCAGCAAACAGTTGCTCGCTTCTTTCTTGGTTTTCGAGCAACAGACCCGGATGAACCGGATCGGGCAATTGTCGCTCTGGACTGTCTTGATCGCCGGAAAATGGCAGCCAACTGACCAGAGAGCGCTTCTTCTTTTTGCGCAGGTGCTCCAAGGCCTTGTTGACGGCAATGCGGTAAATCCATGTCGATAGACTGGACTTGCCCTCGAAGCGACTCACCGAGCGATAGACTTGGATGAAGACCTCCTGTGTCAGGTCGGATGCATCCTCCGGATCGCGCACAAAGCCAAGGCAGGTATTGTATACCTTGTCCTGGTGGCTCTCCAACAATCTGCGAAAAGCCTGCTGGTTTCCGTTTCGCAATTCAGCGAGTAATGCGCTTTCTGTCACTGTCATCAATGGTTGGATGCAAGTTGAAAGAAAAACTTGCGGACGAGTGTAACTTTTTTACAAATAAAGTGAACATATTATAGTTTTGGCTAAGATTTTGTAGTAAAATACATCCAGAAAACTATACCATGACGCAACTAACCAAGGAACACTACTGGCTGTCGGTATACCTGTATTACAATGAACCCTGGGAGCATTTTCTCACCAAAGCCGTCGAGCCTTACATTCGCACCACGCTTGACACTGGCATTGCCGACCGTTTTTTCTTCATCCGTTACTGGGACAGAGGACCACATATTCGCCTGAGAATCAGGGGACGAGCCGATGTTATTCAACCTTTGGTCAAACCCAATCTGGAAGAACATTTCCTGTCTTATTTCGACTCCAAGCCGTCCAAGCGCACAGAACCCAACTATCCGGCTGCCTTCCCGGCTGCCCTCAAATGGCTGCCCAACAACACGGTCCAGTACATTGCTTACGAGCCAGAAGTTGAGCGCTATGGAGGAGGTACGGGCATTCAATTGGCCGAATCTCATTTTCATTTGTCCTCCTCTTGTATCTTGGAGTTGCTTCGCACCAACGGAGGTGATTGGCACTATGACGATGCGATGGGGGCTGCCATCAAGTTGCATTTGAGTTTTGCGGCAGCAGTGGGGTGGAATGCCCAGGAGGCTTTCTGGTTTTTTCGATTTTATTTCTACAATTGGTTGCCACACTCTTTTCGATATTTTCACAAGCGTCTCAGCCAGCAAGAATACCTTGAACAGGCCGGAGAGACATTGGATGCGTTCCGATTGGCTTTCGAGGCACAAAAGGAGTTGCTTTTGCCATACCACGCCAGCCTGTGGGAGGCCCTGACCGACGAGGAGGCCGAATTTGAAGAGGCACTTCTCAATCGATGGATCAGTGGAAATCGGTCGATTGCCAGCCAATTAGAGCAGGCCTTCCAAGCCGGACAAATCTCAAATCGTCCCTTCGACTACGAGTTCAACCCTCAACTTCGTCAGACCCTGTCCGAGCAAGACATGACCCGCTGGATGCTGTATGCCGATTATCTGCACATGACCAACAATCGCCTCGGGATTCTCAACAAGGACGAAGGCTATCTGGCCTATTTGATCAAAGAATGCCTCAAGGAGTTGTTTTTTCAATCGGAAGGAAGGGAGCGCCTGCAAGATTACGTCAAAAGTTATTAGAAAGGGGAGGAGAGTCTTAGATGTCGATGACCACAGGAGGATTGACCAAGCCACGGTAGCTGTCCAGGTTGGAGGCGTTGATGTAGGTCGTTTCACCAACGGTTTTCATTCCATAGCTTGCATGTATGTGCCCAAAGATGTGGTATTTGGGTTGGCGCTTTTGCACCTTTTCCAGGAGTGCCTGGCATCCCAACTGTTTGTGTCCGCTCGATTTGTCCAATATTCCAAAGGGTGGGGTATGGGTCAATAGAATGTCGATGTTGGAGGGCATATACTGCCAATGTGCTTTCATTTCTTTTCGTTCTCTCCCATAAGCCCAACCGACCATATCTGGCGTTACGGGTGATCCCCATATTTTGATGCCATCGATTGTCACCGAGGAATTGCAGAGGTAGTTCATGTTGGACGGAAGCAATTCTAGGAGGTCAACTGGATTTTCCTCTAGGTATAGATCGTGATTGCCTCCAATGAAGACTTTTCTGTCATAGTCCAGGTCTGCATACCAATCCAAGAATTTGAGCACCTCCTTTTTCTCGCCCCGGTCTGTGATGTCTCCCGCATGTATGATGACATCTGCCTGAGGAAGGGTCAACTCTTCCTCTAAGCCATGCGTATCAGAGATGATTGCTATTGTCATTGCTGTTGTTGCTTTGAGGGGCATAAAGTAGGGGCCAAAGTTGACGGCCTAAAACACCCTGTCGAAAGACGTTCCATTGAAGGTACAAACGATCCCATCGGGCAGCCCAAACCAGAGCTTGTCTTGCTTGTCTTTGTAGATCACCCGGACAAATGGATTGGGCAGGCCGTCTTTGGCGGTAAAATTGGTCAAGGTCTTGCCATCGTAGCGCCAGGCTCCGGTATCTCGGTCTCCAAAGCAAATGTTGCCATGTTGGTCTTCTTCTATGGCAAAGACGTGGTTGAGAGAGCGATTGAGGGTCAGGATGTCGGACTGGTGCCTCGTTTCTTTGCTGACGCCCTGTTGTTTGGAGAAATTGATGGTCGCTGTTCCATCATAGCGTTGGACGCCGATGCCATTGTTGCCAATCCAGAGATGTCCACGGCTGTCTTCGAGTATGCTGCGGACGTGGTATTTGATGCCCTTTTCGTTGATGAATTTGAAGTCTTTGCCATCGTAGCCAATGACGCCTCCATAATTGGCGATCCACAATCTGTTGTTTTGGCCTTCACAGATGCCTGTCACGGTACCTTGGATGCTGAACGACTCATGTGCTTCGCCGAGCATGGGAAACTCCAGTAGGGTAAAATGTTGACCATCGTATCGGTAGATGCCTCCTTCTACTTCTCCATTGAACCACAGGTCGTTGGGCTCCTTTTTCCATTCAGCCGGGAAAGAGGCTGCTGGTCCCAGTAGGTTGTCAGCTGTTTGGACGGAGATGCTTTGACCGTCGTATTTGCTGATGCCATAGCCTGTGGCAAACCAGATGTTGCCCTCCTGGTCTTCCTGTATGGTCCTGATTTGGTTGTGGCTCATGCCCTCCTCGACGCTGAAATAGGCAAAGGTGTGGCCATCGTAGCGGCAGGCACCTTCTGCATCGCTGCCAAACCAGAGGTTGCCTTTGCTGTCTTGGAAAATGGAGCGAATCATGCTGTCGAATCGCCATTTCTGGGTCGCATCTGCTTGGGAAGCAATGGGGGCGATGGGCTTTTCAGCGCTTGTGGCAGCGGGCTGTTTGTGGGTAGAAGATGATTGGTTCAGACAGGCGCACAACAGACATGCCAACAAGGCCCACATGCTGTTCAGGCCGTATCGGAGCCATTTTGTTTTCCTCCTACTGATGAATGCTTGCATTTGCCAAGGATACAAATCTTTCTCAACAAAAGGGGATGTTACCATCCAAAATCTTCTGCCACCAAGGTGCGGAAGGGGTGGAGAGGTTCTGCATCAGAGGCAGGAGCGTCTTGTCGATGCATGGGATGGTGGCAAGGGCAATCCATGGAGGGTGTGCAGACTTGCATCTTGAAAGAATTGGCTTCTCTGTCGCTTCCCTCGTGCTGGTTGGCGATCGGGAGGATTTGGGCCTCTTGAGAGACGAGTTTCATAGTTCGCAGGTTGAGTTTGAGTGGTCCGATGTCAGGTACATTGTGAAATGCCCCAGTTGCTTACAAATTAAGATTATTTTTAATGTAAGTCAATAAATATGCGTGTGGATGATACCAAATTCTTCTACAGAAAGGTAAGCTGTCAGAAGGACAGAGGAAAAAATGGAGAACAAAAGAGAGAAAGCAACTTACGGAGTGCCGTACAACCTACGCACTTGCTTGCCAGAAGCAGGCATGGACTGGATGGTCGTACCAGTGTGAAATTGAATGTGAATGGTCGTGTTGGAAGAGGGAGCTGCGATGTCTTGCTGGTGCAGAGCTGCTTTGTTGTCTTGCTGTTGGCTGGCATTGGGGCCGAAGGCAAAGAAAGAGAGCAGAAGAGCGAGTAAGAGCACCAATCCAAGGCCGAGCATGCGGAAGGAAGAGGACTCGTAGAATTTGGAAGGCTTGACATTGTGAAGACCCATATCTGATACAACGCCTTTGACAGCCTGTCGGAATCCCTGACCGCGTTTCATGCGCGCTTTGACGGCTGCCTTGACTTGGGAGGTCAGATGCGAGCCTTCAGCTACAGACTGTCCATCCGAAACACTGATTTGTGATTCGATGTACAGATTTTGGTTCTTGCTGAAAAAGCGCATATTATTTTAATAAATTCTTGACAAGTGTTAAAAAACCTTTAAGAGTCCAATATACGCAGTTTTTAAATAGCATGAAAGAGCAGACTGTTATTTATTTGACATTTGGGACCATTTGTATGTAAATGTCTGTTTATCAGTGGCAATTGGAGAAGTTGCAGTCCTTTGCCCGGGCATATTGCAGCCTTGGACAAAGGACTGATGTATTTGGATTGGATTCAAATTAGAATGGACGTTCTGCAATTTTTTGTCCGACGATTTGCTTTTGTTGGTGGATGAGCTTGCCCAGATCGGAAGAAGCTGGGCAGTATGTACGCGCCTTTTCGAGGTATTCTTGGGCGATCTCGTACTTTTCGTTGATCTTTTTCTCTACTGCCAGGATGTACCAGAGAGTGGCCAGGGTTTCTGCCGAGGCTTCTGCTGTGGCGGTATTTTCTGTGAGCATGAATTCAATCTGACCGATGGATCCCTTGAGGGTATCGCCTGATTTGCGCGACAATTCCGCCTGGCCATTCAGTTCTCCCCTCTGCCATTTGGCGCTCAGCTGGTCTCCGTTTTCGAAGGTGATGGTACAGCGATTGTTCATCAATCCATTTTTCCATTTGCCGTTGGTCACCGTTCCGTTGGTCCAGTTGATCACACCAGATCCATGGCGCAGGCCTTCCTTGTAGTGCCCCAGGTAGCGAGAGCCATCCAAGAGCTGATAAACACCTTTGCCGTCAGCCAGCCCATTTTTCCATTCTCCTTCGTAGGACTCGCCATTGCTGGCTAGGTAGCTGCCTTTTCCATTGATGAAGTCGCGGAAAAAACCGCCTGTGTATGTGTTGCCACCCTTCCAGTGGTAGGAGCCTTCGCCTTGCATGTAGCCATAGACAAAGTTGCCAGCATAAACATCTCCATTGACAAATCGTTGTTCGCCCTTGCCGTGGCGGAAGCCATCTTCAAATTCACCTTCGTATACATCGCCATCGGGCCATGTCAGGATGCCCCAGCCGTGTGGTTCACCATATTTGAATTCTCCCTCGTAGGAACTGCCATCTTTGAAGGTGCGCTTGCCTTCGCAATATTTCTCCTTTTTGGAGCAGATGTTGTCGTCGTTGTCGGTGGAATTGATGGTCAGTGGGGTAGAAGCAGAGAGGAAGAAAGGAAAGATCAGGATCATGAGGACCAGGGTGCTGGTCATGCAGTTGTTGGAACGCATAAATTCGTAAGTTTTTGGTTAAAATAACTGTGGGAGGAAAGTAAATGTAAGTGGTGGGAGGAGTCGATTCGTGATGTAAAACTACAGGGCTTTGCGTAAAGATGCAATAGGATAAAATGAATAAATTATTTTGCAATGTAAAAGTAGCTGATTATGAATCTATGTACAAAAAACGGCTGAACTCCCATTGAAGGAATTCAGCCGCTAGGTGTTACTTTATTCCACAAATCACTAGCTGCCTTCCGGCATTTTTTCTTCGAGTTTTTGCATTTGTTGGCGGATCAGCTTGTTCAGATCCGATGACGCTGGCACAAATTTGCGAGCCGTTTCGAAATTCTCTTTGGCAATCTCCCACATTTCGGACTCCATGTGTTCCAAGCCGATGGTGTACCAAGTCAGCCCCAGGTTGGGCGCGATTTCGTCTTTCAGCTCCTCATCGTCCATGATGGCCTGTTCGATGGAAAGAGGGTCTCCTTTGATTTGGCGGCCATTGACAAATAGATAGGTCCCTTTGCCGTTCATTTCCCCTTCTTCCCAGGTGCAGAAATATTTGTCGCCATTGTTGAAGTGGAATGTTCCCTTCTTATTGGCGTGTCCATTTTTCCATTTGCCAACGAATACATCCCCTGTTCGCCAGGTAATCACCCCAGTGCCATGTCGCTTGCCCACCTTGTAATTGCCCAGGTGCTTGCTACCGTCCAATTTGGTGTATTCGCCTTTGCCATCGGCCGAGCCGTATTTCCACTCCCCATCATATGATTCTCCGTTGGGCAGGGTGATGATCCCCTTTCCCTCCATGCGTCCTTTCACAAAAGTACCCACATACTTGGAGCCATCGTACCAGCCGTAAACCCCTTTGCCATGCATGTGGCCAAAACGCCAGTCTCCGGCATAGTTGTCGCCATTGGAGAAAGACTGTTGTCCATGTCCGTGCCGCAGTCCGTCCGCAAACTCACCGATGAAGACAGTCCCTTCCTGGAAGGTAAAGGTCCCCCAGCCGTGCGGCTCGCCATATTTGAATTCGCCCTCGTAGCGGTTGCCATCTGTCCAGGACCGCTTTCCCTTACAGAAGCGGGTTCGCTTGGGACATTCGGTAAAGTCCACATAATTGTTGGGCACAGTTCCGGTATCTGCAGTCGTATGAAAACTCGGCAGGGAAGCTGTTGGTAGGGACGTTCCAAATGCCAAACAAGGCAAAAGCAGAAGTAGCCCCGAAAGAAGCTTGCGACTAAAGGCTGTCATCAGATTGGTTGGTTTACTGAGTTTGAAATACTTGGCGGGGGGGAATTCCATCGTGGAACAGAGGCGGTCGGATGGACCGATTGTCTCCCATAGATCAATAACTGTACCAAGCATCCGCAGCCGTGTAGCCGAACAAATCAATTGGGAATTCCTGCCGGTAGATTGCTGGATACTTCCAGAAAGTTTCTATCTTTGAGTCCCGTAACTAACAAATCCACAATGACGAAATACATCTTTGTTACGGGGGGCGTAACCTCATCGCTCGGGAAGGGAATCATTGCCGCATCTTTGGCAAAATTGCTCCAGGCACGGGGCTTTTCCATCAGCATTCAAAAGTTTGATCCATACATCAATGTCGATCCCGGCACGCTCAATCCCTATGAGCATGGCGAGTGCTACGTGACCGATGATGGGGCGGAAACAGACTTGGATTTGGGACACTACGAGCGTTTTCTCAACACGCCTACTTCCCAAGCCAATAATGTGACCACCGGCCGCATTTACCAAACGGTGATCAACAAGGAGCGGGATGGTGAATACCTGGGCAAAACGGTGCAGGTCATTCCACATATCACAGACGAAATCAAACGCCGGGCCCAACTGTTGGGCCAGACCAATAAATACGACATCGTCATCACCGAACTGGGTGGAACGGTAGGGGACATTGAGTCTTTGCCTTATTTGGAAGCAGTTCGTCAAATGCGTTGGGATCTGGGCTCGGACAACTGTTTGGTCATCCATCTGACCCTGATTCCCTACCTGCGGGCTGCTGCCGAACTCAAGACCAAGCCCACCCAGCACTCCGTCAAGGAATTGCAAAAAAATGGGATTCAGCCCGACATCCTGATTTGTCGGACAGAGCGTTCGATCAACAACGACATCCGACGCAAATTGGCCCTCTTCTGCAATGTCGACAAAGGTTCGGTCATCGAAGCCATTGATGCCGATACCATCTACGATGTGCCATTGTTGATGCTCAAAGAAAAGCTCGATACCACAGTGATCAGCAAGCTCCGCCTGGCAGATCGACAGGAGCCAGACCTTGGACCTTGGAAGCGCTTTTTGGGCAAGCTCAAGACCCCCTTGCACGAAGTACAAATCGGTTTGGTGGGTAAGTACAACGAATTGCAAGACGCCTACAAATCGATTCACGAGTCTTTTGTCCATTCCGGCGCCATCAACGAGTGCAAGGTCATCGTCGACCCCATTCATTCTGAGCAATTGGAGACCCATCCCGATGAGGTGGCCAAGCGATTGTCGCATTTGGATGGCGTACTGGTGGCACCAGGTTTTGGCGAACGAGGCATAGAAGGAAAGTTGGCGGCTATTCGCTATGTGAGAGAGCACAAGATTCCATTTTTTGGCATTTGTCTGGGCATGCAATGTGCTGTGGTCGAATTTTCCCGCAATGTTCTCAAACTGAAAGGAGCGGCCTCTGCAGAAGTCAATCCCAATACCCCCCATCCGATCATAGATTTGATGCCGGAGCAGAAAAAAATCACCAAAAAAGGAGGGACGATGCGTCTGGGTTCCTATGATTGTCAACTGCTCAAAGGGAGTTTGGCCAGGAAGATTTACAGATCGGACAAGATCCAGGAGCGCCACCGCCACCGCTACGAATTCAACAACAAGTATTTGGATCAGCTGCAAAAAGCCGGGATGCGAGCCTCGGGCAAAAACCCAGCTTCTGATCTGGTAGAGATTGTGGAATTGGTGGATCATCCTTGGTTTGTGGGTGTGCAGTTTCACCCTGAACTCAAGAGTACCGTCGAAAACCCACATCCGCTGTTCATCTCTTTTGTCGAAGCCTGCTTGGTCAAAAAAAATGAATCTCTTTTGATGGATATTGAGAACTAAGGTCTTGCTGGTATGCATGTTCGCCAGGCACCTTTGTCTCGTCCAGTCCTGTGGCCCTATGCTGCTGGCCTGCTGCTGTTGTGGCTTGGGAGCATGGAGCACCCCTTCTTTTGGGACAGTTTGCAACAAGCCTCCCGCGTAGCCCATTGGATGTACGAAGGGCGGGGAAGCGGTTTGTCTCTGCCGGCGGAATTGGACAGCGGGCATCCTCCTTTCTTTGGTTGGTACCTCGCCTACATTTGGTCTCTGTTGGGAAAAGAACTGTGGGTCAGCCACTTGGCGGTCTTGCCTTTTATTGCAGGTATTTTTTGGCAATCGCAGTTGTTGGTGCGCCATTACTTGCCTGCTCATGCCTTTCACGTTGGCTTGTTGTTGCTGTTGCTGGATGCCACTTTGTTGGCACAAATGTCCCTGGTCAGTCCCGATCTGGTGCTGTACTTTGCTTTTTTGTGGGCATGGTACAGTCAGGTGAAAGATCGGCCTTTGGCAATGGCTCTGGCGGGGGTGTTGTTGGCAATGGTGAGCATTCGAGGCTTGTTTTTGCTGTTGATCCTGTGGTTGTTTGCCTGTTGGCGAAAGCGGGGGCTGCGGGCCTTGGTGGGCAACAGCTGGCCTTTTGTTCCTGCTTTGCTGGTGGCCTTTGGCTATTATGGCTGGCACTTTGGGCAAACGGGCTGGTGGTTGAGTACGCCGGGGGAAAACTGGGGGCAGCAGCGTGGACTGGTGGGGCCGGCAGGAGTCTTTCGCAATGTGGCGGTTTTGGGCTGGCGCTTGCTGGATTGTGGTCGGTTGTTGGCTTGGCTGTTGCTTGCTGGACTGCTGGCGCGAAAGCTGTGGATGAGGAGTGCCTTGGATGACAAGAGCCAGGAGTTGTTGGCGATGGGTACGGCTTATTTGCTCGTCTTTGGTCCTGTATTTTTGCTGTTGAGCAATCCCATTGGGCATCGGTATTTGCTGCCCTTGTTTGCGTGTGCGAGCCTGCTGCTGGTGCGAATGTTGTTGTCTTTTCGGCCCAATCGACGATCTTGGCTGCCTTTGTGTGTTGGGGTGATCCTGTGCATGTTATCGGGAAATTTCTGGATTTATCCTCGCCACATTTCCCAGGGCTGGGATGCTTCTTTGGCCCACTGGCCCTACTTTGAGCTGCGCGATCAAATGATTCGCCACATTGACAGCCAAGGCATTGACTTGGGGCAGGTTGGTTCAGAATTTCCGAACTTGGGGCCCATTGACTGGATCGACTTGAATGGTCGTCGGGAGCAATTTGCCCCCAAAGATTTGAAAAAACAGCAATTTGTATTTTATTCCAATGTCTTCAACGATTTCAGCGATGCCGAGTTGGCCGAGTTGGAGGCACATTGGAAGCCTTTGCAGCTGTATGAAAAGAGAGGCGTTTGTGTTGTGCTGTATGGCAAAATTGACAACTGAAGTATGAAAAAACGCAGTCTAAAAGAGCTCAATCGAATCAGCATCGAGGCATTCAAGGCCGCTGAGAAGACGCCATTGATCATTGTATTGGACGACATCCGGTCGGCTCTCAATGTGGGGTCGGCTTTTCGGACGGCAGATGCTTTTGCCATTGAAAAAATCTACCTGTGTGGCATTACGGCCAAGCCCCCTCACCGAGAGATTCTCAAAACGGCCATTGGAGCCACCTCCTCTGTGGAGTGGGAATATGTCGAAGATGTAGAACAACTGGCCATCTCTCTTCGATCGGCGGGCGTTCAGTTACTGGCCGTTGAGCAAACGGATCAAAGCATTCCCCTGCAGAGCTTTCCGGTGGCGAAAGACAAGAAATACGCCCTCGTTTTTGGCAATGAAATCAAGGGGGTGAGCGATTCGGTCTTGCCCTTGGTCCACGGTGCCTTGGAAGTTCCCCAATTTGGCACCAAGCACTCCCTCAATGTATCAGTTTGCCTGGGCGTTGTTTGTTGGGCGTTGTTGGAAAAAATGCGACTCTAGAGCAGGGTCGGCTCACCGTAGACAACCTTGATTTCGGGTGGAACGGTCACCAACAATTTGAGGTGCAACTGATCCATCTTTTTGCCACCTGCCTTTTCGTGGATGTCGTGAGTGGTTTTCATGGTGCGAAAGACAGAGGTCAGGATGGTGCTGCTTTTGTGTTCTTCCATCAACTGTTGGAGGCGTTCGGGCAGAAAGTCATCGGTCTGTCCGGTCATGGCCACTTCCATGGAGGGGTTGAGGGTCAGGCTGATGCCAAAGCTTTGCATTTCCAATCCAACCTCCTGCAAAACGGGCAGAATCTCGGCCCATTGATCAAATACTTTATAGGTGCGTTCCATCGCAGATCCGCCAAGGGAATTGGCTTGGTCTCTGATGGCTTCGGTGGCTTGTAGTAGGGTCTTTTTGACTTTTTCGATCATGCTATTTGAGTTTGGAGGCTTTGCAGTACTTTGTCAGCAGTGGCGTTAAAATTATATTAAATAGAGGGGAAAAGGTACCTTGGACCGAAATAAATCCATCCAAATGATCGTACAAGCTTGCGAAACGGGCCAATGGCCTGATTTTTTCCCTCATTTGGTGTAACTTTGGTGTTACTACTACCATGGAGGCGGATTGGGACAACCAAATGATTTACTTTGCGTAAGCTCAACCCAAACTGCTTCTTTTTGTGTATACAGTGAAGCGTCAGAAGGGATATGATTCAGAGACTTTCCACAGATGCCCTCATCAAAGGGAGGTCTTTCGCTTCACGACATGTAAAACTATGCATATGAAACACACGGTCAACGCACTCTTTGTATTGCTGATCCTCTTGACTGCTTCGTCTACCTTTGCTCAGTCTGCTCTCAAAAAGGCCAACAAGGAATTTGAACTCAACGCTTTCCAAATGGCCGTAGAATCCTACAAAAAGGTATTGGAAAAACAACCCAAAAACGTCGTGGCAATGGCTCGACTGGCGGATTGTTATCGACATCTCAACCAGATGGACAACGCTCTTTTGTGGTACGACAAAGCCATCAAACTCCCCGGGGTCGATCCCATCCACATCTTCCACTATGCCAAGGTCTTGCAAAGCAAAGGCAAGTACGAGGATGCCAAAAAGTGGTTTTTGATGTATGGCGAAGGCCAGCCCATCTTTGGCAATCACTTTGCAGAGAACTGTGACTTTGCCATTTCCATGCGGGGCATCAAGCCGTTGTATCGGATCAAAAATGAATACATCAATACCAAAGCATCTGATTTTGGCGCGGCTTTGTTGGGCGATCGCCTCGTGTACGCCTCTACCCGCAAAGACCTCACGGGGCGAAAGATTGACAAGCGGAGTGACGATTGGTCTGGCAATGCCATGAACCAGTTGTTGATCACCGGGCGCGATGACAATGACTTTTTGCAACGTCCTGGCTACCTGCATCCCGATTTGTCCAACAACTACAATGAAGGTCCTCTTTCATATACTGCCGATGGCAAAACGGTGGCTTATACAAAAAACAATTTTGCAGATGGAACTCGTCAGATTCCGTCCAGTGGTTTGGAAATGAGCATCTATTTTGCCGATGCCAACGAAAATGGGGATTGGTCCGAGTCGGTTCCTTTTCCCTACAACGGAAGTGGTTACTCTTCGGGTTATCCGTCGTTGACGCCGGATGGGACAGCCATGTACTTTTCTTCCAATCGCCCAGACGGTTATGGTGGCTATGACATCTATGTCACATACAAGGTGGGAGATTCTTGGTCTACTCCCTCCAATCTTGGTCCAACGGTCAACTCTCCCGGCAATGAATTGTCGCCCTATTACGATGGGGCCGTGCTGTACTTTTCCTCCGACTGGCATCAGGGATTGGGAGGACTGGACATTTATCGGGCAGAGATGGAAGGAGATAAGTGGGTGAAAATTTACCACTTGGGCAATGGGGTCAATTCTTCCCGCGATGACTACGGATTTGTGTACGACAACAAAAACGACATTGGTTACTTCACCTCCAACCGCCCTGGTGGAAAGGGCCAGGAGGACATCTATCAGGTGAGTAAGTTGACCAACAACATTGAGATATTCGTCTTGGAAGCTTCCAACAAGCAACCTGTTCAAGGCGCCACCATCGACTTTTCTGCCTGCGGAGAGTCTGTCTACAAGACGGGCGGCGATGGCAAATACGTCTTCCAGGCATTGGCTGGGATGAACTGTGATGTCCTCATCAGCAAAGGAGGCTTTGACAGTTATGCCTTGCAACTGCGGACCAGCGGCAAGAAGAAAAATGCTCGTTTCGAAGTGTTGTTGGCCAAAGAAGCCGACAAATACTTGGGCCGGGTCTTCAATCCAGTCGACAATGGAGCCGTTGACGATGTATTGATCATAGCAACCAACCAGTCCAATGGCCATCAGATACAGACGCGTACGGATGCCAATGGGACCTATTCTCTCGCCTTACAGCCCAATGTCAATTATTTGATCCGCTTCAGCAAGGCAGGCTTTCTCGATACCCACAACCGGATCTCAGTTGGTGATGGTCGGGACAGAGGCATTTTGGGAACCTTGGCTTTTCGACCAGCCAGTACTCAGATTGTAGACGTACCGAAGAAAGAAACACCCAAGAAGGAAGACAAGCCACCTGTCAAGAAAGACAAGCCTACCAGTCCTCCAAAGGTGACCGACACCAAGGAGAGTACGGAAGAACCAGAGGTGACAATTGAAAAGGGGTACTCCGTGCAGATCGCTGCTGTGGCGATGGGCAAGGAGGTGATTCCTACGAAATACAAGCGTTTGGCGGACTTGGGTAACATCTACAGTCGGCCAGAGCGAGGCTTCAAGAAGGTGAGACTGGGTATTTTTCCGAGTCGATCAGAGGCGAACGAGGCGCGGAAAAAGGTGGTTGGCAAGGGATTCAAGAGTGCCTTTGTGGTGAGTGAAAGTTTGGATGACATGGTGGATGTTGAATTTTACTATTCACCTGCTGATGCTCCCTCTGTGCCTCGGGAAGCTGAGCAGCCGAGGACTCAGCCAACAAAAGAGCCGACCAATACGAGCAAGACTGTCTCCAATAGCAAGTACAAGGTACGATTGGCAGCTTATCGCAATCCCGAGTATTTCAAGGCCAGTCGGGTCTCTGATGTAGGGACGGTGGAGAGTCGCAAGTCTGGTGAGTTCACCATCATGTTGTTGGGTGGATTTGGGACCTTGCAGGAGGCGTTGAGTGCTCAGAAGAAAGTTCGTCGGTCGGGATTTGATGGGGCGTATGTGGTGATAGAGGACAATGGTCGCTTGGTGAAGGTGAATTTGTGAGAGGAGAGATGGAGTTTTCGGAAGGATATTGTTGAAGGGCAGTGAATAGAGGGATTGTGCTGGTAAGTTGTTTGGAGATTGGTGTGGTTTGGCCAAGTAGGGTGGGCCCGCCCTTTAGGTGACCACAAAAAGCCACCCCTTTTTGGAATCGCACCCAAGCACGACTCCGCCAACCCAAACCTGGGCGTTTTTGCCCAAAAGGGAACGTTTGCTGTTCTCACCAAACTACTTTCCTAGGACCAAGCAATTTGGCTTTTCGTCTATAATAGGACACGGCACCCCACCAAATTCCATAAATTTTCAAAATATTTTTATTTTTCAACTTTGTTTGATGCCTTGCAAGTAGTTGACAAACAGTTTATTGTAATTCATATGATGGAAAATAAATTGTGTTCGGTAGGTATTTTTATTTTTGCCATTTGATGTTTTGTTTCGAGTGGAGCTTACTGGAATTTTGCTCCCATCTTGCGACAGTTCGCTTCTCTTGACTTTCAGCAATGGACTTGTGCCGTTTCTCTTACATCTGATCCCTCCAGTCTAAAAGTTCCAATTCTCCTTTCATCAGTTTCCTCAATAGATCGAAGCATTGCATGTATCGTTCTTTGAAGCCTTGAATGGATGATTCCTTCCAGCGCGAATTGTCGATCGTCTTGGTGAATTCTTTTGCATTTTACAAATGTCAAAATGTATCTTGAGGAAACCACCGAATGTGCAACGCCTGCTTCGTATCCTTCCGAATCTTAAAGCGATCATCCGTTCGCAAACCAACAACCCAGCAGATGGCTCCGCTGGCATCGGTCAACAGCCATGCCTTTTCCTTTTCCAGTCTCGATAGTTTCTCGTTGGTAAACAAATCTTGGATTTTCTGGTGTTTGCCTTTCATGCCAAGGGGTTGGAACTGATCATGGGCCTGCCAACGTCGGGCCTGCAACGGAAAGCTCAGTCGGTCCAAATCCAGCCACGCCTCTTGTTGCAGGCCAGCAAAAGAGGTTGGTGGTGTGCTTTTGTGAAGTTTCAATCTGTCGCCATCCGCCAGCATCACTTCTGTGTCATTCGCTTTGATGGTGGTTTGTTGGCTCGCGAGGTCTTCCGCAGGGAGCGCTTCTACGAGGATGTCCTGCCGATTGAGCAAGAGCCGATGGGTAGACGATAGGAAGAGTGGGCCGCTTTCCCCTGGTTGGTGCTGCAAAAGCTGTTGGATTTGACTGTTGTTGAATCCAAAAGGCGACAGGAATTCGTAGAGCAATGTATTTCGGACAGGGTGTTGAAAAATGGCGGGCCAGTCAATGCGGATGTCCTTGCCTCGCTCTTCCAACAGTCGGCTTTTCCAGTCTGCCAAGGCATGATCGTAGAGGTATTCGGCCTCTTGAATTCTTTGAAAGGTTTGCCGGGCGGTAAGTTCCAGGGCTGGATTGATTTGCTGGAGTTGTGGCACTACCTGGTGGCGAAGCTGATTGCGAGTGTATTGATCGCTGGCATTGGAAGCATCTTCTCGGTGTTGAATCTTGGTGTATCGAGCGTAGGATTCGATCTCGGCCCGGCCACAAAATAGGAGAGGGCGGACCAGTTTGTTTTGGAGGTGCAAAATGCCGTGCAAACCTCTCAATCCACATCCCTTGGTGAAATTGAAGAGGAGCGTTTCTATGGAGTCGTTGAGGTGGTGGGCCGTGGCGATGTAATCGTAATGCTGTGTGTGGCGAATGTCTTCCAGCCATTGGTAGCGCAGCTCTCGGGCTGCCAATTGGGTGGATTGCTTGCGAGAGGAGGACTGTTGGGCCGTGTCAAAAGAAGTTTCGAAGTAGGGAACTTGGCACTCCTCGGCCAGTTGTTTGACAAAGCGTGCGTCTCCATCAGAATCTTCTCCCCTGAGCTGAAAGTTGCAATGTGCGATGCCAAAAGTCCATTTGGCTTGTCGAAACAAGTGGGTCATGGTGATGGAGTCGAGTCCACCGCTGACAGCCAACAGGGTTTTTTTATCGGCCAACGAGGAGGTGTTGAAGGAAATGAAATCGGCGATCATCTCTCAAAGATAGCGCAAAGCCTTTGGAATGAGAATTTTGGGCAAGGGTTTGCAAGATTCCTGAAATTGGGCCTAAATTTGCAACCATTCATTTGACAGATTTGCCAATGGCATTCTGTTGGTTCGTAAAAAATAAACCGATCGTCATGAAAAATATTCCTCTCTTTTGCTTGTTGGCCATCCTGCTATCGGCCGCAGCTTGTACCACAGAGCAACCCAAGGAACCTGTACAACAGCCACCTACCATTCAACAGGCAGAACCAAGTCCATCCGAAACGGACAATGCCACCGTCAGTGTTTCACCGACTCACGTCAAGGCCAGCGACATTGCGCCTTTCATCGGCTTGTGGTCTTTTACCAAGCCCATGTGTCGCGAAGAAATTCGCAATCGCTATTATCGTGGGCGTTGGATACAGTTCAGTGGCGATGGTACCTTCACCTTTGGCCGTTACCAGGACCAAACCAACTCCGGTCGATTCAGCTATGCGGGTGACAAAAAGATCATGAGCCTGGATTTTGCAGACGACAGCGATACAGACATCGACTGGAAAGTCATGCAAGGCGTAGACATCATGATTTGGTTGGGCAATGCAGCGGTCAATACCACTGGTGATCAAATCCAGCTCAAAAAGGTGAAAGAGCGTCCCAATAAGCCTGCTGGCCAGTAGGCAGCGTTCTCGATTCATTCGACTCCGTGCAATGGCACATTTGGTTCTTTTCTCAGAAAATTTCTGGGTCAGACTTACTTCATTATTGAAGATTTTGTCAGTATTATTGGCCAGTAGTTTTGGGAAATGTAGAAGTGCTGGTGTGAGTTGCTTTTGTACTCCACTTCTCGATGGAAATGGAGATAAATGAATAGGAAAATACCTGAGAAATCACTCCTTTTTATCATCCTTTCATCATCTATTTAAATGAGGAATAGGTTTAAATTTTTGCAGTTGATTGTTGAGAGCAATC
The DNA here is from genome assembly GCA_039821145.1 of Bacteroidota bacterium. Taxonomy (GTDB): domain Bacteria; phylum Bacteroidota; class Bacteroidia; order Chitinophagales; family Saprospiraceae; genus JBCCSZ01. The sequence continues at coordinate 896 of JBCBOS010000037.1, read as the reverse complement.
AATGATTTTTATCCATTGGGAACTTTCCGAAATCAAACTCAGTTACTTGAATAACTTCTGATATAAAATTGAGAATCACGATGATGATCCATCGACATATAGAACGGCCAATTTCTTTCATCACCTGTCACTGGTGAGGCAGTTTTCGTATGTCTCCAAATCCCGGTAGGTGTTGCTTGCACTTGCCGGGATTTTTTTTGGGATGTCGCTTAGTGGCCAAAGCAGGGAGTCCACTGACTCTTGACGTTTGTTCGAATCAAACCATCCCAACTGTGTACGTAGCTTAAAGGCAAAGCCCCGGATTGTGGGTCCGGTAGATGTGAGTTCAAATCTCATCGTACACCTTTTTGACCCGGTGGACGAATTGGTTAAGTCACCTGACTTTCACTCAGGAGGTTGCGGGATCGTACCCCGTCCGGGTTGCCATACTCATTCCAAATCCCCTTGGATGGAGTATAGAGTACAGCCAGCCAGTTGGTGTAAGGAACAACACACTTGATTACGAATCAAGAGATCGGGGTTTGAATCCCTGACCGGCTGCTATTTTTGGCATGAGAGAGGAGGAAAACATCCACTGGACTTGTATCGCCTCTGGCTTATGCTCATTACAAAGTGGTTTGGGCAAGTATAATGAGTTTATTTTGTTCCAAATCAAGGCTGAAAAAGTAGGCGATGCCACAGCATCGGCGAGGCTTTCAAACCCTGCCTACCGGAGGTAGGGCAGAGTTGAGGCAAAAGAAAAAATTAGACGAAGTCCCAAACCGTTTTGGATTGAGTATGTATCCAGTAGAAAACGTAATTGGTTGCATGGGAGTTCAAGTCTCTCCAAGTCCACAAAATGACAACATTGATGTGCATGAAAATGGAAAAGAGCTTTTTATTTTTTTCTAATTTTT
>JBCBOS010000036.1:0-77510 GCA_039821145.1 Bacteroidota bacterium | reverse complement strand
CCTCAAAATGAGCTTCGTCTGGCTGTGAAATCCATCTCATATTATCTGAAAAACTAAATTTGAACAAGCTCTTACTTGCCCTTGCCCTGTAAGAGTACCAAGACAGTGTAGAAGAGAATTTTGATGTCGAGTGCCAGCGACATGTTTTCGATGTAGAGGATGTCGAACTTGAGGCGCTGGATCATTTCACTCACGCTGGAGGCATAGCCGTATTTGACCTGCCCCCAAGAGGTAATGCCCGGCCGCACTTTGAGCAGATGTTTGTAGTGAGGTGCTTCTTTGACAATCAAATCGATGAAGTGCCGACGCTCCGGCCGGGGCCCCACCAAAGACATGTCACCTTTGAGGACATTCCAAAACTGGGGAATCTCGTCGAGCCGCCATTTGCGCATCACCCGCCCCCACTCGGTCACGCGAGGGTCGGCATCGGAAGACAGTTGTGGTCCTGCTGCCTCGGCATCTACCCGCATTGAGCGAAATTTGTAGATGAAAAAAGGATTGCCATTCAGCCCAATCCGCTCCTGTTTGAAAAAGATGGGACCAGTGGACGAAAAGCGGACCCGCAGAGCGACATAGGCAAAGAGCGGCCACAGCAAAATCAAAAAGATGGCGCTGGCCGTGACGTCGATCACCCGCTTGACCAATCGCTGCCACTTGGGCATGAGGTCTTGCCGGATTTCAATCAAAACTGCCCCAAATACCTGATTCATCTTGACGGTACCCAGCATGATGTCGTACATATCGGGGATGACCTTGATCAGAACCCGATCGTCAAAATCGAATAGGACGTTGAGGATTTCGCGTAGTCGGTTGTGCTCCGAGGTTTCTATGGCAATGATGACTTCTTCAATCTCTCGCTCCTGCACCACTTGGGCCAGTTGAGAGACATTGCCCACTTCGGGCAGCAGGAGAGAAAGTTCACTCACAGGAGGGCCATTGACCCGCAAAAAGCCAACGAAGCGATTGCCAATTTTTTTGCTCATGCCCGAAATCTCCCGGAAGAGGTCCAAGGCCTTTTGGTTGCCTCCGATGATGAGGGTATTGTAGGCAATTTCTCCGGATTTCAGCTTGCGGCTGGCCCAGGTCAGGATCAGCATGCGCGCAACCACTGTGAAGAAAAAATGGTGGCTGAAGAGGAAGAAAAACGAACCGTAGTAGGTCGTGTAGTTTTTGACAAAATCGTCCAAAATGAGCGTAAAGAAGAGGATGATCACGCCAAAAAAGGACAAGAAGAAGGTGCGGGCCACTGTAGCCAGTCGAGACAGGCGGTAGATGTCGCGATAGCGGTCGAAGATGCTGTAAAACAACATCCAACAGGTGGGCAAGACCACGATTCCGTACCAGAAGTTTTGGTCTTCCAGAACCTGCCAGGTCACCTCCACCTCTTCGATCTGCTTGCGGTAAAGAAAAAAGCAGGCCCAGGCCAGCATGGCCATCAGAAAATCAGCCAGGCGGTACAATAATGTGTGGGTTCTCCGTTGTCGATTCATGTACGGGCAGTCAAACGTTCTGTTCGGCAAATGGGCTTGTGGGCTCGTCTACGGCAGCGCTACCAAGCACAAGGAGCATTGGCTCACAATCAAAAGTGGATGATTTTTAGGTTGTCCAGATAGATGTCGGCCTCGTCGAGGATCAACCTCCCATTTTCGGAGGGAATGATGGATCGAAGCATCAGTTGGTAGGAGGCAACATTTCTCTGGATTTCCATGTTGCGGAAGTCCAATGTAAAGTTCAGATAGATTTTATTCCAAGTCTCTCTTGGATTGATGATTCGGTTGAATTCTGACTGAAAGACCACCTCCCCTCTGCTGTCCAAGCCAATGAGCAGCAAAGCCATGCGCACATCATTTTTGTAGTCCAACTCCACATAGGCCGTTCCACCACTTTGCGGGAACTCCACCAGGGGGTTGGTCCCCACCACGATGAAGGAATCCTGCCTGGTCAGGGTGATACGGCCAGAGCTGTTGCCCTCGAAGGCGTCGGCTTGCGATATGACCACATTGGTCGCTGAGTTCTCGTCCAGGTCGGCCCGCATGGCGTGCCCCACACTCTCAAAGGCCTCCACCAGTCGAAACTTCGCATTGTCCTCGTAGGTCGTTCTCGGCAACACCTCAGTGGTCACATCGGGTTGCAGGTCGAGGGTGACCTCGTATCGCTTGTAAAAGGTATAGATGTCGGGAGTCGTAGAGCTGCCATTGTCGCGAATGCCTGGAAAGACTGTGATCTTGGTCTCCCCCTCGGCCAATACCGGAATGGTTGTCGGCAAAGAGTAAGTCCCCAAGTAGGTATCATTGATGTACACCCAGCCCTCCGTGATTTTGCTGCTGGAAGTGCCTTGCTCAAATTGGGTAGTGAGCTGAAAGGGTTGAATCTCCAAGTAAGCTGGAACGCCTTCTTCGGGATTGATGATGTCACAGGCACTCCACAGGCATGCCATCGATAGAAAGAGTAAAAAACGATGTTTCATTCATCCAGTGATTTCCGGTGTTTATTCTTGGGCCAACTGTGGACGCTTGCTGTCCGTGGCCATGATTCATCTCGGGCAAAATTAGCGAATAACCTCCTGTAAGAGAGGAATATTGTCACTTATTATGAAATCGGGCGATTTTTCGGCTGCTTCGATGGCAGCAGAGCGGATGCGCACATCCCACAAGACAATTCGCAGTCCTCTTTGGTGCCATTCTTTGATTTGGGAAGCACTCGGGCCTTTGAAGTTGAAGACCAGGCCGAAAAGCGCCCCATTTGCAATCAGTGTCTCAATTGTTTGGTCAAAGAAACCGCCATAGACGATCTTGGCATTGGGCATCTGTTGCAGCAATTGTCGGACCAGCAATGAGTTGTCGGCTTCTATGAGCACCTTCTCTTCATTGTAACGTAGGACAAGCCTCTTTAGCGCCCTCGCCATGCGGGAAAAAAATAGTTCGGCGTCTTCTGTCAGCGGGCAGTCAATGGGCTCTCTGAGGTCCAAATACAAATAGGGCGGAAAGGCACGCTCTCGCCAACGCTCCACGATTTCCTCCAGCTTCACCAAGCCGCCATCTTGCCCCCAATGGATGCCATTGGCCCGCCGGTAGCGACAATCCACCAACTCTTGCTCCGTCTTTTGAAAAATGCAGCCCTGGCAATTGGTTTGTGTGGCGAGGCGAGGGTCGTGGTAGAGCCACAAAACGCTGTCGGCCCCCATGTGTACGTCCACGTCTACCCCATCGGCATTCCATCCCTCAACCGCCCGGAGGATGCTCTCGCGAGAATTGGGCGGCAGGGCCCTGGTCGCTGTGGAAAAGCCCACCCCACCATGTCCGAGGATGTGGATGCGGTCGCCACTCAAATTTTGGAGCCCACCCAGGTCAGCCTTTTGGCAGGCGGCCACCAACAAGCAAAGCAAGACAAGATGGATCGTCTTTCGCATGGGGAATCATTTGGACAAAGATACGCTTTTCGCCACTCTCCTCTCCCACTTCCCAGTCAAATTGTGGGCAACCGGGCCCAAAGACACCCTTCGATTGGTTGTCAAAAGACGTAGCGAACCAAAAAGCCAAGCTGGCCACTGTAACCGGAAAAGCCTTGCTTGCGCTGCTCCTGTAGATCGGTGAGTCGCTCCAGGTAAAAGCCTGTCCCGATGGTACTTCCCAACTGCCAATGGTCATTGAGCCGATACCAAAGGCCATAAGACAAGTGCCATTCGTGAATGCTGTTGAGAAAATCTCCTCCAAGCTGCAACGGATCGTATGGCTCCGACAAAATGAATTTGTACTCCACGCTTGCCGTCGACAGCAAGCGTCGGCTCTGCAAAAGTCGAATGCGGTATCCCAACGCCCCACCCCAAGGTCCTTTCAAGGGCAGGTGAGAGTTGGAGAGCAGCAAGCGTGGACCTGCATACAGCTGATGAGGGCCTTTTTGGAGTCCATAGGCCAAATGTACATCAGCACCCGACCAGGAAAGGGAAGACGACAACTGGGCACTGTGGTCGATGGAAGACTGTGACCAAAGCAAGCAACTGGGCAATGCCAACAAGGCCAAAAGGTATATCCACTTGCGGATCATGTCAGGCTGGTTTCTTGCAATCGTCTGTTGACCTCGTCCAAAATTTGGTGGGCCAATTCCAGGGCGCGGTAGCCATCGGCCAGCCCTACGGCCGTCGGACGATCCTCCTGAATGCTTTGTGCCAATTGCACCAGCTCCATCTGAATGGCATTGACAGGCTGCAGTTGTGGCATCTGAATGTCCAGGTATTTGACACCCGAGGAGGTGTGGAGTTCCACTTGGTTGTCCTCTCCCTGAGGCTCGTCAAATAGGCGGATGAGCTGGGCTTGTTTGTTGAGAAAATCCAGGCTGATGTAGGCATCTCGTTGAAACATCCGCAGTTTGCGCATCTGCTTGAGGGAAATCCGGCTGGCGGTCAGGTTGGCCACACAGCCATTGTCGAATTCGAGGCGGGCATTGCAAATGTCTGCCTGTTCGCTGAGCACGGCCACTCCACTGGCGCTGATGTGGCGGATGTCGGAACGGACGAGGTGCAATACGATGTCCAAATCGTGGATCATCAAATCGAGAATGACGGAGACATCTGTGCCGCGGGGATTGAAGGCGGCCAGTCGGTGGGCTTCGATGAACATGGGATCAATCAACTTCCCTTTGAGGGCCTGCATGGCGGGATTGAATCGCTCTACGTGTCCAACCTGGATTTTCAGATCGGCAGCCTGTCCCAGCTGCAGCAATTGGCGGGCCTCCTCTATCCGATTGGTGAGGGGCTTTTCGATGAAGAGATGTTTTTTCTTTTGGATGGCCAGACGGGCCAGATCGAAGTGGGTAGTGGTGGGCGTCACAATGTCTACCACATCTACGGCCTCCATCAAAGCAGCTTCACTGGCCAGGCAGGGAATGCCAAATTCTTGAGCGACTTGGCGAGCCTTTTTCTCATCTGGATCGTAGAAGCCCACCAGCTGGTAGGTGGGAATTTGCTGGATGCACTTGAGGTGAATTTTCCCTAGATGACCAGCCCCCAATACGCCAATTTTCAACATCTTCCTAATTTTTCCTCAAAGGTAAGGAATAGTTGAGAGCATCCTTGGGGTATTATTCGCAGCCCAATTGATTTTGTGAAAAAGGATCATTGTTGGGAAAGCAGTTGCCAGAAAGGATGGATTCTGGTATGTAGTGCTGCAGCTCTCTGTCGTAAAGGCCATTCTTGAGAAATTCAACCAAGTCCTCAATTTCTCCTTCTGTCAAGCCCAGTGGATGGAATTGTGGTGAAAGGTAGCTTTCCGGAACATTGGCGTTCTCTCCTTTTCCTTCGTTGAAGTACTCGACGACTTCGCGAAGAGATTCTTTGCTGCTGCCGTGAAAGTAAAATCCGGCATCCTTCATATTGTACAACTGTGGGACTTTGAACTTGTAGAGGTCCTCGTCTTTCAAGGTAAATCCACCCCGTCCGCGGTTTCTGCGATCGTTGGCATCTGTCTTGAAGGCCCCCGTTTCGTGCAGGTCTTTTACACCGAGTGCATGAAATTGGGAGGGATTGTTGAGCGATGTTCCATTGTGACACTGGTAGCAATTGGCTTTGCCAAAAAACAGGATGGCGCCTCGTTTCTGCATGTCAGACATTGCCAGCTCATTTCCCTTGAGCCATCTTTGGAAGGGAGCTTCATTGGCCAAGACTGTGCGCAGATAGGCAGAGATGGCAAAGCTGCCCGTGACATCCGAGTAGCGTTCCTCTTCCTGAAAGTCGGGAAAAGCAGCGTCGAAATAAGGGGTATAGCCATACAGATCGGTCACTTCCTTGTCGACGACCATCCGGTGAATATGCAGTCCTTCGATGTTTTGACTTTCCAAGCCGAAATAACCCAAATGATTGACCTTGGTCGCCTCTTCGACGTCCCAGATGTTCTCCGTCCCCTGATTGGCATCATTGCCACCAAATTGTCCATTCCAACCCGTATTGGTCACCATGGCCACATTGATCAGGCTGAGCGGCCGTGCCCCCTGCGCATCCAAGTCTTCCTCCTTGTAGATGTTGACCTTGGTGCGGTCCTCCCCATTGAGGCCAAAGCCAATGCCTCCGTCGGCAATTCCTTGTTTGGCCCCAGGCATGAAACCTGCGGAAGGCACGTGGCAGGTACCACAGGAATACGAGCTCTCGCCCACGCTGTGTACCGGGGCAAGAGCCAAGCCTGTTTCGAAAAACAACATTTTGCCAAGGCGAACCTTATCTGCATTGAGAGGATTGCTGGGATCTTGTGGAATATTATCGAGATCTCCTTTGTCGGGAAGGACGAAATGCTCCAGGCTTCCAGTGGGAGCGGCGTCTTTGACGAGTCGTTCCAGGCGATGGTCAAGAGGATTGTCCAATCTATCTTCGCGACAGGCACTCAACAAAACGCTAAACAACAATAGACAATAGAAAATGCGGTTCATGTCAGTGTATGTTCATAGGGATTCTGTAAAAAATTCAGGGAATGTGGGAAGCAGCAGAACGCGGTTATGGGAGTAGAGATTCAAGGATTGATACAAAAGTACTGCGGAAGTATCAGATAAACAATACTCCATATTTGGTATTTTTTTGATTAGGCCTTTTTCATAGTCAATAAATTCGACATGTTTAACCAACTATTAACCAAGGTGAAACAGCAGATGGGCAATAAATGGGATGGCCCACGACACAAAGAGCCACTACCATGCGGTAGCGGCTCGAATTGAATAAAGGATTTATATAATATGTATTTTCTTTGTTGGTTTTAGTTTTGTTCTACAAATGCTTTCAGGCCCTCTTCCAGGAGTCGTTTCCAGCGAACCTCTAGCAGGGAGGGCAGTTCGGAAGACATCTCCCCCAGCAAGTCGTCGATGAGCCTGACGCGACAAAACTGGTCTTCGGCTTGGAGTTCGATCTGAAGGAAGGAAACAGCCGGCCCACCAAAAGCCGGCGTAAGAAGTCCTTTGAGCTGAATGAGGTGTGGGATTTCGATTCCTATTACATGTGCCCATACCATCCCTTCGCCTTGCCCGGTATCTTCGTACATCAGTCCTCCGAGTTTTGTTTCGATCGCAATTCGTCCTGTTTTGGGATGGACCAAGAATTCATCCAACCACCATTCGGCTGTCTGTTCTGTTAGTGCTGTCCACACTTCGACCGGGCTGGCCCGCATCAACAAGTCAATGTGTATCCGGGCCGATCGAATTTGCTTGTCCAAATTTCCCATAGTTTCAAATGTACGACTGGCAAAGTATTGCAACTTTACCAAATCATTGACCCACTCTTTGTAGGTAGTCTGAAAAGGCTTGACATTAAGGTAATTCCAGCGAAACTTCCCTTCCTTCTTTGTTGTGATGAGGTTGGCCTGCTCCAGGACGTTCAAGTGTTTCATGATCGCGAAGCGTGAGAGGTGATCAAACTGACTACTTATCTCGCCCGTTGTTTGGGGCGCTCTCTTTAGCAAATCCAGTATCGTCCTCCTGGTTGGATCAGATAGAGCCTTCCAAATCATATATAGTGTTTCTACATGTTACTAAAAAGTAACATGACAAAAGTAATAATATTCTAACAGCATCAAAAATCAGGACAATTTTATTTTTCCACATTCGCCAACAGGGCCCAGCAGCGCTCACTGTCGGGCAAAATGCCTCTACAAAACCATCGATTCAGGGAATAAAATCACTCCATGACAGGGGGAACTGTCACCACCAAAAGAGAAAAAATGAGAGGGATGGACCGCAGAAGGAGGACTACGGGGGGCAAGGATGTCAGATCAAGGCAGATCAGGGACGCTGAAAGGCCCGCCGCTTTTCCTCCACCACTTCCCGAAAGGCACAGCCTTCCAGATGATCATTGACCATGCCCATGGCTTGCATGAAGGCATAGGCGGTGGTGGGACCGATGAAAGACCAGCCTCGTTTTTTCAAATCCTTGCTCAGGGCAATGGACTCATCGGTTTTGGCCAGAGTGGAGAGGGTGGCGTGGTCAAAAGTTGTAGGCCGATTGGCAGGACTGGGCTCAAATCGCCAAAAGTAATGGCCGAGTGATCCGAACTCCTTTTTCATCTTCACCGCCTGCTTGGCATTGTTGATGGTGGATTCAATTTTCTTCCGATGCCGCACAATTCCCGGATCTTGCAGGAGTCGCTCCACATCCTTTTCCCCAAAATGGGCCACCTCCTCGAAGCGGAAGCCATTGAAGGCCTTGCGAAAATTGTCTCGCTTGCGAAGGATTGTCAACCAGCTCAGCCCAGATTGGAATCCCTCCAGGCAAATTTTCTCAAACAAGCGGTTGTCGTCTTTTACGGGATGCCCCCACTCCTCATCGTGGTAGGCGATGTAATCGTCGTAGTCTCCGCACCACCAGCAACGGGTGAAGCCATCGGGATAGGATTTGAGTCCAGGTGTCATAGCAATCAGTTATGCGATAAAGTGTGTGATCAATGAGTTGTGATGCGTTCTTCCCATGTGTAGATGTTGCATTTGCCATTTCTGACAAAGCCCACAAGGGTAATGCCCTCTTCCCGCGCCAGCTCTACCGCCAAGCTGGACGGCGCCCCCACAGCTGTCACAATGGGAATGCCCGCCATCAAGGCCTTTTGCACCAATTCGAAACTGATGCGTCCACTGAGCTGCAAAATCCCATCTCCCAAAGGAACTTCGCCCTCCTGCAGGGCCGCACCAATGAGCTTGTCCACGGCATTGTGACGTCCCACATCCTCGCGCACCCAGGCGATCTGGCCGTCGGGCCGAAAGAGGGCCGCCGCGTGCAAGCCACCCGTGGCATCAAAAACAGCCTGGGCCTCCCGCAGCCGATCCGGAAAGGTAGACAGCAGAGCTGCGGACAGCATGGGAACTGGCGGGGGAATGGCAGGAAAGGAAGTGGCACGAACAGCATCTATGGAGGCTTTTCCACAAACGCCACAACTGGAAGAAGTGTAAAAATGCCGCTCCAAACGATCCAAGGCGACTTCTTTTTCAGGAGACAGGGCCACCACCATTTGGTTTTGCTCTGCTGCGGGCAACCAAGCCGACCCAGCCTGTACGGAGACAACATCTGAGGTGTCCTGCAAAATCCCCTCTGTCAACAGAAAGCCCAGCGCGAGGTCTTCATCGGCTCCGGGCGTCCGCATGGTGATGGAGATGGCTCGCTCCTGCCGTTGGCCCTCCGGCCCGTACAGCAATCGGATTTCCAGGGGCTCTTCTACGGCCAGCACATCTTCTTTGCGCTCCGTGGCAGCAGTAGACCGCTCATATTTCAAGATGGAGACATGAGTCGTTGATCTGGTCATTGGCATTGGATGTGAAGAAAGTCAAAAATGGGCAAGCCGTCGCTAAGGTGTAGTCTCTTGGGTGACGTAGGCCTGAAGTGCGTCGGCAATCTTGCGATCGTTGGACAAGCGGGGAACCTTGTTTTGTCCCCCCAGCTTGCCCTGAGATTTCATGTATTCTCTGAAGGCATCCTTTTGCATGCTGGTAATCCGCAAGGGTTGAAGGATTCCTCCCTGGATGAGGTCTTTGTAATAGATGTTTTGCTCGATCATCATCTTGTCCACCTTGAGGCCAAAGCGTTCTGTGTCTTCGGGCGCCTTGTCAAATTCGATGAACCACTCGTGATAGGGCAGCTCGCCATTTTTGGGATTGATGCAAGGGGCTACGCTGAACTCCACGATGCGGACCCCTTCGTTGCGGGCCACTGTCAGCAAGGCTTGTTCGACTTCCTTGCCAATGACGTGCTCTCCAAAGGCAGAAATGAAGTGTTTGATCCGTCCAGTCACCAGTAGGCGGTAGGGATCTTTGGAAACGAAAGTGACCGTGTCGCCGATGTTGTAGCCCCACAGTCCTGCATTGGTGTTGAGGATGATGGCATAATTGACGCCCAATTCAACATCGTGCAAGGAAAGCCGCGTGGGATTGTCGTCAAAGATTTCTTCCGCAGGGATGAATTCAAAGAAAATGCCCGATGCCACGTTGAGCAAAAGGCCGGGATCGTCCAACTGGTCTTGGAAGGCGATGAAGCCCTCTGAGGCCGGATAGGTCTCAACACTGTCGATGGGCCCTCCCACCAATGTCTCGATGGCATCCCGATAGGGCTCGTAGTTGACCCCTCCATAGACAAACACACTCAGGTTGGGGAACAATTCGCGGATGCTGCTCTTGCCACTGCGCTCCAATAGGCGCTCGTAGTACATCTGTACCCAAGGGGGAATGCCACTGATCAGTCGCATGTCTTTGCGCATGGTTTCGTCTACGATGCGCTCCAGCTTGCGCTCCCATTCCTTGATGCAATTGGTCCGATAACTCGGCAGTTGATTGGTCCGCAGCCAGGAGGGAACTTGGTGGTTGACGATGCCAGACAGGCGCCCAATGGGGATGTTGTTGAGCTTTTCCAATTTGGGAGAGCCCGATAGAAAGATCATTTTCCCATCCAAAAAGTCTCCATTGCCACTTTTGTAAAAGTAGTTGAACATGGCATTTCTGGCCGTCCCAAAATGATTGGGAATGCTGTCCTTGGTCAGGGGGATGTATTTGACACCAGAAGTGGTTCCAGAGGTTTTGGCGAAGTAGCTGGGATGGCCCTTCCACAATACGTCTGCCTCTCCTTTGACGATGCGATCGATGTAAGGTTTGAGTCCTTCATAATCTTGCACTGGCACGCGCTGTCGAAAATCTTCATACTGTCGAATGCTTCCAAAATCGTGGTCCTCTCCAAATCTCGTACGCCTTCCAGTCTTGATGAGTGACTGAAATACCTTGTCCTGCTCTTCCAGTGCATTGGCAGACCAGCGTCGGATGCTCTTTGCGACTTTCTTGGCAAAGGGCTTGATCATTTTGGATTTGAATCCCATAGCATTTCTCTTTCAAAAGTATGTTAGCGTATGTTGGACGTCCACAGGAACATCCATGGAAAGTCATTCAAGACAAGGGGAAAACCCATTCTCTGAATCAACTGTCATTTTAGACCGGTGGACACATTCAAAGGTGTAGATGCCGTGCTATCGGTAGGCAAGAATCCAAATGTAGTGAAATATTGGAAGAGGAGAAACATCAGAAGTGGTAAATCGATGCCACAAGACAAAAGAAATCCCGAATCTCCTGACGAAAATTCGGGATTCCCAGGGCAAACTATTTACACAATGCCCTGGTAGAAGAGAGGCAGGATCAGTCGATTCGCAAGTCCTCTACGTTGATGCCGGGATATTTGGACTGATCAAATACGAAGTAATCGTCTTCGAACTCTTTGTTGGGCACCAATCGGTCGATGGTCAAGGTGTAGCGGGAGCCATCGCGGGCAAAGACCTTGATCTGTTGCACTTGCTGGGCTTTTTTCAGCACGCTGACCCGCATTTTGGTGTAATCCGAGTTGCGGTCCATGGGCTTGAATTCAATTTCCTGTACCGCTTTTCCTTTGACGAAGGTCTCATTGGTCAAACCGTAGATGAAATCTCCGCTCTCGTATATTTTGAGAAGGTCTTGTGGCGACATCAATTGGACATCCTCCGACTCTTCCAAGTTGTTGATCTGAACCTCGTTTTGCTTCTTCAAATGCAGCCAAAGGGACTCCCCGTCGCTGATCACGGCCTGTTCTCCCATGTCCAGCCAGTATTTTTCTCCTTTCTGAACGATCATTCCCTTTTGGATTTCGGGTGGATTGTCGGGCAGTTCCAGGGTCAGGGTGAAACGGGCTTCGAGGGTTTTGAAGCCATCGTATTTTTTCTTCAGAGCATCCAGTATCTTGGTCGCCTTGGGGTCAGAGCTTTCGTCAATGCTTTTGGCAGCATCCTGCGCCCACAATTGCCCCATGCTGAGCAGGCAGATCAAACAAAGAATTGGTCGTATCATCTGTCAATGTATTTTTCAGTAGAACGATGGGATGTTTCCCCGTATTGGTCCTAGAACAAAGGTAAGCCGTTAAAGTTGTTTTAAACAAGCCGGGAGGGGTTAAAGTGGTGTTAAGAGCTTGCTCAGATTTAAAATTTTGAGGCTGCAAATGAATCTTTTGTCATCATATCGCGTGAATTTTTCAAGCCATAGCTAGGCTATGCCTTTCAAAATGTCACTTATCTGATGTCAAAATCTTTCATTCTCGCAAATAATCCCAAATGCTGAACAAGCTCTAAGTTTGCGCTGTTCGAGGGGTCTACAAACGAAAAAAACCTAACGAATCTACGATCCGCTAGGTTAGTTTTTCCTTGTGAAAACCGCTCACAAGGTTGCCTCCTATTTCCTAGTTTTTATGTCTTCCAAATACCGTTCCAATTCTACTTCGTCGTAGACCAAAACTTCTCTGGCCTTGCTTCCTTCGCTTGGTCCGACAATGCCGAGTGCCTCCAATTGGTCCATGATGCGACCGGCGCGATTGTAGCCCAACTTGAGGCGGCGCTGGATCATGGAGGTGGAGCCGTGTTGGTTTTGGACCACCAAACGGGCAGCATCTTCAAACATGTCGTCTAGATCGGCGGTGTTGACAGCACCAGGCGCGTGGCCGTCGTCGTCGCCGTGGAATTCGGGCAGCATGAAAGGAATGGGATACCCTTGCTGGCTGGATATGAAATCGATGACTCTTTCTACTTCAGGGGTGTCGACAAAAGCACATTGCAGGCGGATCAGGTCACTGCCAAAGGCCAGCAACATGTCTCCTCGACCGATCAACTGGTCGGCGCCACCTGTATCGAGAATGGTGCGCGAATCCACCTTGGCGGTCACCCGGTAGGCGATCCGAGCCGGGAAGTTGGCCTTAATCACACCGGTGATGATGTTGACCGAGGGGCGCTGGGTGGCGATGATGAGGTGAATGCCTACGGCGCGCGACAACTGCGCCAGACGACCGATTGGCAATTCGATTTCTTTGCCCGCCGTCATGATGAGGTCTGCAAACTCATCGATGACCAAGACGATGAACGGCATGAACTTGTGCCCGTTGTTGGGATTGAGTTGCCGGGCGACAAATTTGCGGTTGTACTCGGTGATGTTTCTGGCCTGTGCTTTTTTGAGTAGGTTGTAGCGGGTGTCCATCTCGATGAGCAGCGAATTGAGAGTGTGGATGACCTTGGTTGTGTCAGTCACGATGGGCTCATCAGACTCGGGCAGCGAAGCCAGGAAGTGGTGTTCCAATCGGCTGTAGGGGAAGAGTTCCACCTTTTTGGGGTCGATCAGGACCAGTTTGATTTGCGAGGGGTGCTTTTTGTAGAGCAAGGACATCAGAATCACGTTGATACCGACGGACTTACCCTGTCCGGTAGCACCTGCAATGAGAAGGTGGGGCATCTTGGCCAAATCGGCAACGAAGACCTCATTGGAGATGGTTTTCCCCAGGGCGATGGGCAGGTCCATCTTGGCCCGCTTGAATTTATCGGATAGCAAGACCTCTTTGAGAGAGACGATTTGCTTGTTTTTGTTTGGCACCTCTATCCCGATGGTCCCTTTGCCGGGGATGGGTGCGATGATGCGGATGCCCAAAGCAGCCAAGCTGAGGGCGATGTCATCTTCGAGATTTTTGATCTTGGAGATGCGGACACCAGGGGCAGGCACGATTTCGTAGAGGGTCACCGTAGGCCCGATGGTGGCTTTGATTTTGACGATCTCAATTTTGTAATTGAGTAAGGTTTCGATGATCTGGTCCTTGTTTTGTTCCAGTTCGGCCCGGTCGATTTCCACCTTGTGCTCGTCATAACTTTCCAGAAGCTGAAGGACAGGGTGTTCATAGGAAGACAGCTCCAGGGTAGGATCATAGGGCTCGCCGTGATTGCGATTGTCTTCCTCTATGCGCATTCCCTGCTTGTTGAGGGGGCTGGTCTTGCTGGTCTCCAATTCGGGGCCTGCCGTGGCGGGCACGGGAGGTTCGGTGGGTTGTTCGATTTCCAGGGTAGCGTCTCCTTTGCGGAGCGCCTGTGGCTTTTCCCTCTTTCCCTTTCCTTCCAGCTCAAAGGACAATTGCGATCCTTCTTCCACCGTTTCCTTGCTCGTCTCCTCAGTCGGCTCGGAAGTGTTGGGGTCTGTACTTGCCTCTCCGTTGCCATTGAGGATGGCCTTTTTGGCCAGAGGGGTAGCATTCCTCGCTTGTTGTGCCCCAGGCCGAAGGGTTTTGGGCGTTGATTTGACGGGAGCCGGCTGTTTCTTTTTCCACAAACGCCCACTTTTCAAATCCTCAAAAGCGACCTGTGCATCGTACTTGATTTTTTTCCAACTCATCTCGTTAAAGTTGGGGTTGAAGGTCCAGACAATGACTGCCAAGACCACAAAAATCAGCAAGACAATCATTCCAAAGACCCCCACAAAGTTGGTCAGCCAACTGCTGATGCGCTCTCCGAAGGCTCCCCCCCAGGGAAACTCTGAGGTCCGAAACATGAATTCCAGTACCACCGAGAGGAACAACAACATCCAAAAGGACGACCAGATCAGGCCCAGGTTGTGCTTCAGGGAGATGCCCCGAGCCAGGCGCAGTCCGATCAATGCCAGTAGAAAGACAAAGATGAAAGATGGAATGCCAAATCCCCAGTAGAAAAACATGTTGGAGATGATGGCACCGAGTCTTCCCAGGCTATTGGCCATTTCTACTTCCCCCTGGACGAGCAATCCCCAGGAAAAGCGAAGCACGCCATCTTGATCTTCTTTCCAGGTAAACAAATAAGAGGTGAATGCGATGAATAGGTAGATGCTTAAAAAAATGCACAATACCCCCATCAGCTTGGGGACTCTTTCGTCCTGTCTGCCCAAACGGAGTGCCAGTTGTCCGAGCGCTCCCTTCTTCTTTTTTTTCGCCGCCATGATTCAGTTTTCGTGTAGAATGGAGTCCGCTTGTCTCAGGGACGAGGGATTTCCATCCTGTTCATAGTGTTTCATTTATGCCCCTACCCTTGATTTGGTAGCGGGTTGATCAAAATAATACAGCCATTCCAAGCTGTGGTCATTCTCTTTTGTCAAAAGGCACGACGGTTCCCTCTTCCACGTAGTCTTTCAAGCCCTTGAGCAGCATGGCCCAGCAAAAGGAGGAACGCCTAAAGTGTGCGTTGCAAGCTGGCCAGTCTACATGCGAGAATTTGACCAATGTCTCCTCTTTGTTTTGCTCCAGATCAAACCCAAAAGATGTGGGATCCCAATCTTCGTCGGACTTGGTCATTTTGAGGTGAAAGCTTTTGGGAGGGGATGCGTGCGTCACTTGAGCGTACCAGTCGTATTCCTCTGTAAAGTAGAAGTTGTATTGTTGACCTACAGCGGGTGTCCCTGCACATTTCTGGGGCCACCAGTTCACCAGATGAGACGGTTCTGTCACTGCTTCATACACCTTGGAAAGGGGTGCATGGATTTGCAAATCGTGGTGTATGTTGTAGGTTGCTTTTGACATATTCGTTTGACTAGGATGAGGGCTTGTACTGTTTGCATTTTGTCAGCCTGTACAGTTGTAAAAAACCCTGTTTATCCAATCGTGTATCAGCTGCAATATTACAAACATACGCAATTTATATGTGTTATCCCGGCCTAGAAAGGATTAGAATCCGTCGATTTCCCCTTCCCTTTTGCCCGGCATTTGCTCTGCGAAGGCTCACCGGACAGGGATCATTCCCTTAGTACGGTAAATTTACCTCATTGTTGGGAGGATTCGCTAACTTTACGAAAAGAGCTTGTTTGATCGCTTTACACACGGCAGCATCGCAGCTACCCATTCCCATGCAGTCTGAATGATCAAAAAAATGCCCTACGTCCCCACGAAAGTGAGGAAGAGTCTGTAGACAGATGCTATTGCAAAAATAAAAACCAAATGAACCTTTCCGTTGAATTGAGCTTGTATCCACTAAAGGAGGCCTACATCCCCGACATTCAGGCCTTCATCGAACGCCTCAACAGCTACCAAGAAATTCGCGTTGTGACCAATGTCATGAGTACGCAAATATTCGGTCCTTACGACGATGTCATGCGCATTGTCAGTGCCGAGATGAAAACCATATTTGACCAACCCGACACCATGGTGATGGTCATGAAAGCTGTAAATGCCCAACTAAATGAAAACTAATCAACTGCCGATTTCTTTGGAACAAGAAGAAATAGAGCGATTCCGAAAAGATACCCCCGGTTGCCTCCAACGCATCCACCTCAACAACGCCGGTGCCTCCTTGCCCACCCAAGTCGTCACCGATGCCATGGTGAGCTATCTGCAAAAAGAAGCTCTGATTGGTGGGTATGAACTCAAGGCGCAAATGGCCGAGGACATCCAAGGCTTTTACGAGCTCACCGCCCAACTCCTCCACACCCAGGCGCACAACATCGCCTATACCAGCAGCGCCACCGATTCTTATGCGCGGGCCCTGAGCAGCATTCCCTTCGAAGAGGGAGACATCATTCTGACCACTGATGATGACTATGTGTCCAACCAGCTGGCCTTTTTATCCCTTCAAAAACGCTATGGCGTCGATGTGAGGCACTGCCCCATCTCAGCGGAAGGCGGGATGGACATCCAGCGCATGATGGAAATGATTCGCCAATTGCGGCCCAAAGTCGTCGCCATCACCCATGTGCCAACCAATTCCGGCTTGGTGCAAGATGTTGCGCCCATCGGGGCCATTTGCCAAGAGGTCGGCAGCCTTTATCTGGTAGATGCCTGCCAATCCTTGGGGCAGATGGATGTCAATGTAGAGCAAATCCAATGCGATTTCCTATCGGCTACAGGACGCAAGTTTTTGCGGGGGCCCAGGGGAACTGGCCTTTTGTACATATCAGATCGGGCTTTGGACAAAGGGCTGACACCGCTTTTTCTCGACTTGCGAGGAGCCGACTGGAAAGAAAAGGACCAGTTTACGGTCATGAACTCTGCCCGGCGCTACGAATACTGGGAATTTCCCTATGCCCTGCTCTTGGGATTGAAGGAGGCTGTCAACTATGCGAGCAAGATCGGCTTGGATCGGATCGAACAGCGCGTCAGATACTTGGCCAATTACACCCGCCAAAAGCTGGGAGAGCTCGACTTTGTTCGCTCGCAGGACCGCGGTGCCCGGCTCTGTGGCATCGTCACCTTTACCCTGGATGGCCATTCCAAAGAGGACATGCAACAGATACAACGAGAGCTGATTAAAGAAGGAGTCAACCTATCCTCGACTGGTCGCAGCAGTGCCTTGATCGACTTTGACCGCAAGCAAATTGATTGGATCATGCGATTGTCTCCACACTATTACAATACCGAAGAAGAGATTGATCGCTGCATAGAGATGTTGGCGCACTTTGCCAAATAGATGGCAACTTGAGCGAATTATTGCCATTGCCTGCTATTTTCACTATACTTGCCAGATCAAACGCATTGTCTGATTGATTGTCGAGTTATGCCCCAACCCTCTGCTAAAGACATTCTTGTCAAGCTCCGAGAGAACGACCGCAGCGTCCTTCAACTCCTTTTCCATCAACACTACAAGATGGTTTGCCAGGCAGTATACCGCATGGTACCCGACGGCAATCAGGCAGAAGACATCGCACAAGAGGTGTTCATCAAATTTTGGGAAAAAAGACATCAACTCAACATCCAGTCTTCCATAGGGGCCTATCTCCGACGCATGGCTGTCAACGAAGGCATCAGCTACCTTCGCAAGCAAAAACGCTATGAGGTAGACGAACTCAAGCCCGGACTACACGACGGTCAGGATTCCAGCATGGAAGAGTTTTTTGCTGGAAAAGAACTCCAAAAACGAATCCAACAAGCCATTGCTACCCTTCCTCCCAAATGCCGACTGGTGTTCCAACTGAGTCGCCAGGAGGAATTGTCGTACAAGGAAATTGCCCAGAAACTAGACATTTCCGTCAAAACAGTGGAAAACCAAATGGGCAAGGCCCTGAAGACGCTTCGGCTGCTGCTCAAAGACGATGTGGCCCATTGGGGAATCATCCTCCTGTGGCTCATGGCCTGACCACAGCGGTGAAAACCCAAGCTGACAGGGGGCCAAAAAATAAAATTGAAAAAAAATTGCTCGTCGTAGGGGTAGCCCTCATACTTCTGCGTCAATGGAGCAGAACCGGCATTGAATGAAGAACATTGACAGATTTTACGAATTGATGGGCCGGCATTTGACTGGCGAAATTTCGGACGCAGAGAGGAATGATCTCGATGCGTGGGTAAAAGCTGATGCCGAAAACCAAAAGCTCTTTGAGGAATTGACCGGAGTATGGGAACTGACAGAAGATCAGGCTTCCGAATTCCAACCAAAGGCCGAGGCCGCCTGGGAAAAGGTAGAGGCTCGCCTGGATGATGGAGAAGCTGCCATGCCCTCCGAGGCAAAAGTTCGCTCCTTGCCCAGCCTCATCCGACGATTGGGGGCGGTTGCCGCCGCGGCTGTCCTGCTGTTCGTCGCCTACAATTGGTTTGGGCAGACGGGGGATGCATCCAGCCCTCAACCCCTTGCTTTCAGCACCAAAGATGGGGAAAAGCTCGAGCTGCAACTTCCGGATGGCAGTAGCATCTGGCTCAACGAAAACAGCCACATCAGCTATGAGGAGGCATTTGCAGAACGAACTGTCAAATTGGAAGGAGAAGCCTTTTTTGATGTGGAGCGAATGGAAGACAGCCCTTTCGAAATCATCAGTGGCAATGCCCGGACATTGGTGTTGGGGACCTCTTTCAACCTGCGGGCCTATCCAGATGAAGAAGAAGTGGAGCTGACCGTGGAAAGTGGACAGGTCAAATTTGGGGAAAGACAAACCAAGAAACCCATTTTTGTCCCTGCGGGAGAGTCTGCCGTGTTGAATAAGGAAACCAAAAAGGCCAAGAAAGTCCGCCAAAAGATTGCCAATGCAACTTCTTGGAAGAGTGCAAAAATCTCCTTTGACGAAACCACACTGTCCGAAGTTGTCCAAACACTGGAACGCTACTTCGACATCGACATGGAAGTCCTGGACAAGGAGGCACTCAAATGCCGAATGAATGGCAATTTTCAAAGCCCTGTCCTTGGCGAGATACTGGACATCCTAAAGATTTCACTCGCCATCGAAATAGAACAAAAGGATGGAGTGTTCGTCATCAGTGGAAAAGGTTGTTGAACTTATTTACCCCAATCCAATGAATTGCCTGCGTTTTCTTCTGATACTAGCTTGCTGCCTCCCGATGTACCTGAACGCCCAGCAGAAGGTAGACATCAACCAAATTGTCACCTTCAAGTATCGCAACATGCGGCTGGGCAGCATCCTGACCAACATCAGCAAATCGTACAACCTCCAATTTTCCTACAGCCCAGACATCATCCCTGTCAACCGAAAGATGAGTGTCCGCCTGCGGAAGAAAAGCCTGGAAGTGGCCCTCAATGAATTGTTTGACGATACGAAGATTGTCTACACAGTCATCGGAGACCAGATTGTACTGCGAACCGATCAACGGAAACAAACCAGATCGGAACGCCTGGGCGAACTGGAGGCCAAACGAAGAAAAAAGAGAATGCCACCTCCTGATCCCGAACCAGAAATTGTGGACAAAGAGGTACCAAGATATGGCTGGGAAACGCCAACATTGGAAGACGATGACAAGCCGTACATCGAAACCCCGGTGGATCGGAGGTTGAGGAGAAAGTCCACTGGTAAGTACACATTCGGACAGATTTCCATCGTCCCAGTTTTGAGTACCAATCACCCAGAGGCGGAAGAAACCACCAACCAACTTTCGCTCAATCTGCTTTGGGGGCGCAACGGCGGTCTCAATGGATTTGAACTGGGCGGCTTGATGAACATGATCACGGGCAATGTCTATGGAATGCAAGTGGGGGGACTGGCCAATCATGTGCAAGGCAATGTCTACGGCACACAACTGGCGGGCATTTTCAACCGCAACGATGGATACACAGGTGGCTTTCAGTTTGCGGGAATTTACAACCAAACAGGTGCC
Source organism: Bacteroidota bacterium (assembly GCA_039821145.1). Lineage (GTDB taxonomy): Bacteria > Bacteroidota > Bacteroidia > Chitinophagales > Saprospiraceae > JBCCSZ01. The sequence continues at coordinate 57,691 of JBCBOS010000036.1, read as the reverse complement.
CGTTCTACCGCTGTCCAGATTGCTGGCATCATGAACATTGTGGGTGGAGACATCACAGGTGCTCAGTGGAGTGGCATCGGCAACCTGGTCTACGGAGATGCGACTGCTTTGCAGATTGGCAACTTGTTCAACCTCAATAAAGGGGATGCAAAAATGCAAATCTCGTCTCTGTTCAATATGGCCGAAGAGGTAGAGACAGGCCAGGCTTGCTTGCTCTTCAACAAGGCCAGCTTTGTGCGAGGCTTTCAGATGGGCTTGGTCAACATCTCCGACTCCATTGTAGGGGCACCCATCGGATTGTTGAGCTTGGTCAAGCATGGGTACAATCGCGTCGAACTGTTCAGCAGCGAAGTCTTTCACGCTGGCATTGGTTTGAAACTGGGCGCCAAACCATTCTACAACATCTTGCAAGTGGGCGCGCATTGGGAAGACCCGCCGATGGCAAGTGCCCGACAAGGGCAAATGAGCTGGGGCTTGGGATATGGTTTTGGGACTGCCAAGCCTCTGGGAAAAGCCAAAAAACACCTTTGGAATCTCGAATGGACAGCCAGCCACATCAACGAAGGAGAGGGATGGACAAAGAAGTTGAATCTATTGGGCCAGATGCGCGTTTCCTTTGACTTTTACTTGGGCAAACGCTTCAGCCTGTTTTTCGGCCCCACGGCAAACGTCATGTTTACCAAGCTGCAATCAGGCGATCCAGAAACTCCGGTCACAGGCTCCAGAATCCCTCAGTGGACCTTTTTTGACGATACCAAACAGCCTGCCTCCGGCTCGACCAAAAAAGCTGTCAACCGGACTGCCTGGGTAGGATTTCAGGCAGGCATGAGATTCTGAGCAAGCAAAAACGCGTCTTTTTACAATTCATAAAAATTGATGATACACTGCTGATTGCACGCACAATTGGCCTGGCATTGCCATGTCATTTTTAGAGATACACTGAAAAAATTCAAACAATGAAACAAGTAATTCTTCTCGCCTTTGCGATCGGCTTTGCCATCCAAATACAGGCCCAACAAACGCAAACTTTGTTCAACCGCGCCCGGGTCGTTGGTGCCTTTGCTGCGCCCATCGTAGAAATCGGAATTGACGATGACCTGCGCGGCAATGCTGCCGGAGGAGGTGCCGCACTCATCATAGACAACTTTTTCATCGGAGGCTATGGCATTGGCAGTTCTGACCTCGACGACCTGTTCGACGACAATGACGACCTGCGCCTGAGCATCGGTCACGGAGGCTTTTGGGTGGGCTATGCAGCACCATCCCACAAATTGATCCACCTCTACAGCAGTGCCAAGATTGGATGGGGAGCTGTGGACATCGAGTTCGACGGCAGCAACGTAGATGCCAAAGACGGCATTTTCGTCGTCACACCAGAACTGGGTCTGGAAGTCAACGTATTCCGCTGGTTTCGCATTGGCACCACCCTTGGCTACCGCTTTGTCGATGGCATCTCCAATGAAAACATCAACAAAGATCAATTCCAAGGTTTGATTGGTGGACTGAGCTTCCGGATTGGCGGATTTGGCAATTGGCACCGACACTCCTCTCGATGGAACAATTGAGCAAAATCAAAAACGAAAAACCCACACGATACCATTCTTTCACCAAAAAGAAACAACCATGAATCAATTCAAATGGATCAGCTTCCTCTTCTGTGCAGCCGTTCTGACCTTTTCAGCTTGCAACATCGATCTGGATGACGACGACGACGGACTGTTCAATTGCGACGAAGGCGAAGGCGATGTCATCACCGACGTCATCTCCATCGGAGACTTTACAGGAGTAGAATTGAAAATCAGTGCCGATGTATATGTTCGCCAAGGATCTCCACATGAAGTCCAAATCGAAGGCCAGCAAAACATCATCGATCAATTGGATCGCGACATTGACGACGACACCTGGGAAATTGAATTCGACGATTGTGTTCGCGATTATGAAGACCTCAAAATCTACATCACCATGCCGGAAATCGAGAAGCTGTCCATCAACAGCTCTGGCGGTATGTTCAGCGAAAACACCCTCGTCACCGAAGACCTGGTGCTGCGCATCTCCGGATCAGGGGACATGGACCTGGAACTCGACGCGGAAGAAGTCGACAGCAAAATCACTGGCTCTGGCGACATTCAACTGGCGGGCAATACGGAAGAATTCGAACTGGAAATCAACGGCTCCGGCGACTTTCGGGCCTTCAGCCTCAACAGCGAAAGAGGCGACATTGAAATCAAAGGCTCTGGAGATGCCGAGGTTACAGTGGAGAAAGTACTCGACGTGAAGGTGACTGGCTCTGGCGACATCTTGTACCGCGGCAACCCCACACTCAACGTGGACATCACCGGATCGGGCAGCGTGATCGACGCCAACTGATTTCCCTTTGGAAAAAGAGTAGTATTACATTACATACTGAGATGTCTTGTTTACCTCCTGCCCGGGTTCATCACTGCCTGGGTAGGATTTTTTATGGGCGGGGAAGAAATTTCTCCAGGTCTTTCTCCGTCAACAAACGGATGGCTGGAAACAATTTTCGCTTGCCATCAACGCTTGTCGTTTCTCTTTGGTAGAAATGGGGAGCAGTAGCGGTTGGTCCGGAAAAAAAAGCCATTGCAAAATCTGCCGTGGCCAAACAATCTGCCAACTGAGCAAACAAGTACTCCACCTTCTGGGAACTTCCCAGCAATACCCCAAGTCCCTGCAAATTGGGCCCACCTGACAAAGCCGTAGACAGTTCGTACAACATCGCCCCTGCCTGCTCATAGCGATCTCCCAACTCATATTGATGGGTCTTCAGATACTGTTCAAAAGCTCCCTGCCATTTTGCCAACTGGACCTCCTCTACAGATTTTTGAGCGAAGAAGGCGGGTAAGCCAGGCAGATCATCATTCCGCCATTCGGGCCAACGCTCCCACAAAGCAGTCAGCATTTGTTCCAAGGTATTGGCCGGACTGCCATTGCCATCTATCTCCACAATTTGCTCTTGTCGATGGCTTCGCAAAAATTCGATGCCCTTCAAGAATTTGTCGCGGGTGGCCGATAAGTTTTGTTCGAACAGTTCCGGCGGCTGGTTTCGGATTTGCATGCGCTGCAAACAGACCTCATTGCTGACATTGAGAAAAAAAATCAAATCGGGTTGACGGGCCAGTTCGTTCAGTCTCATGACAGAATCCATCGGAAAGTCCTCCATCGACTGATAGACCAGGGAGGACAGATAGTATCGATCTGAAATACACATTTGCTGACCGGGCCTTTCCAAAGCGGGGCCAATGATCCGGTCTCCATGGTCCAATCGGTTGGCGGCAAAGGCCAGCGCCAGGGTCCGATGGCGAAATTGGGTGATGCGCTTGGTGAGTACCTGTCGGATGTAGAGCCCTCCACAAGAAGAATCATTCGGTTCAAAGGTCAGTTTGATGCGTCCCGGAAAGGCCAATTCCAAATAATCCATCATGGCCCGACCAGCCGAACTCTTGCCCGACCCATCCAGTCCTTCGATAACGATGAAAAGCGACTCTTTTGCTGGCATCATTCCATTTTCTGATTGGTGATGGCGCAAATATACCGCCTTGCCCGCTCTTTGATCCCATGGAGGAGACAAAAGTCCCAAATCATTTTCCCATCCTCTTTTCTCACTGGTCACTGCCGAAGGAGTTTGATTTCTTTTTGGAATGGGCTTTCCCTATTTTGGGAACAGCAAAACCTTTTGACCATGGAAAAAAAGAAGTCCTTCAACCGCCGCCAATTCCTCCAAACCTCCGCGCTGGCCTCTGCCAGTCTGGGCATGGGTTCCCAACTACAAGCCCAAAGCAAAGTCCCTTCTCCCACCCCCTTTCGCTCCCAACTCAACATTGGCATCATCGGAAGTGGCTTGCGCGGCCAGAGTCACATCGACCTTCTGCTGCGCCGCGATGATTGCCAAGTCACCGCCATTTGCGACATCGACCCAGTGATGATCGAAAGAAGCAAGGCCATTTTTGCCAAACAAAATAAGCCGCTGCCAAAGGTATACGGCATGGGAGAGCGAGATTATATGCAGCTATTGGCAGAGGCAGATGTTGATGCGGTCATCATTGCAACGCCTTGGCGGTGGCACAGCGAAATGGCCATTGCAGCCATGAAGGCAGGCAAGTACGTCGGCGTGGAAGTTTGCGGTGGCTTTTCGCTGGACGAATGCTGGCAACTGATCAATGCCCATGAGGCATCCGGAACACATTTGTTTTTCTTGGAAAATGTTTGCTACCGCCGCGACGTCATGGCTGTGCTCAATATGGTCCGGCAGAATGTATTTGGAGAGATCATTCACTTGGAAGGTGGTTACCAACACGATCTTCGGCATGTGAAATTCAACGACGGCAAAGTGCCATATGGACAGGGAGTTGAATTTGGTGAAAAAGGCTTCAGCGAAGCCCGTTGGCGAACCGCCCATTCCATTCATCGCAATGCAGACCTCTACCCCACCCATGGTCTCGGCCCCGTAGCCCAATACATCAACATCAACCGAGGCAATCGACTGCTTTCTCTCACCTCGACGGCCTCCAAGTCACGCGGCTTGCACGACTACATCATCCGGCACGAAGCTGGAGGCCCACAGCACCCCAATGCCAAGGTCAAGTTCCGTTTGGGTGATGTGGTCACGACAGTCATCAAGTGCAACAATGGCGAGAGCATTCTCCTCAGTCACGACACCAATTTGCCCCGGCCCTATTCTTTGGGCTTTCGGGTACAGGGAACGGCGGGCATTTGGATGGCGGTCAACAAGTCGATTTATGTAGAAGGCAAAAGTCCGTCGCACCGTTGGGAAGAGGCCCAGCCATATTTGGAACAGTACGACCATCCTTTGTGGAAGCGGTGGGAGCAGCAGGCAGTGGGGGCGGGCCATGGAGGCATGGATTTCTTTTTGATCCACGCCTTTGTCGAGTGTGCCAAGGCACAGCAAGAGCCTCCTTTCGATGTGTATGATGCTGCCAGTTGGTTGGCGGTGACGCCATTGTCGGAGCAGTCCATTGCGGCGGGCGGGCAGCCCATGGCCTTTCCGGATTTTACGAGGGGGCGCTGGATGGGCAAGGCGGTGGATTTTGCGTTGGGGGATGCGTATTGAAACGAGGGGGAAGAAAGGATTGCGATGAATCTTGCAAGTCGATTGTTTTAAATGATTGGATGGGGTTTGTGAGGGGAATGGGTAACTGAGGAGGAGGAAGAGCTGGGGCTTTATTTGGGTGGGACCCGCCCTCAAAGTGACCACAAAAGACCACTCCTTTTTGGAATCGCACCCAGGCACGACTCCGCCAACCCAAACCTGGGCAGATGTGCCCAAAAGGGAATGCTTTCTCAAGCTGACAAATCACTTTCCAGGATAGACGTCTCCGTTTTTTGTCTATAATAGGACACGGCACCTAACCAAATTCCATAAATTTTGAAAATATTTTTATTTCACTAATTCGTTAAGCCCAACGCTAAATACTGATAATGAGTGACTTGCAAAAAACATTATAAAAAATAATTTATAATTTGAACGTATTTTTATTTTGCTAATGTAATATAGTTCTCACCATCCCTGCAAGCATTTATTCACAGACAGGCTCTGTCGGCAAAGACGCCAAACGCACCAACAAGTCGGCAATTTGGAGGCGAAGCCGACGGTAAGACCAAAGGGTAAAGATAAGGAGTCCCAACTCCATTGGAACAGCAATCCAAAAAAGAACTTTTACCCAACTCAAGTGCCACAGGAAGTAGTAAAAGGGAATGCCCAATGCCCAGCGGCACATCATCTTTTTCTTGCGCTTGCCAAGGATGAGATGTAGCAAAGCCTCCTTGCTTGCCAGTTCAGAAATGAGCGTAGCTCTGTCGTCCATTGTTTGTTGTCGATTGGTACAGAGAGAGGTACAAGATGCCGAAGCATTTGGTTCCCCGAGTCCCAAGCAAGCGACATGGCAATGGCATCAATTTTCTTTCAACTGACCCCAAAGTCGGAAGAGTACAATGCCTCCCAAGACAGCAACGCCAGAAGCAAAAAGAGCGGAAGCGACCTGCCCGTAAATCCAAAAACCAGTGCCAAATAAGGCTGCATAAACAGTTGTACATCCAACCAACATGCCCAATACCTGAAGGGGCAATTTGCCTTTGCGCACATCCGACAAATCCAATTGCCCTTCCTCTTCTGCTCGCTCGATGACAGGCTTCCATCCACCAGCAGCCGGACGGATGAGCTTGTAAAATTTCAGAAGTGTCTCCTGCTCCGTCGGTTGTGTCAGAAAGGTTACAATCACCCATCCAATGGTGGTCACAATCACGCCAATGATCAATTTGTAGTGACTCTCCAATGCCTCAAATTCCAATACGTTGGTATGGATGAACTCGAAATACAAGGCAATGAAAAAAGAAATCACCATGGCCGCCAATTCACTGTAGGCATTGATGCGCCACCAAAACCAGCGCAGGATGAAGATTAGGCCCGTGCCAGCTCCAATCTGCAGAAGGATGTTAAAGGCCTGCAGGGCGTTGCTGAGAAAGAGCGCCAGGACAGCCGACAGGATCATCAATGTCAAGGTAGAAATTCGGCCCACCAATACCTCTGTCGATCCACTCGCTGTGGGGTTGATGAAACGCTTGTACCAATCATTGACCACATAAGAAGACCCCCAGTTGAGATGGGTAGAAATGGTCGACATATAGGCGGCAATCAGAGAGGCAATGACCAGTCCCAACAGGCCACTTGGCAAAAAGCTCAACATGGCAGGATAAGCCAAATCATCATTGATCACATTGGGGTCCAAATCGGGAAATTGGGCTTGGATGGATGCCAGGTCCGGGAAAATGACCAGGGAGCACAAAGCGATGAGAATCCAAGGCCAGGGACGGAGAGCATAATGAGCAACATTGAAAAGCAAGGTAGCCCCCATTGCATTGTCTTCGTCCTTGGCGGCCAACATGCGCTGCGCCACATAGCCTCCTCCTCCGGGTTCAGCCCCTGGATACCATACACTCCACCACTGAACAGCAATCGGAATGATGAGCAATTCAATCAACAAACCAGAGTCCTTGAAGTCGGGAAGCAAATTCAATTTTCCACTGACATTTTCGTGGGCCAACAGATTGGATAAGCCCCCAATTTCTGGTAAGTCCACCACCACATAGGCTGCCCAAACCGTCCCAATCATGGCCATGATGAATTGGAAAAAATCGGTGAGGATGACCCCCCGAAGTCCACCTGCCATGGAGTAGATGACCGTGACCACAGAGGCGATCAAAACTGTCTGTATGGGCGAAAGCCCCAGCAAAACCCCTCCGATCTTAATGGCAGCCAAAGAGACGGTTGCCATGATCACGACATTGAAAAACACCCCCAGATAAATGGCTCGAAAACCTCGGAGAAATGCCGCAGCTTTGCCACTGTAGCGCAGCTCGTAAAACTCCAAATCGGTCAGCACACCGGAGCGGCGCCACAGACGCGCATAGACAAAAACGGTCAACATCCCCGTTAGTAGAAATGCCCACCAGGCCCAGTTGCCCGCCACGCCCTTTTTGCGGACAATGTCGGTCACCAAGTTGGGGGTATCGGCAGAAAACGTGGTTGCCACCATGGAGACACCAAGCAGCCACCACGGCATGTTTCGCCCTGACAGAAAAAACTCAGAGGCACTTTTGCCCGATTGCCGGGCCGACAAAAAACCAATGGCGAGGGTAATGACAAAAAAGGCGGCGATCAAAGACCAATCCAGTGTGTGTAGGCTCATCGTTGTTTTTCGTTTTGGTATGTAGCTCGTTTCTCATCGCTACGATTTACTATTCGCCACTAAATGTAAGTAATTTCGCCTAAGTAAGGCTGAAAAATTGACAATAGAAAGCTCTCTGCCTTTGCCACAACCAAAGCACGCCCCTCCTTCTGATCGATGAAAATGGTCAAGGGAACAGAACATATGTGATTTTTTGGTAAGTTTTTTGTTGTAGCACAACCAACATACACTATTCTTCAAACCCTCTGTCCCATGACTTACCAAATTTCAACCCAGGAAAGTGTCCGCATCCTTCAGGTGAACGAACTTTTCAATGAGTTTGACAACAAGGAAATCCTCAAAGACATTGACAACCACATCGAGCAAGGCTACAATCGCTTTGTGGTAGACCTCGAAGACCTGAGCTTTCTCAACAGCGTCGGTCTCAACTTTCTGCTGTCCATCATGACTCGCTCCAAAGGCTCAGGGGGCAACATTGCACTGGTCAATGCATCCGACCAAGTGGTCAACTTATTGGAGATGACCAAATTGCGCCATTTCTTCAATCTGAGCCCAACGATCGAATCCGCTGTCACCTCTCTCAACGGCTGACAAGCAAGCGCACCCACCCCAAAACCTTCCTCATTGAGATTCGAAAAATAATACTTCAAAAGAGGCAATTAAATCCAGTAGGCTCCTTACATTTGCTCTCCTTTCAGATTAGGAATATCTGAGAGGTTTTCGTATTTTGAACTTTTCGGTCTTTGCGACAATGCACAGACCATCAATACAACCATACTTTACCCACAATGGCAGTAGATGTACTCCTTGGTTTGCAATGGGGAGACGAAGGCAAAGGCAAAATCGTCGACTACCTTGCAGAAAACTATGACGTCATCGCCCGTTTCCAGGGCGGTCCCAACGCTGGACACACTCTCCAGTTCGATGGCCACAAATTCGTTCTCCATACCATCCCTTCAGGCATTTTCCGCGAGCGGCAGATCAACCTCATCGGCAACGGAGTGGTCATCGATCCGATTACTCTCCAAAAGGAGATCAACAGCATCGCCGGTGTTGCCCCCAATTTCCAAAAGCGGCTGCTGGTCGCCAAAAAGGCACACCTCATTGTTCCCACACATCGCAACCTCGACGCCGCCTCAGAAGCGGCCAAAGGGAAAGCCAAAATTGGGTCTACCCTCAAAGGCATCGGTCCGACCTACATGGACAAGACCGGACGCAATGGCCTGCGCGTGGGAGACATCATGCTCCCCAACTTCCAAGAGAAATACCAAACGCTCAAGGAAAAACACCTTGGAATTCTGTCCTCTCTTCCCCAAGTGGATTTCGATCTGGAAACAGAAGAGGCCAAATGGATGGAATGCCTCGACGTCCTTCGCCAACTCCAACAGGTAGATGCTGAATACTACATCAACCAAGCTCTGGACAGTGGCAAAAAGGTCTTGGCCGAAGGCGCACAAGGCTCCATGCTCGACATCGACTTTGGGACGTATCCCTTCGTCACTTCTTCCAATACCATCACCGCTGGTGTTTGCAACGGATTGGGAGTGGCACCACAGCGCATCAAAGAAGTCATTGGCATTACCAAGGCCTATTGCACCAGAGTGGGCAGCGGCCCCTTCCCTACCGAACTCCACGACGAGACAGGAGAATTTCTCCGCAAAGAAGGAGCTGAATTTGGGGCCACCACTGGAAGACCCCGCCGCTGTGGCTGGATCGATCTCCCACAACTCAAGTACACCATCATGCTCAATGGTGTCACCCAGCTGGTCATTACCAAAATAGATGTACTCAACCAATTCGACAGCATCAAGGCAGCCACTCACTACGGATACGATGGAGGGACACACAGCCAAATTCCCTACGATTTGTGCGATGTAGAGATTGAGCCAGTCTACGAATCCTATCCTGGCTGGAAGCAATCGCTGGATGATGCGAGTTCTTTCGACGAATTGCCCGAGCAAGCCAAGGCTTACATCAGAGAGCTGGAAGCAAGCCTACAGGTGCCCGTCAGCATGATCTCCACAGGACCAGAACGCCGAAAGTTGATCACGCGGATCGCCGAAGAGGTGGTTCAGTAAATGCTTCGTTCCTAACCAATCAATTCTGCTGCCGTTACATTGACCTCCCGCAATTGCTGATTGCGAAGTACGGTCAACCGCAGACTCCGGCCAATGGCTGTCTCGTCCAGCAATCGGTGCAAATCGTCTATGCTGCTCACAGGCTGATCGTCAAAACCGACAATCAAGTCTCCTTGAAACAGCTCGGAATTGTAGGCCGGCCCATCGGCTTCTACCTGCTGCACCAAGATGCCACTGCGGGTGCCAAGCTGAAAGCGCGTGATCAGCCGAGGATGCAAGCGAAGGGTCTGTCCCGCAATGCCAATGTAGGCCCGTCGGACGCGCCCGTCAATGATCAATTTTCCGACGATGTAAGATGCTAAATTGGAAGCCACCGCGAAGCAAATGCCTTGGGCTGGCAAGATGACCGCCGTATTGACACCGATGACCCGAGCGTGTGAGTCCACCAAAGGACCACCCGAGTTGCCGGGGTTCAGCGCTGCATCTGTTTGAATGACATCGTCGATCAACCGACCAGATTCAGAGCGAAGGCTTCGTCCCAAGGCACTCACAACTCCTGCTGTCAAGGAGTATTGAAAGCCATAAGGATTGCCAATGGCAACTGCCAACTGGCCAACCTGCAGCTCATCGGAATTGCCAAACTCCACTTGGGAAAGTTTGTCGGCATTGATTTGCAATACGGCAATATCGGTGGCAGGATCGTCGCCAACCAAGCGAGCGGGAAACTGGCGCCCATCTTGCAGCACCACTTCCACCCGCAACGCGCCTTTGACCACATGGCTATTGGTCACAATAAAACCATCGCTGGAAATGATGAAGCCACTGCCGCTCTGTCCGCCCTGGGGACGTCCCCCGCGCAGGCGCCGACGGCTTTTCTTATTGACTTTGATTTGTACGACAGCATCGCTGACTTTTTGGGCAACTTGTATGACGGCATTGGAATACGCATCCAACAATGGGCCGTCCTTTTTGGAAGGCTGGTGCCCGCCCTGCCCTTCTTCTGTGTGATTGATGAAGTGAAGCATGAGAATGATTTGATGAAAAAATGAGGGAAACTTCCTGGAGGAGTTTCCAAGTAAGATGGGCTAGAAGTGTTTAGGTAGGCTACAAGTGAACGAAAAGCATACCAAGGGGCAAAAGCTGCCAAAATGAATGTTGGAACATCTACAAAAGCTGCCGTCCTGTCAACTCAAGGAAGTGCGGTGCCGATCTGGCAGTTGGTCCAGATGGGTGTCAATGGAAGTGCGGTCAATAATCTCCCAGGATGAGGGTTACGTTGATTCCGCCGACGAAATAGTAATCACGGGCTCCAGACTGGATGCCGTCGATGCGATCGGTCAGGGTGATGCGGCCGCCAAACTCTCCCTCGATGGAGGTCCGCTCGCCGATGTTGAAACGCATGCCTCCCCCCAAGGGCATGGAAAGTGTGACATCTGTAAACTCCGGGATGGGTTCTTGCTCCCCCAGTTTGGAGGCCAGCTTGGCGTTGAGGGTTGCCAGGGCGCCCCCTCCCATGAGGTACAAGCCAAAGAAGTCGTTGCTCCCTCTGCCATAACTGTAGGTGTAGCCACCGATGAGGTTGTATTCTACCAATAGAGAAAATTCGTTGAACGTGGAGTTGAAGCGAAAGCCCCTCCGGGTGTTGGAGTTGCGATCATCGCCGGATAGCTTGCCCCTGCTCCAGTTGACTCGGGCCGCCCATTTGTCGGACACATGCCTGCGGAAAAACAAACCATAGGCCACATTGAATTCCTCAAAATCCACCAATCCCTTGGTCATGTCGCCCTGATAAAAGGCAGCCCCCAGGCTAAATCCCACTTGATAATCTTGTGCCTGGGCCGTCCCCAGGAGAAAAAGTGGGAAGAAAATCATCAGTTTTTGGAAAATGAATCGGTACACAGTCTAGCAGTTTATGATTGATCAAATCACTGGGGGACAAGTAGGGCAAAAATAGGGCTTTCCAAGGAATGAAACCATCCTTTTTCAGCTGTTCAAACAAAAAGTCTTCCAGACAGGACGCAAGAAAACTCTTTTTGACGGCCCAATAAGAAAATGGGCTGTCTCCAAGCCAGTGAAGACAGCCCATTTGTGGGAAGTATGTGTATTCCCAGTCCGAGAATCAGAGCTTGACGAAGCGGGCGTTCTCGATGGTATTTCCTTGCTGTAGGCGCAGGATGTAGTGTCCGGCCTCCAAAGAGTGGACGTCGAGGCGTTCGTTTTGGATGCCTCCATCCAACTGGTAGCTGCGAACCAACTGACCACTGAGGTGGAAGATGTCGATGCGAACTTCCTGGCGATCCAAACCTGGCATTTCCAGTTGCAAGAACTCCTTGGTCAAGGTAGGATAGATGCGGAATTCCTTCCCTTCCTTCAGGTTGGCAATCTCAACGGCGCTGTAAGAAGCAGTTCCATCAAAATCGACCTGGCGCAGGCGGTAGTAGTTGCTGCCATTGGAAGGCGTTTCGTGGAGGTAGGAGTAATTCTGGACAGCGGCTGCATTGCCTGCTCCCAAGACCATTTCCAAATCCTTGAAGTTTTTCCCGTCCACAGAGTGCTCTACAACAAAATAGTCATTGTTGATTTCGGTCGCCGTCTGCCATTCCAGACTCACGAGATTTTTCACCGGAGTTGCTGTGAAGGATACCAACTCGACTGGTAGCTGGGCAGAGTTGCAACCACCGGGGGTACCAACATTGGCCTCCCAGGAAAGCGTGCCCGTTCTCTGGATCGAGTTTCCGATGGGCGTAGAGCTCGTCTCAGACACACCGACATCGGTAGAAGTCAGACCGTTTGCTGGACCATTGGTAGCAGTAAAGGTCCCCTCATAGCTGATGAATTCGATGACGGTGTTGTCATCGCGAACCAAGGCAATGCCATCCGGTCCTCCATTTTGAATGCCATTGGTGGGATAGTTGATCAACAAGAAACATCCGTCTCCTGTGGCGCCACAACTTTGGACAGTCACACAAGCGGGAACTGCGTCTGTGTCGTATTGGGTTCCATTGCTTCCATTGTACAACACAACAGAGTAGCCATTGGCATCCCCTGAGGGGATGAATACCTCCACGAATTCTCCCACATCACCGCCGACATTGTCATAGTGAAATTCATTGATGAACTGGCCATAGGATAAGGATGCTGTCGTGAAGAGTAGCAGAAATGTAAAGACTTTCTTCATAATCGCGATTTAATTAAACTGTTTACAATTTTAATAGACTGACAAGTCCCATTCAACTCAATAGGTTTTAAGGGGTAGGTTGTATTGTGTGGAAATCAGTTGACGGGATTATAGTTGTCACAGCGAATGAGATCGTATGCAAGTATTGCACTGCAGATTGTTATTGCTAAGATAGCAAAAAAGGAACGGGCACTTCTCAAAAAGGGCATTAAGTATTTGTGAAGTATTCGGAAGGTCTCATTTAACTCTCTTTTCAACTATTTAGATTTCTAACAACCAATTTTTTAAGAATTGAAAAAATCAGCATAATAAAAATAAAATTTCGTCTTCTCAGCCTCAGCAAGGCGACTGATGGACAGCCTCTTCCAGATACATGCCATTAAATTGTTATATGAGTGGCCTTTTTCCAGTTGAACGGAATGGTTCAGAAGCAATGGAAGAGATACTGCACTGCAACGGAGGTGAAGACGCAGACAGGGAGAATGCTTCCTTTTCTACTTGAATGATTCTACTAAAAAGAAGGCGTAGAAGAGCAGCAGCAAGACGCCCTCCCAACGGGTGATGTTTTTGTTGTTGGAGACCATCCCAAAGATCACAGTCATCACAACCATCAGCGGCAGGCTGACTTCCAGGATTTGAGGAGGGATTTCAAGATTGCCCAACAGGCCGGGAATGGCCATGACCACATAGGTGTTGAACATATTGGAGCCCAACACATTCCCCACAGCAATGGAAGTCTTTCCCTTTCGGGCCGCATTGATGCTCACGATGACTTCGGGCAGGGAAGTCCCCAGGGCAATGGCGGTCAAAGCGATCACTTCTGTGCCAATGCCAATGACGTTGGAAAGATTGGTAATGGCTTGTATGGTGTACTCCGCCCCGACCCACACAAAAATGCCTCCCAGCACAAACAGACCATAACTCTTGAGCGAAGCCTTGGGTCTGTCGCCACCTTTTTCACTTTGCTTAAACGAATAGGCCAAAAAGATGATGATGCCTCCAAGGAAAAGAATGCACTCGGCCACAGATACTTTCAAATCGAGCAAGACCAACCACAACAAAAAGGCCGATCCCCAGAGATAGGGCATGTCGACATGCCAGATGTTGTACTCCAGTTTGATTTCCTTGGCCACCAAGGTCGTAATGCCCAGGACCAATGCAATGTTGGTGATGTTGGACCCGACAACGTTGGCCACCACGATTTTGCTCTCCCCTGCCAACACAGAAGCCACAGAGGCTGCCAATTCGGGCAGGGAAGTTCCGAAAGCCACAATGGTAACGCCAATCAAAAAAGGAGAGATACCAAGCGACAGGCCGATTTCTTCTGCAGAATCTACAAACCAATCGGATCCTTTGAGCAGCACGATCAAACTGATGATGAATAGGCCGCCATACGTGAAAAGCTCTGTCAGCATATGCACTATAGTTAGGTAATAAACCCGGAACCATTGGCGAAACAACTAGGTGTTGCAAGCAATTTTGTCCAGGCGTCTACAGCGCTGCAAATGTACACTTTTTTACGTTTAGAGGAAACGCGCTTATACCAAATGCCTCCCACAGACGATACAAGCCGTCAATACGACCACAGATCGTGCTCAAAATTGAACAATTCTTTTTTGATCTTATCTGCCTCCAGCAAGCGGTCTACCCCCGAGAGATAGTCTTTGAGGCGCCGATCGCGAACATTGGAGCTTTTGTAGATCGTACTGCTGAATCGACGCATCTCAAACAAATCCTCCCAACTCATGGCCGTGGCATCATTGCCCTCCAGATAAACCTTGTGGCGAGCCAAAATCTGCCGCAATTCTGGGTAGTAAATCCAAAAAAGAGGCTGCTCATAGCGGAAATTCCCAAATTCGTCGGTCACATCTTTGAGGGGGGCGATCCCCAGGATGCGCACCTTCAGGCTGGCAGTCTGTTCATCGAAAAACCAAACCTCCTTGACCCGAAACCGCTTGATGTCTTCGTAAAACAGGCGTTCTTTGACAACTGTCGATTCCAGCTCATAGCTCTCTGGATCGGGCACCAGGACGGTATCCACCCGATAGAGCTTGCCATTGAGTTCTTCCATGCTCAGCGGAAAAGAAAATTTGTCGTCTTCGGCACTGTACAACTGCAAATCTCCCTTTTCGGCAGCTTGGGCCAGGATTTCAAAAAAGGGATTGTCGGGGTACAAAAAGGCGAGGTTCATCTTCTCGCGCACATCAATCAGCCGCCAGATGCGCTTTTCCCAAAATACATCAGCCTCCCGCAACTGGGCATAGGGCAAAACCCGGCGCTCTTTGAGAATTCGACGTTCGACAATGTCGTCCTTGACTTGGGCCTCTGTGCTGCTGATGGCAAACAAGGCGATGAGGAAACAAAAAAATGCTTTCATAATTGAATTGGATTTGGCAAAATCCTCCCGGGCCGACTTCCCGTAGGAAATCGACACCAGGAGGGACCTTTCTCTCGAAGGCATAAGTAGTTAATAGGGATAAATAAGGGTCTTTATGTCTGCTGACAGCCTAGTCACTACCCGCTCATCGAATGCGAAAGGCAAGGCTGGGCAGTTTGCGATCACGGCCATCGCCAGGACAACGCACTTTCAAATTTTCGAAGTAATAGGCATCACCAGGACGGGCCTGGCTGGCCAGATGTAGGCTTTTCTCGTGGAAGGTCTCTCCGGCATTGCTGCTTGTTTTGGGATCGTCGTTGCGGGGAACCCGCACCATCCGAAAGCCCCTGATCTTGCAACGGGCATCAAAGTCGAAGCCTTCCAGTACCGGACGCAGGCGCTTGTGTACCCGCATCTCCCCCGCCGAAATGAGCCCACCTTCCTTGTCACCCAGCATGACCTTGGGCGTCGGGATGTGCTTGATCCGGTATTCGAAGGCCGTTGGCTCCAGCCCCCCTCCCGACACGATGATCTTGGCCCGCCCGGTACGCTCTGGACGTACGACATACTTGCCAGCAGCCGTCCGTTGGGGTGTGACGCCCTCGCCCCTCACCTGAATCTGCCCACTCGGCACGCCCGCCACGGAAATGCTCAAGGGATTGTCGACCCCCACATAAAAGACATTCATCTTGTCGGCAGAGACCGCAACTGAGCGCTCTCCCACCTCATAACTGAAGCGGCGACGGTACTCCTTGACGTCGTCATTGAGGGGATTGCGCTCCCGAATCAGGACATCCATTTCTTTTTTTCCCAAGGAATTGGGGCGGAGCTGCAAGTTGGCCTTCCCATCGCGCACCGACAGGCGCCGCCCATCTACGAAGACCTCCACATTGTCGGCCGTGCTGCTGTAGGCCCCCAAGAAGATTTCTGCATTCAGCTCCTCTCCTCGGATCACGTAGCTCTTGTCGGCAGCCACAATGGCATTGTAGCTGTCGAGCTTGTTGGTAGAAGAGAGTTTGTTGACAAAGTAATTGAGCACTGCGGCCTCTGTAGTCTGGGCATCGTTTTGGATTTTGCTCAGCAAGGGCAAGACTGCCGCCACAGGCATTTGGGCAAAGTGGTGCTCTACCCAGGTCTTTTTCTTGGAATCCACAGGCATTTGATCGGCATTGAGCGGCACGCTCTTCATCAGTTGCTCGCGCAATTGAAGGCTGTCCACCAACTGGAGCAAGCTGTCCTTGATGGCCCTCATTTGTGCCCGCAAACGCTCTCCCGCTCCTTCGTTGACAAACAGGTTGGTGGTCACTGTATTTTCTTTGGGTTTCTTGATTTCCCCCTTCTCATCCAAGCCTCCCGCAGCCTCGATCAACTCGGCCTTCAACTGATCGATGCTCTGCGCAAAGTCTTGGGTGATCCGGTGGGCTTTCATAGCTTTTTCGTGTAAGGGTTCGTATTGTTGGTAAGCCTCGGCCTGTAGCCGTATGTCGGTCAGCAATTGGGCATTGGAACTGCCCATCATCAGATTGCTTTCGGTGATGCTGTCGTCCATGGATTCGAAAGCAGAGATGATCTCCGCCGAAACGCTGAGTGCCAATAGGGCAGTTAATACCAAATACATGAGATTGATCATGAGCTGACGGGGCTCCTTGGGTATAGACATAAATGGTCTTTTTTTTACATGAGACAATACAATGCACTGGCTTCCAGGGGTCTAGAGCGACCTCTGACCAGAAGCATCTCCCTCTTGTACGACACGCACATCCCATCCGAAACGAAGGGTGTCTTTCGGTCGACGAGAGGAAAAATGGGTTCCCCAATGGGGACGATGTTGTTCTTATGCCTTAATTTGATAATGACTGACTCCTTGGCGCGCCATGGTTCATGGGCTGCCAAAGGTTGCTACACGTAAGTTGGTTCTTTCAGAAGTTATGGGCTGTGAGGCAATCGAGTATCGATTGAACACAAATTTTCAGGGGTAGAGAAAGGTACGATTTACAATAGAAAGCGTTGGTTGGGTTTTCAAGCTTTGAACCAATATCATAACGCTTGGCCAGTCAAAAGTAACAGGGAGCAGACATTTTTTTTGGAAAAAAGAGTAGGATATTTTCTCGCTGCAACAGTCCACCCTCATTGCTGGATGATTTTTGAAAACACCCAAAAAAATCCGTCGCCACAGCGGGAATTGCTTCCATGAATCGTTACAATAGAAAGAACTGACAAAACAGACTGTCCGAGCGGAGCGTTTTCACCTGTGATACTCGGATTGGGCGTTGCCATTGTCATTTGTAAAAGAGAGTATGCCTTCGATAAACCAATTTTACAAACGGCTGTCAAAGGAATGTGGAGCCTGCTCTCAAAATTTTGTAACTTTGTGTCATGCCATTGGATCAAATTGATGTAGACAGAGACATGCCCGACTACGGGAATCCCCAATCGCAGGGAAGCGAGCAGGATCAAAAGGAGATGTCATTCCTCGATCACTTGGAGGAATTGCGTTGGCATCTGATTCGCTCTGCCATTTCCATCATTGTCATTGCCATTGCCGTATTTGCAGCGGGAAGGGTGGTATTCGAAAAGGTGGTGCTGGCGCCCAAAGAGCCTTGGTTTGTGACCTACCAGGTCATCTGTAGCCTATCGGAGCGCCTCTGTTTCACACCGCCCGATTTCGATTTGATGACCATTGCCCTGGGCGAGCAATTCATTGTGCACCTCAAGGTATCCGTCATGCTGGGCATTGTGGTGGCGTTTCCCTACATTTTATTTGAAATATGGCGCTTCATCAAGCCCGGCCTCTACCCCAACGAGCAAAAGGCTGCCAGAGGTTTCGTGACCGTCTGTTCGTTTCTGTTCTTCTTTGGGGTGTCTTTTGGGTACTTCATCGTATCTCCCTTTGCGGTGACGTTTCTGGCAGGCTACAATGTTGGGGCCGTCAGTTCCCCTTCTCTGGCTTCCTTTGTCAATTACATGACCATGTTCACGGTGCCCACGGGAGTGGTCTTTGAATTGCCGGTCATTGTATTTTTTCTGTCGAAGATTGGCTTGTTGTATCCCGAATTCATGCGGACCTATCGCCGCCATGCCTTCGTCCTGATTTTGATCCTGGCCGCCATCATCACTCCCCCGGATGTCGTTACCCAGTTTTTGATTGGGGTTCCACTGTATGCTTTGTACGAGATCAGCATCATTGTCTGCAAGCGAGTGGTGGCCCAAAACGAAAAAGCCGCAAATAGTTGACGTAAATGACTGCAGTTTCTTCTACTCTTACCCTATTCTTCAAATTGGTACTCCCCACGATGTGGATTACCTTTTTCACGGGCCTGACGGTGGCCATGTTCACCCTGGACATTACCTACGTGGGGCCATTTACCATCGAAGGCTTCCGGATGGGCTTGCTTGCATTTCTCTTGACGGGGATTGCTTTCTTGTATTGGAGTGTGCTCCGCATCAAACGGGTCGACATGGACAACGAATTTTTCTATGTCACCAATTACTTCAAGACCTACCGCTACCCTTTCCACCAAATCCAAAAGCTCAATGAGCGGGACTACAAGCTGTTCCGCGTCTTTGACATCTATCTGAAAGAACCGGGCTCTTTTGGAAAGAAAATCACCTTCATTGCCCACCGCTATCGCTTCGACCAGTTTGTCCAATCGCATCCGGTGGCATTCCAGGGCTTGCTGGAAGAAAAGATGTCTTAGCTTTCCTTCCAACAAGCCGGGATTTCCATCAATTGCTCCTCCTCCTTATTTGCTCCGCAGGCGAATGATGGGACAAATCATTTCCTCTAGTGAAATCCCTCCGTGCTGGAAGGTATCTCTGTAGTAGTTGTTGTAGTGGTTGTAATTGTTGGGATAGAGGAAGTAGCGATCGTCTTTGGCAAAGATGAAGGTCGAGCTGACATTGGGTCGTGGCAGTCCTACCTTTTCGGGGTTGCGGAAAGAAAGAACGTCCCTGTTGTCAAATTGAAGATTGCGGCCCACTTTGTAGCGCAAGTTGGTGGTGGTCTCCCGGTCGCCGACGACTTTGGAAGGCGTCTTGACTCGGATGGTTCCGTGATCGGTGGTGATGATCAGGCGGATGTCGCGCTCGGCGATTCGCTGAAGGGCAGACCAGAGGGGCGAGTGCAAAAACCAGGAACGAGTCAGGGAGCGATAGGCGGTCTCGTCGCCTGCCAGTTCTTTGAGCACTTCCATCTCTGTCCGCGCGTGCGACATCATGTCGATGAAGTTGTATACGATGACGCTCAAGTCGTTGTGCAAGTAGTTGAGGATATTGTCCTGCAATTGCTTGGCTTGATTGACATTGGTGACTTTGAGGTAATCAAATTTGACAGGCTTGCGGAATGTCCGGCGGATTTGCTCAGACAGCAAGTCGTGTTCGTGCATGTTTTTGCCTCCCTTCTCATTGTCGTTGAGCCACCACTCCTTGTGGACCTTAGCGATCTCTGCAGGCATCATCCCAGCAAAAATGGCGTTGCGGCTGTACTGGGTCGAGGTGGGCAGGATGCTGTAAAAGAAGTCCTCTTCCTCTATCCGGAACAGCTCTCCGATGATCGGCTCGATGGTCCGCCATTGGTCGTAGCGCAGATTGTCGAGCAGGATCATGAAGGTAGGTACCTCCTGGTCCATCTGCGTAAAGATCTTTTGGCGCATCAGGGTATTGGACATGGTGGGCGACTCGGAGCTGCCGTCCATCCAATCTTGGTAATTGCGCACGATGAATTTGGAAAATTCTCCGTTGGCCTCTGTCTTTTGCATGGACAAGATGTCCGACATCTCCGTGGTGTTGGAGGCATCCAGTTTGAGTTCCCAGGAGATGATTTTTTTGTAGGTCTCTACCCACTCGCGGAAATCCAGTCCACTGTTGACCTCCAGCAAAATCTGACGAAACTCCTGCTGGTAGTCGGAGGCAGTCTTGTCTCCCACGAGGCGTTTTTTGTCAATGATTTTTTTCAGCGTCAGCAGTATCTGGTTGGGATTGACGGGTTTGATGAGGTAATCGGTGATTTGGCTCCCGATGGCCTCTTCCATGACATTTTCCGCCTCGTTTTTGGTGATCATGACAACGGGCAGAGAGGGGTTGGTTTCCTTGATCTTGGAGAGTGTTTCCAAGCCTGTCAGACCGGGCATGGATTCGTCCAAAAAGACCACATCGATGTCCTTGGTTTCCTCGCATTCTTCCAGGGCATCGTGGCCATTGGTGACAGTCAAAACCTCGTAACCTTTTTGTTGTAAAAAGAGCATTTGGGGTTTCAGCAAATCGATTTCATCGTCGGCCCAGAGTATTTTTATCTTCTCCATTGGGTATTTTATGGTGGTTTTGTGATGTTGGTTTGTGCCAGATGCGTCTTACATCAATGCGTGTCGGACAGCGGCGGCAGCTATAAAGGTCGGAAAATATCCTCAAAGAATGTGAAGAGATGGTTTCCGGTGGTTCTTCAAGTAGACTGGGGGAATGATCCCAGAGGGCAAAAGCTCAGAATCTGGCTTTGTCATGCCTAAGGCTCCGCCTAGTATAGTATATATACATTGAAAGAAAGTTTATGTTCCAACTGATTGGTGTGAATCCCTGTGGGCCGTCGGCAGACCGCCTGCTGCATCTGCAAATATTTTTTTTCCTTCCATTCATCAAGTTTTTCATACCAAAGGATTTCATTATCAGCCGATTAAGTTAATTCTTTAACAAAAATTCAGCAGCGATGGAGAAAAAAGTGCTTTTGCTCTGATCTCCAAGCAACCAATTTGGCTGCAATTCAGTCTAGAGAGTAGTAAGTGCTTGAAACTTGCACAGTTTCCTGTAGGTGAATTTGAAAAATTTGTCCGGTCAATTTTCAGGCTTACTTTACGATCTAAGGCTCAATGAAAAAAGATTCATTAACTTTGGCCTTGAAATGTTAATTGTTAACGCTGCGCATAAGTCGCTTATTTTATCACGGGCACAATCGGATCAAATAAGCTGATCGGGAATGCCTGAGTACGTCTATGAATAAGAAAAAAATCTTCAACGATCCGGTCTACGGGTTTGTGAGCATTCCTTATCCGATCCTCTTCGACCTGATAGAACACCCCTATTTCCAGCGGCTGCGAAGAATCAAGCAAGTAGGCCTCACGCATTACGTCTACCCAGGCGCACTGCACACCAGGTTTCACCATGCGTTGGGTGCCCTTCACCTCATGACCCAGGCCATCGATGTGCTGCGGTCCAAGGGAACGAAGATCACCGAGGAGGAAGCAGTGGCAGTATCCATTGCCATTCTGCTGCACGACATTGGGCACGGGCCCTTTTCCCACGCCTTGGAACACACCCTTGTCAATGTGCATCACGAGTCGCTGTCGCTGCTTTTCATGGAGTCCCTGAACGAGACTTTTGACGGTCAGTTGGATGTCTGCATTCAGATATTCAAAGACCAGTATCCCAAGAAGTTCTTGTACCAGTTGGTCTCCGGTCAGCTCGACATGGATCGAATGGACTACCTCAATCGCGATTCTTTCTTTACAGGTGTATCAGAGGGCGTCATTGGCTACGATCGCATCATCAAAATGCTGGCCGTACACGATGGAGAATTGGTTGTGGAAGAAAAGGGCATCTACTCCATCGAGAAGTTTTTGATCGCCCGCAGATTGATGTACTGGCAAGTCTACCTGCACAAAACCTCACTCGTGGCAGAGCAGATGCTGATTCGAACCTTGAAGCGGGCCAAATTTCTGGCCAACAAAGAGGTCGAATTGGAGGTGAGCCCCAACTTGGCTCATTTTCTCTACAACGACTTCAAGATGCTTGATTTCAAAGATGCAAAAGCCGATTTGTTGGGCAAGTATGCCAAATTGGATGATGTCGATGTCTTTGCTGGATTGAAACGCTTTGCAGAAAGCCCAAAGGACAAAGTGCTGTCCATGTTGTCGCGCAGCATCGTCGACCGACGACTTTTCAAAATTGAGTTGTCAAAAAATCCATTTGATGGTGACCATTTGGAAAAAGTTCGTCTAAAGGTCGGAAATGCCCTTGAGTTGGATCAGCAAGAATTGAACTACGTGGTCTTTCACGGCAAGGAATCCAACAGTGCGTACAGCACCCTGAAGGACGAGATCAAAATACAGTACAAAAACGGGCACATCCTTCCGATGTCAGAAGCATCAGACTACGGTCTGCACCCAAAGATCATCACCAAGCACTTTTTGTGCTATCCCAAAAATATCAAGTAGCTCCCACCAACATTCGTGGACGGCTGCCTCTCACGATACTAAACGAACAATAGAACCATTTTCGAAGACTCATTTTTTAATCAAAACCAATTATTTTCGTTATGAAAAGATTGAACCTAATTCTTTCAGTGGCTTTTCTCTTCTGTGCTGTAATGGCCTACGCACAACCAGAGGATCTTCCTGTGACAAACGAGCCTGGCAAGTGCTACGCAAAGTGCTTGATCCCAGACGAGTATGAGACAGTGACAGAGCAAGTTCTGGTGAAGTCTGCTTCTTCTCGCGTGGAAACTGTTCCTGCCGAGTACGAGACAGTAACCGAACAAGTCATGGCAAAAGGTGAATCCAAGCGCATGATTCCCGTCCCTGCAGAATACGAAACAGTAACCGAGCAAGTCATGGTCAAGCCTGAATCCAAGCGCATGATCTCCGTTCCTGCCGAATATGAGACGGTCACCGAGCAAGTCATGGTCAAGTCCGAATCCAAGCGCATGATTCCCGTTCCTGCCGAATACGAGACAGTAAGCGAGCAAGTATTGGTCAAAGGTGCCTCCAAGCGCATGATCCCTGTCCCTGCCGAGTTTGAGACCGTTACCGAGCAGTATGTCGTCAAAGAGGCCTCTACCCGCATCGAGCGCGTTCCTGCCAAATTCACCACCGAGACAGAAACCATCGAAGTGAAGCCTGCCTCCACCAAGTGGATCAAGAAGAAAGCAGACCGCAACTGCCTGAGCGCAGATCCTGAGGATTGCCTGGTATGGTGCTTGGTCGAAGTTCCTGCTGAATACAGAAGCGTTACCAAGAAAGTAAGAGTTGGTTGTGCTGATGGCTACGCTGACAGCGGCGACGATTGCACCCGTGTCATCGAAATCCCTGCTGAATATGGCACTCGCTCTGCCCGCGTCATCAAAACTCCTGCCAGCACTCGTGCAGAAGAAATCCCTGCTCAGTACACCACTGTTACCAAGCGCGTTGTCAAAACTCCTGCTACTGTTCGCGAGGAAGTCATCCCCGCTGAGTACACAACCGTTACCAAGCGCGTTGTCAAAACTCCTGCCACTACCCGCGAAGAAGTCATCCCTGCTGAGTACAAGACAGTCACCAAGCGCGTTGTCAAAACTCCTGCAAGCTCTCGCGAAGAGGTCATTCCTGCTGAGTACAAGACAGTAACAAGACGCGTTCTGAAGTCTGCCGCAGCAACTCGCAACATCGAAATCCCTGCTGAATACACCACCGTTACCAAGCGTCGCCTGGTCAAGAAAGGTGGTTTCACCGAGTGGAGAGAGGTTTTGTGCAACGATGCCGTTACGCCTTACACTGTACGCGCCATCCAAGCTGCTTTGAAGGAGCGTGGCTACGAGCCAGGTCCTCTGGATGACATCATGGGTGTCCGCACAAAGGCTGCCTTGGTCAAATTCCAAAAAGACAACAGCCTGCCTGTAGGTCAACTGGATATGCAAACCCTCAAGGCACTGGGTATCAGATACTAAGAAGTAGCCTAGATAGGCGGATCTCACCGCCCCAATAAAGAGAAAAGCTGTAGCTCCCACGACGGAGTTACAGCTTTTTTGATTATATCTACTTTGGGAGCGAACCTTCTTTATACTTTTTTGTATAAATAGGGAATTGGGCGTATATTTGCGCCGCTTACATTAGCACGACAATACACAAGTTATTGAAATATGAGCGAATCAATGAAGACCCTGGAAGAACACACCAGGAGCGATTATAAATATGGATTTACCAGTGACATCGACACCGAAGTCATTCCCAAAGGTCTCAATGAGGATGTCGTTCGGCTCATTTCTCGCAAGAAAGAAGAGCCAGAATGGTTGCTGGAATACAGATTGAAGGCCTTTCGCCACTGGCAGTCCATGGAGGAGCCGACATGGCCAAATGTCGACATTGCCCCCATCGATTACCAAGACATCATTTACTATGCTGCCCCCAAGCAGAAAAAGAAGCTTGAGAGCTTGGACGAGGTCGATCCCGAATTGCTGGAGACCTTCGAAAAGCTGGGCATCTCTCTGGATGAGCAAAAGCGCCTGACAGGAGTTGCAGTGGATGCCGTTTTGGACAGTGTATCTGTTGCGACGACTTTCCGCGAAAAGCTTTCGGAGATGGGCATCATCTTCTGCTCCTTCAGCGAGGCGGTCAAAGAGCATCCCGAACTGGTCAAGAAATACTTGGGTACGGTGGTTCCTTACACGGACAACTACTTCGTAGCCCTCAACTCGGCGGTTTTCAGCGATGGTTCCTTCTGCTTCATCCCCAAGGGCGTCCGCTGCCCGATGGAGTTGTCCACCTACTTCCGCATCAATACAGCCAACACTGGTCAATTTGAACGGACACTGATCGTGGCAGAAGACAGCAGCTATGTCAGTTACCTGGAAGGCTGTACAGCCCCCATGCGCGACGAAAATCAGTTGCACGCAGCAGTTGTGGAGCTGGTGGCCCTGGGCAATGCCCACATCAAGTACTCTACAGTACAAAACTGGTACCCAGGTGACAAAGATGGAAAAGGAGGCATCTACAACTTCGTGACCAAGCGAGGACTTTGTGATGGCGCTCATTCCAAAATCTCCTGGACACAGGTGGAAACCGGCTCTGCCATTACCTGGAAGTATCCAAGCTGCATTTTGAAAGGTGACTACTCCATCGGTGAGTTTTACTCCATCGCCGTGACCAACAATCGCCAGCAGGCCGATACGGGTACGAAGATGATTCACCTGGGCAAAAACACCAGCAGTACCATCATTTCCAAGGGAATTTCTGCAGGAAAGAGCCACAACTCCTACCGTGGTCTGGTCAAGGTGGCCAAAAAGGCAGAAAATGCCCACAACTTCTCCCAATGCGATTCTCTGCTGATGGGCGACCGCTGTGGTGCACACACCTTCCCCTACCTGGAAGTAGAAAACAATACGGCCAAGGTCGAACACGAGGCGACCACCTCCAAGATTGGCGAAGACCAATTGTTTTACTGCCAGCAGCGCGGGCTAAGTGAAGAAGATGCCATCAACCTCATCGTCAATGGATACTGCAAGGAAGTTTTCAACGAACTCCCAATGGAATTTGCAGTAGAAGCCCAAAAACTCCTAGCCGTTAGCCTGGAAGGCAGCGTTGGATAAAAAACAAAAATACCAATAGAACTCACATCAATTATGCTCAAGATCAAGGACCTAAGAGTCGCCGTAGAAGGCAAAGAAATCCTCAAAGGCATCAATCTGGAAGTCAAGCCCGGAGAAGTACACGCCATCATGGGCCCCAACGGATCGGGAAAGAGTACCCTGGCCAAGGTATTGGCTGGCAGGGAAGAATACGAAGTCACTGGGGGCAGCATCGAGTACAAGGGAGACGACCTACTCGAACTGGAAGTGGATGAGCGGGCAAGAGAAGGCATCTTTTTGGCCTTTCAATATCCGGTGGAAATCCCCGGTGTCACAACCGCCAGCTTCCTCAAGCACACCCTCAACTCCGTCCGCAAAGCCAGAGGAGAAGAGGAATTGGATGCCTTCGAAATGCTCAAGTTGCTGAAGGAAAAGACCAAGTTGGTAGAAATGGATAAAAAGCTGCTCAACCGCTCTTTGAACGACGGCTTCTCAGGAGGAGAAAAGAAGAGAAACGAGGTCTTGCAAATGGCTGTTCTCAACCCCACCTTGGCAGTTTTGGACGAGACAGACTCTGGATTGGACATCGATGCATTGCGGATTGTTTCTGAAGGGGTCAATCGGCTCAAGAGTGAAGACAATGCCTTCATCGTCATCACCCACTACCAGCGCCTCCTCAACCACATCGTACCAGATTACGTCCACGTACTCTTCGATGGGCAGCTCGTCAAGTCCGGTGACAAGACACTGGCCTACAAACTCGAAGAAAAGGGCTACGACTGGATCAAGGAAGAAATTGCCGCCGTCTAACTCCCTGAGGATTTTAGGACGTTTTCATTTGCCAACAGCAGCGAGATGATTCCCCCATCTGGCTGTATATCTGAAAAATATTCACCTTATGAATACTGCTGTGCAAGATAAATTTGCAGCAATCAAAGCCAATTACAAACAACTGTTTGACCAACTGGAAGATCGACTCAATGGATACAAGGACCATCCCTTGCACCAACTGCGCCGTCAAGCCATTGATCAATTGGCAACTCTGAATTTTCCAGGTCGCAAAAACGAAGATTGGAAGTACACTCCGGTAACTCGCATGCTGCAGCCCAGCTACAAGACGGGGACAGCCATTTCTGTATCGGATGAATTGCTTCAAGCACAATCTTTCGAAGACTTGGATGTACACCTACTGGTCTTCAGCAATGGTCAATTGGACGAGACACGCTCCCAGATCGGCGAATTGCCCGAAGGAGTCATCCTCTCCTCCATCGCCACTGCCCTGGAAGGCCCCCAGGCTGATAAGGCCAACAAAGTTCTCGAACAATGGGCCAAGAGCACCGATGCTTTTGCCGCTTTGAACATGGCTTTTGCGGACAAAGGGGTGTTCGCCTACATTCCGGCCAACGTCCGCATGAACAAGCCCGTGTACATGCTTCATGTCAATGATGGCAACGAAGCTCCCTTCTTCAGCCACCCACAAAGAATCATTGTGGCGGAGAGAGGCAGCGAAAGTCACTTCATTGAGCGCTACGTCAGCCCAGAGGACAGCGTATACTTTACCAACGCCCTCACCCACATCGAGCTGGGAGCCAATGGCAAACTGGATCACTACAAAATCCAACAAGAGTCGGTACAAGCCTTCCAAGTCAACCAAGTGGATGTCTTGCAAGAGCGCGACAGTACCTACAGCTCTTATGCCGTTGATTTGGGGGGCCGCATGGTCCGCAACAACCTTCGCACCCACTTGCAAAGCAGCGGTACGATGACCAACTTCTATGGTGTCTACCTGGCCAAAGGTGAGCAGCATCTGGACAACCAGACCTTCATCGATCACGCCTTTCCGCACTGCGACAGCAACGAACTCTACAAGGGGGTCATCGACGACAAGGCCAGAGGAGTTTTCAATGGCAAGGTCATCGTCCGGCAAGATGCCCAAAAGACCAACGCCTTTCAGCAAAACAGCAGCTTGGTCCTGTCCCAAAAAGCGGTCATGGACACCAAGCCACAGCTCGAAATATATGCCGATGATGTCAAATGCAGCCACGGTGCAACCATCGGTCAACTGGACGAAGAATCCATCTTTTATCTGCGTAGCCGGGGGCTGAACAAGGAACAAGCTCGCTCTCTGCTACAACAGGCCTTTCTCAAGGAAGTGGTCGAAAACATGAAGATCGACTCCATTCGCACGGTGGTAGAAAAGTTGATCAGTGAAAAATTTGATTCTTAACCCAATCCCAAACTGTTGTCTATGTCATTGACAAGCAAAGAAGAAGTGATGTTGGACGTGGATAAAATCCGCAAAGATTTTCCCATTCTGCACCAAGACATGCGAGGCAAAGCACTGGCCTTTCTGGACAATGCCGCCTCCAGCCAAAAGCCGCAGGTGGTGGTCGATGCCTTGGAGGAGTACTATAAGAAATACAATACCAATATACACCGGGCCGTCTACAAGCTGAGCCAACAGGCAACAGATGCCTACGAAAATTCCCGCAAGCGAGTACAGACATTTCTCAATGCCGCTTCTGACAAAGAGATCATCTTTTTGCGGGGAACAACCGAGGCCATCAACTTGGTAGCCTATTCCTTTGGCAAAAAGTTCGTCAAGGAAGGAGATGAGATTGTCGTCTCTGCCATGGAGCATCATTCCAACATCGTCCCCTGGCAAATGCTGTGTGAGGACAGAGGTGCTGTCTTGCGCGTCGTGCCCATCAACGACGATGGAGAGTTGGACATGGCGGCCTATGCCGACTTGCTCAACGAACGCACCAAGATGGTGGCCATGGTACACGTGTCCAACTCCTTGGGAACCATCAATCCAGTGAAGGAAATCATCCGCTTGGCGCACGAAAAAGACATTCCCGTTTTGCTGGATGGCGCCCAGGCTGTTCCTCACATGCCAGTAGACGTTCAAGAACTGGATGTGGACTTCTTTACGTTTTCTGGCCACAAACTCTTTGCTCCCACTGGGATCGGCGTACTGTACGGCAAGCAAAAGTGGCTGGAGCAAATGCCGCCTTATCAAGGAGGAGGAGACATGATCCGTTCTGTGACCTTCGAAAAGACGACTTACAACGATCTGCCCTACAAGTTTGAGGCAGGCACACCGGACATTGCTGGCCCCATTGGACTGGCAGCCGCCATTGACTATGTATTGGAAATCGGCTACGATGCCATCGCCTCCTACGAAGAGGAGCTGTTGGCCTACGCCACAGAGGTGCTCTCCAAGGTCGACGGTCTGCGCATCATTGGAACGGCAGATCAAAAAGCCAGTGTCATTTCCTTTGATTTGGAAGGGGTACACCCTCACGACATCGGTCAATTCCTCGATTATGATGGGATTGCCGTCCGCACAGGGCACCATTGTACCCAACCCGTCATGGATCGCTTTGAGGTACCGGCTACCACTCGCGCTTCCCTGGCATTTTACAATACAAAAGAAGAAATCGACCGCTTGGCAGAAAGCCTGGCAAAGATCAAAGGAATGTTTTCGTAAGGAGATCCATCAGCAAAAACACAACCATAAAATCAATTACCATTGGAAGAACTAAGAGAATTGTATCAGCAGGTCATTCTGGACCACAACAAGGCCCCCAGAAACTTTGGCAAGCTCGAAGAGGCCACTCACAAAGCTGCTGGTGACAACCCACTTTGTGGAGATCATGTCGACCTATACGTGAATGTGGAAGATGGTGTCATCAAAAACATCATGTTTGAGGGAAAAGGCTGTGCAATCTCCAAGGCTTCTGCCTCGCTGATGACGGAAGAGCTCAAGGGAAAGACTGTAGAGGAAGCCCGAGAAATCTTTCAGAAGTTTCACGAAATGGTGACTGATGAGGCAGTTGTTCCGGATATGGATGAGATGGGTAAATTGGTTGCCCTGGCTGGGGTGCGGGAATTTCCCATCCGCGTGAAATGTGCCAGCCTGGCCTGGCATACGTTCAACGAGGCGATGGAACAGACCAACCGAATCGCAAAAACAGAATAAGGAAGCTCATGGCGACAAATGAAAAACTCAAAGAGGCTGTCCTCGATATGATCCGCACGGTCTACGATCCGGAAATTCCAGTTGACATCTATGAGCTTGGACTGATCTACGAATTGGATGTAGACGACGCTGGCAAAGTAGACATCAAAATGACCCTGACCACTCCTGCTTGCCCCGTGGCCGAAAGCCTGCCGATGGAGGTACAAGAAAAAATCTATGGTGTAGAGGGTGTCACGGATGTCGAACTCCAACTGGTGTGGGATCCACCCTGGTCCAAAGATAGAATGAGCGAAACCGCTCGTTTTGCACTTGATATGTTTTGATTCAGCTATGAGAAGTTTTACAAACTCAATCTAAAGCAACAACAAACAAAAAAGATGAAAATTTCTGCACAAGACGAGTACGGATTGCGCGTATTGCTTCAAATCGCTCGATCCGACAGCCAAACCGGCATCAGCATCCCCCAGTTGATGAAAGTCGAGGGTTTGTCTCAATCTTATGTCGCCAAGCTCACCCGCGCTCTTCGCTTGGCCAACCTAATCCAAAGCACCCGCGGCCACAAAGGTGGATATGTCCTGGCCCGACCAGCCGCTTCCATCACCATCAACGAAGTCTTCAATGCCCTGGGAGGAACCCTTTTTGAGGATGGGTTCAGTGAACCACATTCCGACATGCTTTCTCTGTGTACCAACTCCATAGACTGCTCCATCAACTCCCTTTGGAAAATCGTCAACTTTGCCATGGACCGAGTCCTCGGAAGAATCACCCTGGCCAACTTGATGAGATGCGATACAGAAGTCAATCAATCACTCAAAAAAATACTGGAAGAGGAGTTCATCTCCTTGCAACAGATGAGTATTCAATAGCACCAACAGCTCAGCCTACTTCCAAGGGCACGACCATCCAATCATCAGTCGTTTTCTCCTTTCGCACAGGTTGCCGGGCAATTGTGTGTGAATAGGTCTATGGCCCGAAAACATTGGCGACAGGCGACACAAATCCCTGCTGCTCATCGTTCTTAGCATACAGACCTGCCCGATCGTCGTCTGTGTGCCTCTGCTTTCCTGGCTGGAAATTGAATGATATGAAACTGAAACAACTCGTTGGTATTTTGCTCTTGTTGCTGCCCCTGTCTGGCGTTGGACAACACCCACAGGCCAATGGACAGCGTTTTTTGTACCGCCTGAGCAAGTCCGAAGCCAAAAGTCTATTGCAAAAAGACAGCCTGGACATTCCCGAAAGCTACTTTCATACTCTGGTGGACAGCACAACTGCCTCCTCTTTCGACCTGGACAAGCAAGCCTTTGGACATTACCTATCGGTACAAGCGAAGGAAGAGTCGCAAGACGTGCGCTTCCGCTCCCACTTGCCGTTCGAAGTCTTTCTGATCAACACCCCCAAGGGCCTACACATCCAAGTACAAGACAGCAGTGGGCAGCTCATTCGCACGGCAGAGGTCCAATTGAATGACAAACGAGTTTCATTTTCTGCAAAAAGCCAGTCCTACGCAGTCAAGAAATGGACCAAGCGCTCTGGAAAATTGATGGTAGAGGTCGGAGGGATGAGTGCGCGCTACCATCTGAAGTCCAAGAAACGATATGGCTCTCGCAAACGTCCCAAGAAGAAGTTCGGCATCCACCCCGTTCGATGGGCAAAGCAGTTGTATTGGAGAACCAAATACTGGGTTCAAGATGGTGCTTTTTTTCGCGAGCGAGACAAAGGAGAAATCTACCAAGGCTACATCGCCATCAACCAACCCAGGTACCGTCCCGGAGACACCCTTTTGGTCAAATGCTACGTGACCAACAAAAAGGGCAAGCCACTCTCCCGACCATTGCAAGTTCGGCTCGGACAAAAATACCGTCGCAGCATTTCCCCCAGCCCCAAAGGACAATACCTCGCTGAGATCGTCCTGCACGATTCACTCCAACTCCAACTCGACAGAGCACATTACCTGTCCTTTTACGATCTGAAAAAGCAAAGTCATGTATTCAGTCAGTTCTTTACCTATGCCGATTACCAACTGGATGCGCTGACGTTTGACCTCCAATTGCAAACCAATTTTGACCAAAAAGAAAAGCGAGTACAACTCATCGCTACAACCGACTATGCCAACGGGCTGTCCGCCACGGAGGGACAGCTCGACATAACGGCCTACTTTCGCAGATGGGATCGCCCCATCAGTACAGCCAAAATTGCGAGCGACCGACTCCTGCTCAAAAGAGAACTGTGGACACATCGACAATCCATCGACTTTCCCGGCCCAACCGTCATCCCCATCCCGGATTCCATCTTCCCCCTGGCCAGCCTTCCCATCGACATCCAAGCTACCTTCACCACCGCCGATGGGGAAACGCACCGGAAAAGCGTTCGACTGGATTACCAGGTCCCAAGCAAAAATGAGGAGCTGCTGGAACTCAGCATGGAGGGGCCTTTCCTCAAAGGAACATACACCGGCAGAGATTCACAGCGCAATGTGCCTGCCATCCTTCACATCCAGCATGCAAGAAAGTCTCATCAGCACATGGTCACCCTCCCCTTCCAATACCCCCTCAACGGCGCTACGTATAGATACGTCCTTCAACTCACCCAGGATTCTGTACAGGTAGAATGGATGCCTGGCCAAGAGTCTCGTCCGATTGCACAGGAGGGACTGCACAGGGGGGACTCTCTTTGGGTGCGCATCAAAAACCCGCGCATGCTTCCATTTAAATACGAATTGTATCGAGAACAAAAGTTGCTGACAACAGGCCAGAGCCAAGCCGATCGCTTTCAGCTCAGACAAAAGGCCAAGGCCGGAAAATCCTACCAGCTGTACATCTATTACCTATGGGGTGGAAAACCGTTCACCTCCCAAGCCACTTATGTCCATTACAAAAACAAGCTCGACATCAGTGTTGAACAAGCGAGCGACATCGTCCCAGGGCAGGATGTCACGGTAAAGATCAAAGTGGAGCAAGAGGGTCGTCCTGTCCAAGGGGTCAATCTACTCGCCGCTGCCACCAATGCCCAGTTTCAAGATCAACTGCCAGTGAGGGCACCAGACATTTCCTACGAGTCAGGCAAATCGCCCAAAAAGTACCATCCATATTTGAAGCATCTCCTGTGGGATTTCAGGGAGCAGCAATTGCCCATGAAAGAATCATCAGCCAAACGCCTAGGGGTCGACCAAGAATTGTTTTACCAAATCCGATTTCCCCAGAAAACGCTCCATACCATCTACATTCCCGCCGAAGGGCCAAAGGAGGTCGCTCAATTTGCACCCTATGTCGTGTCAGAGGGCCAAACAGAGGCCATCTACCTGATCTACTGCAACAAAAAATTGGTCTATTACAGCGAAACCGATGACCAGCCACCGTACAGCTTCATTGGACAGCCGGGCTACAACTTTATCGAACTGCGCACCAGGGACAGACACTATGTGTTGGACAGTGTGTGGATGAGCAAAGGGCAAAAGTTGGAGTTGTCCATCCGGGCAGATGCCACCGATCAGGAATTGGAAACTGCGGGCATCACCTACCACGAGCGGCCACCAGAATTGACCAGCTACGAATATGCTTTTGTAAAGAGGCACTTGTTTTTTCTGCGCAAAAAAGGCTTTGGATGGCACACCCTCCAGCAAGGCGATCACCACATCAGAAGCTTCCAAACGCCCATACAGAAAAAATGGAAACGGCACAAAGACTATTTTTGTACAGGCCCCTTCCAAGATGGACAGGTCATCCGCTACCAACTACATGGTGGATTTGAAAGCAAATTTCTATTTGAATCGGGCTATGGCTACGACATCGACATCCAACGAGAGCGCCTGTATGGAATCGATTGGCCCGAAACGGTCGAGCTCAAAGACCACAAACGTGTTCTCCATCCAGGGCAATTCATCAAAAATGCAGACGATCTGCCGACCTCCATCACCAGGGATTCCAGCATTCGCTACGACAGATACACCTATGCAAACATATCGGCACAAACAGGGGCCTATCAATTCAAGCAACGTCCCAACGACAGCTTGAATCTGGCCTTGGTGCTGTCTTGGCAAAGAGATTCCTTCCTCGTTTTCCTCCCCAACATCCGCTACCTCTCCGACCTGTCTGATCGCAGCTACACCCTGCGGCTGATCGGACAGGATGGCCATTACAAGGAGCGCACAATCAATCCACAAGTAGGTCATCTGTTGTATGAAAACTGGGAGGATGTCCCCATCCAACGCGACCCCAGCCAGTATTGGCTCCGCCGACTCCCCAAAACTGCTTCCCAAGCAGACACCATTCCCTACGGCGACAAAGCCTACCGACTTTCCCAAGCACGACAAGACTTGCTCTTTCCCTATTCAGCTGGCAAGCGAATGATCTACGGCTATGTGATAGAAGCCGAGACCGAGGAAGTCCTGATCGGAGCCAATGTCTACAATCGAGAATTGGGCCTGGGTGCCGCCACTGATTTCGAAGGCTTTTATCAACTCGAACTGCCCGCCAATGTCACAGAACTGACGGTCAATTACATTGGGATGTCTGATACCACAATACAGCTGTCGGAGTACATGGACGCACGACTGGACATTTACTTGGAAGAGAATTCTGTGCATTTGGCGGAGTATGTGGTGGTGACAGGCTACTCTAGAGCCCGCAAGAAAGAAAAAAGCGAAGCGGAAAGTGCCAATCTGTCTGATCTGTCTCGAAATGCATTTACAGAAGACTCCGATGGTCTGAAGGCCACAGAAAAACAATATCTCTATTTGATAGATGGTGAAAAACGCAGGGCCAGCATTCAACTGCTGAAAAAACTCCAAGCCCAACAGCTCATTGCCAGCCTGGAATTTCTCTCTGCCAAGCAAGCCCAACAGCGCCAGCTTTCTGAGGACTCTCTGCCTGTCATCCTCATTTACACCAACAAGAGCGGCCTGCCCATGCCCCCCGCTGAGCCCCTGCGCAACAACTTCAGAGACTACGCCTACTGGCAACCCCAGCTGATCAGCGACAAAAAGGGAGAGGCCACCTTTCAAGCCACCTTTCCCGATGACCTGACGGGATGGAATACCTATGTGCTGGGGATGGGGCCAAAATTGAAAGCAGGCATGGCCCGATCCAAGGTAAAGGCCTATCGCCAACTGGCTGCCCAACTGAGCTTGCCCCGTTTTTTGATCCAAGGGGACGAAAGTCAAATCGTCGGCAAAGTTCTCAACTATACAGAGGACTCGCTGGAGTTGCAGACCACCTTCAAGCAAGCAGACAACATCTTACAAAACAGCTCTCAATGGGTACAAAAAAATCTCAGCCAGTACCAATTGATCCAGGCTGAGGATGACAAGGACAGTTTGCAGGTCAGCTACCAAGTGGACATGGGGCCATACATGGACGGGGAGTCTCGCAAAATCCCAATCCTTAGAAAGGGTGTAGAAGAATCCACTGGGCAATTTCTGATTTTGAGGGGAGACACGACCCTGGAATTGTCCCTCGATCCCAATCTGGGGCCCATAAAAATACACGCCAGCTCCAGCCGATTGGATTTGTTTACCCGGAGCTTGGACTACTTGATCCAGTATCCGCATGGCTGCAACGAGCAGACGGCCAGCAAGTTGATGGGACTGATCTGGGCGCGGCAGATCAAGCGATCCTTGGGGCAGCCATTTGACAAGGATGAGTGGATCAGAAAGGGCATCAATAAACTCAGAAAGGCACAAAATGACAATGGCCTTTGGGGATGGTGGCCTGGCAACGAATCGGATTTCCGCATGAGCCCACACATCACCAATGCCTTGCTGATGGCCCAAAAGGCTGGGTTTGCGACGCCCAATCTCAAGACCGCCTTGAACCACATTCGCGAAAGCTTGCCTGGGATGTCCATCGATGAACGCCTGCGAAGCTTGCAACTCCTCTCGGCCTATGACCAAAAAGTCGACTACCGCACCTACATCATCCAGCTAGAGGAGACATTGGAGGATCCCAGCTTGCAACAGGAGCTGAGCCTGATGCATTTGCGAGGGCAACACAAGATGGAATGGTCTCTGGACAGTCTTCTGGCCAAGAAAAGAGAAACGGCCTATGGAGGCATTTATTGGGGTGGAGAAGAAAACGACTGGTTCAACAACAACTTGGAAACCACCCTGCTCGCCTACAGCATCTTGCAAGGGACAAAGCAAGACGATCTATTGGATGGAATTGAGCTGTACTTTTTGCGCACCCAGAAACGATCCTTTTGGTACAACACCATCGCTACCATTCGCCTTCTCAATGTGCTGCTGCCCAATCTATTGCTCACCCAAGAAAATCTCCTGCAAGGCCCCCAATTGACCATCGAGGCAGATCGGCAACTGCAAGCAACGCAATTCCCCTTCCAAGCCAAGTTGTCCAGTTTGCCAAAAATCAAACTGACAAAGAAAGGAGGAGGAGCCATTTTCATCAGTCTCACCCAGACGTATTGGAAGGAGGCAAAGAATGCTCGCAGCAAAGATTTTGAAGTCAGCAGTTCCTTCTGGCAAAATGGACAGGAGGTCAACGAACTCATTGCTGGCCAACAGACCCAACTGCAGGTAACCGTCCGCAACGAGCAGGACATGGAATACGTGATGGTAGAGGTACCCATTCCGGCAGGCTGTGCCCATGCCAAACAAGCTGGCAGCAGGAGTCGCTACGAAGTATACCGAGAACAGTTCAAAGAAAAGGCAGCGATTTTCTGTCGGGACTTGCCAGCTGGTGAGCATGTTTTTCGCCTCCCCCTACTCCCTCGTTTTGCAGGGACCTACCACCTCAACCCAGCCAAGGCAGAAGAGATGTATTTTCCAACTCTCAATGGACGGGAAGCAGTCAAAGAGGTTCGCATCCGGCCTGCTGATTAGAGAGGTGCATCTGTTCGATTCTGTCCGGTTTTGGCGCACAAGGGTGTTCGAAAATGAACAGTAACAACCCAGCCTCATTTTCTAAAAAACTGATAAACAAACAGTTAGTATATTGGCACAGCGATTGGAAAAATTTGGAGAAAACGAATCAGTCTCACTATGTGGAAAAACAATCTCAAGACAGCCTTTCGACATTTTTTGAAATACAAATTTGCCAGCCTCATCAACCTCGCTGGCTTGAGCATTGGCATCAGCTGTTGCCTGCTGATTGTCCTGTATGTATACCATGAATGCAATTACGAAAGCTGGAACCCCAATCAGGAACGCATTGTCCGCCCTGTCATTGACATCAATTTTGGGAAGGCCCGCTTGAATATGGCAGTGACCGACGCCAATGTAGGACCGGACTCCTATCGGGAGCTACCAGAAGTTCAGGCATTTTGTCGAATCAGGGCACAAGGTAGCATCACAGTCCGCCGTCCTGGAGATCGACAAAAGTCCTTCAAAGAACTCAATCTGTACCACGCCGACAGCGCCTTCTTCCAACTGTTTCCCTGCCCGCTACTGGAAGGCAATGCTCGGACTGCCCTGCGCGATCCCAACACAATTGCCATCTCTCGCACGGCTGCCGAAAAATACTTTGGCTCCCATCAGCTGGCCATCGGTCAACCACTTTTGCTCGGTGCCAGTACAGAACCGTGGAAGGTAAGTGCAGTCTTCGAAGACATCCCTTCCAATACCCACTTTTCGACCCATCTCATCTTGGCCATGAATGGCAACGAAGAGGTCCAGAATGCTCCTCCTCTGTGGGCTGCCAACAACAATTTCCACACCTATCTTTTGCTGCAGAAGTGGACAAATGTGGAGAACTTTCGAGACAAGTTTCTGTCCTATTCTCGCGAAAAACTTTCCTACTCCATCCAAGAGGTCATGGGAATGGCATTGGAAGATTTTGAGGCTACGGGACAGTATGCTCGCAGCAATCTACAAGCCCTCAAAGACATCCACCTGTATTCCGACCTAGACTTTGAACTGACGGCCAACGGCAGCATACAGTACGTGTGGATCTTCAGTGCCATTGCCCTGTTCGTACTGCTCATTGCTTGCGTCAATTACATGAACATGACCACCGCCAGCTCGTCAACAAGAGCAAAAGAAATCGGCATGCGCAAAGTACTGGGTGGCATGAAGTCGCACCTGATTGGCCAGTTCCTGAGTGAATCCATCTTGTTGACGGGCATTGGATTTCTATTGGCCTTCAATTTGGTCAATTGGACCCTACCCTGGTTCAGTGAGCTGACAGGCAGTCAAATCAGCTGGCCCGACAATTTATTGACCTTTGGTTTGTGTACCCTAGGAGCTTGGCTACTCATCGGTTTGCTTGCCGGGAGCTATCCGGCACTTTTCCTCACAGCCATCCAGCCTCTTCGCACCATCAAGGGGCAGCTCAACCAAAAGACAGGCCGGAAAGGCATCCGCGGTTCTCTGGTGGTCTTCCAATTCGCCACCTCCTCCATTTTGATCATTGCCACTACTTTGGTGTACCACCAACTCCACTACATACAAAACAAAAAGCTGGGCTTTCAAAAGGAGCAAGTATTGATCGTCAAAGACGCCTATTCATTGGGCAATCAAGTGGATGTATTCAAACAAGAACTTTTGCAAATGCCTGGGGTCAAAAGTGCCACTGTCAGCTCTTATCTGCCTGTGCCTTCGAATCGCAGCAATATGGTCTTTTCCAAAAGCAGAAATCTAAATCAAGACCAAGCGATCAACATGGCCAATTGGACGGTAGATGTGGATTATCTCAAGACGCTCCAGCTCGAATTGGCAGAAGGTCGATTTTTTGAAAATGGTCGGCCAAACGATAGCCTGGCAGTTGTTCTCAATGAGACAGCAGCCCGAAAGTTTGGTTTTGACAAGGCGGAAGGACAGGAAATTTACACCCTCCGCGGCAGCATGACTGGCTCGACACGTCCCGAAGATTTCATGGCTTATCGCCTCATTGGCATTGTCAAGGACTTTCACTGGAACAGTCTGCGCGACAACATTGGAGCCATGAGTATGTTCCTCGGCAACTCCACCGGAAACATTTCCGTCCGCTACGACGCAGCTGACAGCCGAGAACTGCTGGCCGACATAGAGAGCAATTGGCGCAAGATCACCCCCGGTCAGCCCTTTGCGTATGAGTTCATGGACGATGCCTTCCAACAGATGTACGATGCGGAACAACGAATTGGAAAGATCGCCTTGCTCTTTACCATATTGGCCATCTTTGTGTCTTGCCTTGGGTTGTTTGGACTGGCGAGTTTCATCACAGAGCAACGTACCAAGGAAATCGGAATTCGCAAGGTCTTGGGAGCCTCTGTGCTGGGCATTGTAGCAATGCTGTCCAAGGAGTTCTTCCGATTGCTCCTCATTGCCTTTGTCGTGGCCGTTCCCTTGGCCTGGTATGGCATGGACAGTTGGCTGGAAAATTTTGCCTACCGAATTGACATCGAGTGGTGGGTATTTGTCATTGCCGCCTTGACCATTGGCCTGATTGCGGCCATCAGCGTGGGATTCCAAAGCGTGAAGGCCGCCATTGCCAACCCCATTGACAGCTTGAGGAACGAATGAAAACATCCTCTGTTCCCTGTGAAGCCTCTTGGGCAACTGCAGATGTGGAAAGTGAAAAGTTCTAAAGAATGGAAAAAAGAAAAGCCCAGCAAATTGCTGGGCTTTTGGTGACCGAGCCGGGGCTCGAACCCGGGACCCTTTGATTAAAAGTCAAATGCTCTACCAACTGAGCTACTCGGTCAAAGTATTGAAAATCAACACTTTATGTTTCTTCTCATTTGTATTGCCAATCGTTATTGGCACTTATCGTTACAAATGAGAGGCAAAAATAGTTCATTATTCTGAATATTCCAATTCGCTTGAAGATATTTTTGGGAGCAATGCTTTTTTCTCATCAATCCCGAATGCGCAAGGTCACCTGCTGCGTTGTCGTACTAGCCAGGCTGGCGCTTTCACTGCACACATCGCTGTAGCCATAGGTATAACAAAGCCCTTGATGACTGCCATTGTGCAAGAGGAGTCCATAGTAATTGATGGGGGCATTGGTAAAGTACTTTTGCTTCATGCTGCTGCCACACCAACTGTCACTGGGGTCGCTCGGGCTTTCCATAAAGACTGTCCGGTAAATGGCAGAGGCAATCACTTTGCCAACATTCTTTTGGTCGGTACTTCCCTCGGTAAACTCTCCACTGGCAGATAGAACATCAGAGCTGCTCGGTTTGGTGAAAAAGAAAGCAGGGCTGCCAAATGTTGTTCCTGGATTGAAGAAGAATGTATCCCGCATCAACTTCCCGGTAAAGCTCTTGCTGTTGTTGTAGATGGTGATGGTTTTGTTGTTGTAGAAGGTCCAACAGTCATCAATGTAGTCTGTGTAAAAATCATTGAAGTACTGGACCACATTGCTGGAAATGCCCATGCCAGCCATGACGTGCTCTGGAGAGAGAATCCGCAAGGTATCACCGGATGTGCCAGGGATGATCAAACTGCGGAAATTGGTGTCTTGGCAAGCGGCAAACTGTTGAATGAGATTGCTCCGGCTGACTTTGAAGCCGACGCTGTCCAAGGTGTTGCTGTCTTGCAATTCCAATAGGATCATCATCCCCACTTCGTCCACATTGGTGGTATTGATGTTGAGGGTATTGTCGGCATTGATGTTATAGGTCCATTCGACTGCCTGAAAAATTGTGTTGTATCCCTGTAGCGACGGATTGGAGAAGCTGGGAGGAGCGTAGGTAATCACCCCAGCGCTGTTTTTATTGACACAAATGGGCAAAAAGCTGTCCACAGATAGATACAGAATGGCACTGTTGATGTAAGAGCCACCGGGGATCGACAGGGTATCCAGGCTGGCCAATGGGTAGGAGTAGTTGGCAAAGGTGGTGGTATCATTGCAATTTTTGGCTGTCCCCAGGGAAACGGTGTTGTCGGCAAGCGACATAGGAATCAGGCTTCCAGTGCTGTCGATGTAGCAATAGGCACCAGATTGGTTTTGGCAAACGGCTGTCCAGTAGATGTCGCTGTTGGCAAATTGGGTCGACTGGTTTTGCATCACGATCTGAAAGCCGTTGGAGGAAGCGGGGGCTGCTGCGGACAGCATCTCTGGCGCTGAGGGGTCGGAAGAGCTCGACCCGGAGCCACAAGCCCAAAGCATACAGGACAGGAAGAGGCACAGCGAGCCCAGGAGTTGTTGGGAGGTTTGGTTTTTCATTGTATTGTTTTTTGAGGTAAAAATAGATGTCTAAATAGGCACTTGCGCCTGTTCAGTTGCCTGAATGAAGGCGTCAAAATCACTGTAGTCTTGCAACACATGAGAGGCACCCAGTTCGTGCAAGTGCTGCATATCGCCCCGACGCCGGATGCCGACGAGGGGCATGCTCATGTTGCGGGTGGTGCGTACATCCCAGGGGGCATCACCGATGTAGACGGTCCGACGGATGGGAATGGAACGGCGGGCCACTTCGTCCAAGACATCCTGGATGATGTGCTCCCGTGTCAACTTTCCATCGGCAAAGCTCATGATCAGTGCGTCGGTTGGCAAGTTGATGTGGGCCAATTTGACCCGGGCTGGACGTTCCCAACCACCAGTGGCAATCCCCAGCACGTAGCGATCATCTGCCAACAGGCGCTCGAAGGTGGACCGAGCCGATGGAACCTCCATGAAATCCCCTGGTTTTTCCCTGCGGCGCTCTTCAATCATCGACACAAAGGCATCCTGAAAAATGCGAACTTCCTCCTGCTCTGGCTCCCGCCCAAAGTGCTCCTGAATGACAGCGCCAAAAATGGTGGTATCAGAGACATGGGGATAGTTTCTCCAGTCGATGGAGGGAAATGGCTTTCCGTAGAGCTGTTCGTAGGTAGTGGCAAAACATTGGCTGTCAATCTTATTGGAATGCAGCAAAGTACCGTCTATGTCAAAAATCAAGAGTGTTTTCAATCTTCGAGCTTTTTTTCCAGTTCGCGAATGCGTTTGTAGAGATCGGGCAGTTGTTTAAAGACTGCGTAGGATTTCAAATAATTGGCATAAGGCAGGGCAGGCGATCCGTACACGGCCTTGTTCTCTTCCTTGATGGGAGCAGCCACCCCACTTTGGGCCTGTACCCTTGTCCCCTTGGCAATTTCGATGTGTCCGACAAATCCAGCCTGGCCTCCAATCATGCAATTGGCCCCGATGCGGGTACTCCCCGCGATCCCAGCTTGGGCAGCGATGACCGTATGGGG
Source organism: Bacteroidota bacterium (assembly GCA_039821145.1). Classification (GTDB taxonomy): domain Bacteria; phylum Bacteroidota; class Bacteroidia; order Chitinophagales; family Saprospiraceae; genus JBCCSZ01. The sequence continues at coordinate 15,931 of JBCBOS010000036.1, read as the reverse complement.
GCCGACTTCCACATTGTGAGCGACCTGGATGAGGTTGTCCAACTTGCATCCCTGCCGAATGATGGTTGCCCCCATTGTGGCTCGGTCAATGACCGTATTGGCCCCAATTTCTACTTGGTCTTCCAGGATCACCTTTCCGATCTGTGCCACCTTTTTGTAGGTCTGGTCTTCCTGTGGCGCAAAGCCAAAGCCATCGCTCCCGATCACCGCATTGGAGTGAATGATGCAATCATCGCCGATCTGACAGCCTGCGTATATCTTTACCCCAGGATAGAGAGTGACGTTGCGGCCAATCTGCACATCTGTCCCGATGTACACTTGTCCATAGATGGTACTCCCCTCACCAATTGAGGCACCTGCCGACACAATGGCAAACTTTCCAACGGCCACTCCCTCTGCCAATACAGCATCCGAATGGACGAAAGCGTGCTCATCGATGCCACGTTCTTGGGCAACCTGCCCACCAAATTTCTCCAAGAGAAAGGCAATGCTGGCATATACATCATCTACCCGAATGAGGGTGGCGGCAATGGGTTGAGCAGGCTGAAACTGGCGATTGACCAAAAGCACAGAGGCACGCGTTGTGTAGGCGTATGGCTCGTACTTGGGATTGGCCAGGAAGGAGATGGTCCCGCTGACTGCCTCCTCGATTTTACTCGGACCACTGATCATCACGTCCGGGTCACCTTCCAAAGTACCGTGCAAAATTTCACTCAATTGTCTGGCTGACATTTTCATGGATACAAAGGTACTAAGCAGAGGCTTGAATTTCGATCTTTGGGTGGAAAATCACGTGGCCTCCTCTGTTCGTCCTTCGTTTTCCTGTGAAATGGTAGCTTTTTGCGGCCTTGGCAGCGGTTGAGGAAGCAGCGATTGGCTTGGGGAAAAAATTCTGTCATGGAATCTTCAAAACAAAGGCAGTCGATGGCAGTGGGCTGCACAGGATTCCGTATCTTTGCGGCTCAATATACGACCATGTCAGAAATCAAAACGCCTACTGTTGTCATCGGTACCAGAGGCAGCCGTCTGGCCCTTTGGCAAGCCAATTACGTCCTCGACCGACTCACAGCCCTGGGCGTAAAAGCCCGGCTCGAAATCATCAAAACCCAGGGAGACAAAATCCAACATCTCGGATTTGACAAGTTGGAGGGAAAGGGATTTTTCACCAAGGAAATTGAAGATTCACTTCTGAGAGGCGACGTTGACTTGGCTGTCCATTCCATGAAGGATTTGCCAACCAGCCAACCGGAAGGCCTGTGCATCACAGCTGTCTCGTCCAGGGCCAATCCAACCGACTCTTTGATCATCCGACAAGAGGTCATCGACCAAGGAGCAACCCTTCGGCTGCCCCCCAATGCCGTCGTAGGCACTTCTTCTGCCCGCCGCAAAGCACAGATGTTGCACCTTCGCCCCGACGTCCAACTCAAAGACATCAGAGGCAATGTCCCTACGCGCATCAAAAAGCTACAAGAAGGCCAATTTGACGCCATTCTATTGGCCTCTGCCGGTTTGGAACGCCTGCAGTTGGAACCAGAAGGAGTACAAGTGATCCGTCTGCATCCAAGAGAATTTGTCCCGGCCCCTGCCCAGGGAGTGCTGGCCCTGCAAACCTGCAAGGACAATCTTCCCATCCGGCGGATGCTTCGGCACATTCACCAGTCCGATGTGGCCATCCTGACCAATGTGGAGAGGCGACTGTTGCAAAAGATGGAGGGAGGCTGCCACATTCCACTCGGTGCGTACTGCGAGCGAGATCAGATGGGAAACTACCATGCATATGCTGCCTATGCCAAAAGCTGGGATGCTCCCCTGGTCAGCATCAACATCTCTTCCAGTACCCATTTCAATCTGGCAGATGATTTGTACGACAGATTGCAGGCACAAATTTGAGCCTCATTACCTCTACCTCAATCAATACAAAATGCTGAGTCCATCCAACACCCAAATCGAAGAACTTCGCTACCCCATCGGTAGATTTCAACTGCCCATGGAGAGAAGTAAAATGCTGGCCGTAGGCTACATACAAGCCATCGAGCAACTTCCCGGTCAAATGGCAGAAGCGGTCCATGGCTTGAGCCAAGAGCAATTGGATACCCCTTATCGCCCCGAAGGCTGGACAGTTCGCCAAGTCGTTCACCACACGGCCGACAGTCACATGAACAGCATCATCCGCTTCAAACTGACCCTGACAGAAGAATACCCCACCATTCGCCCCTACCACGAGGATCGCTGGGCCGAATTGGAAGATGGCAAACGGGCCCCTGTCGACATTTCCCTTCAATTGCTGGCCTCTTTGCACCGCCGCTGGACCATGATGTTGCGCAACATGAGTGAGGAAGACTTTGACAGACAATTTTTTCATCCTGCCTCCAAGTCGAGCATGAATCTGTACGAAGCAGCAGCGATGTATGCCTGGCATGGGCGCCATCACCTGGCCCAAATCACCGAACTCAAAAAGCGAAAAGCTTGGTGAGAACCCGAATTTTCATCAGTCGACCACTCGCTGCAGACAGTGCCTTTCGCAGGGCACTCGACGGCCATGACATTGAGTTGTTTGATGAATCGATGATTCAGTTTCACCCCTTACCCTTTTTTCAGCTTCCAGACTGTGACTGGCTCTTTTTTTACAGCCAGAAAGGAGTCCAATTCTTTTTTGACCAATGGATCACTCCCCTGCCGGAACACATCCGACTGGCAGGCATGGGTGCAGCAACTGCTCGGGCGTTGGAGCAACGAGCGGGCAGAGTAGACTTTTCCGGCACAGGCAATCCGGAAGAAACGGCCAAGGCCTTTTTGCTGCGCGCAGCCAACCAAAAAGTGCTGTTTCCAAGAGCCAGCCATTCCCGCCGCTCCATCCAACGGTTGTTGACAGGCTACATTCAGGCCATTGATTTGGTGGTCTATCGAAATACCCCCAAAAGGGACACCAACATTCCGGACTGTAATCTACTGGTCTTTACCAGCCCTTTGAACGCCCGCTATTTTCTTCAGCAATATCCGCTCAAGGATCAACAAGAGGTCGTCGCCATTGGACAAACGACAGCTGAAGCACTCCGGCAATTGGGCTGCCCACGAGTACACATTGCCCGCCAGAGTACGGAGGAAGCCATGGCAGAAGTGGTGATCTCTCTTTTGACAAGCGACGGAAATTCGGTAATTTGACTTCGACTTTCTACAAATTCTACCCTGAACGTATCCTGTATCGATTGAGTACGTACAGAGGAAGTAGAGAATGCTCAATGAGAATGAATCGATGTGATAGGGCGTTGAAGTACCAGATGACTTGAGCATTTCGAAATCGCACTGCAGCATGTCCAAAAAAACAAAGAAACAAAGCAGCAAGAAAAGCCGCAAAGCATCCAAGCTTGCCAAAGCTCCCTCCTTTTGGCAAAACAGCGACCATCTGATCAAGATTGCCATTGTGCTGACGCTCACCTTTGCCGTTTTTTATGGCAGTTTGTCCAATCAATTTGTCAACTGGGATGACGATGTCAACATCTTGGAAAATCCCAACTTGGAGGTGTTTGACTGGGCAAGTGTCAAAGCCATTTTCAGTGACCACGTCATTGGTGGATACAATCCACTGACGATTCTCACCTTTGCCTTGGAGAAGCACTTTTTTGGTTTGGAGCCCTTTGTTTTCCACCTCAACAATCTGTTGCTGCACCTCATCTGTGTCTTTTTCGTCTACCGCATCTTGCTCTTGCTCCGGCTGAGTCCCACCGCTGCCATGATTGGTGCGCTGTTGTTTGGGATTCATCCCATGCGGGTGGAATCGGTGGCCTGGGTAACTGAGCGAAAGGACGTTTTGTTTGGTGCCTTTTATTTGGCTGCCACCTATTACTATATCAAATACTTGCAGGCGGCTGCCAGGAACAAGGGGCGATTGTTTGCGATCATCCTGCTGCTGTTTGCCCTGTCGTTGCTGTCCAAAATCCAAGCGGTGGCCTTGCCGTTGACCTTCCTGGCCCTTGACTACTACTTTGAGCGTCCTTTGAAATGGCAGCGGCTGACAGAAAAGATTCCCTACTTTGCGCTCTCATTGTTGGTGGGCATCCTGGGGATTGTGGTACTGGCCAACGCAGAGACCATCTCTTCAGAAGACCCCACCCAATACAACATCTTCGAACGATTGCTGGTAGGAGCCTATTCATTTTGCACCTATATGGCGAAATGCATTTTCCCCTATGAGATGTTGCCACTCTACCCCTATCCCAGGGAATTGGGCTGGATGTTTTATGCAGCACCATTGGGGGTACTGCCCATCTTGGCATGGATCTATCTGGCATTTCAAAAACAGCAGAGGGCAGTGGTCTTTGCTTGGGCTGTCTTCCTTTTCAATGTTGTATTTGTCTTGCAGATATTGGCAGCTGGGCAAGGATTTAAGGCAGATCGATTTACCTACATTCCCTATTTGGGCTTGTTTTTTCTCATGGCCTGGGGAATTGACCGATTGATCGAAAAGAAACCCGACCTGAGTCTGATCGCCTATGGAGGAAGTGCCATTTACTTGCTCGTGTTTGCCTACATGACCCATCAGCAGATCAGGATTTGGGAAAATGGAGATACTTTGTGGACCCACGTCATCGAAAGCGGGAGCAAGACTGCTCTTCCCTGGGGCAATCGGGGCAATTATTGGCGAAGCCAAAAGGATTACCAACAATCGTTGCGAGATTACCAACAAGCCATCAAATTGGCTCCGGACAAGCCCAACCCTTACAACAGCCTTGGCAAGACCTATTTCGACATGGGCAATGCCGCCCAGGCCTTGGAACAGTACGATCGCGCCATAGAACTCAATGCCGATGAGGTCGAGTTTTGGGTCAACAGAGGGGCAGCCAAAGCCACTCTCGGACAACTGGACCAAGCACTATTGGATTTGAACCAAGCAGAAAAGATCGACCCTGACTTCAAAAACCTCTACTTGAATCGCTCGCTGATTTTCACCAAAACCGGACGCTTTCAGCAAGCCCTGCAAGACCACAACAAGTACCTCGAATTGGACCCATATTATGCCGCTATTTACTATGAGAGAGCCATTGTAAAGCGCCAGTTGGGAGACGATGCTGCTGCACTGCCCGATTTGAATCGGGCCATCGAGTTGGACGCCTCCATGGGGGTCTTTTTCTACGAGCGTGCCAAGATACTGGCTCGACAAAACAGGATGGCAGAGGCCCGCCAAGATGTCCAAATGGCCCAGCAACGAGGAACCCAAATCGATCCTGCCTTTCTCAAGGGCATTCAGTAAACCATTCCTTCTATTTCTCCAGTGGTTCTATCTGTCAATCCTCCTCCCAAAGAGAAACTGGCTTTACCACATCATCAAAAACACAATTAATTTTATTTTTTACAACAAATAATTTATATTTATCAGCTATCCTTCTGACCACCATTTGTATGCAAGGGCGTTGTCAATTGTATTGACCGATGCTCAAAACCAACGCCATGTCTCCATCCAAGAAATCGCCTGACAAAGGGAACATTTACGACCGCATTTTGAAGGAGAATGCGGAAGCCATCTTTTTACCACTTCTGGAGCAGGAGCTGGGGTTTCGCATTCGTTCTCACAAGGCCATTGGCACAAAACTCAGCAAGACGCTCGAACGAGAAATGGACTTGGTTTATCAGTTGGAAATGGAAGATGGGGCTGTCTCTCTGCTCCACATCGAATTTCAGACGAAGCGCGACCCTCAGATGCTGTACCGGATGGCAGAATACCATGGCCTGATGCTGCGCAAGTACCGCCTTCCCATTCGTCATGTTGTCATCTACTTGGGAACTGGAACTTTCCGAACGGCTCGACAACTCAACGAGGAGGAAGTATTCAGTCGATACGACGTCTTGAACATTCACAAAATAGACCCAATGCAACTCTTGGAGTCACAAGTTCCAGAACTGGTGGTATTGGCCTTGTTGGCAGAACTGAAAAAAGAGCAGATCGAGCCTACTCTATATTTGATCATCCAGAAGCTGCGAGACATCTGCTCTTCCAATTCAGAACTGTCCCGCTATCTGACACAGTTGACATTGTTGGCAAGGTTGCGTAAATTAGAGTTATTGACAACAAAATTGATAGAAGACATGCCGATTCTTTATGACATTGAGGAGGATACACTGTATCAAACAGGATTTGCCAAAGGGGAGCAAACAGGAGAAGGCAATGAGCGATTCAAAAGAATCAAAGCAATGCTCATCAATACCTCTTTCACCCCACAACAAATCGCTGCCTTTCTAGACTTGCCTTTGGAAGAAGTACTCGCCGTTCAGAAGCAACTAAACCAATAGGGGACACTCTACAAATGCATTCGATCGATCTCCAGCAATGACTCCGTTCTTCACCACTTTCCACTTACAACACAACAACCTCCCCACTGCCCATCAAGACTTCACCCTTTGAAGTAGAAGAGTCAGGTATTTTTTCAAAAATTCGTTTGTAGTGTCTACATTTGCACACTATGATCCAACGGCTGCACATAAAAAACTACGCCATCATCGACGAACTGGAAATTCGATTTTCCAAGGAGTTGACCATCATCACTGGAGAAACCGGGGCGGGGAAGTCCATATTGTTGGGAGCACTGGGGCTCATCATGGGCAAACGAGCAGATACCAAAATGCTGCACAATACCGAACGCAAATGCGTCGTAGAAGGCCATTTTGACATTGAACACTACCAGCTACAGCCATTTTTCGAGGAGCATGACCTGGATTACGAGACCGACACCGTCCTCCGACGGGAATTGACCCCCTCTGGTAAGTCAAGGGCGTTCATCAATGATACCCCAGTCAATCTGGCCACCCTCCAGCAATTGAGTGGTGCATTGATCGACCTCCACCAACAATTCGATACCCGAGACATCAACAACGTCTCCTTCCAGCTTCGCATGATCGATGCACTGGCCAAAAACGGGACAGCACTCGCTGCCTACCAAAGCCATTTCCGAAAATACCAAAAAGACAAAAAGCAACTGGCCAGCCTCATCCACCAAAATGAGACCGCCAACAAAGAATTGGATTTTCTCAACTTCCAGCTCAACGAGTTCAACGAAGCGGCCCTCATCGCCGGGGAACAAGAACAAATGGAAGAGGAATTGGCTCGTCTGACCAATTCTGAAGACATCAAACGAGCTCTGGGAGCTGCCTACAGACAACTGGCAGACAGCGAACATTCGTCCATCTCTCAACTGGAAGAAATCTCTCAGCTCATCGGACAAATCAAAGGATTCGATCCAAAACTGGAGACATTGTACGAAAGATATACTGGCTTGATCTACGAGTTGCAAGATCTGTCGTCCGAATTTGAAGCCATCGCCGAAGCAACGGAGTACGACGAAGAACGCATACAGGAAGTACAATCTCGACTCGATCTGATCTATCGACTGCAGAAAAAGCACCAAGCTGCCGATGTTGCCCAACTCTTGCAAATTCAGGAGGACCTACAGCAACGCCTGACAGCCTATGAAGACTTGTCCAGCGGAATCGAACGGCTGGAGAAAAGTCTGAAAAAACAAGAAGCCACATTGCTCAAGCTGGCCCAAGAGCTGTCACAGAAACGCAAAAAAGTCATCGGCGGATTTGAGCAAAAGGTGGAGCAAATGCTGGGGATGTTGTCCATGGAAAATGCCCGGATCAAAATCCAGATCAATCCCCTCACACAGCTGAGCGCCACCGGATTGGACGATGTACAATTCTTATTTGCCCCCAACAAGGGCAGCAGCTTCAGCTCCATCAAGAATGTCGCCTCAGGAGGAGAACTCTCCAGACTGACCCTCTGCATCAAATCACTCGTCGCCAGCGCCATTCCGCTGCCAACCTTGATATTTGACGAAATCGATACGGGTGTCTCAGGCGATGTGGCACTCAAAATGGGGCGCATCCTCAAAGAGCTGGCCAGTCAGCACCAGGTGGTCTCCATTACCCATACCCCCCAGATCGCCGTAAAGGCCAATGCCCACTATTTTGTCTTCAAACAATCTGAATCAAATCGAACATTTACCAGCATCAAATTGCTCAACAGTCAAGAGAGGATTCAAGAGATTGCAACCATGCTGAGCGGAAGCCCTCCCACTCCATCCGCCGTCAGAAACGCCCGCGAATTGCTAAAACTCTGATACCCTTTTGTTTATACATCCACATTCCTGCCTCATATGGCCATAACGCTGTCAGTTGGGCCCGGTAAATCTATCGGTAATAAAAAATTCTAATTAAGAATAATATTCAAACAACACGATTTCTTTAACTTAAACATATTGCTAACGTCCATTTGTCCCATCTGCTCTCTGAGTTTGGTACATTTTTTGGAAATTTAGAAGCATAAATGTATTCCCCCTCCACATTTTATCCCCCCATTGTTGACTTATGAGAATGCATCAAAGGGTAATCGCATTTGCTGGCGTAACAACTCTATCATCATGAAAAAGCGAATGAAGCTCCTGGTGAGCCTAGCCGACTTCCTACAACGAAGTCCATCGATTTAGGGTAGACATTGCACCAAAGCATTCCCTGAGAAAAGTCTGCAACCATCACAAGGAATACCCGTAATAAGTATGAATTGTATCGCAGGGTTTTACTTTTCTCAACCGAACTAGATCAAGCAGTACACACCCAAAATAGACATCAACGTACTTGACTACTTAACTGACGCTTGTAGTACCCAAAACCATGCAGCTTACTCTTAAAATACATTGTTGGATTCTGATCGGATGGGCCATCCTTGGCTTTTCCACAAAGGCTGTGGCTGACTCAGGAGAATTTAAAACGAATTACCTCAACGGCTCCAGCAAAAAATCGCCCATCCAAGCATATCTAGATCTGGGTACATCCTACCGAGAGCAGTCCGATTACCCCAAAGCCATAGAAGCATTTGAGCAGGGCTTGCGTCTTTCCCAAAAAGCCAATGACCTCACATGGATCGTCCGCTACCACCGCAATCTGGGAGAAGTATACAAAAAGTCGAATGAATATACCCATGCCTTGGATCACTTTCAGATCATACTCGATAAGTTCAGCAATGGACAACTGAAAGATCAGCAAATCATCGCGCAGGTCTATTTCGAAATGGCCTCCATCTACAACTCATTGGGCAACTACGAATTGGCCTACCAGAACCAAATCCAATCGCTCAACCACAATGAGATGCTGCAAGACTCCATGGGCATCGCCCGAAACCTCTACGGCATTGGCTCCATCTTTTTTTACCAGGAAAGTTATGAGCGTGCATTGGATTATTATGACCGATCGCTCGGCATCAGCAAAAAGCTGGTAGATACCAGAATGGTCTATTCCTCCTTGGCAGCCATCGGAAGCACCTACAACCGAATGGGCAATACGGAGCTGTCTGTCCAATACAACTTCAACTCTTTGAAGGTGGCCAAAGACATGAATTACAAGATGGGAGTCTGTTATGCCACCCAAAACATTGGTTCTGATTACTTGGAAATGGGCCAGACCACCTTGGCCATAGATTATCTCAAACAAGCCGTAGAAACTCGACAGGAGATCGAAGACAAATGGGGACTCTGCAGTACATACCGAATGCTGGCCACTGCCTACACCGCCAATCAAGACTACGACAAGGCGCTGGAGTTTGGACACAAATCCCTGGAATTGGCCCAGATCATCAACTCCAATACCCGCAAGATCGAAATCTACAAGGTATTGGCCAACGTATACAGAGAGTCTGGCAAAAGCGACAAGGCCTTCAATTATCTCTACAAACACATGATGATGAAGGATTCCTCCATCAATGAATCCAGCATCCAGAAGATGAGTGACATCAAGAAGAGTTATGAGATTCAGAAAAGAGAAAAAGAGATCGCACTGATCAAAAAGAACCAACAGCTCAATCGCTGGCAAAAAAATACCTTCATCGGTGCTTTTATATTGTCTCTTTGCATCATGTGGATGATTTACAGCCGATACCGAACCCAATTTGCCAACAACAAAATACTAGAAGAAAAAAACGTCTTGATCCAAAAGCAAAACGAGCAGTTGGAAATTGCCAACCAACGCCAGGTGGAAATGAACCAGAAGTTGGAGGATTCCAATAAAGAGCTTGAACAGTTTGCTTATGTGGCTTCTCACGACTTGAAGGAACCTCTCCGCACCATCAATTCCTACACCAGCCTGTTGCAGAGGCGCTTCCTCCCCAAAGTAAGCGACCCCACAGCCAATGAATTCATGAACTTCATCATGGACGGCACCCAGCGCATGCAAAACTTGCTGGACGAATTGCTCAATTATTCCAGAGCCATCCGCTCCTCTCAAAACCTGGAAATGGTCAATACCAGCGAGATCGCCGAAATGGTGACATTCAACCTCAACCGATTGATCCAGGAAAAAAATGCCCAGGTCGACATCGGCCATCTGCCCGTCATCAAAGCCAACAAGACACAAATCAATCAGCTGTTTCAAAACCTGATCAGCAATGCCGTCAAATACACCCATCAAGACAATCCACAGGTGACCGTTCAGTGCAAGGAGAAAGACCAGCAGTACGTCTTCTCCATCAAAGACAACGGCATCGGAATCGCACCAGAGCACAAGGAGGAAATCTTCCAAATGTTCCGACGCCTCCACACCAACAAAGAATTTGAAGGAACGGGAATCGGACTGGCAACCTGCAAAAAGATTGTCAGTCAATACGGCGGCAACATCTGGGTGGAATCTGTCAAAAACGAGGGGAGTACCTTCTTTTTCTCCATCCCAGGCAAATTGGCAGTCAACTGATCTGACCATCCACATCATATCTCTCCTTTTCACCAAGTCAACAGCACTTCTCAGCACGCTTGCCTTTCCCATTTTGCAGAGCCAATCTCACGGGGAACTCTCTTTGTATTTTTGATGCCAAAGTGTACCTTTACGGCCTTATCAAAAAAACAACTACTATGGCATACAATTTACTCGCAGGCAAAAAGGGAATCATCTTCGGCGCACTGGACGACAAATCCATCGCCTGGAAGGTAGCAGAAAAATGTGTAGAGGAGGGTGCCCTAATTACCCTGACCAATGCACCAGTGGCCCTGCGCTTTGGTGCCATCAACAATCTGGCAGAAAAACTGCAAGCCCAGATCATCCCTGCAGACGCCACCAGCATGGAAGACCTGGAAAATCTCTTCACCAAGTCCATGGAAATCCTGGGTGGGAAAGTCGATTTTGTCCTCCACTCCATCGGAATGTCCATCAATGTGCGCAAAAAAAAGGCATATACCGATCTGAAGCACGACTGGATGCTCAAAACTTTTGACATCTCTGCCGTCTCCTTCCACAAAATGATGCAGTGCATGCTCAAACTGGATGCCATCAACGAAGGAGGTTCCATCCTGGCCCTCAGCTACATGGCCGCCCAAAGAGTGTTTCCCGACTACAATGAAATGGCCGAATCCAAAGCCCTGCTCGAATCCTTCGCCCGCAGCTTTGGCTATCACTTCGGCACACTCAAAAAAGTCCGGGTCAATACCATCTCCCAATCGCCGACCATGACCACGGCAGGCAGCGGTGTCAAGGGCTTTCAGGAGTTTTTCACCTATGCCGAGAAAATGTCTCCACTGGGCAATGCCTCGGCCGAAAGCTGTGCAGATTATTGCGTGACAATGTTCTCCGACCTGACCCGCATGGTCACCATGCAAAACCTTTACCACGACGGAGGCTTTTCCTCCATGGGCATGAGTCCTGCCATCTTGGATATGTAGGCAAACAAAAGGATACGCTAAAAATGCCAAGGCCGCGTTATTATACCACCAGCTGTTGTGATCCATCGAAGGGATGGGCACGGCGATTGGCTTTGCATGCTTAACGCACCAAACGAAATTTTGCAAAACAATCTGCAGTTCGCTTGAAAATTCACTTTTCACATATCCTCATTTTGTGGAGCTGTTTGCTGTTGGCCAATTCTCCTTTGTGGGCACAGACGGATCGCCCGCTTCCCAATAGCAGTCCGGATACCTCCCAAGTAGCAGAGGTCGGCGTCGAGGAGTTTGACGATGAGCTGAACGTCCGATATTTCTATGCAGACAAGCCTGGTGAGGAATTCGAGTTCAACGACACCCTCATGGACTACTTTCAGCAGTACGACCCCATTCGCATGCAGGAAGTAGACTATGGCCACCTCGGCAATCTTGGCTCCGCACACCAAGCACTCCAATACCAGACGCCCTTCCGACGCGGGCTGGACCTTGGTTTTCACCAATTTGATTTGTACACCTACGAATCTGCAGACCTACCGTTTTACAAACTCGACAAGGCATTTACCAACTTGTTCTTCACACAGGGCTCTACCCAGTTGGAGAATATGTTTCGGGGGCAGTTCAGTCGCAATTTTTCCAAAAACCTCAATTACAGTCTGCACTACCAACGAATCAACAATACAGGCCTCTACCGATCCCTGAAAGCACAGAATACCGCATTTGTTACGGGCTTTTGGTATCACTCGCCCAAGGGAAAGTACAATGCTTACATCACCTATGCCTACAATGAGATCCGACAAAGAGACAATGGCGGCATCATCCCGAGCCTGGTCACAGAAAACAACAGAGACACAGAATTCAACATCCCTGTATCCCTGAATGAAGGAGCAGAAAGTCGTTATGCCATTCGGGAATTTGCTCTCCTGCACACCTACAACCTAGTGGGCAAGCCAGATTCTACCCAGCAGCAACCCAGCCGTTCCTTCCTGATCCGCCACCAACTCAACTACCGACCAACCACCTACAAGTTCTTTGACGAGAATCCCGATGACGACAATGACTTTTACGACACCCTGCGCACCGACACCCGCGGGCTTCGCTACTTCATCCGTCACCGAAGTCTGTCCAACAGCATTCGCATCTCCACGGGCAAGGCGCGCAGTGCAGAAGGCAGCAATCTGAAAAAGCAAAAAGACTTGCTGGAAATTGCGCTGCACCACCGACTGCACCTACTCGGTCAAGAAGCGGCAGATACGACCCTCAACGATTTATTTTTGTCGGGCCGATGGGAATTTTCTCCCAGTGATCGGCTGGATGTCAAAACCTATGCCCACCTGGGACTTTGGAATCAGGCAGGTGATTATCGGCTCGAAGGCTACCTCAGTTTCGATTTGCCATCCATCGGCAGCCTCACCGCACAAGCTGTTACCCAGGCCTATGCTCCTGCCTTCCTCACCCACCGCCATTACTTGAGTGGGCAACAAATTTGGAACAACAGCTTTGACAAGACATTTGAGAACAGCCTATCGGGACAATTGAATATCCCCAAACTAGGGCTGCGTCTGGGGGTACAGTACAATTTGGTCACCAACATGACCTACTTCGACAGCTTGGGCTTGGCCAGACAGGGGGGCAACTCCGTCAACATCCTGCAATTCAGAGCAGGGCATCGGCTCAAGTGGCGGGCATTGAATTTCGACAATGAAGTCGTACTGCAGGAAATCGGAGGCGACATCCTACGCCTTCCCACCCTCTTCAGCAAGCACAGCCTTTTTGTATCTTTCAAAATATTCCGCAATTTCCTGGATGTACAAGCAGGGGCAGACCTTCGATTCAGCACCGCCTACCTGGCCCAACGCTACCAGCCAGCTACCGGGCAATTCCAATTGCAAAACCAACTGGAAACCAATACCTACCCTGCCCTCGATGCCTTTTTCAACTTCAAGGTCCGACGGTTGCGCTTTTTTGTAAAAATGGAAAACCTCAACTCCTATTTCACCAACGATTTTCTCTACCTCATCGCCTACAATCCCAATCCCTACGCCTATTTCCGCATGGGCCTCTCCTGGCAACTCCTTCACTGAGGCCAACCGAATGACTTGACCAAGACATTTGGACCATCGTGATAGTTTTGTGATTTTTTCGTGATCCCCGTGACACAGCTCATGCTTAAATTTGTACATGTAAAAAGGAACGCTCATTAGCCTATTTTTTTCTACATCAAACCCAAAAACTACCTAGCCGGCTCCTACCTAATCCCATGTACGGCGCAACAAACCAAAGATGACTGTATTGAACAACGGTCGTCGTGCTACTCGCGTCATCACACCATCGATCTAACAGTAGTGTCGATGGTACATCTGAGCAGCGTTCTGCAGGCTTTGATTTATTATTCAATTCTTCAAAAAACAATTATTATGACAAACAAAAATGTACTGTTTGTTATGGCCTTGCTGTGTTGCCTCTTCTCCACACAGATACTCCACGCACAATGTACCGCCGCTCCCGGTTCGTTGGTCAACACCCCCGACGGTGCCAATAGAGTATACACTTGCCCGGGCGATAACCAGCCCGATGTGGTCGAATTTGCCAACAACGGCGCCAGTGCAGCCAACTACGCCTATGCCATTACAGATCAGAACAACATCATTCTCATGGTCACTACCGACAGCAGCCTTGATTTTGAAGGGGCTGGTACCGGATTGTGCCGCGTATTTGGGTTTTCCTACAACGGAAACATCACCGCCCAAGCTGGTGACCTGGTCTACAGCACCAAATTTTCAGACAACTGCTGGTTCATTTCCAACAATGCCATTGAAGTGGTCCGCTCCTCTGTGGAAGGAGGCACTGTGGCTACACCCGACAACAGAACAACTGTCTACACCTGCCTGGATGACGGCATTCCCGATTTTGTAGGCTTTACCACTACCTCAACTTCCAATGCTCTCTACCGCTACGTCATTACCGATGATCAAAACAACATTCTCGGAATCCCTCCAACCAACTTCCTCGATTTCGCAGGAGCTGGCGTTGGCGATTGCCGCGTTTGGGGTCTGAGTTATACAGGAAATCTCACAGCTGGCATGGGTGACAACGCTGCCACCACCGCTCTCTCCGATGGTTGCTTCGAACTGTCTTCCAACTTCATCAATGTCGTGCGCAACAGCACAGATGGTGGAACAGTCTCTACGCCTGATGGCATGAATCGCCTCGAAATTTGTGCAGGCGACGGACAGGCCGATGTGGTTGAATTTGCCCATGTCACTTCTTCTACTGCCAACTACGCATATGCCATTACGGATCAGAACAACAACATCCTGATGGTCACCAACAATACAAGCCAAGATTTCGAAGGGGCAGGCGGTGGCTTGTGCCGGGTCTTTGGATTCTCTTACACAGGTGAGATCACTGCAGAAGCTGGTGATTTGGTCTACAGCACCAAGTTTTCCAATGGCTGCTACCAAATTTCATCCAATGCCATCGAAGTTGTTCGCACATTGGTTGATGGTGGAACGGTTTCCATGCCTTCTGGCGCAACTGTCCGCTACACCTGCCCTGGTGATGGCGTCGATGATGTCATCAGCTTCGTTCACGAAAATGATGCCCCCAATGCACAATATGCCTATGTCATTACTGATGACCAAAATAACATCCTCGGAATCCCTCCTAGCAACAGCCAAAACTTCGAAGGGGCTGGCTCTGGCGTCTGCCGCGTATGGGGTCTGAGTTATACCGGAAGCATCACTGCTGGAATGGGTGACAATGCAACTGCTGTCCCTTTGAGTGACGGCTGCTTCGCACTGTCTTCCAACTTCATTGAAGTCATTCGCGACACGCCTGACGGAGGAACTGTCTCTACTCCTGATGGAGAAACAGAAGTCTCTGTCTGCGCTGGCGATGGCATCGACGACTTGGTTGGATTCCAACATGTCTCTTCTTCCATGGCTGCTTACCGCTACGTCATCACCGACGACCAAAACATCATCCTTGGCACACCTCCTCCTGGTACAATGGAAGTCAACTTCGACGGTGCTGGTCCTGGTGTCTGCCGCATCTGGGGCTTGTCCTACACTGGTATGTTCATGGGCGAGATGGGCGACGATGCCGCTGCCATCGATCTGTCCAACGATTGCTTCGAATTGTCCAGCAACTTCATCACTGTCATTCGCACAGAGGTTGATGGTGGTACCGTTTCCATGCCTTCTGGCGCAACCGTCCGCTACACCTGCCCTGGCGATGGCGTCGAT
>JBCBOS010000035.1:0-79447 GCA_039821145.1 Bacteroidota bacterium | reverse complement strand
TCTCTGTTTTCGAAAAAAGTGAGATTGCGAAAACAGAGAACATTCTGCCATCAAATTTCGTGATTTGACTTTGACTATCAAACCAAATACTTCCAGTTTCATCTTCTTGAATTGAATGAATTTTATCATCCGCCAAACCATCGTTTACTGTTAAGTACTCAAACGACTTTCCATCATAGTGGCTCACTCCTTCGCTATTACTAGCAAACCAATAATCGCCTTTGCGATCTTGATAAATGGTTCGTATCCCAGAGACAAATTTTAATGTATCTGTTGTTGATATGGTATTCAATTCAAATTTGTCTACTTCTTTTACCTTTGATTTATTTTCAGTACAAGAAATATTCAAAACCAGTAGTAGGAGAATGCAAATCAAATTTATTTTTCTTTTCATGCCAGGGTTTCTTACACGACGCAAAACTCACCGATACACACAATACGTCTTCGCCATCTTGTCATGCAAGGCCTGGTGCTGTTGGTCAAACAACACGAGCAACACCGAGATCAACAAAAATACCGATCCAGTCTGAGAAAAGGCGATCAAAGAGCCAACCTCTTCTTCCTGAAAAGAGGCAAAATCCATCCAGTCCGTCACTTCAAAGAACCCCTCTGCGTGAAACACATAGTAATTCGAGACGAAAGAGATGAGGTAGCCAATGGCGTAAAAGGAATAGCGAATCAGACTCTGACTCAACTCAATTTGCTGATAATTCTCATTGACCACTTCGAGCTTGAGCACCATCTTGCCAAAGGTAGCCTTGTAGCGCCACTCCATAAACGGCTTGTAGGCAAACATGATGCTGCTCATCACAACATCCAAAAAATACAGCTTGAGACTGAGCAGGTTGTAAAAACCCAACAATATGAAGGGCATGAATACGAGGGTGTCAACCAAGGAGGCGCCAACGCGAGAGCCAAAGCTGGCAAACTCAGGCCGCTGCCCATCTCCCCCAAATTCATCAAGTATCTGATCATCCATGTCAATTCTTTTTGGGACAACAATTCAACAAATCATCGCGAAGAAGTGGAACCCAGCACCAAATCGCGCTCCAATTCCTCCTCTCCCCTCAGAAAGCGCACCTTGACGGTTTCACCTGCCTTGTACTTCTCCAACACCAAGATGAGATCGGCACGAGAAGTGATCGGAGCATCATCCACAGCTGTGATGATGTCGCCCAGTTCCAGCCGTCCATAGCGATCGCGACGGGTCCCTTCCAGGCCGGCCTTTTCCGCCCCGCCGCCGGGGATCACATTGATGATGAGCGCCCCCTCAAGCCGAAAACGGTCGGTGAACTGCTGGTCCGCCAATTCCACTCCCAAAACCGGACGATTGACCTTTCCAAATTGAATCAAATCGGGAACCACCCAAGAGACGACATCCACCGGAATGGAAAACCCAATGCCCGCATACGCGCCCGACGGACTGTAAATGGCCGTATTTACCCCGATCAGTCGTCCCGAAGAGTCCAACAAAGGGCCCCCAGAGTTGCCGGGATTGATGGCAGCATCTGTCTGAATGACATCTTTGATGGGTACCCCTCCTACCGAGTTGATCTCCCGGCCCAAGGCACTGATGATGCCGGTCGTCAGGGTTTGGTCCAATCCAAAGGGGTTGCCGATGGCATAAACCGCCTGCCCCACCCGAAGGCGCTCAGAGCTTCCCACCGGAATGGGCTGCAACAAATCCGCCGGAGCCTCTATCTTGAGGACCGCCAAGTCTTTTTCCGGGGCAGCCCCCACCAATGTCGCCTCCCAACTGCTTTGGTCCGCCAGGGTTACCTGTGCCCCATCGGCCCCTTCAATCACATGGAAATTGGTGATGATGTGTCCTTCCTTGTCCCACACAAAGGCAGAGCCCGATCCCCTCGGAATCTCTGTCACGTTTCGGGTCCAATAATCCCGACGCAAGGTGGTGGTGGTGATAAAGGCAACAGAAGGCGTCGCATTTTCAAACAAAGAGATGGTGTGCAATTCTCCTGGCGTCATCTTCTCCGGCTCCGCAATGGGCCGACGATTGCTCGGCAAGGCATTTACAGGGGAAGTCGCTACGGCAGAATCCCCCTTTTCAGTGACAACTGTGGCAGTGCTATCGGTACTCTTCCAAGAGACACCTGCAATGAATCCCACTGCGATCAAAACGACCCACATCAGGATGCGAAACATGTTTTTCATAGGGCGAATGTAGTTTAGTAAGTTTTTTGTTCCAAAAAAGTCTTCCAAAGTTTCATAGCAGAGACACTACAAAATGTAAAAGCTGAAGCAAAGAATATGTTCGCGCTCTTGACTTGATTTCTCTGGAGTAAACCAAACTTTTTCGCTGACAGCAACCTCAGACAGGGACGGACTCATTCCAATCGAAAGCGGACCGGCACCTCGAAACGCACCCGGACAGGCATTCCATCCACCAGGTGGGGCATTTGCCCTTTGCCATAGATCCGCTTGATCATTCGAAGAGACTCTTCATCACATCCATAGCCAACGCTCTTGACCGGATAGGCTTTTTCCAATTGGCCTTGTTGATCCAAGACCACTGCAATGACCACTTCTCCCCCAATCCCTTTTTCCCTTGCCTCCACCGGATACCGGATCCCAGAGTACAACTCCCGCAAAAAACGTTTGTTTGTTTCGTCATCTGTCGCGGGCTGTTCCTCTGCGGTGGCCATGACAAAAGCCCCATCTTTGAAAATCTCAAAATTGTTCCAGTAGGTGGGAGGACTGACAAGGCGGGCAGGCCCTTCTTTCTTGGCTTGGCCTTCTGGAGAAGCTTGGGCATTTTTGCTGCCATTGCAAGCCATCAAGAGCCCAGTCATTAGTAGTAAACACAGTGCTATATTTTTCATTTGTTGACAATTTTCCATTCAAATCACTTCCTCCTGCACAGGGATGAATTGCTGAAACTCTCCGTGCAATGCATGCATGCTCAAGGTGGCCGTCACCGCCCCGATGAAAGGAGCCAATATCGCGCCCAAAATGGGCATCAGCAACAACACATAGGTCACCAGACCAATGGCCATCGCCACACCGAAGAAGGCCCTTGTCACGCGTTCGCTCTGCTGGATGTCAAGGCCGTAGATTTCGCTGTAATTGTCCAATACCACAAACCCCAGGAAGTAGCATTGCAAGAGGATGATCAGGATGGGTTGCCAAAATTCCATGCCAAGCATCGGCAGGAAAATCCCCAACAACAAGGTTCCGAGGCTTTCCATGACAAATGCAAAAATGGCAGCCTTGATCATTCGAATCTCTGCCTGTACAAAAGTGGCAAAGGCCAAATCTTGCTTCTGACCCGTCTTGATTTCCAGGGTGCGGCGGCAAACGTGGAAGAGCAAAATTTCCATGACCACCAGAATGAGGTATTTGTAGCCTCCGACAAAGAAAAAGGCATATCCTTCCAAAGCGACACTCTGGATCAGTCGGCCAATGTCTTGCACGGCCATTCCCAAAGAATTCATCGAGGAGCTGTTCCACCAAGAGGAAAAAATGCTGTAGAGTTTCCAGCCAGCCACCAATCCCATGGCCAATATGAGCTTGCTCACCCAACCATAGGCAAGCAATCCGCGCCACAGTTTGTGCCGACTGATGAAGTGGACTGCCTCTTGATGGGTGCGCATACTGAGCACAAAATCCTGTGCCGCATTGATTAGGAAACTCTTGCTTCGCATCTGATCACTTTGTTGTTGTACCCCATGATGGGAAAAGGAGGCTTTGCGAAAGACAGACAAATTACCATCTTTCTACCAAAAATCAAAAGACTGCCAGCCTGCCTTCCTCATCTTCTGAAGGAGAAAAGTACTTTTCCAGGGAACTTTGGTTTGTCTTCAACTGTACCTTATCTGTACATTCACGAATTACCAAGCTGCCTTCCATGCTCAAAAAAATCTTCAAAGAACTACTCCCTGCCATTCGGGGCGATGAAAAGGAGTTTACCAAAGGCAGCATCCGCAGGGCCATCTTCATGTTGTCGGTCCCCATGATACTCGAAATGATCATGGAGGCACTTTTTGCCGTTGTCGACATCTTCTTCGTCGCCCAAATCAGCACCGACGCCGTAGCAACAGTAGGAGTCACCGAGTCTGTCATTACACTGGTCTATGCCATGGCCATCGGCATCAGCATGGCCGCCACAGCAATGGTGGGCCGACGCATCGGCGAAGAAGACCACGAAGGAGCTGCCATTGCCAGCATGCAGGCCATCTTCCTGGGCATTTTTGTCTCTACCATTTTGGGAATTGGCGGCTTTCTCTTCGCCGAAGACCTGCTCCGACTCATGGGACTCAAGGAAGAACTCATTGCCCAAAACGTGTCCTATACCCGCATCATTTTCTCCACCAACATCGTCATTACCCTGCTATTCTTGCTCAATGCCATCTTCCGAGGGGCAGGCGATGCGTCCCTGGCCATGCGCTCGCTCTGGATCGCCAACGGACTCAACATCATCCTCGACCCCATTTTCATCTTTGGCCTGGGCCCCATTCCCGAAATGGGCATTGCCGGGGCTGCCATTGCCACCTCCATTGGCAGAGGATCAGGGGTCATTTTCCAGCTCTACATCCTGCTCCGAGGCCGCGGCATCATCCGCATCCTGCGGAGGCACCTCCAGTTGCAATGGCACATCATCGGGCGGCTATTGCGGGTATCGCTGGGCGGCACAGGGCAGCACATCATTGCATCAGCCAGCTGGATTTTTCTCATGCGCATCATCGCCTTGTTTGGAGAAGACGTACTGGCAGGCTATACCATCGCCATCCGGGTCATCATCTTTTGCGTGCTCCCCTGTTGGGGCATGTCCAATGCCGCCGCCACCCTTGTCAGCCAAAACCTAGGCGCACAACAAGCCGACCGGGCCGAGCAAAGCGTTTGGCGAACAGCGCAGTACAACATGTATTTCCTCTTGGCCATCTCCGTCCTGTTTTACCTAGCAGCCCCGCAAGTGCTGGCACTGTTCACCACCGAAGAGGCTGTGGTGGAGGCGGGTGTCTTGAGTCTCCGCATCATTTGCCTCGGCTATGTATTTTTTGCCTACGGAATGGTCATCAGCCAGGCCTTCAATGGCGCCGGGGACACCGTCACCCCCACCGTGATCAATTTCTTTTGCTTTTGGATGGTCGAAATCCCCCTGGCCTACATCCTGGCCGTTGTCCTCGACTGGGGTCCATCAGGCGTGTACTGGACCATTGCCATCAGCGAATCGCTCCTCGCCCTTTTGTGCATTTTGCTCTTTCGACAAGGTCGGTGGAAAAAGACGACGATTTGAAATCCATCCACGCGCGCCCCTTCCTTCCTTTCAAAAAATAATCCTACCTTAGAGAGGCAAATAAGGATCAAACACAAAAACTCGGGCTCGCCAATGGGCCCACCTTCAAACACCCAAACAAATGTCAGGCATCGAAAATTACAATCGACGGCTTAGGGAAAAATCGTATGTGGTATCCATGTTCGCCATCTGCCCCTCCTGCCGCGCAGACAAATTCAAAGACAAATCCCCCTGTACTCAGGTCAATTGCCCCTATAAGGTGGAAAAAAGAGGAAGACCCAAAAAGCGAGAGTGAAAGGTCGGGGCGAACCCCCAATCCCTAGTTCTCAAAAATGGCAGGTCTAGGATAGAAAGAGCCAAAGGTAAGCCAATAGCCCATCAGTGAGGTTTCAAAGGAGAGCTGCTTGCCCTCGTTGGGTCCATCTACTGCTCGGCCAAAAATGTCCCAGCGAGAGCCCATTTGGTCCTGCATCACAACTGGCAGTTGGTCGGTCACCGCTGTGAATTCCAAGGAAGTCCCATCTGACAAACGGCGATGAAAAGACACGATGAAATTGTCGGGCTGGCTCCCTGCGATCACCACTTCCTCATTTTGAAACACATCGTTGACCACTCTCACCCCATCGCTGAAGGAGCCAAAACGATAGGTCTTCACCTGCCCATTGATCCGCAAACCGTGAACGCGCTCCTTTAGGTCAAGGCGCTCGTCTCTTGGATTGACTTGAAAAAGCAACCAATTCGCAGTCTTGTAATCACCATAGGGATACTGGTTGTAATCGCGTTGAAAGCCAGTGTTGCTGGACATGACCTGCGCATCAGGATACATGCGCTTCCATTGGCCCCAAGTCGTCTCCACCACGGGAAACAGTGTCGCCGCTTCCCCCGACAAATCCCCCTGTACGCTCTGCATCAACATCTGAGACCAATTGCTGTCTGTCTCCCGATCATAGGGAATCAAATTGGTGTTGTACAACAAACCCGACACCCCAAAAGTCGTCACGCCCGTTGACAGCTTCCGGCTCCAACACATGGCCGTCCCCGTCAGTGGACAATAATTGATGGAGATGGGTTCACCTCCAATTTCGTCATTGACAATCTCGTGCCAGTCCAAGATGGGATGCGGATAGGCTTTGACTTCCTCTCCGATCCTCACCCCCACCACCAATTCTTCGTCCGACAGAAAATCACTGACCGCTGTGTTGTTGACAAACTCTGGGCTGTCGACCGACGGAATGCCATCCTTGCCCGGACCACCGTTCAAGACTTCATTGGCATTGATGAGCCAAGGTTTGGAAGCATCAACGCCGCCGTCATTGTTATTGCAAGCTGTCCAGCTCAATCCGAATGCCAACAGCAGAAATGAAAAAGCATGTCTCATATTTGAATCTCATTTGGTGATCTCGAAAAGCAAATTACAAAAGTTGCGAAAGGAAGACTGTCAGCCCTGCGACGCTGACTGGTGGCTGAAGCTGCAGAAATGAATCTCATTGTCCGTCAAAGGGCAAATGGAGCTGTTGACTATTCAGCTGTCTTTGTATTCTGGCTGAGTTCTTCTTCATACTTTTCCCAATTCCGCATCAAGCACAACCGCAACCAGATGCCCGGCAATGCTTGCTTGACAGCCTTGGACTGCCGAAATTCCCAATAGCGATCTCGGCCCTGCCTGGTCCCTTCTTCGTAATCGACCAGCGGTGCCGGATAGTCTCGTCCCAAAACGAGGCCGTAGCCCTCTTGCTCGATGAAGGTCATCTTCCAGGGTTCAAACAGAATGGGAACGGGAAGCTTGCGAAGTTCTGGCACCCATTTGTAGACAAACGCTCCATCAGAGTCGTGTTGTTGACATTGAATGATGGGGTTGAAAATGCGGAGGGTGTGGTAGCCTGTCAGACCGGCCTGCATGTGGATTTGGCCATAGTGGATGCCCGGTTCGAAGTCCAAAAACAAGCGGGCCAAATGATGGGCTACCGGACGCCAATCCAGCCAAAGGGTGTAGCTGGCAAAGGTCACCAACATGGCCCGCATCCGAAAGTTGAGATAGCCCGTCGCTTGCAAACAGCGCATGCTCGCATCCACCATGGGTACCCCCGTTTGCCCGTCGCACCAAGCCTTGAGCCAGTCGGCGCGCCGAGAACGTTCCATTGATGCGAAGCCCCTGTTGGTGGGTTCAAACTCCATGCTGTCCAAGGACTCCAGTTTTTGGATGTAATGGCTGCGCCACCATACGCGCTCCCGAAAATGGGTCAGCGGTCGTTCAAAGCGGCGGCTCGATTTGCCAGACTCTGCCAATTGACAGATTTGCCGAACACTCAAATTGCCATAAGCGATGTAAGGAGACAAGCGGCTGCAGGACTCCCGGCTGAGTTGTGGCTTGGACAAGTGTTTGATGTAGTCGACCACTCGCTCTGTCAGAAAAGACCGCAGGGTCTGCCAAGCTTGGCTTTCTCCCCCCAACTGAAAATCAGGAACAACTTCCTGAATGTCCTTTGGCAATGACTCAGGGGACAAGCGAGACAGGAGATCAGCAGAAACTGTCAGTATTTTCAAGCTTTTGAGCACCACATGAGCCACCGAGGCCTGCATGTGTGCATCCCAGCGTTCTTCCCATCCTTTGCGATTTTTGGCACCTCGCCTGACCCCATCCTGTAGGTGCTCCGTCCAGGGAATGCCATGTTGTTTGCAGAACTCCTTGACAGCCAGGTCTCGATCAAACGTCAATTTGATGCCTGTCTCTTGGTGGGAGAAAATGCCTTTGATGTCGTAGTGTTCTTGCAGCAGTGCCAAAGCGGGACGGACTTCCGAGTGAAACAGATGCAAACGAGCCCTATGCTTGGCCAATCGATCCTGCATGTCTTGCAAAGACTGGTAGACAAAACGCCAGTGGCGAATATCCGTGTGTGGATCGGCCATCAGAGAAGGTTCGAAAAAGTAGCAAAGCAACAGGGGCCATTCCGAACGAGCGGCCTCCTCCAAAGGTGGATGATCAGACAGTCGCAAGTCTCGCTTGAACCACACGATATGGCAGGGCTGTTTTTGCACAAAAAATGAAACAACCACCGACAGAGAATGTTGAGATTTTCTACCTTTGCACCCTACCAATTCAATAAGACCTATGTCCCAACCAGCCATTCAAACAGTCATCTTTGACCTTGGCGGCGTGCTCATCGACTGGAATCCGCGCCATTTGTACCGCAAAATATTTGAGGAGGAACAGGCCATGGAAGATTTTTTGGCCAACATCTGTACAGGAGATTGGAATGAGCAGCAAGATGCCGGTCGCTCCTTGGCCGAAGCCACCCAGTTGTTGGTGGACCGGCATCCGGCCTACGAGTCCCAAATCCGAGCCTTTTACGGTCGGTGGATCGAAATGTTGGGCGGGCCCATTCCAGGTACGGTTGACATTCTTCAAGACATCAAGACGAAAGGCATCCACCGCTTGTATGCCCTCACCAATTGGTCGGCAGAGACATTTCCACACGCCATCGAACGCTACGATTTTCTTCAGTGGTTCGAGGGCATTCTGGTTTCTGGTGTGGAAATGATGAAAAAGCCCGATCCGCGCATTTACCAGCTCATCCTGGAACGCTACCAAATCGATCCAGCTACCGCTTTGTTCATCGACGACTCTCAGCGCAACGTAGATGCTGCCATCCGGGAAGGCATTGCCTCCATCCGCTTCGAATCACCAGAGCAGTTGCGAGAAGCCCTGGATGGGTATGGCATCTGAATGAAAACGAGATTGTCTTGATCAGTGATGACTCCAGTTGTTGGGGTCATTGCTGTCGTTGGGAGACAGGCCCAGGACGTCCCCCTCTGTCGTCACCCCAAGGCCGAGGACGGTTCTGTTGACATAGTTGAAGTAACTGACGAGTTGATTCAATTCCAAAATTTCTCCATCTGAAAATCCTCCGGCCCGCATCTCGTCGATGTGCTCCTTTGTGATTGTTCGATGTTCCAATGTAAGCAATCGTGCATACTGGCAGCCCAGCAAATAAGGGCCCTCAAAGTAGTGGTCCAATGCCCCTTCCAAAATGGCTTTTTTGCAACGCTCGGCAGCTCCCTGCTCTTTCAACAACCGACTCAGCCCCGCATAGTGATGATCAAAGCAATAGTCACAAGCATTGAGATGACTGACGTAGGTACCGACCGCCTCCAGGTACCATTTGGGCAATTGGTTTTGAGAGTTGTGCAACACACTTTTGTAAAGCGCCATGTGCCCCTTGAGGGTGTGTGGCCGCAAACTGTGAATCAGCAACACATTGTCGACATTGTCATCGGAGCCTTTGATGCGATCGTAGATTTTTTTCAGCGCGGCATCGGCCTCTGTGTAGGGGATGGTATGGATCCAGCTCATGTGGTAGGTAGTATTGGGTTTGATTTGTCTGATCAACTGACTGATCAACCATGGAAGCAGGCAGTAGGATTGACGAGTATCGCGATGCTCAATAGGCCGTACAGGACCAGTATAATTTTTATTGCTGTTTTCATCATTGCAAAAGCTTGTGAGCCTTTAATGTACAGACTATTTGGTCAAAAAACTGATTTTTTGTATCGAGAAATGCCATGATCAAGGTAAGTTTTGCCCAAGTTCATTGTACTGCACAAATCTCAGTCATTGGGAATCAACTTCCACGTGGTGCCCCAAAGCCAATTCAATCTTTCTCCTTCTTCTCGAAAATGCTTTCCAAGGTCTCCCGGTATTTGGTGTACTTGTACAGCTTCTCATCTTTGAGAATGGACCCCAACAAAAGGTCTCTGACTTCTTCGGTAGAACCTCCCTCCTTGTTCAGACAGATCAGGTGGGAAAGCAGGGTTTCATAGTACTTGTTGAGATAATACGACTTGTAACTTTGCTTGCCCTCATCAGTGACGATGACCATTTCAAAATCTGGAAAATACAAGTCTGTAAATTGATAATACGGCTGGCCACGAAATTTGGGATACTTGCGGACCAGCGACAAAGCCTTGGAGGTGTTGGGCGGTTTGACAATGTTCATAAAACCCCAAATATTTGTCCCACACAAATCCATGCATTGCAAGAATAAAATCCCTTTTTCCACTTCGTCTTCCAGAAGGTAATCATCCGGTTGAAAATTCATCTTCGACAAATCAAATGGCTTGTTTTTATTGCCAACCGCAGCAAACAACATGCTGTAATAATTGTCCACCAATTCATAACGCGGGATGTCGCTGTTCTTCAAACTGTCCACCAATTCGCCTGCTGTGATGCTGGTCTCCTCTCTCAAAAGCAGATTGACCTCTCGGATGATGTAGATGTGTCGAAGGACTGTTTCAGATGGGATGCTCAAGAACTCCTTGTCGAGCAAATCGTTTTTGTTCGAGATGGTCTGCTGGATGAATTTGGCCTCTTGCTGCAATTGATCTGAATAACTTTTGACAAATTTTTTCAGGTATTTTTTATCGGGCGTATTCCGAAACATAAAGTCTTTGTAAGCCCGCCCCAACTGTATCAATTCTTGATGGTCGACAGGCTGGCCAATTGCATGGAGCCCAAATAAGAGTAGGAAGGAAAAAGTCAATGTTTTTTTCATGCTTTACTTTATTGAATGTTTGTAATTTTTCTTTTGCAGAGAACTGTCTAACCTTACCAATACAGCTTGGTCATACTCAATCCAAAGTGGTTTGGGACTTCGTCTACCTTTTTCTTTTGCCCCAACTCAGCCCTACTTCCGGTAGGCAGGGTTTGAAAGCCTCGCCGATGCTGCGGCATCGCCTGCGTTTTCAGCCTTGATTTGGAATAAAATAAATGCATTTTACTCGCTCATACTACTATTGTAATGAGTGTAGAAGAAAGAAGCCCAGTATTGTCACCAGAGAAACCACCGCATACATGATCCATCCTCTTTGCAGCGATCGCCTCTTTTCTGTGTTTGCCTTTTTCAGCCGCTCTTCGGGCAACTGATGAGTGGTTGACTCCGTCAACTCTCTTTTCACTCTTTTGAAGCCAAAGAATTTCCGTGGCTTTTTGGTCATGTGCTCTTTGACACCGCCCCAATTATTCATCGCCATAGCTTGTTGTTTTATTTTGTCTAAGTGTAGGTCTGGTTGAAATTTTGTCCGTCGGTTTGTTCATTTTTGTTTGTCGGTTGTGTTTGCTTGGTCTACGGCAAGGGCTTGTTAAAAATTGCTCGCTCATCAGAGGATGGGAAAAGTCTGGATGGGAATGGGATGAGGGAGGGGCTAATGTGGGTGGGCCCACCCTCTAGGCGACCCCACAAAGATCGCCCCTTTTTGGACCCGCACCCAAGCACGACTCCGCCAACCCAAACCTGGGCTCATTTGCCCAATGGGACTGTTTTTCAACATCCGACAAACCGCTTCCCTAGGATCAAAGACTCAGCTTTTTGTCTATAATAGGACACGGCACCCCCACAAATTCCATAAATTTTCAAAACATTTATTTTTTCACAAATTGAAACCAAACTATAACCCATTGGCTATCAATAAACTGCAATAAACATTATGAAAAATAAATTATATCGAGTAAGTATTTTTATTTCTTCCATATGATAGAGTTTCTATCCCTCTCCACCTCTCAAAACCGATTGGCATCCAACCACTCCCGACCGTTCCAAGGCAAATCACACCCTCCCAGTTTTTCCAGATGAAAACTGGGATCATCAACTTGGGCCAATACCAAGAGTCGCTTCCCAAAGAGGAATTTGTTCCTCGCCAGATGCACAAATACATCCATCAAAGCATGAGCGTCTTCCCGTTGAAGGCGATCCAAAGACCGAAAGACAACCACCAACCCAATGGCACGCCATTCTAAGTCACTCAGACAATCGCCCAGCGCATTGAAATTGGGCCGAAAGAAATCGGGAAAGTAAAATCTTTCCTTGATCTGTTTCATCAAGTGCGGCAGGCCATAGCAGTCAAAAGAGGCCAATTCGTAGCCTTGGTCTACCAACCAATCCAGGTCCTGCGCCAATATGCCCCGCTTCCGATAACATTGGCACCAACCATTCCGGATGATCTGAAAGTCAATGCGTGCATAGACCTCTTTTGTGTCTTTGAAAGTCCCCATCTGATCAATTGATTTTTACTGTTACCGCCAAAACTCCCACCACTTCTTCTCCCTGGGAGCTGGCCCGCCCAAAGAAGGTGGAGCCCCAAACGCTTTCATCAAAGCAACAAATTCTTCCATTGGCATCGCAGGAAAGACAAGCTGCTGCTCATCCAAATACTCATAACGCCCCTTCGCATACTCTGAGAACTTGTCAAAAGGTACTTTGACATAATTGTCCTGCCCCAAAAACAACAGGATGTAATCCGTCTTGATGACCAATTGGACAGTCGACGGACCCAATACAATGTACTGCCACTCCTCCCCACTTTTTTCCGTTACGACAAACTCGTTGGGCACAATCAAGCCCTTGATCTGAAAATGAGCAAACTGAATGCTCCTGATCACCTCAATGGTCCGATGGTAAAACTGTTCTTCTCCCTCTACCCCATTCGACAATTTGGCCAACAACTTTGGACCGATGTAACATGGCCGCAAACAGCCTCCAATGGAAATCACAGTATTGTCCTGCTGAATCAGATAGCGGATCGAACTACTTCCTTGGGTTTTGTAGCTCTCCGCCCATTCTTCCCCAAATTGCGCATCAAACTCAGCAATGCTGATCGGCCCCTCTGAATCCTCTGGCTCAATGTCCGACTCCGTGATCTCCGCCACAACTCTCGCCAACTGAAGGGCCAATACATAGTCTTCCTTGCTAGACAATACATTGATGCCAATGTCAAATTCTTCCTCCTCTAGGCCCACTGTAATGCCCCTGGAGGAAATCTCTGGAATGTAAAACTTGCAAAATCCACTCATTGGCTCGTGCAGCTCCAACTGCTTACCATAAGCAATGTCAACCCGCTTGTCGGGCAAACGATCCAATACATCTACGTAAGTGACTTCTTTGTTTTTGCGAATGCCGAAGTGATAGCTCATTTTTTGTTTGATAAGGCCGGACAACCATCAGCAGAAGGGCATCCACTGACGAAGTAGTCTGTCGTTGAGAAATCAGAATCTACAAGCGGATGCAAGCAAATCTTTCGCCAAAGCCCCCTTGTACGAATGCTACAACGACAAAAATTCAGGGAAGACTCCCACACAAGCCACTTTTTTCTACCGGACCTACTCCTCGGTAGATATGCGAACCAACTTGTGGTATACACTGCCCTCCTCGGTCTGGATGCGAAGGTTGTAAAAGCCAACAGGCCAGGCAGATAAATCAATGTCGTGCTGCCAAACGCCCTGGGCGCGAAACTGCTGGTCCCACAGTGTCTTTCCCTCCAGATTGATCACTGTCACCTGAAAGGCCAGGGATTGTGGCAGTTCCAATCGAAGCTTGAAAATGTCCCGACTGGGATTGGGCTGTATGGAAATGGCTGCTACGCCCTCCAAAGACTTGGTGCTGGAAATGGGGTCTGCCAAAAAGCTGTTCTCGATGGTGCAGCCATTGTCCAAGGTCATTTCTACCCGGAAGGTGCCAGCCCTTCTGTCTTGAAGAGACGACATATTGGCTCTGTCAATGACATCTCCATCGAAATACCACTGATAAGCAGCAAAGGTATCTGGAACGGACAAAATCCCCTGGCTCGCCTCATAGCTGATGATTGGAATTTCTTGCTCTGCCCCCATGGCCAGTCGATAAATGTCCCCTCCTCGCCAACGCGCGATGTACAACTCCCCATCCGCATCTTCGCCAAAGGTGCTGATGTCGTAATTGGCACGACGATAATGTTGCTCGTTGATCCATCCACCATTGCCATCGGGCCGCAACGACCAGATGTAGCCGTGGCAGAATTCTCCATACAAATAACGCCCATGCAGCTGGGGATACCGACAGCCTCGATAGACAAATCCGCCGGTGACAGAATTGCAATTGTTGGCCACTTTGTAGCTGAAGGCGGGCTCGATCAAAGGTGGGTTTTCATCACATTCATCGGCAGGAAGGGCATACGGCAAGTCTCCCTCCCGGCAATCCCAGCCATAGTTTTCGCCTCCTGTACTGGCGGCAGGCTGAAAATCGATTTCCTCCCGCGCCGTCTGCCCCACATCCGCCATCCAGAGGTCTCCGGTTTTGGCATCGAAGCTGAAGCGCCAGGGATTGCGCAGCCCCAAGGCCCAAATCTCATCCAACTCAAAGTCTGACCCAGCAAAGGGATTATCGGCGGGAATGGCATAGGGCTCCTCTGTATCCACATCAATGCGCAGCATCTTGCCCAACAAGGTCAAGGGGTTTTGGGAATTGCCCCAAGGATCACCCGCACTGCCACCGTCGCCCAGACCGATGTACAAATAGCCGTCCGGACCAAAGGCCAAATCCCCTCCGTTGTGGTTCTTGGCAGGCTGCTGCACCTCCAAAATGACCTTCTCGCTATTGACCAAAGCGCGGTTCCGATTGTCGGGATCCACCTGAAAACGGCTCACCCGAG
Organism: Bacteroidota bacterium; assembly: GCA_039821145.1. GTDB lineage: Bacteria > Bacteroidota > Bacteroidia > Chitinophagales > Saprospiraceae > JBCCSZ01. Next base: position 64,740 of record JBCBOS010000035.1, on the reverse strand, counting down.
AGGTACCATGGTTGCCTTGATTGGTGATGTAATTGACAAAAAAGTAGCCATTTGTCTGGTAATTGGGGTGAAAGGCCAGCCCGAGAAGCCCTTGTTCCGCTTCCTCCGTATTGACAGAAGAAGCAATGTCCATGAATGGCTCGGCCTCCTTGCTGCCATCCGTATTCAATATGCGAATGACACCCCTTTGCTCCACAATGAACAGACGATCGTCACCCGCATGGGCAATGTCGACGGGGGCATCGTAGCCCGAGGCCAGCAATTGAGGCTCGATCTGGACTTGTGCCATGGCAGGAATGGACAACAAATGGCAAAAAATCCAAAAAAGGTGGTTTTTTTTCAACATGGCGATTGATATTTAGCTTTCTGGAAATGTGTTGGGCCTCTGTGCGCTACATCATCACTAATGCCCTGTCAATGGGCCATTTAAAGTTATGCAAAAAGATGCATCCAAGGAGCAAAAAAAATGCATTCGACGGGGCATTTCCCAAAAGCGTCCGGGAAAAGACCCATATTTTTGATTCTGCCAGTTGGGGTCTTCACTTACTGAAAAAAATAATGTATCTTTGCTTGCAGAGGATAAAGTCCTACCTGATTGCACCGACAAATTCCAATAGAGTAAAATTACACAATGCAGACTGGATGCTGTTCAGACAGCACGCCACCTCTGTACCTTCAATTTCCATCCCTAAACCGTATAAGAACAACCGCCTCAGCACCTGTATTGGATGGCTGTAACGGTCAACTGCTTGTTGTTTTCGACACAAACTTCAACTGGCAACCTTGTCCTGCCCTGCAGTGCACACCCGTCAGCTGAAGTACACGATCCCATGAAATGAAACATCAAAAGAACTTGTTATCCGCTTTTGTGCTCTTATTGGCTGTCCTGTTATTTGGCAGCTGGATGATGCTGGAGCAACCAAAGTCCCCCGAGAAAGTATATTCTGGCTGTCCCAAATGTCAAACTGTCGATTCACTCGCCCTCATCGCTATTTACAACAACACCAATGGCCCTTCCTGGACCACCCAATGGGATCTCAACCAAGCCGTTTGTACTTGGTATGGCATCAACATGGATGATGATGGCTATGTGACCGAACTCGAACTCAACAACAACAACCTAGTCGGAAGTCTCCCTCCCCAAATTGGGGACCTGTCCCGCATGGAAATCCTCCAATTGGACAACAACCGCCTGAGCGGCAACATGCCCGCAGACATCAGCCGATTGAGCGAATTGAAAATCCTCTTTCTCGACGACAACGAATTCGTGGGCACCATCCCAGATGGCTATGCCAACCTGCGCAACCTGCAAACCTTTTACCTGGACAACAACCAGATCGTCGGAGGCATCCCTTTCGGATTCACCAACCTGCCCAACCTCACCGCACTGGACTTTTTCCGAAACCAAATCGACAGCCTGCCCGACCTCTCAGGCCTCAACCTCCAACGCAATCGCTTCAACATCTACAGCAACAAGCTGACCTTTGACGACATACTGCCTAACATCGGTTTTGCCCTGGACGACAACTATCGGCCACAAGACTCTGTCTTTTTCAACAGCACAGAAACCGTCCCCACAGGCAGCACCTATGTGATCGACCTCGGTTTTGATGCCGCCGTACCCGACAATCAATACCAATGGTACAAAAATGGCATTCCCTTTGGACCACCCAGCAACAGCAACCAACTGGTATTCAACACCATCGATTGGAGCGATGCAGGCCGGTATTCTTGCATCATCACCAACCCCCGCGCCCCACTGCTGACCCTCTACAGCCGAACCCGCCGCCTCCAGATCGTTTGCGGCAGCTCTCTTTTCCAATTGGTCGACACCCTTTGTCAAGGAGAAGATCGCACTGTGGGAGGCATTGTCTACAACGAATCCAATCCCAGCGGCAACTTTACCCTGAGCGGACAAGATCGCTATGGCTGTGATTCCATCGTCCAAATCGACCTCAAGTTTTACCCTCCTGCCCTTGCCGACATTCAGCGCAACCTGTGTACAGGTCAAGGTCTGACCATCGGAGGTGAACGCTTCGACGAATCCCGTCCCAGTGGACAAGTCGTTCTGCCCAATGCGGCAGCCAGCGGTTGTGACTCCACCATCCAGGTACAGCTGTCCTTTGATGCAGCGGCCCTCGGTGAAGTGGTGGCCACCCTTTGCCCGGGAGAAGAGCGGGAGGTCAATGGAGAAATCTTCAACGAAGGCCGCCCCAGTGGGGATGTCCTGATCTCAAATGGCGCCGTCAGTGGTTGCGATTCACTGGTGGAGGTGCGATTGTCCTACCATCCAGCGGCCAGCGGCAACCTGAGCGGAAGCTACTGCGAAGGCCAAAGCTTCGTGGTCAATGGAACAACCTATGACAGAAATCGACCTACGGGTACTGAAATACTAGCTGCAGCCAGTCAAAACGGTTGCGATTCTACGGTACAGATCAACCTGAGTTTCCTCCCACCCACACCCACAGAATGGCAGCCCACACTATGCCGAGGAGACTTTGTGTTGGTCAATGGCCAGCGATACGATGAGAGTCGCCTCAGCGGCAGCGAACGCCTTCTCAATGCAGCTGTAGATGGTTGTGATTCCATCGTCAACATCCGCTTGCAATTTGCCGATGCCGTACAAACCAGCCTCACCCCCACCCTCTGCTCCGGCGAAAGCCTCATTGTAAATGGCACCACCTATGACCAATCCAGGCCCACAGGTACAGAGACCATTGCGGGAGGAAGTGTGCAGGGCTGTGATTCTGTGGTACAAGTTCAGTTGCAGTTTCATCCGGTCTCCAACAACAACATCACCACTGCGCTTTGCGAAGGAGGATTCATCGATGTGGGCGGCCAGCGTTTTGACGAAAGCAATCCCAACGGGACCGTTTTGCTGACAGGCGCCAGCCAGTTTGGGTGCGATTCGAGCATCCGCGTGGAGCTGAGCTTTTTGCCGGAGGTGCGCAATACACTGAGCCCCACCCTTTGTCCAGGAGAAAGTCTCTTGGTCAATGGCCAGACCTATGACAACAGTCGTCCCAATGGTACAGAAACCATCTCGGGTGGCTCTGTCTTTGGCTGTGATTCTGTCATTCAAGTGAATCTGACATATTTCCCAACGGCCAACGGCAACATCAACACGACCCTGTGCCCTGGTGAGTTTGTCCTGGTCAATGGCCAACGATACGACGAAAATCAACAAAGCGGAACAGAACTGTTGCCCAATGCATCTGTCAATGGCTGTGATTCCAGTGTGCAGATTTCACTGGATTACCACCCACAAACCAGCGGGCAGCTTGCCTTGACGCTTTGCCCAGGGGAAAGCATCCTCATCAATGGCACCCGCTATGACGAAGACAACTTCAGCGGAACGGAAATCCTGAGTGGAGCAGCCGTCTCTGGTTGTGACTCCCTCTTGGAGGTCTCCATCAGTTACACGCAAATGATTGCTGGAAACGTCAGCACAACCCTCTGTGAGGGAAGTAGCCTGATGGTCAATGGCACCCAATACGACGAGGACAATCCAAGTGGAACGGAAATCATCGCAGGCGGTAGCATCATGGGTTGTGATTCGACAGTCCTCATCAATTTGAGCTTTGAGGAGGCAAGTATCTCTCAGTTGGAAACCACCATCTGCGAAGGCAATACCCTACTGGTCGGTAGTACCTTGTTCAGCGAGCAGCGGCCCAGCGGGCAAGTGGTCTTTGCCAATGCATCGGCCAATGGCTGTGACTCCACCGTGCAAGTGCAAGTGAATTTCTCTTCTGCCATTGAGGAGGTTTTTGCCCCCATCATTTGCCCGGGAGAATCCATCTTTGTCAATGGCCAGTTGTACGACCAAAATCGGCCGCGCGGGCGCGAAGTCTTGCCCAATGCCAGCCAAGGAGGCTGCGATTCAGTGGTATTGGTTCGCTTGCAATTGGAGGCACCGGCTGTATTTGTTTTGGAAGAAACCCTTTGCCCAACGGAAGTGCGCTGGGTCAATGGCCGCCGCTACGACATCAACCGCCCCATCGGGACGGAGCGTTTTGCCAATGCCAGTGCCAACGGATGTGACTCCATCGTGCGCATTGATCTGGGCTTTTTGCCAGCCTCCGAGTTGCGGATCGAGCAAATCCTTTGCCGGGGTGAAGAACTTGTCGTCAATGGGACTACCTATGATGAAAGTCGCCCCAGAGGAGAAGAGATCCTTCCTCAGCAGGCCGCCAACGGTTGTGATTCCATCATCAATGTGCAACTGCTCTTTCGGGAAAACAGCCAGGGCAGCATTCAGCCCACCATCTGTGCCGGGGAGACATTTGAATTGATGGGGCAGACATTTGACGAGCAACGACCACAGGGACAAGTCATACTGCCAGGAGTCAATCAATGGGGCTGTGACTCCATCATCGACGTATCCCTCTTTGTCTATGAATCGCCTACCCTGGCATGGGAGCAAACGCTTTGTGCGGGAGAACAAATCCAAATTGGCGAGGAAGTGTTTGACGAATCTCGACCCGATGGCTTGGTGCGCCTTCCACAGGCCGCCAGTTTTGGTTGCGATTCCATCATCTCGGTGTCTTTGCAATTTTCAGATGAGGCAGCCCGGGAGCAGGAGGCACAAATTTGCCAAGGAGAGAGCTTCAGCCTAGAGGGTGAGCGTTTTGACCAAAGCGGCCGCTATCGCATTTTGTTGGGCCAAACGGCTCAGTCGGGTTGCGACAGTGTTGTCTATCTCCAATTGGAAGTGGAAGATCCCTTTTCCTTTGGACAGGCTGATGCGGGAATCGACTTTGAAAGTTGCGAAACGGAGGCCTTGCTGGAAGCTGTCCTGCCCAATGGATTGAGCGGATCCTGGCAAACAGCAGCGGGCAGTTCCTTGCAAGTGGATGACCCAAGATCGGCCGAATCTGTCGTCGAGGGATTGGAAGTGGGGCCAAACACGCTGTATTGGACACTTTCCACTGACCAATGCCCCAATTATTCCACCGACACCCTCGTCATCCGTCGATTGGAAGCACCAGATGCCCAAGATGACCGATACGACTACGACACAGAAGTCAATGGAGGAAATTTCCAGTTTGATGTTCGGCAAAATGATGACATTCCACAGGGACAGTCTCAGCTGCGCATTCTCTCTGCCCCCAATCAAGGCCAGGTCCGCCTCAATGGCCCCGACCGCCTGATCTACCTTCCTCCGGAGCAATATGTGGGCCTCGTCCAATTCCAATACGAGCTTTGTGCCGAGCAATGCTCCAACCTTTGCGACACCGCCACGGTACTCATCAACCTGAGCATGCCTCTTCCTCCGCGCGATCCGCTGGCCGACATTCCCAATGGCATCACCCCCAATGGCGATTTGACCAACGACGCCTTTGTCATCCCCTATTTACTCGACAATCCAAGCGCCTTTCCACAGCGCCAACTGACGGTGTTCAACCGCTGGGGAGACATTGTTTTCCAAGCCCAACCCTATCAAAACAACTGGCGGGGAACCGATCAAAGTGGCAAAGATCTTCCAGAGGGAACTTACTATTTTGTCCTTCGACTCGACCTGTCCGAAGGCCTCATTTACAAAGGAGACATCAGCATCTTGCGCTAGGCATTTCCCCATCGCCCAATTGTTGGCCCTAGGACATTTGCCTCTCTTTTCCATGGCTTTGCCATTCCCTTCATAGGGGTATGGTGTTAAATGGGTGTTATTTTGATAGACTCTCCTTACAGATGGTCTTGAAAAGAAACCTATATTCGGCAGGAACGAACAATCGAACCCCTGCTTTGGCACCCAAGAGAAAAACCACCATGTTGCAAAAAGTCTTACACACCTGTCTACTTCTGCTGTTGTTGATCCACACAGGCCAGGCCCAAGAAGCCTCCAAACCAGATTTTTTCCAGGACGCAGAGGCCTTTTTCCAAGCCCATGTACAGTCTGGCTGGGTCGATTACCAAGCCATCCAGCAATCTCCGGCTGCTTTGGAGCAGTTGGTAGATCAAATTTCTGCCTACTCACTGGACGGGCTGGAGGCCAATCACCGCAAAGCGTTTCTCATCAATGCATACAATGTGCTGGTCATTCATGCAGTAGTCCGCCGCTACCCCATTCGCTCGCCCAAGGAGGTTCCGGGCTTTTTTGAACAATTGCTGTTTGAGGTTGCCGGACAAGAAATGACACTCAATGCATTGGAAAAGGAGCAGCTCTTGAAAGCCCACCCAGATGCCCGCCTGCACCTGGCCTTGATCTGTGGCGCCAGGGGTTGCCCTCCCATGGCTGCCTTTGCCTATCGCCCCGAACAGTTGGACCAACAACTGGAACAACAAAGCCGACGGGCCATCAATCATCCTTTGTTCATCCGATTGGAGGATGGAAAGGCAAAAATCTCCAGTATTTTCAGTTGGTACGAGTCGGATTTCAAGACCGAAGGAGGCGTGCGGGACTTCATCAACCGCTATCGGACCGAGACACTTCCGGAGGGAAAATTTGGCTTTTACACCTATGATTGGCAGCTCAACGATCTGCGTCCACCAGGAGAAGCTCGGGGCCTTGCCTCTCGTTTTTTGCAATCCAATTATTCGACCACCTTGTTGACACCTGGTGAATTGGAGCTCAAAATGTTCAACAATCTCTACACCCAGCGGACTTTCGATGGCTTTGAAACCTTGAACAGTCGGAGTACTTTTTTCTCCAGCTTTATTCAGGTTTTGTATGGCTACAACAACGATGTCAATTTGGGTTTCGATCTGGTTGTCAAATCCAACCTACAGAATGACTTGGCCAGCAGTTCTCCCTTTCGGGCCTTGGGATTTGGAACCTTTCAGGAATTCAGTACTTTTTCTTGTTTGAATGGAGAACAAAACCGCAGCATCCACTCCAATTGCATCCAAATGCAAGATGCAGGCCTGCTCGATACCTTGCAGAATTCGGACGGAGAATTTTTGCTGACGACGGGCCGCAATGGACTGGCCCACTTTGGTCCCAAGTTCAAATTCAATCCACTGCGTCGCATCCTGCCCAACCTATCGCTGCAACAAACGCTCTACATTCCCATCCAAAATGACCTGGATGGCAACTACATTTCTTTTACCCAATTGTTTTACGACAAGTCCTTCGGCACCAAGTACCAATTGTTTGCAGAGGTGAGCCTTTGGAATCCGATTGCGCCAGAGTTTCGCTCCGATTTTTTCTTCAAACTTTTCTTCAGTTATTTCCCTGGAAAGCGTTGGACGGTGTATGCCATGACCACCATTCCTTTCGAATACGGCGCGGGAGCAAAATACTATCTGACGCCTCATCTCGAATTGGAAGTGCTCTACACCTACTATGCCCCCATCGAGCGCTATGTGGGCTTCAACCGACCGGAGACCTTCAACATCGGCTTGCGATACCGACGTTGACAAAAAAAGCAAACCCTCTCTACCTTTGTAAAGAGGGTTCCCATTCCTAATAAAACTGATCTATAAGAATCTCTAAACTATACATTCTGGGGTCCCATGGCTCATGTCATCATTCTGCCACGCAAATTCAGAAAAAGGCATAGCAGTTGTGGTATTCCGGAGAGGAATACCACCGACATCGGCGGTTGGTACACAGACATGAGAGAGAATAGATCTGCCCGTTGGTCGATGGGCCAATTTCTTTGCTGTCATGGGACTATAATACAACAATGAAAAACGATCTAGAGGTGCCGTGCCGTTTGCTGCTATCTGATAAGGACTAAAGGCTATTTCTGAGCTTGTAAGGATTCGCTCGACACTGGGAAGCGTGCAGTTTCCATACTGTTGGCTGCGGTCATCGCACAACCTTTTGTTCGGTATTCGTTCTATACGGATATGTGAGGTAGTTAACCTTCTCATGGGTTGTAAGCTGTCATGGGATTAAAACGGAAACCAATTGCACAGGTATCTTCCAGTCGATGCGTTGCGACGCGATCAATGGAAACGTCGACTATACGAGTATAAGCTCAGTTGTTGGAACTATGGTAAATCGGAGTATATGATGTCGAGAGAATAGTACGGTAAGAAGGTATGTTTGCAAGTGCTCCTGGGAAGAAGGCACAGGTATGCTTTTGAAGGGTAGAAATTTTTTTTCATGGGATATTAGTTTCGGTCTACGGGAAACATCAATAACATTGACATCACAAATATAAGTCATGTCTCACGTTCAATTATACCCCAAAAAGGGTATTTTTCAAATTAAGAAAAACATTAACTATCCAAACAACTCACTGACGGACCCACTACAAAAAGAGAGGAGCTACCAAACCTCTCGGCCGATAACTCCTCTCTGAACATGGTTCTACTAAAAGTTCTTTATGCAAATCTCTCCTTACCGCAAAATCGTCACATCGCCTTTCAATACCTTTCCGTCTGGTAAGTTGAGCTTGAGTATGTAGTAGTAAGTGCCTTCCGGCAAGTCCTCCCCACTGTCGTTCTTTCCATTCCAATCATTCATGTAAGGGATGACGTGGTACACAATGTTTCCCCAACGATTGAATACCATCATCTCTGTATTCGGATATAAGTCGGGATTGTTTCGCAATTCGTCAATGATAAATGTATCATTGGTCCCATCGTCATTGGGCGTAAAAGCATTGGAAACCATAACGGTCGTGTCCAAGTTTTCTCGAATTTCGAAAAAGATCGTTGCTGTATCGCAAAAATCAGGACAAATGGCATTGCAAAGTTCGTAGTCTATCTGACCAATGCTGGAAAAGTTTGCCGGATAGGTCCAATCAAAGGTCCCTTTGGTGGCTCCATCGACCAAACTACCTGCTGGTACGTCTCCCAGCAATCGAATGTTCCAATCTGTCTGGGTCAAAATGCCGTCGTTGGCCGCCAAGTCAAACTGGACAAAACCCTGGCCAAATGGAATGTCGTAAAAGTCATCATTGGCCGTCGGATCAGTTTCCAAATTGACCAACACTGTATCCTGGCTGTAGTTCGGACAACGGTCTGTTGAAGTTGACCAAACGAAGAAGTTTTGTCCTCCTTCCAATCCCATCACCAAACTCGATGTCTCGTCTGGATTTTCCACAATCGCTCCTGACAAGCTGCGCCAAGCCCCCGTAATGTCTGTCGGCAAGCTGGCTTCCAACAAAGCCTCTGCAGAACACACCGCCTGATCCGGACCACCGTCCGCCGCTGGCGGGAAGTTGTTGGCAACTTCTACACTCGATACTGACTCGCAACTGTTCATCGTATCTCGCACCCTCAACTCATAAGTCCCCGACAAATCCACTTGGATGCGAACCCGACTGCTGTCAGACAGAATTCGACCATCGGCTGTCGTCCATTCATAAACGATGTCTGAGCCCGTCGCAGTATTGCTGCCTCCCAAGAAAATAATGGGTGCAAAACAAGTCAGGCTTGTATCCAGCCCAGCATCTGAAGTGGGCACTTCATCGTCCAGCGTCACCACCGCATCGACTGTTGTCGAACAGCCATTGGCTTGGTTGATGACCGTGAAATTGTAGGTACCCGGCCGGTCTACGCTGGCCATCGCCTCCGTATCGCCCGAGAGGATGTTTCCATCCTGGGTTTGCCACTCATAGCGGAAGTCTGCCCCGGTGGAGGTGTTCATCCCACCGATGGTCAAAATGGGATTGGCACAATCAATCACAAGCGCATTTCCAATATCTGCCAAAGGCGAAATCGTATCTACTGCCACAGGAACATCTACTTCTGCTGTACATCCGTTGTCGTTGTTTGTGATCAGCAATTGGTAGGTTCCGCCCTGGTCCACAACAGGCATCAAGGTATTGGCACCGCTGACAATGTTGCCATCCTGGGTTTGCCATTGGTAATTGAACTCACTGCCGGTAGAAGAAGCCGATCCATCCAATGTAATGGTCGACAGCAAGCAGTTCAGCCGCTGATCTGGAACGACGACGGCATCGGGCGCAATGGTATCCGCTTGCACGACGACATCCGACTCAGCCGTACAGCCATTGACCAGATTGGTGACCAGCAATGTATAGGTTCCGCCCCCTTCCACGAGTGGTGCCAGGGTGGTGCCATTGGACAAGATGGTGCCATCATCGGTAGACCATTCATAGCGAATGTTGTTGCCCATCGACGAACCAATGCCGTTGAGTTGGGTGGTCAATTCGATGCAGTCAACCACTTCACTAGCAGTCCCTGCATCTGCCACGGGAGGATCAAAGTCCCCCAGGATTTCAAAGTCGAATGTATCGACCAATGGTGGCTGAGAGTTGTCGGACAGGATCAGTTGGTAAATGCCGTCGCCCACCCCAATGATGTCTTGTGAGGTAGAACTGAAGCCACTGGGCCCGGTCCAGGCATAGGTATAAGGCGCTTGCCCTCCGGTGGGCGTAATATTGATTTCCCCTCCTTGGGGATTGTAGCAATTCACGTTGGTTTGTACCGTTTGAGGCAAGTTGTAGGGCAGTACAATATTGACAATGCCCCCTTCGCTCAACAGTCCAATGTCTTCTCCAGCGGAAGAAACGCTGGCAATCTCTTTGCTCAGTGGATCGCTGGAGATTTCCACCAGGGTGCTGCTGATGGGTATCCCGATGGCCGTGTAACAGACCTCAAAAATGGTGGTGCCATCGTCTACTGTCACCCCCGCCCCTGTCGGATCGATCCAAATGATGGGAATCAGTCCGTTGGGAGCCAAGCTCAGGTTGGTATTGAAAAAGTCGGGAAATGGCAGGGAAAATCCCGTAATGGAATCGAGTCGGATGACGGTCGGGTCCCAGCGAAGGGTAAATTGGAAGTTGGTAATTTCTTCGAAGTTCCGCACTTTGAAGGTTTCGCAAATGGGGACCGATGGGGTCACCGTGGTATCAAAAAGTGCAAAAGTTACCTCGTCTTGGGCTTGCAATTGGACCACCAATAGCATAGCAGCTGATAGCAGCAAAGATTGTAAGGTGTGCATAGTTCTCTGATTATCGGAATTCTAGGGATTATTGTCCAATTGAATAAGATACATTGATTTCATGCGTACCTCCGGTCGAGGGTCCGAAGTCACTGAAGAAGTAATCGAAGCCGTAGCCTATTTTCAGGTTGTTGTCAGCCCCAATGTTTTCTCCCATCAAGAAGCCCAGCTCCAAGTGGATGGATTTGGCCGACGAGCCTCCGGCACCCAGCCAGAAGCCTTCTGTCATCATATAGCGCAAATTGAAATCGACATTGACAGGCGCGCTTTCTGCATACTTGACCCACACAGAAGGTTCGAGAAAACCACCATTGTCAAAATATTTCATCAGTCCTGCCATTGCATAATAGTGGCGAATCCGTTCTGTACTGAATTCTCCATTTTCATCTTCAAATTGCAAATCGAGGCCAAAGACCTGTGGAATGGACAAGCCACCGTAGACGTGCGAATCGTCCAGAAAGCCGCCAGAGATCAAGTGGTAATAGTAAACGCCCAATCCAACATCGGGAAAGAGTTGGGTGTGATCGCGGCCCGACAAGATGTCGTTGAGCTCACGCAGGCGAATGTCCGATCCCTTGACGCGGTACTGCACCATGCCGAAGGTGAGTGCAGCCGAAAAACCACCGTAGTAAGGATCGTCGGTAAACATCCCACCAATGCGACCGTAGACTCCGGTAAAACCAGTCGGGCCAGTTTGGTCGTTGATCAAGTGCCCGCCAGTAATCAAACTGAAGGCATTGCCATTGGAAAGAACGTAATCGCCGTGGAACGTTTGCGTCTTGGGACTGTTTTCAAAATCCGCCCATTGGACCCGGTAAGAAGCACCAAAAGACAGTGGGTGTTCGTACAACAGATAGTCAGTAGGCAGTGCAGCTGGATTGAGGATACCGATGTTTTCTCGGTATTGTGTGAAGAGTGGCAACTGTTGAGCCGATAGCTCGCTTGCTGATAACAAAATCAGCAGGTAGAAGAGTATTTGTTTTTTCATGGGACCTGATTTGACGGCACAAAGATAATAAATTGTTCCCTCCTTTAGCATGTGTACAAGTGTTAGAGTGTGTTGGGATTTTGTTCTTTCAGTTGAAAATGATCAATTTTTTGTTTAGGCGAGCCTCATTTTTTGGTCCATAGCTGGAAGCTACGGGCCCAAAAATAGGGGAAGCATAAGCAAAAAAGTGGCATTTGTAAACCAATTAATGAATTCCCGACACACTCTTGATATGTCCTTGGTTCAAATAGGGGCTCCCCTTCCAGCGAGAAGGAAGGGGAACCGTATCAAATGCTCATAGAGGCAATTGACACTGATAACCAAATACAATCAATCATCTTGATTCAACTGGTTTTGAAATAGGGGGCTAACCCGCAAGAGCGGTAAAATGCCTTTGTGTAATTTTCTTATAGGTTGGTACGTACTGTACCGAGCCGATGCAATCAGGTTTTCTTAGAGCGGCAAGGGACATCCGGTCTGAATGTAAACGGATTGGTCGGTCGTTGGGAGATTTTTTAAACGGAAATTGTACAACAAAAATACAGACATTTCTCCTGCCGACCTATACCCTATAAGTGGTAAAATACCCATGGCAAGCCAATTGAATTTATCGGCGCCTGCAGCATCTGTCACAAACCTCTGCAATTCGTCCAAAATGAGCCGAGCAACTTCCAGATCGTCAGTCGCTTTGCTCATTTCGGTCGAACAGCTTACTCGGGTAAGCATTCTTGGGCAAGCCTTCGCAAAGTCTGCCAGTGTACGCTAAGTGGTTGGTAAAACGTCGCTCCAACAATCAGAGCGAGTAGGCAATCAACGAGCAATCACAATGGCATTGCTCGCCGTGTTCGATAAAGGTGCAGTGTGTAGTGTTCGGGACGACATGGGATTCCGTAGCTTCATAAGTTTGTGTTGGATATGTATGTAAAGTTCGTATGGGAATTCAGTCAGCTGTTCTGTCAGGCATGAGATGGCAGCAATACAAATGCCGTAACACCTGTATTGCCGCTCACCGGAAAGCTGCTGTTACTGACCGGAATGGGTCACCAACATGCGTTTTGTCAATTGAGTCTGCGCTGTTTTCAGCGTGTAGAATAAGACGCCTGTCGCTCCCAAATCATCCGATTCGAGCAGGCGTTCGTGATGGCCTTTCGCAAGTTTGCTTTCTTCTTGCCACAAGACCTTGCCACTGACATCTGTGATGGTCAACTGCACAGGCCCCGCTTGCGGAAGGACAAACCCAATGGTCGTCTGACCGTTGAAAGGGTTGGGCTGGTTTTGATAAAGCTGTAGATCAGAGGTAGTTGCTTTGAATTGGAGTTGAACATCCATCAATCGGCTGTCCTGGTGGTAGGCCTCGGCCTGCACAAGGCTGGAATTGAGGTCGAACCAGTCGGAAAGACGCCCGCTTTGTTGTGCCTCAAAACGCAGCTCATACAAAGCCGCATCGGCGGGCATTCCGTGTGACAGATGGTGCCAGCTCGTGGCCAGTTGTCCATCAGCAGCCCCGCGGAAATTGAAGTTCTCTTTGTTCAAACCCGGTAGGTCACTTTGCATCCCTTTGTACACCAAGGCACTTGGATCAAACTGCAAAGTATATTGGTAGCCGACCACATCGGCAAAATTGTCTCCATGAATTGTCAGGACCACTTCTTCGCCTTTGCTCACTTCCCTGTCAGCCGCCCACAAACGGAGAGCACCATTGCTTCTGGTACTGCTGCCATTGTTGCCAAGCACACCTGTGCGGACACTTGCGTTGACATCTCCTAGCTTGACACCGATGAAGTTCCCTTCCTGTAATGTCCTCGAATCCGCTGTGAATTCGTATACCTCAGGGAAGGAAATGCTGAAAGGATCAGACGTAAACACAAAGTCAGCCGGGATGAAATACCAGGACCTTTCACAAGGGAATTCATCGCGATGATACAAAATCAGCTGGCGCATGCTCACCAGATCAAAGGCCGTAATGTCTCCGGTACAATTGACATCGGCGGCCAGCATCTTGTAGGGAGAATCCAAGTCTGCAATTCCCAGGACGTGCTTGTTGACCAAGACCAGGTCATAGGTAGAAATGCCGTTGAGTGGATTGCCTTCCTTGCTGGGACGGACAGTGTATTGTTCTCCATCCAACGAATTGGTGAATCGGTAACTTCCATCAACTACCTCTTGGCGGGGATCATTGGCACTCTCCAAATCGACAGTCACCTCATTGATGACATTGCCCTGCTCTGTTTTGAAGTCGCCAATCACAAAAACATCTTGTGTTTGGTCTTCACAAGTATTCAGAATAATGCCCACCTCACAGCTGGAATAATTGCCTGCCTCGTCAAAGACATAAATGGTCCATTGCTCTGGCAAACCAGTCACATCTTGACAGGTGCGGCGAATCGTCCGATCGTTGATGTCTGGAGAAAATGCAAATACCAAGTTGGAGTCTGCCGAGCAATTGTCAACGCTCCCCAAATCAAAATCACTGGCATAAATGTCGACATATCCTCCTGCATTGACAGGCATCGGGATAGTGGAAAGTCCTGACAGACAATAAGCCGTAGGCGGCTTGCAGTCCTCTACGGTGATGAGGTATTCGCACAAGCTAGCATTGCCACAGCCATCCTCCGCCGCCCACAAGATGCGGTGCGTCCCCACTGGATAGACGCCATCTGCGTTGGGCAGGGTGTCGGGCATGACGCTGACCGGAAGATTGTCGGGATTGGGAAATGGATAGGGTCCGTCGTAATTGCTGCTGTATCCCAGACGGTCGTAGTTTCCGTCGTTGAAAAGATCGAGTTTGAAGTCGATGCGCAACAATTCCGAAGGCGTACAATCATCGCTCACCGTAGGCCTGATTTCCAGTACGCCCACACATTGGTTGTTGTTTGGGTTGAGGGTATCCCCAAAACCACAGAAGATCTGATCCTCACAGTTTTCCCAATCGGGAGCATCCTGATTCTTGAGCTTGATGACTTGCAAATATTTCCACTCAAACTGACCGGAGTACAGTCCTTTTTCAAACAAGTCGAACAAACACCAGTCGATGACTGTCCATTCGCGGAATACCTTCTGACAAGCACTGTCTATGAGAGTGAAAACGCGGTCTTCATAGGTAGCGGCCAAGAGGCTGCAGTTGTCATCGTCCAGGCGAGGGCGGCGATCTTGCTCGAAGAGAACGTCCAGATTGTCGGGAGTGAGGGCGTCCGGTCCGGTAGAGCGGCAGGTGGTTTGCACCACATCACAAGGCCATTCGATCAATTTCCGAAGGGGAACGCCAGACACGACATCACAGCTTCCCACATCGCCAGACGTGGATCGCCAACAAACAGTGGGCACATAAAATTCTTTACAATTGATGATGGTGATGCGCTGTCTTCCCAAGACGGCTCCCCAAGGCTCCAAATAGCGCCATTCGCGGATGATGTCTCCCTGGCCACAAGTCAGATCCGGGACGATGTTCTGAAACAGCAAATTGCCATTGATGTTCTGGTAGTAACCATCCTCCCCCCAGAAGATGTCGTACACATCGTCGTAGCAGGGATCATCGAAGGGATTGGCCGGACCAAACTCACTGAATTTTGGGTGCTGCGGACACACGACATCCCGCACAAATATCTTGTCTCGATTGGCTGGGCTGTTGACCATCTTGCCAAAGCGAGCATCAAACTCGGAAATGAATCGGTTGGGATCATTGGGCAAAAAAGGAAACCAATAATCGCAGGTAATGGTGATGTCGGGCGGCGGAAAAAACAGGCGGTATTCGTCTTCTGAGGCCAGCAATTGACTGCCAACAGAAAGGAAAAAGAGGAGTAAAAAACAGCTTGTAAAGGGACGAGTGAATGAGCTGTGAGCGTAGCTTTGCTTCATAACTTTGCGGATTGTCCATGGTGAAAAATAGCGATGCATTCCTCCAATCAATTGGAAAAATGAGATCGAAAATACGTTGTTTGCTAAAATCGGTTGTGGGAAAAATGCTGCCTGATTTGGCAGTCTGTGGTAGTTTTAGAAGCAATCAGTCGGACAAATATAATAAAAAACAAGCGCATTTGCCAGCACTGGGTCATACAGCTGGCTGGACAGCATGCCAAAACCGGCCAATTATCTGCTGCCGGACAATCAAAAAAAGCGGCTGCCAATGACCGACAGCCGCCCTGTTTTTGGGTCTCATAGTATGGTAATATCGTTATCGACGCAGCTGGACATAACCAGATTTGATGATGCCACCGTCGGATTCAATCGTGTAGAAGTACGTCCCATCTGGCAAGTCCACTCCTCGGAACGTCCCGTTCCAGCCGTTGGAATTGTCGTAGTTCTGGATGGTGTACACTTGGTTGCCCCAGCGGTTGAAGACGGACACCTGATTGTCTGGATAATCTTGGAGTCCTTCAATCACAAAGGTGTCGTTGGTGCCGTCGTTGTTGGGCGAAAAGCCACTGAAGACGTGAATGCTGCTGCAGTACACCAAGACCGTCACCTGCCCCGTATCGCAGCCATTGACATTGCAAATGGCATAGGTCAACACATCGGGCTGGGTGGAATTGCAAAAGTCTTCATTGGGTGTGTATGTCAAGGTAGAATCTGCATTGAGCACCGCAAATCCATTGGCCGGCTCATCGACCAAATACAGCTCTGTCAACTCTCCGTTGTACTGATCGTTGTCCAAAATGGGAACAATGGCCACCTGTCCTTGGGTGATGGAAGCAGTATCGACCCCCACAACAGGCGAGTTTGCCTGTACTTCTGTCGTGTCAATCACGGTGACATATAGATAGGTCGTATCGCAATTGTTCTGATCGTCGCAAATGACAACGCAGGCCGAGTCGGTGCCCACATCAATGCCGTTGTATGCCACGCAGAATTGGTCGGCAATCAGCTCGAAGGACACATATTCTCCCGAACCCGACTCACAAGCATTGCTCATGGTCGACGGGGTCCCTGGCAAATCATTGGTGGCAATGCAGATGGTATCTGAGTTTTGAATGGCAATGGTATCGCGCAAGCTGCTGGATTCGATGCAACTGACACTGATATTGATCTCGTCGTCACAACCATTGCTGCCATCGGTCAACAACAGGCTGTGCTCTCCCACCGGAATGCGCACACTGGTAGCCGTGGCCATCTGGTCGGCAGTGACCCGGTATTGAGAAATGGTGCCTGCGGGAAGACTCAGGATGGGAATGGAGCCGTAGCTGCCATCGGGATTGGTGGTGGAAAAGGTTTGGGTTGAGGCGTCGTAGGCCCAATTGGCCGCCGCGTCCCAGCTATTCAACAAAGTCAACAATTCACCAGCCGTTTTGAACTGGCCGGAGCGATCCGTTCCATTGACCAGCCAAAAGTTGATGGAAAAGACATCCGCTGACGTAGCACTGGACAAAAAGTCCAAGGTAAAGGAATACCCCGTTGTGACAAAGCTACAACCCTCCACCGTACCGGTATAAGGTCTTCCATCGAGTGTGACGCTGTAGGCATTCCAGTCTGCAGGCGTCACATCCAAGCAAATGGATGCCGTCTCATTGCAATCGGCCACAAATGCCTCCAAGTTGTCTTCCTCCACAATGTCCGGACAGTTGATCACATTGCAACGCACGGCCAGATCGACTGTATCTGTACACAATCGGCCTGGGTTGAGGAAGAGGATGCGATAATTTCCCGTATCCAATTCGATGCCCGCATTGGTGGGCTGTACATTGGCAGAAGCGGGAAAGGAAGTGGGCGAATTGACCCCAACACTGAGGATAATTGCTCCGTATTCCTTGGAGAGGTCTCCTCCCTCAATTTGGTTGAAGCTGTTCAATGACCATCCGCCTGTTGGATCCCATGTATTCATCAAGTTGATCATCGCATTGAAGGAACCGAGAGAAGTGGCAGAAAAGCTTTGGCCATCGACTTGCCAATCAATCAAATCGAAGGTGCGCGGCGGAGCATCTGAAGACAGGCGATAGACCAAGTTCAGGGTATCGAGCTGATCTCCACAGCGCATGGCAGTACCATTGTAGCCAAATCCATTGATGTAAATCCGGTAGGTACTCCAATCCATCATCGCAATGTCGGTACAAAGCGTGGCAGGCTGATCGCAATTGTCGGTCATCAATTCTGTAGCGCCACTGTAGGCGTTGCAGGATGGGAAGCCATCGTTGCAGTTGACCGTGATGCTGAAAATGTCCTGGCAGCTGTTCGAGTTGTTGGTCACCTCAAAGTCGTGATTTCCCTGAGGCAGTTCTACTTGTGTATTCCCTCCTGAAAGAGTCAGGTCGAGTTGTAAGATGATGACGCTGCTATTGGTCAGGCGCAGATTGATGTCGCTGTAGTTGGACCCGGTCCAATTGGAACTCACAATCGTTGAGTTGGCAAAATCCAATTGCCAGCCAGCTGCTGGGTCCCATACCGCCATGGAATCCACCAAATGTGCCACATCGTTGAAGCTCCCCAAATACATCGTCCCATCGACTGTCCAGCCTTGTAGCAAATAAGGTCCAGGCTCGGCAAACAAGCTCGTAAAATCATAAGAGTAAGAGCTATCGGCATTGCAAGCAGATGTACTTCCGGTATAAGTTGCTCCATTAACTACGATGCTGTAAGAGGCCAGGTCTGCAAATGGAATTTCCAAGCACACATTGGCCATGTCGTTGCAAGAAGCCAGATCGAACACTGGATTGCCCTCAAAAATGTAAGGACAATTGACACAGTTGACGATCACATTGACCGTGTCGCTGCAACTGGCCCCCACATCGACCAAGATCAACTGGTGAAAACCCGTATCCAACTGAATGAGACTTCCATTGGGATTGAGGTTCATGGTCACTTGCAGTACATAACTGAATCCACTACCGATTTGGGTAATGGCCAGGTCGCTGTAAGTGCTCTGTGGGCTCCCCCCTTGGATCAAACCCGCCACAGCATCTTGCGTCCAACTGCCGCTGGGGTCCCAATTGTTAAGAGAATCCAATAAATCGGGAATGTCGTTGAAGTTGCCCCCAAACGAATTGCCATCGACCTGCCACGAATCCACCCGAAAAGGGCCGCTGCTGCCAGCGCCAGGAAGACTTTGATAATCGTATACAAAAGAGGTATCAAAATCGCAGGCTGAAATGCCATCGATGTAGGGATTGCCGTTGTCAGTAATGCTATAGGCCGTCAAGTCCGTTGGTGAAATGGGCAAGCAAACGTCAGCCATTGCACTGCAATCCGTCAAATTTTCCGTAACCAAATCAGGCAATATCAGACCGGGACAGGCAAACAAAGACGCATCTTCCGCTGGCTCATTCGCCCCCTGCAAAGGAAAAGATACAAGGACGCTCAAACAGATGGCCATCCACAGTGAACTAAATGCTCGACAACTCTCAGGGATAAATTTGTTGATCATATCGATTGTTTTTCGTGGCCCTTGACCGGTATACCAAACGCCTCTTTTCTTCAAGTTTTACGACAGTTCAAAATGATGCCCTCCTTGGAAGGACAATTCATCTAATGTGCAAATTCAAATTCTGTACCAAACAAAACAATAATTTTAAAATATGTAATTAACCAATACAACTAAAGTGAGAAGCAGCGCGAGAATGGGGACCAAGCATTGTTATTGATGGATGAACAAAGGAAGGAAAACAAAAAAAATGGGTACAGCCGAAGATCAGCTACACCCACAAATCACTATTATATATGAGCCATTATTCGTTCCATGACAGGTCATGGTAGTTTTCTCAAATCTGGTATTACAAGCTGTCACACTTGGCCATCGTCTTCCGTTTCTTTCCCACAAGTGATCTTTTGATCATTATTTGGCTGCTTGTGACAAAATAGGAAAAACAATCACTATGCCAATACGCATGCGTGCAAAGGGCAAAGGCGAGAAATGCAGAGAAGAAAATGACAAAAACGACTGGAAACATGACATTTCCACGATGGCTTCCCCCTCTGTCGTCAGAGTGAGCAAAGTCAGGTCAATTGGCTCAATTCATCGAAAAGCGATCACGGTCTTCGAGCCAGGCAGACTTGGCAAATTGATCATAGCGCGGGTAGAAGATGCCCGCCTTGAGTCGGATGGCGTCGAGCAGGTCGATCAAGTCGAGGCTGAAATTCAGGGGCAGCAACTTGCTTTCCAACTGCCCGGCAGCCAAGCACTTTTGGACTTCCTCTATTTCGAGATAGTACCCATGTCCTTTGTAGCTGAAAAAGACATCCTTGGGATCACTGCCTTCTTTGTGCAAGCTGATGCTGGTCGGTTCGTGCCAACGGGAGTGAATGTGAATGCTGCCTTTGTCGCCGTGAATGAAGGCCTCCGTAGCTGTTTTGGCCACAATGCTGGAATGCAAAAGCGCCATCTGGCCACCCTTGTAGCGCAGCAAAATGCCACAGCTTTCGTCCACCTGGGAAGAACCAATGACAGAGGTGGCTTCGATCTGTTCGGGTTTGCCGAGGAGAAGCAA
Organism: Bacteroidota bacterium; assembly: GCA_039821145.1. GTDB lineage: Bacteria > Bacteroidota > Bacteroidia > Chitinophagales > Saprospiraceae > JBCCSZ01. The sequence continues at coordinate 44,480 of JBCBOS010000035.1, read as the reverse complement.
GGAGAGAAAAACGGGGTAAATGCCAATGTCCAACAGAGAGCCGCCTCCCAATTGTTGATTGAACAACCGCCCGTCTGGTTGGAAGTTTGCTTTGAATCCAAAATCGGCCCGCACCGACTTGATGGCACCGATTTGCCCTTCCTTTATCCAAGACAGGGCCTGTTGAATGGTTGGCATAAAGCGAGTCCACATGGCCTCCATCAAAAATACGCGCTGACGGCGGGCCAGATCGACCATTTGCCGGACCTCTGCCCCATTCATCGCAAAGGGCTTTTCACACAAGACGGCAATCTTGTTGTCCAGCATCATCAATGTATTGGCACAATGCCCGATGTGTGGGGTGGCAATGTACACGGCATCCAATTCTTCGAAGCGAGCCAAGTCTTCATAGCTGCCAAAGTGGTGGGGGACTTCGTACTGGGCAGCAAAATGGCGAGCCTTTTCTGTAGTCCGCGATGCCACAGCATGCAAACGGGCGTTCTTGACGAGCCGCAAATCCTGCGCAAATTTGTGGGCAATTTTACCCAAACCAATGATACCCCAACGGAAGGTCCTTGACATGAAGTTGGTTTTTAGAGATGCCTGTGAACAATGAGATGGAACAAATATATAAAAAATAATTATAATTCAATCCTTTCTTCTACTCAACTCCAAAGTCTACCTGCAAATCGCCAATGTATAGTTCAAATGCCCCTGGCTCCACCACCCACTCTTGCTGGGCGTTGACAAAGGCCAGATCCCGAATGGGCAATGAAAAGCGAAGCTGGCGACTTTCTCCCGCCTCCAATGACAGTTTTTGAAAAGCCCTCAGGCGGCGTACAGGCGGCGTCAGACTGGCAAACAAATCCCGAACATACAATTGGACAACCTCCTTGGCAGCTCGCTCTCCGCGATTGTGCAACTGTACTGATGCCTCAATGACATCCTCCCGGCCATAGCTCGCCTTGTCCAACTTCAAATCGCTGTAGGCAAATTGTGTGTAGCTCAGGCCATGTCCAAACTCGTAGAGAGGCCAATGAGAAGGTGCTGCCCCTTGCAAGCCCTGCGACTCGGACAATTTGTGGTCATAGGTCGTCAGGGCATTGGAAAAGCGCGGGTAGGTGATCGGGAGTTTCCCACTGGGACTGAAGTCCCCAAACAAAGCCTCCACCATGGCATGGCCTCCCTCATTGCCAGGATACAAGCCCAGCAATATGCTGCCCACTGATGGCTCGATGCGCGTGATGATGCGCGGCCTGCCCTGCAACAGGACCAAGCTGATGGGCTTGCCAGTCTCTGCCAATGCTTCTGCCAGTTGGTATTGCACGCTTGGCAAGTGCATGTCATCGATGTTGCCAAAAAACTCTGTGTAGGAATACTCTCCAAGACACAGCAGGATGTGATCCACTTGCTCGGCTGCTGTGCGCACGGCCTCCAAATCGATTGGACTGTCGTAGGTACAGCCTGGCACATAGACCAATTGCTCAGCTGTCAGTCGTTGGCGAAGGGCATCCAAGACGGTGGCATACTCGGCGGCCAATTCATCGGCCTTGTCGCCCTGCCAATTGTAGGACCAGCCCCCGTTGAGACTTCGGCGGCTGTCGGCTGTTGGTCCGCAAACCAAAAACTTCTTTGCCGGGTCCAGGGGCAATTGTTCCTTGTCGTTTTTCAACAAAACCAATGACTCCCTGGCTGCCTGTCTGTTAAGCTCTTGAAAAGCGGGAGAGGCAAAGTCTGGAAAGGTGTCCAATGGCTCATGTGTTTTTTCAAACAGGCCAAGGTCGTATTTGACTTGTAGGATGCGGCGAACCGACAAATCAATGCGTTCTTCACTGATGCTTCCTTCTTTGACCAGCTCCAACAGATGAGTGGTGAAAGAGGCATCAAATGGGACCATGCTCATGTCTACCCCTGCCTCTACGGCTATGCGGACGGCCTCTTTGTGGCTGTCGGCCACCCGATGTCGGGTGTGCAAGTAGCGAATGTCTTCCCAATCCGTCACGGCAATTCCCTCAAAGCCCATCTCGTCTCTCAGGATTTGCGTCAGCATCTTGTGGCTGGCGTGTACCGGTTCGCCATTGATTTCTCCCGAATTGATCATGACAGTGGCGGCCCCTGCTTTGACGGCTTCGGCAAATGGTGCCAGGTGGTATTCCCGCAACTGTGTCTCGCCCATGTAGGCGGGCGTTCGGTCGTGGCCAGTCAGCGGGAAGCCATAGCCTGCGTAATGCTTAAGGCAGGCGGCTACTCTCTGTGACGCCCCCATGTCGTCTCCTTGATAGCCTTTGACGGCGGCCAGCCCCATTTGGGTAACCAGGTGAACATCTTCTCCATAGGTCTCCCACAGGCGCGGCCAGGAAGCTTGCCGACCCATGTCCAGGACGGGAGAAAAGGTCCAGGGAATGCCGGAGGCGCGGGTTTCGTACGCAGCGATGGCAGCCAACTTTTCAGCCATTTCCAGATTCCAACTAGCGGCCTGCCCCAGTTGTTGGGGAAACAGTGTACTGCCCAAGGTGTAATTGGCACCGTGTATGGAGTCGATGCCGTACAAAATGGGAATGCCGAGTCGGCTGCTCCGGGCCGATGATTGGACAGCCTCTATGATTTCCTGCCAGCGCTTTGGCGGGTGGGCATGTGGGCCAACGTTGAGAATGGACCCTACTTTGAGCTGATGGATGACGTGTTGCATCTTGTCGGGATCGAGCCGAAGAGGGGATTCTACTTGGGTGGGCCCGCCGACGCAAAGTGCTTCGATGGACAGCTGGGTCATTTGCCCAACTTTTTCTTCGATTGTCATTTTTGCCAGCAAGGCATCGATGGAGGGAGGTGTATCCATTAAATATAGGTATTAGCGGGGCTAAAGTATCTATATTCGGCGGGACTGCCTGCCTGCCGGGCCAAAAAAATGCCATTTACTTTTTTGGGGAATATAGTTTGGGAATGAAATTGTGGAATCAGTCGTACCATTCAGTAGATATAAAATTTAAACGATGACATCAGAATACAAATCCCTCAAAAAATCTTTACAAGATGGACTTAAAGAGGTCCATGAGATGAAAAAGAGAAATACCCAAAAGGTAACAGTAAGAGAGTTTTTAGACCAGATGTAATATTTCTATTACACAACACTTCCCATAAGTCATGTGAGAACAAGCAATTTCACATTTCCCCATGATGTTCGAAACTTTCGTGTTATTTTAGCAGTCGGTATGGAAATCATTGACAGCGTTCGGATCAACTTCAGTCCCGATCAACTCTTTCTACTCAACATTTGCCTGGCATTCCTCATGTTCGGAATTGCCCTGGACATTCGCTTGCAAGACTTTCGGGACATTTTCCGCCAGCCCAAAGCTCCCTTCGTCGGCCTGTTTTCCCAGCTCATCCTGCTTCCGATCTTGACCCTTTTCCTCATCTATCTCTTTGCACCGCCCGCCAGCATCGCCCTGGGGATGATCCTCATCAGCGTGTGCCCAGGGGGGAATGTATCCAATTTCATGGTCCACCTGGCAGGAGCCAATACCGCCTTGTCCGTCATGCTCACCTCTATTGTTACCTTGGGCGCAGTGGTGGTTACTCCGATCAGTTTCAGCTTTTGGAGCGATCTGATTCCGGGAGCTGCCAAGTTGCAGCAAAGCATATCCGTCAGTCCTTTTGACATGATCAAAACCATTGTGCTGCTGATCTTTTTGCCATTGGTAGCGGGCATGAGTTGCAATCACTACCTACCCAAGTTGACCGCCAAGGTCCGTCGTCCGATCAGGATATTGTCCATCGTCATCTTTATGTCCTTTGTCATTGTGGCCATGTACAGCAATTACGACAACATCATCAAATACGTCAGCCTGGTCTTTCTCATCGTCTTGGTCCACAACACCCTGGGCTTTCTCATGGGCTATGGCTTTGCCCGCCTCAACCGCCTCAGCAAGCGGGATGCCCGAGCCGTCTCCATCGAAACAGGCATCCAAAATTCGGGCTTGGCCCTCATCCTGATTTTCAACTTTTTCAACGGCATCGGTGGCATGGCCATGATTGCCGCCTGGTGGGGCATCTGGCATCTGATCAGTGGATTTGGACTGGCCAGCTGGTGGGCCAGCCGAAGCAAGAAAACTCCCTCGTCCTGAATTTTTCCCCTGGCCCTGACGTTGCACCAAGCAATGAATGTATTCAAACTGAGTCAAAGAGGAGAAGCCCACCCCAATCACAATCAGGATTACGCCATCAGTCACACCATCGGAGACCACCACCTCCTCATCGCTGTTTTGGATGGTTGCTCCAGTGGCATCGACAGCTACTTTGCCGCTACCCTCATGGGAAAATTGCTCCGAAAGGCTGCCATTCAGTTGGATCACTTGGCATTTGTCGAAAAAACACTCCCCTCCTCTTTTGATCTACTCAAACGATCCACCCAACTGTTGTTTTCAGAGCTGGGCCAACTGGGGCGACAATTGCACTTGAGACGAGAGGAAATGCTCAGCACCGCCCTCCTCGCAGTGGTAGATCGAGACCAAAGGGAGGCAGAACTACTCGCAGCGGGTGATGGCCTCATCGCTTGCAATCACCAGCTGATCCACCTGGAACAAGGCACCGCCCCTGACTACCTGGCGTATCACCTCGACGAGGCATTCCAAGATTGGTTTAACCAACAACGCTACATTCATCTCTCCAATGTTCAAGACCTCAGCATCTGTACAGACGGAATATTCAGCTTTGCGCCCTATGAGCATATGCGCTACCCGATTTGCGATGACCACAGCTTGATCAGCCTCCTGCTTTTCGAAAAAGAAGAACAAATGACGCCCCATCTTCTCAAAAAGCGACTGATCCAAATAGAAACAAAGTGGGGCCTCAAGCCCAAAGACGATTTGAGCATCATCCGACTATTGCTTCCCCAAAAGCAAGACCGACCCCATGATCTACCGGTCATTTGACTCATTGCCGCTACAAATAACAAAGAAAAGTCAGATGGAGGAGTGATATTATTAAAAGAAATCGCTATATTTATCACTCAATAATCCCATCTCATTCGGCCACTTTCTACTGCCACGTTACATTTTTATTTCCTACTCAGAAACGTTAACAACAAAACAAAAAGAACATGGCCATCAATTTACTGGATGTGCTCAAGGACCATTTGGACCATGGGATCACATCAAGACTCAGCAGTTTGATTGGCGAAAGTGAAGACAAAACCAAAACGGCAGTAGGCGCGGCGCTCCCCTCCTTGCTGGCCAGCTTTGTACACACCGCTTCCAACAGAAAAGGAGCCGAAAGATTGACAGAACTATTGAGGGAGCAGGAGTACCCAAGTGGACTGCTGAACGAGTTGAAAAGTGTCTTCAGTGGTGGCCGTAGATCCGAAGAAGTTCGAATCAGTGGTCATTGGCTTTTGTATAGATTGCAAGGCAAACAATTCGACAAAATGGTCGACGCAGTGGCGGCCTCTGCTCAGGTTGCACAACAACCAGCAGCTGATCTCCTGTGTTGTTTGGCACCTGTCGTTCTGACCCTGATCAACCAACAAGTGCGACAACATCGACTGAATACCAGTGGATTGATGAGCCTGCTGGGTGGACAAAGGCCCCATGTGAAGGCATTTCTACCCGCTGAGTTGAGTCGGCTTCTCGAACTGCCGGACGATGCCGCACCAATGAATCGGCGAACTGGTTTGGGTCGAGAGACGACGGTGGAGACAACACAAGCCTTGCCCGCATCAAATCTCTGGCCCTTTGGTCGCAGCCGAAGTCTCCTGACGTGGGGCCTTCTTCTGCTGGGAGCAGCCGGATCAATTTATCTGCTGAATCACTGGGAGGGCAATGTGCTGGTAAAGGCGGAGGCAGCCGTCAACAGTGTGAAAGAACAGATTCGCGCGGCAAGTGAAGAAGTTCAAATCCAGCAAGCACTGCAAGAGGTAAAGTTTGTCGATGGCTCAGTTGGGCAAAGATTGTCAGAACAATTGCTGCTGGATAGAGAGGAAAGCATCGAGCTGCCCTTTGGACAATTGAGATTTGCACACGAGAAAGCCAACTTAGATGACAGAGGATTGTTAGAAATAGACAACCTGGCCCGTGTGCTTCACATCTTCCAAGGTACCAGCATTGCGGTGGAAAGTCGAACCAACGAATTGGACGATCGGGCTGAACAACAAAAATTGTCTCAACAAAGGGCCGATGTGGTTCGCAATCGACTCTTGGAAGGAGGAATCGCACAGGAGCGAGTCACTGCGATTGGACATGGGGAAGACAGCGATAAAAGTGGCGCCATCCGACAACAGACAAGCGTAAAAACACGACAAAGATAAATGGTCTCAGACCAGGACTTTGATTCAAAAAAGCAGCATGCGACTTCCAGGAGGTGCATCCGAACAAAGTCCCAAAGAGTAATCTTTTTCATGAGATTATGTTCAGAGGCAAAGCCCCCCGCGGTTTTGTCTCTTTTCCATTTTAGCCCTCCGCCTCTTCCAATTCTCTCAGCAAAACTTGGCGCTGCTGTTCGTAATCGGACTTGGCCTCGGAATACCCACTGGCCTTGCTGGTACTGCTGATGATGGAGCCGACGAGCGCTATGCCTGCAATGACGATGAAGACCACAAACCCTGTTCCCATCCCACCGGGAAGGTCCGACACCCTGGACAACATGAGGAATGCGACGACACCAAATGCAATCAGCCCAATGACGCCTGAAAATACCTCTCCTCCTCCACTCTCAGGGTAGGTTTCTACCCCATCCTTGCCATGAATCTTGTACTTTTCTCGCTTGATCATCCACTCTCGATCCAGGCGAGCGATTTCCTTCTCGATCAGCATCCGCTCATTTTGGTTGACCAAAGTAGAGGCGTCATCCTTGAGTTGGCTCATCACTTCGGTATAGAGCGCGTGTCCGGTATGTTTGATAGCGAGAGAACTCCCGCAGGAAGAACAGTTGAGAAATTTTGTGCCAGGTGACACCTGTAGGTCTGCAGCACAATTGTTACATTTTAAGGAAATGATTTCCATGTAGTGTGTTTTAGTACGTTTTTGTTGTTTGTGTCTTACCCTGCCCATGCCACAACGCCCATTTGACCACTTGACAAAGCAGTCACTGAAAGGGAATTAAGAAATGAAAAAATGACTTTTCATCCTCATGAAAAGCAGAGGCAGGCATGATTGAAATGTGATGTATGGAGTGTAGTACATCTAATTTTATTACAAAAACAATTTGCTTTCCGTTCCCATTCCCTCCATTCTTTGACATCCATATTTCCTTCGCACCCTCTGAAAGGAACAGCAAGCATGGCACTCATACTTGCTCTTGCTGTGGGAAAGCACTCATTTTCAGTACATTGCGCGCCTGGTTCAAGTGGCGCTCCGGATGCATGCACAAAATGGCAAAGGCATCTTTGAGCGAATAAGTGATGAACTGACTGGCGGGGGAAGTCACGATGGTCTTGGCGTGGTCCAGGCCGTCCAATTGGCGCATGCTGTTGAATAAGCCTTGTTGGCGTTCGATGAAGGCGTCGATCACCGAAAGTAGCACCTCACTCTTTGTCGGCTCAAATACGGGAACTGTCTTGATCTTTCGCTTGATGTCTGGCTGGGTAAAGCTTTTGAGCATACCGCCCCACATCCCCGGCAGAAAAGGCACTTTTTCCCAGAAATTGGAAGGCTTTCGATCTTCCAACAGAGCTGCAAAAATGGGTTCGTACTGGGCGAGCGTCGTTTTGAGGTGGTCGACGCATTGGCCTGCACTCCAACTGTCGGGAGCTGGCTTCCAATTGAATTGTTCTGGACTGAGCACACCAAGCTCTTCTTTGATGTCAGCATTGATTTTGTGCCCGTACTCGATGAGTGGATCGACATAGGTATTTTTCATAAGGCTGCTTAGGTGTTTTGAAGTTGTGCGCATCGATGCTAAAAAAAGACGTCCAAATTCATGCTGCACAGCACTATAAGTAAGAAGAATCCAAGCAGTATAAAGTTCTCGCGCTTGGCAAAATTCAAGACGGGCTTGTCCAATAATTCGTCGGAAGATGCGGAAGTTCCGCCCAAGCTCACCAAATAAGCGACCAAAAAAGTCACCACAGCACCGATGAAATTCCACCAAATCCAGAAGATGGGAACTGCTCCGAGCCAAATCCCCAGGTTGACACCCACCCCAGCCAGCAATCCGGCATTGGCGCCCACGCTGTTGACGCGCTTCGACAGGATGGCCAAAATGAAGGTCGCCACAATGGGACCATAGAAAGCCGAGCCAACCTTGTTGATGGCTTCGATCACCGTATCGGCAATGTTGCCTGCCGTAAATGCCAGCAATAGGCAAAAAATCCCCCAAACCACCGTCATCAACTTGGAGTACTTCATCTGCTCCTCATTGTCCATCGGCTCCCCCTGTTTCCAAACTCGCCCAATGAGATCCTCTACACTGGCCGCACTCAGAGAGTTGATGGCAGAACTCAAGGAGGACATGGCTGCCGCCAATATGGCCACCAACAACAACCCAATGATGCCATGGGGCAGATAGTTGATGATGAAAATCGGAATCATGTAATCGGGCTTATCAGAAGGAATCTGGGACAAAAACTCCGGCGTCTGAAGGGCAAATGTCCCGATGATCAAGCCCATGACGCAATAGCACAAGGTGACCGGAAAGCGAAACAAACCGTTGAACAGCAAGGCGCGCTGCACCTCCTTCAGGCTTTTGCCAGACAAAGAACGCTGGGCCTGACTTTGGTCACAACCATAATAGGAGGCATAAAGAAAAAATCCGCCAATGATCATCGGCCAAAAACCAAACTCCTCCCCTTCTGCCAATCCCCAATTGAAATCCACCGCCTGCAAACGATCCTCATCAATGCTTTCCACAAAGACATCCCAACCTCCCAAGTGGTGCAAACCAAAGCCAATGCAAAGAAGCAAACCCGCCAGCAAAATGAGCATTTGGATGACATCGCCCCACACCACAGCCTTCATCCCGCCCTGATAGGAATACACAATGGTCACAATGCCCGTGATCAAAATGGTCGCAATCTGCGGAATGTCCATGACAGCCGACAAAACCAGGGCCACTGTATAAATCATAATCCCAGTGGCAAAAGCACGACTGAACTGAAACACACAGCTGATGAGAACCCGCGTGCTGAGATCAAAGCGCTTTTCCAGATAACTGTAAATGCTCACCACCCCGGCATTGTACAAAGGAGGAATGAGCACGACAATGAGAAAAATCATGGCCAAAGGCACGGCAAACTCAAAGGTCAGCCACTGCATCCCTCCATTGGCCTTCAAACCGACAAAAGCTGCCGCAGAAATGAAACTGATGGCCGACAGCTGAGAAGCCATCGTCGACAGCCCCATCTCAAACCAGCCAAAACTGCGTCCCCCCAAAAAATAGTCCTTCGAATCCTTTTGGTCCTTGAAGAAATACCCCAAGCTGAGCAAGCCCAGAGAATAGACAATGATGATGAAAATATCTAAGCCATTCATATCCTACAGTCGTTGGTTTTGAGTCCTGCCAATGCAGCTGGAAAGCGTTCAATAATAGCCATTTTCGAACTGGCGGCCAAAATGGACGATCAAAACCCTAAAATTTCAGTTAAAAAAGTGTTAAAGACATAATAAAGTTATGACATTGTTGTTATAACATCGATTATTGCAGTATACAAACCGATACACAACAACCATAGCAAAGGAGAATCATTATGAGTACGACAGAATTCACATCCAACTTCGATAGCATCAGCACTGCTTTGCAGTCTTTTGCCTACAGCTTGACCAATGACTCCACCAAGGCACAGGACCTCTTCCAGGAAACAGCCTTGAGAGCATTGAGCAACAAAGAAAAATTTCGCATCGGTACCAACTTCAAGGCTTGGGTCATGACAATGATGAAAAACATCTTCATCAATGACTATCGCATGCGCCGCCGCAGAGCCACCCAGAGCGAGCCAACAGGCAGCTACGTCCTGGACAACAATGGTGGCATGACCAGCAACTCTGCCATGTCCAACTTGACCAGTAAGGAATTGATGGATTTGCTCAACGAACTTCACGAGCAGTATCGCCTGCCTTTCTGGAAGTACTACACTGGATACAGCTACCAGGAAATCGCCGATGAACTGGACAAGCCTCTGGGCACCATCAAAAGCCGCATCCACCATGCACGCAAAAGCCTTCAGGAAAAGATCTCAAATCGTTACGAATTGAGACAAAATCGCTTTGCTGCCTGATCGATTTTTTTTGCCTGAATCAATGTTACAACATCGTAGTTATAACATCAGAAAATGGCCAACGTACAGGATTTCTTCCCGGCTGTGCCCCCCATACCCCAAGGAAAACGGCTGGGAAGAAAGAGAGGCCTTCCCAAAAAAATGCAAAACAGCAGACATTTTTCTGCCATCAAAGCATAGGGGTACCTAGTCAAAAACCGTGTCTTATAGGTGAAGTCACTTGGGAAAACAAGCTTTAAGAAAGCTTAACAAAATTTAACGATTCCTTAAGTGACCCAAAACAACAAAGCCCATTTTTTCCAAGTTATATGGGTACACAACTATCCGAAAACACACACAAGACAAAAACAATGAACAATCTGCGAAACCTCAAGCTGTGGCTAACAACTGAAATCATCAATCACCAAAACGACAACAGCAACATCCTGCATGCCATCCGTGACCTTATGAATACTGTAAAAGAGCAGGCTGGAAAATTTCTCGAAATTATCCTTACAGACTCACAGCCATTCAACGGAGGCATCGTCCGCCAGCAATACGCCATTCGATATGAAAATTGTACGTTGGACCTGGATTTGATGACCAACAAAGTTACTCGTCAGGAGTACCTTTCCAACTTCAACTTGCGCTAAACGGGAATTATAACCCCTTTTACCATATATACTTAGTAGATAACTTTACCCAAAACCGATTCGTGAATCCCTCCCCCTGGGATTCACGTTTTTTTATGCCCCCTACCCTTGCGCTCAAACCAGATGTATACAGGAATGCCCAGGCACAAGACCCCCAAAGCCACCAAAGCGTGCAAAGGCTCCTGCCACAGTGTATTGAGTACAAAAGCTGCCGAAATGCCTATAAAGACCAGCGGCACCAAAGGATAGCCCCATACTTTGTAGCTGCGTTCTGCATGTGGTCGCTTGGCCCGAAAGACCAGTACGCTGATGCCACCCAGCATCATAAAAGCAACATCTGCAAAGGTCACATAAGTGATCAAGTCGTGAAATGTCCCCCAAAAGAGCAACAATACAATGGACCAGCCCCCCTGTACGAGCATGGCCCATACTGGCGTGCGATAACGAGGATGAAGGCGGGCCAACTGAGGAAAGAAAATGCCGTCGCGAGCCATGGCAAAGTAAATTCGAGGGGCCGACATGGTATAAATCCCAATGGTCCCAAAGATGGAAATGGCGATGGCAACTGACACGATCTGTCCACCGTAGTGGATCACACTGCCAACGGCATCCCCTGCCACGTGCTCGGTCCCTGCAATGCTCTCCAATGGCAGCAAAAGCATGTAGGCAATGTTGACCAGCAAGTACGTCACCGTCACGACCACCGCCCCCAATACCATGGCCTTGGGCACCGTACGGGGGGCATCTACCGCCTCTCCGGCCAGATAGCTGGCATGGTGCCAACCACCGAAGGAAAACAGCACGCCGATCAGGGCCAGCAGCAAATGACTCACCAATTGATCCGGCGGGTCTTTGGACAAGGACAACTCCAAGCTCAGCTCAGTAGGTTCGTAGAAATACAAGCCCAAGCCAATGATGGCCAAGATGGCCAGCAACTTCAAACCGGTAAAGGTATTGGACAGCAATTGACTGATGTTGACACCGATGAGATTGACCAGGGTCAAAATGGCAATGGTGCCGATGGCCAGGGCCAATTTGCCTGTCTGCCCAATGTTGGGAAGAAAAAAGGTCATGTAGTCGGCAAAGGCCAGGCTCAAGGCAGCCAACGCCCCCGTATTGATCACCAGCAGGATGACCCAGCCGTAGAGGAAACCCACCAGATTTCCATAGGCTTCTTTTAGAAAAACATAAACACCTCCCGCCTTGGGAAACAGGGCACCCAACTCGGCAAATGTCAGTGCCCCGGTCAGGGCAATCAACCCACCAATGACCCAGACCAGCAATACCCAGCCATGATGAGGCAAATAGGCCACAATTTTGGCTGGCGTGACAAAGATGCCCGAGCCGATGCAAGAGCCGATGGCAATCATCGTCAGGCCGTAAAGAGTCAGCTTCTTCTGTAGTTGGGGCATGGTCAGGGGGTTAGACCTAATTTGACGAGGGCCTTCCAGCGGCGATAGCCCTCTTCGTTCATGTGCAAGCCATCGGCGATGAAAATGCTGGAATCGATCTGCCCTCCGGCTTGTAGCATGCTGGCACTGCAGTCCAAATAGTGCAGATGTGGGTACTGATCAATGTAGGCTTCGATCAATTCATTGCCCTCCTGATAGGCAGGCCATTGGTCCCAACGAGCGATGGAAGGTTTCATAGAGATGAAGTACACCTCTGTCTGGGGCAATCGAATCCGAATGCGGGCCATCAGGGCGGTGAAAGACTCGTATACTTGTTGTGGACTAGCGCCATCCGAAATATCGTTTTCCCCACAGTAGAGCACAATGGTCTGCGGACGATGGGGGAAAATGATCCGATTGGCATAATAACTGACCTCCGGTAAGGTGGAACCTCCAAAGCCGCGGTTCAGCACCTGCAAAGGGGCCATGTCCTCGGCAAGGCCATCCCACATCCGAATGCTGGAACTGCCCACAAAGAGGATGCGGCTGCTGTCGATGCCCAGTTCCTGATCCTGCTTTTCGAAGTCGACAATTTCCTTCTCGAACCGATCCAATGGCTGAGTTGTTGGTTCCTCAACGGTTTCGGTAGTCGCATCTTCGGAAGAAGAGGGGGCAGAAGGTTGGCAGGCTGTGTACCAGCAAATGGCCAGCATGCCCCAAAAAACGGATGAACGAAACATGTCGATGATTTTTGCAATTGAGCAGGAATATAGCACCTTTTTTCTGTATTGATGCAATATGCCACGCGCTAAGGAGTCTATAGAAGTAGTAAGATGGAAAAAGTGATTGAACAAGCAGAACGAAAATTGATAGATGCATGTCTTGCAGGCGACCGCAAGGCACAGTTTCGCTTATACGCCCGCTACGCCACCACCCTGCTCAACTCGGCCCACCGGATTGTCCACAATCCAGAAGATGCCAAGGATGTCTTGCAGGAGTCTTTTCTGAAGGCATTTCAAAACTTGCGCAATTACCAGCACAAATCGCCTTTGGAAGCCTGGCTGCGGCGAATCGTCATCAATACGGCCATCAATCACGCCAAGAAAAAACGCTTGCTGACCACCCATGATCTGGACAAGGTGCTGCCCTTTCAGACCACAGAAGCACAAGCAGCTCCTTCCCTGACAGAGGAGTACAGCATTGAAACTGCCCATGAAGCCCTTATGGAGCTTCCCAATGGCTACCGGACGGTGGTATCCCTCTATCTGCTGGAGGGGTACGATCATCAGGAAATCGCTGACATCCTGGGCATTTCCGTCTCTACCTCCCTGACGCAATATGCCAGGGGAAAGCGCAAGTTGGCATCAATCATCAAAAAAAAGCAGCAACATGGATAGGCTCGAAGATTTTTTCCGATCCAATCGAAAGGAGTTTGACCGAATGAAGGCAGATGCCTCCATTTGGGAAGGCATCGAAGGCAAGCTCGACCCCAAGCCATCGCCCGTCGCCCGCCCCCAACGCTTCCTCTCAAGCAGGTGGTTGTCTGTTGCTGCAGCACTGGCTCTCCTGTTGACAGTAGGATGGTGGTTTTCCTCTCCGCCCAGCACAAATGACCTGCCGAGCCCAAAAAATCGCGTTGGGCTTGAAGTCAATGATATATTTCCGGATATTGCACTACGAAATCCAGACGGAAAAATCGTTTCTCTTTCGTCTCTCAAAGGCAAAGTCGTATTGGTCGAACTGTGGGCGTCCTATAGCAAAATCTGCACAGAAGATCACTGCTACTACTTCAAGCCCATTTACAACGAATACAAAAACAAAGGCTTTGAAATATACGCCGTCTCTGTAGATTCCAGCGCTGCCAGCTGGGTAGATGCCATAGAAAGTGACCAACTCGACTGGTTGCAAGTCTCGGATCTGCAAGGCCTGGAATCTCCAATGGTTGAATTGGTCTACGACGATCAACTTCCCACGACCTACTTACTGGACCAGGACGGCCGCATCATCGCCAAAAACCTCGACGTAGAATTACTAGAAGATACACTCAGCCAATTGCTGGCTTTTCATTAATCTTTAAAACATCTTGATCAAAATGAAATTTTTCCCATTCATCTTCGTACTGGCCCTCTTTGCTGCCTGTAGCTCCAATACAGAGCAAACCAGCACAGCGAGCAAAGAGCCGAGTGCCCAACAGCAACAGCCTCAGCAGGCACAGCAGCAAGCACAACAGCCTCAGCAAGCGGCCCGCCCAGTCAAAACCAACGCCCCTACTGCCAATATGCCCGAAAGAGGAGAAGGCAAAATCCAGTGGGTATCCCTGGAAGAAGCACAGAAACTCAACAAGAAAAATCCAAAGAAACTCTTGATTGATGTGTATACCAATTGGTGTGGTCCTTGCAAAATGATGGATCGCTTCACCTTTTCCGACGAAAAAGTGGCAGAATACGTCAACGAAAATTTCTATGCCGTCAAATTCAACGGCGAATCTGCTGATCCCGTTACCTTCAACGGCAAGACCTACGAAAACCCGAACTTCCGGGCCAATGTACCTGCCAACCGACGCAATGCCGCCCACCAAATCACTGGCGCATTCGGCATCCGCGGCTACCCGACCCTGGTCATCTACGACAAAAACCTGGCAAAGGTCAAAGACATCGTCGGCTTCCGCAAACCAGAACAGTTGATGGGTGAATTGACCAAATTGTAAATATTACCAGCCCAAAATCTAAAAAAAGCCATCAGACACTAGGAGCTGATGGCTTTTTTGGTTTCTTTCCAATCCCTGCTACTTCATTCCGACCTTCTCTTCCTCTGTCTTCAGACGCCCCACAATCCACTTTCCTACTTTTCGTCCTTGCTCCACACCATAGTCAATGGCTGGCCGATAGTGAATTCCGCCATACAAGCGACTGATGGCCGCCTCCTCTGCTGCATCGTAAAACGAGTCATAAGAACGAGCAGGCAGCCCATAAGCAATCTCCGTGCTGTCGATGAAGGCAAAATCGTCGCCGTACAAATTGGTCAGCGCCACACTGGCTGCCGTGGAAATCACGCTGTGTCCGCTGGTGTGCTCTGGAAAAGGTGGCGTTTGCAGCGCAGGCATCCAGTCTTCGTCAAAGTACTCATTGATCACCGTCTCTGGCCGGATCAGTACAGACCGGTATTTCTCATCCCAGCAGCTGATGAAGGCATCGGCCAATGAAATGGCAGTCAGGGTATAGGTTTCCACCGTTTTCATCATGTCGGCATCAGACTTTTGAGCGGCAATCTTTGCAATGCCCATCCAATGCCCGCCAGGAGTGATCTTCTTGGTGGCATACATGACGTGCCCCTTGTGGTGAGAGACGTAGGGATTGCAGTCCCAAAAGCTGGCAATGGCCAGGCGTTCCTCCCGATCCTTGTCCAAGGCCTTGTACACTTCCATGGTCTCCTTGTAAAACTTACTGCCCTTCTTGATGTCAAAAGGGGTTGGTGGCAGGGGAACAAACTGCTCCGCCGAATCCAGCACAAACGGCCGAATTTCCCGCCAGTGCGGCTCGATGCCATCCATGTAGTCCGGTGGCGTTGGCTTCCACTTTTCCGGCTCGATGGGAATGCTGTATTTGGGAAATGTCCTCGTCTCTTTGTACATGTCCTTATCGGCCCAAGCCAAAATGTGTTGACTCATGGCATCGCCGTAGGCAATCGAGCGCTCGTAGACGGCTCTTGGCATTTTCAGGCTGTCGAAATGCGTCTTGAGCTGCGATTGGTACATCTCCATCTTGGCTTCGGAAAAAATCAGGGTCTTTCCCGTTTGCAAAAAAGCGTGCAGACTGGCCAAGGGGAAGCAATACTCCTGATTGGGCTCCGGCTGGGGGCAATTTTGCAGGCCGTTGAGCTGGCCATCCAGACTGCGGTAGTTGGGATGGGCGGGGCGCAGGGCCTGGTAGGCGGCAATGCTGGGATACGCATAGATGCGGCTGGCCACAGGGGGCGAAAAGATGTCGTGAACAATGACATCTGTCAATTGCTGCATGGAGGCATGGACCAATTGTGCATCCAGGGCCTCTTCCTGATAGTTGGGATTGATCTCCTCTGGCAAGTCGGTGGTCACGCTTGCCTCCGTTTGATCACCTCCACTTTCCTCACAGGCTCCCAGGCCCAGCAGTACCAATCCCATCAATAACAAACTAAAAATCCTCATGTCAGGTAAATTTTGTCCAAAAATACGATTTTCCTTTTCTCTGTACTCGACTTGTCAAAGTTCTCAGCGCACTTCAAATGTTTTGGCATCTTTTCCAACGCCCTTGATGATCAGAGACTTCCAATTGGAGGGCAAAGTGGTCTTGATCTGCTGTACACCTCCTTCGGGTCGAATGTCCAAACCGCCAAAACCAGCCAATATGGCTTGCAGCATGCCACCCGCTCCGGTGGCAAAGTAGGGGTTGGTGCCACCAGCAGTCTCGGCCAGCACCCCAAAAGGAGGGGCTTCGTTGGGGAGATAGCTTTTGACAAACAGCTCGTGGGCCTTGGCAGGGTCGTTCCGGCGGGCGTAGAGCACGCTGAGAATCGCAGCCCCCATGGCTGGCCCATCGGCTGCCAATTTTGGCTCGTAGTATTTCAAGTCCTTGAGAATGTCTTCTTCTTTGTTGACCACCCGCAAAGGATAGGCCAGCAAATTGACGTCGGCTTGTTTGATGACAACGCCCTCATAGGTGGCATTTTCCCTGGTCGTGCCATCGGCAAATTTGAGCAGTGGAATGTTTTCAGCCACATGCATCCAATCGGGATCTGCTTTCAAGCCCAGTTCCTGAGCGGCCTTGGTGGCATAGCCCAACACGGTTTTGGCCATTCCATTGGTAAAGGCATTGTTGTCGATGTTTTCTTCCCACTCATTGGCACCAATGACATTTTTGATGTCGTATTGACCAGGGCCGTTGCGCTCTACCCTGCTGCTCCAAAAGTCTGCCACTTCTCGCAGCATCGGATAGCCTCGGGTGGCCAACCACTCCTTGTCACCTGTCACCAAATAGTATTGCCAAAAAGCCCAGCCGATGCAGCCTGTGATGTGGTGCTGGAAGGGTCCGGTCAATGCCCAAACGGGGGTATCCTCTGAGCCATCGGCCGAAGACTCCCAAGGGAACATGGCTCCCTCGTATCCATGTGCAAAAGCATTCTGCTTGGCCATCTCCAGGCGTTCAAATCGGTATTCCAGCAACGAGCGGGCAATGTCGGGCTGCAACATCAAGAGCGGTGGGTACATCCAAAGTTCTGTGTCCCAAAATACATGGCCGTTGTAGCCCAGTCCAGACAGTCCCATCGGCGACAAGCTGTAGGCAGTGCCAGCGCGGGCAAAGGAGTATAGGTGATACAAGGCCGAGCGAACTGCCCGTTGGGCCTTCAGGTCTCCTTCGATCACCACATCGCTTTCCCAGAGCTTGTCCCAGGCTTGCAAGTGGCGCTTGCGCAGGCGCTCCGAACGCTCCAAGGCCGCAAATATGGTCAGGCGTTCTGCCTCGTTGAAGGGATCGTCGTAGTGCTCAGTAGAGACAGCCGAGGCAACAATGCTGAATCGATAGGTCTGGCCTGCGTTGAGTTTCTTGTAAAATTTGGCCAAATGCATATTGTAGTCCCAGTCTTCGTGGATCAAAACGGGTTCGCTGCCATGTGCTTCCTCAAAAATAAAACTGTTGGACGCGGCCACAGTATGCTTTCCGGAAGGACTCTTGGCCACCGAACTCAAGAGTGGAATCTTGACGTGAGGCCGATCAATTTCGCTGAAGTAGTTGCGGACGTCATTGAGGTGGTTGGGCGCTTCGATGACACTCATTGGCGTGATCTCAATGTCTTTCAAGGCCTTGATTTCTACCTCTATCATAGCCGTGTAGGGCAAGTGGCGCAGGGCCATCATCCGGTGGGTCAGCTCTGCCTTTTGGCCAATTTTGAAGGTGGTCGTAAGTGCGGCCTGCTTCATGTCCAGGGTTTGGGCATAGTCCGAAATGTCCTGCCGACCAACCCGACGACGGTCAATGTCCAACTGCATGTTGACATGGTTGAAGGTCTTGAGGATGTTGGACACACGCCCTCTTTGGTAGTAGTCATAGACACCATTGAGCACCACATCGGTGACCTTCAAAGGCTCCGGAGAAGAGACAATTCCAATCATGCCATTGGCCACCGTGATGCCATAGTAGTCATTGGGATCGATGTCTTTGGCTTGGATGTGCCAGGGCGATTGGCTGAGGTCCTGGGCTTGCAATCCAAAGCAGCACAGGAGAAAAAACAGGAGGAAAGGCTTTTTCATATGCGTTTGTTTAAGGGGGTGACTTAGGTATTTTCTTTTTGAGTTGGTTGTTCTTTGTCCTTGGTGGCTTGTTTGGGTCGGATCAGTTGGAGGCGACCATTGTTTTTGACCACCAAATAGGCCAGTCCATCGGTGGTGCGGATGGCTTTGATCTTGCGGACCACTCCCGACACACTGACGCCATTCAAAGGCTGCCCTTTTGTGGAGCCGTCTTTTTGAAACGTGAGCAGATGTCCATAATCAGAATCGTACCATCCCATTTCAATGTTGGAACCGAGGAAGTTGCCTGCGGTCAATAGTTGACTGGCTGCTGTTCCATCTCCTTCCAATGCAATGGCCGCATTGAGCGGAGACCACTGCAATTCGTCGGGCAAGACGTGGAGTCGAAAAGCCTTGGCCTCTCCGGTATTTTCCAGCCAAATGCTGGCCAGTTGATCCACTTCCAAGGTACGTGCCTCTGCGAGTTTGTCCTTGCCAAATATTTCTGCCAGAGAGGCATTGGCCATGTCTTTGGAGTAGAGGTATTTTTTCTTGAGCGAGACGAGTTGTTTGGTCAGTTCTGCAAAAGTGGCAAATGGAATTTCGCGTCCTTGTTGGTAATAGGTCAAAATCTGTTCGATCTGTCCGTTGTCATCATAGTCATTGACGTAGAGGCGGAGTGGCTCATCGAGGCTGGGTTTGAATTTGGCATTTTTACCCAAATTGCCCACCAGGATGTCCAGGTCACCGTCTGCATCCAGATCGTGGACGAGCAAACTTTTCCACCATCCTTTGGCGGGGTGAAGGCTGCGTTTTTTCAGGCGTTTTCCCTGGTTTTCAAAGAGCTGAACCTCACCCCATTCTGTGGCCAATAACAAATCGGAATCACCATCCGCATCCAAGTCGGCCCAGCTACCTGCGGTGACCATTCCAACCTCGGCCAATGACTCGCTGTATTTTTTTGTCGCATTTTCAAAACGGCCATTTCCCTGGTTTTCAAAAAGCATGGAAGTGGGTGCCAGTCCGTAATTGCGGGGAAGGGCCCGGGCTCCGAAGAAGAAATCGACCAGACCATCCTGATTGACATCGGCGGGCAAGACGCAGGAGGCAGTCATATTGGAAGCCGGAAAAAGATCTGCTCTTTCCAATTTGCCAGTTCCATCGTTGAGGTAGGCACGCTGCAGGGTGGCTTCACTGCCCAAGCGGTATTCATTGCCCCCACTGGCTACCACCAGATCGAGATCGCCATCGTTCTCAATGTCTACCCAAACGGCATCCACATCTTCAAAGACAGAATCTTGCACCAAAGCCGGAGGAGTGGCCAGCAAAAACTGACCATTGGACTGCTGCAAATACAAGGCGCTGCGCTTTCTTTTGGAAGACCCCAAAAATACATCCTCCAATCCATTGCCATCTACATCTCCCACTGCTACCGCTGGCCCTTCGGCAGAAACCATGTGCGGGATCAAGCCTTCTCGATTGAAATCGACAAAGGGATTTTCCTTGTGTACAAAATCGATCCCCACCTCTTTCGCAATTTCCTCTAGGGCCATTTGTTTTTGTTCTTTTGGCCGCGCCCAATGGGCAAAATCAAACAACGGCAAGCCATCACGCCACTCTACTCGATACAGGCTGTCCACCACCATCTCCAATCGCTGGTAACTGCGGTCTGGCCAAATGAGTACCAGCGAATCAATCTCCGCCACCTCTCCGATTCCCAAATGCAGAGCAGATTGGACACTGGATTGGTACCCGCGTACGGGGTAGTGCTCGGCTGTCAAACTGTTCTCTCCTTGGTAAGCAATCAGCCTCGCGCCGATGGCATTGATGTTATTGGGTGGGCCTTTGAGGGCCAATTGGATGGCATGTCCCTTGCTTTTTTGCTTGTTTTCGTAGACAAACGGTTCGTCGTCGATGTTGTTGACCACGACGTCCAAATCCCCATCATTGTCCAGGTCGGCAGCAATGGCTCCGTTGGAGTAAGAGGCGGCTTGTTGCTGGATGTTGGCATCCAAGTCCTGGAAGGTCAGGTCTCCATTGTTGTGAAAGAATTTGTTGGGCAGTTTGATCTGAGGCATTTTCTCTACAATGGTCAAATCTTCCTTTTCCATGGCGTTGTACTCGGCCCGGAAGCGATGGTCGTCCGAAGATTTGAAATTGATGTAGTCGATGTCGTTCATGCGGCGCGGAATGCCATTGCTGATGAAAATGTCCTTCAATCCATCGTGGTCAAAATCGACCAGCAGGGGTGCCCAGGACCAGTCGGTGGCAAAGATTCCGGAGAACATGGCAATCTCGCTGAAGGTGCCATTTCCATTGTTCAATTGGAGGCAATTTTTGGAAAATTGTGGGTGGTAGCCATGCCCCAGTTTGAAGGTAAAAATGTTGTAGCCATCTTCGCCGAGGGACGTTTTGAGGATGTAGGGATCGGCGGGCAGCATGTCCAGGCTCAGGATTTCGCTGTGCCCATCATTGTTTACGTCGGCCATGTCTACGCCCATCGAAAAGCGACTCGTGTATCGAATCTGTTCGGCCAGCTCCTCCCGAAAAGTCCCATCTTTTTGGTTGATGTACAAATAGTCGTTTTCGTGAAAGTCATTGCCCACATACAAATCTGGCCAGCCATCCAAATTGACATCTCCAGCCACCACCCCTAGTCCATAACCGATGGCAGTGCTGTAAATTCCCGCTTCCCGACTGACTTCCGTAAAGCGCAATTGCCCCTGCTCCGAATCATTGCGAAACAGGCGATCTCCGGCCCGCTCGTGCGGTTTGTCGTCAAACTTTTTGCGGCGGCCAAAGGTTCCGTTTTGGTGCAGGGAGTGATTAAGTTGAAAAAGGTCGAGGTCACCGTCCAAATCGTAGTCAAAGAAGCAAGCTTGCGTTCCAAAGCCCACCAGGTCCAGGCCAATCTCTGCGGCGCGGTCTTCAAATTGGGGAATGCCATCCTCAATGCCGGTACAGATGTAAAACTGATTTTGGCCATTGAACTGAAGGTACTCCCCCATTTGAGACACGTAAATGTCGAGCAAACCATCATTGTTGATGTCGACCACAGAAGCTCCCGTTGTCCAGCCTTCCAAGCCCTGTAAACCCGCTTTTTCGGTGGCATCTACAAAGCGCATGTCTCCCTGGTTGAGAAACAACTTGTTGGGGCCCATGTTGCTGGTAAAATACAAATCGGTCCGACCATCTCCATTGAAATCTCCACCGGCCAAACCACCGCCATTGAAGAAGTACATGTAGGTGAAGACATTGAAACTGCTGTCTTGCACGAGGACATTGTCAAAGTCCAGCCCCGTGCGGTCCTTTCGGTGCAACACAAATTCATTGACCTCATCAACAGACTCCTCGCCCACTGGAGGAGAATCCCCACAGGCCATCAGAGACATGAAAACCAGACAAAGGCTCCACCTCATCCAGTGCATCACGGGCCTGGTCTTTCCAAACAAATGTTGTCTTTCCATTTTTTCTTTTCCTTGGTGTGTTTCCCTTCGAGTACTCATGCGATTTTCATACAATTGTCGTTGGACAATGGACCGTCACAGTCTTCCCTTGTCCCTAATTGATTGTTGGTTGAATTAGGTGCTCATTGTTGGCAGAACGAACTGCTGCCACTCGCTATTCACTGACTTTGAACAGCTGTGGTTTTTGTCGATTGATCAGGCTGAGCAGGTGTGCCGTCCCATCGATGGTGATGGGCAACAATTGCTTGACATCTCCCCGCACAAAAAATCCACTGTCTCGATTTTCTACCCGTTCAAACTGCCCCTCTCCCTTGTTCAGCAGCAGATGGCCAAAGCTGGCATCCAACTTGGAGAACTGCGGCATAAAGCCCGCATCATTTCCAGCCAACAAAATGTCTGTCTGACCATCCCGATTGGCGTCCGTGCAGTAGATGTCACAGACACAAGAAAACTGAACTTCTCGGGGAAGCTCCAGCAATCGAAACTGTCCATCTCCATCGTTGAGAGCGACCGCGGAGCGAAAGTAGGTTGCCTCCCGCATCAGACTGCGCTCCAGCACCTCTGGGGCAAAGAGGTCTTGAATGGATTTTTTGGCGTATTCGCTGTGCTTTAGATTTTGTTTTTTCAGGCTGACCAATTGGCCCGTCAATTCTTTTTTGAGCGGAATGGGCATGTCTTTGCCGTCGATGGATTGGGTGATGATTTTTTCTACCGTCCCGTTTTGGTCGAAGTCGTTGAGCCATAGTTTGGCAGGTGCATCGGCCGTTCCACTGAAGTAGAAATTTTCGCCTCGATTGCCCAGTACAAAGTCCAGATCGCCATCGCCATCTAGATCGGTCGCTTCCAAGGCATACCACCAACCTTTGTAGTCACTCAAATTGCTTTTGACCTGTTCCCAGCCATTTTGCGTTTGGGTCCAGATACTCGGACTCATCCACTCGCCCACGACCACCAATTCCGGACGCTCGTCGCCATAGACATTTGCCAATTGTGCATCCGTCAACATCCCAATCGAATTGAGTGTGGGAGCTTGGCGGGTCAAGACGTCGGTGAAGGCGCCACTGCCATCGTTCTCGTACAGAAAATGTCGGGGCGGTGCTCCATAGACATTGGGAATGCTGCGGCTTCCGACAAACAAATCCAGGTCGCCATCATTGTCCATGTCAAAAGGAAGAACGACAGACGTATTGTAGCCATTTTTGGGAAGGGCCCGCGGATTGAATGTGAACTTGCCGCCTCCCTGGTTGACATAAAATCGATCTTGCATGCTTTGAGAGCCAGCGGGCCGATTGTTGCCCCCTGAGCCCACGTACAAATCCAAATCGCCATCGCCATCAGCATCAAAGAAACGGATGGCGGTGTCTTCAAAATTGGACATTCGCTGAAAATCTTCTACAGCAAGAGAAACAAATTTCCCAGCCTTTTGCAAATACAACTGTCCAGGCTGGCCAAAGGCTCCACCAATGTAGACATCTTCCAGGCCATCGCCATTGACATCTCCTGCCGCAGCCTGCGGCCCTTCTCTCGACAGCATCCGGATGGTCAGTCCCTCTTGAAAAAAGTCGATGAATTCATCCTCCGCATGTTGGGGGAAATCATTGTCGACCGATTGGACGAAGGCATTTGTTACAGGGCGACTACCCTGGGACTTGGCCTCCATGCTGGCTTGCTGTTCAGAAGCTTTCTGCGATATTTCCAGCAGGGTATCCACCGGAGGACTTGGAAGGAAGTAGCGACTCTGATCCGGCCAGATGACCAGCAAAGAATCGATTTGGGCTTGTGTTCCCAGTCCAAAAGTCAGTCGATAATCAACCGATGATTGAAAGCCACGGCTTGGGATGAGTTGTGTATTCAGAATCTCTGCACCGCGGTACAAAAACACCTGCGCCCCCACTGCTCGGGGATTGTCCTTGCTGCCCTGCAGTGCCACACTCAAGTAGTGGTGATCAAAGAGGTTCTCACTTTGGTTGCGATAGACAAATGCCTGTTGGTTGAGATTGTTGACCACCAGGTCCAAATCGCCATCATTGTCCAAATCGCCATAAGCTGCGCCATTGGAAAAGGAGGCCTCCTCGAAGCCCCATTCCACGCCCTTGTCTGAAAAGGTCAGGTCTTTGTTGTTGTGAAAAAGTTTGTTGAGTTGCGGCCGGGATGGCATGCGCTCGATGATGGCTTCAATTTCTTTTTTCTCCCCTGTCAGGGCCATCTGTTGGGTCACCTCGTTGGCGAAGAAGTTGATGAAATCCTGGTCTGTCACATCCTGATACACGCCATTGCAAACATAGATGTCTCGGTGGCCATCATTGTCGGCATCAAAAAGCAAAGCACCCCAGCTCCAATCAGAAGCTGCCACGCCGCTGTACCAGGCAATTTCGCTGAAAGTTTGGTCCTTGTTGTTGAACTGAAGGGTGTTGTGCATGTACTGGTGGTAGAAGTCCCGCTTCAGTTTGAGGTAGTAGGTATTGTAATTTTCAAAGGAGGTGATGAGCTTGCGGCGGTGGTCGGTTTCGGGCAGCATTTCGGTGGCAAATATTTCAGGGTAGCCATCGTTGTTGAGGTCGGCCATGTCCGTTCCCATCGAGGCCAGGCTGAGGTGTTCCATCCAATTTTTGATGTCTTCCCGGAAGCTGCCATCTCCTTGGTTGATGTAGAGGTAATCTCGTTCGAAAAAATCGTTGGACACGTACAAATCGGGCAATAGATCGCCGTTGACATCTCCCACTGTTACTCCCAGTCCAAAACCAATCAAACTGCTGTAGATGCCCGCCTCTTCCGATACGTCATTGAACACACCCCCATCGTTTCGCAGCAATTTGTCTCCCCCTCCTTTGAGGAAATCTTTTACGGGCCAGTCTTTGGCATTCAGCTCCCGTTTGTTGCTGTAATTGAGCGTGTTGACAGGCATGAAGCTGTTGTTGAGAATGTAGCAATCCAAATCGCCATCCAGGTCGTAGTCGAAAAAGGCGGCATGGGTCGTGTAGCCCCCTTCATTGAGTTGGTACTCGGCAGCAGATTCGACAAAGCCGAGGCCATCCCCTTGGTTGATGAACAACTCGTTTTGCTGGTCATCCCCTGCCACATAGCCCGCGTTGCAAACATAGATGTCGAGCCAATCGTCTCCGTTGATGTCCACCATGACAACTCCGGTGCTCCATCCCTTGCTCCCCTCCACGCCTGCACTCTCCGAGATGTCTTCAAACCGAAAATCACCCTTGTTGAGGTAGAGTTTGTTTTTGCCCATGTTGTTGGTAAAATAGACATCGGCCAGGCCGTCCTTGTTGACATCGCCGATGGCTACGCCGCCGCCATTGTAAAAATTGCGGTAGCTGAAAATATTGAAGTCTTCGGTATTCTCTACTTGATTGACAAAGTCGATGCCCGTCCTGCTGGATGGCAACTGCTGAAACAATTTTTGGGGAGATTTTTCTTCCGTAGAGCAGGCAAAAAACAACAGTAAGACAAAACTAAACACGATCCCTATTCTCATAAGTCAATATTGGTATGATTCTGCAAGCAATTTTGTCCAGGCACTGCTGGCTCACAATGTGTTTGTACAAAGATACGACTTCCGAGTGGAAACCAATCACAGCTTTGGCAAGGAGTGGTCTTGGGATGATAAAGCAAGGGCTGCCCCTTCGTAGTCGAGGCAGCCCCATTGCAAGTATTTTTCACAAAACGGTGTAAATTAATACCCGTCGTTCTGTACCAAATTCGGGTTGGAATCCAACGCCTGCTGTGGAATTGGGAACAGGACTCTGGTTGGATCTGTGTTTGTCTTGGAATCCCATGTAGAAGAGAAAGTTCCGAAACGGACCTGGTCTACACGACGGATGCCTTCCCACCAAAGTTCACGACCTCTTTCGTCGAGCATCGCTGCTTCATCCACGCTACCCAGTGCACTGGCACCGCGAGTTGTGCGCAACTCATTGACAATCTGAAGAGCAGTCTGTCCTCCTGGATCAGTTCCACCTCTCAGTACTGCCTCGGCCTTCATCAGGAAGACGTCTGCATAGCGCAACAGGATGTAGTTTCCTTGATTGGCAGGGTGGTATTTGATGGCGCGAATTCCTTTGTCAGTAGCAGCACCAGACAGAGGTACGTCTCTGGTAAACTGCAATGGCTTTTGTGAACGGCTGTCGATCAATACATCACCTGCATCAGTGAATTGCTGACCGATCAAGAAACCGCGACCGATGCCAGAAAACTCAGAGCCATCTGGTGGTGGGTAACTACCGATGCGCTGGTCATCTGCCTCAAACTTGTCGTAGAAATCAGCCAAAGTGGTGAAACCGTTCCAACCAGATGGGTTCTGGTCGTAGTGCAGTGTCATGAAGTAACGGTTCTGTGCAGAACCAGCAGCACTGGTCAGGATGATCTCTGTGGTCGCATCTGTGGAGAAGTTGTCGAAGTAGTTGGCTTCCAAAGAGAAACCAGCGGCAGTGACTTTGTCGCAAAACTCGATGACTTTGTCCATGTCTGCAGCCTCAAACTTGTAAGGACCTCCTGGGTTGTCGGCTGTGTAAACTGCCTTGTTGAGGTACAGTCTGGCCAGCAATGCGTTGGCAGATGCCTTGGAAGCTTGTGCGATGGTGGCAGATGGTCCCAGGTCTGGTAGATCGGGCATGGCCTCCATAAGGTCTGTTTCGATGAAGTCAAATGCTTCGGAACGAGTCAAAACGCGAGGATCGACATCGATGCCTTCGTTGACTTCGCGGAAGGGAACTTTTCCAAACAAATCCATGACGTTCCACATGTAGAAAGCGCGCAAGAATTTGGCTTCCGCTTTTTCCTGTGCAGAAGCGGCAGGATCGGAAGATGCCAATACTTGGTTGCATTTGAAAGCACGCTGGTTGAGGATGTTCCAAGCCTCTGTGACGAAAGAGTGCGTTGGATCCCAAGTGTGGGCGTGAAGCGTTCTCCAAACTCCATTGTCTCCCCAGTCAACCCCCCTCGTTGGAGGAATCATGATGTCGGAACTGTGAGTAAAGAGAGAGTATGTGTTTTCTTGAGCAGTGAATGTACTCAAGTCGTTGTAGGCAGAAGCCAACAAATCCGGGCCGTTCCCGGTGAATTCTCCCGTCGCAGATTCTGTGACCCGGGAGTCTACCTCATCGACCTTCAGATCGGTGCAGGAGAAGACCATGCTCACGACTGCGAAGGCGAAAAGAGTCTTTAATAATTTATAATCAAACATAATAAATAATTATTTACTTTTTAAAAGTGTTAAGGCCTCTTGATTAGAAAGAAACGTTAGCGCCTAGAGTAAATATTCTCGATCTCGGATAAGGAGTGTAGTCGATACCGAGAGATGGAACATCATTGATTGCTTTGTTGACGTTTACTTCAGGATCTTGTCCGCTGTAGCCGGTAAACAAGGCCAGGTTTTGACCTGTCACGAAGAAGCGCAGAGAAGATACTTTGTCAGAGTTCAGCTTGACATTGTAACCCAAAGACACGTTTTGGAGGCGAACGAAATCACCTTTTTCCAAAAAGCGAGTAGATACGTCAGGAGCGTTGAGGTTGCCCTCTCCATTGTTGACGATGTCCGCCGTTACGTTGCGACCGTTGGCCAAAGAACCTGCTGTGAAGAAGGCATTGGCAGTGTTGGAGTAGATGGAGAAACCAAACTGACCGGAGAAGAAGATGCTCAGGTCAAAGTTGCCGTAGCGGAAGGTGTTGGTCAAACCAGCGTTCCAAGTAGGCAGTGGGCTGGAACCGACAAACTCCTGGAAGTCACCGTTTGGATAGACGGAGATGCCATTGTCATCGTATCCACCAAACTCGCGCAGGAAGTAGGCAAAAAGTGGCTGGCCATCAGCGATGCGCTGTGCGAAGGCACCTGTCAGACCCTGACCATCGATGTCACCTGTGTTGATCAAACCTTTGAAGTTTCTCACTTCGTTTTTGTTGTAAGAAACGTTACCATTGACGTCCCACTGGAAGTTGCTCTTATCAACTACCACAAAGTTTAAGCCCAATTCCACACCTGTGTTGATGACATCAGCATCGAGGTTGTCCCACTGGAAGGGAGCTGGTGCTGGTTGAGCAGCGTCGATTCTGATGAGCAGGTCGTTGGTGTTCTTGTAGTAGTAGTCAAGAGAACCAGACAAGCGGTAGTTCAAAAATGCAAAGTCGAGACCCACGTTGAGCTGAGAAGTTGACTCCCACTTCAGACCTGGGTTTTCAAAAGCTACGTTGTCCAATCCACCTGGATCAACTTGATCGCCACCGTTGTTGATTGCATTGTCGTTGAAACGCTGGCGGGAAGTATACAAGTTGTGTGGAATTTCCTGGTTACCTGTGATACCGTATCCCAAGCGCAGGCCAAGGTCGGAGAACAATTCAGGAACAAAGCTTTCCTCGATCAGACGCCATTTGAAGGCAGCAGATGGGAAGTAACCGTAGCGATTGTCGGAACCAAAACGAGTAGAACCATCCGCTCTCAATGTAAGCGTGAAGAGGTACTTGCTCTGGATTCCAAATTGTAAACGTGTAAAGAAGGACTGCAGTTCGTTGATGTTGCGAGAAGAGTTGGTACCTGCAGCAATCTGAGAAGAAGACAAGTTGAAGATCATCTCGTTCAAATCAGATGTTCTGAAGTCTGCATACTGAGAATCCTCAGAGGTAAATTTGAACTGCTGGTAAGAGTAACCTGCCACACCATTGAAAGAAATGTTTCCAAAGTCCTGGTTGTAGGTGAAGTAGTTTTCCCACAATCTGTTGCTCACGTTGACATCAGACAGGTACAAACGTCCAACGCCCAAGATGTTTGGAGCGGCCAAATCTCTGGAGAAAGCATCTACGCGATCAGAGAAAGAGCGGTCGAAACCAACCACCGTCTTGAAAGAAAGGTTCTCGGTCAAAGAAATTTCAGCACCGATGTTACCCAAAGCTCTGAGGGTATTGGTGAAACTTTCACTCAATTCGAGAAGTGCTACTGGGTTTGGCTCTGTGATACCAGGCTGTACCAATTCGCCGTCGGAATCTCTAACTGGTGTTGTTGGGTTGGCCTTGAGGATGTTACCGATCAAGTCACCTTCGAAACCAGCGTCGTCTGTAATGGGAACGTTGTCGTCGTTGATGTTGGAAACTGTAAACTGTGTGGTGATGCGCAGCTTGTCGTCCCAGAACTTGCGAGTACCGTTGAAACGACCGGAGAGACGCTGAAGTCCACTGTTCTGAACGATTCCTTCCTGATCTTGGTAAGAAAGAGAAAAACGGAAATCTCCTCTGTCGTCTCCTCCACCGTAAGAAAGGTTGTGGTTGTGCGTGATGGCCGTTCTGAAAGTCTCATCTTGCCAATCTGTGTCGGCACCACCATCGAGGCCATCGGCAGCAGCCTGGCCATTGAAGCTGGCATACGCAGCGAGGAACTCATCGCGTCCCAACAAATCGTAGCGCTTGGAGATGGTAGAAATACCGAGAGAGTAACCGTAATCCAAAACGCTCTTGCCTTTTGCACCACTCTTGGTTGTGATGATGACAACACCGTTGGCACCACGAGAACCGTAAATGGCTGTTGCAGAAGCATCCTTGAGAATGTCGATGCTGGCAATGTCGGCAGGGTTGAGGAAGTTGAGTGGGTTTCTGGCGGAGGAAGCACCGAGGCCACCGTTGTTACCAGAAGCAGAGGTGTTGTCGCCACTCAGAGGTACACCATCGACCACGAAGAGCGGGTTGTTTCCACTTCTTACGGAGGAAGTACCGCGAATTCGAATATTGATTCCTGCGCCTGGCTCTCCACTAGCAGTTGTGATTTGTACACCAGCTGCACGCCCTTGGATCAGTTGTTCCGGAGAAGCGACAACTCCCTGGTTGAAGTCCTCGGCTGTCACGGAAGTAACCGCACCAGTGGCATCAGATTTTTTGACAGAACCATAACCAACAACCACCACCTCATCCAGTACTGTACCGGGTGACATGCTGATGTCGACTACATTGCTGGCTCCCAACTCAATTTTTTGGTTGGAGTAGCCGGTGTAAGAAAATTCGAGAAACTTGGCATCATCAGGTACTTCTAGTGAGTATTTGCCATCGAAGTCCGTTATGGTCCCGGTACCTGTGCCCAGGACGGTAACGGTCGCTCCGATGAGCGGCTCGTTTTCTTCGCTGTCGATCACCGTACCAGTTATGGTCCGCTGAGCGAGAACGAAATTGCTGCACGCCAGTAGCAACACCAGCAGCACAGACTTGGTGATAAAGTCAATTTTAAGTTTCATACACTAATTCAGGTTTAGTTAAAAATATTCATTGTACGATCAAAAGCAATTGGGGAAAGCCGATACAACATAGTCTGACTATGTCGCACCCGCAAAGTATGGTGTTAATGGGACACTAACTCTCCGTAAAAGTCATAAATCTGGCTCGAAAATCCAAAAGAAAGTTTGCATAACTTTACTTGGATTTTACGAATGACTCGTATTACAAAATAAAATTGGGTTTTTAGATAGGTTTGTTTGCTAGAACTGCAGACAAATATATGTTAATATTGTTAAAAAAGGCAGGAAAGCAAACGAATTTTTCCCTGCCAAGGTGGATAAAATAATTAAATATCTATATTTCGACAAATTGTGCAATTTCCTGATCTGTATGAAGTTTACGCTGACAATTCTGATGGTTTTGATTTGTTCCTGGAGTCAGGCACAATACAATTTTGACATCCTGCGAGGCCGAAGAGAAATCAGAATTCCTTTCGAAGTGGACAACAACTTCATCGTCGTGGAATTGACGCTCAACAAAATCTTGCCGCTTCGTTTCATCTTCGATACAGGGGCTGAGCACACCATCCTGAACAAAAAGGAGTTGGCCGATGCCCTGGGAATGCGCTTCGAACGGCAGTTCAAACTGGTGGGGGCCGATCTGAAAAGCCAACTGACTGCCTTTCTGACCCGCAACGTACATGTTCGAGTGGGTGATGCCATTTTTCCCTACATGGATATGCTGGTGCTGCAAGACGACTATCTGCAGATTGAAGAATACACAGGGACTCCGATTCACGGCATCTTGGGGGCCGACTTCTTCAAGCGCTTTGTTGTCAAAATCGACTACCAACGGCAAGAACTCACGCTGCAGAACTACAGCAACTTTCGCCCTCCCAAAAAGTTCGAGGAATTCCCCGTTCAGCTTCACCGACACAAGCCCTACATCTACACCGATGTGCAGCTCCTTCCAGGCAGCCCTCCCATTCCCGTCAAGTTATTGCTGGACACAGGTGCCAGCCTGGCGCTGATGATCCATACAGAGACCAGTCCTTCGCTGAAACGCCCCGAGAATGTCATCACTGGTAAAGTGGGCATGGGCATCGGAGGCATCATTGAGGGGTTCATCGGCCGGATGCAAAGCTGTTGTGTGGGACCGACCTGCTTCAGCAATGTGATTACAAATTTTCAGACCCTGAATCCACAGCAGGATACCTCCTTTCTGAATGGCCGCAATGGGCTGATGGGCAGCATCCTGTTGCAGCGCTTTGTCATCTACATCGACTATGTGGGTGGACGCCTCTTCTTGCGACCTGGCAAAAGGGCCCAAAGGCGTTTTCGATTCGATCGAAGTGGCCTTGGCATCATCGCTTCGGGGGAAAAATTGGATGAGTTCATTGTACAGCAAGTCCTCAATGGCTCCCCGTCGGCAGAGTCAGGCGTACAAGTGGGCGACAAAATTCTGCGGATCAATGGCCTGCCCGCCCGCATGATCACCCTGCCGGGCATCGTCCGCCGATTGCAGAAGAAGCGATCCAAAAAGATCAAGTTGACCATAGAGCGAGAAGGCCAGATACACAAGTTGCAATTTCGACTCCGGGATTTGATTTGACCGACATGGCGATTGGCTCCGTCTGCAGACTGTGGCACGAGTGGATCGTTGGAAGTGTTGGAGGTGACACCCTCCGTCGTTTTGCATCGAGAAAAGTCCGTTAAACAACCAAAAATCTGTCGAAGAAGGCCCTTGGATGGCAATCCAGAACAAATTCTTAATTATCAAGCCGTTACCGCCAAAAATACCAACAAAAGGTTTGTAGAATTGCCCATATACTCCTATCTTTGCATCCGCTATTGTTAAGCACAAATTTCATTCATTAAAAACAATCCAAATGTTCGCAATTGTCACCATTGCTGGTCAACAATTCAAAGTCGAGGAAGGGCAAGAGCTCTTCGTCCACCAGCTGGCGGCGTCAGAAGGCGATAATGTCACCTTCGATCAGGTACATCTGGTCGATCAGGATGGCAACGTCAGCCTCGGCAAGCCCAATTTGGCTTCGGCATCTGTCAAAGCTACTGTCCTCGGACACCAAAAAGGAGAGAAAGTCATTGTATTCAAAAAGAAGCGCCGCAAAGGCTACAGAGTGAAGAACGGTCACCGCCAGTCCTTCACCAAAATTCAAATTGATGCAATTAGTCTCTAAAGAGAGGCGTAAAAACCTTGTTTTTTAGACTATTTCACTTTTTTTTTAGCTTTTATTTTTTTAAATTGTAAAATCTTTTTAAAATGGCACACAAGAAGGGAGTTGGTAGTACGGACAATGGACGTGACAGTATCAGTAAACGCTTGGGAGTAAAGCTCTTCGGCGGCCAACTCGCAAAAGCTGGAAACATTCTCGTGCGTCAGCGCGGTACCAAATATCACGCTGGAACGAATGTATATATGGGTAAAGATCACACCCTTCACGCAGCAGTTGACGGAAAAGTTATTTTCAAAAAGAGACGAAATAATAGAACTTTTGTCTATATAGAACCGTTGAGTGTTGTAGATGAATCAGTGGTAGATGTCAAGGAAACAGTGGCCAAAGCTGTCCCTGCACCTGCCCCAAAAGCAGCCGAAACAACGGTTTCTGTTGCAGATGATCTAAAGAAAATTGAAGGTATTGGTCCGAAAATTGAGCAGATACTCAATGAAAATGGGATCAAGACATTCTTAGAATTGTCAAATACCGACGCTGCAAAGATCAAAGGTATGCTGGAAGCTGCCGGTAATCGCTACCGGACACACAACCCAACTACCTGGCCAGAACAGGCCCGACTAGCCGCCAATGGAGAATGGGAACGCCTCAAAATGTGGCAAGATGAATTGGATGGTGGAAAGATCGTTGAAGCAGCAAATGAAGAAGAATAAAGATGTTTTAGTTTTCATAGCTTTATATTTTTTGTTGTTTAGCCCTGACCGCCCGGTCGGGGCTTTTGGTTTTTACCCACTTGATCTACCTCTCCTTATCTTATTAACAAACAAAATGACGTAAATCCCGCACAAATT
Source organism: Bacteroidota bacterium (assembly GCA_039821145.1). Lineage (GTDB taxonomy): Bacteria > Bacteroidota > Bacteroidia > Chitinophagales > Saprospiraceae > JBCCSZ01. Next base: position 11,304 of record JBCBOS010000035.1, on the reverse strand, counting down.
GACGAAAATTGCTTTTTTTTCAGAGGCTGTTCAGAATTTGGGATTATTTGCGAAAATGAAAGATTTTGACATCAGATAAGTGATATTTTGAGAGGCATAGCCTAGCTATGGCTGGAAAAATTCGCCCGATATGATGTCAAAAGGCCTGCCTGCCGAACAGGCAGGATCATTTGCAGCATCAAAATTTTAAATCTGAACAACCTCTAAATTCGCTCAATGACTTTGTCTGCCAACCACCCCTGATCTCCATCTGGTAAACGCACTTTTTTCCAATCTCCCAATTGATCCAATATGCGCACCTTCGTCCCTTCGTGGAGGGGAAGCAACTCCGTACTGGCAGCATCAGGCCCCGACCGAAGTTGGGTCTCTGCAGATAAAATGATGCCGTAGGGATGCTGCTGCTCAAAACTGCGTTGGCTAGAAGACAAGCCCCAACACAAAGCGGCCAACAGCAAACAGCTGCAACCAATCAGAAAACTGTACTTGCGCTGCTGGCGTTGACGCCCCAGAATCCACAAAAACAGCGCCCCCACTCCCATCCAGCTCAGTACCAACAGCAAAACGGTCCAGCTCTTGGCCCGCATCGAACTGTGAACAGCCGTCCACCACCGGCTCAGGAAAAAGGAGGGAATCTCTGAAAATTCATCCTGTAGCTGCCGATTGGCTAGGTTTAGGTTGTAGCGCACGTCCTTGTCTCCCGACTCCAATAGCGCCGCCCGCTCGTAATGCAAAATGGCACGTCCCAACTGACCGAGATTGTAATAACAATTGCCGAGATTGTATTGGGAAGCCAGTGATTGGTGACCTGCCTGGTGAATGGCCTCGTAGCGTTCTGCCGCCCCTTTGTAATCCTTTTCCTGATACAATTTGTTCGCCGCCTCAAAACCAGCAGCTGGCTCCACCTGAGCATGGGACAAAGAAGGAAGCAGTACAAATGCAAAAAGAAGAAGTAGGTATTTCGTGCCGAATACGATGGAAGGATGTTTCATCTCACGCAATAAATGGGTTTACAAATCACTCTTTTTCAATGGACGCCGCTCTGGCTCCCACCTGAATCCTTGGAGTTTGAGCTCATCATGCTTGGCCTTTCGGATGGGAATGAAATCACCCTTTGGTTCGGCGTAAAACATGATGTTGTCTACCTCATTGCTCCCAAAATAGATCAGCATGGAACTACAGGCTGTTTTGTTGACGCCAATATAGGCTTTTTGCTCATCCTGAGCATAATACACAGACTCAGCATTTCCGTTCACTCGAATGCGCTCTAATTCACTTTCTTTGAAAAAAGCTCTGACATTCTTGCCCTTGATCTGATTGTACAGCACCTCATCGGTCGTATTGTTGATGAAGGCGTTGTCGATCATTCGAATGTAGTCCATGGCCTCATTTCGCATTTGCATCATGATGGTATCAGCGGTGAACTGGGTGGTATCTGACCAGAGAACAGGGTCGTCGTAAAAGCGAAAAAGAGAGTCTTTGGTCGCATACGCAAGAGAATCGCAGACTCCTTGTAGGTCACTTTTGTAGATGCGCACATCCACATAGGCAATCAGCAATCGGGCACTGTCTGTCTCGCTTTGCTTGCGGGCAATGAGGGTATCGGCGCGCATGTAGAGGGTATCGGCATTGATCACAGTGGCCATCATGGGGCGGTCACCGGAAGCCAGCAGGAAATCCGTCGCTTTGTTGTAATCAGCTCGCTCCGCGAAGACCGTGATTTGCTCTGCCGTATCTGCCCAAATAACCTTGCCCGATGCAATGCCTTCCTCGCCATCAAAGTCAATTTCATCCGCTTCCAAAATCTGTGGCGGATCACTGAGCCGGGCCCTGCCACTGGTGAAAAAGGCATCCGTTTTTTTCTCGTAGCGAATGAATTGGGAATCGATCTCTTGCTCCTCATCTTCGTAATGAGCCTCCCCTACCAATACGGTTACCTCCCCGATGTCTTCATAGCGAATGGTATCGGCAATCGCCAGCTTGGGGCCGTCCCGAAAACGAGCATTGCCCATCAGGCGCACCTCCTTGAGCTTGCCATTGTAGCGAATGGTATCGGCCAGGGCTTGCTGTACCCCTTTTTCGTATTGTGGATTCATGGTAAAGAGCGCGACTTCATTAGGGATGTCGTAGTAACCAGCATCGGTGTACATCTTGGCTGAGTCTTGCTCGATCAAGGTGGGGCCCAAGAAAGTGGCAACCCGGTCTTCGGTATCAAAGCGCAAGGTGTCTGAGAACAGAATGAAATCATCATTGTACACCACGACACTGTCTTTGAAAAAGGCCTCGTCAGAATCGACGTAGTAATAGCCTCGTTTGCTGGAAAGGTGGATGGTGTCGTTGGTCAGGGTGGCTCCCTCTCGGAAGATAGCTACTTTTGTTTTGAGGTCATAGGTCATCCTGGTGGTAAACAATTGTTGGTCTCCTTTCAGCAGGACGATTTCTCCAAACAAATCTGCCAAGCGTTCTTCTCCGTCATAGCGCAAGGAGTCGGCGAATACACTTAAGCTGTCACCTTGTTGGAAAATGACATTTCCATCGGCCACCAATTGCTTGTTGATCAAGATAGCGGTATCGCAAAACATGAACAGGTCATCCTGATGAAGTGCCACCTGCTGGATTTCTTTCATGAGTTTTTGGACCGTCGTATCACCGCGCTGCGAAAATTCCCCCAAATCAGAGTGATCGACAATGATCTCATCATCTGACACCTTGGATGTATCAGCCACTTGTGCCTGTCCGTTGAGTACGGCACCCAGCAAGGCCATAAACAAAAACAAATGCTTCATCTCCACAAAATGATTCCCATCTAATACAAACGGTTTTTTGGATGTTTTCTTTTGTTGTACTACTTATAACAACAATTCAGCTGCTTGTCTTCCAACGCTGCTGCCAATGGCAATCCCCATTCCTCCCAAGCGAACAGCAACACTTGTCCGCGGACCTACCCAACGAAGGATGGGCTGCTTACTCGGTCCAACCCCCAGTATCCCACTCCACCAACGCTCCACTTTGAAGGGAATCCCCGGCAAGATCAGCTCGCGTGCCATCTCCTCCAAATGATCTTGCAGTTCCTTGGTCACACCAAAGGAGTCGGTGTATTCTTCGTCTCCAAATTGATGGCGGCCTCCTCCGAGCAAAAGTCGATTGCCAACATTGCGAAAATAATAATATCCTTTGTCGTAGTGAAAGCAAGCCTGGAAGGGCAGTTGCTTGATCGGGCGGCTGATCATCACTTGGTTGCGGGCTGGGCGCACAGACAGCTCTGGCAGCAATTGGGTCGCAAATCCATTGGTGGCCACCAGCACTTGCTCGGCCTCGATTGTCCAGCCTGCATCTGTCTGAAGGGACACCCCCTGAGAATCTTCCCGAAGCTCTTGAATGCCCAGGCCATTGATGATCTGCACCCCCTTCGATTGTGCCAGGTGGATCAGGCGAGCCATCATCTTTCCCGGATGGATCTGCCCCTCCAATCGGTTGAAGATCAGATGTCCAACCCCAGCAAACCCCATTCTTGATAACTCCTTGTCGCGGACAGAAAAGACCTTCTCTTCTTCCATCATATCGGCGAGTCGATCATTGATGTAGTCCATTTTTTCACAACATTCCTTGTAGCTCTCTTCCTCTCCGTGCCGAAACAGCTCGTAACTGCCATGCGATTGGTATTCCATATTGGCATCGCCCACCAGCTCGCGCAGCAACTGCAGGCCTTCCCATCTCCTTTCCAACAGCTCAAAACAAGCATCTTCTCCCATCACTTCCCAATCGTCCAACAACTCGGTCAGGCTCCCGAAACAGGCAAAACCTGCATTGCGGGTACTGGCCCCGGCTGGAAGCGCAGATCGCTCGACCAGGGATACGCGCAGAGCGGGGTCCAACTCCTTGAGGTGGATGGCAGCGTTGAGTCCGACGATTCCCCCGCCGACCACCACGACGTCAATCTTCTCAAAGAAGGTCTCTTTTTCCCAATGGCTGAGATTTGGTTGGCTTGTCATATCAATCTATTGTCTGGAGGTGATGTACAGCTTGCTTGCCGGGAAGAATTCTGTACAAAGTACTATCTTTGCCTGAGCTGAGCCGAGAGGAGGCGTTTATTTTGTCAAGCTCCTTTCTGTGGTGACTCAGCAGGTGTCAGCCAGCATTGCCTGCAAAGGTAGGCATCTACATCCAACGAATAAAATACATCTTATGATCCAGAGAATTCAATCTGTTTTTTTGCTCCTCGCAGCCGTTTCGGCCTTTTGTCTTTTCGCCTTTCCCTTTGCCTCCACCAGCCAGGTGGTCGGGAATTCTGCCAACTTCAGCGATGGCATGTTCAATTTGAATGACAACATCGGCTTGCTCATTCTATTCGCGGCGGCGGGTCTATTGGCGCTTGTCAGCATCTTTTTGTTCAAGGACAGAAAGCGGCAGTTGCTCGTCGGTCGCTTCGCCATCATCGCCAATGTCATTGGGTTGATCTTGGCCTTGGCATTGTACTACAACGACAGCGATACGATTGGTGAAAATGTCGCGATCAACGATGAACTTGGTTTGTATATGCCTTTGGCATTCTTGCTATTTGCATTGCTTGCCCAACGCTTCATCAGCAAGGACGAGAAGTTGGTGCGCTCCATGGATCGCCTGCGGTAAGCCCAACCCACTCCTACTGAAAAAGGTCATCTATCTGCAAGAGATAAATGACCTTTTTTTCATCCAATGAGGCAAGGTGATCAGTCCACTCGTGGCTTGGCTGAGTAGTTTACCTTGAGTTGATTGGATTTACGCAATTGTGTCTTTATGTCCTGAACGATGCCCATGGTCACCTTTCCATCTACACGCAGAGAGGAAGTGATCCGGGGACGTTTTCCTTCCGGCACTTTGATTTTGTGCTTTTCCAGGAAAAGTGGAATGTCGGCTACTGTGGAGAATTTGTCTCCCAATTGCAGGCGCGGGGATGTCCCGTAGGTACTTTGGTACTTTTCCATTGGCTTTCCAATGTACAGGTAGTTGACCAAAGATTTTTCCTGCAGCTTCGTCAGTTCAGTGGCGTTGGGAGTTTTGACGTCTACCATCAAAGAAGCATCCCGCAACACTGTTACCATCATAAAGAAGAACAACAGCATAAAGATGATGTCGGGCAAAGAAGCCGTCGAAATAGCAGGGGAAGATTTCCCTCTTTTCTTTTCAAATTTTGCCATTGTGATGTAGTTTTAAATTATTCTTCTCCAAAGTTTGTTGGCTCCGCTTCGGAGAGTACAAATGGAATCCTTCCTTTGATTTCTCGTCGAATCTCCCTCGGAAGATCGTCGCTGTACTCTGTGTATTGCGGATACTTTCGCTGTATCTCCTCCGTCCACAACTCTGTGTAGGCGGCCTTCAATTCGTTGTATACCTCTAGATAGGTTTTGTAGTTGGTACCCCGGTCGTTTTTCAAGGAGATGATGGCCTTGGTTGGTTTTTCCGCAAGGTCCTCCCGACGTTGGGGATTCACGATGAATTCTTTGGCGCGCTCTCTCAGGTCATTGATGTTGGCTGGCTCTCCCCGTACCAACAGCTGATTCTGTGCATTCACCAAAACGGAGAATACGTTTCTCGTCTTCAGCTTGGTTGGATCTACCTCATCCTCCGACCATGGTGGCAACTTTACAGTGATCCCCTTGTCTTCGACGATTTGGGTGGTCACGAGAAAGAAGATGAGCAGCAGGAAGGCGATGTCAGCCATCGAACCCGCGTTGATTTCATTGCTAAGTCTATCTCTGCTCTTTGACATAGGCTAGATTATTTGAAGAAGTTGCGCACTTCCGAGATGACAAATGTAATAGCAGCTAGTCCTGCCATAACGATGCTTGCCATGATGGCTCCGGTGATGAAGGAACTCTGTCCGTTCGTCACTTTGAACTCGGTGATGGTATCCTGAATGGGCGTGTCATCTGAACCGATGGAACGGGCAATGAAGAAGATCACCACGATGGCGACCAATCCGATGATGCCTTTCATGGAGCCTTTGACGTCACCCACAACTTGGAGGATTCCAAAGACAAACATGGCGGCAACCCCTGCCAACACAAGGAAAGCGGAGGCGAACAAACCAAAGTTGAAGATGTTGGTCTGTCCTCTTTCTTCCTCGGCCAGTGCAGAGAATTCACTCATTCCAGAGAATACCATGATCAGGAAGAGAGCAGTCACCACAATACCGAGGCCGAAGGCCAGTAGTTGGCCATTCTTGGTTAAAAACTTATACATAATGTCTTCCTGATTTTGGTTATTTAAACACGTTATTGTTGGCCATAACATCTACCAGTGCGATAGACGCATCTTCCATTTTGTTGACGATGCCGTCAATCTTGGAAACGATGTAGTTGTAGAAGATTTGGAGGATGATGGCTACGATCAGACCAAATACTGTGGTCAAGAGGGCTACCTTGATACCACCCGCAACAACAGATGGAGAAAGGTCACCAACCGCCTGAATCTTGTCAAAGGCCTGGATCATACCGATTACCGTACCCATGAAACCAAGCATCGGAGCGATGGCAATGAAGAGTGAAATCCAAACCAGTCCTTTTTCCAGAAGTCCCATTTGGACACCTCCGTAGGAAACGATGGCTTTTTCAACTGCTTCTGGTCCTTTGCCTGCATTTTTCAGTCCTTCGTAGAGGACGCTGGCAGTGGGGCCTTGGGTAGATTTGCAAACCTCCATGGCGCCGTTGAGGTCACCAGATTTCAGGTTTTCATCAATTTGAGACAATAGCTTGTCTGTATTCGTCGTAGCGATGTTGAGGGTGATGATTCTCTCAATACAAAATGCAAGACCTAGGATCAAGCATACCAGAACCAGACTCATAAACCGCCAGTCACCTTCGATGAATTTTTCCTTGAGCTGCTGGAAGCCTGATAAGTCGGAACTTTGCGCTAGCAGATCCATTGCGCCGAAGTACAGATTGGCCACTAATACAAGTAGAAGTGCTATAATTTTCCGCATAGTCAATTAGGTTTTACGATTGTTTTTATAAGTTAAGAATAATACGGTGTGCCTTAGGTGTTTTGCTGTTGTCCAGCAGTTGTGAAGATGCGTTGATGATTTTCACTGATCTGAAATCTTGCTGTCCCTGTAAGAGATAGGAAGCGGAGAGAGAGGGATTCGAACCCTCGATACCCTTTTGGGGTATACACGCTTTCCAGGCGTGCCTCTTCAGCCACTCGAGCACCTCTCCTGTTTCTATCAAACGCATCGTCACAAAAATTGTAAATAAACTTTAGATTTCAAAATTTTTTGTTCGACGATGAAAAGAATTTGCAATTTTTGATCGTCAAAGCGCAACCTTTTTCTATTCGCCTTTCCACTGACCCTGTAGACGGTTCCTTTCTGCGACCCTCCACTTATTTCGCACCGAATACTTTCAAGGCATTTTCGCTCGTCAGCCGCTCTACTTCTCCTATGCTCACATCCTTTACCTCTGCCAGCTTATCCGCCACTTTTGCGATGTAAGAACTCTCGTTGCGCTTCCCCCTGTATGGTACTGGCGCGAGGTAGGGCGCATCTGTCTCCAGTACGATGTGTTCCAGAGAAATGTGCTTAAGCGTCTTGTCCAGTCCCGAATTCTTGTAGGTCAACACCCCGCCAATTCCGAGATAAAATCCCAGCTCGATGATGGCCTCTGCCTGCTCTACACTGCCTCCAAAGCAGTGAAAAATCCCCCTCATGCCATTCAGCTGGTCAACCTGCAACATCTCGATGATCAGATCGGTGGCCTTGCGAGAGTGGATGACAAATGGCAGATCAAATTCGACCGCCCATTCCACCTGCTGCAAGAAAGCTTCCTGCTGTTCCCGCAGATGCGTGACATCCCAGTGCAAGTCCAGACCGATCTCTCCAACGGCGCAAAACGGTCGCTTTTCCAACCATTCTCTGACCGCTCGAAGAGACTGCTCGTATTCTTTGTCTACCGAACAAGGGTGCAATCCCATCATGGGGAAAAAGTAACCGGGATACTGATCTTCCAACAACAACATTTTGTCGATGGAAGCCCCATCTATATTTGGCAGATAGATTCGCTCCACTCCAACATCCTTGGCGCGCTGTATCGCTTCTTCGCGATCGTCTTCAAACTGCTCCAAGTACAAGTGAGAGTGCGTATCAATCAGCATTGCTTCTTTTTATTGGTAAATGTAGCACTATTTTGTGCAATCCTCCCCTACTTTCTTGTGATTGACTGTCATTTGGATAGATGCAATCTGTGGTGCTTGTGGTGGGTCGAGTTCGTCAGTTGCCCTCCTGCCTGTGTCAGCGGTAGGTCTGGGTGAGTGAACGGTCCCATCTCGTGGCAGGATTTTTTCAAAAAAATCTGAGGTACATCTTTCATTCCGTCCACCCGCCGACAAGCATCAGGTCCATCGATTGCGCTTTTGCAGGGCCGATCACGCCATCTGGTGATTCACTCCATGGCGTCAAATTCATCCTCGTACTTGATGACAAAAGTTTCCATCACTTGTGTACCTTTGTGCATCTTACAAATCAATTCTTTTCCAATGGCCAAAAAGAAAAAATACTATGTCGTATGGCACGGACACCAAACTGGTGTTTTCGACAGCTGGGCAGATTGCCAACGGCAGATCAAGGGATTTCCCAATGCCATCTACAAGTCTTTTGGCAGTTTGGACGAGGCAAAGGAAGCCTACGGTGGTCAAGCTGCCGATTTCATCGGAGTTTCCAAATCCAGCAAACCCAAGAAGAAAGCTGTCAGTGAAAGTGCCCGGCAGGACATTCGCTGGGAAAGCATTTCGGTGGATGCAGCTTGCAGTGGCAATCCCGGCCTGATGGAATACAGAGGAGTGGATACAGCCAACGGAGATGAGATTTTCAGAGTGGGACCACTTCGCCAGGGGACCAATAATGTAGGAGAGTTTTTGGCCCTTGTCCACGGCCTGGCCTATTTGCAAAAACAACAGCGACCTGACTACCCCATTTACTCCGACTCCCGAACAGCCATGAGCTGGGTGCGCAGGAAAAAGGCCAACACGCAGCTCAAGCGAACGGCTGCCAACGCCAAGATCTTTGAATTGATCCATCGGGCGACGGTTTGGCTTCGCGACAATCGCTATCAGAATCCAATCTTGAAATGGAATACAGAAGAATGGGGGGAAATTCCCGCTGATTTCGGCCGGAAATAAGCTCGCTCCTTTATAGAGGGCTATTTTTTCACAAACTTCATTTTGTAATCAGCTCCGGCCTTGCCTTTGCGGATGTTTTCCAAGCGGCGGCGGACCAATCGCCTTTTCAGAGGCTTTAGGTGCTCTGTAAATAAAATGCCATCAATGTGGTCATACTCGTGCTGAATTACCCGTGCGTTCATTCCGGTAAACAGTGTTTCTTTCTCTTCGAAATCCTCGGTCATGTAGCGAAGTAGAATCTGTGCGGGTCGCTCCACATCTCCTCGAACATCGGGAATGCTCAGGCAACCCTCTTCGTATTCCCAAGGAGTTCCGCCCTCCTCTACCTTATGGGCATTGATGAAGGCCATTTTGATTCCCTTGTCTTCCTCTCCTTCCTCCATCATCTGTACAGTATCGACCATGAACAGACGGATCGAGCGGCCAATTTGCGGTGCTGCCAGTCCCACCCCATTGGCTTTATACATGGTTTCCCACATGTCGCTGATCAGTTCCTTCAATTGGGGATAATCAGCTGTGATGTCCTCTGCTTCTTTCTTCAGCACGGGCTGACCGTAGGCGTAAATGGGTAAGATCATTCGTCGTTTTTTTCTTCGGATTAGTGTCTACTGGGCCACCACCTGCATCTGTGAGTGCCCTCAAATGTTGAGCTGGCCTACCTGCCAGCGCGCAGCGTTTCCATGTACTCTTGCAAAATCAATACGGCACTTACCTTGTCGACCAGCCCCTTGTCTCTTCTTTTCTTCTTCTTCACACCGCTTTGCAAGATGATCTTCTTCGCATCAACCGATGTGAATCGCTCATCCACTCGGGCAATGGTCAAATGAGGAAACTTCTTGTGGACTTCCTTGGCAAAAGAGTTGATTTCGGTCGATAGATAGGTGGGACGGCCATCCAAGTGCGTGGGTTCTCCGATCACAATGGTCTCCACCTCTTCTCGGGCCAAATAATCTTCCAAAAAGGCCATAATTTCTGCGTTGGGGACCGTTTCGAGGCCATTGGCTATGATTTGGAGCGGATCTGAGACAGCCACTCCTATTCGCTTTTTTCCGTAGTCAATCGCCAGTATACGAGCCATGGCGCAAAGATAAAAAAAATCCCTCTGCTAGTCGTTATGCCAGAGAGGGATCATCCCAAAACCGTTTTAAAAAGATCTCTAATTAACCTTATTTCTTTCTGTTTTGTTGAAATTCAACTAGATTATTGTATGAGAAAAACAAGCCATAAAAAGGCGATTCGCTTCTCGTTGATGACGAGGCGAGTAGTCACTGGTTTAAACTTGTTTCTATTGATCAGTTCGGAGTACTTGATGAGCTATTGGGCTCCTAAAATTGAGTAGTATTTGTGCTCTTTGTATTGCATAACAAATTTACTCTATATCATTGACTCTACCATACCCCAATTGTGGTATTTTTCATATTAAAAAAAAGAAAAATCGTCCTAATCTTCTTAAAACCAATCTTTTACAGCGCCAAAATTGGGACAAAGACCAGAAAAGACATCCAAAAAAACAACCCTTCTCTGCTTAGTGTAGAGAAGGGTTTTCCTAAATAAAACCGTATAAAGAGAATTAGTTTGCAAAATGATTGTTAGGCTTGTCGCCCAATGAAGCCGCGGTGGCTTCCACCCTTTTTTACAGCATAAATCCGGCCAATTTAAATGACATGCAAAAGGCGAATGGCTCTTTGTGTGACAGGCCATTCTCCTCTTCTTGCTGAGCGGACGCAAAGTTTTTTAGGAAAACCCACAAATTGTCGCATCAAATCAAAAAAGCCCCCCTCCAATACGAGTCGGAGAGAGGCCATCCCAAAAACCGATTTTAAAGCATTCTTAAACCGGTTACTGAGTCATTTCTTTATGTCACAATCATCGGTGAACAGAAAGAGAGAATGGGTAGAGGAAAATTCCCCTACCCTATGCTCTTTTATCTTATTCGATGATGATCATCTTCTTGGTTGCGCTGTAGTCAGCTGTTTCCAGCGTGTAGTACAGTACACCTGCTCCACTCAACTCACTGCGGTTCACGTCTACTTCGTTGTACCCTTTGTTGTACTCACCTTCGATCAGGCGCAATACCTTTCCAGATACGTCGTAGATGGTGATGCTGGCTGCACTTGCTTGTGGCAATACGAAGCCAATCACAGTTTCATCCTTGAA
>JBCBOS010000034.1:0-79711 GCA_039821145.1 Bacteroidota bacterium | reverse complement strand
CAAATTTCTTCTTCCGAACAAATTCATATAGCTCATTCAAACGATTGGAGAGCTTGGGCTTAAATGATCTTGGCAGTAGATTGACTAAATCATACAAATCTTGCATCTTCGAAAAATTTAATACTTAATCCTTGATTATCAGTTTTTTATGTTAAAAAGGTCATTGAAAAATCAGTATTTTTGATGTCTACTATGTTACAGTATGGTTGGATTTATATACGCGGGGGACTTTACTTTTACGTAAAAAGTAACCCGTTCTACAATGAAAAAAATCTCCAACTCATTATTGGTAGTCCAGCTACCTAAGCGTCAGCTCTGCAGAATAAAAGCAGGGCAATCTTCTGCACAAGAAAAAACGGAAATCATCATTGAGTCAGATACAGTCGGTATCTGAAATTGATGTGCTGCTCAATAGGCATTTACAGTTGATTTAATAGATGTTGACTTCTTGTCATGTCTCTAAATTATGTAAAAAAATAGTACAGGTAAAGCTTACAATTGAAAAAAAATATAACTTTTTTCAACCAATTTTTGGCAAAATAACAAGATGGTTTCGTTTTAAGTATTTGCTTATCAGTAGTATATGACAAAATGATGGAATTGATAAGAATTCAATTGGTGTCGATCGAAAGGTCTGATCTGGAGAGATTATCTGCTGATTTTCCTTTGGGATTGATGTAGGACGAATGATGCAGATGCATTTTGGCGGGAAAAATCACTGTCTTCACTAAAAGAAACAACCCCCGGGCCAAGCCACAAAGACTTGGCCCGGAGATTCACCACAATTCCAATCAACCCAAAACAGGCCGATCCTTCACAAACGGCTGATCATAGATCCGCTCGCCTGTGGCCCGATACATGGCATTGGCCACCGCTCCCATGACGGGAGGCAAGGAGGGTTCTCCCAAACCTGTGGGGTCGATGCCATTGTCTACAAAGAAGGTTTCGATCTCTGCAGGGGCCTCTGCGTGTCGGATCAAACGGTATTGGTGGAAGTTGTTTTGTTCTGGCTGGCCATCCTTGAAGGTGATGTTGGAATACATCGCATGACCGATGCCGTCGATGATGCCACCCTCGATTTGGTTTTTGGCACCAATGGGGTTGACCACAATGCCGCAGTCCACCGCACACCATACCTTTTGGATTTTGGGCTTGTCATTTTTCATGACCACGTCCACGACTTGCGCTACGTAGGAGTTGTGGCAGAAGTAGGCAGACAGCCCTCTGTGTACACCATCTGTCTCCTGGCCCCAGCCCGATTTTTCGCGTACCAGTTTCAAGACGCCGGCATAGCGTTCGGCGTCGTAATCGTTGTTGTCGCCGACGGGTTTTTGGATGGCCCTGTCGAAGAGTTCCAGACGGAAGTCGATGGGGTCCTTTCCGGCGGCTTCGGCTACTTCGTCGAGGAAGGACTGTTCGGCTCCGGCGATGAAATTGGAGCGAGGCGCGCGCCAGGCACCTGTGGAGATGTTGGACTCCTCACTGTGGTTTTCTGCCAGGTAGTTGTCGACAGCTCCGGCTGGGAAGCGGTTGGCAAAGACGGGGCTTCCGTGGATGCCTGCTCCGCGCACGTGAAAACCGATGAGTTGTTTGTTCTCGTCGAGGGCAGCCCGGTAGGTTACCTTGTAAGCAGGGCGATAGGTTCCCTGGCTCATGTCGTCTTCGCGGGTATACACCAACTTGATGGGGGCACCAGCTTTTTTGGAGATGGCTGCTGCTTCCATGGCGAAGTGGCCGTACAATCGGCGACCAAATCCACCTCCCATGCGGGTCATCGCTATGGAAACCTTTTCCTCTGGCAGACCGAAGACAGACATGGCCGACTTGCGGAGGTATTCCGGCGTTTGGATGGGGCCTTCCATGATCAGTTGATCGTCCGTAAGGTGGGCGAAGAAGTTCATTGGCTCCATGGTGTTGTGGGCCAAGAAGGGGGCGCTGTAGGTGCGCTCGATGACTTGAGCTGCATTTTGAAACGCCTTTTCTGGATTGCCATCTCGGCGGGCAAACTCTTTGGTGGATTTTGCCAGCAAGCGCGTCAAAGCTTCTTTGTGATCAGCGCTGTTTTCTACCTTGGTATCCTTTTCCCATTCGATCTTCAGGGCTTTTTTGGCCTTCATGGCCTCCCAGGTGCTATTGGCAACGACGACAACCAATTCATTGAAGGCATTCACATCCGACCACTGCTTTTCTATCCCATCGGGGTAGGTGGTGATGGTGAAAACATCTCTGACGCCCGGCATGGCCCTGGCGGCTGTATCGTCGACAGATTTGAGTGTCATGCCAAAGGCTGGCGCATGCTCGATCATGGCAATGAGCATTCCCTCCTTGTTGACGTCCAGTCCGAAAAGTGGTTTCCCCGTGACAAGGCTCAGGCCGTCCACATTGCGGCGGGCCGTTCCGATGATCTTGAACTCTTTTGGGTCCTTGAGTTGAATTTCTTTTGGGACTTCTATCCCCGTTGCGGCCCCAGCGATTTCGCCATAGCCAATGGATTGTTTGCTGGCCTTGTGGTGGATGACACCCGCCTCGGTGCTCAGCTCACCCACGGGAACGTTCCACTGTTTGGCCGCTGCTTCGAGCAACATGCGTCGCGCGGTGGCTCCGGCCATGCGAAGGCCTTCCCAGCCCTGGCGAATGGATTGGCTGCCACCTGCCAGTTGGCGGTTGTATTTGACGGTGTTGAGGTCAGCCTGTTCGACGATGACGCGTTTCCAATCCACATCCAGTTCCTCTGCCACGATCATCGGCATGGACGTTTTGACGTTTTGGCCAATTTCCGGGTTGGGGGAAAAGATGGTGATGGCGCCATTGTCGGCAATTTTCAAAAAAGAGTTGATGTCGAACCACTCTTTGGGGGGAGCGGCGATTTGTTCGGCTGTGGGGTTACAGGAAGCCAGCCAGCTAAAGCCCAGCAGCATGCCGCCACCGGCTGCGGTAGAGACCTTGAGGAAGGATCGTCTGTTGTAAGAAGTTTTTATGATAGACATGATGAATGACGTTTTGGTGGTTTGCCCGATGGGCAGTAGAATGAAAAAGAAATCAGCCCATCTTGCGGGCAGCGGTTTTGATGGCTGCCTTGATGCGGGTGTAGGTACCACAGCGGCAGATGTTGCCATTCATGGCCGAGTCGATTTCTTCATCGCTTGGATTGGCGTTTTGATCAAGCAGAGCTGTGGCGCTCATGATTTGCCCAGCTTGGCAATAGCCACATTGCGGGACATCGTGCTCCATCCATGCTTGTTGGACGGGGTGATCTCCATTTTCGGACAAGCCTTCGATGGTGGTGATGGGTTTTCCTTCCACTGCGGAGGCGGGAATGCTGCAAGAGCGCATTGCCATGCCACTGACGTGGACGGTACAGGCGCCGCATTGGGCAATTCCACAACCATATTTTGTGCCCACCAGTTGGAGGTGGTCGCGCAATACCCAAAGTAGGGGGGTATCGGGTGCAACGTCGATTTGTTGCTGTTTTCCGTTAACCTGTAGATTGATGATGGCCATGATGAGGTGTTTTGGAAATTTTTGAATCGTTGATTATACCAGTGATTGTACCTTTTTGGTACCCTCATTGCTTTTCTACGCGAGGCGTAGGTGGTTGTTCGTTTTGTTGTAAACAGCTGCTGTCTGCCAGCCCAAAGGGAGGACCAGTAAGACCTTGATGAGGTTCTTTCTACTGATTGTTTGCTGTTGTGCTAAGGGCTCGCTTTGTGCTGTTGCCCTAAAATAGAAATTTTATGTGAATTTTGGCTGGGGAGATTCTCAAATCACACATTTTTGCCATGTTAGGCTGTGGGAGATGGGCTACAGTTGGTCGATTTCTTCGGCAGTGAGTCCGGTGAGTTCTGTGATTTGCTCAATTGGCATGCCAGCGTCTTTCATTTTCTTGCCGACTTGTTTGATTCCCTTTTCTATACCTATCCCAATGCCTTTATTCACCCCTCCTCTTTCTGAAGAATCAATGGCATTCTTGAGGTCGTTGTAGTGTTTGAGGCTTTGCTTGTATGCATTTCGATCTTCCATGGAGAATTTTACAGGGTCAATTCGGGTTGGTTTTACAATTGATCGATCTCTTCTGCGCTGAGTCCGGTGAGTTCTGTGATTTGCTCAATGGCAAGCCCAGCGTCTTTCATTTTTTTAGCTACCTGTTCAATACCCTGTTTCATTCCCTTGTCCATCCCTATTTGGATGCCTTGTTTCATTCCTCTTTCCAGGCCTGCTCTTTCTGAAGAATCAATGGCATTCTTGAGGTCGTTGTAATGTTTGAGGCTTTGCTTGTATGCATTTCGATCTTCCATGGAGAATTTTGCGATTTCTGCAGATTCGAACAATTTAACGAATATTTTTTCCTGTAATTGCTTGGGGCGGTTTTGGAGAATGGCCAGGTAGCGAAACACGTAGAGCCATTTGTCAAAATGCGTTTCCAACTCATCGGCCTCTTTGGTGAACTTGGGCAGCTCTATGTAGATGAACTGCAGTTTGTCAAAAAAAGTTTGGCAGTGCTGGTTTTTCAACTCCACAAAATGGATCAACTCGCTCTCCTCCTTGTGGTCATTGAAGACAAAATCGAGGATACCCACCGTGTAGACAGCATCCAGTTGATAGTTCCACTCTCCTCGTTTGGCCTGTTCCTGGATTGGAAAAGAGGCGTAATAGACGCTGCGGTTCTTGAAATAATCTTGCTTGGCCTTTTGCAATTCCACGATGAATCGCTCCCCGGAATCACTGGTGCAATACAGATCGAAGATGGCCTTGCGGTCCATGATGCCCAAGCCCAGCTGTTCATGAGGGGAGTAGCTCAGTTGCGCAATTTTGTGCTTTTCGGGCAAAATCTGGTTGAGAAAGTCCATCAGCAGGTCCTTGTTTGGTTCCGACCCGAATAATTTCTTGAACCCAAAATCGGTCAATGGATTGATCCATACTCAATCCAAAGTAGTTTGGGACTTCGTCTACTTTTTTCTTTTGCCCCAACTCTGCCCTACCTCCGGTAGGCAGGGTTTGAAAGCCTCGCCGATGCTACGGCATCGCCTACATTTTCAGCCTTGATTTGGAACAAAATAAATTCAGTTTACTTGCCCAAACCACTATGTAATGAGTATATCTTTCTGGTGTTGTCGACATTTTGAACGGTTTGGTAGTTTGTACTTTTCGATTGTTGGCAACTTAAAAATAGGCAATTTTGCGCAAGGATTCATCCCAAAGCATCAGCTTATTTCATCTGAGTACAAGCTCGGTCAGGCCTCAGAAGGCAGCGTAGATTTCTGCTGTCAATCCATTCGCTCCTTCGCAGAGAATTTTGTATCATTGATCTGTGGTGGCGATCCGATGGGACCAGTCATCATCTGCCCGCATCGCATCTTTCCATCTTGAAATCCTCCTAACTCATTGCTCAATGAAACGACTCATTACCTATCTCTTCACCCTGCTCTTTGGCTCTGTGGGAGCACAGGACCTCTCCCTCTTCAAAGCCAACCAATACCAAAATGACCAAGGACAGGTGTTGCCGTACAGAATCCTATTTCCCAAGGACTACAACAAAAGCCAAAAGTATCCCTTGGTGTTGTTCCTACATGGGGCCGGGGAAAGAGGCAACGACAATGAAAGTCAGTTGATGCACGGTGTCAAGACATTCTTGGAAGGGGAAAACCGCGACAACTTTCCCTGCATCGTGCTGGCGCCCCAATGTGCAAAGGAATCGTATTGGTCTTCTGTGAACGTGGATCGGTCTCAATATCCCGTCACCCTCGACTTTGATTACAAGCGAGACGCCACCCATCCCTTGGCAATGACCATCGAGCTGTTGAAGAAGCTGACAAAGGAGGAGGCCGTGGATCCCGATCGGGTCTACATCACGGGACTGTCCATGGGAGGCATGGGAACGATGGAAGCACTCTATCGACATCCCGAACTCTTTGCTGCCGCTGCCTCCATCTGTGGGGGTGGACAAGCAGAGGCATTCGACAAGCGATATGGCAGCATTCCCCTTTGGTTGTTTCACGGAGATGTGGATGGGGTGGTGAAGGTGGAGCAATCCAGAGAGTTGTTCACTCACTTTCAGGCCAATGGCTTGGACGTGCGCTATACCGAGTACCCAGGTGTCAATCACAACAGTTGGGAAAATGCATATGCGGAAAAAGACTTGTTGCCCTGGTTGTTTTCTCACTCTCGAAAGAAGGATGATCTTCCAGTGGTGGTTGGAAAAAACAAAGCCATTGTGGCCACAACTTATGGAAAAGTTCGCGGATCCATTCATCGCAACATCTATACCTACAAAGGCATTCCGTATGCCAAAGCCCGCCGCTTTCAGGCACCCCAACAACCCGATCCCTGGCAAGGCATCCGAAGCTCGATGAGCTATGGCCCTGTTTGCCCTTTGCTGAGACCCACAACCCAGGTCGATGATGCCGGAGAGTTTGCTTTCCATCACGACTGGGGCTATCCCAATGAGGATTGCCTGCGTTTGAACATTTGGACGCCAGGGATCAACGACGACAAAAAGCGGCCTGTCATGCTGTGGTTTCACGGAGGAGGCTACACGGCAGGCTCGTCGCAGGAACTGCCCTCTTACGATGGCGAAAGCATCAGTCGCAAAGGTGATGTCGTCCTCGTCTCCATCAATCATCGACTCAACGTACTGGGCTATTTGGACTTGTCTGCCTATGGCGAGGAATACCAATCCTCGGGCAATGCTGGCATGATGGACCTCCAAGCATCCCTGGAATGGATCCGGGACAACATCGCCGCTTTTGGTGGTGACCCCAACAATGTGACCATATTTGGCCAGTCAGGAGGTGGGGGAAAGGTGACCACCTTGATGAATGCCCCTTCCTGCAAAGGATTGTTTCACAAAGCCATCGTACAGAGCGGGGTAGGGGTGCGCTTTCAAGACCCAGCCATGAGCAGACGAGTGGGCAAAGCAGTGGTGGAAGCCTTGGGCATTGATCCGACCCAGATGACGCAAATCGAAGAGGTACCCATGGATCGCTTGGCAGAGGTTGCGCAACAGGCGTTGGGAAAGGTGCGGGATGAATTGGAAGCCGAAGGAAAAGATTTTGGCGTATTGGGTTTGGGATGGGGACCGGTACTGGACGGCCACTTTTTGCCATTTCAAACCAATACCCCACAAGCGGATGCCTTGTCTGCCGATGTTCCCCTGATGATTGGTTCTACCAAAAATGAATTCATCACCTCCCTGTGGCGAGAGCCCGCTCTCAAAGATGCCGACTTGCCAGCGGTACAAAAGCATTTGGAGGAATTGTACGGAGATCAAACGGCGGATTTTGTAGATGCCGTCAAACAAGCTTATCCCAAGGATGCCAAAGCCAATGACTTGGCAGATGTGGACATTCTTTTTAGAAAAGGCACAGTCGATCAGGCCAATCAAAAGGCCTCAACGGGCAAGGCTCCTGTGTATATGTATTTGTTCACCTGGCAGTCGCCTGCCAATGAAGGCTACTACAAGGCGCTGCACTGCATGGAATTGGCCTTTGTCTTCAACAACATCCATCGATGTGAGGAAATGACGGGTGGTGGCTACGACGCCTATGTATTGGCGGATAAGATGAGCCAGGCCTGGATCAACTTTGCGCGGCAGGGCAATCCCAATCACGATGGACTGCCCAACTGGGAGCCTTACAGCCCCGATAAAGGAGCTTGTCTGTTGTTTGACAATGTCTGTGAACTCAAATTTCACCACGATCGCAAATTGCTGCAGATCGCAGGCTCGGCAGATTTCAACCAGTGGTAACAACTGGGGCCGCTCACTCTTTGATCTTCTGCATTTCCTTGATTTGCCTCAGAACAATTTTTCTGGGCACCAAAGGAGACATCTTGATGGAAATTTTGGCAGCCATTTCCAGCGCCGTCAGTTTGACCAATTCGCCATTGAGCATGGCTTCGTAGCCGTCCTTGGCCACATCATAGGAGGAAAAGACACGTCCTTTGAACAGCTCTGTTTTGTCCAGGCCCCCTCGTTGGCTGAATTCTGTCGCTGTGGCGCCCGGGCAAAGAGAGGTGGCTGTGACGCCCGTCCCTTCCAACTCACCTGCCAGGCCATTGGTAAAGGAGATGACATAGGCTTTGGTGGCAAAATAGACACTTTGCAAGGGGCCGCCAGGCACCAGGCCAGCAGAAGAGGCTACGTTGAGGATGCGGCCGCTTTTTCGTGCGACCATGGCGGGGAGAAACAGGCGAGTCAAATGAGTCAGAGCCAATATGTTGAGTTGGATCATGGTCTGGTCCTTGACCCATTCGCGTTCGTGAAAATACCCCTGCCCACCAAATCCGGCATTGTTGATCAGATAGTCCACGGCAATGTTTTTCTCTTGTAAAGCCTGGTACACATCTTCCGCCGCATTGTGAACGCTCAGGTCTTTGGCCATGATGGTCACCTGAATGCCATGCGCTTTTTCCAATTCTTCTTTGAGTGCTTCCAGCTTGTTCTGGCGGCGTGCAATCAGAATGAGGTCTCCCCCTCGGGCAGCGTGTATTCTGGCCAGGTCTGCTCCAATTCCAGAGGAGGCTCCTGTGATCAATGCAGTTTTTTTCATGGCAATGGAAGTTTGGTGTGTGATGTTGACAACAAATGTTGTGATTTTTTTTCGAAAACCCATCTGCTGTTCGTGATTTCCACTTGCCAGGAGGCAGGCCATGGTCTTGGTACGAGCTGTGGTGGGCAGTTGATTGGGGCAAAAAATAAAAAAAATGATCTTGGCGCAAGTTTTCCTAGCCACCTGCATCTAAAGAGTGTATTTGATGCAGAAATAGCCTATGTACTCCAAGTTGCTTCGAATGAGTTGCGGCTTGTGAACTGCAATGAAGCTTGCCACTGGCAGGTGATAAAAATAAGTTAGCTCGAAAGTCATGCAGTCGTCCACAGCTTTGGTTGGGCGGCTGCATTTTTTGTGTTGGAGAGCGTCGATTAAACCCTGCCGGAGAATTCGAGTCCAATGGAGAGAAAAGTCGACTCCATGAAAAAATTTTTACCCCTTTGCTTGTTGGTGCTTGTCGTGATGGACCTCAGTGGGCAGACATCCTTTTGTCCAGATGATCCCCCCTTGAACCCCTGGCTGGCCGATTCGCCCTATCCCATTTATCACAGAAACAGCTATTGCCAAGCCTCCACCTGTTTGGAAGGCATTCGGCCCGGTGATCGCATCGACATCAAGCTGCGCACAGATATTACCGGAAGCACTTCCCCCTGGATTTACTTGTCAGAAAAGTACCCCAACGGCGAGAGAACCATTTTGTACTCCAATTCTACCCACATATTCAAGTTCATCGACAACGGAACCACCCTGCTTGCCGTCGACAGCTTGCGCCTCGATTTCAACACCCTCACCTCCAATGGGTACAATCACATGCTTTCCAAGGACAGAATTTGGTTTTCCTACGAGCCCACCTACGACCCAGACGACAATGAGTATTCGCAGTTGTTCAAGTTCTCGGATGCAGACGTGAATGACCCCTACTCGGAAATTGTGGTGTTGGACACTTTTGACTTTGGCGACTATGGCATCAATCGGGTCAATATGTACAATCTCAATTACGACGGCCACATTGTGTGGTATTCGGAAAGAGACCCTGAAAAAGACATTGCCTATGCCGGGTTGATCGATCAAAACTTCAACTTGTTGGATACCTTGGTGTTTGATGCCCTGCCCAATGAACGAATCAATCACAATTCCATTTCTGTAGACGAGAACAACTCTTTTTACATCGTCACCTCTCATCGACTCATTCAATTTGCCTGGGATGGCAACGAGTTGCGAATTGGTTGGGAGGCTCGCTACGACTTTGTCAATGATGGTCCCACGGGAAACTTTGCCTATGGCAGCGGAACAACCCCCACTTTGATGGGCTGGGGCGATGGCAACGACAAGCTGGTTGTGGTGTCCGATGGCCATGCGAGGAACAATCTGATGGCCTTTTGGAGAGAATTGCCTCCCGGCTGGACAGGCATAGAGGGAATGCCCCTGCACTTTGCCGACTCCATCGCCATTCCCAATGCCCGCTCTTTCAGCAATCTTTATCAATCCATCGAAAATTCTCCTACGGCCCATCAATACGACATTGCCATTGCCCAATTCAATGGCTTCCTGGGCTACGATTGCGACAATGTGAAGGGCGTGCAAAAATTCAGATGGGATACCTTTGCCAACGAATTCAATCTCCTCTGGACCAATGATGAGGTCAATGTGAACGGCGTACTGGCCTATTCTTCGGGCAGCGATTTGCTGTATGGATCGGGCAAAGAAGACGACTGCAATTACTATTACTACGGGCTCGACTGGGAAACAGGAGAGGTGGCTTTGAGGCTGTTGTTGGGACCAGAGGGCGATTTTCCCAATGATCCTTTTTACGACCAAGGCGTCAACAATGTCATAGACGAAGAGGGGAACATCTACTTTTCCGGCGCCAGGTCCTTGGTCAAGTTGGAGAGGGTAGCGCTTGTCAATGCAAATGAGGTATCGCCTCCATCCTCTTTGGGCATCCATCCCAATCCGACCAGGGGGCTTGTGACGATTGCCAATGCATCCTTGGAAGAGAGTCAGCTGAGTCTGTACACCCCATCGGGCCAGATTGTGGATGGCTGGCGCCTGGTGAATGCCAGATCTGTGGATCTATCTGCCTTGGCTGACGGAGTATACTTCTTGAGCGTGGCAAAAGAAGGGGAGGTTTTCGTTGAAAAAATTGTCAAAAGTAGTCTGTAAGCTTTACAAGCACCTATTTCCCACCTTCATCGCCAATGAGGAATGGCCGTGTTTTTTCCTTGAAAACAAGCCTTTTCCGTGCGATTTTCCCTGTCTTGGACGATTTTGGCCACCCATCGGACGATTTTGGCCCTCTTCGGATAAATGGGTTCTGCCCTGGGCTGTCATTTGGCAAATTATTCGAATACATTGGACTTGTACGTTGTATCATTCGTTTTTCGAACATGATGAGCACCCCGAGCAGGGGTGTTTTTTTTACCATTCTCTCGACTGCATTTTTCCTTTAGCGATAAGGAGGTTATATAAGACCGGCTCTGAACACAGCAGCCGGTTTTTTTATTGGCGATAGAGGAAGGGCTAATGGCCTTGCTGAGGGTTTTGGACATGGAGGATGAAGCCTACCTTGAATACATTTTCGATGCGGATGCTCTTGTCTTGTCGGAGCATTTTGCGCAGGCGGGAGATGAACACGTCGAAGCTGCGTCCCAGAAAATAATCGTGACGGCCATAGATTTTTTCCACAGCCTCATCGCGCTTGAGGATTTGGTTTTGCTTGAGGCACAGCAGGCGCAACACTTCATTTTCTTTTTCGGTCAGCCGTCGGCTATGGCCTTCGATGCAAAGTTCTTGTTTGTTGTAATCAAAGTGATAGCGACCAAGGTCGAAGGAAGTCGGTTTTTCTTCTGGAATTTGTTGTTGGGCTTGTCGGCGGAGGATGACCTGGATGCGGCACAAAAGCTCCTCCTCGTCAAATGGCTTGGTGATGTAATCTTCGGCACCTACGGCAAAGCCTTGCAGTTTGTCCTCTTTCATGGATCGGGCGGTCAAAAACAGGAAGGGAACTTCCTTGTCCTCCTTGCGAATCTGTCGGGCGAGGCAAAAGCCGTCTGTTTGGGGCAGCATGACATCGAGGATGCAAAGGTCGAAGGATTCCTTTTTGAAACTCATGAGTCCGGATTGGCCGTCGCGGCAAAGTTTGACATTGAACTTTTCAGACTCCAGAAATTCCATGAGCAGGAATCCCAGGTGGATGTCGTCTTCGACAATGAGCAGGCGTTGATTTTCAGACATATTACGATTGGGTTAGGCTGGCAGAAATAGATCAAAACGGGTCCCCTTGTTCAGATCGCTGAAGACTTTGACAAAGCCTTTGTGTTGTTCAACGATGAGCTTGACGTAGGCCAAACCAATGCCAAAGCCCTTTTGGTTGTGAACATTGCCAGTGGATACCCGATGGTATTTGTCAAAAATGCAAGATTGTTCCTTGGGGCAAATGCCGATGCCGTTGTCTTGAAAGTGAATGAGGACGCCCTGTTCTTTTGGTTCGAGTGAAATGTCGATCCGCGGTTGCTCACCAGCATATTTGAGGGCATTGTCCAGCAGATTCCGAAAGACATTGCCCAGATGAAACTTATCGGCGATGAGGGTCGGGTGGTCTCCTTTGATTTGGAGATTGACCTCGGCTTTCTTTTCCTGGATTTGCAAGCCCATCCCATCGATGACCTGTCGGATCAGCTCGGCAGGTGAAATGACTTCTTTGTCCAGGTGGTATTCTCCGTTTTCCAGTTTTGTCAGTTGGAGCACCTTGTCGATCTGTTCTTTGAGTTTGTTACTCTCTGCTTGTATAATGGACAAATACTTGTGATCGGAGGGGATGCTCTCCTGTCGGCCCAGCATTCTCCCGGCCAAAGAGATGTTGGTCAGAGGGGTGCGAAATTCGTGGGCCATGTTGTTGAAAAAATCCTTGTTCATCTGGCCGATTCGCTTTTGTCGCAACAGGGTGTAATTGGCAAAGACAAATACGGAGCTGATGAAGAGCAGGATCAGGATGGAGGAAATGAGCATGAACTTCATCTGGCCCAAAATGTAATTGCCTCGATTGGGGATTTCCATGCTGATGAGGTGCTTATCGGAGGCAGCCCCAGGGATGAGGGAGCATTGGTAATAAGTTTTGTAACTGCCACAGACGGGAGCTGGAGCTTCTTCAATGACATTGATTTGGTACTCCAACTGGATGTCGTAAAAAGTGAAAGCCTGGGCCACAGCACTGTCCAATCGTTCGCGGCTCACAGGTTTGGGAGTTGTGATCTGAAACAGTCCGCTTTGTGGCCCCATGTTGGAGCAGCAGTTGCTTCCCTCGCAGGATACTTCCTCCATGTCCAGATTTTCGACGGCAGAGCAAAGCGCCATCTTCAGTTTTTGGTCGAGTTGCTCGGCGATCAGCTCATGAGAGTCCATCAGCCATTTGAGCTGAAAGACAACCAGGGCAATGAGCGCTAGGCTGGAGGCGGCGATGACGTAATTCGTTTTTGGCAAACGCATGCTATTGGATTTTGGCAAAGCCCAGAGAAACTACAAGGGTGGATTGCAAGTATTGAGCCCCTTTTCCCTACAAAAAAACGGAATATCTCGCCGCTATGTATCTCTTTAACAGCTCGTTAACAAGTGGCTAACAGCTGCAAAACAGCCCTGTTCGGACGCTCGTCCTACCTTTGTAGGGTACAAATTATTACTCACGATACGATAAAATAGCTCTTATGAAACGTTCCCTTTTTTCCTTGATGTTGATCGGCTTGCTCATGGGATGCAGCCAACTGCTTTCTGCCCAAACGGCCAAGTGTACTGCCGCCCAAAAAGCAGCCTGCGCCAAAATTTGCGCGACAAAAACTGCTTGCACCCCTGCCCAAAAGGCCGCCTGTCAACAAGTTTGTGCCAAAGGCAAATCCACCGCTACTGCCCAAACTGTTGGCTATGAAGCTACTGAGAAGTCCGTTGCAAGCAAAACCAACGCCCGCCCTTCTTGCACTGCTAAAAAGACTTGTCAAAAAACTGCTCAAAAAGCAACGGCCCTGGATGTGGCCAGCATGATCGAGCCAAAGCAGGAGTAGCCCCGGCACACTGGATTTCCCCAAAACCTATTTTATAGACACTTGTTGATTGTAAAGTCCAGCTGTGAAGCTGGGCTTTTGTTTTGCCCCTGTGACTGCGGAAATGGCAACTGTAGTGAGATTTGTCTACCTTGTCGGTCATTATGAGTGCCAAGCCTACCGTTCCCATCATCCGCACCGAGTCCTTGGATGTCCCTTTTCGCTACAAAAGCATGCAGGAGGCCGAATGGCAGCGCCCGCCCAGCAAAGAGCCCGCTCACCGGCACGACTATTTTGTTCTCATCCTGGTGGAGCAAGCCAAAGGAACCCATCAGTTGGACTTTCGGGATTATCCCCTGGAAGCCTACACTGTCTACTGCATCAGTCCCGAGCAAGTCCATCAGATTGATGTGGAAGCAGGGCCACGCGGGCATGTCTTGCTTTTCACTGCCGATTTTCTACAGAGCCACAGCCTGCCGCCAGAACAACTGTTTGATTTAGGGGTGTTTTTCGATTGCGAAGCAGTACCACCCTTGCAGCTTCCTCCCGCAGCCCGCCCTGAATTTTTGCAACTCATCGGGCAAATCGCCTGCGAGTACCGTTCCGATCACCCCTTGCGCTTGGACATGATTGGCACTTTGCTCAAACTGTTGTTGCTCAAACTGCAACGGATCAGCAGCCAAACCATTCCTTCACAACTCCCTCCCAATCAGCGCAAGGCCGAGATTGTCCGCCAGTTCAAAAAGACCCTCGAACATTCTTTTCGGCAAGAGCACCAAGTGCGCCACTATGCAGCTGCACAACAGCTCACCGCCAACTATCTCAATGAAGTGATCAAGGCAGAGACGGGGCGGTCGGTCAAAGATTTCATACAGGACCGCATCGTATTGGAAGCCCGTCGGATTGCTCTTTTCTCAGACAGCAGCATGAAACAGATTGCGTGGCAGTTGGGATTTGAAGATGCGGCCCACTTCAGCAAGCTGTTCAAAAAAAGGCAGGGGATCACCTTCAGTGCCTTTCGTCGCCAAATATCAGCCAGTTTTTCCTCGAAACGATGATTTTTACAACAAAATCCGTGTTTTTTCCCTTTTGAAAGATGTGATAAACCTGCAATTTTGAATCAAAAGAAAAAACATGGATCGAAAAGAATTCATCAAGAAGTCCCTACTCGGGTTGGCCGCAAGCTCAGCCCTTCCAGCAATTGGGCAGGCTGGTACGCCAGAGAAGTCCGATTCGACCTACGACAAGTTGATGAAGGACGTTCCGGTCGATGACCCCATGAGACAAGTCGGATTCAATCACTTACCAAACGAGGAGATCAAAACCATGAAAACTGTATTGCACAAAGCCAGTACCCGTGGGCATGCCAACCATGGATGGCTGAAATCACACCACTCTTTTAGCTTTGCCAACTACTACAACCCCCAGAGAACCAACTTTGGTGTCCTGCGGGTTCTCAACGACGATGTCGTCACAGGCGGTATGGGATTCCGCACCCATCCACACGACAATATGGAGATCATTTCCATTCCCTTGTCGGGAGCACTCCGCCACAAAGATACCCTGGGCAACACCCATGTCATCAGCAAGGGCAATGTACAGGTGATGAGTGCTGGGACGGGAATCGAGCATTCCGAATTCAATGACAGTGCCAGTGATGAGGTCCGTTTTCTGCAAATCTGGTTGTTCCCCAACGAGCGAAATGTACGGCCTCGTTATGACGACATTCGCTATGATCCAAAGGACTTGCACAACAATTTGGTACAAGTGCTTTCGCCAAATGCAGAGGATGATGGTGTTTGGATTCACCAAGACGCCTGGTTTCACTTGGGAGAGTGGACCCCTGGATTTGAGACCACCTATCAGCTGAAACGCCCAGGCAACGGTGTCTACGCTTTCGTATTGGAAGGCGATGTGACCATTGAAGGGCAGAAATTGAACCGCCGGGATGGTTTTGGCATCTGGGATGTCGACAATTTCCGCATCAAAGCGGACAGCACAGCACAATTTTTGTTGATGGAAGTCCCCATGCAACTGTCCTGATTTCAAATTTTCTCATTCTCCAAAAAAGCATCCCCCAAGCTGCACGACAGTGGCTTGGGGGATCGCATTTTTGGGCATTCTCATAAGCTCCACAGGGCAGAAAGGACATAACAATCCCTGTCCGGCATCATGCTGTACCGGAGAGCTCAAGATGGGGCGTCTGGCCCGAGCCTATAAGAATGATTGGCTTACTTTTCATAGCTTTATAGGGATGCATTCCCGCCAAAGAATGCATCCGGTGGTGACCAAGCCTTTGACGGCTTGGTTCACAATGGTGTTAAATTGGTATTGGTAAACTAACTACTGGATTCGACAGCACAAATATAATCAAGCACTGATGACTTACCAACTATTTGCTGACTTTATTTACCTAAAAAAGTGATAATTTTAATCTTTGTCATCAAATAAGGTGTAAAATGCCTTGTTTGTATTCCCTTTTTGCGTTTGTGATGCAGAGCGAATTGGGGGTAAGCAGGGGCATCATGATCTTCCAGAGGGGAGCATTTGCCCAGGAAAGATGAATTGGGAGGCCCTATTTTCTGACAGAAATCTTATATTGGGTTGTCTTGCTTAATGCCTATGTACTCCACAACACACAATCACTGATGCTTGCAATGATCTTTCTGGTCAATCGATCCGCTTATTTGCATCAAAAAATACCAAGTCGATTCTACATTCTCGATTTTTCCATGATCGAGTTGATGTAAACTTATCTACCCGACGACAGCCCACAATTCATTGATTTTCAATGGGTCAGTTTTTGTCAGAATGATTGGATGGCTCTTGTATTTTAGCCCATACGCATTACGTTAATTTTTACTCGCCCTGGAAATCAGGCAGCGGTGCTGGTCAGTGGAGGAAAGTTTGCATCACCTCATTAAACCCTTAGCGTTATGTTATCACGTAGAAGTTTTCTCCGCCAATCTGCCTTGGCCAGTACAGCCTTGGTGTTGCCTTACGCATGTTTGGGATCTCAGCAGCCAAAGAAAAAATTGGGTGTCGCACTTGTTGGCCTGGGATACTACAGCACCGATTTGTTGGCTCCGGCCTTGCAGTTGACCGACAATTGTTACTTGGCTGGCATTGTTACGGGGACTCCGTCCAAAATCCCCCTTTGGCAAAGGAAATATGACATTCCAGATAAGAATGTCTACAACTACGGCAACTTCGAAAAGATGGCTGACAATCCAGACATTGATGTTGTCTACATTGTACTGCCGACTTCCATGCACTGTGAGTACAGCGTCCGGGCTGCCAACATTGGCAAGCATGTGTGGTGTGAAAAGCCAATGGCTCGAACGGTGGAGGAATGTCAGCAAATCATCAAGGCTTGTCAGAAAAACAAGGTGAAGTTATCCATCGGGTATCGCATGCACCACGAGCCCAATACTCAGACGATCATGGAGTATGCCGAGAGCAAGCCTTTTGGGGAGCAGGTATCCATCAAGGCAGCAGCTGGCTATCTGGACGGTCGGTCCAGGCATTGGAAATTTGAAAAGAAAATGGGGGGAGGAGCCATGTACGATATGGGTGTATACCCACTCAATGCCATTCGCTATGCCAGCGGCATGGAGCCAAATTCTGTGATCTCGGCTTCTCATTCGACCACCCGACCAGAGATTTACAAGGAAGTCGATGAGACAACTCAATTTGTCTTGGGCTTTGCCACCGGCCTACAAGCGGAGGGCAAGACCAGCTTGGGCATGGGCATGAACGACTTGCGGGTAGACTGCAAAAAAGGATGGTATGGACTTCAACCTTTCCAGTCTTACAACGGTGTACAGGGTCAGTGCAGCGATGGCACCCTGCTCAACAAAACCATCGACAACCAACAAGCTCGGCAAATGGACAATGATGCCATGGCAATTTTGAAAGATCGTCCGGTACTGGTGCCAGGAGAGGAGGGCATGCGCGACATCCGGATTGTGGAGGCCATTTATCAATCTGCTCGGGAAGGCCGTCAGATTGATCTGACCTAAGGGATGACTTTGCTTGGGCAAAAGAGGTTGGATTTGGAGGATTGGACGGTCCATTTCTCTTGTCAGCATTCCATTTTGGCCTTTGTATTATGAAAATAAAAATATCAAATCAAATAATTTATTTTTTATAATTTGACTTGTAATAAGCTGACAATCAGTATTGAAAATAAAAAGTAATAATTTGATAAATAAAAATGTTTTGAAAATTTATGGAATTTGGTGGGGTGCCGTGTCCTATTATGGTATGAAAGCCAAATTGCCGGTCCGC
Organism: Bacteroidota bacterium; assembly: GCA_039821145.1. Taxonomy (GTDB): domain Bacteria; phylum Bacteroidota; class Bacteroidia; order Chitinophagales; family Saprospiraceae; genus JBCCSZ01. The sequence goes on along the minus strand of JBCBOS010000034.1, from coordinate 61,845 downwards.
GGAGGTGATTTGTCGGAGTAAAAAAATATTCCCTTTTGGGCCAATGAGTCCAGGTTTGGGTTGGCGGAGTCGTGCCTTGGGTGCGGTTCCAAAAAGGGGCGATTTTTTGTGGTCGCCTAGAGGGTGGGTCCCACCCACAAAGGCCCATCCCAACTCTCCTCCCAACCCATTCCCCCACCAACACCAGTAGCAAACGATCCGCCAGCTGCCTTTGTCACACCCTGTCAAAGACCTCCAGCTGCTTGCGAATCCATCTGTCAATCATCATTTTTCATCAAACAGCAAAGAGTATGAACAAAGGTACTTTTCTCTTCAGTCTACTGGTGTTGCTCATCGCATGTGGTCGACCTACCCCAAGCGGCAAATTCATCGAAACCAGCGATGTGGATCGCTTCTGGGAAGCCTACGACCAAATCGCAACGACCCAAGATTCTTCCCAACAGCTGCAAGCCTTCAACGAGTTGTTTTGGGATCGGGCGAGTCCCGGCCAGCAAGCCATGTTCCAGGCCAGAAATTACACGCCCCAAGAATACCTGCAAGCCATTCGGGAGTACCCAAAATTTTGGAAAGCTGTGCGGCCCAATACCCATCAATCCAAGGAGGTATCAGGAGACTTGGAGCGAGGCATTCAACAGTTGCGGTCTTTGTATCCAGAGCTGAAGCCCGCCAAAATCTATTTCACCATCGGCGCGCTGCGGAGCAATGGCACCACTGTGGATAGCATGATCCTCATCGGGACAGAGCTGGCCTTCTCCAATGCCGAAACACCTGCAGATGAACTTTCGGAAAGACTTTCCCACTTAGGTGATTTCTTCCAAACAGAGCCGGGGCGCAACATCGTTTTTCTCAATGTTCATGAATATGTCCATACCCAACAAAGCAGCACCATTGGGTACAATCTATTGGCACAAACCGTATTGGAAGGCGTAGCCGAATTTGTTGCAGAAAAAGCATTGGGCGTAGACTCGCCCAACCCGCAGATTGCCTACGGACGAGAAAATGACGAGCGCGTCAAAGCCGCCTATGTCAAGGAGATGTTTTCTCCCTCTTTTTCCAATTGGCTTTGGAACAGTGTCGACAACGAATTCGGAATGCGGGATTTGGCTTATTACATCGGCTACAAAATTTGTGAGGGACATTACCAAAACGCCAGCGATTCGAGGGTGGCCATCAAAGAAATGATCGAACTGGACTACAACAATGAGGCAGACTTGATCGCCTTTGTGGAAGCTTCCGGATATTTTTCGGAACCCTTGGAGACTTATCGGCAGCTGTTTGAGGAGATGCGTCCAACGGTTGTGGCCGTGGAACCGAGTGCAGCTTATGGACAGGGAATTTCTCCTGGGACCAAGGAGATGCGCATTTTGTTTTCCGATAAAATGGCAACTCGTCATCGACAATTTGAGTTTGGCCCATTGGGAGCAGGTCATGCCATCCGGATCGAAAAATTCAATGGCTTTGCACAGGATGCTCGTTCTGTGAGTTTTGAAATTGCACCATTGGAGCCCAACAAAAAATATCAATTGCAAGTGGGGGCCGGTTTTCGGGATGCCAAGGGAATCCCCCTTGTTCCTTACCTGATCGAATGGGAGACGACGGGGCCAAAATGAGCAGAGAGCCGAAGGAGGACAACAAGCTTCCTTCGGCTTTCCAGTTATTTGCCCTGAGTCATTGTGAATTCCACTCTACAATTGCATGGCAACTGAGATGGCAGACAGGCTGACATCATCTCAACCTTCGCAGTTTCTGTCGAACTGAAAAACGTGGGCTTCCAAATCTCTCCAGCTGACGTCTCGCGAAGAGGGATTGACGGCTGGGCAATTGTCATACAGCTCGGCAAACAGTTGGCGGTATTTTTTTCGCTTGACCCGGATGGCTGTGGATTGCCCTTCTTTTTTGAAGTAAAAGGCATTGTCGTAGGCGCCCGTTAGCTCGATGTCTCGCACGCCCAGACCAGATCGCTGCATGGCGGATGGATCGTGGTATACTCGCACTTTGCTACAGGCCGTGGGGTTGAGCAGTTGGAGGAGAACGGTTTTTTTCTCATTCTTGATCATGGCATCCACCTGTTCGAAGTAGACATAACCGCGGCGGAGCAGTTCAGAATTTCTATCGGGAGGCAGCAGCCGGGTGATGTCCTGTATCCTATCGGCAGTCTTTTCGAGCACATCCCAAGAGGCGGGGGGAAGGTGCATGTATCGGATGTCTTTGGGAGTCAAGCGATGGGTCTTGCCAGTCGCATCCTTGATTTTGATGCTTTGGAAAAGCCATTTTTTTCGTTTGATCTTCCGAATCTTTCCTTCCAGTTGTGTGCCATCCACCAGGGTGAAATAGGAAGTTTTGTTGCGAGAAAAAGCATCATAGGCTTCGAGAAAATACCTGTCTTGTGCTTGTGTAAATAAGCTGCCACACAGCAAAAACAGAAAGCTGAAAATGAGTTTGTTTTTCATGTCTTTTGGATTTTGGCGTTTGAAAATAGGACAGTCGTCCATCATCATCGCATAATGCTGACATGAGTGTCGTACCTTCCCCAGAAGGGGAGAGTCTAGAAATGCAATTGGCTACTCAATTTCAAAGACAGTGACTCGTAGATCGTATTGGGTGCTGGTCGATTTGGCCCCTCTGTGTTGTGTCAACTGCTGGCAAACGCTGTTTTACGATTGCTTCTTTAATATAAGAACCTCAAACTGACCCGCTCGGTTCATTTCAAACTCCAAACTATCGCTGGTCAACTTAATGATTTTGACCATTTTCTCCATTTGGCCATTCTCTGTGGTGTACAATTTGCGGCCAGCAATGCGGTAGGTGCCAACTTCTTTTTGGGTCGTGTAATCGACTTCGTAACTGCCGTCTGGCCTGAAGTCAAAACTGGCGTCGAGGGACTGCTTTTCGGTGCGCTCTTCTCCCACCAGCCATTTGTCTACCTTCCATTGGCCCAAGATGAGTTGCTTGGATTGAGAATCGTCTTGGCAAGCGGCCAAAAGACTGATGAGAATCACGGAAAATAAGTATTTTTTCATAAGCTCAATGATAAGATTTTGTGTGTATGTTATAGTCGAATTTTCGAAAAGTCAAGTTGATCCGGGGCTGTTGGCAATCTGATTGGGGCAGAATGGCGTGCTGATAACGTTGCTGACAATGTTGCCCCATGACCAACAAACTACCGTTTTGCAAAACCAAATTGCATTGCTCGGAGACATCGTCCATTCGGCGGAAACTGAATTGACGTTCGGCTCCAAGACTGATGGAGGCGATGCAATCAGTAGGACCATAAGCAGGTAAATCGCTGTGATAGTACATGCCTTTGGTGCCATCGGAATAGAGCAGGTATACGCAGACGCCAAAGGATTGACCAAGCTTTTGTTCGACCCTCTGTTTCAGTTGGTACAAAGGGGGAGGCCAGGCTTTGAGTTGTCCCCAAGCACTTGGAAGAAGTTGTTTTTCTACAATATCTGGATTGACAAACAAGCGGTGATGCAGTTGATCTTGATACAATTGTCCGTTGGCCATGGGAATATGGGACTGCTGCGACAATTGCTGAACAAGATATTCAAACAATTCATTGGCCATCTGCTCAGAGAGAAAATCTGAAAAGTACATGGCCTCACAATCAATCGCTAGTTGCATGCTACGCGCTTAGAAGTAAAACAAGGATTGGACACCTCAGATGACAGAACACTGGTCCAAACAAGACTTAATTTGTATATTTAGAACTCCCAAGCATGGTGGATGTGCAGGGAATTCGACCTGAATACATAGATATGAAAAATTATTCGGATTCAGACATTATTTCCATGATGCAATCGGGAGACTCTGGCTCTCAGGATCGCGCCTTTCGATTTTTGTATCAGCAGTATTACGGTTTGATCGAAAGTCTGGTGGTGCGCAATTCAGGTCGGTCAGAAGAGGTGAAAGACATTTTTCACGACGGCTTGATCGTCTTTTTCAACAAAGCCAAAAGATCGGATTTTTCCTTGACAAGCAGCCTGAAAACCTACTTGTATGCAGTCTGCCGCAATCTGTGGTTGCTCAAACTCAAACGACAAAAGCGAGAAGTGGTACTGGAAGATACGCACGAACACATCCAGATCGAACAAAGCCATTTTCAGACCTTGGTCCAGACAGAACGCAAGGAATTGGTCCAGCAATTTTTGGGTCAACTAGGGGAGGAGTGCCGACAGATTTTGGAGTTGTACTACTATCGCAAACTCAAAATGGTGCAAATACAACAGTCCCTGGGATTGGTCAGTGAGCAGGTGGTAAAAAACAAGAAGGGAAAATGTCTCCGTCGGCTTCGGGAAAATTTGGGATCGACTTATCATCGCGGTTTGCTCAGCTAAAATCTTTGCTCATATGAACGATCAACAATGGATCGAACGATACATGGATGGGGAATTGTCAGAGGAGGAACGCCAACAGTTCGAACAGCGCCTCGGCAAAGACACAGAATTGGCGCGTGCCTTCCAACTGGAAAAGGACCTGATGGATGGCATCGAGGCTCAAGGCAATGTACAACTTCGGGGCTACCTGGATGGCTTGCACGATGAGTGGCAAGAGACCAAGAAAGTGGACGAGGCCCCGGCAAAGCCTCAGAAGAACAATCGACAATGGCTGTGGGCAGGATTGGCAATGATTGTCCTACTGGGGTTTGTCCTGTTGTTGTGGCGACAATCAGCACCCAGTCCGGAAAAATTGTATGCCCAATATGCCCAGACAACTTTCAGTTTTACCCAAAAAAGTCAGGACAGTCAACTGGCATCTGAAGCCGAGCAATTGTTGGCTGCAGGAAAGTACAAAGCAGCCCTGCCGTTGCTGAATCAACTCATCGACCAAGATCCAACCATCCAATATCGCATGGCCCGCGCCTTTGCCAATGTCGCATCCGGGCAGTCAGCCGCAGCCCTGATCGAACTAGATGAATTGGCAGCCCAAAACAGTTTTTACCGCAATGACATTTTCTGGTACAAAGCCCTGGCCCACCTCCGACAAAACAATCTGCCCGCCACCCGCCAATCGCTGCAAAGCATTGAGAAATCCTCCAAACGCCATCCCCAAGCCGTGCAGCTGTTGGAAGAATTGAAGGACTTATAAGATTGAGACCCTTCAGCCGCGGCTGCGAAGCAACCACCCCAAGCCAGCCAGCAAACCCAGACCCATCACCAAAAAATACCAAGTCATCCCCCCGGACGTTTGCAGCGGCAAGTTTCCGTTCTGCCCGATCAAGCTGAGACCCGCCCAGCGATAGGGGATGCTTTCTGCATCGGATTGGCACTGCGCAAGATATTGAAGTTTGGCTTCTTGCAAGGCCTTTGCCAAGGGCATTTTCTCTTCTAGGTTTTGGTAAAAATACTGCAGGATTTTTGCGGTCGATTGCTCGTTGACCTTCCACTGCGATGCGATCAAACTGGCGGTACCCGCATAGCGAAATCCCCGCGCCAAACTCATCAACCCTTCCCCTTTGACATGCTGCCCCACATTGGATTCGCAGGTGCTGAGTACGACCAAACGGGCTGGAATATCCATCGCATAAAGTTCTGGCAAGTGCAAAGAGGCGTTCGACAGTTCGATTCTCGGCTCATTGTCTGCACTGGCATGAGTAGACAGATGCAAGATGTTGGCCTTGGCTGCCTGTTGGCGAAAGTTTTGCAAGCTGGCATCCTCTTGGGAAAACTGTGTCCACTGGAGCCTTCCCTCAATTTCCTCCTGGCTGTATTGCAACGGAGCCAATCCCCTTTGTCCATCCTTGAATCCGGGCAAGAAGACCACCTGATCGGCCTCCTCCCTGGTGGGCAGGGCATATTTGACAAGGCTGTTGGCCGAATACGCCTTTTGCCAGGCATAGTGATGTACCAACTGGTCGGTTTGATTGTCCTCTCCTAGGAGGAGGGCATCAAAGGTCATCTCGCTGACAACACCGTCGGGAATGATGATCAAAGAGGGAGCATCCGTGGATGGGGGAGAGAGGCTTGGGCAGAGTTGTCGGCTCAGACTGCGGGCCAATTCATTGCAGTGCTTGTAGGCCTGTGTGTAGTTGGACTCGGACTGAAGGTATCGGTTGAACTGTCGAATATTGGTCGTCAACTCCTGGACATTTTCTTCCCGAAAAACTTCCACTTGATCAGGGCTGATTTTCAACAAGTACATTTTTTGGGAGCCGATGAAATATTCCAACGCCAGGGCATTTTGTGCATCCAAATATTGCTGAAAGTCCGAGAGAGACAACTGCCCCTTTTCTTCGATGCGCTTTCTGAAATTGGGATAAGTTTTTTTCATCATTCTCAGTAAGCGACTGTATTCTTCCTCCAAGTTTGCCAGCCGAGAAGGCGATTGTGTTGTGGAATCTACCTCTTCTTTTTTGGTCATTGCTTGGGCCATTTGATATCGCAAGAGTTTTTCCCTTCGAATCAACGAATCGGGAATGTTCGCGTAGATGTAGGCTTTGTTTTTTTCATAAGCTTCTTGCAAGACCTGAGCTTTGGAAGATTCCACAATTTGAAAAATGGCATTGAGCGTTTTGGGCTTGGGTTCTTTCTGATAGAGTTGGTACTGAACTTCGATGGCTTCTTCAAAATAGTTGTAGGCATAGTCCCCCAACTGGATTTTGGCATTTTCAGCCCCATACACATTGTACAATTTTTTGACAACTTCCAGGGCGAGTTGGTAGTGTTGGGCTGCCGCCTTGAGGTCGGTTGCCTCCCCCGTTTCTCGATGGCTTTTCGCGAGGGCAGCTCCCTTTTTGGCCAGGGCTGTCAATTGCCATGCTTCTACAGAAATGCCCGAGGAAGAAGGGAGGTCTCGGATGGATTCCGGGCGGAAGTGCGGGAAGACACTCTGGATGGCTTTTTGAAAATGGGCAATGGCTTTTTGGGTTTGTTGTTGTTTGAGGGCGTAATCTCCCAACGCACAATGCAGTCGGGCAAATTCGCGATTGGGGGTTTGGCCTTCGGTCTGGGCCAGGGCCAATTGGTGGTATTTTTGTACTTGACGGACTTGGCCCAGTGTGTCGGCCGTTTTGGCCAGGAGTAGGTAGGTTTTCAGGAGGGTTTCCCAGTGCATGGGATCAGATTGGAAGTAGGAAATGCTGCTGTCAGCCAGTTGTTGCACTTTGTCAAATTGACCGATTTCGAAAAAAATATTGGCGCCTACTTCGTCCCGCAAGGCCCTCAGTTCTGGCTTCAGCTCCGCATCCAATGCCAAGGCTTTGTCATAATAATCCAAGGCTTTGGGATATTCTTTGACCAATACGTGGTAGTTGATCAATTGGATGTAGATGTTGGACTCATATTGTTTGGTACTGTCTTTTTGAAGTGCCTGCTCCAAGTAGTTTTGCGTGCGTGGGTAATCCATGATGCGCATGCAAATTTGGGCGGCCTGCAAATAAGCATAAGCCACGTTGTTGTGATTGATCTGGTGGGTCTCAAAAATGGCGATGGCTTTTTCATATGCACCCAAAGACTCTCCCCATTCGTTCAACCAACGATGGGCAAAGGCCTTGAAGTTGTAGGTCTTACCCAGTAAAAAATAGGCTGTGGTTTTTTTCTTTTCCAACTGACCAATGCCCGCATCCAATCGCTGGATGATGCCCGAAAAATTCTTCCCATCGAAATAGTGGTTGTAGGCAATGTCCAACAGCACTTGGTTTGCTTGTTCAAAACTGTCTTTCTGCACATACCAGTCGTAAGCCTTCTCATATTGTTGCCGCGCTTGGGCGTATTCCCTTTGCCCTTCCCATTGCTTGCCACTCGACCGAAAAGCCTGGCCATCGGACGGCGTATTGGCTACAAGGATACCTGTCCATAGGAGGAGGAGAACTAGGAGAATGGATCGTTTCATGTGGTGTCTCTTTGATGAAATGAATCTGATGAATTGGCTCACTTGGTTTTTATTTCTTTTTTTTCCGAGCGAAAAAACCAATGAGAAAAGAAAGTATGGCAAGCGTCAGAATGAGGAGAGAGGCCCCCGCGTGTTCTCTGAGCCACCGACAAATGGGATGTTCATCTACACACTTGACATAGGGCGAATTGTCCTTGTACAATTGAAGGCGGCGATAGGAATAATTGCCCGTCAAGGTATCGAAGACGCTGAGGAAAAAGGATGGCTGTAGGCTGTCGAGATTGCTTTGTACAAAGCTGTTGCCGAATTGACCATTTTGCCACAGATACTGATTGTTGGCCGTTGCAGTGATTTTCCGAAAGCCTCCATTCTCTATGCAGACTTCATCTGTAAAAAAGAGGTTTGACTGAAAGAAGATGGGAAATTGAATGATGAGTCTGCTACCTCCTCCATCATAATCGTGCAAGACGAGATAATAATTGGTATTTTTTTCTGCTGTCACCACGGGGTCCAGCTTTGTCGAATCACTCAAGCCAATGGATGGATACCAGTAAAAGTGTTCGTAGTCACCAAAGTCGAAGGGGATGCCACTGGTATCTAATTGGATGTTGTCTCCATGATTGGCAAGGAAAAGGGTGTCGTGTCGTAGAAATTCATCCCGGAACTCGTCACATCTTTGGGAGCTTTGACAAGCCACTCCCATCACGTCCAAATTGGTCAAGATGGGTGGATTGGCATCAAAGATGATTTCTGCTTCGCTGACCACAGCATGGGTGAAAGTGAAACAATATGCAGCATCGCTAAAGGGACTGCAGCTCAGTGGGATGTTATTGGGGCGTCGGACCAGCTGCAGCAGATCGTTGTCCCAATTTTTCATCTCATCGAGGTAGATCAAGTAATTTCGCCAAAAGAAAGAGTTGGCAATGTTGTTGAGCCTGAACTGCCACCGTCCAAAATCGCGACCTTGTTGCATGTACAGGCGCAAGGGGGCGAGAGTTGGATCGGAATTCTGGTTCAGGTAGGCCACGAATGCAGTCATGTCTTGATTGAGAGCACCGATCTTACTGAGGTCAGAAAATAAATCTCTGATCAAGTTGGGGTTTGCATCTCGAATCAGAGCTTTATTGATCTGCCAATAAGGCGACTGCAGAAGCCCTCGTAAGGTCTGTACCCAATCCTCGCTTTCGCAAGCATTATTGAGTATGCGACTCATGCTATCCAGCCGGGGGAGTTGTAGCAAAACGGAATCCAAGCGTTTGAGAAGGGCGAGAGAGACGAAAAAACGGCAGGCGACCGAATTGTTACCTCTGCAAGTGTCCAATCTGCCAAAGTTGGGAATGGCATCAATGAGACTTCTCCATTCCACATTCTTTTCTGTCAGCTGTGTGATGGTATCTCGCTGTGAATTGGCCAGTCGGTTTCTTCGGATGATGTCTGTCAATTGTACGCTGGCCTTTTGCGCATCTTGATAAGCCAGATAGTCTTCTTTCCAGTTGTTGGTTGTGCCAATGTCAAATAGGAGGGTATCCATCGTCTCGTGAATGCTCGCAGGTTTGGGCACTTGGCGCTCGCCCTTCAAATCACCTGAACCTTTGAGTGTTGGCCCTGACAATACCCAGTACGTTTCCTCCGTCCTTGGATTGTATTTCGTCAGGGGCAAGGGCGTAGAAGGGGCGATGACATTGATGCTGTTTCGATCAAAAAAATCGGGTATGCGCATTTTTACGATGACACTGTCTGCTTGTCCGTCTCCTTCATTTTGGAAAATGATCCGGTATCTGACCCTAGGGGGAATAAGTGGAGAACCACAGTCAATGTCGCTCAAAGACTCCAAGGTATTGGGGTCATGAGAATTGGTCACTCGCAAGGCAGATTGGAGCGTATCAGATGGACAAGTGGCATTTTTGTACTCTATCCGTACACTTGTTTCCACCTCTGTATCTATGGCTAGATTGGCTTCGGGGATCATGCGGATGTAGATGGGCTGAGGAGTTTGATTGATGTCGGCAACTTCCCACCTAAGTTGGCCCATGGAAGCACTACCAGCCTGAGCATAGCCAAGGGGGGCACTGGCCCCACCAATGCCAGTGGTGACCTCTGACAGCAATTGGGAATTGTCGAATTCGAAGTAGATGGTGGCTGAGTTTTCTGACTCTGAGCAATCGAAAAATGGATGGATGATGTAAGTGACAATCTGGTTGGGAACGATGGATCTGTTTTGCTCCAATGTAAGGCTGTTGTGCATCGGAGTAGGCTGGCCTCCACAGTTTGAGCAGGTGGGCAAAATTGTCTGGTTGGAAATCAGTCGCAGCGGTGGATGGCCCTCATCGTATCCCAAGAGATGAAGCTCGGCATAAGGAGAAAAGGAGTTGCCTTGTTTGTAGGCAGTATGAGTGTACTCGTACTCAAAAGAGATGGAGTCGCTCTCGGGTGAGTAAGGTTTCAAAATCTCTGTCTGATCATAGGTGCCATCTCCATGATACCAAAAAATGACCATGCCAATGGTTGGTGTCAGGTTGTTGTCTTCGTAATCCTTGAAGTCGTGGACGGTGAAGACATACGTATTGCCAAATGGAAATTTTTTGGAGTAGGTATACGTCTGCGCACTTGTGCCAATGGCCATCGTCATCCAAGCGAGGCAAAAAATCCATTTCAGTACAGTTCTCATGATGCAGTTGTTTCATTAGGGTACAGAGAAAAGGGGAAGCAATTGAAATTTTTTTGAAAAAAAATGCCCCAGCCTATTACTTTTTCCTTCCTCCTTTAATTAAGTATCGTCAAATAAAAAATCAGTTTCCGACCAGCTTATTTCGCATGCGAATGGATGGAGTTTTATGATCTACAGGCACCAAAAATACACGGTCGCCCAGAGGCACTGCCATGCCCAATCTGAGGTGATCCTTGCCCGGAAACGATTCATTGTTTCATCACGCTTCTCGGTTTATGGGAAGTTTAAAATTTCTAAAAAATGAAAATGTTTCAATTGAAAAACGATGGTACTACCTCCGGAATCCAACAATTTGGCCCTTTTGGCATACCACTACATGTTACCCACATGATCAAAGGGGGCTCTGATGGAGCCGATGGTGGAGATTCGATCATTGAAGTAGAGATCGTCGAAGGTTGAATTCTGGACAATGAGTTGGCATCAACTCGATAAATGATGGGGAATTCTGCGGGGCCATTCTGGAAAAGGCGAAGCGAAAATGCAGCCGTCACCGTGCTTGGTACTTTTCGCAGACTCGTTTCTAAATGAACCCCTAAAAACGCCTCAAGACTTATCTACCAGGACTTAAATATACAAAAAGGTCGGTTGGTTTGGCACAAACTACCGACCTTTTCTAATCGCTTTTTGAGAAAAATTCTTCTCTGCTCTTTTTCAGCAATCCAAAATGGGAGGCACTCAGAGCTGCCCCATCTTGTCGATGATCCATTTCATAGAGTGCATGGCTTTGCCCTTGGCCACTTCCTTTTGCAACTTTTGGTGGCGGTCTCTTTTCTTTTCCATGCGCATGCGTGCCATCTTCCGAATCATTTGGTTGAAGTGCAAATAACGATTGCTTTTTTGCGTGCTGAGAAAGTCACTCCGCCGGATTTGCCGCCCAAATGCCAGACTCTTGTCCACCAACAAATGGTAGTAGCTATTGTCGCCCATGAATATTTCGAAGTGGCATTTCAGCATGTGACTTTGTGCATTGATCTGGTACAGGGGATGACCAAAAAGGTGCGCCGCCAATTGATCGATGGATTGTTCGAATTTGCGTTGGTAAAACAACAAATAGGCACGACCCAGTCGAAGCACATCCTCCCGCGAATTGTCCGAAAGTTGGTCCTTGGAAGTGTCAATGAATTGCTCGGCCCACTGGAATGCCTTTTCCTTGGCCGCCACGATGAGGATGTTCAAAAATTGGTGGTCTGTTACCCGATCTTGTGCCATCAAAATGTCATGGGACAATCCTTGCTTGTACAGGGCAAAAAGCAACTGATTGTAAAAGGCATCATTGTCCGACATCTTCTTGATCAGGTAATTGCTCAAAAAGGTAAATACTTCCTTGGCCTGCATGGGGCGCACCTGACCCAGGTTGTCGAAAAACAACTCTTTGAGATGGAAGTAGTCTTGGTCGTCATGGGCGTTGTACAGTTTGTAAATGTGCTGATACAGAGAACGGAGCAAGGAGGTCTTTGGCAGGCCTTGCTCGCTTTGCTTGGCCGGATTGTAAATGCTGGCAAGATTCAACAGCTGACATTGAAAAATCAGATCTGACTGTTCAAAAAATTCTTGTAGGTGCATCCGCAAGACAGCCGTCCGGCGGAGCTTGTCTGCCTTTTGAGAAACGTCGAGCAAGTTGAGCTGCAGATGTTGCAACTGAAAATTGTGGAGGTGGTATTCTGGGTCTCGATAGGGCAGGGCTTCCCAATCGTTCAACAGCTGGGTGCTTGTTTTTTTGAACTGCTCCACCAATCCCCTCTGTCCATAAGCCTCCGATAAGAGCCTTTTTCTTTGGAGTGGATCAGCGCGGATTTGCAGCATGATGAGAAACTCCTCTACCACTCGGCACATCTCTCGCATCAAAACCCGCATCTGCAAATCGGAAAATTCTTTGTCTGGAAACAAGCGACGAAATGCCTTTTGTCGATCCAACTTTGGGGCTGTGAAGCCCGGGTAGCAAGGCCGCAAATAATCGTACAAGCGGATCAGCTGAGGGCCGGGCTTGTAGATGGGGGATTGGACAGCTTTGCGCAGTTCTTTGAACTCCTCGGGAGACAGTTTGCGCAGTAGTTGCAAAAGTTTGCTCTTGTACATGCTGATTTCGTCTAACAGAAAAATATAAATAAGTCACTGAAAAACAGACGTTTGTATGATGTGTACCTGTGGTTTCGTACTAACAAGATACGGAATTTGTCTGTGAAATGCACTCGATAGTTTCTGATACTTGTAATGATCACTTGCAAATGCCCTCAACAAGTCACCCATTTTTCTTTCTTCTCTCTGTGGTCGACGAATGATTCAGCAGCTGTTGTGAAAAGAAAGAGGGCAGCTTCAACATTGTGAAACACCAAAGATTGATACCCCTATCAGTATTATTATGAAGAACAACGGGACGAACCAGTGGTGGTAACAAAAGCTTTTGCTCTCTGGCAATGCCAGGCTACAGCTGGTCTCCCCGTTGTACTTAGTTAGGACAGGTAAAAAAAACAGAGATTCGATAGGAGCTAGATCGTCGATTAGTGATCACGCTCTCGATGGACAAGGGCCGGGATATGTGTTCCGGCCTTCTTTTTTTGATTCAAAAGCAAGGCATTGCCATTGGGGATGAGGCCTTAGTTGGTTTCCAGGCTTTGGTAGAAATCAGCCATGATGCGGTCGCGATCAAAATTTTCCCACAACATGATCTGTCGGGTATTTTGGGGTCTTTCCACCCATTTGTTGTCTCGAAGAATGGGAGCGGGAATGCTGCGTACCTCTGCCCAGGAGGAATTCTTGACAATGGCCACTGCTGCCATGTCAAACAAGGCACGAGAGGGAGGATCGCCGTAGTAGTCGATGTACTCAAATAAGCTGACAGAATAATCGCCAAAGTTTTGAAAACTGCCGCCGTGGCGCCCGGTAATGGCCTCAGAGGCTTGCGGTCCCTTACCCGGCATGTTTTTCAATGCCTCCTCTTTGGTCACCTTGACAGCATCGGTGCCAGATGGTTTGCCATAGCGAACGGTCACCATCTCGAAAGGAATGGAAGTGTCGAGAAGATGGTTCATTGCCACGGTGTCATTGTCCTGGTTGTATTCACCTGGTTCTGGATAGTTGGACCCCAGCCACACCAGACGAACGTTGGGGATGATGTCGGGCGAGTGCAATGCGGCCAGCGCCATGTTGGTCAATTTTCCAACCGCCATCATGATCAAGGGCTTCTCAGGTGTGGCAGCTTTTGCCTGTTCTATGATGAAGTCCACAGCTGCTTTTCCGTCGTAGTCTTCCTCTTTTATTTGATCCCGAATGCTGGCAAAATCGGCATTGGCCCCTTTGATCAATGGGATTTTTCCTTTTTCGTTGCAGAGGACGAGCACTCGTTCTGCTTCTTGGTAATGCTTGTCGATGTCTCCTCCGTTGTAGGTGGCGTTGACAGTGATCCCTTTGACGTCGAATGTTTGCTGATTCATCAATAAATAGGCCATGGCGTGCTGATCGTCGAGCTCGTTGTTGGCATCGGTATCGAATATCATGGGGAGGCGACTTGGCTCTGTGGACTCCACTTGTTCTGGTGAATCATTCTCCGTGCTGGATGGTGGATTGGCGTCACATGCCAGTAACAAAAGGGCGGCTGCTAGGAAGAGGTAGTTGGATTTCACGAATGTTTTTTTAGCTTTAGACAATATCTGATTGAATCTAAAGTACAACTTTTTTACCAATCGATCGGGAGGCTTTGCCAGAGATATTCCAATAAATACTTGGCAGTTTGCATCCTTTGGCAAATTGTGTCGTCTTTAGAAATACATACCCTAAACTCAAAATACTCCATCCATGAGAATGTTAATTTTACTTTGTACCATCGTCTTATTGGGGACTGCCTGTTCTGGTTCGAAAAAAAGTACCAAGACCAGCAGTGACAAATCCGACAATCTAGCAGTGCAAGACATTTCTGCCACCAAGAAGGATGTCATCAACGACGTCAAGCCAGACCAAACGCTGGACCAGTACCTGCGCAAGGTTCCCGGTGTCATTGTACGCGGAAGTGGCTCCAATGTCTCTGTTCGCATCCGGGGGGTTGGTACCACGCTGAATTCCAGTGCAGAGCCACTTTTCATCTTGGATGGCAACCAGGTTGGTCGCGATCTGGGGACGGTTGCCGGGCTGATCAATGTCAATGACATCAAATCGGTCACGGTATTGAAAGATGCTTCCGAGACAGCCTTTTATGGTTCGCAAGGAGCCAATGGCGTCATCGTGATCAAAAGTAAGAAATGACGAGACAGTTGCGCTGGGTCATCTCGATCAGAAATGGGTCAGCCACAACAGTGCCATTAGGATCAGCAACAGCAATAGGGACAATCGCCTTTTTTGTTTGGTCTTTTGCAGGGCTGCTTGCCTGGAAAGATGGCTGATTTTCTGAAGTATTTTCTGTTCTACTCTCTGAGGTATGCGGATGGCCCCCAAGCGAGCGTGTACTTCGATGACCACCTCCATTTTTTGCAATTCCTCCCTGATGATCGGATAAGTAGAAGCGAACTGCTCTACTTCTCTGATTTCGGGTGGAGAAAGCCCTCCCAATAGATAGGCCTCCAACTTGCCAGACGCAATGTATTGATCGATATTCAATTGGATTGTATGAATTTTAGGGATACATACGAGCTGCCAGTGGTTTGGGATTTTCTAGGCCCTGATTCTTTTTCGAACTGTCGGATTTGGACTTTTCGGCAGCTCAGCTTTGAGGAAATGGATGAAAATATATGATGAAATATTTGCAGATGTAGATTGTAGTGGTTATATTTATTCAACACTTTTCTTTAGGGATAATAAACAACAAAAAAATATTTTTTTAGAATTAAACTCCATTTTTGGCATTACCTTTTTTGAGCTTATGTTATCAATAATTGTATCCTAGGTACGAGCCTGTATAGTCTAGTTTAATTACCAAGATAAAATAGTAACTGACGATTGACGGAGAGCTGCAAGCTTTCCCTGATCACTGCGTGCTGCCATGGAAGGCATTGATTGCCAATTGATTGTGCACGAGTGGTGGACTGGATTGTCATGCCTATGATTTGTCTAATCGGTCTATGATTGACAGGGCCCTGGAACTAAAACATCCTGCCACAATCTACTGGCCTAATGCTTCATCATTTTTAACTTTTTATCAAAACAACAAATCCAAAACCTTATGAAAAAATGTATAGCTTTGTGCTGTATGTTACTGGTTTGCTGCATGGGCTTTGCCCAAAAAGATGTATTGCGGTCGAGCTGTAGCATCAATGCTGGTGGTGACCAGTACATTTGTTTCGACGAACCGTCTTTTACACTCAATGGCCTGATTGAAGGAGATGTCGACAACATCCTTTGGATCGATGAACCAGCCGATCAATTTGAATTTTCTGATGTCACTTCTTTGACTCCCGTCATTACTCCTGCTTCAGGAACGACCTTTACAACAGGGACTTTTACCTTTACCATTACTGGAGATTGCGATGGAGAGCCTGTCTCCAACTCAACAACTGTCTTCATCCAGGGGCCTGTGGCCAATGCCGTGATTTCAGATGCCTCCAATACTCCTGTTGGCGAAGAAGTCGTTACTTGCAACACCATTACACTCAACGGAACCCCTCCGGGCCCCGGAGATGAGGCTTTCTGGGTACTCAGCGACAACAACAACATCACCGAGACCTATTCTGCCGACAATTCGCAGGCCACTTTCACCAGAGGCTTTTACCGAGGAGAAAACTGCCCCAATGTTTGGGCTTATTACACAGTAACCAATCAAGGTTGTTCGACAACTGATTCAGTATTGATCTTTTTCAACGGGACCGATCCAGACGTGAGGTTTACTTTTGGCGTAGGAGATGGTGCTCGTATTTGTGGCCGAACAGCTCGTTTTGGAGGCTCTCGTTATGGTTGTAACAGTACCACTTCCTTTGTCTTTACGAGCATTCCCGGAACGAATCAGCCAACCATTGACTTTCCTTTGGGGACAGATGATGCCATTGACGCTACCTTCGAAGATACGGGTTGGTATACCCTTGAGTACACCGTAGATGCAGACCCTCCCTGTGTAGGAGGAACGGCCAGCATTACCTTTTACATCTGTGTTACAGACATCGATCAGTTTTCCATTTTGCAAAGATTTTTATTCTGTGAGGATTTTCCGGATGTCTTCAATTTGGAATCGCAGGATGTCGGACCTGATTGTGAAGTATCGGACTGGCAGACTACATCTGGGCCTCCCACTACCATTCTTCCTGATGCCTCCAACCCCGGTATTTTTCAGGCCTTTCTCGACCCAGATGCAGACTTTTACAGATTTGAACAGACCATTACTTGCGATACCTGTTTGACGGGAACAGATCCTGTGATTTGTCGGGCCACTCATACCGTAGAATTGTACCGGGGACCAGATATTGCCCTGGATTCGACGATATTGGATTATGCTTGTGGAGGGACCACCAATTTCCGTCCATGGGAGCACATTGAAAGTACAGGAACACTTGGAACGCAAAGTGTCCAAGCGGTTACCATTCCGTTTGGTTCCAGCATCAATACAACGACTGTCTTTAATTCAAGTGCACCTTTCGACATTCGCGATGATGGGACCTACCGCTTCAAGCTCTGGGCATCCTACACTGAGAATGGTGTCACTTGCTCTGACACAACCTATCTTGTTGTCAACGTCTGCGAAGCCGAAGACCCCAACGCTGGCGAAACCACAACTTTCACCACCTGCGATACCGTGCAACTGGTGGGAAGCATCCCTTCTGAAGACTGTGCACAACTATGGTGGCAACAGGTTGGCGGCGACATGGAAGTGGAATTCATCGGATCGAATACCATCAACAATCCTTTGATCCACGTATCCATCCCCGGAACCTACTACCTGGAATACAGCTACTCGCGAACGGAGGATTGCTACTTGGCCGATACCCTAGAGATTGTCGTGACCGACTGTGACACTGTTCCTTGTTTCCGAGTGACCAGCCTTCGTTGTGTGGTCGATGAAAAAGGCGATAAGTGCTATGCCTTCGAATTGGTCTACGAAGATCCAGGCAATTGCTCTTGGCCATTGAACATGACATCTACCACAGGTGAGATCATTGATTTTGATGTCGTCCAAGTCATTTTCCCCAACCTTTATGTCATCCAAGGAACGTATAAACCCGACCCCGGCTACAAAGAATTCTGCTTTTCACTGGCGCCCAAGGGCAAGTGTAGAATCTGCGGCGAATACTCTTTGTCGGCCTGTGTACCATTGCCACAATGCCCTTGTGTGGTGAGCGATGAAGAACTGTTGACATTCACAGACTGCATGGAAGGGGAAATCTACTGTGTCAGATATCTCTTTGATTATTGTGGTCCGAGTGGACAGACCATCGATTGGGTTTCGAACAATGACGAATATGAACTCAGTTCTGCGGCCGAGGCCAATGGCGGTGACAACATCGTCAACCAAGGCAGCAATGAATGGTTGTTGTGCTTCCGTCACATCGGTGAATGCGACGAGAACAATACGGCCAATCTCGACATTACAGGGACCATCGGAAAGACGGAGTGTACCCTCAATCAATCGGTGGATGTCCGATGCTGTGGCTGTCGAGAGTATGAGTACGAATTGACAATCGATACTTGTGTGGCCAATGAAGGACAGTTTTTCCACAGCTTTACCTTGACGGTCTTCGGTGTGGGCAATGCTGGCCTTCCCTTCTCTCTGTCCACCAATACAGCCAATTTGCCACTCTACGGCTGGAATGTTGTCGATGGTGATTTGGTCATCAGCGGAACCATCTTCGGTGGGCAGCCGGGTACCGATTTGTGTATCGATATTGACTTTGCCGATGAGGCCATCTGTGACATTGAGGATGCCTGCGTGCGATTGACCTTCTGCTGTGATGACGTGCGCGTCAGCCAACCACAACTGGAATGTGCAGTAGATGGAGAGGGCAATCTCTCTTACGACTTCACATTTACGGTAGGCAATGCTTCTGGCTTGGCCTGGCCATTTACCGTCTTTGCGACCTGTGGTGACTTGACCCTCAACCCGATTGTACAAGATCCAGGCACCCTCAACTATATTGTCAGTGGGACCATCTCCAATCTTACAGTTGAGCCAGGAGGTTTGTGCTGCTTTGCCATCAACTTCCAAAACCCAACCCTTTGCGATACCCGATTCTGCTTCGAATTGCCGGTTTGCAATTGCTACGAAAATCTGGAAGTGACAGGACCTGACTGCATCGATCGAGAGTCGCCTCAGTTCTGCATGACTTATACCTTCGATTACTTTGGACCTCCCACAACAGGTGTGAGCATCATTTGGTACCTCTTGAATGGTCACGATGATGATTTGATGCTCTCTAGTTTTACCAACCAAACGCCTGGTGCGACTGGTGATGAGGTCGTAGAAGGGACCAATACTTGGGAGTTCTGTTGGGATTACATCGGAGATTGCCAAGGAACCATTCCGATGCGAGTCAAGGCAGTGATGTACACCAATCTGGGCATCCAATGCTGTGATTTTGATGTCGAGAAAGACTTGGAATGCTGCTGTGTTGATCCGGAGATCAAATTCCAGTGGTGTGGTCTGGGAGGTGAGCAAATCGCATTGATGGATCGCGTTCTGGGCTCTCGCGATAAAACACTTGAAGGCCTGATGGAAAAATGGCTGGAGGCTGGAAGCGGATGTGGCGAAGAAGTCACCGAGCTGGAGAAAGAAAAATTGTTTGGTGAAAAGGAAATCCAAAATGATTCCTGCTGCTTCATCTGTGAGGATGGCCGAGGTCCCATATTCGCCTTGGATGCGACCAACTGTGAGGTCTTCGATCCATCCCTTTACATGTACGATTGGAGTGGGAGCCCCATCTACGGCGGTGGTGGAAATCAGCCATTCATCGTAGGGGAACCAAACGCCACCTATACAGTTACTGTCACCGATCTCTTTGGTTGCTCCACGGTTGCTTCCATCACTGTAGATTGCGAAGAGGAAGAACTGCCCGACGGTGGCAAGGACAAGGTTGACAAGCGCCAGTCTACCACTGACCAACAGCAGACGCTGCAGCCACAAGACTTGCGGGTATTCCCCAACCCTGCAAACAACCACTTGTACTTGAGCAGCAAGATGCTCCGCAAAGGACAAACGATTTCCATCCACGATCTGACGGGCCGCAGCATGCAGCGCCTCTCTGTGAATACCGATGGCTATCAGCGAATCCAAATAGACCAACTACCTGTGGGCACTTACTTCTTGCAACTTCGGGACCCTGATTCCCGACTGTTGACGAGCAAGCGAGTCGTCATTGTCAGGTAAGTCCATAAACTACATACCGTTTAACACCCGCCTCCTGTTGGCCGACCTTGGTCAGCAGGAGGTTTTTTGTGGCAGCTTGCTTTCATTCGTTTGAAGCGATCAACTGCCTGCCATTCGATGAGAGGTAGTGAAGCGAGCCTTGAGAAAAAGTTCATGAAATGACAATTTTTTTTGGCAACAGACATTACCTTTTTTGTACTCATGTTATCAATAAATGTATCCCTGGGTTACACGCCCGCCTGCTATGCCTAAAGCTCGTCAAGTGAAGATGCCTAATCAACATTCCTAGACACTTCAGGTTCATACTGCTTTGGAAACAGGGGCCTGATCTTCCCACTTCTTTCCGGCAAAACAAATCTTTCAACAACGCTTTATTCATTTTGAGTAGTTCGACAGAATTGCCAAGTACTTTTCTGTCACTTACTTTTCAAAAACATGCTCTATGAAAAGATGTTTAGCCTTGTGCCTATGGCTACTGGCTGGCTATTACGCCTATGCCCAACCCATTGGTGTCTCCTGTAGTCTCAATGCAGGTGGTGACCAATTTGTTTGTTTTGATGAAGCCTCCTTTACTCTCAACGGCGTCATCGAAGGGGATGTACAAGACATTACCTGGGTAGATGCGCCCAATGACCAATTTGAATTTTCGAATGTCAATTCCCTAACACCTACCATTACCCCAGCCAATGGGGTTGAATTTTTGACTGGGACATTTGTCTTTACCGTGAATGGCAACTGCGATGGCGATCCCGATGATCCACTGTCCAGTTTTACCACTGTCTTCATCGACGGTCCGGTGGCAGAACCCGTTCTGACCGATACGGATGACAACCCGCTCGGCGAAGAGGTCGTCACTTGTACTTCCATTACCATTCGGGGGACTGCTCCTGGTCCAGGTGATGAGGTCTCCTGGGTGCTGAGCAACGACCAATCCATTCAGGTAAGTTACTCTGCTGATTTTACGGAAATTACCCTCGTGCGAAGTGACTACACGAGTTCGACCTGTCAGTCGGTGACGGCTTTTTACACCATTTCCAACGGTGGTTGTGAGGAGACGGTTGATGTATTGGTCATCTTTGAAGGGACCGACCCTACTGTGGAGATTGAAAATGGTCAGTTGGATGGCCGCAGGTTGTGTGGTGATACTTTGTCCACCTTTGGGTCAGACTTGGGATGCAAAGGTACAAGGGTTTTTGAGTACATAGATTACCCTGGCAACGAGCCTCCTGATTTTAATTATCATCCTACTGATGCTCGTTTCATCGAAACCTATTTTACAGAAACTGGTTGGTATACATTGACCTATACGGTAACCAGCCCACCGCCTTGCCAAGGTGGGATGGACACAGCGAGGTTTTACGTTTGCGTCACCGATGTCTCTCAATTCAGTCTTCGCGAACGCTTCATCCTTTGTGAAGATTTTCCCTCCACCATCGAGCTGGAAACAACATTGACTGGTGAAAATTGTACCCTCACACCCTGGACCATTGGCAATGGTACGGGAGATGCCACAATAGAACAAAACCCTGACAATCCCGCCCAGGCAACGGCGACGATTCTCAATCAGGATGCAGACATCTTTTCCTTTAGTCAACGCATTTATTGCGACAGCTGTTTTGTGGAAACACCAGATGGCATCGATACCATTCTTTGCTTTGCAACACACACTGTGCTCTACCTGCGCGGTCCAGACTTTGACGTCGATGCTGATACACTGGATTTTGCTTGTGGCGGCTCTGCCAATTTCCGACCCTGGAATCATGTGGAATTCTCCGGTCAGATAGATACCAGACGAGTAAGGGTCATCGACAAGCCCCTGGCCTCAGACATCAATACCAGCGCTACCTACAATCAGGTGACACCTTTTGACATCCGTGACGAAGGACAATACGTTTTCAGGCTGTGGGGTTGGTCAACTGAAAATGGTGTCACCTGTTCTGACACAACCTATTTGACGGTCAATGTCTGTGAAACGGAAGATCCCAATTCGGGTGTGACGGCGAATTTTACCACCTGTGATACCGTCCAGTTGGCAGGCAGCATTCCCTTCCAAAATTGTGCGCAATTGTGGTGGCAACAAATCGATGGAAACATGGAGGTTGAATTCATTGGCCCCAACAACATCAGCAACCCTTGGATTTATGTTTCCGAGCCAGGGACTTACTATTTGGAATACAGCTATTCCCGAACAGCAGATTGCTACCTGGCCGATACCCTCGAAATTGTTGTGGAAGAATGCGACTCCTTGCCCTGCGTGGAAATGTCCATGGAATGCGTTGTCAACGACAAGGGAGAAAAATGCTACGAATTTGAGATTCGCTACCAAGATCCCGAAGATTGCTCCATGCCTTTCAGCATCAATACCACTACCGGGAACATCATAGACTATACCGTAGACTTTGAGTTGCCACACACCTACATCATCAGGGGAACCTACAAAGGAGATCCTGGCTACAAGGAGTTTTGCTACAGCATCGACTTCAAAGACAAAGATTGCGAGATATGTGGCTACGACTTCATCATTGGTTGTGAACCCCTGCCGGAATGTCCCTGTGTGGTCAGCAGTGAGGAGTTGTTTTACCTGCCCAAATGCGTAGAGACAGGCGATGAGTTTTGCATCAAATACGTCTTCGACTACTGCGGCCCAGATGGCATGCCCATCGAATGGTTTTCCAACAATCCACAGTTCGAATTGGTTTCGGCAACCAATGGAACCGATGACTTGGTCGATCAAGGGTCGAACAGTTGGGAGCTCTGCTTCCGATTTGTAGGAAAGTGTCACAACAACTCTTATTCTCTGTTGGACATTTCGGGCAGCATCTCCAAAACCGATTGCAGACTCAGGCAACAGGCACGCATCAAGTGCTGTGGTTGTCGCGACTTCCGCAACAGCATTCGAGTCGATACTTGCATCGTCAATGATGGACAGTTGACGCACGGATTTACAGTAATCGTAGAGGGTGTTGGCAATGCAGGCGTACCGTTTTTACTGACCTCCAATACCCTCACCCAACCGATGTATGGATGGGACATCATCGATGGAAATCTGGTGATTACGGGTGGCATCAGCGGACAGCTTCCCGGTTTCAATTTCTGTGTTGACGTCAATTTTGAAAACCCGGATATCTGCGACATCGAAGGCCTTTGTGTTCCACTGCCATTCTGTTGTGAAGAAGTAGAGATCACCCAGCCCGAACTGGAATGTGATACAGACGGGGCAGGCAATGTGGTCTACAACTTTTACTTCGAAATTGAAGACATCGTCGACCTTACCTGGCCCTTCAGCATCTCAGCCGATTGTGGAGAGATCGAACTCAACCCAATTGTACAAGATGCAACAACTGGCAACTTCATCGTCACTGGTACGATCAGCAATTTGACGGCAGAGCCCGGAGAGAAATGTTGCTTTGACATCAACTTCAAAAACAAGCTGCTTTGCGATGCACAGGTTTGTGTGGAGATTCCGGCTTGTGATTGCTACGAAGACTTGGTGGTGGAAGGACCGGATTGCATCGACCGAGAATCCCCGACCTTCTGCATGACCTACACCTTTGATTACTATGGCCCTCCAACCACAGGCGTCAGCATCATTTGGTACACCCTGCCCGGACACGATGATGATTTGGTCATTACCTCCATGACAAACAATACGGTGGGAGCCACTGGTTCTGAGGTTGTGGCAGGCACCAATACCTGGGAGTTCTGCTTTGAATACATCGGAGACTGCGCAGGAGAGATTCCACTGGAGATCAAGGCTGTCATGTTTACCAGCTTGGGCATTCAGTGCTGTAGTTTTGACATCTTCCAAGACTTTGAGTGTTGCTGTGTCGATCCGGAGATCAAGTTCCAGTGGTGTGGCATCAGTGGCGAGCAAATTGCCTTGGTCGATCGGGTGGTCAACAATCGCGACAACAAGCTGGAAAGTTTGATGCAGAAGTGGTTGAAAAACGAAAGTGGTTGTGGAGATTCGACACCAGAGTCAGAAAAAGAAAGACTGGCTGTGGAGCAAGAAATGCAAAATGATTCTTGCTGTTTCATCTGTGAAGATGGCGTCGGTCCGATCTTCGCATTGGATGCCACCAATTGTGAGGTTTTCGATCCCATGGAGTATTTCTATGATTGGAGCGGTGACCCAATTCTCGGTGGAGGTGGAAACAATCCATTTGTGGTGGGCATCCCCAATACAACCTACACAGTAACCGTGACAGACAGCGATGGTTGTTCTTCTGTAGCAGTCATCAACATCGATTGTGAAGGCACAGGAGGAGATGGAAGAATAACAGAAAAGCGGATGTCTTCCAGCGATGAAGAACAACTCAGATTGCAGGAACTTTTGGTATATCCCAACCCTGCCAATGACTACTTGTTCATCAGCAGTCCGCTCTTGCAAAAAGGCCAGCAGTTGTACCTGTACGATTTGACTGGACGTTTGCTTCAGCAGCGTGTTGTTACAACAGATGCATTCCAACGCCTCAACACCGACCAATTGCCACAAGGCACGTACTTCCTTCAAGTCAGAGATGTTGATTTCAACTTCCTGACGAGCAAGCGAGTTGTCATTGTTCGATAAACGATTCCTGGAAAAAAGGAATGGCCTCCTGTTCGCTTTTCAAGTGGGCAGGAGGTTTTTTAGATTCATGACATGCTAGTACAAAAAAAAACGACACCGGACTGTCCGGCATCGTTACCTTCGAATTGGCATACACTTTGGGTCACCAATATTTCCTAATACACCCATTCGAGGCATTTTTTGCAGGTGAAACAGTTTTTGGGATGGTGGAAAGAATTCTTGATATGGTATCCATACCTGTCCACCTGCCATGAGAGAGTCTCTAGTAGAATATACGATGATAAGTACTGGTTCAGATGTGTAAGTGTACTACTTAGGAGTCTGTGGGTTCTTTTTTGTCGTCAGATGGCAAATCTTTTTGTTGTTGTTCTTCTTCGATTATTTCGATGTCTTCTTCGTCAAAGACGGTGGATGGATTTTCCCTGGCTGCAATTTCTTTGTCGGAAACGATTGGGGGTGTTCCTTCTGGGACATCTTCTTTTGGCAAAATGCCTGGCATGCTTTCTTCTTTGACTTGGTCTCCTAGATGAACAGACAGGACGGCCTCTTCTTTGTCTTTTTCTCCTCGAATGATTTGGTACAAATGGGTGGCACTGGCCAAGTTGAAAAACTTGCTGCCAATGCGGGCCAATACAAATGCTTGTCCCAACGCAAAGGACAAAGCAACTCCTCTTGCATCGATGGCCTGGATTTGCTGATCAACATACCAATAGGCTGCAAACAATCCCACAAAGACCAAGGCTTGCAAAAGGTAAAGAGGGTAGGTGCGCAGAAAATTGGAGAAGACAATGTAGAAGGATTCCCAGAAGGTGCCAAAGAGCCAGGAGCGATCTTTGTGAACCAGATGTATCTTGGCATAATCCTGGACCATGAAAAAGACAGAAGCGAGCAATGCATAAACGGGCAGGACAATTTGCAACGCCCAAAAATATTCTGCCTCGCTGCTCAAGCTTTCCAGATTGCCCCCACCGACGAGGACAAAAAACAGCATCAATGCCAGCCCAAGGACAACAGCATGTACCATGGAAAAGTAGATGGTCAAACGCAGCAGTCGCCAAAAATACCGAGAGCAGCCGGCCCAGTAGTGAGAGAAGCGAAACCGCTGGTCGTGTTCTTTGAATCTTTGCAAAACTCCTCCCATCAAAAAGATGGACAGAACAAAGAAAAAGAGCAGCATGCCCACCGATTGATTGTTGATGGTCGTGATGGCTCCTTTTACTTGGTCTAGGTTCAGAAAGTCGCGGAAGACGCTGTAGTCAAATCCCTCCAACAAATCTTCCAACACCATGGATCGGCCCAGCTTGGATTGAATCAAGTCGTGAAGTGGAGCCGCCACGATCAGAGCGAGCCCTACATTGATCAGGTAAAAAAGCAGCCACATTCTGAGGGAGCGAAACAGTAGGATCAGTCCTTTCCCAAAAGCAGTCAGTACAGTCATTGGATCAGGGTGGTTTTCTCAAATTAAAAAACTAATGCTCTGCATGCAG
This sequence comes from Bacteroidota bacterium, assembly GCA_039821145.1. Taxonomy (GTDB): domain Bacteria; phylum Bacteroidota; class Bacteroidia; order Chitinophagales; family Saprospiraceae; genus JBCCSZ01. The sequence goes on along the minus strand of JBCBOS010000034.1, from coordinate 35,953 downwards.
TTCTGAAGCCACAGCATGAACTTGCCAGCATATTTTTGCACTGCTGACTTTTTGGGTTGGGTGGTATAGCTGTTGTCGTTGAGGTTGAGGTCAATCTGGATTTTATTGTCCGGATCCAGCTTGGCCCACACAATGGTATTCGGTCCGTTGTAGCTGAACTCCTTCGTCCGATCCTTCCCATCCCAGTATTCGAGCTTTTCCTCTCCATTGCTGAAGTGGATCAAGACCTCTTGTGGCAGGATGACCTCGCCCCGGCGGTAGAGCAAGACACGGGAGTAATATTCTTCCTGGAGACTGTCCATGGGCGCACTGGTGTTGGCTTCATCGGGTGAGCCAAAAATGCCTTTGCTCTCTTTGTTCTTTCTGTTGTAGATGGATCGAATTTGATAGTCGCAAACATTGGAGCCGTACAACACCTGATCGAAAAACCAATGCATGTCAGGACCAAATTTGTCTCCGTGATTTTTGTGGGTGATCTCGTTGACAATGTCGATGAAGTCGCGCGCACAAGGGTGTTGAAATTTCCATCGTTGGAAGTAGGTCTTCATGATCTCGTCCATGGTCGGGCGGCCCAACAAGCCCTCCAGAGTGTGAAGCCAAGTGCTGGCTTTGGCATAGGTCAAGCTGCCATAGCCACCGTGTCGAAATTCCCAGGCAGAGCGGAAGTTCTCGGCAATTTTTGGATTGCCCATGAGGGTGTAACTCAGCCGTTGGTTTTCTCCGTCGCCGAAGTGAAAGCCACCAAAATCCAGAAAGGAGGTTTTTTCTCCGTAGTACTGATCCATGATTCGGCATTCAAAATAGGTGTTGAATCCTTCGTCCAGCCAAGGTTCTTCAAACTCATTGCTGGCCAGCAATTGCATGAAGTATTGGTGGCCAAATTCGTGTACACTCACAATCTCTACCATCCGCAAGCCCTCCGGCATCTTGTGTAGTCCCAGCCCCGTGATGAAGGTGGGGTATTCCATGCCCGAAGAAGCAACGCCATGCAGAGGTGGGTCCACCACCGTGAGGGTATTGTAGGGGTAGGGGCCAAGGTATTTTTCGAAGTACTCCAACGACTGTCGGATGGACAGCAGGTAGCGTTCGCTGAGCATCAGGTGTTCGGGGGGAATGAGCAGTCGGATGGATACTTCTTTCCACTGGTCCTCGCGCACCAGGAAGTCGGGATAGGCCGTCCAGGCAAAGTCGACAACATCATTGACTCGATAGTGATGCGTCTTGTAACCATCTTTTTCATCGACCCGTTCCAATGAGCCACTGGCTCCGACGATGTAGTCTGAAGGAACTTGAATGCGGACATCGTAATTGCCAAAGTCGGCATAGAACTCAGAGCGGGCATGGAACTGATGGCAATTCCACTGGCCCCGATCGGCATAGCGCATGCCAGGTGTTTCGTAAACTCCAATCTTGGGAAACCATTGCCCCACCAAGTAATAGTCTTTGCTGTAGCCTGTGCGGGCGACAATGCGCGGGAGTTTGGCCCGAAAGTCAATTTCGAAACGCGCTGTGGCACCGGGTAGAATGGGCTCGGCCAGTTGGACTTCTGCCACCGTTTGGTCTGCTGTATTGTCGTCGTCGGGATGGACATATTGCATAGTTGTCAGCAGGTCATTGCCATTGTCATCCTCCAATCGGTCAATCTCCATCCAGCCCCAGTCTCCGTCTCTGATTGAGCTGCCTTGTCCAGACTCTTTCATAAAGGTGGACTGGTTGTTTTTGAAGGCATTTAGGTACAGGTGAAAGGGAATGCTGCGGATGATGTCGTTGGAGGTGTTGCGCCAGCGTAGAATTTGCTTGCTCTCCAACTGCCGACTTCGCGGGTCCAAGCGCACATCTATTTCATAATTGGCAATTCGAGGGGAAAGGGCTGGGGAATCGTCCTGAGCATACCCAAAGAGTGGCCATGCCAAAACCAGCAACAGGATGAGGGGAGGGAGGTGAATTCTCATAGTATTTTTTGACAGTGAGTTTTGCAAACGCCTTGGCAAAAAAATCATTGTGACTGATGGCTGCAATGCCAGGCGCGCTTTCATACAAGGTAGGGCAAATTTCTGAAACTTTACTCATACTTATCATGAGCTTGATATTGAGGTAAACTCTGTGTCGTAACATCGCGCATCTTTTAATCCCTCAAAAAATGTCTTATGAAGAATTTTTCCCTCCTATTATTCTTTGTACTTTTTCTCTTCTCAAAAACTGACCACCTACAAGCCCAGGCCATTACCCTGGAACCCTTGTCCACCTATTATACCGACATATTTGACGAAGGAGCCGCTGAGATCGTTGCCCACGATCCCGTCAGCCAGCGCCTTTATTTTACCAATGCCGACGACAACAGCATCGTTGCCTTGGACATCAGCAATCCACAACAACCAGTGGAAGCTTTCAAAATCGACATGTCGCCATATGGTGATGGTGTCAACAGTGTAGCCGTTGCAGCCCAGAGAGTTGCGGTGGCTGTAGAAGCCGATCCCAAGCAAGAACCCGGCAAAGTGGTTTTGTTTGATGCGGACGGTGGTCTGCTCCGCGAATATCCCGCAGGTGCTTTGCCCGATATGGTGCTCTTCACTGCGGATGGTTCAAAAATCCTCGTGGCCAACGAGGGAGAACCTGATGACGACTATCAAGTAGATCCAGAAGGTTCTGTGACTGTCATTGACTTGACGGAAGGGGTAGATGCCCCACGGTTTACGCAGATTACCTTTGAGGCCTTCAACGATCAAAAAGCGTCTTTGCAAAACAAAGGTGTCCGCATCTTCGGCCCCAATGCCAACGTGGCCCAAGACCTCGAACCGGAATACATCGCATTGTCTCCGGATGAATCAACTGCCTATGTTGCCTGCCAGGAAAACAATGCGTTGATCGTCATCGACATGGCCACTTTGGAAATTGCAGACATTGTAGCATTGGGCTACAAAGACCACATGAACGGCCAGCCTTTGATGGGAACGTTTCAACTGCAAGACATCCCTACCTGGATCGATCTTGGTACTCCTTTATATGGTGGAGAAACCGTTCGCTTGGGTGGATTTTCTGGCCTTTGGTACGACCAGGCGGGGTCCAATCCTGCCACACAGGTATTTTACACCATCCCAGATCGCGGACCCAACGAAAGCACGGTCAGCCGCAGCTTGGCGGGGACTTCCCAAAACCTGCGGCCTTTCAAACTACCGGATTACCAGGCACGCATCGTCAAGTTTACCTGGAGCAATTCTACGGGTCGATTGGAATTCGATCCGGACGAGCAAATTTTCCTAACAGCCAAAGACGGCCAAACGCCCATCAGTGGTCGAGGCAACATTCCTGGCTTTGATGAAGTGCCCGTTACCCAAACCGATGCCACTGTATACACCCGCGCCGATTTTTCCATCAATGGGACGGATTATCAGCAATTGGAATACGATCGTTTCGGAGGCGATTTTGAAGGCATTGTCAAGGCCCCCAATGGAGACTTTTGGATGTGTGATGAATACCGCCCAGCCATTTACCACTTCCGCCCCAACGGTCAATTGATCGAACGCTATGTACCGGAAGGCACCAGCCAATTGGGCGATGTTGCTCAGCCTGCTGGTTTCTACGGTGAGGAAAGCCTGCCAGCAGTTTATTCCAAGCGCAGAGCCAACCGCGGATTTGAGGCATTGGCCTTGGACAGTGACGAAGGCATCCTCTATGCTTTCATCCAAACGCCTTTGTACAATCCGGATGCTTCTACGAGAAACCAATCAGATGTGATCCGAGTCTTGGGAATTGACCCGGCAACTGGCCAGCCCGTTCGGGAATATGTCTACCTACTGGAAGCCAATCGCAATGCAGGGGCAGGTCTGTCCCGCGTCGATAAAATCGGTGATGCTGTCTACAAAGGCGATGGCAAATTCCTCATCTTGGAAAGAGATTCCAGCAATCCTGACGATGGCCGTACTGGCAAGAAATACGTTTTTGAATTTACCCTAAAAGGAGCGACCAATATTTTGGGAACTGCTCTGTCTGAAAAATCTACCTCCACAGGTCCATCTGACAAGACCTTGGAAATGATGACTGCCGATGAGTTGGTGGCCATGGGCATTCGTCCTCTCCACAAGCGCAAGGTCCTCAACCTGCCCACGATCAATTACCTACCGAGTGACAAGCCAGAAGGTTTGTCCATTCTGCCCGATGGCCGCATCCTGGTTTTGAACGACAACGATTTTGGACTGGCTGGTGCTGGTGTTTCCGACCAGAGCATGTTGGGTGTCATCACCCTGACCAAAAACTATGGCTTTGACGCCAGCAACAGAGACGACGACATCAAAATTTGGCAACGCCAATCCCTTGGCATGTTCCAACCAGATGCCATTACAAGCTACGCCATCAACGGTGACAACTACGTGTTGACTGCCAACGAAGGAGATGGGCGCGACTACGATGGGTATTCAGAAGAAGAACGCTTCGGTGGGGTAGATGTCGATTTTGGTGCCTTCCCTAACGCAGGCTACATTCAGCAAAACGAAGTGATGGGTCGTCTGAAGATGACAAGCTCTCAGGGCGATTTGGATGGCGATGGTTTGTTTGACGAGGTGTACTCCTTTGGGGCTCGCTCTTTTTCCATCTGGGATGCTTTTGGCAACTTGGTGTGGGACAGCGGTGACCAATTTGAGAAAATCCTGCTCTGGTTCCACCCCGAAACGTTCAATGCCAACAACGACGACAACGACTCCCGCAAGTCTCGTTCCGATGACAAAGGACCCGAACCAGAAGCCATCGCTGTGACCGAATACGGCGGCCGTCAGTATGCACTGATTGGTTTGGAAAGGGTAGGGGGCATCATGGTCTATGACATCACCAACCCCTACGAGCCCTACTTTGTCAACTACTTCAACAATCGTAACTTTGACGAAGATGCCGAGAGCAGAGAAGCTGGCGATTTGGGTGTGGAAGACATCAAAGTCATCGCCCCACAAGACAACCCGACTGGCTTCCCCTTGGTGGTGACGGCCAATGAAGTCAGCGGCACAGTGACCCTTTTCCAAATGAAGAGTCCATTCATCAATCCGTTCAACAATGGCCCGGCCAGTCGCACGGTCTCCAATGGTGTGGGCACCCTCGCCCAGCTGCAAGCCAGCCCGAATCCGTTCGTCGATCAGGTAGACATTCGCTACCAACTGGCAGAGGACAACCAGGTTGCCATTGACTTATACGATTTGGAAGGCCGCCAGTTGGCCACCGTATGGCAAGGCCATCAATTGGCAGGACCACAGCAGATCACCTACAGCGAAGGATTGAAAAATTTACCAGCCGGCATTTACTTTTTGAAGGTACAATTGGGAGAACAAGTAGAGACATTGCCACTGGTCAAGAAATGACGTTTTACCACCCTGACTGTTAAAAAAGTCCCTACGCTTTTGCCCCAGGCCCATACCCGGTCTGGGGTTTTTGTTTTGTGGCTTTGCATTTATGAGAATGTTAATGTTTTGTCCAAGACTGGTTTTGCAATTGAATAAAGGCTACATTTGTATAGAAGACTTACCCGACGTATCATCAAAATAGCAGTAGGCCAATCGTCTACTTCCAAACAGTCCACTCCACATTACCTCTCGTCCAATCACAACACTGTCTTTCTAAGCTTGTCGCAAATCTGGCATCGCATGCTGTTTGCCAAAAGGTTTTTTGTACAGCTTTTTGTTGTCAAGTAAAGCTGTCGACTTTTGGCAGAAAAAATTTGGAAAATATTCGTCAATTTTCCAAGGCTTACCGATGTCGCAATTCAGGCTACGATTTCTTTTTCCTTGCATGTCAAAGCAGGGCTGATCCTTGCGTGGACCATTGTCTGTCCTCGTTCAGGGCTGGGAGACTGTTGCCAAAACAAAAGATTTGAATCGACATTTCGCCATTTTTTATTCAACCTAAAAATCTATTTAATTATGTCATTATGTAAATTACTTTGCCCATTGGGCGCATTGTTGTTTTGCTTTTTTTGCTTGTTGCATCCTACCAACAGCTTTGGCCAAAATTGTGATTGTGTTGCCACGCTCGAAATCACGCCAACCACAAGTGAGGGCTGCTGTGTCACACCAGTTTTTGGAAAAGGCTGTGTCGGGACGATAGACTTCGATGTGACCTTTGACGGGCTGCTGTTGGATGATCAAGACAGTTACTGCTGGAGTGAAAACACAGGCAATAGTGGATACAACAAACTCTGGACCCTGTCTGTCACAGATGCCAATGGTTGTACTGCTTACGATTCAGCCATCATTAGTGAAGACTGCATGGACACTTGCGATGATTGCACCGTCCAATTTGAAGTCAACAATTGCTGTATGTTTTCCGTCGCCTATGGATGCCAAGATCCCGTTACCTACCAATGGACGCTGGACGGCCAACCTTTCCAAATACCCCTGGGCAACGACCACGGTTGTGGAGATTTGCTTCCGCCAGGTAATTATGCTGTAACAGCTACAGATGCCAATGGATGTACTGCCACCGACGAAATTGTATTACCCGAAAACTGGTGTGAGTGCTTTGAAACAGACGGCTGCGGTATGGACTTTGTCAAAACCAAGGATTGTGAACTCATCGTTTGCGCGACCTGCGCGGGCGTCAATACATTTTACATGACCCGACCCGACGGCAGCGAAACCAGCTGGTCTGTGGCCCCGTGGATGAGACCATGTAGGGTATTTGACATTGACCTGGATGGCGAATATTGCGTTACCTTGGTCAATTCAGACGGATGCGAGTACACCGAATGCGTCACTCTCGAAGGATGTTGCGAATTGGAGGCAGTCGAGATTGTTGGTCTCAATTGCATCAACAGTGGGGAAACCCTGTATGCTACCAATCCCAATGGTGGTTTTTCCGATTTTTGCAATACGGCCAATTACCTGGTAGAGTGGAGCGATGGATCAACAGGATGCTCTATTTCGTGCGTTTGTGGTTCTACAAGGACAGTCACCGTTACCGATTTGCAGACCAACTGCAAAGTCACAGACCAGTACACTCCGGTCAGCTGTGAAATAGGATCTGGATTTAGAACAGGCGACGACGATGACCAATTGCCAATACTGGTGGACGTACCAACATCCATGGACATCAGCCCCAATCCATCCCGAGGCATTTTCAACATTGCCATCACCTCGCCCAATGGCCTCAAGGGAGAACTGACGGTCTTTGATGCCCAAGGAAAAGTACTCAAAAACATCGTAGTTGACGGATTGAATACGGACCCGACGCAGACGTTGACAATAGACCTGTCCGATTTTCCAGGCAACCTGTTTTTCGTCAATTACAACAATGGCGTGGAATTTAGCTCGAAAAGGATTGCCAAGTTTTAAGCCAACTGTTCCAAGAATGAACTGATAAACTGGCTGGATTGCTTTTGCAAAAAAGTACAATCCAGCCAGTATTTTTTTGTCCCAAAACCAAGGCCTTGCAACAGCCGGAAGAAACCAATGCGTTGATTGGTGAAAGGAGCGAAAATGTTAATGTTTTCTTTCCTACTGGTTTTATCAATAAATAAAAGGTATTTTTAGGTCAATTACCTACCAGTAGTATCACCACATCAGTAGAAATAACCAAGTAGTCTACATCTACTTTCCAAAGTCGAATTCACATCACTTTTCGTACATCGGTTGAAATGCCTTTTGGGGCTTGTGCATCTCGCAACCCAATGGGACAACCTTTTCCTTGCACGCCCGATCAAGGTTGATGCCTACACGCATCCCAGTCTGCCTTTGTTCAGAACGCAAGTCCATTTGCCAAAGTAAGAGCGTGTTGGGGAATTTGATCTTTGTGGCGATTTATTCAATTATTTGTTTAGACGACGCCCCAAAACCGGAGTTTAGCGGTAGCTAAATGAGGCTTTTGGAAAGGAAGTATCAACAAATAAGTGTTTAAATAAGCCAAATTATTAAATCCCTAACATGCTCTGGTATCCTTTGGCGAGGCGAAGCCGTGCTGTGAACCTCCTGCCCAACTTTCAACTAGAGTCTCCATCATTTTTTACTCAACCTAAAATATCTAGTTATTATGTCATTACGTAAACTACCTTGCCTATTTGGCGCACTCTTGTTTTGTTTCTTTTCCCTATTGCACACCACCAATGGCTACAGCCAAGATTGCGATTGTGAAGCTTATCTCGAAGCGTATACAATCATCAATGGTACTGCTTGCTGTGTCAGGCCAGTTTTTGGCTCGGGCTGCATCGAACCAATCGACTTTCAAGTGACCTTCAACGGCAATGCACAACCCGATCAAGATAGTTACTGTTGGGGCAATTCGGACCCCAGCACTGGGTTTAGTGAGCTGTGGACCTTGTCCGTCACAGACGCGGATGGTTGCACTGCCTATGATGCTTCGATCATCGGTGAAGAATGTGTAGACAAGTGCGATGATTGCACGGTCCAGTTCGAAGTCAACAATTGCTGCATGTTTTCTGTAGCCTATGGTTGCGAAGGAGCTGTAGATTATGAATGGACCCTAGACGGTGAGCCCTTCCAAGTTCCTTTTGGCAATGACCACGGTTGTGGCGACCTTCTTCCGCCTGGCAATTATGCGGTGACCGCCACCGACGAAAATGGCTGTACGGCCACCAATGAAATTGTCCTGCCCAACAACTGGTGCGAGTGTACGCCAACCAGTGGATGTGACCTCAATCTGAGCATCACCAGCGACTGCACACTCTACGTCTGTGCTTCTTCAGGTTGTCCAGCTGGTGTCAACACTTTTTACATGACCAAACCCGATGGCAACGAAATCGGCTGGTCCGTGCCTTTTGGCAACAAGCCCTGTAGATTTTTTGACATTGACCTCGACGGCGAATATTGTGTCCGACTGGTCAACGCCAATGGATGTGAATACGAGGAATGCATCACCTTCAATGGATGTTGTGAGTTGACCGATGTCGAAATCGTAGGCTTTCATTGCTTCGCAGGTGATGAGGTGTTGATCGCAACCAATCCCAACGGTGGGTTCTGGGATTATTGTGGGTCACCATATACGGTGGATTGGAGCGATGGAGGGACAAGTTGTTCCACTGGCTGCATCTGTGGAGAGACAAGGACCGTCACGGTGACCAATGTCATCACGGGATGTCAAGTCACGGACAGCTACACTCCTGTGAAATGCAAGGACGCCTCCCAGTTCAGAACCAGCGATGACAAAAATCGCTCGCCTTCCATCTTGCAGTCGTCAACAAGGATGGACATCAGTCCCAACCCTTCCCGAGGGATTTTCAACATCGCCATTGCCTCTCCCATCGGCCTCAAGGGAGAACTAAAGGTCATTGACTCCAAAGGTCAGTTGTTGAAAGTCGTTCAAGTCGAAGGACTGGATACGGATTCACTCAAAGTTGTGACCATCGACTTAACTGATTTTCCAGGCAATCTGTTTTTCGTCAATTACAACAACGGCCTGGAATCTACTTCGAAGAGGATCACCAAGTTTTAAATCTCCTCAAAACCACTGTTGACAGACTGGTTGGATGGCGTTTTGTAAGCAATCATCCAACCAGTCTGTTTTATCCACCACCAAGGCACTCATCCTCCCCAGAATTTCTTTATCTTCGATCCGGAATAGGAACAAGCAAAGACACCGATCGGTACATTTGTACCCACAATTTTTCCCCAAATTCATCGCTAGACAGAACTGCCCCCCCGCGGGCCAAAACAAAATTGAAATTTTGACAACTATGAGAGCAATCATTACCATGTGTCTTTGCTGGCTGGTTTCCTCCCTTTTTGCCCAGCCGCAATTCCGCGACGTTTCCCAACAAAGCAATGTCCGCTACAGCGGGTTCAACTCCGGCATCGCCATCGCCGATTTCGACCGAGATGGTTTTGAAGACGTGTTTGTGGCAGCAGGCCAAAGCGAGGAGCGTTTGCACCGCAACCAAGGCAATGGCCGTTTTCAGGATGTGGCACAGGAGGCAGGACTTGGACAGGTGGGCAATGCCATCGCAGCGGCTTGGGCCGATGTTGACAACGATGGTTGGTTGGATTTGTATGTGGGCAATGCCGCCGAGCCAAACAAATTGTACCGCAATCTGGGCAATGGCCGCTTCGAAGACATTTCTGCCAGCGCAGGGGTCGGAAACGAAGGGCGCACCCAAGCCGTCTTGTTTGCCGATGTCGATCTGGATGGCTGGATCGACATCTACGTCGCCAACATCTCCGCCGAAAATGCGCTCTACCGAAACAATGGCGATGGAACCTTCACCGACATCGTAGATGCTTCTGGTACCAGCGACCTCAAGATTGCGATGGGCTCTGCCTTTTTTGACTACGACCGTGACGGTGATCCCGACCTGTACCTCACCCACGACAATCGACAAGACTTCATCCTCTACCAAAACGACGGCCAAGGGCGATTCACCAACGTGGCACAAGAAGCGGGTGTGGCCTACCAGGGCTATGGCATGGGCGTGGATGTGGGCGATGTCAATCGAGACGGTTGGCTGGACATGTACATCACCAATCTGTACGAAAACGTCCTTTTTCTCAACAAAGGCGATGGAACCTTCGAAAACATTTCTCAATCGGCGGGCATCGGAGATGTCGGCATGGGCTGGGGGACGACTTGGCTGGACATCGACAACGACGGCTGGCAAGACATCTACGTGGTCAACGATACTTACTTTCCCGTCAATGGTGTCTACTACAAAAACATCATGTACCGCAACAAAGGCGACAACACCTTTGAAATAGTCAGTGGCTCTACCTCCCTGGAAAGTCCTTATGCCGGCTATGGGGTTGCCAGTTTTGATTTTGACAACGACGGTCGGCTCGATTTGTTTTTGGCCAACAAGCAAGATGATGGCAACCAACTGTTTCGCAACGAGACGGAAAACGACATGCATTGGGTGAAGGTCCGTTGCATCGGCACCCGCAGCAATCGGGCGGCCATTGGGGCGCGGGTGGAGGTAGAGGCTGGTGGTGTGCTTTGGGTGGACGAAATCAGCGGTGGATCGGGCTTCGCTTCTCAAAACAGCCTGTGTTTGCATTTTGGCCTGGGCGAGGCTACCCTCATTGATCGGCTGCGGGTCATCTGGCCAGGAGGAGAGACCGAAGAGTGGACGCAGTTGGCAGTAGACCGTTTGCACGAGCTGACGGAAGGTGGACTGTCCACTTCTACATCGGCCGCTTGGGAAAAAACAGGCATTCAATTGACAGCCCCTCATCCCAACCCATTTGAGAGCCAAAGTCAGTTTCAGTTGGAATTGTCCGATCAGAGTCAGGTCTCCATTGTGGTTACAGGCATCGATGGTCGGCAAATTCACTCTCTACACAAGGGGCAGCTGTCCCCCGGCCAGCACAATTTTTCCTGGGTTGGTCGCCTGGACAATGGACAAAAATTGCCGGTTGGACTCTACTTGCTCCACATTCGCGTAGACGACAAAGAACAGGTATTGAAAATTATTTTGCAATAATTGGCCACATGCTTGGCGAAAATCTCGTAATTTAGCTGCATTCCGGGGGCATGGTACGTCTGGCACCGAGGTCGGGTAGGCCATAAGCTTCCAACTCTTCCGACATTTCGCTCATCTATTCCAATGTACATCTCTGCACTTCTGCGGGCTGTACAATCTATTCATTTCAAAAAATCAAGCATGCGACAGCTTTATATTTTCCTCTTGGCTTGTCTATTGGCCACCCCTCTTCTGCAGGCACAGGTGGTCTACACCGAACCGATTTTCCCACAATTGGACGATGATGTGACAATTTACTTCGATGCCTCCAAAGGAAATGGGGCGCTCAAAGATTTTACCGGGACCATTTATGCACACACAGGGGTGATCACTGATGAAAGTACCTCGCCCACAGATTGGAAGAATGTGGTGGCAGAGTGGGGCACTGCCGATGCGCGCATCCGAATGACAAGAGCTTCTACCAATCTTTACACACTGGAATTCAACATCAAAGACTTCTATGGCCTCGCCGACGGGACAGATGTGCGCGAGATGGCCTTCGTCTTTCGCGATGCGGATGGCTCTGTTGTTGGTCGCGATACAGATGGATCGGACCTTTTTGTGCCTGTCTACTCCTCTGGCTCAGAGTTGCTGACCACCTTCATCACTCCAACCGAAACCAGCCTGGTACTGCCCAAAGGCTCCCGACTGGCCATCAATGCCGCAGCTTCTGTCGAGGCAACTTTGCGGCTGACCGACAACTCGGATGAATTGACCCAAACCACTGGTACCACCCTTCTGTATACACTGGAAGTCACTGGCGAAGGCAATCACGTGGTGGAGTTCACCGCCGAAACGGGCCAATCGACCTCCACTCAAAGCTTTCAATATGTGGTGCCCAATACCACCGGAACGGAAGACCCTCCCATGGGCACAGAATTGGGGATCAATTACATCAGCAACACAGAGGTCATTCTGGCGCTCTATGCACCTGGCAAACGCCACGTCTTTTTGTTGAGCGATGTCAACGATTGGGCGCTCGACACTGATTATCAGCTCAAAAAGAGCACTGATGGCAATACGTTTTGGATTCGCTTGGAAAACCTACAACCTGACAGGACCTACACCTATCAATATCTGGTCGATGGCGACATCAAAATTGCAGACCCCTATAGTACCCTCGTCCTCGATCCTTTCCACGATGGCTTCATCGGCCCAGAGACATACCCCGATTTGCCACCGTACCCCTCCGACAAAGCCAGTGGCATCGTATCTGTATTGCAAACGGATGCTTCTCCCTACGATTGGCAAGTGAACAATTTTGAAGCGCCCGAGGTCTCCGATTTGGTCATTTACGAACTTCTTCTGCGCGATTTTCTGGCCGCTCACGACTACAAAAGCCTGATCGATACCTTGTCTTACCTGGAAAAACTGGGGGTCAATGCCATCGAATTGATGCCGATCAGCGAATTTGAAGGCAACAACAGCTGGGGCTACAACCCTTCTTTCCACCTGGCACTCGACAAATACTACGGGCCAATCAACGACTTCAAGCGCTTTGTCGACGAGGCACACGCCAGAGGCATGGCCGTCATTGTGGATGTGGTCTACAACCATGCGTTCAGCCAAAGTCCATTGGCCCAGCTCTACTGGGACCCACTCCTGTTCAAGCCCAGACCCGACAACCCTTGGCTGAACCCCGATGCCCGCCACCCCTTCAACGTTGGCTATGATTTCAATCACGAAAGCCCCGCCACCAAGACCTATGTCGAACGCGCCATTCGCTACTGGCTGTCAGAATTTCGCCTGGATGGCTTCCGCTTCGACCTTTCCAAGGGCTTTACCCAGGTGGATTATGGCAATGATGTCGGAGCCTGGGGACAGTACGATGCCTCCCGGATCGCCATTTTGAAGAACTATGCAGACGTCATGTGGTCGGTCAATCCCGATGCCTATGCCATGATGGAGCACTTTGCAGAGAATCGGGAAGAGAAGGAATTGGCAGAGTACGGCATGCTGTTTTGGAACAACATGAGCTTTCAATATGCCGAGGGTGCCATGAGCTTCAACAGCAACTTCAATGGATCGGACTACAAGGACCGGGATTGGTCTGTACCGCACCTGATCACCTACATGGAAAGCCACGATGAAGAAAGAATGCTGTACAAGCTGCGCAATTTTGGGAAAATGGTCCCTGGCTACAACACCCGCGACTTTGAGACTTCTCTGGACCGGGCCGAGCTGGCCAGCGCCTTTTTCTACACCATCCCCGGCCCCAAGATGCTGTGGCAGTTTGGTGAATTGGGCTATGGATTTTCCATCAACCTCTGCCCCGATGAGGTCACCATCAGCGATGCTTGCCGGGTCGATCCCAAGCCCATCCGCTGGGACTACCTGGCCACTCCGGGCCGCCAGCGCCTCCTGGATGTGACCCGCTCTTTGATCTACCTGAAGACAAATTATGAGGTCTTCAATACCACGGATTACGATTTGTCGGTTGCCGACCCTATGAAAAAACGCATTCAGCTCAACAGCGACAACATGAATGTCAATGTTTTGGGCAATTTCAATGTGGAGAATGAAAGCATCGACCCTGCTTTCCAGAAAACGGGTTGGTGGTATGAGTTTTTCACAGGTGACAGCCTTCAGGTCAGTGATGTCAATGCCTTGATCAACTTGGAGCCAGGGGAATACCGCCTGTATACTACCATTCGCATTGAGTTGCCGGAAGACTTCCTGACGTCCTCCAAGGACTTGGAAGCGGCCCGCATTGGTTTTGCCTTGTATCCCAATCCTGTGGAGCGGGAATTGTGGGCAGCCTATGAATTGGCGGAAAGCAGCCGGGTCCGGGCTGTAGTATACAACATGCTGGGCCAAGAGGTAGCTACCTTGTTGGATGAACAACGTCCGGCGGGCCCGCAGCGCCACGAATGGCAGGTGGATTTGCCAGAAGGGGCCTATTTCCTGCGCTTGTCGGTAGGAGACAGGGCCTTGAGCCAAAAATTCATCGTCAGCGGTCAGTAAGCGGATGACCATCTGGCCCCCCTCTCGGCAATGGCATCGGGAGGGGGGCTTTTTGATGGAATGAGCCCAAAAGACTGTGAACTTTTGCGCTACGAGATCAAAACAGAACGAATTTTGTATCTTTCTACTCCCTAGACAAAGGGCAATGGCCCTTGTCCATCAATCAACTCTAAAAAAATAAAAGCATGGAATCCGATATGATTTTGGATGACGATCTACAGAAAGGAGCGGGTGGCACCCCTGTAGAATTGGTCGATCAAAACAAATTCATTCTTTTTTACTTCCTGAGTCTGGGACTGTATGGCATTTGGTGGATGTACAAATCCTGGAAGTTTTTTCAGGAGAAAGACAAGCTCGACATCTGGCCTGCTGCCAGGGCCATCTTTGCCATCTTTTTTGCCTACAGCTTGTTTGACGAAATCCAGCGCTACGCCCAAGCCAATGGCTACCAAAAGAGCTTTTCCAGCGGGGGGATGTTCGCCGCCTTTTTGCTGCTCAATTTCTCCTCCCGTTTGCCAGACCCGATCGGTTGGCTGTCCCTGCTGGCATTTTTGCCTCTTCTGCCTCCTCTGAATGCGCTCAACTACGCCATTTCTCATTCAGAAGAGTACGAAGGTGTCTTCAGCTCTAGACTCAACAACCGACAAGTGGTCTTGGTCGTCCTGGGCGTTTTGTTCTGGGCACTGATCATCATCGGTCTTTTCTTCGCAGAGGAAGGCTTTTAGAGCCAATACCTGACTACATTTTTTCCCTCTGGCAACTGCCTTTTGCCAGAGATCGGAGCCTGTTCGCCTGAACGGCCGGCCTTTTCTGCTTGATTCTGTTTCCGAAGAATTTCCTGGAATGAATCGATCGAAGTTTGCATACGCATTCCCTCCATACTACCCAAAAGTGGGCCTTGAATGTAGGGGCTGGATTGACTGTGTCGTCCCAGTCGTTTGCGGTGCGCCGTTCGGGAGCTGCTGGGTTTTCAATCAATGCAAAGCCTACAATTTGCAAGTAGGAGTGGGGAAGGCGCTGGCTTGGCAATTAGTCTGATACGGCCTGCGGGCGGTTGCGCAAATATTCCGTTGGGGTGACGCCAAACTCTTTTTTGAAACACTTTCGGAAGTATTTCAAGTCGTTGAATCCCACTTGGAAAGCCGTCTGCGAAATATTCAGGTTCCCCTCTTTTAGCAACTTTTCGGCATGCTTCAACCGGATGAAGCGGATGAATTGTGTGGTAGATTTTTCTGTGAGCTGCTGCAACTTCTTGTACAGTCCCGAACGGCTGATCCCCATTTGCTGGGCAAATTCCTGGGCGTTGAAGTCTGCGCTGTTGAGGTTTTGTTCCACCGTCTGGGCCGCCTTGAGCAAGAAGCGATCCTCGCTGGAGGAGTGATGGTCACTTTGTGGCAAAATGCCTTCGTGCTTGTAGTATTCTTTGAGCTGTCGAATGTTGTTGAGGCAGGCAAAGACCTTGGCGCGCAACAACTGGATGTTGACGGGCTTTGGAATGTAGTCGAAAATGCCCTTTTGAAGGCTTTCCAATTGGTGTTCTATGGCCACCTTTGCCGTCAGTAAGATGATGGGAATGTGATTGGTCTTGTTGTCCTCCTTGATCTTTTTGACCATCTGAACGCCATCCATCTTGGGCATCATCACATCGCTGATGATCAGATCTGGTAGGTGTTTTCTGGCCATCTGATGTCCTTCCAGACCATTGGTGGCCTGCAATACGTGGAAGTCTTTCTTGAAGTAATTGGCAAAGTAAGTTCGGATTTCGGAATTGTCTTCGACAAACAAGAGTTTCAGTCGTTCTTTGTTGGACAATTCGGCAAATACCACTTGGGGCAGGTCTTTGTTGTTTTCGATGAATGCTTCCTGCCAACTGCTGTCGTTTTTGGATTGTACGACGGGCCGCAGGTTGATTTGGCTGTCGTCGTATAGGTCTCTGTCCTTTGGAAAATAAACCCGGAAAGTCGTCCCTTGGCCCTCCTGACTCTCTACCTCAATGCTGCCCAAGTGGAACTCCACCAGACTCTTGACCAGGGCCAACCCAATCCCGGACCCACTGTATTTCCCCTTTGCTGCCCGCTGGAAGGGCTCGAAAATCTTTTCGATCTGAGACGCCTTGATGCCGATGCCGCTGTCTTGAACCTCTATGCAAACTCGCTCCTCTTCCGACCGGATCAGCAGCTTGATCTGGGCCTTGTCATCTGAATATTTGAAGGCATTGGACAAGAGATTGTAGAGCACCAATTCCATTTTTTCTGTATCGAACCAAAGCAACAGTTGTGGCTCGCTGCAGTCAAATTGATAGCTGATTTTGCGCTCCTGTGCGTGCTGTGCAAAACTCAGAAAAATCTCCCTGGAAAAGAGGACCAGATCCATTTGTTGGACGCTGAGTTGTAGGTTGGCCGTATTGATGAGTCGGAAGTTCAAAATTTGATTGACCAGGCGCGACAGGCGTTGGCTGTTGCGATGGACCAGCCGCAGCTTGTTGCGCACCCGGACGCCAATTTGCAAGTCGTTGATCATCTCTGTCAGTGGAGAAATGATCAGGGTCAGTGGCGTGCGGAATTCGTGCGACAGATAGGTGAAAAACCACAGGCGCATTTCGCTGATCTCTGCCTCCTTTTGCCGACTGAGCTTTTCCAGATTGAGCTTGTTTTGGAGATTGGAATAGACGTAGGTGGCAAATATGATCGCACCAATGACCCCCAGCAAGAGGAGGATGAAAAGGACATAGGCCCACCACGATCGATACCAGGGCGGGAGGATTTTGATGTCGATGTCGCGCACCGGACTCCAGGACTGCCCATCCAGACTGGCCTTGACCTCAAAGCGGTAGTCGCCTTCGTATAAATTGGAGTAAAGGGCAAAGCGATTCTGAAAATCCCCCTTCCGCTCTTGCTCGTCGAAGCCAACCAACTGGTATGCATATTTGAGTCGAGAGGCGTGGTTGAAAGTAAAGGAGTTGAATTCAAATCGGAAGCTGTTGTCGTAGGGCTGCAACTCGATGTAGGAAGTGCTCAAAATGGATTGTTGCAGGGCTGTACTGCCATCGCTGCGTTCTCCCACCGGGACGGGCTCTCCTTTGATGTAGAAGTGGTCTATCATCACCTGTGGTGGCGTTTCTGCCCGACTGCTGAACGATTCAGGGTCAAAGACATTGAAGCCGTTCTTGCCGCCGAAAACCATTTTTTGATCCTTGGTCTTTTCATAGGCGCCAAAGTAGAATTGGTTGCTCTGCAGGCCATCGTCATCGGTAAATACCTGGAAGGTTTCCAGCTTGGGGTCGAACAAGACCAGCCCATTGTTGGTGCTCAGCCAAAGGCGGGCCTGTGCGTCCTCCAGGATGCCGTAGATGACCTCATTGGGAAGCCCTTCCGTTTGTCGATAGGTCTTAAAGTAGCCATCCTTTAGAGAGGAGCCCATCCACCTGCTCAGTCCACCGCCGTAGGTGGCGATCCAGATGTGCCCCGCTTGGCTTTGGTACAGACTGGTGATGCGATTGGAAAACAGGCTGGCGGTATCGCGGCTGCCGTAGTAATAGCTGGCTCTGGGGCGTGTTTTTTCTGGGAGTTGTCCCTTTTTGAAGGCTTGGATTTGCTCGCGGTCGTATACCATCAATCCATGCCAGGTCCCCAGCCACCAATTGCCTTGCTGGTCTTCCAATACATGGTTGATGTTGTAGTTGGACAATTCCAGAAATTGGTTCATCCCTTCAAATGTCTCGGCACCAGCCGCCCGCCGAGCAATCCCTCCATTGGTAGCGACCCATAGGTTGTCGTATTCGTCTTCAAGCAGTTGGTGGATGGAAGATTGGTTGACATCATCTCCAGTGGCATTTTGGAAGAGGGGATGGGTTTGAAACGTCATTTTTTCTCCCTCTGTCAGCACCTCATTTAGGCCATCTCCCCAAGTGCCCACCCACAGCTTGCCCTTGCGGTCGCGGTAAATGCTGCTCACCTGATTGCCGCTCAAGGATTGGGGAATGGCGGGATTGGCCCGGTAGTTTCGAAATTGGAGGCTCTTGCGGTCGAAATGGTGCAGACCACCTCCATAGGAACCGATCCAAAGTGTGTGATCTGACTCGGCATAGATGGACCGCACGATGTTTTCCATGGTTTCCTCATTCTCTTTTGTTGGATTGAGTCGGAAGCGGGGAAAGCGGGTATTGGAAAGAGACAGTCGCAGCAAGCCGTTGTTGGCCGTTCCCAGCCACAGATTGTCTTCTCTGTCGAGCAACATGCGGCGGATGTGTTCTTTGTCGAGTTTTCGTTCTTGCAAAAAGCGATTTTCTGCCAAATCGGGCTCGTAGTTGGCATTGAGGACGCTCAGGCCATTTTGTCCGGCGACCCACAAACGCCCCTCCCGGTCATACGTCAGGGCATTGACCACTTTGAAGGCATCTTCATAAGGAGGGCTCAGGGCCTGCATCTTGCCGAAGCCAGTGGGAGAGGATGGATTAGAGGGAAGCAAGAATACCCCTTTGATGCCTCCGATGAGAACATCGCCTTTGGGGGATTGGACCAGGCTGCGAATGTCTCCCGTTTGTTGGACCGGAACCTCCTGCAGCAGCCGGAAATCAGACTGACCAGAAAATCGCACGTAAAGCCCCTCCGCTGTACCAGCCCAGAGATTGTCCTGTCCATCCAGCCAAAGACAGTGGATCATGACATCGGCCAGATAGCGTTCGACGGCCAGGCTGTCGTTCCGCCAAATCAGCCGCAAAGCCTCCTTGGCCGTTCCCAGCCAAACTTCTCTAGATTCTCCATTGATGGGTTGGATGGCATTGATGAAGAATTCGTCGTCGGGATCGCGCAGCTCAGGGGCATTGAGATAGGAAAAAGCGGCTTGTCGGTAGTGGTATATGTTGAGACCTTTGGTTTGGGTACCAATCAACAGTTGTTTTCCGGCCTGGCCAGAAAGTGCTGTGGTGATGTTGTCGGAGATGGAGCTTCCGTCATCCGCCTCCCAGTTGTAGGAAAAAAAGTCGGAGCCATCAAAGCGGCAGAGTCCATCTTCGGTGCCAATCCACAGAAAGCCAATCGAGTCTTGGTAAAGAGATCGAATGGAGTTGTTGGGCAGGCCGTTGAAGTGGGTGTAGCGCTCTACATGGGGCAAACCTTGCAGTTGAGCCCTCACAGACAGGCTCAATAGGGGGCCAAATAGGGCCAATAGTAGCCATTTACCCACTTTTGGACGCATCATTGTCCACAACTGTTCAGCATCACGACAGGTCATAATCACTTATTTTTTCACTGGATACACTGTGTAAGGGGGGGATGAAAGGTGTTTTGGAGGTGTCAGAGGTGTTGTGTTTGTCGTCTTTAGCGGTTTTTTTGTAAAGAATTATACAAATTTTTCATTTTCCCCATATGCACCTCTAAAATTAATCATTTGTCCTTGTTTTTGAGGAATAAGCGACTAAAATTTGTACAACTTACCTGTAGACAAACAAATTAACTGTTTTCAGAATCGATTATTCCAGATTTGGATGCGGACCCAGTTCTGCACCCGATGTCTGACTAAAATTATATGGCTTTGTCGGAAGAGTTATATGATGATTTATGTACAACACTCCAAATTCACTAGTCTAACATGAAAAGAAGCTTTAACCTATTAACCATTTTCATGGTCCTGCTTGTCGCCCCGACGCTCTTGTTCGGTCAGCGAACCATCAGCGGCCAGATTACAGATGCAGAGACGTCGGAGCCACTGATCGGTGCCAACGTCCTCATCCAGGGTACGGCCCAGGGTACGGCTACCGACTTTGACGGTAAGTATACGCTGGAGGTGCCAGATGGGGCGACGGGATTGGTCATCAGCTACACCGGATACACAGAACAGAACATTGAACTTGGTGCCTCCAATGTAGTGGACATTCAGTTGTCTTCAGGTGCCATTTTGGAAGAAGTAGTCGTAATTGGTTACGGTACCGTAAAGAAGGACGATGCTACAGGAGCGATCCAAACGGTTGATTCGGACAAATTCAACAAAGGGGCCATTTCCTCGCCACAGGAATTGTTGGCCGGTAAGATGGCTGGGGTGGTCATCTCCACACCGGGTGCTCCTGGTGAAAAGCCAAACATCCGGATTCGGGGTGGTTCCTCATTGAGTGCTTCCAACGACCCTTTGATCGTGGTCGATGGCATTCCATTGGAAGATGGCGACATCAAAGGAGGAAGAAACTTCCTGAACGCCATCAACCCCAACGACATTGAGACATTTACAGTATTGAAAGATGCTTCTGCGACGGCCATTTACGGTTCGAGGGCTTCCAATGGAGTCATTCTCATCACAACCAAGAAAGGCAAGCTCGGGAAAAAATTGTCTGTTGACTACAACGGCAACATCTCCTTCAGCACCCCTGCCAACACCATGGATGTGATGAATGCCGATCAGTACCGGGATTTGGTCAACGAGCGTTTTGAAGATGGCAACCCCGCCCGCGATTTGCTGGGGACAGCCAATACAGACTGGCAAGACGAAATTTTCCAAACAGCTTTTGGACATGAGCACAACCTGAGCTTTTCTGGTGGTGTTGGCATCGTGCCTTACCGCCTGTCTGTTGGGTTTGCCGACCGGGAAGGAATCGTGATGACAGATGCGTTTCAGCGCACCACGGCTTCTCTCAACCTTTCTCCTGGCTTTTTGGACAACCGTCTGCAGGTCAATTTCGGGATCAAAAGTTCCTTTACCAACAACACCTTTGGTGACAAAGCAGCCGTTGGAGAGGCCGTTCGCTTCGATCCCACACAGCCTGTACGCGACCCCAACAGCCCCTACGGAGGCTTCTTCACTTGGACCCAAGCCAATGGTGATCCCAACCCAGTCGCTGCCACCAACCCTGTGGCCCGCCTGATGCTCACCGACGATCAGTCCAACATCAGCCGCTTCATCACCACGGCCAGCGTGGATTACCGCTTTGGGTTCCTGCCCGAATTGCGCGCCAACCTCAACCTGGCCTACGATTTCCTCAAGGCGGAAGGCTCCAAGACAGTACCACAAAACGCAGCCTTTGCCTTCGACGAGGCCAATGGCGGTGGTCTGGCCAATACCTACGAACAAGAAAAGCGCAACGAATTGGTTGAATTCTACCTCAACTATGCCAAGGACTTCGGAACCTCTCGCTTCGACATCATGGGAGGATACTCCTGGCAGCGCCTGTTCTTTGACGATACAACTTTCGATTCCAATACCAATGGATCAGAAATCGCGGAGGGCGATGAATCTGGCGAATTGTTCTTGTTGTCACTCTTCGGTCGCTTGAATTACTCGATTCAAGACAAATACCTATTTACGTTTACACTGAGAAGAGATGGAACGTCCCGCTTTTCTCCCGACACCCGCTGGGGACTTTTCCCAGCAGCGGCCTTTGCCTGGAAAGTTTTCGAAGACGACAAAGCAAGTACTCTCAACAGCCTCAAACTGCGCCTCGGATATGGTGTGACCGGACAGCAAAACGTTACTGGTGGTTACTACACTTACCAGTCTCGTTACCTGTCTAGCTTCGACAATGCCCGCTACCAGATTGGCGATGAATTCATCACCACTCTGCGCCCAGAAGGCTACGATGCCAACATCAAGTGGGAAGAAACCACCACCTACAACGTTGGTGTGGACTACAGCTTGTTCAAAGATCGCGTCTTTGGTTCTTTGGAATACTACATCCGTCAAACCGATGACCTGATCAACTTCATCCCAGTCCCTGCTGGTACCAACTTGACCAACTTTGTCAATACCAACGTAGGAGACTTGGAAAACAGAGGTGTCGAATTCACCATCAATGCCATTCCCTACAGAAACCAGGATGTCGAGTGGAGCATCGGCTTCAACATGGCGATGAACAACAACGAAATCACTCGTCTGATTGCAACAGATGATCCCACCTACCTGGGTGTATTCACTGGTGGCATCTCTGGTGGGGTGGGCAACAACATCCAAATCCACAGTGTTGGCTTCCCAACCAACTCCTTCTTTGTCTTTGAGCAGGTATACGACGAAAACGGTCAGCCCATCGAAGGTGTCTACGTCGATCGCAATGGCGACGGCCAGGTGACTCCTGACGATCGCTACCGCCTGGAGAATCCAGCGGCAGATGTGACCTTTGGATTCACCACAGGAGTCAACTACAAAAACTTCGACTTCTCTTTGGCAGGTCGTGCCTACTTGGGCAACTACATCTACAACAACAACTTGTCTGATCAGGCCAACTACAACCGCATTTTCAACACCAACAGCCTGAGCAACGTACATCCCGACATTCGGGAGATTGACTTTACTGTACCCCAGTACTTCAGCGATCACTTCATCGAGGATGCTTCTTTCCTCCGGGTGGATCACATCACACTGGGATACCGCATTCCATCGCCTTTTGGTCAGGGCAGCAACTTGAGACTATATGCAACGGTTCAAAACCCAATTTTGATCACTCAGTACGAAGGACTTGATCCGGAAGTGTTTGACGGTACCAACAATGGCATCGACAACAACATCTATCCACGGGCGCGTACTTTCCTCTTTGGGGTCAATGCCAGTTTCTAGAGCTTGTATAAAATTAATCTTTTCGCTAATATGAACGTCTTTCTTCACCATCCTTCAGCTACCTGCCTCGCCGGCAGGCGGGTATTTCGGCACGTAGCCTCCAGCTATGCGCCTCAAAATAAGCTTCGCCTGGTTGTGAAATCCATTTCATATTAACTGAAAAACTAATGTCTAGACAAGCTCTTATTTCATCCATTGCTTCAAATTGTTAAACTCTAATCAGATATGACATACAGAGATTTTATAAAACTGTCTTTTGTGCTGGTCGCCGTCTCCTTGTTTTGTACCTCTTGTTTCAAAGACTTGGACACAGTTCCCATCGACAAGGACGAGGTGACATCTGCAACAGTCTACGATTCGCCAGGTGCTTACAAGCAGGTATTGGCCAAACTGTACGCCGGACTTTCGGTCAGTGGTCAGCAAGGACCTGCCGGACAGCCAGATATTTCGGGCATCGACGAAGGATTTTCTACCTACCTGCGCCAGTACTTCAAGGCACAGGAATTGCCAACCGACGAGGCGGTCATCGCTTGGAACGATGGCAACATCCACGATTACGAGGACCAGGATTGGGATGCCAACAACGAGTTCATCACCGCGATGTACAACCGCATCTTCTATCAGATTTCTCTTTGCAACGAATTCTTGCGCGAAACCACTGATGACAAACTCAGCGAGCGCAACGAAAACGACGCGACTCGCGCCGACATCGCCAAGTTTCGGGCAGAGGCTCGCTTCCTGCGCGCTCTGAGTTACTGGCATGCCTTGGACATGTACCGTCAGGTGCCTTTCGTCACAGAAGAGGACAAGGTTGGTGCCTTTTTCCCAACCCAATCCACCAGCGAAAGCCTCTACAACTTCATCGAGTCTGAGCTATTGGCCATCGAAGGCGACTTGACAGAGCCAGGCCAAAATGAATATGGCCGCGCCGACAAGGGAGCTGCCTGGACATTGCTGGCAAAGCTCTACCTCAACGCCCAGGTGTATGTAGGAAAAGATGCTTACAGCGAGTGCATTGCCAATTGCGACAAGGTCATCAATGGTGGCTATCAGTTGGACCCGACCTATGATCACTTGTTCCTCGCAGACAACGACCAGGCAGAGGGAATCATCTTCCCTGTTTTGTTCGATGGCATCTCCACCCGTACTTGGGGAGGAATGACCTTCATCGTACACGCTGCCGTTGGTGGAACCATGGACCCAGATGCATTTGGTCTGGACGGTGGATGGTCTGGCTTGCGCACGACAAGTGCCTTGGTCAACAAATTCCCATCGACTGGTGGAACGACCTTGGTGTCTCCTGCAGAAGGGGCTACCTACCCATTGATCTATGTACCAGGTTCTTTCCAAGGTTGGGATCCTGCCAACGCAGAAACCGTAATGGCATCTGTTGGCAGCGATGGCAACTACGAAGGATACTTCAACTTCCCAGATGCCAACACCGAGTTCAAGATCACAACTGGCCCCAATTGGGACGAAAACTTTGGTGATACAGGAGCGGATGGAACCCTGGAGTCTGCAGGTGACAACATCGTGGTAGCTGACCCTGGATTCTACAGAATCAAAGTCAACCTCAATGACTTTACCTACACAATTGAAAATACCAACTGGGGAATCATTGGTTCTTCCACAGAAGGTGGCTGGGACAATGATACCGATATGACTTACGATGTGGATGAAGGAGCCTGGGTCATCACTGCTACGCTGGCCAAAGGCGAGCTGAAGTTCCGCGCCAACGACGCTTGGGACATCAACTACGGAGACGACGGAGCCAATGCATTGCTGAGCGAAGGAGGTGCCAACATCACCATCCCAGAAGGCAGCACCTATGCCATCAAGCTATACCTGGACAAGCCAGACTACACTTACAGCATCGAGAAGACCAGCTTTGACGGTCGGGCGATGTTCTACACAGATGGCCAGTCATTGGAGATCGACGATGTCTCTCAGTTCACCCAGGGATATGCCATCACCAAGTACAAAAACGTCGACAGAAATGGTTCCATCGGTTCTGATTTGACCTTCCCGGACACAGACTTTCCGATGTTCCGCCTGGCAGATGTCTACCTGATGTATGCCGAGGCTGTATTGCGCGGTGGAACAGGTGGCGATCGGGGAACTGCTTTGGGTTACCTCAATGCGATCAACGAAAGAGCTTATGGCGATGCAGGTGGCAACATCTCAGATGCCGACATGACATTGGACTACATCCTGGACGAAAGAGCGCGTGAATTGTATTGGGAGTGCCACCGCCGCACAGACTTGGTGCGCTTTGGCCAGTTTACAGATGGTACCTACTTGTGGCCATTGAAGGGAGGTGTTCCTCAGGGACGTGCTGTAGCTGCTTTCCGCGACGTATTCCCAATTCCTTCTTCTGACATTGGAGCCAATCCAAATCTGGATCAGAACGACGGCTATTAATTCATTCATTCAAGAAAAAAGAAACACCATCATGTTGAGAAAATATATTTTATTCACTCTGGCGATCGTTTTTGTCTTCTCTGCCTGTACAGAGAAAACCCTCGATCCCGTGCTGACAATCGGCAATGGCCCCGTCATTACAGCACCAGCTGGCGGCACCACCTTTGTTCTGGAAGAGGGGCAAGATGACGAACTTTTTGCAGACTTTGCCTGGTCGGCTGCAGATTTTGGCTTCCAGTCCGGCGCTTCTTACAGCGTAGAGGTAGACGTTGCGGCTGACAATTTTGCCGATCCCAAAGTATTGGGTACGGTCAATGCCCTCGAACTCAAAGGAATCACTGTTGCAGAGATCAACAACATCATGTTGTCCAAAGGCCTGCCAGATGGTGCGGCAACGACCATGAGTTTCCGCATTGCTGCCACCATTTCCAGCGAAGTACAAACACTGTACTCAGAGCCTCTTTCTGTGGACATCTCTCCATTCAAAGCCTTTGTAGAGTATCCAAAATTGCAAGTGCCTGGTTCTTACCAAGGGTGGGCACCCGAGAATGAAGCGACCGCCATCTTCTCTCGCGAGGAGGACGGTACCTACGAGGGATTCTTGTACATCGGAGAGGACGATGCCAAATTCAAAATCACCGACGGACCCAGCTGGGACACCAATTGGGGCGATGATGGCGAAGACGGCACCCTTGACCCAGGAGGAGCCGACATTGGATTGGCTACAGCAGGTTACTACCGCCTCAATGTGAATCTAAATGATCTGACTTACACCACAGCGGCCACCAATTGGGGACTGATCGGTTCTGCCACACCAGGTGGTTGGGACGAGGACACCGATATGGTTGTCGATACAGACTCAGGGACAATCACTCTTACTGTTGATCTGATCGAGGGTGCGATCAAGTTCCGCGCCAACGATGCTTGGGACATCAACTTCGGCGATACCAATGCCAATGGTTCTTTGGAGTACAGTGGTGATGACATCTTGATTACCGAAGCAGGAAACTACACTGTTGAGCTGATCATCAACGTCCAGGACTACACCTACAAAGTCACGAAGAACTAAATCACAAGAAAGGATTAAACCATAAGATATACGTACTGTTACTTATTAGATCAGGGGCTGCCTTGGGGTTCGAAGGAACTTTCAAGGCAGTTTTTTTTGTCCCATGTAAAAAATCGCCTACAATAAATGGGCATTGAGGCGGCGGAGGACTTCCTGCTTGTACATGCGGCCAATTGGGAGGCTGTTTTCTCCAATTTCGACATTGGTATGGCAAAAGCGTTGGATTTTGTCCAGGGCAATGATGTAAGAGCGGTGGATGCGGAGAAAGTGTTGTTCTGGCAGGCGGGCTTCTATTTCGCTGATCGACAGGAGGGTGATGATGGTCTGCTCAGTGGTTACCAGGCGGATGTGGTTTTTGATGCTTTCGATGTAACAGATGGAGGAGAGCAAGACGCGGACAAAGTGTCGGTCGGACTTGATGTAGATGAAGGGCTCGGATAGGAGGGAGGGGCTGGCGTTGGAAAAATGTTGGGTGGGCGGTTGTTTTTGTTCGAGGCGGTAGATCTTGGAGATGGCCTTTACGAATCGCTCAAAGGATATGGGCTTGAGTAGGTAATCGACAATGTCGAGTTCGTAGCCTTCTATGGCGTAGTCTCTGTGGGCAGTGGTGAGGATGACATGGGGCGTTTGCTTGAGGGATTTGAGCAGGCTGATGCCAGACATTTTGGGCATTTGGATGTCGAGAAACAAGATGTCGACCCGTTGGACTTGCAGGGCAGTGAATGCTTCCATTGCGTTGTTGTAAACGGCTGTCAGTTGCAGTCCTTCCAATTGGGACAGATGGCTTTCGATGACCTTGACGGCCATTTGTTCGTCTTCCACGATCATGCATTTCATGTGCTACCACTTTATTTTCAGGTGAACCAAAAAAGTTTGGTCGTTGTCGATACTCAATTCGTGTTGTCCTGGATAGATCAGTGCCAATCGCTTGCGGGTGTTGTTCAGGCCGATGCCACTTTTGGTGGCAATGGTGTTGCTGTCTTCCGGCGGTTGCTTGGCTTTGCTGTTTTCAATTTTGAAGCTGAGTTCTTTGTCTGTGATCCACAGGTTGATGCGGACCCAAGAATTGGCCTCGTTCTTGGCCGGGCCGTGCTTGAAGGCATTTTCGATGAAGGAAATGAGTAGGAGAGGAGCAATGACTTTGTTCTCTATTTGCCCTTCCACTTCAAAGGAAATGTCGAGTCGATCGCCGTAGCGGATTTTTTCCAGTTCGATGTAATTCTTCAAATTGTCGACCTCTTTTTTCAAAGAGATGAAGTCCCCTTCACACTCGTAGAGCATGTAACTCATCATATTGGACAAGCCAATGACCACATCTGGCGCTTTCGGATTGGTGGTCAGCACCATGCCGTAGAGGTTGTTGAGGGTATTGAAGAGGAAATGGGGATGCAGTTGGTTTTTGAGGATTTGCAGCTCTGCTCCCAGCTTTTGGGCACTCAACTGTTGGTTGATCTTGTCTTGTTGCAGGTAGCGTTGAAAGAGCTTGAGCAGGGTCGGCAAAGAGGCGATGTAGATCAGATCGAGGGTCTTGAAGCACATTTTCCAATTGAAAAAGGCCCAGACCTGCTGGTTGAGGATTTCGTAGATGTAAAAGACGTAGACCGCCTGCAGGGCAATGCCACTGATGACCGTTACGACAAATGCAATGGAGAAAAACGCCATGTATTTTTTCCGGATGAGGTAGCGGGGCACCAGATAGTAGAGGATGAAATACACATAGGGCAGTTTGATGGGCACGAGGCAAAATTCTACTTTGAGCCACACCAAAAAGGAGAACTCACTGTAGGCGCCGTTGATGCTGGCATAGAAAAACAGCCAGGCACACCAGTACAAGATGTGTCGGATCAGTCGCTCTCCAGTCCAGGAGCTGTAGACCTTGTCAATGTGAAAGATGCCGACCAGTTTTTTGATAAAATGCATCATACCTGTTGCGATTTGTACTGTTGGCGTTTGGAAATGCCCTCGGATGAAGATACAGTTTTGTGTGAAAATGGGGAGGTGCATTTGAGTCCAACAACTAGATATAACAATAATTCGGCTCTTTCGATTGAAAAGGACGAATGACAGCCGGACCTATACCAACGACTTTCCATCGGTGATCAAAGGCGTACCAGTGGCAGAAAAAACTGTTGGTTTCCCCAGGGCTTCCATTCATCCCTTTTTGGCACATGCTATCATAGGAGTGGGCAACTTGGAGGAAAATTCAATCGTCATCCTTATGAAAGTCTACCACCTCCTCCTGACTCTGTTGTGTTGCCCTCTTTCCTCGCTCGCCCAATCTACTCTTGATGGGCGCATCATACAGGCACCTGGCGAAGGCCTGGGATTTGCCAATGTACTGCTTTTGTCCAAAGTAGATTCAAGCTTGGTGAAAGGCACTGTGACAGATGAAGAGGGATATTTCCAACTTGTGGTACCCGAAAAAAAACCTTACACGATTTCCGTATCCATGATTGGCTACGAAACAATTTTTATTGACTATTCACACGATGACGAGGATGAAAATGCCGTCCAGCTTGACCCTGTCCTGTTGCGGGAAGCCGCCAATGTATTGGAAACTGCGGTGGTCCGAGCCAAAAAACCATTGTACGAACAGCAAATTGACCGTACGACCATCAATGTGCAAAATAGCATTGTCAGTGCCGGATCTAGTGCATTGAAGATTTTGGAGAGTGCGCCTGGCCTGGACATCGATCGCAGCAACAATCTGATCTCTCTGTTGGGCAAACAAGGAGTCATTGTTTTGATCAATGGGAAGAGAAGTCGCATTGACGGAGCCTCCCTGCTTCAGATGCTGGATGGCATTTCATCAGCTTCCATTCAAAAAATCGAACTCATCACCACTCCTCCTGCCAGCTTTGATGCCGAAGGAGATGCGGGCATCATCAACATTGTGCTGGCCAAAAATCTGAGCCAGGGATGGCAATTGGGCTACAACCTCTTTACCGCCTATGGTCTTCGGCCAAAGTGGGGCATGGGCGCCAACATCAGCTACAACAAAGACAAATTCAGCCTCTTTGGCGACTGGTCTACCACCAACAACTACGTCCAGGACCGCACCCAGATTCGGCGGAGCAATGTCTTTGAGGGAGTTGTCAACAGCATGGACATCGACAGCGAACGCCCGGCTTATTCCGGCATGCACCGGGGCGAGATCGGAGCAGATTATGCCTTGACCTCACAGACAGACATCGGCCTCAAAATGGCTGGTTACATCAGTCATTGGTCCTTGGATGCCCGCACCAGCACCACCCTGGCCACCGAAGGAGAGCCCAACCTATTTTCCCGCCTGCGCAGCCAGGAGATCAACCACTGGACCCACTGGATGCTCAATGCCCACATCAACCACCGCTTTGAAAAGGGGGGAGAGCTTTCCCTGGACCTCGACTACCTCAACTACTTGGACGACAATCCGACCGACTACAGCGAAGAGGTCCGGACGGCAGATGGACAGCTTGTGGAAGACCGACAGTTCCTGTCTCGCAAGGAAACCCCCTTGAACTTCAAAGTGGGCAAGTTGGACTACCGCCGGGAGATGGGAGAACTGTGGCAATTGGAAGCTGGTCTGAAAGCGACTCACTCCAGTTTTACCAATGACATAGCCCTGGCCAATCTGACCAAAGAGGAGTGGGTATTTCAAGAAGATTTTACCAATGTCTTCGATTTGGAGGAAAAAATCTATGCAGCTTACCTGTCCACCAACGGCAAATGGGGCGAGCGACTTTCCACCAAATTGGGACTTCGCTATGAGCATTATGATTATGCGCTGGGCGACCAGGACAATGACCGCTTGGTGGCGGATCGCTTTGGAAGATTGTTCCCATCCCTTTTCATCAGTTACGATCAGGACGAGAGTCATCGGATTCAACTGGCCTACAACGAGCGAATCACCCGCCCCAGTTTCGATGTATTGGCCCCTGCCTTTTTCTTCTTTGGTCCGCAGACGATCTTGGGGGGAAATCCAGGTTTGCGTTCGACCATCTCCAAGAGCCTCAAGTTGGAATACAAATACAACAGTTTTTTGCTGAGCTTCCAATACACAGACTACGACAATCCCATGACCTGGGGCCATCCGGTCTTGAACGGGGAGGACAACAGCATTGTGCTGCGCCCAGAAAACATGAACGATCAGAAACTGTTCACCGCAACTGTCAGTACTTCCTGGCAAATCAAACCATGGTGGTCCTCGCGCTACAATGTCACCTACTTTTGGCAATCGGCAGAGCCCATTTTTGAGGGACAAGTCTTTCGCCGCAAAGGACAATATGCATTTGCCAATACCAACCACAATTTTACCCTTCCAATGGGCTTGGAATTGGAGTGCTCTGCTTGGCTGCGTTCGGCATCCATTTATGGCGTGATGGAAATACCACTTCGCTACGCGCTCAATGTGGGCATTCAGAAAAAGTTGTCAGACCGTCACCAGTTGTCCATCAACCTATCAGACATCTTCAATACCGGAAGTTTTTTCGGGACGAGACTGGACGAAACAGATTTGGGGATCGACTATGAGTATCGCTACCAATTGGAAGGGCGGGTCTTGCGCCTGAGCTTCAGCAGCACATTGGGCAGGGGCAAGGCAGAGTCCAAAAAGAATCGCCAGACGGGTTCCTCAGAAGAGCAAAACAGAATGAACTGACCCCATGAAGAGGCAAGTACAAGAAGTGTCCTTTCCGTCCTTCCATTGACTGCCTTTGGGCTGCGTCTGCAGAATCTGTGGGCTGCCAAATGTAGTATAAGCAATGGCTTGGCAGAATGTGACACAAGATCACATGTTATCTGTATGGTATATCATTTGCCATACAGATTTTCATTTTATTGCGGCCGCCACTTTACATTTATTCAAAAAAGATGCTATATTGCTTCCACAAGCCATCGAGTAATTGTACGCCTACAATTGTGTTTTGTTGAATCTCTTCATACTTTCTACTTTAATTCAGGGCATTTACTCATTTATCCATCTCGATAAATTCTGGCTTTACTTTCATACTCAAAAAGTGGTTTGGGACTTCGTCTAACGGTTTACTTTGCCCATGCCACATGCAATGAGTACAAGCTTACAAACGATTAAAAATTAGGTTGCTCCATCAAAGGCTTCGCAGGGAAACCGTTCGCTTGGTTCGTCCTGTGTCAGCGGTGTGAGATATTGCTTTGCACTGCCCTGTCAATGTATTGCATGCGAAAGAAGATTTCCTTCGTGCGCTGAACATGTATTCCTAACGCGAATGGCATGATGACATGTCATTTGAGTGAAGTAAATCACTATGCAAATAAACGTGTATTTCATTCGGTTCGCCCGAATGACTGTCTTTGTGTTGCCATTTTTGGTCGCCTGCCAACAGCCTGCTCCCAAGTTTGATTTTGATCAGCAAAAGGAGATGATTTCCGCCAGTGGATGGGTAGACATTGGAGCACATGCCTTTGAGAGCGAAGACTTGTCGCCCAAAAAGATTTCTTGCGCTTCCTGCCATTCACCAGATCAACATTTTCAAGATGGGTATGAGTTGGCCATCATTCACAACAAAAAACTCATTCGCAATACCCCTTCTTTGCTCAATGTCAATCGCTACGATCACTTTTTTTGGGACGGGCGGGCCACGAGTTTGCAGCAACAGTTGGAGGGCCCCTTGTTTGCTCGGGCCGAGATGGACAGCAGTCCGGAATACCTCTTGGAGGCCATTGGCCAAGACAGCACATTGGGGCATCATTTTGCACAACTACAGCTCTCCAGTCCCACCCACGCTGCCGACTTTGTCACACATGCTTTGGAGGAATACATTCATTCCATCACGACAAAGCAAACCCGTTTTCACTTGCACCAACAAGGCAAAGCCCAGTTGACGGAGGCAGAGCAAAAAGGACAGGAAATTTTTCTGGAAAAAGCCCAATGTGGTCGTTGCCATGCCCCCCCTCATTTTACCGACAAGGGCTTTCACGACATCGGGCTGCTGCGCCGCAACACCATTTTTGAAACCTACAATCACAAAGGGCGGAACCGATACAGGCTGGGACCGGATTATGGAAGAGGCAACATTGTTTCGGGCATGGAAAACCTGTTTACTTTCCGCACGCCCTCCCTGATCAATGTCACTCTTACGGCTCCTTACATGCACGACGGCCGCTTTGAGGAATTGGAAGAGGTCATCGACTTTTATGCACGGACCGACTCCGTTTTGTTGGAGCAGCCGTTGAGCCGGGAAGAAAAGCAACAGCTGATGCTTTTTCTGAAAACCCTCCAAGACGTGAAATACGAAACCCCTTCCATCACCTATCAAGAATTTCCCCCTGATCAATAATAAAAACTATTCCATCACTTCACAAAAAACTCAATTACCATGAAAGCAAAAATTGGAATTTTAGCACTTTTGTGCGCACTCGTTGTTTTTTCTTGCCAAAAAGAAGACGCCACCCCTGTGGGTGAAGGCATCACCATTGACCAAACAGAAGACATCGCCGAATTGCGCCAAGAAGAGTATGCAGCTGTCATCTGCGTCATCTGGGGCCGCAATATGGACGATCCCGTCGTGGGAGCTCGTTTGTATGACGAGGCCACCAATCGACTGATCGGAGAGACCGACCGCAATGGCAGTGTTTACATCACCAGCCAAGAACCCGCAGTCTACAGAGTGGTAGACCCACAATATGGACGCCAGCAGGCACGCCTGGTCTTCCCCGATGATTTCATCTTCGGGAAGGATGGCAAAGGCAAGCGCATCATCGGTTGGGGCTTGGACGGAAAGCCCATCTACGGATAACAAAAAAGCGGGGAAATAATCAACCCTAAGAAACATCCCGATTTCCTGCCTGGCAAGAGATCGGGATGTCTATTTTCTGTCGGAAGGATGTTGAGAAATCCTTAGCGTGGATGTACGTGGAATTCGACGGTATCCGACTTTTCGTGTGCGCCGGCCATGTGGCCCCAGACTTTGGCGATCACCAGCCAATCCGTATGACCGTTGACGCCGAGGTTGAACTCATCTCTGAATTCGTACTTGCCGTCTGTGCGGTGTACGTGAGCATCGCTGGGAGCATCGTATACTTCTGAGCCATCTGCTTTGTCGACGATGCGCACCTGTACGTGGTGGATCGTGTTGTTGTTGGCCTCTGTAAAGTCTACTTCAATATTGATTTTGTCATTGACCTTTTTGTCGTCAGTGGTTGGTGAGATGATGTTGATGTTGTATTCAGGTGCCATTGGCTCCATGGGATCATCCATGTCGTCTTCACCACCACAAGCATAAAAACCGATCAGGGCTAGGCAAAATAAGGGGAATAATAACTTCTTCATTGGGTTGTATGGATTTAGATTGATTTTTAAAATAAAAAAGACAGTTCGACGGAGAAGCGGTTTTTGGCCACTACATCGCCTTCTGAATAAGATTGTTTGATTGGTATGGCATAGGAGGAAGCCAGCAGCCAGCGAGCAAACTGTAGGTTGAAGCCAGCCGTCAAAAATTGGCCATTGCCACTGGTGCTTTGTACGCGTCGGTCGCGATTGTTGTAATCAAATGCGACCTTTTCGAAGGACCAGCCTCCAAATGGTGTGATTTGCCATTGGTCGCTCAGCGTTTTTTGCCAAAAGACCAATAGATTGTTGGCCCATTGATCGCCAAAGCGATAGCCTTCTGCTGTTTTGCCATTTCTCTGGTAAAAGGTACTGGCGCTCAATCCCCAATTGCCGCGGGTGTACACCAGGCGAGACTGCCCGATGTAGCCCCAGCTGCCATTGCCGGGATTGAAGTTTTCCGGAAAGTCGTCCAAATGCAAATCTGCTTTGTATTGGCCGAAGGCCGATTTCAGTCCCAGTCCAGCTTCAAAGTACAACTTGGAAGAAGAACCGATTCGAATGTTGTTGAGCAGCGCATAATTGGCCGACAATCGCGTATCGCCCCAACCATCCAACAGGCGCCGACCATTGTAGTCTTCGCGGGCGTTGAGCTGGTAAGGTTGGACCAATTCTACGCGCAGTTTTGGAGACAAATGGTATTGGATGCGCAGCTCCACGCGATGAAAGTAATCTTGTGTGCCGCCAAACTCCGTATTGCTGGATCGGAACGGGATGTATGACCATCTGGTACCAACTGTATTGAACTGAAAAGCCGATACCAAGCCAATTCCGTTGCTGCCGATGCTGCAACCACAGCCTTCACAGGCAGACACAGCGCCGTGTAGCCACAGCAGGCAGCCAAGTACCAATAAGAGCTTCTTCATAGGTACGTGGATTTTGTCAAATAAAAGGTTGTGAAAATGTATACCTGTGTGAAAGCTCCACTCTTTAAGCGATGTTGCCCAGAACTTTATTTCGCCAACGACCCATTGCGATTGCAAAGAAGCTGACGGAAGTTCCCAAAAGGTGATTTTCGGACAGGTATCCTCCTCCGTCACATGAGACAGAGGACAGTCTAATAGGAGGGTAGTTACAGGCGCGGCGGTCTCAGCAAATCAAGGGTGATCAGACGGGATATGAGAGATGGATAGGTACAGGGTACGGCTCGTTGTGTCATCCAGTCAAATGGCTTGGGTGGCAGAGCTTCCAGGCCCAGGTAGTGTACTTTGGAAGGTTCCTCCAACAGTGAGAGAGGAGCATTGTCCTGACTGCTGTGGTCTTTGCTCTGCTCGATGTTTGTCTTGAGGAAGCATTTACCACGGCACATGCGCTCCGGCGCCTTTTGGTTGACACAATATTTCTGAATGATGTCGGCTTGGTTGATCTTGAAGGCCGCCCAGAGCAACACATCCTTTGCCATTGCAAAGAAAACGAGTGAGGCCAGCAGGAAAGAAAAGCCGTTCTTCATATCGATGGCAAAGATACGGTAAAAAGGCTTAGGAGGGAGGGAGATGGGAAAGAGTCTTCTCGATTTTTGGGTCATTGGTAAACTGCCTGACGGAATCGATCCCATTCTCCCCCTTCACCAACTGTCCAAGCCCCGTCTCACAAGCAGATGAACTAACCAAATCTGCATTCCATTTTTGATTGAACAGCTCATAGAGATTCAGACAGTCATCACAGATCAATAGGAGTTCTTTGCCTTTTACAGCCCTTGTAACAGAAGTCTCTTTTTACGCATGTCTTCCATTTTGATATGTAAAAAATATGCTTTAAGTTCGCATCGTATAACGCAGTGAAAGCTAAACATTACTCTTCATTTTTATACAAGCTGCTGATCGCATCGGCAGCGTCTACCGAAAAAATGTGTTGTACGGCCAAGCGGCAGTTGTCAAAAATCTAACTGCCAATTTCTATTGCACAATGACCTGTGCAATGGCCGAATTTGTATTGTGTACAAACAATGACCGACCATCGTGCAAAAGTGCGATGGATGGACAAGTTGTGTCCCAATATCTACCAATTTGATTCATCGCAAAACACAAAAAACAATGCACAAAGCTGTTTTAAAAACTGTGATTTTATTGTTCTTCTTCCATGGTCTTTGGGCCCAGCAAAAAGACTTGTATGTTCTCAGTCGACTGGACCGGCAAATCCATCGATTTGATGTAAGTGATTTTGACAATTCGAAAACGCT
>JBCBOS010000033.1:0-80963 GCA_039821145.1 Bacteroidota bacterium | reverse complement strand
CTTTTCGTCTCACAAATTTGAGTATGATTTTCCCAAGGGAATCGAAAAACTCATGGCATCCAACTCCATCATCGCAATCAATGCAAAAGATTGGGAATTTGACACAATCATTGACCTGGACAAGGTCGAACAAAACAGACAAGCCATTACATCCACCTTATCTGTTGATGGAAAATCAGTGTCATCTCAGATTCACTTCAAAGGTACAGAAGATGATCTCCTCCTATTGAATCATGCAGATTTCACCATGATTTGCAGCAATTGCCAAGGGGATTACCAAACATATCCTTGGAAGCACATCATCTCCGTTCCCATGAGCTCAGGTGGTGAAAAAGAATTCAATATCTGGATGGAATCAACAAAGGTGTCGAACAAGATGATTTTTCAACTGCGGCAGCCAGAAGTGGCGTCAGAACAAAACAAATTGATCGACATCGGTCAAATCCCAATACACCACAAGCCATAAACTGTTCCGCAAAATAAAAATACCTACCACTTTCCATCCCCAAAACACCAAACACTACAACAACAACTCCCGCAACTTCTGCCACTGCCCGCCATTGACGGCCGGAATGTTCTGGCTGTTGAGAAAGTCGGCGGCCCGCTCGGCCCGAAAGCCGTTGGCAGAGCAGGTGATCACGGCCTTCTCCCAGGCCCGGATTTCGTTGAGGAAAAGTGGAATGTCTTCGTAGGGAATGTTGCAGGCCTGATCGATGTGGGCCTGGATGAATTCGCTGGGCCTGCGCACGTCCAAGACAATGACCTCCTGGCGACGGTAAAAATCTACAAGTACGGCTGGCAACGACAGGATGATGTTGGGATTCATAAGGCAATTGAATTGGGTAAACAAAACCGCCTGCACTTGGAGAGAGGCAGACGGCTTGTCGGTGTAAGTAATAAGCAAGCTATGCGTACGGAGCGACCGTCAATTGGCGGAAGCCCCAAAATGAGTTATCAGCAAGGGGAGCTGAGAGCTGTGTGTCATGCGTTGGGTTAAGCTGTTGCCCAGCAAATTGTGCCAAAAACCTCCCTGTCGATTGACCAGGAGGAGGAGGTCCATTTGCTCGCTGGCGGCATAGTCTTGCAAGCTTTGCCAAAGCGATCCAGTGGCGGAGATGCGATGCAGTTCGAATGCAAAGGAAGGGGCTTGCTCCTGAAACAGTTGGTTCAGTACAGTTTGTCGGAGCGACTCGCTTTCTCGATCGTTGTCGGTGATGTGTACAAAGTGGACGGTGGGCTGAAAAAGCTCGGCAAAGGCAGAAAACTGCTTCAGGCTATGGGCTTGAACGGATTCGGAATTGCTGGCATATAGGATGCGATTGAAGGGTCGATAATTGCTTTGTGGTGGCACCAGCAAAACCGGACAAGTGGCTTGCTGCGCGACGGCGGTGGCTGTGCTGCCCAACAGGCGATCCACTGCATTTCCCGCCCCGCTTGTGGCCATGACAATCATCGACTCTTCCAACTCCTGTGCAACAGCCAATATTGAAGGAATCGTCTGTCCATGTACACTCACCGCCTCTACCTTTTGGGCACTGAGCACAGCTCCCGAATCGGTAGAAGCCAATGCGACGAACTCTTCCATCTGCGCTTCTACTGCTTCACTTCTGCCCATGCCCGCTCGAACGATCAGTCCCTGCTGATTGTCGAAACTGCCACTGTATGCGTGGACGACCTTCAGAGCTGCCCCGATATGCTGGGCCAATCCAAGGGCATAAACACAGGCGTTGAGTGCTGCCGGAGAAAAATCGATTGGTACGACGATGTTTTTCATGCCTCGCTGCATTTTGTTGATCTGATGCATTCATCTCTAGCTCGCCTGTCGTTGTACGCGCTTCGCGGTCGGTCTGGGCAGGCGACGTTCTTTGGCCTCTGGCTGTGCATTGAACTCAAAGCGCATGCCGAGAATGGCCGTCAAAAAAATGGGCAAGGCCAATATGGCAAGCAACCAGGTACCCGTAAAGCCAGCGATGAAAACCACTGTCATCATCAGGTAATAACGAATCAGAAGTTGGGCGAGATCGAGTTGACAAAGTTTGATGGTCATGATCTTGGTATTTTTGTAATGATTGATGACTCAAAGCTACCAAGGTCTGTGGGGGAATGGGATGATGTAAGTCAGATGCAAAGATGATCTTGGTCATATTGGACAGCTGCGAAGGTCAAAAAGGCCAAATAATAGACGAACGAAGCATTCTCATAGCCCAATGGCTTACACCGCTGCAGGGCAGTGTCATATATTTGACCCATCGACTGAACAAAACGACACTGACAAATGCCAATACCCCAATCCAAAAGCTGGACCCTGTTCCAAAAATTGCTCTTCCGCCTTGTGGCCTCCTACGTCTTCCTCTTTTGCATGTCAAGCCAGTTCCTTTTCTCTTCCTTTGCCGAAATGCTCTGGGAGCAGCTGGTCCCTCCCTTTGCCAAGTACATTCTGGGCATGGAACAGGACCTCATCGCACTGGCCAATGGAAGTGGAGACACGACTTACAGCTACGTCAGCCTGCTTTGCTATTTGACAGTGGCCTTGCTCATGACCCTGATTTGGTCCGTCCTCGACCGCAAGCGGCCCCATTACGAACAGGCGTTGCAATGGCTGATTGTATTGGTCCGCTATTATCTGTTTTTCCAAATGGCACTCTACGGCCTGGCCAAAATATTCTATTTACAGTTTCAGCCCCCTCGTTTTGCCCGCCTGATCCAAGCCTATGGAGATTCGTCGCCGATGGGGCTCTTGTGGACGTTCATGGGGTACTCCAAGGGGTATACAATGTTTACTGGCTTCGGTGAATTCCTGGGTGGCCTATTGCTTTTGTTTCGACGCACCCGCACGCTGGGCGCCTTGCTGGTCTTTGGCATCATGTTCAATGTGATGATGCTCAACTTTTGCTATGACGTTCCGGTAAAGATTTTGTCCACCCATCTCGTTTTGTTGGCAATGGGCCTCATCACCTTGGATGGCCGACGGCTGTGGAATGTCCTCGTCATCAATAGGCCTACAGAAGCGCTTCCCCTCCCCCCACATTTCAGTCATCCAAGAGTAGAGAAGGTCAAAAATGGCATCAAATGGTTGGCACTGTCCATTGGTCTGGCGGCGTTTGTCTACTTTACCTACCAACGGCTGGGGCAATTCGGACCGCAAAGAAGCAAACCCGCCTTGTATGGCCTGTACGAAGTGGAGCAATTCAGCAGAAATGGCGAGTTGGTGCCGCCCCTGACCACGGACAGCAGCCGCTGGGAGTGGATGATCGTCGAATGGGGCAAAAGAATTGACATCCACGCCATGGACGGGCAGCGATCTCGATTCGAAAGCGAGCTTGACAGCACTGCCCAATGGCTTGCCTTCACCCCCTCTGATGATGAGCAGGCCACAGATACCTTGTACTACAGCCGTCCGGACTCCGGCCAATTTGTCTTGCAAGGCGTCTGGCAAACGGATACGCTCGACATCCGCATGCGCATCAAGAAAAAAGAAGATTTCCTGCTCATGCAACGCCCGTTCAGCTGGATCAACGAATCTCCGTTCAATAGATGATGGTCCTTTTGGTTCGGGGGAAACTCAGAGCCATTTCCATTCGTTTATGACAATGTACACCAAAGCATTTGACATGATTGACAACTATCTACAAAGCATCCACAAACAATTCTCTTACTACAAAATGCTGGGTGACCGCACCTTTGCCCAATTGGAAGAGGAAGATGTCTTCTGGCAATACAATGCGGAAAGCAACTGCATTGCCCTCACAGTAAAACACCTCAAGGGAAACATGCTGTCCCGCTGGACCGATTTTCTGACGAGCGATGGAGAAAAGGAGTGGCGCAATCGCGAAGATGAATTCATTTGCGACATTGGCTCCAAAGAAGAAATGCTAACAATGTGGGAAGAAGGATGGAAATGCCTATTCGATGCGCTCGCTTCCATCAATGCCGACAACTTTGACACCATCATTTACATCCGCAACATGGGCCACAGCATCATCGAAGCCATCAATCGGCAACTGGCCCACTACGCCTACCACGTGGGGCAAATTGTCTATGTAGGCCGCATGATCAAAGGAAGTCAATGGCAGAGTCTGTCCATCCCCAAAGGACAATCAAAGGCCTACAACAGTCGGAAATTCGCCATGCCCAAACGCAGAGAACACTTTACGAAAGAATTTCTGGAAAATCCCAAAGAGGGGGAAACGTAACCCCGATCCACAGCCTTCCAACAAAAAACAGGCATCTGCACAGAGCGGTACTTCCTGAGAAATACAAACAATACAAATGGAAATATCAATCGAAAAAAGAGTGCCTTTTTTGCCAGTTTACAAAGAATTAATTTTGATTTCCCAAAATTAAACTGTAGATTTATTATCAAACACGTCTTCAAGATTGTTTATCCAAACAAATCATTCCAGAATACACTGACACAAAGATTCTGGTTTTTCTAACTAAAGGGATTTAAATTTTTCTATCTTCTACGACTGCGACCTTTTGATGCCACAAAAGGTGTTCCTGACTACACTCAAAATGCGTGCCTGCTAAAGAGTAAATGGCTGATAATCAGTCTTTACTGCACCATCAAGACAATGATACCGTCTGTGATTCTGTCACTGTCGTGCCAGCAATCTCGTACTGACTTTTGGTCGCAAGGCCAGAGCAAGACGTACCATTCATACCAGTTTACCATCGTTGGATGAGCGCCTGCCGTTCCCGGGTAAGGCAGGGGTTTTCCATGTCTTTCTCAGCGTACATTGCACGCCGAGAACTCGCTAACTTCTATTTGCTAACACCAAAATCTCCTCAAGATGAGAACCATTTTTAAAATCATTTCTCTCTCTTTTTTATGCTGTATTTTCTTTTCTGTCACTGCCGATGCGCAACTCTATGGAGGTGACAACTTTGGCCTGTTCCCTCCCACCGGACCGTTGAACCCCAATGGTAAGTTTGTCGCCATCGGTGAGTCTGGCGGTGCTGCTGGCCCTACTGTCACAGGTTGTGACCTCTACGGCTTCCGCGCCCAGACAGACACCTCCAATGCCATCAACATCGGTATGACAGCCAGTGGCCCCCGCGACTTTCCATCCATTTCCTTCCGCGGATTGCCGCTCATCATTACACAAGATGGCCCCACCGCTTCTGGACCTGGTTTTGGTTTCGGCTGTGGCAACATCTTGGCTGCCTTTTTTGATACCTTCCCCGCTCCACTTGGCACCTTGGCACCACGCCCTGTTTTCCAAATCTTTGGCTCGGGAATCGCTACAGGTGGCCTGTGGGTTGCTTCTGATCGCAAACTGAAGGACAAGATTGCCACAGTGGAAAATGCCATGGACATCGTCAACAAACTCAACGGTGTCACGTATGAGTACCGCTGGAAAGAACGTCCAGAGCTGAACTTGGTAGAAGGCACTCAGTATGGATTCATCGCACAAGAAGTCAAGGAAGTGATGCCCTCGGCCGTACAACCCACCCTGAACGTAGATGGGACCCTGGCCGATTACGAGGTCATGAACTACGACGCCATCATCCCAGTGTTGACCGAAGCACTCAAGGAACAACAAGAACAGATCAAGGCTTTGGAAGACAGATTGGCCCGACTCGAAGGCAGTAAGGAACAAGGAAGCATTGACACCGATTTGGGAAGCACCATCGATCTGAGTCAAAACCGCCCCAATCCTTTCTCTGGCATCACCACCATTGAATACGACATCCCCCTCAGCATGGACAATGCCCAACTGGTAATTTATGATGCAAGAGGAGCTGTTGTCAAGATCAGTGATTTGGCCACTGGAAGAGGAACTGTAGACTTCAATGCCACCAATCTGGCCGGGGGTGTTTACATCTATGCCGTCGAAGTCAACGGAAAGGCAATTGCCCGCAAAAAGATGATCGTTCAATAAATCGTACTTTATCAATCCACACATTCGCTTTGCACATCACTTCGGATCGCTTTCGGAGTGATGTGTTTTTTGTAGAGAGCACAAAAAATCCCGAACCTCCATG
This sequence comes from Bacteroidota bacterium, assembly GCA_039821145.1. Lineage (GTDB taxonomy): Bacteria > Bacteroidota > Bacteroidia > Chitinophagales > Saprospiraceae > JBCCSZ01. Next base: position 74,975 of record JBCBOS010000033.1, on the reverse strand, counting down.
AGAAGATTCGGGAATGGTTTTTTATTGCGCTTGGCTGCTCATACCCGAACAGCCAATGATCTTTAGTTCAATTTTTCGTCGATGTATCCAAGGACTTTGTTCATCAGGTGTACCCGGTCTCTTCCACGGACATTGTGCTTGTGGCTGGGGTAAACAAAGAAGTCGACCATCTTGCCCAGGCGGATGAATTCATTGAGTAGGGCATAATTGTGTTGCATGACAACGATGTCATCCATCGCTCCATGTATCAACAACAAATCTCCCTGCAAGTTTTCTGCATGGGTGAGCAAGCTCGCCTTGCGGTATCCTTCGGGATTTTCTTCCGGGCGGTCCATGTAGCGTTCGCCATACATGATTTCATAGTATTTCCAATCGGTCACAGGACCACCAGCAACCCCTACCTTAAAGGTTTCTGGGCTGCGCAACATCAGCGAACTGGTCATGAAGCCACCGTAGCTCCATCCGTGTACCCCCATGCGGGTGGCATCTACGTAGTTGAGCGACTTGAGGTATTCAACACCTGCCAATTGGTCTTCAATTTCGACTGTACCCATTTGGCGGTGAACAATGTTTTCGAACTCAAATCCGCGATTGGCAGATCCGCGGTTGTCCAGTGTGAATACGATGTAGCCCTTTTCTGCCCAATAGTACATCCAGGGAGGTGCAGCCGCCAACCAGCGATTGCTCACCATTTGAGCATGAGGCCCTCCATATACATATACCAATACCGGGTAGCGCTCGCGAGGATTGAAATTGCTTGGCTTGATCATGCGAGCATTCAGAACAGTACCGTCCGCTGCTTTGACCTCCAACAGTTCTGCCGTTCCCACTTTGTAGTCGCGCATGGGGTTGGGAGAAGCCAGCAGGGTGGAGACCTTTTTGCCTCTTGTATTGATGATGTCCGCAACATAAGGTGTCTTGACACTGGAATACACATCGAGCAGCAAGATGCCATCTTCGTTGAGTTTGTAGTTGTGGACCCCACTCTTTTCAGACAATTTCTTGACTTTCTTTCCACCGTCCAAAGCGACAGAATAAGCATATTGATTGAGGCCAGTTTCATCCGTGCCGTGGACGATGAGGTTCTTGCCGCTGTTGCTCAATCCCAAGATGTCCAGGACAGTCCAATTGCCGCTGGTCACTTGTCCCAGCATTTCGCCAGCCAGGTTGTAGCGGTATACATGCATGAAACCATCGCGCTCGCTCATCCACAAAAACTCATTGGCATTGTCGGGCAGAAACCACAGTGGTTTTTCCGGCTCCACGTATTTGTCGTGCTTTTCCTCAAACAAGGTCTTGACATAGTTGCCGCTGTTGGCATCGTATTGATTGAGCGCCATTTGGTTTTGGTCGCGATTGACAACGGCTAGGTATACATACTGGCCGGCAGGCCCCCAGGCAAGGTTGGTCAGAAACTGATCCTTGGGACCATCTACCTTCAGGTACAGAGTGCGACCACTTTCCAGATCGTAAACGCCAACGCGGGCGTATTCACTCTTTTGGCCAGCCATGGGGTATTTAACGGACTCAAGCGTTCCTGGTGTTGGGCCAGAATTGAGCAGTGGATAGTCTGCCACATCGCTTTCGTCTTTTTCGTAGAATGCCAGCTTTTTGCCATCATTCGACCAAAACGTTCCCTTGGCAATGCCAAACTCATAGCGAGCGATGGCCTGTCCGCTGACCACATTGCCGTCTGAGAAGTTGGTGATGGACCGCTGCTCTCTTTTGGCATCGGCCATGTAGAGGTTGTTGTCGATGGTATAGGCAAGGGCGTTGGCACTTGCGTGATAGTCCTTATTGGCTGCATTTTCCGGATGGCTCAGGAGGCGTTCTCCCTTTCGGGCCGATAGATCGTATTTGTAGTAAGCCCCCTTGTAGCTCAGGTAGAAGGTGTTGGCATCCAACCAAGAGACCGATGGAAAGGCCTTCAAAGCCAGGTCGAGGCTTTCGTTGAGCTGAAACAATTCGACCCGAATGTCGGGCTTGCGGGTGTTGGGCAAGCTGATGATGAGTTGATCTCGCTTTGGAGAAAAGTAGGAAATCTGTCCCGTCCCTTTGACCCATTGCAAACCCATGAGGCGATCTGGATACAGGTCAGAAAACCGCCGAAGGATGGCATCTTCCAGGGTCAGTTCTTTTTTGCCGCTGGTGGTAGGCTGGGCGTAGACACTTATGGCAAGTACACAAAAAGAAAAAAATAAGAATAGTTTTTTCACTTGTATGGAATATTTAGTTCACGAATGATGCTGGCGAAGATAAGAATAAGTTGGAGGATTCAGGGTCTAAGTTTGGCAGCCTTTGCAAGCTCCATTCCATTTTGAGGGCCTCCGGTGGACAAATTCACAAGAAATTTGGGCGGGGTTGCATAATTTGGGCAATGTTTGTAGATTTGCGGTCGCTAATGCCGAAATGGCGGAACTGGTAGACGCGCACGTTTCAGGGGCGTGTGTCCGCAAGGACGTGTGGGTTCGACTCCCACTTTCGGCACAGAACTTTAGAGGCTCTTTGGGTGTATAACCTTAAAGAGCTTTTATTTTTACCGGCAATAACAAATACATAAGAGAGCGTAGAATTGGGCAGGTACTCAAATGGAGTAGACCAAGTACCATTGGATTGAACCATTTGCCTACTGCCTACTGATACTTAGAACCTGGTGATGCCTTCCCCTGCGAGAAGGTCATCATCTATGGGGAATTGATTGTTTTAAACCCTGGAAAATGCCCAAAAAACAAAGCGAGTACATCGTAAGGTTTCAGATCAAAACTGGCGTAGACGAAGCGATATGTAGGCATCCTAAGTTCGCTAAAAAAAAGCTTGAGCAGCTAGGTACGTTTTATCCTAGAAAGACAATCACTGTCATCATCAGTGGAACAAAATTGGACAAACCCAAGCGATTCTCCTTTCCGGGAGACGATTGGGAGTCCTACCTGGACATGGTCTGATGAGCTCTGGTTTTCAACAAACCACCACCTTCGCTGGTACAGCTTACTGAAATCTAGACACCCGCCAAGCGCGGATTCAAAGGCGACAACACTACTCTGCTGCTCCTTTTTCTACAAGAGAGCTGACGGATTCCCCTTCCCTTTTCTCACAAATATCTGCTCCCCCACTCCCAAAATTTTGCTAAGTTTGGCCCCGGTATGTGACTAAAACCTACTTTGGCCATGAAAAAATTTGTCTTGTTTTCCCTCTTGATTCTCTACTTGCCCTTGGCCAGCAATGCGCAGATCGTAGACATCGAGTCCAAGAGGGGAAATCTGGTCGATACCAGCGGCTTGTTTGGCTTCACCGATTTGTCCTTCAACCTGGTCAGCAATACCCGGCAAATCATCTCTGTCAAGGGAGCTGTCCGCTTGGAATGGATTCAGAACAAATACAAAATCCTGTCCCTCAGCAATTACAATTTGATTCGCGTAAACGATGAACGTTTTGTCAACAATGCCTTTCAGCACCTTCGCTACACCCGAAAACTCGGCAAACACCTGGCTTGGGAATCCTTTGGGCAGCTGCAGGAAAACGAGCAAATCCGCATTCAGCTTCGCGGCCTATTGGGCACAGGGCCGAGATTCCAACTGTTCCGAAAGAAAAAACAACAAATCTATCTGGGGGTCATGTACATGTATGAGTACAACGAAATATCCGATACGACCTTCATCCAAAGAGACCACAGGCTGAGCACCTACCTTTCTCTGGTGCTACAACCCAGCAGCAACTTCTCCATCAGCAGCACCTCCTATGTCCAGCCCGAGATTGTGGAACCCGGAGACATTCGACTGAGTTCCACCAATGCGTTTCGGTTCAAGATCACCAACCAACTTTCCTTCCAAGTCACCTTCAGCATCACCTATGATTCACAGCTGTCCAAGGAAGCGGAAGGCGTCCCCTCGACCAACTACCAATTGCTCAACGGACTCCGATGGGATTTCTGAACTCAGCCGCGAAAAAGTCTGAATCATCTTGATGAGTTGACACAAACTTATTGCGCTATGACGACACATAATCCATTGGCATACATTACTTCAGCGTTTTTTCAGCCCGTACCTTCCGGGTACGAACTTCAAAAACAGCTTCGTCCTGAATGCCAAGCATCTATGCTCGTCTGCAGCGAAAAAGTCTGAATCATCTCAATAAATAAATCTTAGACAGTATCTTTGTCACTTTGTTGAATTAAAGTCTTAACTGATATGAATCGAATCTTTCGCTTTTGCACTGCCATTGTACTGCTCGTGTTGCTGGCCAAGCCCGTTTCGGCCGGAGAAGGCATGTGGCTGCCCATCTTCCTCAAATCACTCAATGAGGCGGAGATGCAACGAATGGGGCTGAAAATCAGCGCCGAGGACATCTACAGCGTAAACAAGGGGAGCTTAAAAGACGCCATTGTTCACTTCGGAGGATTTTGCACATCCCAAATCATCTCTCCCAATGGCCTCATGCTCACCAACCACCACTGTGGATATGGCCAAATCCAATCGCATACCAGTCTGGAAAACAACTACCTCCGAAACGGATTCTGGGCAGCCAATTACGGCGAAGAATTGCCCAATCCCGGACTGACCGCCACTTTGATCGTCCGCATCGAGGATGTCAGCGAGGCAGCACTCATGGGAGTGAAAAACGACATGACAGAAAAGGAACGTCAATCCCTCATCGACAAAAACCTGAATGAGGTGCGCAATACAATCGAGAAAAAGGAATACGAGGAGATTGTCATTCGCCCATTTTTCAAAGGCAATCAGTACTTCGCTTTCGTCACAGTGGTCTACCGGGACGTTCGCTTGGTGGGTGCCCCTCCCGAGAGCATTGGTAAATTTGGAGCAGATACAGACAACTGGGTATGGCCTCGCCACACAGGCGATTTTTCCTTCTTCCGCATCTATGCCGGCAAGGACAATCTGCCAGCTGACTACTCAGAAGACAATGTCCCTTACCAGCCCAAGCACTTCCTTCCCATCTCCACAGATGGCGTGGAAGAAGGAGACTTTACAATGGTGTTTGGGTTCCCAGGTCGCACCAATGAATACCTGCCTTCTTATGCCATTGACCAATTGGTCGAAGTCGTCAACCCGGCTCGCATCGGGGTGCGCGAGGCTGCGCTCAACATCATGGATGCCGCCATGCGCAAAGACGAGCAAACCCGCATCAAGTATGCCTCCAAGCAAGCGCGCATTGCCAATTATTGGAAAAAATGGAAGGGGGAAAATCTGGGGCTGATCTCTACTCATGCCATTCGCAAAAAGCAAGACTTTGAAGCAGAATTCACCAAAACAATCCAGAGAAATCCAGAGATGAAGCTCCAGTATGGCAAACTCCTGCCCGAGTTCCAACGCCTCTATGCCGAATTGGAGCCCTACGCCCACGTGCGCGCCTACCACAGTGAAGTCATGGGCCGCAACATTGAATTGATGCGCGCCACCGGATTGATGGGTCGCCTGGCCAATGCCTACAAAAACAACGGAGCACAAGGCTTCCAGGGCTTTGCCGAACGACTCAAACCCTTTTTCAGCAACTTTTACAAAGACTACAATGCTGAGCTGGACCAGAAAATCTTTGCCAGTCTCATGCAGTTGTACCAAGAAAAGGTAGATGCTCAGTACATCCCGGACCATCTGCGGGAGCAATTGTCAGCCGCCCAGGGAAGCTACGAGCAATTGGCCAAAGAGATCTACGAGAAAACGGCCTTTGCCCAAGCTGACAAGGTCATGGCCATCATCGACATGGAGCCTGCCAAAGCAGTCGAAGCCATCGAAAAAGATCCTGCCTTTTTGCTGAATCAGCACATCAACGACCTGTACGACACAAAGGTGGAAAGCAAATACAACGACATCCAAAAGCAACTGGATCGACTTCAAAGACACTACATGGCGGCGCTCATGGCGGCCTTTCCCGATAAGCCCTTCTATCCGGATGCCAACAGCACCTTGCGCTTCACCTACGGCCAGGTGAAAAGTTACCAGCCCCGCGATGCTGTCACTTATCTGAATAAGACGTATTTGTCGGGCGTCATGGAAAAATATGTCCCTGGCGATTACGAATTCGACGTACCCGAAAAGCTCCGCCAATTGTACGAGAGCAAGGATTACGGTCCCTATGCAGAAAATGGCAAGATGCCCGTATGCTTTCTGGGATCCAACCACACCACCGGTGGCAATTCGGGCAGCCCGGCCATCGATGCGCATGGCAACCTGATCGGCCTCAACTTCGACCGGGTATGGGAAGGCACAATGAGTGACATCAATTACGATCCCTCCATCTGCCGAAACATCATGGTCGACATCCGCTACATTCTCTTTATTGTAGACAAATATGCCGATGCTGGCCACCTGATCAAAGAGATGAAATTGGTACAGCCCAAAAAGGGCTAGCCCCTCACAAGTAGCTGGTGATTCATTTGTTGGCTGGCAGATGAATCACCAGAATACTCTTCCCAAAAGGCAATTTCTTTCCACAGTCTTCGTTTTTTTGCTACGATTGTATATATTCGTTGCGCAATTGCATACCCTCACTTTCTACCATTCCCTCAACAGATTTTTCCGAAACACCTGTAGAGCATTTTTCTTTCCCCTTGACATCCTGAGAAATTTCCAGGAGTTGTCCAAATAGGTTGGAAGCATCTCATTTATGGGTAAATCGGGATCGCAATGACGCCTGAACATTTCTGTCAGCTCCTGCTCGCAACACATGTGACAGGCAAAAATAAAATCCTCGCTGATCCGACCGAACAGGCACTATTATTGAGCGATGCTAATGGAATCCACGTATGATCCGAACATGACTACAAACGGCCACATCCAATAGGAATTTGGCTCTCCGGCCCTATGCCCAGATGTGTAGTCAACCCAATATCTGCCAGAAGCGACAGGCTTGCTGATAGATGGACTTGTATCGTTTTCCATTAGCTGTTTAAAAGTCAACCGAACAATGAAAAAGAGAATAGTTGTTTTCCTCGCCATTTGCTGCATCAGTTTGACAGCATGGGCCAATCCCAAGCCACAAATCACCGCATCCATCTCCTATTTTGGCAGTCACCTGGACATCCAATACGAACCCGATCTGGTCTTTGACTTTGAAGTATGCGCCAAGGATCGCTGCCTGAAACGCTTTTACAAGGAAATGGAAAAGCGCAACTACCAGCCTGTCCTCGACCAGTTGGAAGCGTACAAAAAACAATACGAACTGTCTGATTGGCTGTACTACAAACTCATCCGGGCCACGGTAGAAAAAATGTATGAAGGCGTAGAGGAGGAACGCGAGCAAATGCTTTACACCATCGGAAGTTGGTTTTTCATGAGCAAGGCCGGATACGATACCCGTTTGTCCAATGCGGCCCTCAAATTTTTGTTTCTCTACGTCCAATCCGACGAAACCCTGACGCACATCCCCAAAACGTTCACCGATCGCATGCGCTACTACAACCTCACTTCTTTTTACCTGAAGATGAAAGGTCAACGCGCTGTTTTTCGGGTCAACAGTTTTGATCCGGATAATGGGGAGCGCCCCTTTGAGTTTCGTTTGAAAAAGCTCCCCAGCCTTCCTCCTACCCTGAGCGAAGTACAAATGGAGTTTGAAAACCGGGATCAGCCATACCAATTGTCTCTCCAGATTGATCGCAACCCAACCGATATCATGGCCCACTATCCCGGCATGCAACCGATGGACTACCTGGAAGTTCCCATTTCCAGCACCTTGGCCAATTCACTGCTGCCCCAACTGCGCCAATTCATCGAAGGCAAATCTCAAGAAGAATCGCTGGAAATTCTGCTGTCTTTCACCCGTCGGTGCTTTACCTACAAGTGGGACTGGAGTCTCTACGACGACGACCGCCCCATGATTGCCGACGAGCTGTTTTTCAACGAATTTTCCGATCACGAAGACCGCTGTGCCCTTTTTTACTACCTGGTAAAAGAACTGATGGATTTGCCCATGATTGTCATTTCCCACTTCAACCACGACCTGACAATTGCCGTTGCCATCGACCAGCCAGTTGGCGAACCCATCGAATACAAGGAGCGCCAATACACTGTGTGTGATCCCACGACCCCTTCCAATACGGGAGAGTTGGGCATCTACCCAAAAGGCCTTCGGCACAAGGCGGCACATGTCATTGGCGAGTACCAAGCGGGGCAAATGTCCGCACACTGAATCATTTTCGCCTGTGAAGATGTACCTTCGCAGCATGAAACATCTACTTGTCAGCCTATCATTCTGTTTTCTGTCTGGCCTGTTGTGGTCCCAGGAAGAGGGAGACGTACCCACGATGGATTTCGAACAATACGATCCTCCCTCTACCTTGGTGGTCCCCGAGCACCTGGTCAGCAGAGCCAAGTACCCGTTCATCGATGTCCACAGCCACCACTGGCGCATGCACGAACAGGATTTGGAATTGCTCGTCCGACAGATGGACACGCTCAACATGGCCATTGTGGTCAACCTCAGTGGTCGAAACAGCGAACTACTCCGCAAAATGGTTGAGAATGCCAAAGGGGTGGCTCCAAAGCGCATCATGGTATTTTCCAACATCAACCTGCAGAGCATCGACGACGAAGATTGGGCAGAAGAGACGGTCAAGCAGTTGGAATACGATTACAAGAATGGGGCGAAAGGACTCAAAATCTACAAGAGCCAAGGCATGTTCAACAAAGACCGCCAAGGCCAACGCATTCGCATCGACGACCCACGCATCGATCCGGTCTGGGCCAAATGCGGCGAATTGGGTATGCCCGTCCTCATCCACACAGCTGATCCCAAATCGTTTTGGGAGCCCCATGATGAACAAAACGAACGCTGGCTGGAACTCAAGCTGCGCCCTCGCCGAAAGCGAAGTGCCACCGATCCGGCCCCTTGGGGGCAATTGATCGCAGAGCAACACCACGTTTTCAAAAAGCATCCCAACACCAAGTTCATCGCCGCACACATGGGCTGGCATGCCAACAACTTGACCCGACTCGGTGAACTACTGGACGAGATGCCAAATATGTATGTTGAAATCGGGGCTGTGATTGCCGAGTTGGGCCGCCAACCGCGCGCTGCCAATCGCTTTTTTGAGAAGTACCAAGACAGGGTCCTTTTTGGCAAGGACTACTATCGTCCATCTGAGTATGCCACCTATTTCAGGGTATTGGAAACGGCAGATGAGTACTTTCCTTATTACAAGCGCTACCACGCTTTCTGGCGCATGTATGGGCTCAATTTGCCGGATGACATCTTGAAAAAGTTGTATTACAAAAATGCGCTGGAGGTGATTCCTGGTTTGGATCGGAGCTTGTTTCCGGAGTAGGATGGTTGTGGGGATGAGTTTGTTGGCGAGGGCATGGGATTTGAGCTGGGGCAAGGGGGAAAATTGGTGGGGGCATGGGTCTCTGCTCTGGGTGGGAGCCCACCCTTAAGGCAAGCCCCAAAAGCCGCCTCCTTTTTGGAACCGCACCCAAGTACAGCTCCGCCAACCCAAACCTGGACAGATGTGCCCAACGTGGAATTCACATGGATCGAAAAAACCTACCGCGGACCAGGATTTTCTCATTTTATCCGGTAATAGGACATGGCACCTACCCAAATTCCATAAATATTTTTCAAAATTTATTTTTCATCACTTGTATATGATTAATATTCAAATACTTACAAACGAATATTTATTTCAATAAATGAAGAAACCTTCATGCTTCATTTGCCCCAAAACAGCGAGTGCAGACAGTACCAGCGAGCACCAGCCACACAAAGTACGGGCAACAAACCTCTGCTTGCTGCCCGTTTTACTCCACTCGGATGGATGTATAAAGCGTCGATGATTTGTCAATGGTAAGCTCTTACTTCCCCGCCAAATTTGGATCGACCAATGACTGGGCCTTCCGCATCAAATCAATCATCTCTGCCCGATACCCATTGGCATCTTTGCCCTTTGCCTTTTCCGCCCAGCCGATGGCCTCCAGATAGCTCAACTCTCCTTTGTACTTGGACTGGCGCAGCAGCATGCCGAAAGAAGCCACAGAAGACGACCACAGAAAATTTTCCGAAGCCACAACCGATGGCTGTCCGACCACTTCCTGCTCCAACAAACGACTCTTGTGGCCATCGGCTTCCTTGTAGCGCAACTTGACCATGAGCACATCATCTGATGCCGTGCCCACTGCTGCTTTGTTCTGATACTTGAGCGTTGTTTCCTTTGGAAGAAATGGACTCTCTGCTCCTACGGGAATGATCTCGTACAAGGCCGTCACCGTATGTCCAGCGCCCATTTCACCTGCATCTTTTCGATCATCTGCAAAATCCTGATGATCCAACAGGCGATTTTCATATCCAATCAGTCGGTAACCGGCCACTTTTGCAGGATTGAACTCCAGCTGCAATTTCACATCTTTTGCCACGGTAAACAGCGTGCCACCAAATTCGCTGATCAACACTTTCTTTGCTTCCGATACCTGGTCGATGTAGGCGTGATTGCCATTGCCATGGTCTGCCAACTTCTGCATTTTGCTGTCTTTGTAGTTGCCCATCCCAAAGCCCAATACACTGAGAAAGATGCCACTCTCTCGTTCTTTTTCAATCAACCAGATCATATCAGAATCACTGCTGGCACCCACATTGAAATCGCCATCAGTAGCCAGAATGATGCGGTTGTTGCCATTTTGAATGAAATGCTTGCGCGCCACCTGGTAGGCCAATTGAATGCCAGCACCTCCGGCCGTAGAACCTCCGGCGCTCAGCTTGTCCAATGCTTCCTTGATGGTTTGCTTGGCAGAACCACTGGTGGATGGCAAAACCAATCCGGCGGCTCCTGCATATACCACGATGGCCACCTGATCTTCTGGACGCAACTGGTCTGTCAACAACCGAAGAGAGGTTTTCAACAACGGCAGCTTATTGGGCGCATTCATACTGCCGGATACATCTAACAAAAACACCAAATTGGAAGCGGGCAAATCCTTGGTCTCCACTCGTTTGGCCTGCATCCCAATGTGAAACAGCTGATGATCCGGATTCCAGGGACAAGGCCCCATTTCCGTGTGCAACCCAAAAGGATGAGGACCTTCTGGCTGTGGATAGTCGTAGTTGAAATAATTGATCATCTCCTCGATCCGCACGGCATCCTTGGGAGGGAGTTCTCCATTGTTGAGAAAGCGCCGGGTATTGCTGTAAGAAGCGGCATCTACATCGATGGAAAATGTTGACAATGGATCTTCTTTGGTGGTGTAGAAGCGATTTTCCTGAATCACATCGTAGGACTCCTGACTTGCTGGGGGCACAGCAGCCCCTTGTACCACAGCAGGGGAATACATCCGCACACCCGCAGGGGCCACACTTTCCATTTGCAATTGCGTAGAATGGACCCTCGGTTTTCTCTTGGATTTTCTTTTCTTGGCTCTTTTGTTACTTTTGGCAGCGGTGATCGCGGAAGTCTTGTTCTTTTTGAAGAGTTTCTTTTTGTTGACCACCACCACTTCGTCCAGTTGTACACTGGAAGTGAGCTGAATACGTACTTCCTGTCCAGCCTTGGCAAGCACCTCTTGGGTCGCAAAACCGATGTAACTCACCAACAAAGTCGCCTCTGCACCGCCATGTGAAAGCTGAAAAAATCCGTTGAAATCTGTCACTGCACCCAATTTTGTTCCTTTGATGAGGACAGTGGCACCGATCAGCGCTTCTCCGGCATCGTCCAGTACATAGCCCTTGAATTGATGCTGGGGAGAAGTATGCGAACTGCTCACAATGGTCAAAAAAGCAGCAAGCAGCGTAAAAAGCCATATCTTTGTTTTCATAAAGCAGGATTTTTGATGAATTGGTGAACGGACCTGTGTCGTCAATCACCAATTGTGAGAAAATAAAGAAAACAACTTCGTAATGAAGCGGGAGAATGTTCGTTTCATCTACTGGATGCAGCCCGAGAAAGAATTACACACGACTGCTCAATTTTTTTTAAATTTTTATGCTTCGCTTGTTTCAAAAAAGGGAAAAACCATCTGAGCAGGAACTGATCCAGCAGTTCCAGGCAAGCGGCGATCTGGAAATACTGGGGCGTTTGTACGAACCCTATATGGAGTTGGCATATGGTGTATCCCTCAAAATTTTACAAGATCCCAATGCGGCAGAAGATGCTGTGATGGGTATCTTTGAGGAGTTGGCGCGCAAACTGAAAGAGCACGAAGTACACAATTTCAAAAGTTGGCTCCACAGCCTGACACGCAACTATTGCCTGATGCAGCTGCGCCGCCAAAAACGAGATTTAACACAATCTTATGATCCTACGCTTATGTATTTGCTCGATCCGGAGCATCCAATGGAAGAAGCCACTGGGGAAACTGGTCGCACAAACACGCTCAAGGGCTGTATGGACCAGTTGAATCCTCAACAAAAGCAATGCATCGAATGGTTTTACTACCAAGGGATGTCGTACAAAGAAATTGCCGAACAGCAAGACGAAGAGGTGGGCAAGATTCGCTCACACATTCAGAATGGAAGACGAAATTTGAGAAAATGCATCGAAAAAAAGCATGAAGTCACCAAAGGGGAATAACATATTGGATCAGCTCCGCAATTGGATCAGCGGCACGGCCAGCCAACAAGAGCAGGCCGAACTGCAGGATGCAGCAGCGCAAGATCCCTTCCTGGCAGAAGCCTTGGAGGGCATTGAGCTATTCCCCGACGAGCCTCATGTCGATCGCCTGCGCCGAAGCCGCCAAAGACTGCGCAAACGCTACATCAAGAAAAATCGAACACCCGTCATTTGGTGGGTCTCCCGAGCAGCAGCCGTCATTGTTCTGGCAGTTGGTTTGGGCTGGGTTTTGCAACAAACGGCTTGGCAGAGCATGGAATCGGCATCCATGGCCATGGAGCAAAAAAGCAGTGAGAATGAATCCTCTGCCCAAGAAGAACAATCTACGCTCGAATTTAGAGAAGGAGACAGCCAATTGTCTTTGGAAATGACAGAGGACGCAGACGAAACACAAAATGCCTTCAGTTACAATGCTGAGCCCAACACCGATGCTGCTGCTACCTCTCCTTCCGAGCAAGGACAAATTGCAGCCAACACACCTCCTCCTCTGAAGAAAGATGCTGCCCCATCAGCTCCCAAAGTAACTTCTTCCGCCAAAACAAAATTGGCCCAGGCCAGTTCTCCGAAACCATCGGCAAGCTCTCAGGGGAATGTCCCAATGAATACTGAAAAAGAAGCGGATGACAGCGGATTGCCCCCAGAAGTGGTCCAAGATGAAGTGCTTGTGGATGCCGAAAAGCCCAGAATACTCTCCAGTACATCACCGCCCCCCCAGGCAGAGCCAGCAGCGGAGGAATCATACCGCATCCCAATCATCGAACAAGACAACACCAGCTCGGGATCAACCATTTCGCCAGAGACAGCTCGCCAGCTGGAAAACCTGCCAGAGACCATAGTCACGGCCCCACGCACGATCCAGAAAAAGGAGAATGCCAGTTCTGTGATCGTCGCAGAATCGGAAAAGAAGGAAAAGAAAAGGAAGAAACGGAAAAAGAAAAAGGCAAAAGACAGCAGGCCTCGATCTTCCGCGCCCATTGAACTGAGAGGAACTATTTTTGATGAAAATGGCGAACCACTCATCGGTGCCAGCATCCTCCAAACAGGGACGGACAATGGGACGGTAAGCGATTTCGAAGGCCGATTCCAACTCCCCATCCTCAACGATGCCGACCAACAAATAGAAGTTGCCTATGTGGGCTACAGCTCCAAAAGCATCGATCTGGACGGACAGACCAAACTCGACATCGTCATGGACAATCAAGCGGTCCTGAGTGAAGTAGTCGTCTCCAGTACAGGCCGCCGAGACAGCCCCAGCGAACCACTCATCAGTCGAAAGGCCAAGCCTCGCAAGGGGTTCCGAAAATTCAAAAGATACATAGAGAAAAATCGACAAATTCCAGCAGCAGCCAAAGAGGCTGGCATCAAGGGAGAGGTCGTTTTGGTCTTTGGCATCGACGCCAAAGGTCGACCACAAAACATCCAGGTCATCCAGTCCCTAGGATACGGCTGCGATGAGGAAGCCATTCGCCTGCTCCGAGAGGGGCCCGACTGGCGACAGCCCCTGCCCAATCGCTATGGAACGGTTGAGTACAAGGTCTCTTTTGAGTAAGAGCTTACCGTTTATCAAATCTTTTGTGCCTTTCGTATAATCCTCCCACCAGAATTGCCAAAATTCTCAGATATTCAAGGGTGTTGTTGAAGACCAAAGTAAAAAGATTCCCCCAATGAAGTACCTCCTAAATTGCAGAGACTTTCTCATTGAAATGAGATCAGATGCAGTAGGATTCATCTTGTGTTTCTGCCTATTGGCCATCTCCCTCTACAGCTTAGAAAAAGCCAGAGACCTAATGCCCACTTTTGGCGCAATAACGAACCTTCTGTTTGTCGTCCCCAGCTTGTTTTCAGCCATCGCCGTTTATCTGATCGACAGAGAATATCCCAGCAATGCGCGCATCCTCAAACCAATCAAAAATTCATACAAGCTGACATCAATGCCTGTCATTGACCAATGTTTGCACCTTGGATTCTACCTCTGCGCCATCTCAATAGCAGCGAATTACATCTTTACCATTGTATTCTCAAAACTTTTTGCACCCCAATTTTTCCTCTATTCTTTTGCGGGACTCACAGTCTTTGGCCTGCTCATCAATCGCCAGGGATTTCGCAAAATAGATCATCGACTTGTCAAAGGCATTGCCTTACTTCCTGGCGAACTCCTCATCAATACCTACGAAAAACAAGTTCGCTTCCAAATCGACCAGCTCGTCTCAGAATACCTCTCAGATGACATTCTCAAACTCGTTTACAAAAATCCCAATGGCCAATGCGAACAACTCGAAGTCAATGTCCGCAAACTCAGTACAGAAGACAGAGAAAAGCTAGACTTGGCATTGAGCAAAGAAAAGGCAGAATAAGTATTGAAGGACAAAAATATACAGCCAATGAAATACCTCCTCAACTGCAGAGATGTTCTACTTGTACAGGAAGAATCATTGATCACAATCGTCATGGTTCTATGTAGTTTGATTCTCTACAGCATCAGCCAAGCGACCAACCAGTTCCTATCCTTCGACATGGTAACATCCATCACCCCACTCATTCCTTTTCTATTGGAAAGAATTTCCAGGAGGTTCGTCGATGTCGAATACCCTTCCAATACCAAGCTCCTCAAGCCTGTCCCTTCCTCACAAAAACTGAGCTCCATGCTGCCGATCGACCGCTATCTACACATCGTTTGGTACATCTGTGCCATCCTGGGATTCGTAGGTTTCGCATTTGCAAAAAGATTGAACGCTGCCTACCTTCAGTCAATCTTTGTCCCCTCCATCATTGGATTCGTTCTCCTTGGCCTGCTCATCAATCGCCAGGGATTTCGCAAAATAGATCATCGACTTGTCAAAGGCATCGCCTTACTTCCTGGCGAACTCCTCATCAATACCTACGAAAAACAAGTTCGCTTCCAAATCGACCAACTCGTCTCAGAATACCTCTCAGATGACATTCTCAAATTCGTTCACAAAAATCCCAATGGCCAATACGAACAACTCGAAGTCAATGTCCGCAAATTGAGTACAAAAGACAGAGAAAAGCTGGACTTGGCACTGCGCCAAGGAAAAGAAGAGGCACTGCAAAGAATGGAATTGCAAAAACCACCGCTGACCCATCAAAAAAATTGAAGCACGTACTGGGGTTTTTTTTCAAAATTGTGCATATTTAAAAGAGGCATCCAAGCCCAACACAAAAATATACAGCCAATGAAGTACCTCCTCAAATGCAGAGATGTTTTCCTTCAGATGAATGATGTCGGCTCTGTGTTGCTTATGTTCTTTTTTGGCCTGATTCTCTACAGCATCAGCAGAGCCACCAACTACTCCTTCTCCCTCGCCATGGTCATCTCCCTCTTTTGGCTCATCCCCTTGGCATTGACAAAGCTTGCCGAAAAATTTGCAGATGTAGAATATCCCACTGATGCCAAACTCCTCAAGCCCGTCAACCCCTCAACAACAATCAGTGCCATGTCGGTGATGGATCGCTGCCTACATGTCATCTGGTACATCTGTACACTCTTGGTATTGATCACTGCCATCGCTTCAGAAACAGGTCTACTCAATCCGCGCTTTTTCATCCCCTCTGCCATTGGATTCATTCTTTTTGGACTGCTCATCAACCGCCAAGGATTCAAAAAATTGGACAGAAGACTCGTCAAAGGAATGGCAATATTCGCCGACGAGCTTGTCATTCACACCCAAGACCAAGAGGTCCACTTTCAACTCGATCGTCTCATTTCAGAATACCTATCAGCCGATGTTCTCAAATTTGTACACAAAAACGCCAATGGCAAGTACGAAGAACTCGAAGCCGACATCCGCTACCTCAGTCCAGAAGACAAAGAGTACTTGCAATTGATGCTCAGCTGAACGATCGTCCCATCGATCACGAGCAAGCGACAATTTTGGAGCAAGTGAAGAAGATGCCGTATATTTCGGACTGGAAAGCGGCTTGACGCGGCGAAAAAACGACTGACATGCATTTTCAAAACCTTCAAATAGAGACAGATGCTTTGCCAAGCGCAGAATCTGTCGAATACCAAAAATTGGCCCCGGCCTACCTCAAAGTAGCCATCATCGGAAACCTTCTGCTGTTTGTTTTTCTATTTGGTCTCAACATCGTCCTACTGATGGCAGGCGATTGGAGCGATGCATTCTTCAAACTCTTCGCTCCCCTCCTACTTCTGCTCCTCTTGAGCATTTCCACCGCCTTGATCCAGGCCGGTTACAAGGTCAAAGGATTTGCACTGCGTGAAAAAGACATCCTGTTTCGCACGGGCCTCATTTTCCGCCGCGAAACCATCATCCCTTTCAATCGGGTCCAACATTGCGAGATCAAACAAGGCCCCATTGAGCGATATTTTGGTCTGAAAACCCTGGAAATTTTTACAGCAGGGGGCCAGAGCAGCGATTTATCCATCCCAGGGCTTCTGCCAGAGGAAGCCCAACGCCTCAAAGATTTCATCATCCGAAACGCAGCCGAGAATGACCCCATCTGATGTGAATCCGGCCGCTTTCTACCAACCCCAACGGCAATCACCTGTCGCCATACTGCTGATCCTGTTTCGGCTGCTCAAAGCCTTGCTCCGGCAAGCCTGGCCCTTGGCCGTGGTTCTGTTCATCAACCCCAAAAGTGGGTTCTGGGCCTACATCATCTACTTTGCCATCGTCGCAGCAGTGGGCACGGCGGTCTTGTCCATTTTGTCTTACTTCAAATTTTTCTTTTACATCCGGGACGAAGAATTGGTCATCGAAAAAGGAATCTTGCAAAAGACCAAACTCAACATCCCCTTTGACCGCATCCAGACGATCAACTTTCAACAAAACCTCATTCACCAAGTCTTCAACGTCATCAGCCTGGAAGTGGATACGGCTGGTTCGTCCCAAAAAGAGTTTGCCATCTCCGCATTGGAAAAGGACCAAGCAGAATTCATCCGCTCTTATGTAATGGCGCAAAAAAAGCAACAGGAACCTCCTTCTGAAACCACAGAGGCCATCGAGGAGGAAGAAAGCAGCCCCCCTGACCAACTCATTTTCAAGCTCACTCCCCAAGACCTGCTCAAAGTAGGACTGGGCCGCAATCACCTGCGGACCTTGGGCATCATCATCGCCACCATCTTTGGTTTGTTCCAATACCTGGAAGAAGCCATGGGCCAAAAGCGCACCATCCAGTTGCTGGGCGATTATTTCGGTGTGCAGCTGAGTTCCATTTTTTCCACCATCCTCTTTCTCCTCCCCTTTTTCCTACTCGCAGCCGTCCTATTGACCCTGGTCAACACCGTTTTGCAATACTTCGACCTGCGTTTTTTCCGGACGACACAAGGCTTCAAAACCATTGCAGGTCTTTTCACCCGCCGCGAACAATCAACCAGCCTGCAAAAAATCCAATGGGTCCGATGGAGCACCAATCCATTGATGAGGTTGTTCAAGCAATACCGACTCCAACTGGCCGCCGCTTCCAGTGCGCAAGTAGGACGCCAACAGGCCATGAGTGTCCCCGGATGCTACCAAGCCCAAATCGAAGCAGTCCGACAGTCCTACTTCCCTGCCTTTGCCCAACAAGAACGGGAAAGCAGCGGCATCAGCAAGGCCATCATCAGTCGGCACCTTTTGTATTTTGGCCTCCCTCCCTTCCTCGCCGGCCCTTTCATCACCGGAGGACTGGGCCCCTTCGACCTGCTGTGGCTCGGATGGATTCCACTGGTGTATTTCTTGAGTCATCGCTTTTGGAAAAAATGGCGGTTTCACATCTCCGCCGATGGATTGCAGACAGACAAAGGCATTTTTGGCTCACAGGCCACCCTCTTGCAATGGTACAAGGTGCAGGCCATCGACATCCGCCAGACGCCCTACCAAAGGCGAAAACAACTGGCCACCATTCACTTTTTCACCGCCGCAGGAAGTGTCATCATTCCCTACATCCCACTGGCAGATGCCCAAACATTGCGCAATTTCGTCCTCTACAAAGTCGAATCAGATCCGCGCAAATGGATGTGAGAGGTTGAAAGTTCACTTCAGCTGAATGCCATCGCGCCAGAACATCCACCCTTGTGTCGCACCGCGTGCAATCATCAGAATCAATAGGGCTGCCCACAAAGCGTGATTGCCGTAGATCGGCACCAAGCAATAATAGCTGAGCAAAAAGAGAAGCAAACTCCAAATCATGCTGTTGCGCATGGCCTTCGAGGCAGTCAGGCCAATGAAAATGCCATCCCAGAGGTAGCAAGGCGTGGAAAGGACGGGAAACAGGATCACCCAAATGAGGAAGGGCATCGACGCTTCCACCAAGGCTTCTTCATTGGTGAAAACCCATAGGAGAGAGGGACCAAAAGCGATGAACAAGACCGAAAACAAAACGGCCAGCAGCATGCCCCAAGCAAAAGAATACAGAATCGACTGCCTCAACTTTTGCTCCTGCCCTGCCCCCTTGTACTTGCCCACCAAGCTCTCTGAGGCATAGGCAAAGCCATCAATGCCATAGGACATCCAGTTCAAAAACTGTTGCAAAATCGTGTTGGAAGCCAAGACTGTCGCCCCGAGGAGGGAGGAACGGCTGTAAAAGAAGCCAAAGGCAAAGGTGAGGCAAAGGGTCCGGACAAAAATGTCCCAATTGACCTGCAAAAACCGTCGGAATGCCTCCACCTGCAACAGGGCTCGACGCTCCAAATGCTGCCAATAATGCGCATAACGCCAGGCAAACAGACCGATGGCCAACACCAAACCTGCATACTGCGCCAGTACCGTCCCCCAGGCCACACCCCGCACTTCCCAACCCAACACCCACACCATCCAATAACTCAAACTGATGTTGACCAGATTGATGAAGACCGTCAGTACGAGAGGGAAAATGGCGTTTTGCATTCCAAAATACCAGCCCATCATGGCATACAAGCCCAATGTCGCCGGAGCTGCCCAAATGCGAACGTCAAAGTAGTCCTTGACCAAGTCGTATTGAGCTGCCTCTACATTCATCAAGTAAAAACTCAGCTCCCGCAAAGGCACCTGCAGCAAAAAGGCCAAAATGCCCAAGAACATGGCCAGCAAAAAGGCCCGCCCCAGGGTGAGGATGATCTGCGGCGAATCGGCAGCCCCATATGCCTGGGCCGCCATGCCCGTAGTGCCCATTCGCAAAAAGCCGAAATTCCAATACACAAAATTGAAAATCATCGAGCCCAAGCCCACCGCGCCAATGTGCAAAAAGGACAAACGCCCCATCAACAGGGTGTCTACCGTGCTCAGAAGCGGAACCGATAGATTGCTCAAGATATTGGGAATGGCCAGCCGGAGGATTTCTTTGTTCATTTGATCAATGGAATTCGACGAATACTAAGTGAAACTGCCCGAATCGGTGAGAAGCTGCCTCAAATTCGGCCACAAATATATATATTGCCGCTTTGTACGTACCTTTATCGCAGGATAAATCAACTCCAGCAAATTCATGAAACCTTTTCTGAAAAAAGCAGGCGACAAGATCAAGCATTGGGCAAAGGAAACCTACTACTTCCTGTCCAGTAAAATTTTCCTGAAAAACTTCGGTGGCATCACCGGACTCGTGGTCGGCATCGTTGTTTTGACTTCTTGGTGGATGAAATACTATACACACCACGGCGAGTCCCTGCAGGTACACGACTACATCGGCCTGTCCCTTGAGGAGGCCAGCCAAAAGGCAAAAGACCTGAAACTCCAACTCGTCGCCACCGACTCCCAATACATCGTGGGCAAGCCAGCATTCGAAATCCTGGAACAAGACCCAGCCCCCCTCTCCCGCGTCAAAGAAAACCGCAAAATCTACGTCCGACTCACCCGAGCCATCCCCCCGCTGGTCACCCTGCCCGACATCAAAGGTGGAAACGATGACTTCAACCAATACCGCAGGAAACTGGCCCTCATCGACGTCAACGCCAAAATCACCAACCGAAAGTTCAGCAACAAACTCGAACCCAATACCATCCTGGAAGTGCTTTTCGAAGGAAATGACATCACCGAGCAATTGGCCGAGGGCTTTGAAGTGCCCAAGGGATCGACACTCGACTTTGTGGTTACCGAGCGAGGCGGCGGCCAAGTCCCCATCCCCGAATTGGTCTGCAAACGCTACGACGCAGCCATCTTTTTGGTAGGAAATTTCAATCTCAATGTCGGCTCTGTCATCCACGACGCCACCGTCACCGACAAATACACCGCATACATTTGGAAACAACGTCCGGCCTACAACAGCAACCGCTCACTGCGGGTCGGCGAACAGGTAGACATCTACCTCACCCAATACAAGCCAGACGGTTGCCCGGCCCAGTCCGAGTAGAGCAGCGCCCTACCCTACTGCTTGTAGGACATCCCGCAATTCTTCCAGCAAAAAGGCAATGTTGTCGCTGCTGATGCACATTGGCGGCTTGGTCTTGATGACGTTGTGCAAAGGCCCATCCGTACTCATCAGCACCCCGCGCTCCCGCATGCTATTGGCGATGTAAGAGGCCACATCATCGGCAGGCGTCAGCTTCTCCCTGTCGCGAACCAATTCGAAGCCCAAAAACAGGCCATGCCCCCGCACGTCGCCAATCACGGAGAACTCTCGCTGCAACTCCCGCAGGCCTTCGGTCAACAATTGCCCCATGTCAAACGCATGTTGCTGCAACCCTTCCTCCTGCACCACTCGCAATACCTCCAAGCCAACACTGCAAGACACTGGATTGCCCCCAAAGGTGTTGAAAAACTCCATGCCGTTGGCAAAGCGGTCTGCCACCTTACGAGTGCAAACAACCGCCCCCAGAGGATGGCCATTCCCAATTGGCTTGCCCAAAGTGACGATGTCTGGCACCACTCCCTGCAATTCAAAGGCCCAAAAATGCTCGCCCACTCTTCCAAAGCCTGTCTGTACCTCATCCACGATGCACAGTCCTCCCCTCTTGCGAACAGCAGAAAAAGCCTCCACAAGGTACCCCTCTGGCAAGACGATCTGACCACCACAACTCAAGATGCCCTCACACAAAAAAGCAGCTGGCCCCTTCCCTTCTGCCACCAATTGCTCGATAGTCTCCTGGACATGCTTTGCATACTGCGCCCCTGCCGTCAACGGGTCTCGATACAATCCCCGATACACATCTGGCATCGGCACGATGTGGGTGCGAGGTGGCGCCCCTGCTCCCCCCTTGCCATCAAACTTGTAGGAACTCACATCGATGCAGGCCCCGGTATTGCCGTGATAGCCCACTTCTACGGCGATCACATCTTGCTGACCGCTGCAGGTCTTGGCCATCCGCAATGCCAATTCGTTGGCCTCACTGCCGGAGTTGACAAAATGAACCACGCAAAGCTCTGGCGGGAAAGTGGCAAGCAGTGCCTCTGCATATTCCAAAATGCGCGGATGCAAATAGCGGGTATTGGTATTGAGCAAATTTTGTTGCCGACGAGCTGCCGCCACTACCCTGGGATGTTGGTGACCGACATGGGCCACATTGTTGACCGTATCCAAAAACCGCCGTCCTCGATCGTCGTACAGATACTGACGGTATGCCCGAGGCACAATCAAGGGATGTTGGTAGGAAATGCTCATGCCAAGCCCCAGCTGTTCCCGACGGCTTTCCAGTAAGTGTGTCAGGGCGGGAGGACGCATGGCTTTTCGGTGAGCCATCAGGCGCTCGACATCTGTTCCCAACAACAACAAAGGAGCTGGGTCGGGACAAATGCTTTTCCAAATGGCAGCAGACTCCGGAAAGGCCACCCCTGGAAAATCCCCCTCCTCTCCCAACAAATCCAACATCAACTGGAAGTGCAAGTGAGGAGGCCAATTGCCATTGCCTGGTGCAGCGCCGACCCTTGCGATGGGTTGTCCAGCTTCCACCAACTCGCCTGCAGCAATGCCATCGGGAAATTCATGGGCCAAATGACCGTATAAGCTGTAAAAGGTCAGTCCCTGGTCTGTCTCGTGTTCCAGTATCAAAGTGGGGCCATAGTTGCGCTCCCCAGCATTGTCCACCACACTTTTGACCTGGCCAGCCAAAGGGGCGTACACAGGAGTGCCAGCCTCTACCCACAGATCGATGCCCAGGTGGACAGTCCGCCAGCGAGGGCCTTGGTCTGTGCGCACCAAGTAGGCATCTGTGGTGTAGACGGGGCGAATTTCGCCATAGCCTCCAATTCCAACATCGGCTTGCTGTTGGGCCAGAAGTTGATCGATGTGTCGCTCAAATGTTCGACTGTCTTCAAAGTTTTCATTGTGCCCCAAGTCCAAACTTCCCACGCTGAGATCCAAAAAGCTCAGGCGTTTTCCCTCCAACTGGATCACGGGATGAAAGGAGGTTGTCTGTACCCATTTCTGAAAACGCTCCTCCATTGGGCAGGCAGAATACCCACCAATGTGCCGGAAGCTGTAGTGCGCCAGCTCGTGGTGAATCTCCTTCCACTGTCGGAGCAATTGCCAAGCAGGGCGGGCGCTGATCTGCAAATAGTCATTGTCGGGCTCGGCCACCGCATTGATCCTGGAGACTGTCACACTGACCAACAATCGCACGGCAATCATGGGAAACAAAACAGCCAGCTCTGCTTCTTGCAAAGGATACACCTCCTGAAAGCCATCCACCACTGCCAAGGCAGCCGCCAAGGGGTCGCGCTTGTCCATCATGGCATAGGCACAGGCAATGGCCACCTCTCCTACCAAGGGCGCAAATACCGCATCGCCAAAATCTATCAGACCGCTGATGTGTCGATCTGCCAACCGCCCTCCCACCAGTAAGTTGTAATCGTTGGCATCATTGTAAATCACCTGCTGGCGAAGGTCCCCCCATCGCGGCAACACCTCTTGCTTGTAGAGTGCCAAAAAATGGTCGAACAAGTCCCGCTGCTCTCCTGCCGGAATGACCGCCCGTTCTGATTCGATCCAAAGGGCATCTGCCAGATTCCATCGAAAGGATCGATGCGCCCCCTCGTGTTCAAAATCCCGAAGGCCCAAACACACATGCGCACAGGCCGTTCCAATGCTTTTGAGGAGAGAAGGAGAATGTGACTTTGCCTTTGCCAACAGCTGACCCGGCACCCATTCCAAAAGCCGCAGAACACGCCCCTCCTCTGCCCCTTCCAAACACACCTCATGCTGCCCATTTCGGCCAGCAACGGGATAGGGAAGTTGCAGCGGAAGTTGTTTGCGCCGCAGATGCTGCAACAGCGCAGTCTGAAACTGGAAGGAAGCCAAATCGCTATCCGGGCGGCTGATCTTAAAAGCATAAAAACGCCCCTCTTCGCCATCCAACCGATAGTTGAGGTCCAATTCTCCTGGCAAGGGATGGAGCTGGCCCGTCATTCCAAAGTGTTGTTCGAGAAGATCGGCTGCTTGTGACAGTCCGAAGGGGGAGCTTGCTTGGTGAGACATTGACATGGTCCAATGATTTCATCTCAATGTACAGCAGATCGCGGAGCTGTCAAAAAATTTTGAGGAAGATGGAAAAGAATGTATCTTTCGAGCTTTCCAAACTAGATTTAAAATTCAAGACAATGGACATCACCGTTGAAGAACTCAAGCAGAAATTGGACGCCAAGGAGGAATTCGTTTTCATCGATGTGAGAGAACAAAATGAGTACGATGATTTCAATCTGGGCGCCAAGCTCGTTCCGCTTCAGACAGTTCCTGCCCATCTTTCCGAATTGGAGGACAAAAAAGATGCGGAGATCGTGGTCCACTGTCGCTCTGGTGCCAGAAGTGGTCAAGCCCAGCGATTCATGCAACAAAATGGCTTTACCAATGTGCGCAATCTCACCGGAGGCGTCTTGGCATGGATTGATGCTTATGGCCGCTGATCATTCCGCCCGACAGCCTTCCTTGCGACGTGTATCTGTGATTTGAATGATTTTCCAACCGTCAGCCGATTCAAAGAATTGAAAGGCATTGACACCGCAATGCAGCAACTGAGTCCCTAAGAAAAAGGTGTATTCTGTCCAAGCAGTTGCCAGCCGACCATCTATTTGTACGTCATACGACCAGATTTTCTCCCGCCATTCCGGCGCATGGGGAGAACCCACTGCTGCGATGAATTCCTCTGCATTTCCCATTTTGATTGTTGGCTTGCCATCTTTGTCTTCGAAGACGGTCATCAAGCGCATGTTGGGATCAAAAGTGGCTCGTACCATCGAACTGTCTCCCTTGAGCATCCCGAGAAACAATTGATCAATGACCGCTATGACGGCTTCCTTTTCCGAGGAGTCACTATCAATTTGACCGTAACTGGTAGCAGGTATGACAAACAAGAAAAAAGCGAGGCAAAAAATATGGATTTTCATCTGATCGATTTTTGTTTGCCAAAAGATAGGCAAAAAAGCTGCTGCCGACGGGCAAAAAATTGCTATCTCACTTGTGTCATCCTCAGCCCAAACTTCCCTGCCATTTGTTCGTCCGGCGATAGGACCACCAGGCCTTGGCGGTTGTTGAATGCATCCACATTGCAACTCATCGGTTCAATGGCAATGGAATGTCTGGTAGGAGGAACGAAAAGCTGGAAGTAGTTGAATTTTCCAGGCCCTGTCTCCTGCCAGTACTGCAAGTTGCGACGGCCGTCACTCAGGTGAATCTCTGCCTCCCCTTCTTGCTGATTGGTCAAAACGAAACAATTGTCCAACGAGCGGGCACCGATCTGAGAGGCCGTCCGGAAATGGTCATAGGCTTGGGTTTCCCCACTTGGAATCATCAGTTCATTGACCAATACCTTGCGACAGTCTGGCAGTTGCAAGGTCCACTCGTCGGCCAGTGGCCCCAGGGTAAAATAGGGATGCCAGCCCAGACCGATGGGCAAGGAGCTTGTGCCTCGATTGGTCAGTGACAATTCGATGGTCAGGCCTTCCTGGCTGTGCAGCTGGTAACAGATGTCGAGTCGGAAAGGAAAAGGGTAATACGGCCGCAACCCATCGTAATCGTACCGACAAATGGCCCTGACTTGATTCGGCTCCACCTGTACCGAGTGCAACACCATTGGCTCGCCGATGACAAATCCGTGTATGGCATGTCCCATGTGGCGCTTGATCTTGGGAAATTGGTAGGACACGCCCTCAAAAGTATACTGCCCTTGCATCAGGCGATTGGGAAAAGGCACCAACCATTCCGATTTGGACTTTTTGTGGGTGTCCATTTCTTCGGGACTGGTGTAGGCATCCAGGATGGATTGGCCTTTCAAGATCAATTCGACCAGGCAGCCACCACAGGCTGGTACAATGCTCATCGACTGGCCCCAGTCGCGATCGAAGAAAGTGTATTTGTCGTAAAAGCCAAATCGCTCTACTGTTTTTTCGTACATGTGCAAAAAATGAAGTTGTGCGGTGGATGAAGTTTCAAAGCTGCATTTACTGCTGATCACTGGTGGCCGTCGGCTCGTCCATCAGCAACTTGAGCAATACGCCATTGGTCCAGCCAAAGCCATCCTGCACCGGATATTCTCCTCCGCCTGCTTCCAGGCCCATGTCTTCCACATTGTACTTTTCCACCATCTTGCCCGTATTCTTATACACTTTGTTGTTGAGGTCGATCCAACGCTGGCGAATGCTGTTGGCCAATTCATCATGGCCGTAGTTGCGCAGCCCTTGGATGGTGATCCATTGCAGAGGAGCCCAGCCGTTGGGGGCATCCCATTGTTGGCCTGTATTGTTGAGCGTGGTGACAACTCCACCAGCCTTGAGAAAGTTCTTTTCGATTTTTTCGGCCACCCGCTCTGCTTGCTCTGCAGTGGCCATTTTGAAAAACAAAGGAAACACCCCTGCCAAGGAATGAACGCCCGTGGGTTGTTGCTGCACAAAGTCGTAGTCGACAAAAAAGCCTGCCTTTTCATCCCAGCAATACTGTGCTACCCCCTCCTTTCGCTTCCTGGCAGCCTCGTCAAACTGCTGGGCCACGCTGCTGTCTCCCTTGGCGCGGTAGGCATCGGCCAGACAGCCTTCCAGGTGATACAGCAAGGCATTCTGGTCAACGGGAAGAATGTCCGTCGTATGAATGGAGGCCAAATACTGGGCATCTTTGAACCAC
The DNA here is from genome assembly GCA_039821145.1 of Bacteroidota bacterium. GTDB lineage: Bacteria > Bacteroidota > Bacteroidia > Chitinophagales > Saprospiraceae > JBCCSZ01. The sequence continues at coordinate 48,451 of JBCBOS010000033.1, read as the reverse complement.
CGGCTGCTGAAATCCCAACCCGATTCACAAGCGGCCCGGAGGTCGCGATACACCCGCTCTGCTGGTCGGTCGCTGATGCCTTCCACCAACTCCACATCCTCCTTATACGACTCTGGTCGAGGAGCTGGCCGATCGTCCCAATAGCGATTCATTACCAAGGACTCATTGATGCGCACGACCCGGCGAAAGCTTTGGGTCCCGTCAGACAGTTGACTTTCTCGCCCATTCATCCAAAAATTGTATTCTTTTTGCAGTTGGGGAAGGTAGTCCAGCAAGGCCTTTTCGCCTTCCACCTCCGCCAACACCCGCACAATCAAAGAAAAGAAAGGAGGCTGAGAACGCCCCAGAAAATAGGTGCGATTGCCATTGGGCACAAAGCCAACGGTATCGATGAGGTAGGCAAAATTGTCAGCCATGTTGCGGACCATGCCCATTTTCCCTGCCGCCTGCAAGCCCAAGATGGTAAAGTAACTGTCCCAATAATAAATCTCTCCAAATCGGCCACCCGGTACGATGTAGGACTTTGGCAAAGGCAAAAGTGTACTGCCGTTGAGGGACGAATCAGCCTGCCGGGTCAAGACAGGCCACAGGGCATTGATGTGCTCATCGACTGTGCGCTTGCTGTCGCTTTGAAAGCCAGAGGCATACTGACGAGGTTTGTCAAAATGCTTCAGGACAAAAGCGGTCAGATCAAATCCCGGCAAGTCCTTTTCCTTCTGATAGGCCTCTCGGATGTCCTTGGCTGCAGACTTAGCAGTACAATCTGTAAAGGTTTTGGAATCGGGAAAAACAGCAGCCAATTGGACGGCGCGAAACAACTCTCCATAGGCCGCCTCCGGATCAACAGGGGTAGAAGCCGGGGCCTTTGCTTCCGGCAAGGTGGGTGCCTGGCGACAGGCCGACAAGAGCAAGATGGAACTGATGCATGCGAATCGAATCAAATTCATGTGCTGTATTTTCATTGGGTAGATCAATCAAAGCCTCCTGGGATTTGGTCCGTTGACTCAAAAGTGGCCAACTCTCCAGGCTTTTTCTCCTTCCAAAGATACTGCAAACAATGGACTTCACAGTACTCTGATACAAAGATGAAGAAGCTTGGTATAATATGGCATTTGTTGACCAATAATTTGCCTTCGGATAGAGTAGCTCCAACGAATTCTCTATATTCAGGCCGACAAATTCTCATTCCCTCATCTTCACTGATGACAGTGACCCGAAACAGCACTTCTGTGTCTGTCGACTTTGCGAATAAAAAACGAGCGAATCCATGACTCAAAAATTCTTTGCCCCCTTTTACCTGGCCATTGGTTTGGCAGTATTGATGGTTGCTTGCCAACCAGCGTCCAACTCCTCCCTCAGTCCCAAAGACGCCCGAATCGAAGCCAGAGTCGATTCTCTGATGGCACTGATGACCCTGCAGGAAAAAATTGGACAACTCACCCAATACAATGGCTCCTGGGATGTCACTGGCCCTGTGCCCGAAGGTGGCAACAAGCGCAAGTACGACCAGATCAAAAATGGCGATGTTGGCTCCATGCTCAACGTATTGTCAGTAGAGGGAACGCGCAAGATGCAACAACTGGCCGTCGAAAACAGCCGCTTGGGCATCCCCATGATCTTTGCCTACGATGTGATCCACGGCTACAAAACCATGTTCCCACTCCCCTTGGCAGAAGCCGCTAGTTGGGACATTACGGCCATCGAACGCTCAGCTGCCATCGCCGCCAAAGAGGCCTCCGCTGCCGGATTGCACTGGACCTTTGCCCCCATGGTCGACATTTCGCGCGACGCTCGTTGGGGACGTGTCATGGAAGGAGCAGGCGAAGATCCCTTCCTGGGTTCCAAAATCGCAGCTGCCCGCGTCCGTGGCTTCCAAGGCTCTGACCTCAGCGCCACCAATACCGTTGCCGCCTGCGCCAAGCACCTGGCAGCCTATGGCTTTGCAGAGGGCGGCCGGGACTACAACACTGTTGACATCAGCAATCACACCTTGTTCAATACCGTTCTCCCCCCCTTCAAGGCCTGCGCCGATGCAGGGGTGGCCACCATGATGAATGCCTTCAATGAAGTGGGTGGTGTTCCCGCCACGGCAAGCAAATTCTTGCAAACAGACATCCTGAAAACCAAGTGGGGATTCGATGGTTTTGTGGTCTCCGACTGGGGAACCATCTTCGAACTGGTCGATCACGCAGTGGCTGTCGATACTTCTCATGCCGCCGAAATTGCCATCAAAGCAGGCTGCGACATGGACATGGAGGCCCGGGCCTACAACAGATACCTCAAGGACTTGGTCACAGAAGGGAAAGTCGATGAAAAATTGGTCGACGAAGCAGCCCGCCGGATTCTCCGCCTCAAATTCCGCTTGGGACTCTTCGATGATCCCTACAAATACTGTGATGAAAACCGAGAAAAAACGGACATCTACAGCACCGAAAACCTGGAAGCATCCCGCGACATGGCCCGCAAATCCATCGTATTGCTGAAAAACGAAGGTGGGTTGTTGCCATTGAAAAAAGACCTCGGCTCCGTAGCGGTCATCGGCCCCCTGGCTGCCGACAAAGATACCCCACTGGGGAGCTGGCGCGCCCAAGCAACTGCCAACAGTGCGGTTTCCTTGCTCGAAGGCATCCAAAAGGTCATTCCCGCCAACAAAATCCGCTATGCCAAAGGAGCAGACCTCACAACAGGAGAGCGCAGCTTCATCCGCGAGCTGACCATCAATGAAACAGATCGCTCTGGATTTGGAGAGGCCATTGCAGCTGCCAAGCGCTCTGAGCTGGTCGTCATGGCCCTGGGTGAAGATGCCTTCCAATCCGGGGAGGGCCGGAGCCAAACCGACATCAGCCTGGCAGGGGTCCAACTCGACTTGCTCAAAGCAGTGTACAAGGCCAACAAAAATGTGGTCCTGATTTTGATGAATGGCCGCCCCCTCGACATCCGTTGGGCCGATGCCAACATCCCCACCATTGTCGAAGGCTGGCACTTGGGATCGCAGGCGGGCCACGCCCTGGCAGATGTCCTGTTCGGCGATTACAACCCATCCGGACGGCTTCCGCTCAGCTTTCCGCGATCTGTTGGCCAGGTTCCCATTTATTACAACCACAAAAACACAGGTCGCCCCGGTCCATCAGACATGGTCTTTTGGTCTCATTACACAGACGAATCCAATGATCCACTCTATCCCTTTGGTCATGGGCTGACTTACACCAGCTTTGAATATGGTGCGCCCCAATTGAGCAGTACAAGCATTGGGATGGATGACAAACTGCAGGTCTCCGTCAAGCTCACCAACACGGGCTCGCGAGAGGGCAAGGAAGTGGTCCAGCTATACATCCGGGACATGGTCGGAAGCCTGACTCGTCCGATGAAGGAACTCAAGGCATTCCAGCAGATCCAACTGAAGGAAGGCGAGTCACAGACCGTTTCCTTCCAGATCAGCAGTGAGGACTTGCGCTTTTACACAGCCAATGAACGCTGGGAAGCAGAGCCAGGAAAGTTCACTGTCTTTGTCGGCCCCAACGCCCGCGATTTACAAGCTGCCACCTTTGATCTGGTGCTCGATAAGAAGTAGCAGAAGAGGCTTTTTGAGACAGATTGGGCAGATAATCTTGCAGGCTTCCTACTCAAGTGCGTATCTTTGATCGAAGAATCCAATCAATTCCTCCCATCGAAAGGGACCATTTGGAATTGATTGGATCATTTTTCGACTGACCAAACACGGTGAAGATATGGCAACTAGAAGACCAAGTCGACGATCATTCAGCCTCAACCAAGGCGAAGCACCCGAACCGATCCCCAGCCAAGAAGTAGACAAATACTCGGAGGAATTTGAACCCAATCCCCTGCTCAAAAAGGCGGTCAAATGGGTCATCCTCTTTGTGCTATTTGCTGCCTTGGGAACGTACTTCGTACAGCGCGATGCCATTGCCAAGGTGCGGGCGCAAACGGCTGAGCAAAACCGCAAGGACGTCGAACGGGAACGCAGAGAGATTGAGATCGGACGCAAAAATGCCCTGGCATTTGAGGAGGCCCGCCAGGAGGCGCTGACGGTCTTGGAAGAAGAAAAGTACTTCGAAGCAGTATTCAAGCTGCGCAATGCCCTGAGCTATGACGGTCACGACCTGATGCTGCGGGAAAAATTACTGCTTGCCCTCGAAAACTCCTGCGAGGGAGGCAACGAAATGCACTGCCTGTCCATCGAAAAGGAGAAGAAGATCATCGCTTCTCTCAAGGAGCAAAGCGGCAAGCAGTAACTTTCACCATCAAAGCGTAGGCGCCAAATCAAAATACAACCAATCGATTTCCATCAAGCTGCGGTTGTGTTCTGAATCGTTTTTCATCACCAATAACAAATCGTGTAGACCACTCGATGCTTCGATCGGGATGCTGAGTTCTACATCGCTGTTGGGTTGTGGAGAAGGCTTGAAGACGACCTCTCCCAATTTGGTCCCATCCAATCCATCCAGCCAAATTTCGAATTTCCCCGTGACATCGCGGTTGTTTCTGGTATTGCCTTTGACCCGAATCTTTTGCACCCCGTGCAAGTCAATGTCGTTGAATTGCAGAAAACCCTCGTGCCGGATGCGAGCCACCCCATCATAGGAGCGATCGCCACCGCTTTTGACGCGCTGGGCCTCAAAACTGGATTCGTTGAAATCTTCGGCCTCTACTTTGGGAGAGCGAAGGCGAATGGTCTGGCGGGACGTGATGGGCTGTATCTCGCCATTGCCTTTATCGGTATAAGATACCATGAGAACATAACTGCCTCTTTTCGCCGCCGATGCATCGATGGGAATGCTTCCGTTCAATGGCAGGGCGGCCGCCGTGCTGGTGGCATCCAGCGACAGGATGTAGCGCACCATTTCCTTGGCATCAGCTTCGGAGATTTGCGGGTGGGCAGACATGGCCCGTTCTCCCCAAGTGCCCGATCCACCAGCGATGATTTTCTGGGCCAGGGTGCTGACGAGGCTTTCACTTTCGTTGTATCGCTTGGCAATGTCTTGATAGCTTGGGCCATTGACTTCTTGGGCAGCCGCGTGGCAGGTTTTGCAGTCCGAACCAGCGATGAGTTTTTTCCCTTTGGCCAAATTGCCATTTCCTCCGGGCGATTGGTGGCCCTGTGCAATGGTGGTCATGTCGAAGCCCATTTCCATGTAGTCCAAAGTGACGCGTACTGCCTCAGCAGCGATCTTGCCCTCCTGGGTGCTTCCATCTTCGGCATCCTTCACAGCGACTTTGTAGGCCAATTGCTGGGCGGAAGCCGGAAAAAAGCTTCGATTGCCTCCAGCCAGTTCAATGGCGATCTCGGGGGCGGCGTTGCCCACTTGGATTTCCTGGCTGGCCGTTGCAGAGCGCCCCTCCTTGTCCACGGCTTTCAACTCCAATTGGAAAATGCCCACCTCATCAAAGGTAATGCTGGGCGATTCTTCCCGACTGACCTCCTTGCCATTGACTTTCCAGATGAAACGGAGTTCGTCTCCCTCGTCAAAATCATACGACCCCGCCGCTGAGCACTGAACGACCATGGGCGCTGATCCCACCGATTGATCCACCTCGATCTTGGGGACTGGCTGGCGATTGCCTCGTACAAATTCAATGCGAGACAGGCGGGCATCCAGGTTGGCGGCAAACCATTTTTTGCCATATTCCAGGACATACAAAGACCCATCCGGCCCAAAGACCATGTCCATCGGGCGAGAAAACGACTCGTTTGGCATGAAGGGATCAACGCGAAGCATTTGTCCTTTCTCATCCATTTTGACCACGTAAATCCAGTTGCGCATCCATTCGTAGATCAAGAGTTTGCCATCGAAATAGGGAGGAAAGCTCTTGGCGCCTTGCTTGTATTGGTTGCTGTGGTAAATGGGGCCCGCCATGGGGTTTTTCCCTCCGACACCTGTCCAGGGAAACTCCTTGGACTCATCGTAAGAGTACCAAATCATGGATTGTTGGGCAGGAGGCAACACTCGTTTACCAGTATTGTTGGGCGATTCGTTGATGGGTTGCTGTGGGTCAAACAGAGGACCGGATACTTTCTGGGCAAAGTTGTAATCGTGGTAGCGCTGGTTGTTTCCCCTGCTGTAGGGCCAGCCCCAGTTGCCCGCTGCCCGGGCCTGATTGACCTCGTCGATTCCCTTGGGTCCGCGCTCGTCCTTGTTTTTCCCTGCATCTGGTCCCACATCGCCCCAGTACAAGTAACCTGTCTGGTGGTCGATGGCGTGCCGGAAGGGATTGCGGCAACCCATGACATAGATTTCCGGACGAGTATTGGGGGTGCCCGGTGGGAAGAGGTTGCCTTCGGGAATGCTGTAGGTACCATCGGCTTCGGGACGGATCCGCAGAATCTTTCCGCGCAAATCATTGGTATTGGCAGAAGTCCGCTGGGCATCCCATGGCTCGCGACCAGGCCGCTCGTCACTGGGCGAAAACCCATCCGAGGCAAAAGGATTGGTGTTGTCTCCAATGGTGATGAAGAGATTTCCGTCGGGACCAAATTCCAGTGATCCCCCAGAGTGGCAGCATTCATCTCGTTGCACGGGAACTTCGAGCAAGACTTTTTCGCTGCTGACATCCAACTTCCCATTGTCGAGCACAAAGCGAGAAATGTGTTGTTTGGGAATGTCTCCAACAGGCGAGTAACAAAAATATACCCATTTGTTGGTGGCATAATTGGGATCGATGGCGACCCCTAGCAAACCGTCTTCATACTTGGTGTGTACTGGAATCCCGGCAATGGAGTCCAGGATTTTCATCTCTGTATCCCAAAGCAATACCCGTCCGCCACGCTCCACCACGATGACCTTGCCATCCTCAAAGACATCCAATTCCATGGGCTCCCGAAGATTGCGCCAAAGCACCTTGCGAACAAAGCGATTTTCTGGTGGCACCCGATGGGTTGTGGCCAAGCGATAATCGAGCGGCTTTTGTCCAATGGCATAGCGAATGCCTCCTTCCAGGTGTTGCAAAAACAAGTCCTCTGAAAAACTCTCTTTGGTGTGGCCCAAACCAGTGTAAAACGACCGACCACCATCGTACTCGTGGTACCAAGCCATGGGGTGATCTTCACCCATGCCTCCTCCTTCGTACGACTTTTCGTCGATGCGAATCAAGACCGTCACATCTGAGTTGAGGGATTTGAAATTGTACCATTCATCTGTCCGCATCCATTCTTCCTCTAGCATCTCTGTAGAAGGGTGCGTCCGGTCTTCCACCACGAGACGGGCAGCTTGGACTTTGGGATGACCATTGAAGTAGCCCCCCACCAATTGGTTGTACCAAGGCCAGTCGTATTCTGTATCGGTGGCCGAATGAATCCCCACGAAACCACCACCGGCTTGGATGAAGCGTTCGAAGTCCGCCTGCTGGTAGGCATCGAGTACATCTCCTGTGGTGTTGAGGAATACGACGGCTGAATATCTTTTCAGATTGTCTTCTACGAAGGCGGTTGCATCGTCGGTGGTATCGACTGCAATGCCATTTTTCTCTCCCAATGCCACCAAGGCCGTTTTGCCATCGTTGATGCAGGCATGGCGGAAGCCAGAGGTCTTGGAAAACACCAGTATGCGAGTAGGCTCCTTGTCATTGCAAGCTCCCAATAGACACAGACAACAAAACAGACAAAGCAACTGAAATAATTTGATTCGCATTTCTTCTTTTAGTTATAAACAGTTGATCAAAATTGTGGCAGCAATGAACAGAGAAAGTTGTGGCAACGCATTGGCCTCAGCATCGCTCCATCCATCGTGTGATCTGATTAGCGGTTAGATTCTTTCGGTTTCGTTCTTTTGTTAGAACATTTGTTTGTTTGGAAAAAACTCAGAGACTTTTCAGAGTATTCACAATTTGCCGAAGGCCTCCAACCAAGCATTGGCCATCAAAAAAGACCCGGCCATGGAAGGATGAACCCCATCTGGACACCAATACGTCACAGGGGCCGATTGCAGGGCTTCTGCAAAGATGTCATTGTAGGGAATGTATACATCAGCGTGATCCTCCGCCACCCGCGCACAGGCTTCTCGGTAGGAATCAAACTCCGCAAACCAGCTCTTTTCCAGTTTGCTGCCACCTTCCACAAAAAAAGGTTCCCCCAGCACGATTTTGAGTCCAGGCAATGCCTCCTTGCTCCTTTGCAGCAAAGCGCGCAAATCCTGTTCGTAGCTCGCAGCCGTTCCCTTGAAACCATGGGTCTTGGTATGCCAAAAGTCATTGACACCAATCAGCAGGCTGAGCACTTGGGGACGAAGTTGTAAGCAGTCGTCTTCCCATCGATCCGATAGCTGAAAGACCTTGTGTCCACTGATGCCCCGATTGTAGCAACGAAACCCTTGCTCGGGATAGCGTCCCAACAAATGGGAGACAATCTGGTACACATATCCACCACCCATGCCAGCAGCCTGGTTGGGATAGTAGTGCGCCCTCGACCGCCCAGCATCGGTAATGGAATCTCCCTGAAAGAGCAAGACGCGTCCCGCTTCTTCCGCCGAAGCTGTAAAATCTAGATCAGAGGACAGCTCAGCCGACAGCGCCGCCTGTATCATCTGCGGGGCCGATAGAAAAGCAAAGCTTGCCAAAGTTCCTTTCTTCAAAAACCAACGACGGTGGTTGTGGGTTGACTCCATAGAGAACATCGTGAATTAAGTGGCGAAATGCATTGCCGCGAAGACAAAATTCCCAAACACCTTCAAAAACTTGAATCCCCTGTAACATAAGTTGTGCCGATGGGGTAAAACAAAGATTTTCGATTCCATCCAAATCACGCCCACAATTTTGCTGGCCGTTGCCATCAAGAGGGGGATAAAAGGGGGAATAGTATCAAAAAAATCGTTTTTAGTATAAGGAAATCTGGGTTACAAAATGCCGAGTGCTTTTTTTCGATTTCTAATATACCAATATAAACTGAAAATCGCTAAACCTCAACTATTGCCATATTATGTACTGCAAATACCAGCTTTTCCATCTTATGTTTTTACTGCTCCTGTGGAGTCCTCTAAGCCTTTTTGCCCAGCAAGACGATTGGCAGGAATTGTTCAACGGAACGGACTTTCGCGGCTGGCAACAGCGCAACGGACAGGCAGAATATCGGGTCAAAGACAGTACCATCATTGGCATTGCCAAATTGAATACTCCCAACAGCTTTCTGTGTACCAAAGAAGAGTTCAGCGATTTCATCCTCGAATTTGATGTCAAGGTGGATGCGGGACTGAATGCTGGCGTGCAGTTCCGGAGTCAAAGTGATCCAGACTACCGCAAAGGACGGGTCTATGGCTATCAAGTCGAAATCGATCCCAGTCAACGGGCCTACAGTGGCGGCATTTACGACGAAGCGCGCCGGGGCTGGCTCTATCCGCTCAGCCAAAACCCCATGGGAAGGCAAGCATTCAAAAATGGAAGATGGAACCACATTCGGGTCGAAGCCATTGGCTCCCAAATTCGCACCTATGTCAATGGCATCAACTGCGCCAACTTGGTCGACGAACAGGACAGCAGGGGGTTCATTGGTTTGCAAGTTCACAGCATCGACAGCAAGGAGGAAAAAAATCGTCGTGTGATGTGGCGCAACATCCGCATCAAGACCAGTCAGTTGGAAGAAAGCCGGTGGTCCATGCACCCCAAAGTGCCAGAGTTCAACTACATTCCCAACAGCTTGACAGCATCTGAAAAACGACGGGGATGGCGCCTGCTGTGGGACGGCACATCTGCCCAAGGCTGGCGGGCCGTTCAGCAGCCTGTATTTCCCCAAAAGGGCTGGACCATGGCAGATGGCGAGCTGCGCACAGCAAGCACTCCGGCTGGCAAACCGATCTACGCCGAGGACATCATGACCGAAGAGACCTATGGAGACTTTGAATTGATCGTCGATTTCAAAATTGGCAAAGGAGTCGACAGTGGGATTGAGTATTTCATCGATCCGGCACTCCTGGAAGAACAAGGCGATGCGGTGGGATTGGAATTTCAAATTTTGGATGACCAACATCATCCGGAAGCCAAAAGAGGAGTCAGTGGCAACAGGACGCTGGCCAGTTTGTACGACCTGATTCCAGCCGAAAATCTATCCACCCCCAATCGTTCCAAAGTCTTTCGAGGCATTGGACAGTGGAACCGGGCACACATCATCGTCAAAGGCAATCGAATCGAGCACTGGCTCAACGGTTTCAAAACAGTGGAATTCGAACGCAACACCCCCATGTATCGGGCATTGGTTCATCACAGCAAATACAACAATTTTCCCAAGTTTGGAGAAACGGCGGCAGGACACATCTTACTGCAAGCTTGCGAAGGTCAACTCTCTTTCCGCAATCTCAAAATCCGGGAATTTTAACCAGTGTAGCAGCGGCTTTTTCCAAATTGTCCCGAGTGGCTGCCAGTGCCTCTGCCAAGGGAAGGCTTCGTGGGCTGATGGCATGAGCCGCCTGCAAGCCAATGAGTCGAATCTGTTCGTCCGTCGCATCCAAGCGACCACACAATGCGACCACCGGAACCCGATGCTGTACCGCCCGTTGACAAATGCCGTGGATCAATTTGCCCCGAAGGCTCTGCCCATCAATCCGTCCCTCTCCCGTCAATACCACATCGGCCCAGGCCAAGGCTTCGTCAAAACGGCTTTGCGCCATCACCACTTCAATGCCAGATCGGAGCTCCGCATTCAGAAAGGCCAGACAACCAGCGCCCAGTCCGCCCGCGGCCCCTGCGCCAGGATGCTCAGCCACATCGCAGCCCCACTGCACCTCTAGGCGCCCAGCCAAGTGCCGCATCCCCGCATCAAGAAGATCGATCGCAGCAGTGTCGGCCCCCTTTTGCGCAGCATACACATGGGCAGCTCCCTGCGGTCCATACAAGGGATTGTCCACATCGCACAGGACGGTAGTCCGCACCAAAGAGGGATCAAATGACAACTGCTCTTTGTCCAGCCAAGCAATCCGCCCAAGGTCCTCTCCCACCGGATGGGGAATGACTCGCCCCTCCTCATCTGCAAAGCGATGGCCCAAAGCTGCTGCCATGCCAGTGCCCATGTCATTGGTCGCACTCCCACCGATGCACAAGATGAGGTGACGGGCACCCCGCCGGATGGCATCGAGCAAGAGCTGGCCAGTGCCATGGGTCGACGTGTACAAGGGATTGCGCTCGTTCTGCTGCAGCCGTTGCAAACCGGAAGCCTGCGCCATTTCGACATAGGCGGTTTGTCCATCCTGGCTCAAGCCATAAAATGCTTGTACCGGGCGACCCAATGGATCGTCAACGGTGCATTCAATGCGCTGGCCATTCTGGTGGTGGATGAGAACATCGGAGGTTCCTTCGCCCCCATCGCCCATGGGAAAGAGTCGATACTGGGCCAGGGGATGTTGCTTTCGCAAGCCTGCGGCCATGGCTTTGGCCACATCCAGGGCTGGAAGCGCGTCTTTGAAACCATCGGGAGCAATCAGAATTCGCAAGCTCAAAGCGTTTGTTTCCCACAAAGATAGGACCTTCCCTCCGGCATCAAAACAGCAGAGGCCAAAGCCCTGTAAAAAAGACTTCAGCCTCTGCCCCTACATGTTTGAGGATCTAAATGATTTAGAAACCTTCCACTCCGTTGACGGTGGTGTACTTGAAACTGATCTTCTTGTCCGGATTGATGTGCTTGAAGGCAGACTGGACCATGAGGGTTGCCTCGTGGAAGCCACACAGGATCAGCTTGAGCTTGCCCGGATAGGTATTGATGTCGCCAATGGCGTAGATGCCCGGTACATTGGTGCTGTAGTCGCGGGTATCCACTTCGATGGCATTCTTGTCGATGGTCAGCCCCCAATCGGCAATGGGGCCCAGTTTGGGCGATAGACCGAAAAGTGGGATGAAGTGGTCGGTTGATTTGATGATTTCTCCTTGTGTCTTGGACTTGATGACAACTTCTTCGAGGCGGTCGGTTCCGTTCAGTCCGACGGCTTGTGCATCGGTCATCAGGTTGATGCGCCCCTGGTCGGCCAAGTGCATCACTTTTTCCACACTGTCCAATGCCCCCCGGAACTGCTTGCGGCGGTGGATGAGCATGACCTCTTTGGCCACATCTGCCAGGAAGATGGTCCAATCGAGTGCTGAGTCCCCTCCTCCTGCAATTACCACGCGCTTGTCGCGATAGAATTCTGGATCTTTGATGATGTATTCGACTCCATTGTCTTCAAACTGCGCAATGTTGGAAATGGGTGGCTTGCGAGGTTCGAAGCAACCAAGTCCGCCTGCAATGGCGATGACCGGAGCGGTGATGATGCTGCCTTTGCTGGTGGTGAGTTTGAAGTGCCCATTCTCCAACTTCTCAATTTTCTCGGCCCGTTCGCCCAGGGTAAATCCGGGTTTGAAGGGAGCGATCTGTTCCATCAAATTGGTCACCAGGTCTCCTGCGAGGATGGACGGAAAGCCCGGAATGTCATAGATGGGCTTTTTGGGATAAATTTCTGTGAGCTGGCCACCTGCTTGCGGCAGAGAATCCACCAGGTGACAACGCAGCTTGAGCAGTCCAGCTTCGAATACGGTAAACAATCCACATGGGCCGGCGCCAATGATCAGCAAGTCGGTTTCTGTAACGTCTGTAGTCTTCTCGATGGGTTTAGACAACATGTTCATGATGCTAGTTCTTTTTTTTGTTAAAGTAATTGGGATGCAAGCCGCATTCGGTTTTTTCGGAACCGACCCAGCGACCTTCCCGGCCTTTTCCTTTGACGGTGCAATTTTCGCAACCGACCGAGCCGTAGCCTTTGGCTTCCAGCGGATGTGGTGGCAAGTTGTATTTGGAAATGTGAAATAAAAATTCTCCTTCGTCTATGTCCACCAATGGGTGAAATTTGAGGATGTCTCCCTGCTTTTCGAATACACGCAGGTGGGCCCGAAAGGGCGTCTGATAGCCCATCAAACCGCTGATCCACACCTCGTGCTTTTCCACGATGGGTTCCAGGGGTACGACCTTGTTGATGGTGCAGCACATCTTGGGGTGGTCTTTCCACCAGGACTCCTCCCGCGTCAATTCGTTCTGAATGGCATCGGGCTGTATGTCCACCACCTTCAATCCATAGCGATCAATGAGTTGACGCTTGTACGCCAAGGTCTCTTGGAAGTGGTAGGTCGTGTCGATGAAATAAATGGGATGGTCCGGTCGAATCTGATGCATCAGGTGGATGAGGAAGACGGATTTGGTCCCAAAGGAGGAAGTAAACAAGACCTCTGATTGATTGAAGTACTTGTAGAGCGTTGCAATGCGCTGCTTGAAGTCCAAAGGGGTAAAGATGGCATTCAGCTCATCGACCTCTCTGCTGGTGATACCTCCTTGCTGTAGTTTGCCTAGTTTTGTTCTTATGTTTTGCGTCATGGTCAGCGCGTTTCAGTTAGCGGCCTCAGTGGGCGTTTTTGATTCTGGTAATGTCTTGTAGTTGTAAGCTCTTGTCAACTGCCTCGTAGTTGAGTTCGGGATGAAGCTTCACGACTTCGCCGATGATGATGATTCCGGGAGAACCCAGTCCCTCCTTTTCCACTTTTTGGGCAATGTCTTTTACAGTTCCCAGTACGACCTTTTCCTCGGGCAAGCTTCCGCTTTGTATGACCATCGCAGGTGTATTGGTCTTTCCGTGGGCAGAAAAAATGTCTGCAATCTGTGGCAACTTGCGCATGCCCATCAGGATGACAGCTGTGGCACTGGATTGAGCGGCCAACTGAATGTCTTCCGAAAGAGCGCCGGAGCGAGTGGTCCCCGTGAGCACCCAGAAGCTCTCGTTCAATCCCCGACGGGTCAGCGGTACTTCCTGCAACTCAGGTACCGAGATGCAACTGGAGATGCCTGGTACGACCGTGGTTTCTATGTCAAATGCCTTGGCAAATTGCAATTCTTCATGGCCCCGACCAAAGACGAATGAATCTCCTCCTTTGAGGCGGACCACATGTCCATGGGTGAAGGCAAATTGCACCAACATCAGGTTGATTTCGTCCTGGCTGTAGCGGTGGTTGTTGGCTCGTTTGCCCACATACACTTTGACAGCATTTTCGGGCGCCTCCTTCAATATGTCAGGATTGACCAATGCATCGTACAAGACCACGTCGGCACTCCAGAGTGCTTTCATGCCTTTCATTGTCATCAATTCCGGATCTCCGGGTCCGGCGCCGACGAGGGTAATTTTCGGATGGATTGTCGTAGGGTTCATTTTTTTGATTTTGTATGGGTGGCGCTTATGCGTTGTAATAGGTACCGATGACTTCTTTGTCTTCACCGGAATCTTTCAATTGTTGCTCGCGGGTCGTCAGGACCTGCTTAAAGAAGGTTTCCGCCTGTTCCAAATATTGGTGGGCAAAAGCCTCGGAGGGTTCGTTTTTGTTGATCTGCAAGACCAGCTCGGGAAATTGCCCACCTTCGATGGCAAAGCCCTTTTCCTCCACATAGTGCTTTTCGAAGTCGTTGATGATGCCTTTTTGGGTATTGCACTTGACATCGCTGCCGAGTAGCAAGGCCTTGGCACCGACGACAAAGGAGCTGTAGCTGTGGTAGATGCTGTCGGCCCAGATGCCCTCTTCAATTGCCTCTTTGGAAAGTTGGACCTTTTCCCTGGCATCCTTGATGATGGTTCCCACCATGTCGTAGGCCACACCAGCACATTCTCCCACACCTACGGCCTGTACGTACTTGCCATCGTGGCCCCAGTCGATGGCGTCGGCTTCCGTCAAGCTGTCCTTGGCGCCCAGGGCCTTGAGCAAGTTGTAGAAGTACTTTTTGCCATTGCGGTAGTAAAAGTCGTTGAAGTATTCTCCCTCGGTGGAGTTGTCTTCGTAGTCGTTGAGGATGAGGCGAACGGCATCGGGGATGCGTTTGGTCGGCAACTTGATGACGCGCTCAGCCACAAAGCCTTTTCCTTCTTCGTCTACACCTCCCCCCATGACGATCTGCATCGCTGGTACCACCAAGGCGCCCTTGGTGATGGAGCTGCCGTGCAAACCGATGTTGGCAGCCATGTGCTGTCCACAGGAGTTCATGCAACCACTGATCTTGATTTTGATGTCGGAAGACTCGATGAGCTGTGGGTATTCTTCCTGGATGACTTCCTCCAGTGCGCCCGCCAGTCCGGTAGAATTGGTGATGGCCAAGTTACAAGTGTCTGTACCTGGGCAGGAGGTAATGTCTGCGATGGTATCGAAGCCGGGCTTGGCCAGACTCAGTTTGCTCAGTTCGTTGAAAATATGTGGCAAGGCTTCTGGGCGGACAAAGCGCAGGACGAAGCCTTGGTTGACGCTGATGCGAATGTCGTCGGCAGCAAATTCTTTGACCAGTTTGGCAAAGCGGCGGGCTCTTTCGGCATCGATGTCGCCCAGGGGTACGCGCACCTGAACGGCGTAGTAGCCTTTTTGCTTTTGCTCGTATACATTGGTGGCCAGCCAAAACTGGTATTTGTCTTCATCGTAAGCTTCCTTGGTAGGTGGTTCCTGGCAGGGAGCCGGGCTGGATTCAGATACCAAGCTGCGGTCGATGACGTAGGATTTATTCTTGATGGCGGTGCGCTCCTCCTCTATCAGCTGCATGAATGCCTCCAAGCCCATCTTTTTCAGCATGAACTTCATGCGGGCCTTGAGCCGTCTTTCGCGCTCTCCATAGCGGTCAAACACCCGAATGGCTGCTTCCATGAACGGGATGATCTGGTCTTCTTCGATGAATTCGTAGGCTGTTTGAGCAACCATTGATTGGGCACCCAAGCCGCCAGCTACCACCAATTTGAATCCTCTGATCTCTTTGCCATCGCGCTCCTGGATGCGAGGGATGAAACCGAAATCGTGAAAATAAGTATAAGCTGAGTCGCGGTCACTGGACGAAAAAGCAGGCTTGATCTTGCGGCCCATTTCCTGGCAGATGGGATTGCGCAGGAAGTATTCGTACACGGCCTGAACATAGGGAGACACATCAAACAATTCGTCTGGGTCTATGCCTGCATTGACAGAAGCGGTGAGGTTCCGAACGGTATTTCCACAAGCCTCCCGAGCAGTGACACCGACCGCCGAAAGCTCGGTCCAGATGGCAGGTGCATCATCCAGTTTGACGTAGTGCATTTGGATGTTCTGGCGGGTGGTCAGGTGCAGATTGCCATTGGTATACTTTTCGGATACGTTGGCCAAGGCGATCAATTGCTCGCTGGTCAGTTTGCCAAATGGGATCTTGGTGCGGAACATGTGAACCCCCAACTGGCGCTGCCCATAGACACCTCTGGTCAGGCGGTAGTGCTTGAAGCGCTCTTCTTGGATGTCTCCTTTTTTGAAGGCTGCAATTTTGTTTTGCATCTCGATGATGTCCCTTGCTGCCGCATCACTGATTTTTCTAAGGTCTAAGTTGCCACTCATCGTTATAGGTTTGTTTTATTTGCCAAAGAATCAACATAGGATGAATTGTTCATAAATGCCGAGCGCCTTTCCAAAGTATACTCTGGAAAGGCGCTCCTATGTGATCTAGTTGACATTACTTACAAGTCATTAAATAGGAATCTTTCCAGAGTGGGGGCTCTTCATACAGCAACAACAGTTGCAAACACAGGCCATGACATTAGCTATTGCCATCTGGAAAAAAGGTTATAAAAAGTTTTATTGATATTGTCGATTGATAATACAAATATGTGCGAAAGGAAGTTCAAATGCAAGTCATACAATATTATTCTAAAGTGCAAAGCAGACAAGCAATTCACTATTCAAAAAGTCATTTAAAAAATTTAATTTTAATTTGTTAATTAAAAACAGAATATAAAATAAAATATAAAACCAATTCAAAATAAAATGCGGTTCTTCTTTTTTAGAAAAAGGGCAAAAAAAATGAGAAAATACCCAAAAAAAGATTTTGAAAACTCATTGTTATATTCACTCAAAAACACGGACATTTTTTTATCAAAACATATGTTTGTTTGTTCATATTTTGTGAAAATCTGCTGCTTTTTCCATAGCTTTGGGGCCGCAAAACAACCTTTCTGTAAAAAGCTACGTTACAAAGGAAAGGACACACAAACCTCCCTCATCACCCGACTAGACAAACGATCTCTGAATTGATAAACTGATCAATGCCCGACGAGATTCCACCTGTGGAATGGGCAATTTGGTATGGTTATAGGAGTTTGAATGAATAAAAACAGATATATCAAAGCAATGAAGTGGAGCGCATCGATACTAGGAATGATATTTCTTTTGCTGGCTTGTGAGACCAACTACAACACCAGTCCATCGGCACAAGAACCGGAGGTCAAACAAGACGTCAAAGAACGCCAGGTCCACTCAACCAAGCAGTTCGACAACTTTCTGCGGGCCATTTCCCTCAAGCCAGGGACCGTCCCCAACGAGAAGATCCAACAAATGGCCCGCCTGTTTCTCCCCGACTCTACCATCTTTCAAGACCACGAACTCTACGCGCGCCTGATCCACTCGCCTGACTCTACCCATTTGCTCTACTACGAGTATACTGTCGAAAACGAAACAGAGGGAAGCGCCTACTTGGGCCTTTTTGCCACCGACGGAGAGATCATCGACATCATAGAACTCAAAGACGTTTCCTACGACGGCAGCGTCACGATCAACATGCTGGATGACAACATCCTGGAATTGGAATACTACGACTTTTACAAGGTGGATGAACTCTACAAAAACGAGGAGCTGACAAACGGCCCTGCCAAAAATAGCATTCCACAAGAGTGGCAAGCCATTTCCATCAAAAACTTTCGGGAAGACAATTCCGTAGTGGAATTTCACTACTACGAAAACTACCGCATCAACAAACGCAACCAGTTTGTCCAACTCCAACGACAAGACTCCATCAATCTGGAACGACAATATCCCTACACTTCGGTTCGCATCTTATCTGCTGATGAATTGGAACAGCATTCTCCCAGAGAACTCCGTAAGATGATCAATGAAATCTATGCTGCTCACGGATACATCTTCCGGGATGAGGAAACCTTTCACCACTACAAACGCAAAAGCTGGTACCAACCGGAACATTACAATGTGGACAACTTCCTATCGGACATCGAACGACTCAACATTCGCCGCATGGCCCTGAGAGAAAACAGGCGTTGAGTCGGCGCATCAACCAGATCGCTTGCCCAAGTCGTAGTACAAGACACATCCCAGCCCCAAATACGTCCCATCGGCCGCCAGTCCCATGCGGTAGAATTTTCCATTGCCAAAATCTGAGTACTCTACATTGAGATACCTGGCATCCTTCAGGCCGTGATTGTAAATCAAGGACAGCAAATAGGTCCGACGGCTGTTTTTCTTGCCTTTGAAAAAGTATCCAATTCGAGCGTACAGACTGGGGTGGTACATCTGTTCATCCTCCGAAGCAAATACCTCATGGGTGCGAAGAACCTCTTGTCCTGATCCAATAGAGGGGGCAGCCGGGAGAAATCCCACCCCTGGATTCCCAGCTCCAAAGTACATCCGCCGCAGCAGTCCCCCTACTTCCCAACTGATCCCATGGCGTTGGTTCTTGAAAAACCAATTTTGGCCATAGCCCAAATGAACCCCCAAATCGTAATTCACAGAAGAGGATTGCTGTTGAAGCATGCAATTGGCACAAGGACTCGTCACAGGGGTCCTCGCAAAGTTGTAGCGTATTTTTTGCCCAATGGAACCAGCCCCCGCTACCAGAAAGTGCTTCTCCCCTGCCAATTTGTATCGAAACTCCAATCCCCAACTCGTGGCAGGTGCAAAGCCCGTTCGCAATCCCTCCAGGCGATCACTGCCGGGCGTGTACTGATTGATGGAATTGATGCCAAACACATAGGCACCCATGGAAAAGCGTTGGGCGAAAAGTGATTGAGACAGCAAAAAGCAAAAAAACAGAATTGAGATTCTCATGGGAATGACCGATTTACTAGAGAGGTTAGAAAATGTCCCGCTATAAATGCAAAGCCTACTGTTCCAACAAGAAGCAGGGAGGAGATATTTTACGTCTTAACACTCTCGGGCTTGGAGAAAATCAAGGGATGGGATACAGCTGTCCTTCCACTGCCGCCAATGTATTGGGGAAAACGGTCTGGGCCTCGGCCACCAAGGCATCGGGCGTGATGTAACGAGAGGAGTAGTGTCCGATGATCATCTGCTTGGCAGAAGCCTGCCGGGCAATTTGGGCAGCTTGCAGGGCAGTGCTGTGCTTGGTGAAGGTGGCTTGCTCTGCGAGTTCGTGTAGAAAGGTCGCCTCGTGGTAGAGGAGATTGCAGCCCTGGATGAGGGGAACGATGACTTCCGAATAGGCAGTGTCGGAGCAATAAGCGTAGGACCGAGTCGGCGTGGGGGGCAAACACAATTCGCCATTGGGAATGAGCTGACCACTTGGACTGAGCCAATCCTGTCCTGCTTTGATGCCGGGGATGTCTTGATAGGGAATCTGCCACTGCTCTACGATGCCGGGGCGCAAATTGAGAGGGCGCTGTTTTTCCTTAAACAAGTACCCACAAGTCGGTACCCGATGCACCAGTGGAATGGAGTATACATCCAGCAGATCATCAGAAAACAGATGGGCAGATGTCTCTGTGTCCACCTGGGTATATTGGATGGGGTAGGAAAAGATGCAACCGCTCAGGCGGGCAGTTGTTTCGATCAATTCTTGAAGGCCTTGGGGACCGAAGAGTTGCAAAGGCGTTTGCCGACCAGCCAAATTCAGCGAAGTGAGCAATCCGATCAAACCGTAGACGTGGTCGCCATGTAAGTGACTGATGAAGATTTGATTGACCCGGCTTTTGCGAAGTTTGTATTGCATGAGCCGCATCTGTGTCCCTTCGCCACAATCGATCAGGTAACTGTGGTTGTCCAATCGGAGCAACTGGGCCGTGGGATGCCTACCGTGAGCAGGGATAGCAGAATTACAGCCCAAAATAAACAGCTCAAAATCCATAGAATGCAATTGATCAGGCAGAGGAGAGTGGCCTCAATCCTCGGAATCGGCATTGAGTTCCCGCTCGATGGACTCCATCAATATGTAATCGATGGACTCTTGGACGGTGGGAATGATGGTAAAAACTGTTTCCAGTCTGGAGATTTTGATGAGCTTCTGGACGTTTTCGTGTTGCATCCCGGTGAGGATGAAAGTTCCTTGTCCCTTCCACAACCGATCAGCAGTCAGAATAGAGCTCAATCCAGAGGAGTCGACAAACTTGATGTCCGACATGTCAAAGATGAGATTCTGTACGCCATTGCTGTGCAACAACACGAATTCCGACTTGAGTTCAGGAGCAATCGTGGAGTTCAGCTGCTCTTCTTTCAAGCTCAGCAAAGTGTAATGTTCCTTCTTATCAACTGTAAACTTCATACAACAGGACGCTTGGATATTCAATAAAGGGGTCTTCACAAATGTAGACATTAAAATTGCATTCACCTAATATTCGAAAAAAGTTTTTCTGGCCAGTCTACAGATTCCATCGATCCATTTGCTGCTCAGTTACATCGGCACAATCAATTAATCCACAATTGTTTACAAATAAAAATAACGTCCATTGAATCCGTGATGAACCCTTGCGTGTATTCGTTTGTTTGTATGATTGTACAAAAGAGCCAGATGGGGGAAATGTTTGGCTGTATGGTCTGAGAGTAAAAGATGAATGACGAAAAAACTGCTGCTGCCAACTGGCCGACATCCGCGTATTTACCCCGAATTCTGCCACCGAGGTCGCACCCGACACCATCGAAATCCTATTCGTCAAAACCGCCAAGAAAGATCAGATATTCATATGTTTTTTATAAATAATATGAATTGTCTCATCTACATGGCACCATTTTTTCTAATTATACCGTTTATATAGGCGGTTTTTTTCAAGTAATGCACTTGTGTACGCTTGTAAAGATGGATAATTAGTCTTAATATTGTTTTATTCCTTTTATAAAAGCCAGAAGGTTACTAAAATTGATTATGAATAGAAAGTTTTCACCAAAGGTCAAACAAGTCATTTCCAGAAGTAGGGACGAAGCCATACGCCTGGGACACGACTACATCGGTACCGAACATTTACTTCTGGGAATCATGCACGAAGAGGAGGGCTTGGCTGTGAGAGTACTTGATTCTCTCGACGTGGACACACTCGACCTGCGTCAAACCATCGAGGATTCAATCCAGAGACGTGCTACACCAAAAACAAGCATCAATATGGGCAATTTGCCCCTGAACAAACACGCAGAAAAAGTTCTCAAGGTCACCTTCCTTGAAGCCAGATCTCTCAGGAGCGACGAAATCAGCCCCGAACACCTGATGCTTTCCATCCTGAAACACAAAGACAATTTAGCATCCAGAATACTGCACCAATTCGACGTGGATTACGAAATCTACAAATCTGAATTGGAGTATGTCCGCCAAGAACAGGATTTGACCCATCCCGACCTCTACGCCCAGGCACCACCTGAGTCTGAGGAACCTTTCGAGGAAGAGGAAAGCCGCTACCAACAGCGCAAGGGCAATACCAAGTCTCGGACCCCGGTCTTGGACAACTTTGGCCGCGACATCACAAAACTGGCAGAAGAAGACAAGCTCGATCCCATCATCGGACGGGAAAACGAGATCGAAAGAGTCAGTCAAATTCTGAGCCGCCGCAAAAAGAACAACCCGATCCTCATCGGTGAACCCGGCGTTGGTAAGACAGCCATCGTAGAAGGTCTCGCCCTCCGGATCGTGCAGCGCAAAGTATCGCGCACCCTGTTCAACAAGCGCATCGTCATGCTCGACTTAGCTGCCCTGGTTGCCGGTACCAAATACCGCGGTCAGTTCGAGGAGCGCATGAAAGCCATCATGAATGAGCTGGAGAAATCCAGAGACGTCATTCTGTTCATCGACGAAATCCACACCATCGTGGGAGCGGGTGGAGCCACGGGCTCTCTCGACGCATCCAACATCTTCAAGCCCGCCCTGGCGCGTGGCGAGTTGCAGTGCATCGGCGCCTCTACCTTGGATGAGTACCGCCAACACATCGAAAAAGATGGGGCATTGGATCGCCGCTTTCAGAAAGTCATCGTCGATCCGCCTTCTGCAGAGGAGGCCATGAACATCCTGGAAAACATCAAACCCAAATACGAGGAATTCCACAACGTCAACTACTCCGACGAGGCCATCAAAGAGTGTGTCCGCCTGAGTGATCGCTACATCAGCGACCGTTTCTTGCCAGACAAAGCCATCGATGTGCTCGATGAGGTAGGGGCCAGAGTTCACCTCAAAAACATCCACGTTCCCAAGCACATTGAGGATTTGGAAAAGAAAATCGAGGAACTCAAGGAAAAGAAAAACCAGGCCGTCAAGAATCAGCAGTACGAAAAGGCTGCCGATCTCAGAGACGATGAATCCAAACTGGTTCGCCAACTCGAATTTGCCAAGGTAGAATGGGAAGAAGAGGCCAAGACCAAGCGCTACCCCGTTGGAGAAGAGGACATTGCGGAGGTCGTCTCCATGATGACTGGCATTCCCGTCCGCCGCGTGGCACAAAGCGAAAGCAAAAAGCTGGTCGGCATGAGCGAAGACCTCAAAGGGGTCATCATCGGCCAGGACGAAGCCATCGTAAAGATAACCAAAGCCATCCAGCGCAACCGCATCGGGCTGAAGGATCCTTCCAAACCCATCGGTTCGTTCATCTTCCTCGGTCCTACCGGGGTGGGTAAAACGGAGCTGGCCAAAGCATTGGCAAGATACATTTTCGACTCAGAGGATGCCCTGATCCGCATCGACATGAGTGAATACATGGAAAAATTCTCTGTCAGCCGACTGATTGGAGCGCCTCCAGGCTATGTCGGGTACGAGGAAGGTGGTCAATTGACCGAAAGAGTTCGCCGCAAGCCCTACTCAGTGGTTTTGTTGGATGAAATCGAAAAGGCACACCCTGATGTGTACAACATCTTGCTGCAAGTGCTGGACGATGGCCAATTGACAGATGGACTGGGCCGCAAGGTGGATTTCAAAAATACCTTGATCATCATGACTTCCAACATCGGTGTCCGCCAATTGAAAGATTTCGGACAAGGCGTTGGTTTCCAGACCAAGGCTCGCCAAGATGCCGCAGAAGATCACAGCAAAGGCGTCATTCAAAACGCTCTGAAGCGGACCTTCTCGCCTGAATTCCTCAACCGGATTGACGACGTGGTCATCTTCAACAGCTTGGACCAAGACGACATCTTCAAAATCATCGACATCACGCTCAAAGACCTCTACGGCCGCCTCGAAGGCATGGGGTACAGCCTGCGTTTGTCTCCTGAGGCGAAGAAGTTTGTGGCCGAAAAAGGCTTCGATCCACAGTTTGGTGCTCGTCCATTGCACCGGGCCATCCAGAAGTACATCGAAGACCCACTGGCTGAATTCATCCTCAACAACAATCCGCCTGAGGGCAGTGTCATGGAGGCAGTGATGAATGCAGAAGAAAAAGGTCTTGACATCCAGTCAGTCAAAGAAGTCAACACAGACGTGAGCGAATAAAGCTTGCAGTCTACCCCATAAAAGTACATCCAGCCGTATGATTGGATGTACTTTTTTGTATTTTTATCGGATAGGAGTCCCGAAAGTGCAAAACTATCCGCGATTCATTGAACCAATCTAGTCTACTATACTGTTATCCTATTGGATAAGACTACTATTTCTTCATTAAAACGAAAATTCATTTGGCAAAAGCAAGAAAAGGAAGAAGATCTTCATATCAAAAAGACACTCGTCCCGCATTTAGAACCAACTTTCAAATTCGCGTTCCCGAAATTCGCCTGGTTGGCGACAACCTAGCTGACATCAGCCGCGTTGCTGGTCGCCCCGTAGAGGTGGCCGTCTACCCCACTCGCCAAGTCCTTCGCTGGGCCGAAGACCTGGGACTCGATCTGGTCGAAATCTCCCCCAAAGCCTCTCCTCCGGTATGTCGAATTATTGACTACAAAAAGTTCCTCTACCAAAAGAAGAAGAAAGAAAAGGAAATCAAGGCCAAGGCTGTCAAAACCATCGTCAAAGAAATTCGCTTTGGTCCCAACATGGGTGACCACGACTTTGAATTCAAGCTGAGACACGCCAAAAAGTTTCTCGAAGAAGGTGCAAAAGTAAAAGCATATGTACACTTCCGTGGTAGAACCATCGTGTTCAAAGACCGTGGAGAACTGCTCTTGCTGCGCTTCCTCAAAGAACTCGATGCATACGGAAGTCCAGAAGCTCTTCCAAAAATGGAAGGTCGCCGCATGATCGTCATCATCAGCCCCAAAAAGGTCATCAAGAAAAAAGACGCTCCCAAAGAGGCCCAGAAAGAAAAAGAATAACCACAGATACACCTCTGTGCTACGAACGCTCGAAAAAGCTTTTCTGACTTCCCTCGGAAAAGCTTTTTCGCATATCTTGTGATTCCACAGGCTTTTCCCTATCTTTGCCATCCGTTTTCACCAGCTACCAGCGGGTGGAGATTGTTTTCATCACTAGCCACATCCATTTGGCTGTAGAAATTTTCGAATTATGCCTAAAATGAAAACGCACTCCAGTGCCAAGAAGCGCTTCAAGCGCACTGGATCAGGCAAAATCAAGCGGTTCCAAGCACGGACCTCTCACCTGATGCGTAAGAAAAGCAAGAAAGCAAAGAAACGCCTGGCCGGTTCTACTGTTTTTGCCTGCAAAGGAGACGAAAACAGAATCAAGGCACTGCTTTGCATGAGGTAAACCATTTTTTTAACGAGCATGCAGGTGAGGCCCATCGCCTCCGTCAAGCATCTGACAGATCTCTGCATGGTACTAAAAACAACTAAATGCCACGTTCAGTCAACGCCGTAGCTTCCAGAAAACGGCGCAAAAAAATTCTAAAAGCCGCCAGAGGATACTGGGGCGCACGTTCCAAGGTCTATACAGTAGCCAAAAATGCTGTTGAAAAGGGATTGTCCTACGCCTATCGCGACCGCCGCAACAAAAAGCGTGCTTTCCGCCGCCTGTGGATCGCCCGTATCAATGCAGCTGCCCGCATCAACGGCACGACCTATTCTCGCTTGATCCACGCATTGAGCCAAAGTGAGATCGGCCTCAACCGCAAAGTACTTGCCGATCTGGCAATGAATCATCCTGATACATTCAAGGCCATCGTTACAGAAAGCAAAGCAGTCAAGAAAGACTAATACACACTTCCAAGTGTTGACCATAGAAAGGGGAAAGCAATCACAAGTTGCTTTCCCTTTTTCAATTTCCCCTCGCCTGTAAACCAGTCGGTCCCGACAAAGGTCTGGCCCGGTGGTAGCGAACATTGTTGCGCAGATTGCAATCAGGATTTCGAGCACCTCGTACAGAAGGCATGAGTCGGATCATGATGGAGGGAACCTTTGTCACAGAAGCCAATGGCAATTGGTAGCTCAGTGGGTACTCCTGCCCTGGATTCATGCTGGGCAACGGATAGCGCTTGAGCAATTTCCAGCCACTCTTTGTCTTTGCATACAGAAAGGCAGAGTAGCCGGAAGGTTTGGGAGACAAGCTCTGTGTCCCCACGTTTTTGACAATCGCCCAAATGGAATATTGGACGGGGTTGTTGGCAGGAGGCGGATCAATGATGACCGTCTGGGCATACAATTGAGTGACTGCCATATCCGGACACTTCTTTTTTCCAGAGCGGTAAGAACCTGGCTGCGCCAAAAGGCCAGAGGACAAAAACAGGGTGCAGAGAAAGAGTAAGGCAACATTTTTCATGACAAAAGGGGGTTGGAGGTGAATGCTCAATACTGAGTCGACACTTCCATGTGTCTCTCCAAAATGGTTCGTACCCAGCCAGGTAAGCAGAAATTTACTGAGGAATTGGGCGAAGGAGGACATAGCGATGATCACTGTTCTGAAAGTCCTCAATGACTTGCAGTGGGCGAAGGGCCTGGAGTTGTTCCAAACTCAAGTGACTATCCGCCACAGCAAACCAAGAATCCCAAATGATGAGGTCTCCCGGGTGGGCCTCCACTTGTCGGAGCACGTCCAAAGCCAGTCGACGATTGGGATCGTATTGATCCACCGACAAGGCCATACTGAGATAAGGGTGGGTGTAAAAAAATCGGGTTTGAGCTTGGTCCAACTCGTTCTTCTGAATGTACTCGGCTACTTCATGGGCCAAGGTCTGCTCGGGCCACAGCTGAAAATCTTCTGGCAATCGCAGGGCAGCCGGATTGGAAGTAAACGGAAAAATCAATACATACCCCAACACCCCATAAGACAAGAGGCGCTGGAGCTTTGGCAGGCGGCGGGCCAAGAAGCGGACAAAGTGAAACCCTCGCAAAGCCATCAAGGCCACCAAGGGCATCACCCCTACCAATACCCTCTTGAGTCCCATTGAATTGAATATACCCAGGGTCCAAAACAGAGAATGCGCCACGAAAAATGCCAAAAAGCCTCCCACAATCAAGACAATTTCTGCCGTTCGGTTTCGATAGTCCTTCCCATAGGCTTTCACCAGAATGCTCAATAGACCCAAAACCAACAAGCCATACAATGGGATGCCAATGACGTAGTTGAGGCGCTCGGCAAAGTCGTACCAATGAGCTTCAGACTCCAAATAGGGATGCAGAGCAGCGTAGGGACTCTTGTTGAACAACCACAAAAAGTCACCAAAGACCCACCCTCCGATCAGCGAATAAAAAAGGTGTCCAACCAAGAAAAGCGGCAACAATTGCCACTGCCGTCGCCAGAGCAAATACAGGCCAAAAACGCCGCACATGATCATGCCTTCGGAGCGGACGAAGGGCATGAAGGACAAGAGCAACACAGCCCAAGCCCATCGGTCCCGACAAAGTCCCAGGTAGAGTGCGGCACTGAGGAACAGGCCAAAGAGTGGTTCTGTCAAGCCAGAAAAAATCAGGACAATGTGATAGGGAGCAGCCAAGAGAAAAAGGGCGGCCAGCCAAGGGCGTGGGTATCGAAAATAGCGGGCGACCTCTAGGGTGAGCAAGAGGGAAGCCAAGCTGACCAACACATTGAAACATTGACTTCCCACAAAGCCCCACTGGGCAAAGGGAGCACTCAGCAAGGTGTAAATGGGCTTGCCCCACAAATCGAGCAAGAGGTGAGGGTGGGCGAAGGCAGAGCGGGCCAATAGGTGGTGCTGTACGCTGTCGCCAGCGTCGCCTGTGCCATTGGAGAACAGCAATACCAAGGCCGCAGCCAGTAGGTACAACAAGGAAAACAGATAAGTCTCTTTTCGCTTCATCAGGAGCAAAGATACGTCTTGTCCAATAAGGAATGATACGCCAAAACTCACATCCTCTGCCCGTCGGAAAACTATTTGCCAGGGAGGGAATCGAATTCCAGCACTTTTTTGTACTTTTCCACCCATGCAAAGGGCGACGCCAAAAGAACAAAAACTTGCACAGCTTTTTTACCGGGAGGTGGAAAAAATTCAGCAACAGCCCATCGATCTATGGGAAAAAGTAACGGCTCTGTATCGCTTACTCAACCTGCTGTACGTCGAACTCACCAAGGCCGAGCGACTGCAATTTACCACCCTCTTCGCCCGCATCGCCTACGTCGGCCACAAATATGAACTGCCCAAGGCCCTCCAATTCCAAGTCCACGCCTTCCGAACCCATGCGCGCCGCCGCCTCAACAAAGGATCGCTGCCCGGCAAGAAAGCCGATCAGGTGTACCAACAAGGTCTCTATGCCGTAGGGCAATCCATCGCCCGGCTCCTGCAGGCAGAATGGCCCAAGCACCTGCAAGTGGCCGCCCCCACTTTTGACCGACCACTGGCCGAAGTACAGGCATTTCACGCCCGACTGCGAGTGGTGGCCCTCCAAGATGATGCCGCCAATGACCAGCTCATCGTCCGCTCGGAAGAACAACCGGAGGAAATTCAAAGGGTCCAGTACAACATCCCACACCGCAATGAAAATTTCAATCCGACCATTGACCAGATTCGGACCACTTTCCGCTTTCCGGTTTCCCTCAATCTGATCGATGTGGAGGTGGGCAAAGATGGCATTTACCGACCTCGTGCCTTTGTCTTGGAGCCCGATTACCTGGTCGATGTCTCTGCCGTGTCGGAATGCTTCAAGGACTTCGGAGCAGCCCCCATGCTGTACTTGCTCAAAAAATACCTGCCCTTCGAGACCAGCAAGCACCTCATGATCGGAAACATCGCCAACTTCTTCCTCGACGAGCTGATGACCGATGGTGAGCGGACCTTCCAAGAAATCTTTCCCAAGGTCTTTCAACTCAATCCACTGGCATTTGCCATTTTCGAGAATTCCATCGTGCGGGAAATCATGCAGCGTTCCCAAAAGCACTTTGTCAATCTCAAAAGAGTCCTCGTACAGGATTTTCCTGCAAGTGACATCCAGCCTGCGGATTGCTTGCTCGAACCCAGTTTTTACTCGGAGACCTATGGCCTGCAAGGGCGACTGGACGTATTTTACAAACAGCCCGACAGCCACAAGCAGTCCGCCATCGTAGAATTGAAAAGTGGCAAGCCATTCAAGCCCAACACCTACGGCATCAGCAGCAACCATTTTACCCAAACCTTGCTGTACGACCTGATCATCAAGTCGGTTTTTGAAAAAGGCATTGCACCAGCCAATTTCATCTTGTACTCCGGGGTAGACGATCGGCAACTCCGCTTTGCACCAGCCGTGCGCGCCCAGCAGTTGGAAGCCATTCAGATTCGCAACCAAATCGTCGCCATCGAAAGGGGCATTGCCAATCTGCAGGAGCAGCCTCTCGACAGTCCCAATTTTTTCAGTCTCCTCCGCCCCGACCGAATGTCAGCCGCCAAGGGATTCATTGCGCGCGACTTGGCACTTTTTGAAAAGGTATATGCGGGCATGCGATCCATCGACCGCCACTACTTCACCGCCTTTTCCGCCTTCATCGCCCACGAACAGTGGCTGGCCAAGACCGGCATACAAGGTCTGGACAATGTCAATGGCTTGGCTTCTTTGTGGCTCAACGACCTGGAGGAAAAAGAGGCCTCCTTCGACATCATCAGTCACTTGGCCATTCGCGAAAAAAAATGCCTGGAGTCCGATCCCATCATTCAATTTGACAAGACGGAAAAAACCAATCGGCTGGCCAACTTCCGCAAAGGCGACATCGCCGTTTTGTATCCCTATTTGGAAGAAGGAGACAATGTGTTGAGTCACCAAATTTTCAAATGCACCATCATTCAAATCGATGACCAAGGGGTAAGCGTCCGCCTGCGCTCCAAGCAATTCAACGATCGAATTTTTCAATCAGACATCTACTGGAATCTGGAGCACGATATGATGGACAGCAGCTTTACAGAAATGTATCGCAACCTGTTCCGCTTTGTCCAATACTCCGAATCCAAAAAAGACCTCCTGCTGGGCATTCGCCCGCCCCGACAACTGCCCCCAACAGACCTCAAGCCTCCCAGCGATCTCACAGAGGAGCAACAACACATTTTCCGCAGGATGATCTCCGCCGAAGACTACTTTCTGCTGTGGGGGCCTCCTGGCACGGGAAAAACCAGCATGATGCTCAAGCATTTTGTGAGCTACATTCTCAATTACACCGATGAAAACCTTCTCCTGCTGGCCTACACCAATCGAGCGGTGGACGAAATTTGCCAGGCCATCGAGAGCATCGACCGATATGCCCGGGAGGAGTATCTGCGCATTGGCTCGCGTTATGCCACTGCCGAAGCGTTTCGGGACCGACTCTTCTCGGTGCAATTGGAAAAGATCAACACTCGCCAAGGGCTCAAAGAATTGATCGACAAGCATCGGATCATTGTCAGTACAGTGGCCTCTGTTTCCAACAAGCAGGAATTGTTGCAGCTCAAAACCTTCCAAAGGGTGGTCATAGACGAAGCCTCCCAAATCTTGGAGCCTTTGTTGGTGGGACTGCTGCCAAAATTCAAACAATTCATCCTCATCGGCGACCATCGCCAATTGCCCGCAGTGGTGGTCCAGGACAAAGAACAATCGACCATCACAGATCCCAAACTGCGCTCCATTGGCCTGTTCGACAGGCGGGATTCTCTCTTCGAACGACTTTACAAACGATGCTTGGAACAAAAATGGGAATGGGCCTATGCACAGCTCAGTCACCAAGGACGCATGCACCAGGTCATCATGGATTTTCCCAATGAATATTTCTACGAAGGCAAACTGCAAATCCTGCCAGAGGGCATCGCCCGTCGCCGCCAACAAACCGCTGCGCTGAATTACGAGTCCAGCTCCCAGGCCTCCGATTTGGAACAACTGCTGGCCCGCCGCCGCATGCTCTTTTTCAACACCCCGGCAGATACGACAAATGCCTCCACCAAAACCAACCAACACGAGGCCGACAAAATCTGTGAGATTGTACGCTCCTTCCAAGGCATTTACCAAACCAACGAATGGGAGTTTTCTGCCGCCACCCTGGGCATCATCACCCCCTACCGGGCCCAAATCGCCTGCATCCGCCAGAGCCTGGAAGAGGCCAAGGTCTATACCCCTGCCCTCACCATCGACACCGTAGAGCGCTACCAGGGAGGAGCCAGAGACATCATCATCCTATCGCTTTGCACCAATTCCGCCTCCCAACTCCGCGCCCTCATCTCCCTGTCCAACGAAGGAATCGACAGAAAACTCAACGTTGCCCTGACCCGCGCCAAACGCCACCTGATCATCTTGGGCAACAAAGAAATCTTGCACCAAAATGAGGTATACCGCCAGTTGATGGACTATTGTGAATGATGTGGTCCCCTCCCCTGTCAAAGATTGTGATGCACCACTGCCGTGCGCCGACAAATAAAGTATTGAAATCCAAAAGACAAGCGATACAAACGAGTTTTCTCCTCCTGGAAATCGGGGCGATCAAGACTGCTGCGCTGATGGATGAAGGCCATCTCCAGGGCAAAATTGGGTGTGAGAAAGATGTCGAGGCCGATGGAGGCCGCATACTGATGAGACAAAAAGGTGGAACGAGAGACGATGTTTTGAAAACTGTTGTCCACAACCACCAGCGAATGGGCGCGGACAATGCCTGCTTCAACAGACACAAACCCTCGAACAAGGCGATTGGGGCGCCCCGGATAATAACGGACAAAGGGCGTGAAGCCAAACCGCTGGGTCTTCTGTGTTGCCCTTCTTACCTTGTCTACGTCCTGCGACAAAAGGATGGCCGTTCCCAACATCAAATGAGGACTGACAAAAGCACCAGCCTGTGGCCGAATGGAAAAGGTCGTTCTCTTCCTCGACTCCACCTTGTCCACGATGAAAGAAAAATCTCCCCCACCAATCATGTAATCTCCTACAGCGGGGCTGATCAAAGGCCAGTCCTTCCGGTCTGACTTGGGCAAAAAATAATACTGAATGCCAGCGGCAAGGCCAAAAGAAGAAAAGTCTTCTGGGAGAAAACTGAGTCGCTTGCCTCGTTTGTAAAACAGGCGGCTGGTAATGGAGATGCCCTCCGAGATGAACCAGTCGGTTCCCAGGGCAGCTTGCCCAAAGCCGAAGTTGCGGGTTTCCCCTGAGTTGAAGGCAGTAGAAATGCTGTTGCGTGTATAGTTTCCACTGAATTCCAAAAACCAAAGGAAGGGATGATTGGTCTCCGATAGATACAAGCGCAAAGCCAGGTCGAGTCCATAGGATGTCAAAACCGTTCCTTCAGAATTGTCAAATCGCTGCTCTGACAACTGCAGCCCGCCCCCCAATAGAAAGCGGTTGGACAGAAAGATGCCCATGTGAGGATCGTACTGGATGATGTGATTGACTTGATCATCGCCCAGCCCACCTTTGTCACGGGTGTAGTTCCACTCTATGCCATTTTGCAAGAGGAAACTGCCCTTTTTGACCTGGGCCCACAGTGGAGAGGCGCCGCCAATGGCCAAAACCAACAAAAGAAAAGGAAGGGTTTTAATTTTCATATCTCGTATGTGAAGTGAGAACCTAGCCTACTAAAGATATGCATTAAAACCAGTTCTAGGGAATATTTAACATCTTATGAGTCTGCAGGCTGAGATGCCACTGAGGATGGCGCAAGCAGTAGGCAAGGGTCAATTGTACATTTTGCTCTCCGGATGGACCATCCATGGGCTGCAAAAAGAAATGTTCGAAATCGTAGCCCTCGTACAGTTCCGGGGCTGCTCCTTGCTGGGGAAAGACCAATTTGAGCTCTTGTCCGCTGCGCACGACAATCTCTGTCCCCGCCTTGGGACTCATGCAAATCCAATCGATGCCCGCCGGAGGCTCGATGGTCCCATTGGTCTCGATGGCCACCTGCAGGCCTTGTTGGTGAAAAGCCTCTACCAAGGGTTCATCCAATTGCAAAAGGGGCTCTCCTCCTGTACACACCACATAGGGCTGTCCAGCACCTCCCTCTGGCCACAAAGAAGCCACCTTCTGGGCCAAGGCCTCTGCCGAGCGGTACCGACCTCCATTTTCTCCATCTGTTCCCCAAAAATCTGTATCGCAAAACTTGCAGATGGCCTTGTGGCGATCTTCTTCCCGCCCACTCCAAAGATTGCAACCCGAAAAGCGACAAAATATCGCTGGACGGCCACTTTGGGCGCCTTCCCCCTGAAGGGTGTAATACATCTCCTTGACCTTGTATGTGCGTGTCTGCATGAGAATGCCATTGAAAATTCAAATGGGAACAGGCCGACGCTGAGAGGTCAGGCCCGCTACCGAAACGCAAAATTAGCCATTAATCGCTGTCTTTTCCACTCCAAATGCAAAGGAGGGCCAAGTGAAATGATTGAAATGGCCACTTTTTGCCATTGCAAGGCTGTCAAAGACCAAAATCAGATGGTGTTTCAATTGAGAAAGTACTGCATGCTGCATTCGATCTGAAGCGACTCACTGTCCCAATCGGTGGGCAGTCGTTGGAAACCGATCACTTCGGAAAACTGGCCTTTCCAGTAACTCAATCGGAACTCTGCCGCCAAGTTGGTCGTGAGAAATAGACTGCTTCCCAGTCCGCCACCGTAGCGAAACCAATATTCGTAATTGGCCCCAAAGGAAAAAAGTTCGCTCGACCGCTTTCGATTCCAAGCAAGCTCCGCAAAAAACTTTTTGTTGCCACGTCTGGGATTGACATACAAGCGGAAAAACTGACCGATGTCCCACACCACCCGCTCTTGCGTCAGCTCAGCCTCCTTGAGACTTTGGACCGACACTTCTGCTCCGGCCACCAGGAAAGGCGTAATGAAATACCCAAATCGGGATTGGAGTGACCACCGATTGCCTCTCTGTCCGTTGGGAGCAGGCAAGGAGACAAAGCGAAAAGCAGAGGGGTGTATGTAAAAGCCACCAGATTGGAAGACGATGTCTTGCCCTTCCATGGAGGACTGGTCAAATACTTGGACAAAACGCACATCCATCTGTACGGACCAAAACTGCTGGCTCAGGTCATTGGGCGACATGCCAAAGCGAATGGCCGGGCTGAGGAAGAGGCCTGCCTGCCAGGTAAAATCTGCCCCCAATCGCCCATACAATCGCTGCCAAAACTGCATCTCCGGATCATCAAAGGCAAAACGAGCCCCCAATCCGAGATTGAGAAAACTGCGTTCCTGAATGTTGAGCAGGTAATAGCGTCCCTCTACTTCAAACCTCCGATCGTATTGAGGACTGCGATCGGGCTCGGGCCGAAGCGGGAGATGCTGCGTCTGAAGCTGCATCCAAAAGCGCGGGAGTAGCATCTGGCCATAGACAAAATTGACGTCAAAATGATTGGCCGACCATTCCTTCCAATCGTTGACCAAGTCGGTTTCAGAAATCAACACCTGACCATCAAACTGGACACCCCCTTGTGTCAATTGAGCTTTTGATGCAACTACCCCGCAAAAGCAACACAGAAAAACGAGGGCAGATGTTTTCATCTTTATATCTCCTTAAAATTTATGAGGCATACCGCCTGGGGCAACTGTTTTGCTTCTCCAGATCGGTACGACAGTGGCTGTTTGCTTGGGAAGGTTGACAAAAGACGACTTTCCCAGTATTTGTCTTTCTAGTATTCGGAATGTGGGATTCCCCTCAATGCAGTTTTCTTCCAGTGGTAGAGTGCTGAATGCTTTGCCATTTAGTCAATAATTATAACGCGAAAATGTCATTCTGATTTTGCAGCAGGGAGAGCTTTCTATTTCAAAGACCCTGCAGGCCCTTTTTTGTGCCCAATCAGGAGGTAATAGTTGAACAAAAAACCCTCGTCAAATAGCAATTGCTGCTCGATGGACAAGCCGCGCTTGCTCAACATGTCTCGATACTCTTCCCGATCGTATTGATGGGGATGAAGGACATCACCCGGCAGGAGGCGAAACAGTCGCTTGAACAAGGAGTGGTTGTGGGCATCGATGGACAAAAACAATTGCCCTCCGGGAGCCAGCCATTGCACCAGTTGGTCCAGGCAAGCGTTCAGGTCCGCTACGTGGTTGATGGCATTGAGGCAAAAAATCACATCGTAGGTCTTGTCCGTCTGGTAATTTTCCAAAGCCAGGGGGTGAAAACGGGTCCAGGGGTAGTCCGCCGGATCAAAATGCACCAATTTTTGTTCGTATTCTTTCAGCAATGGGTCAACTGCATCCACTTTTTGCTGTTGTAAGATCGTAAAGATGCCAGCAGGGCCACATCCGGCATCGAGGACAGTAGACTGGGGAGCGAGAGACAATCCACTTTTTTGCAGCATATCCTGCCAATACTGGCGCTTCCAACGCAGGTAATCTGCCTTGGGGCGTTTGCGAAGGTAGCGTTGCCACCAGCGGATTTCAGCAGCCTGGGCTACCTTCCATCGGATGTTGCTTGGAGATGCCGCCATGGTAAGGATTTCAAGATGAATGATTGCTGTGTACCTCTTGGCCAGTCCAAACGGAAGCTCAGGAGTACAATCTTTTGGAAATTAAAGGATTTTCTTTCAATAGACGTAATTTTGTCAAATGTTATTTGCAAACGGCAGCAGAGTAAAATTCATCCACACCGGAGACGAAGGTAAAATCATCGACCAGTTGAGCGATGGCATGCTCCTGGTGGCCTTGGACGATGGAGATGAAATCCCCGCCTTCGAGGAACACCTACAGCGCATTGGCCCCACGCCCAAAAAGCCACAGCCAGCACCCACTCCGGTCCCCATCCCCAGCTCCTACCCCGCCCCCGTATTGAAAAAGCCCCCTTCTGAAGCCATCGAAAATCCCTTGGGAATTCAACTGATCTTCGAAGACGTGGCCACCACTCCTGGCCTTCAACCCGACTATCGCATCTACCTGCTCAACGACACTGTCTACTCCTTTGTCTACACCTTCGAGCTGCACACGGCGGGCAGCGTATACACCAGGGTCAATGACAAGCTGGATGGCATTTCGGCAAAAGTCGTCGGCAAAATGGCCTATGACCAGCTCAATGACCAACCCAAGATCGTACTGGACTGTTGGCAGGTGACAACCCTCGGGACAGGCAAGAAACTCAGCAAAGTCGTCAAACTGAAAGCCAAGCAATTTCTCAAAAAGATTGTCTACGTCCCCCTGCTCGAAAAGAACGTCCACCACTATTTGGTCTTCAATGAATTTGAGGAAAGCATTACAGAATCAGAAGGGGAAGACCTCCGTTCTTACACCAAACGCAAAGTCCAACCCGGCCGCAAGCAAGGCAATGGCTACCGCTCCTCCGTCACCGACCCAGGCCGCTTCGCCAGCTTCAACAACGAATTGGACCTGCATGCCGAACGATTGACTTCTGACCACA
Source organism: Bacteroidota bacterium (assembly GCA_039821145.1). Taxonomy (GTDB): domain Bacteria; phylum Bacteroidota; class Bacteroidia; order Chitinophagales; family Saprospiraceae; genus JBCCSZ01. The sequence goes on along the minus strand of JBCBOS010000033.1, from coordinate 12,859 downwards.
GCAGGATGAACAGCGCGGACATCTTGCGACTCCAAATTCAGCATTTTGACAGCTTCCTCCATCAAGCCATCCGCATCGGGGTCAAACGAGTCTTCATCATACATGGATTGGGAAAGGGACGGTTGAGAGATGTCATTGCCAGCCGACTGATCCGGATGCGCGAAGTGGAGACCTTCCGCAACGAATACCATCCCAAATATGGATACGGCGCCACAGAAGTGATTTTTCAACTACAAGATTGACCGCTTCGACTTGGCCAGCCACTGGTGGGCAAATTGCGCCAGCCCATCCACCCGCTCGTCCACCTGCAAGGCCGCATAAGCATCCTTCTCCTCCTCTTTGCTCGGAATCAAAACGGTGTACATGCCAAGGGCCTGCCCAAATTGCATGTCCGAAACCGAATCGCCGATCATGATGGAATGCCGAAAATCAACCTCTGGAAATTCTCTCTGTGCCGACAAGGCCATCCCACTGGCAGGTTTGCGACAATCCGAGCGATCCGGACAAAAGTAAATCCCGTCGATGACAGCGCCCGCCTGTTCAATGGCTGCGCTCATCTGGCGATGAACGTCCCTGACATCTTCTGCGGTTATGAGTCCCTTGTGAACCCCCAACTGATTGGTCACCACGACCATCCGCTGAAAGAGAGGGCGCAGTTGGCACAAAGCCTCCAAGACGCCCGGCAGAAATTCAAATTGGGACCAACTGCGAACATAGCGACCAGGCAGTCGCCGATTGATGACACCGTCGCGGTCCAAAAAAAGAGTGGTATAAGTAGAGGGAGACAACATACTGCAGATCAATTGACATCGCCACTGCCAAACATGCGGTACTCGACCAACTCGCAAATGATGTGGCCGATCATCATGTGGGCTTCCTGGATGCGAGGCGTGTCCTGGGAAGGAATTTTGAGCAGGTAATCACATCGCCCCTCCATTTTGCCAGCCTTCAGGCCCGTCATTCCCACCACGATCATATAGTTTTTCCGCGCGGCTTCTATGGCTTGCAACACCCCGTATTCATCGCCCCGGCTGGACAGAGCGTAGAGCACGTCGCCCTGGCTGGCTTTGAACTGCAGGCTGCGGGCATAAGCTTCGGCCAAAGAAAAATCACTGGAAACAGCCGTCAGGGCAGAAATGTCTACGCCCAAGGATTCGGCAAAAAGCGGTGGGCGATCTTTGGAGTAGCGGCCAGACAATTCTCCGGCCAGGTGCTGGGCGTCCACGGCGCTGTCACCACTGCCACAAAAGAGAACTCTCTTGCCCCCCTTGAGTGCCATGGTGGTCAGCTCTGCAACGCTTTCAATGTGCTTCAGAATGGCCTCATTGTCAAGGATGGCCTGCCGAAGTCTGATGTTCTGGGTTAGTACTTCTTTGATTCTTTCATTCATGCCCTAAGAAATCTTGGTAAGAGATTCTACAGATAGACCTGCTGCCTGCTATAGTAAGATATGAAATCTTTCTGGGGGAATCAATGCACAATCACACTCCGTGTTCGATCCGGTATTGATAAATGACCCGATCCCCTGCTTGAATGATCAAGAGGTAGCGGCCGTTTTGCAATCTTTTCATGTTGATGGACTTCAAAAAATTGCCCGGCGATTGGTCCTTGTATTCACTGTGAGAAACCACCTCGTTCCAGCGATTCATCAGCCGGATTCGGACATCGGCACAGTCGTTCAGGGCATAGATGACCTTGAGCATGCCTGTTTGAGGATCGGAAGAAAGCTCTTGGTAGTCTTTCCACAATTCTGCCGATTGTTGCAACTGACTCACCCCATAGACCTGGGAGTTGCCACGAGTCGAACGCCCCACCAGTCGGTACAAGATGGGCTTGTTGCCATCTGTCGGTCCGCCTGTATCCACGATTTTGTACACATTTTTGGCATTCCCCTGGCCCGCCACCTGAGCAATGGTCTGAAACGGCAGGCCCGCCACAGAACGCTGTAGAGCAAAGTCATTGTTGTGAGTGGGTTCCTGGCTCGTCTCCCATGCCAAGACCACCCCCTCCTTGGTCACTTCCGCCACAAATTCGAGCAATTTCAGATCGCGCTCCTTGGCATAAGACAGGATGGGCACCCTGCTATTGGAGGCCAACAGTGGGTGTTCTTCTTCGCTTTGCATGGGCCAGATGTGGATCACCGGACCATTGCTCGGCTCCCAAATGGCCAGATTGGTGGGAATGGCAAATGGATTGTTCAGAGAAACTTCTCCGACCTCTTCGGCATTGTCGGTCATCACTGTGCGCAACTCGATCTTTTCCTGGTCGACAAAAAACCACTTGAATTGGTTGAAGCTGCCACTGTTTCGGGTCCAGGATTTGTCGTCGTCATTGCGACGCAGGGGAGCCCCCCAGCAACCTTCGCCCACGAATACTGTTCCTCGGCGATCATCTCGAATGAAGCCCTCGTCGCTGCCACTGCCCCGGCTGGGCCGAATGGGATAGGTGGTTTTGACACAATGGGCATCCGACTCCACCACCATGTTCATTTGGTAAGTCTCAAACAGAGGCGCCCAGTGAAGCAATTGGTCGTTGCGCTCGCGCTTTTTGCGGGTATGGGGCCGGATGGCGAAGTGGTACTGGGCCAGCTTCCATTGGATGTGGCCGTGATTGGCCAGGTCATCCTCCAGCCAGTCGCGCTGCTTGCCACCGCAGGCGATCAGAGAGTTGAGTGTATAGATGCGAAGCAAATCCCCTCCGATGGTCAGGCCATAATACAAGCCAGCCTCCTTGGCATCAAATAGATCGATCAGTGTTTGGTTGGAATATTCGTGATTGCCCCTGGTGACGACGATGGGTGTCATGCGTCCTTCAGAGGTAATGGTATGCTGCCAGTCGTCGAACCAGCCCCGCCATTGGGTGGCATTGTCACCGCCCGTCATGTCTCCCCCAAACATCACCAAATGAGGTTTGAGCTTGCCCACCAATTGGTTGGCCTTGCGGCGGGAGGCCCGGTAGTTGCGCGAGTCTCCTCCTGCGATGATGGACAGGCGCTCAGATGGATCGCTGGGAGCGGTGCGGAAGGACAGGCGGCGACTGGGTCCTTCGCTGTCGACGATGATGAAATAATAGGTCGTTGCGGGCTGCAAATTGCTCAGTCGGACAAAATAGTTGTGCATCCCCTTGGAAGGCACGTAGCGGCTGGGGCTTTGCTGATGGGAGTAGGCCTGCCAAAGGGTACCACCATCTTGTGTCCCGTAGTACAACACTGGCTTTTGTCCCGATAGTTGGTTCCAGCCGATGACCATTGTCGTAGCAGGATCATCTCTCCACATGCATCGGTACTTATCCGTGCGACCAAAAAGACTGGTGGATAGGAAGAGGAGAATACAAGTCAGTACAAGCTGTGAGCGAGTGATGTCCATGTTTGTTCTCAATTTAACCGATGAAGCAGCTGGGCTGGGCGGTTCCCTCTGTATGCGCTACTCGTTTCAATTTATGAATAAATTAGGTTAGAATCAGCCAGAAGGCAGACCATCGGCCAGGATTCTTTGTGCAAACCCATGTGGAACTGTCAAATTTCTGGCAGAACGACCACATTCAGATGGGTTCCTATTCATTGCTGTCTGAGGGTAAATGGGGTGTGAACTTTTGCCATTTCACAGAACTTTTTACGGAGAAATCGTAAGAAAGGTTATGAATTAGAGATGCCTTTTAACAGGCTTTGTTGTAAATTTGCACAAGAATAGTAAATAAACGAGTTCCCAACAAGCAAAAGCCCATCGCATCATACTTATTATCATCTAATCGCATTTCACATGATCAAAGATTCAGTTATTGCCAAATTGATAGAGGAAGAGTTGGAGCGCCAGCGCAATGGTGTAGAATTGATTGCCTCTGAAAATTTCACCAGCCAAGCGGTCATGGACGCCATGGGCAGCTGCCTGACCAACAAGTACGCCGAGGGCTACCCCGGCAAACGATACTATGGAGGCTGTGAAATCGTGGACAAGATCGAACAATTGGCCATCGACCGACTCAAGGAGTTGTTTGGAGCAGAATATGCCAACGTCCAACCACACTCCGGTGCGCAAGCCAATGCAGCGGTCTTCGTAGCGGTCCTCCAGCCCGGCGACAAGATACTGGGCTTTGACCTGGCTCACGGCGGCCACCTCTCCCACGGTTCTCATGTCAACTTCTCCGGCAAGCACTACCAACCCAGCTTTTACGGCGTGGAAGAGGACACAGGCCTCATCGACATGGACAAGGTGGAAGCCATCGCTCTCAAAGAACGCCCCAAAATGATCATCTGTGGTGCCTCGGCCTACGCCCGCGATTGGGACTACCCCCGCTTCCGGACCATCGCCGACAAAGTGGGTGCCCTGCTGCTGGCCGACATCGCCCACCCGGCGGGACTCATCGCGGCCGGCTTGCTCAACAATCCCCTCCCCCACTGCGACATCGTCACCTCTACCACCCACAAAACCCTGCGTGGCCCACGCGGTGGCATCATCATGATGGGCAAAAACTTTGACAACCCCTGGGGACGGACCACCAAAAAAGGCACCGTCATCAAGATGTCTTCCATCCTCAACAGCGGTGTATTCCCCGGCATGCAAGGCGGCCCTCTGGAGCACGTCATTGCCGCCAAAGCTGTGGCATTCCAGGAAGCACTGCAGCCTTCTTTCAAAGAATATGGCAAACAAGTCATCCGCAATGCCCAAGCCATGGCCGAGGCATTTGTGGGTCATGGATTCAAAGTCATCTCAGGCGGTACCGACAACCACCTGATGCTGATCGATCTGCGCTCCAAAGGAGTGACGGGCAAGGAGGCAGAAAAGGCGCTTGTCAGTGCCGATTTGACGGTCAACAAAAACATGGTGCCATTTGATACCCAATCGCCTTTCGTCACTTCTGGCATCCGGGTCGGCACAGCAGCCATCACCACCCGGGGCTTCCAGGAGGCAGACTGTGTGCAGGTGGTCGAATGGATCAATGCCATCATCGAAAACGTGGGCAATGAAACCCTTGTCAACCAAGTTCGGAATGAGGTCAATGCGTACATGAGTCGCTTTCCGATGTATGTGACGGACAAAGCAACTGTTTGATGTTTGCATGACATTGTGGGACATTTGATTACCGAGAAAAATCATTTTATCACCCGATAAAAGGTATTCTCGTATGAATTTGGTGTTCTGCCTCTTGGCTTGTCTGGCCTTAGCACAGTGCACATTGAGTCTGAAATTGCAGACTTGATCCCTGCCCCTTGTACAGAATGGCTCCCGCAACCCCATCATTTGTCACCACATCCGGTGTCATTTGCCGTAGAGTACTCCACTTTGCAGATTGGGGACTCCGTCCGATTCTTCTTCAGTTATCCCACGGAGGTCGTTGATGAGAACGAGGATACGCTTCAAATCGACGAGGGCATCTCGTTGGTCGTCTCGTCTGGTGTCCTGAAAGCTCGAATGGATACATTGGACAACGATTCTCTCGTAGTCCGCTACAGTCGAAGATTGCTCACCGGTGATGATGAGATGTTTTTTGATCGTAGGGTCATCAAAGGCAAGCAGTTGGGATATGACAGTTTTGAAGCAGAAAGAGTCGGCCAATCCTGGCAAGTCGAGCTTCTCTACATTCCGAGAAAAGACACCGCTTATTTCCTCCAGCCTTACATCAGCCAATTCTCCAGTACGAGTCTGGCGGTCGAAGAAGGCATTTGCTATGAAGGAGATGGCGACTTGGGATGCTCTTTGTTTGTAGAGGAAAACCAATTCAACAGAATCCGGGACTTCCTTCCCGATGTCCAAGACAGCACTGCTTTGTTTGGATTTATCGTAAAGCAATAGATCAGACAGGCAGCCGGAGGATGAACGTGCTCCCGTTGGTCACAGAGCTTTCGATCTTGACACTCCCCCCCAGTTTGTCCATCAACAGCTTGACAATGGCCAAGCCGATGCCCGAGCCCTCAAAGTCTTTTCGCTGGTGAAGCCGCTTGAACATGTCAAAAACTTGCTCCTGATAGGCGGGGGCGATCCCAATGCCATTGTCCTCAATGAAAATTTCGGCAAACTCTCCGTTGGATTGGGCGCTTAAAGACACGATGGGAATCTGAGACCGATTGAACTTCAGACCATTTTCGATGATCTTTTTCAAAACGATGTACATCATGGAGGCATTGGTATCGATGCGGATCAAGCCCTTGTTGATGATCTTGGCGTTTTTGTCTTTTTTGTAATCGCTCAATGCCAAATCCAGGCTGTCGATGATGCTGTCGAGGTCAACAGGCTTTGTGACGATCTCCTCGTCTTGGGACAATTGCCGGTAGCGCGAAAAATCCTCCACAACGGTGTACAACTGGTAGGTGCTCTTTCTGATCGTATCGAAATGTCCCTTCATGTCTGTTCGGACATCGGAGGGCAACAGCCGATAGATCAGCCCAATGTATCCACCGATGTTTCGCATGGGTTCTTTGATGTCGTGGGAGGCGATGTGATTAAAGGTTTGCAGTTCGTAATTGGCTTGGACGAGATTCTTGTTGGCTTTCTTGAGTGCCGCCGTTCGCTCCTGCACAGTCATTTCGAGCTGTTCATTGTATTTTTGTTTTTGCCGACTGATCCGAAAGACCGTCAGGGCCCAGGTCAACATCAACAGAAGGCCCAAGAACAAGGCGATGGCCGTGATGTTTCTGCTCTGGATGGTTTTCTGGTTGGAAGCGGCCTGTGCTTTGAGCAATTGGTTTTCCGTTTCCTTTTGTTCTACCTCAAACGCCGTCCTCAATGCCTCCACGTTGGTCAACAACTCCGCGCTGTTGACACTGTCTCGATAGGCCATTTCCCGCCCGCGAATCTCATAGGCCCGTTGGTGATCCCCCAACTTGGCATAGCTCTCGTGAAGAATGCTGTAGGCATCGGCGAGGGCATCGTAGTTTTTCTGTTTTTCAATTTCGGCCAGTGACTGTTCTCCATACTCCACAGCTGTCCGATGGTCCTGCCGTTGTTGGTAGTGTTTGGCCAAGCTGACATAGATGGTCGGCAACAAGCTGCCAATGTCATTGTTGTCGATCAGGTCATTGGCTCGATTGTACAGCTGGTTGGCCTTTGGAAAGTTTGCCTTGCGATCGTAGTACTTTGCCTGCGCGATCAAAGCCATCGCCATGCCCTTGGTGTCTTTTCCCCTTTGATACAAAAAGTGCGATTGCTCAAAAGATTGAAGGGCCTTTTTGTCGTTGCGATTGTGGGTGTAAATCAATCCCATGTCGTAAAACAGCTCTCCCCTGCCAATGTCCTCGGTGATGAGTTCCAGCCCTTTTTCGATGTAGTCCAGCGCTTCCTCATACCTCTCCTGATCCAGCAGAATCCCACCGATGTTGCCCACCAGTGCCCCCTCTATTTCTCCACCAAAATCGTATTTCCTGGCCTTGTCCAGGGCCTTGATGTATGCTTCGATTGCGTTGTCCGTCTGCTTGATGTTTTGGTAATACAAGGCATAGACCCAATAGACATTCATCAGGTCAGCTTCGTCTCTGTGCTCGATTGTATGCTTTTCCATGAGCTGAACTGTCTTCAACAAGCTATCTGCCTGCATACCATAGTACAATTGTGCGTTGAACAGCTGGATGTAGCTGCCATAGGTACAAGAGTGGTCCTGCATCTGTTCGCAAAGCGCAATTCGCTGGCGACAAAACTGGATGGTTTTCAGTGGATGGCTGTACAGATTGAGTTCCGTCAGAGACAAGTAAATCTCCGCTTTTGTAGAATCTTCCTCAAGCGTTTCGAGCACATTCAACAGGCTATCGGTTTGCTCCTCCACCTGTTGTGCAAAGCTCGCTTGAACAAAAAATAGGACCAGTATGACGATGAATCTCTCTGCCATTTTGTCTATTGAAGACACGCTAAAAACATAAATTACGGTGAATGGGCTGAAAAGTTTTCGCTGCCGAAAGAATGTTGGTCAACGCCAATGCACAGGTGGCCAAACAGCTGCCTTGCCGCATAGGCCAGTATCAATTTTATGCCTATCTTGAGGGCAAAGCAAACATCCTCCACATGGCCCCATTCCCCTTTCAGCTCCCACAACTGCAGCACTTTGTGGAATTCCTTTACTTCCAACAGGTATTTGCCTCCCACGAACTGACGCAAATCAACCAGCTCTGGCAAGCACACCAAAGCCAGCCCGCACAATTGGAGGGGGGAGTCCTGCAAGACGATCAACTGCGCAAGTCTTCTGTCGTCGGGCTGGAGCCAAATCCCGAGACTCGCTGGATCTTTGAGCGCATGAGCATGCTCGTCCAACAGGCCAATCAACAACGCTATCATTTTGACCTCAGGGGCATTTACGAACCCCTTCAGTTGGCCAGCTATGGCGAGGGAGACTTTTTCGACTGGCACCTCGACTTTGGGGTGGGTGCCTCCTCGGTCCGCAAACTCAGCCTGAGCGTCCAGCTGTCCGAACCCGATGAATACGAAGGAGGAGATTTGGAGTTCAAAATCAACAACAAGACCGTCAAGGCGCCCCGAGAGAGGGGAAATGTGATCATTTTCCCTTCCTTCATCATGCACCGCGTCAGTCCCATCACCAAAGGGCAACGAAAATCCATTGTCGGCTGGATCTCGGGGCCACCTTATCGTTGAGCCATTCGTTCTTAGATCAGAATGCAACTCTACAAATCATTTCAAAAAAACGACAGATGTTGGCTAGAATCACCGGATGCTTGTTGTTTCTACTTCCCCTTTGTGCTCTCGGACAGACGGGGGCAATCTCTGTCAGGGGCCAGGTGTTGGACGCCTTTACCAAAGAACCCCTCGCCCGGGCCGCCATCGTCGAGTATGGGCGACAGACCGGCACGATGACAGGAGAGGATGGATTTTTCAGCCTCAACTGCTTTTCCGACAGTCTTTCCATCCACATGTTGGGCCATCGCAGCAAAAAACTGGCTGTCCAAAAACAGCCCATGATCATTTTGTTGGAACCGACTTCCTACATTCCACTCGACGGCAAAAACATCCCCATCGTAACGGCTCCTGGCATCAGTGCCATGTACCTGCCTCCATCGGTCCAAAAAGGCCACTACCTGGGCAAGCGAGAATTGCGCGACGACCGCCTGAGTCTCCAGCCCGCCCTCAACCGCATCCCAGGTGTGTACATGCACAGCGGCGCCCTCAACACCAATCGAATCACCATTCGGGGCATTGGCAACCGCTCACGCTTCAGCACCACCAAGCTGAGGGCCTTCATCAACGACATTCCCCTCACCAGTGGCATCGGAGAAACCACCTTGGAAGACATCGACCTCAGCCTCATCAACAGCGTGGGCCTCACCAAAGGCCCGGTGAGCAGTCGCTATGGAGCTGCCCTCGGGGGGACCCTGCACCTTTCTCCGGCCATATCCGACTGGAAATACAAGACCAACTTCCAACTGGGCGGACAAATGGGCTCCTATGGACTGCGGCGCTTCACCTCTCAATTCAACTATGTCAGCAAAGAGCGCAAAAGCAGGCTTTCTGTCAATTTCAACCAACTGGAACGGGATGGCTACCGAGACAACAACAACTACAGACGCCAAATCATGAGCATCATGGGGCATTGGAGGCTCGACAGCCGCAACAAAGTTTCCATTTATGCCCACCACATCAATCTCGATGCCCAAATCCCCAGCTCTCTCAATCGGGAAGATTACGATGCCAGACCAGGGGCCGCCGCCTTTGTATGGGCGCAGATTGCAGGATTTGAAGACAGTGAAAAATTGCTTGGCGGGATCACCCACGAGCACAGCTTTCACCCCGATAGCCAAGCCCCCTTCAGGCTGACTGCCAAGACGACCTTCTTCGGTGGCAACAGCGACCAATACGAATCCCGCCCCTTCAACATCTTGCTCGATAACAACCAATTCATCGGACTGAGAAATCAATGGGAAGCCTTGCTGCGCGACAAAGACCTATTGATGGCCGTCGGGCTGGAGGGCTACTTGGAAGATTATGGCTTTCAAACCCTGGAAACACGAGGGGGCCAGCCAGGTGTGCAATTGAGCAATGGCATAGAAGCACGCAGCTACCTAAACTTGTTTGCCGAAGCCACCAAAAAAATCACCTCGGACTTCAAAGCAGAAATCGGCCTCAACCTCAACCAGAGCTACTACAACTTTGACGACTTCTTCTTTCCCGACAGCATTGACCAGAGCAGCTCCTCCAGCTTTGACCCCATCCTATCGCCACGCATCAGTCTGGAATACAGACTCCCCTACCTCAAGACCAACCTGTATGCACACATCGGACATGGATTTTCGGTGCCGACCATCGAAGAGACCCTGACACCGGAGGGCCGCATCAATCGCGACATCCAACCCGAGCGCGGCTGGACCTACGAGCTGGGCGGCCGTGGCAACATCAATAAATTCCATTTGCAGTACAATGTCTTGCTCTACAGCATGCAGGTGCGAGATCTGTTGGTGGCCCGTCGCACGGGCCTGGACCAATTTCTGGGTGTCAACGCGGGCAAAACAACCCACAATGGACTGGAATTTTCACTTTCCTATTTTCACAAATACTTGCTGGGCTATCTCACCTATGCCTATTCGGACTATCGCTTTGACGACTTTGTCGATCAGGACCAGGATTTTTCGGGCAATGAGCTGACGGGGACTTCTCCACATGTTTTGAACGCGGGAATCGGCCTGGAAAACTGGAAGGGGTTTTCGGCCAATCTGGACTTCCAATACGTCGATGCCATGCCCATGCGCGACGACAACTCCGTCTACTCCGAGGCCTTTCAACTTTTTCACCTCAAGCTCAACTACCTCTACCAATCCAACTCCAATTGGAGCGCCAATCTCTATATCGGCATTCAGAACCTTCTGGACGAAAAATATGCCTCCATGATCTTGATCAATGCCAGCAGCTTTGGGGGGCGAGCGCCGCGCTATTACTACCCTGGGCTGCCCCGCAACTACTACGGTGGCGTCCAATTGACCTTTCAACTTGGCAAAAAAACACAATAGGCAAGCCGTCGCAACAAAGCGGGAATCCCGGCTGTTAGAATTCCAGATGCAAACAGGTACCAAGCGTACTGTCTCAACTTTCAACTTACTGGAATGCAAATACAACTTATCCCTGGGGAGGACATCGACAAAGTCAAGTGGAACAGCTGCGTACACTATGCCACCAATGGCAATATTTTTGGCTATGAGTGGTACCTAAAAAACACAGCAAAGGAGTGGGATGCCTTGGTGGAGAACGACTATGAGTCTGTCATGCCGCTCATCTACCGGGAGGGCAAGCGAGGGAAGAAAGAGTTGTACCTGCCTCCGCTGGTCCGATCGGCGGGCATTTACTCCATCAATGTCCTGTCTGGCAAGCGCATCAATGCCTTTTTGAATGCCATTCCAGAAGAGTACGGAGACATTACACTCAGTCTCAATACAGGTACCATCCCACCCAACGACATCGTTTTTCACAGCGAGCAAATCTCCAACTGCATCTTGGTGATGGGGTCCGATTATGAGACCATTTCCCAAAAATACACCGAAGAGTTTCAAGAGTTGTTGAAGAAGGCCAGCGAACACCAACTCGTCCCCAGCGGTACCCTGAAGCCCGAGCACCTGGCCGACTTTTACCGCCAGCACACCAAGGTCTACCGCGGATTGGAGGCCCGATACCACACGGGCTTGCGCATCATGTACAACACCCTCCACCGAGGATGGGGATTCATGAGTGGCATCCAAAACCAGGAAGGCAAGCTGTTGGCTGCCAGCTTTTTCATCTTCAGCCACGGGCGCATGATGAGCCTGTTTCCCATCCAATCGCCCGAAGGAGCCGAAAAGGGTGCCTTGGCCTTGTTGTGTGACCTATTGGTGCGCAAAAATGCAGGCCGCAAGGTACTGATCGACTTCAACACCCCCGGCAGCGATTGGCCCGAAAGCATCCTCGATGGGCTCGACACCCGCATCATTCACTACAATCAGTTGGAAAAAAAGCGACAGCGCAAGTGGTATGAGCTATTTTGAATTCCTCGAGAATTCCGCTATTTTCCCCTTCATGAACCTCAGCCAACTCCAACAAAAGCTCAAAGAACGCCTCGCCCTTGGCATCAACTACGGCTTGCAATCTTTCGGAGAAATTCTCCTCTCGGACAGCCTGCTGTACAATGACTTTTTTCAACTCAAAAGCCAATACAACGACCTCAACCGCCTGGCCAACCAAGGCACCTTGGCCTATGAATCTGTGGAAGTGGGTTTCAACAAAATCCGATTGGGATTGCTGACCCTGATCGATCGGCTGGAAAGAGACGACCTCCAACAAGAAGACCGCCTTCCCAAACTGCAAAACAACGAGCTGCAGCACCGCAAGCAGAACTTCTTCGAGCTGATGCGCATCCATTCCCTCAACACGGCCAATGTCATCGTCAGATTGATGGGTTCCGGCGATCAGCCCGGGGAAGAACTGACAGGTCGCACAGCCATCCACTTCATCTACGAAGACGTATTTCGCTACTCCTACAAGCATCCCCTAGACCGGAAGCCCGTTGAGATCGTCAGCTATTCCCAGCGATTTTTCACCCGTCACTATCCCATCTTGGAAGTGTACATGAAGACCATTGGATTCATTTTGCGCTACATATTGGAGGAAGAAATGGAACAGGACTTTTTCATCGGTGTCCTGCGGGCCAGCCTGAGCCAAAACGAACTCAAACTCATCATCTATTATGCCATCAGCAAGATAGAGCCTGACTTCGGCCAGTTGTTGCAGGAGTCGGATTTGCTGGCAGACATCTCCCCGGATGGCCTGCTGGACAAGGCCCATTACGATTTAGAGCTTGTCTAAAGTTAATCTTTTCGCTAATATGAGCGTCTTTCTTCACCATCCTTCAGCTATCTTTCGGCACGTAGCCTCCGGCTATGCACCTCAAAATGAGCTTCGTCTGG
>JBCBOS010000032.1:0-84465 GCA_039821145.1 Bacteroidota bacterium | reverse complement strand
TCCAGGTTCTGAAGGTCTTCAGTGGTCGCACCGTTTGACCAAGAGAAAGTAAATGGAGCCGTTCCTCCGATGACGTCGATGTTGATGGTGCCATCTGTTGCACTTTCGCAAGTGGCGTTTTGTGTGGTGATGATGGCGTTAAGCTCTTCCGGTGCTTCGATGCTGGCTTCACAGATGGCGGAGCAACCGTTGGCATCAGTGACGGTCAGGCTGTAGGTTCCTTCTGTCAGTTCTTCAAGGTTTTGGCTGGTAGCGCCATTGCTCCAAGCGAAGTCATATGGTTGTGTGCCTCCTTCCACACTGACTTGAATGGTTCCTGTATTTCCTCCCGTACAATCGATGGGGGAGGCTTGGCAGTTGACTGTTGGTGATGCTGGAGTAGAGATGCTGGCCTCGCAAACAGCAGTACATCCATTGTCGTCGGTGACGGTTACGCTGTAGATTCCGTCTTCCAGTCCGTCGATGTCCCGAGAGCTGGCGCCATTGCTCCAAGTGAAGAGGAAAGGCGTGGTGCCCCCTTCGATTTGCAAAGAGATGCTTCCTTGGTTGATTGTGCCGCATTCCCCATTTTGTGGAGAACAGGCGATGGTGAATGCTTCCGGTGCGATGATGGTTGCGGCACAAACGTGCTCACAGCCATTGTCATCTGTGATGGTGAGGATGTATGTGCCAGCTTCCAGGTTCTGAAGGTCTTCAGTGGTCGCACCGTTTGACCAAGAGAAAGTAAATGGAGCCGTTCCTCCGATGACGTCTATGTCGATGGCGCCATCAGTTGCACTTTCGCAAGTGGCATTTTGTGTGGTGATGATGGCGTTGAGTGCTTCTGGTGCTTCGATACTGGCTTCACAGATGGCGGAGCAACCGTTGGCATCAGTGACCGTCAGACTGTAATTTCCTTCTGTCAGTGATTCAAGGTTTTGGCTGGTTTCGCCATTGCTCCAAGAGAAGTCATATGGTTGTGTGCCTCCTTTTACATTGACTTGGATGGTTCCTGTACTTCCACCGGTACAATCGATGGGAGAGGCCTGACAGCTAACGCTTGGCGAGGCTGGAGTAGAAACGCTGGCCTCGCAGACAGCGGTACATCCATTGTCATCGGTGACCGTAACGCTGTAGATTCCATCTTCCAGTTCGTCGATGTCCCGAGAGCTGGCGCCATTGCTCCAAGTGAAGAGGAAAGGCGTAGTGCCCCCTTCGATTTGCAAAGAGATGCTTCCTTGGTTGATTGTGCCACACTCGCCATTTTGTGGAGAACAGGCGATGGTGAACTCCTCCGCTTCCAAAATGGTCGCTGCACAAATGTGCTCACAGCCATTGTCATCCGTGACAGTCGCAATGTAGATGCCTGCTGCCAGGTTGTTGATGTCTTGTGTGGTATCTCCTGTATTCCACAAGTAAACAAAAGGAGCATTACCACTCAGGATTTCTAAATCAATCTGCCCATCATTGGCACCAAAGCAACTGATGTGTTGGGTGGTGGTGGTAAACAGTAGGTCTTCCACCCCTTCCACTGTTGCTTCACAAGTGGCTGAACAACCATTGGCATCGGTGACGGTGACCGCATAGGTTCCCGCTGCCAATCCCTCTAGGTTTTGCGTGCTCGCCCCATTGGACCACAAGAAACTGAATGGGGCACTTCCTTCGGTAATGGTCAACTGAATGCTGCCATTGTCGGTCTGGTAACAATCCAGAGGACTGGCTTGGCAAGTGACTTGTAGAGGGGTGATGTCTTCTATGGTAGCCGAACAGATTGCTGTACAGCCACTGATTTGATCGGTAACGCTTACAGAATAAATTCCTGGAGTGAGGCCATCTGCAGCTTGTGTAGTAGCCCCATTACTCCAGAGAAATGTGTAATCATTATTCGAGTTTTCTTCATTTTCTACAGCCACGGAAATGCTGCCAAATTCGTTGGTGCAGTCGGGCTGGGTTGGCAGGCAGGAAAGGCTGAAGGTGCTTGTCTCTGTGATCTCTGTTTCACAATTTGCTTCGCAGCCTTCCGAATCGCTTACGGTGACGCTGTAAATGCCAGCAGGCAGGTTGTCGATGTTTTGGGTGCTGGCACCATTGCTCCAACTAAAAGTGTAGGGCGCATTGCCACCTTCTACTGTCAATTGAATGCTGCCCAAGGAATCGCTTTCGCAGTCGGGAGAGCTTGGGATGCAGCTGATGTCGATGGAGGTAGGAAATACCGGATTGCTGAGTTTGAAGTTCATGTCTCCAACTCCTCCGTCGTAGTCAAACCAACCACTGGCGCCATAGGCATCGTCTTGCAAGTTGGCTCCGTCGCCAATTTGGAAAGAAGGACCGCGGCGGTTGAATTCGATGACATCGCCATTGGGAGCAGTAAAAGTTCCTTCGAAGCGAGGATAGTAGTACCACTCTTCTCCACCACCATTGGCGCAGAGTTCGTATTTGGGACTGCCAGTTGGTGGCGTTTCGGTGCGGTCGAAGAATCGAACGGAGAGGTATCCGACTTCTCCATTTTGTGAAACAGAACCCGACAGCAATGCCGTACCATCTGCATACTCGACAAACTCCAAATCGTCTTCGGCGATGTAGCAATTGTCTCTGCCAAGTGTGAAGGCATAGTAATCGCGGCACCAGGAGCCACAGTTGTCAAAAGTGCTTTCGACTTCATATCGACTCTGGATAACTCCCTCAATGAGTGCGACACAGACAGCTGTGCATCCGTTGGCATCGGTGACTGATACGGCGTATTCTCCACTGGGCAATTGGTCGATGCTGGCCGTCGTTTCGCCATTGCTCCACAGATAGGTGTATGGCGCATTTCCTCCGCTCACTTGCAATCCAATGCCTCCCAAGGTATCCAGGCAATCTGGTTGTTGTGGAAGGCAAGCCACTTCCAGCGGCAGCGTTTGAATTGGATTGCTGAGTTTGAAGTTCATGTCTCCAACCCCACCATCGTAGTCAAACCAACCGCTGGCGCCGTAGGCATCGTCTTGTAGGTTGGCTCCGTCGCCAATCTGGAAAGAAGGGCCGCGGCGGTTGAACTCGATGACGTCGCCATTGGGAGCGGTGAAAGTCCCCTCGATGCGAGGGTAGTAATACCAGTCCTCTCCACCACCATTGGCGCAGAGTTCGTATTTGGGACTGCCAGTCGGTGGCGTTTCGGTGCGGTCGTAGAATCTAACGGACAGGTATCCGATGTTTCCATTTTGTGAAACAGAACCTGACAGGAGTGCAGTACCATCTGCATATTCCACAAATGTCAAGTCGTCCTCGGCAATATAACAGTTGTCTCTTCCAAGCGTAAAAGCGTAGTAGTCGCGGCACCAGGAGCCACAGTTGTCAAAGGTACTTTCAACTTCGTAAGTCCGTTCTACAGTGCCGGAGATGGTGGAG
This sequence comes from Bacteroidota bacterium, assembly GCA_039821145.1. GTDB lineage: Bacteria > Bacteroidota > Bacteroidia > Chitinophagales > Saprospiraceae > JBCCSZ01. Next base: position 81,099 of record JBCBOS010000032.1, on the reverse strand, counting down.
GTGCAGGTGACGGAGCAGCCACTGTCATCGGTGACGGTGACTGTGTAGGTGCCCACATCCAATCCACTGACGTCTTCGGTACAAGCGTCGTTGCTCCAGTGAAAAATGTAATTGCCACTGCCACCACTCACGCTCACATCGATGGCCCCGTCGCTGGTTTCCCCACAAACGGGTTGGGTTGGTACGCAGCTGATTTCCAGGGCATCCGGTTCGTGCAGCTCTACTGCGCAGCTGGCAGTACACCCATGTGCATCTGTGACAGTAAGCACATATTCTCCAGGGCCGAGCTGTTCCAGGTCTTCTGTTTGTTCGCCATTGCTCCACTCAAAAGAGAAAGGGCCATCCCCATCGGTGATGACCACATCAATGGCTCCATCTTGTGCGCCATGGCAGCTGATGTTGTTTCTTCGGCAGTAGCCTTCGATGGGAGTGGGGCCATCGATGGTGGCCGAACAGCTGGCAGTACAGCCAGTGACTTCATCGGTGATGGTAACGGTGTAGGTCCCGTTTTCCAGTCCTTCGATGTTTTGTGTACAGTCGTTGTTGCTCCAGTGAAAAATGTATTCGCCACTGCCCCCTTCAACTGTGACTTCTATGCTGCCGCCATCTTGGCTTTCACAATCGGGTTGAGTAGCTGTGCAGGTTGCGCTGAGTTCGCATCCATTGCCAAGTTCGCAATCGCTGAGTTTGCCCAATTTGAAGCCCACATTCATTTGTGAGTTTCTCGGATCTTCTCCTGGCCAGCTGAAGGTGATGTCTCCTGTGAGGGTGAATCCATCGTACAGAGCCACTCCTGCGAGGACCATATTCTCAATCTGTTCGTTGTGGGGCACGTCGATGTCAGTTGTGACGAGTATGCCATTGAGGTTGAGGTTGCTGACTTGGGTGCGAGCTACAATGTTGTTGGTACCTCCCCGGGCATAAATCCATAATCCATCCAAGGCATCGGAAAAGCCAGGACCTTTTGGCGGATTGTTGGGATTGAGTTTGAGCGTCTTTCCATCCAGCACATAGATGAATTTGTTCTTGCCAGACGCTTGTGGATCATAGGTGATGGAAAAAGACTTGGTCTCTCCATTGTTCCACTGCAACTGCTTGCTATTGAACAATTCAAAGGGACTGATGCGATGAATGTCCATCTCATAAGTCCCATTGTTTTTCCGATTTCCGATGCGGGCCTCTGCTGCAAAGGCAAAATCCTTGAACTCTGCCAGGGCATCATCTACCGAGCTGTAGGTGATCAGCTGCAGACTGTCTGCCGGACAAAGGTCTGTGGAAACCTTTGCTGCCTTGGCTTGCAGGCCCGACAGTGCCAGCAGCAGAAAAAAGCTGAGCCGGGCAACAGTCGAAAGCGGATGTGAAAGAATGCTTTGGGTGTAAAGTTTTGTGGGCATACTTGTCTTCTGTTGACGTGTTGAGATTGATGATGGCAAAGAGACTTCAGGCCGGAAAGGGACACTTTCCAGCCAGCCTATGAAAAAGGTGGAATTTTACGATTCGAAGGGGTTCGATCAACATTCCGGCGGAGCCGGAGGGGAGTTACATCAAGGGGATATAAAGGATAGAATGGTTTTTGAACTTAGGCGGGGAGAAGTATTTGTCGCATGTTAAGAGTAACTCAGCAGTTTAGTATTTTTTTTGAGGGATAACTGTGACAGGGAAAATGGGGAATTTCGTCTCCGTGACCATGTCTAAGGTGGAGACCAGCAGGCCCATGATACTTCTTTGATGGGGGCTGGTGTCTTTGTCGGCATTTCGAAAAACCATATATTTACCCAATCATCTAAGCAAGTTCCAATGAATAAACCGATCAAAGTTAACCTACACGAATTGATGTCGGAGGGCATTCTCACCCAAGAGACAGCCCAACGCATTGAGGCGTATTACGAGGGCAAAGTCGCCTCTCCTTCCAGTCGTCTGACCGTTGTCTTTGGCGTGCTTGGCGCTGTTCTTGTCGGTCTGGGCATCATCTTGATTGTCGCACACAATTGGGATCAATTTGGTCGGGGAATCAAATTGGTCTGGGCCTTTGTTCCTGTATTGATGGGGCAAATTGCCTGTTATTATGCCTTGTCCAAACAGGGCGATCAGGCTGCTTGGCGAGAGGGAAGTGCCGTCTTTTTGTTTCTTGCTTTGGGAGCCTGTTTGGCAATGATCAGCCAGATTTACAACATACAAGGCAGCCTGGACGCCTACCTATTGACCTGGATGGTGCTCTGCTTGCCCATCGTATATCTGATGAATTCCACTATGGCCTCCTTGTTGTACATCGGTGGGATTACCTGGTATGCCTGCATCTTGGGCTACGGCCCTCGGCATTCAGAGGAGCCCTATTTGTTTTGGCTGTTGTTGTTGGCCGATGCCCCATTCATGTACAAGCTGTATCGCGATGATTTTTCCAGCAATGGCTTTCACGCTCACTGCTGGACAATCGGCATTGTGTTGCTCATCGTATTGGGGATGTTGGCCCTCGATGCAGCACCTCTGATGTGGCTGGCGTATGTCAATCTATTGGCTGTCTACTTTTTGCTGGGGACACAAGCTCCTTTTTCCAGTAAAAAATTGATCAACAACCCCTTCCGGGCATTGGGCGCTTTGGGAATTCTGATTCTCTTTCTCATCGCCAGCTTTGATGAATTTTGGTCGGATGCCGTTTACGACGGAAATGCTGCCTTCCTTGGTCGCATGTGGGGAAGCAGCGAAATTTGGGTGAGCCTTCTGCTGATGGGCATTGCCATCTACCTGCTGTTGCGCAAAAAGGATTGGCATCAGCTCGATCAGATCAATCCTTTGTCCTTCGCGTTTGTCATCTACGCTTTGACTTTTGTCCTCGGGTATTTCTCTTCCGTTGGAGCAGCTGTATTCATCAACATCCTGTTGCTGGCGGCAGGCCTGTTCTATCTTCGGAAGGGAAGTGCAAAGGGGCATCTGGGCTTTTTGAATCTCGGCTTGCTGATCCTGACGACATTGATTGCATGCCGTTTCTTTGATGTCAACATTTCCTTTGTCTTCCGAGGCATCTTATTTGTCCTCCTGGGGCTGGGCTTCTTTTTTGCCAATTACCGAATCCTCAAACAACGCTCGTCATGAAAAACAAATGGCAACTCTTTTTTGCATTGGTCGTCCTATTCCAATTGGCTGTCCCCGCCAAAATGATTTGGGACCAAGAATACGTCTTGGCAGAGGGGCAGAGCTTTCGGTTCAAAACTCGTGCGTACGATCCCAATGATCCCTTTCGCGGCAAATACATTCGCCTGGCATTTGAGGCAGACATACTGGAAGGAAATTACCTGAGTACCGAAGGCTGGGAGCGGGGAGACCAGGTCTGCGTTTGGTTGGAAAATGATGCGGATGGCTTTGCCAAAATTCAGCGGATCACAGCAGATAAACCCACCCAAATGGTCCCGCACCTACAAGCCGAACTGGACTACGTCCGCGACAATGGAGCGACCATACGGGTGAAATATCCATTTGAAAAATTCTACATGGAAGAGAGCAAGGCACCAGCTGCTGAGAAGTACTATTTCGATCTCCTTCGAAAAGGGGAGAAGACCGTTTATGCTCTCGTAAAAGTACACCAAGGAGAAGGGGTGCTGCAAGACGTACAAGTGGATGGGCAATCTCTTCGGGACTTGGTGGAAGAAATACCCGCGAAGTAAGTGATCTGCCTCATTGTGGGATGACCGAGCTGCAAGCAAAGCGTCTGTGCGGTCGTGGGCGCTGACGGACTGCTGACAAATACAAGCGGTCCAAGGGTTTGAACTGAAGGGTCGATTTTTTCAAAGCCAACTTCAACTCATAGCTCAAAATGCTGCCCAACTCTTGGCGGTATTTTTCTCCCCTCAATAGTTTGTGTATCTCGGAGAGCGAAAAAAATGGGTGTTTGTCGTGGAGGGATGTAGCCAATTGCTTGAGGGTGATTTCTCTTTTTTGACAGACCGTTCTGGCCTGTGTCATGAGAATAGCCGACCTGCTGGTACTGGACTTAGAGGCAATAGTCATTGGACAGAGCTTTTAAAAATCAGAATAAAACATTAAAAACAAATATAATATTTATTTCCATCTAATGCAATGAGAGTCATCAAATCATATGATGTTTTTTTGTATTATGTTCTGTTTTGGCAGCCTCTTATTTGGGAGACAAGACAGAGAATATAAACTTTCAATAATTATTGAAAGTATTGAAAATAAGGCATATCTTTGAAAAAAAGCCACATGACTATCTACATGCAAAAACCACCGAAGGCCATCCTTGACCGATTTCTCGAAAAAGAAAAAACCTACAGCTGTACCTACCCCGAACAGGGAGCCAGCCGCCTGGAACAGGCGGAAGGATATGACAATGACCAGTATTCCATCCACTTGGGAAGGGGAGAACACGTCTGGCAACGAGCCTGTGAGGCCGTGATGAATTGGGAGCAATTTCCCAATGAATGGACGGAGATTTATCCGGCGACTGGGGTCCAAGATGGTGGTACGGTGGCGGTGCTGATCCGCTTGTTTGGACTTTGGTGGCTCAACAGTGCCCGCATTGTCTATGTCATCGACGAGCCTAATCGCTGTGGTTTTGCTTATGGAACACTGCCCGGACATGTGGAGATGGGGGAGGAGGCCTTTTGGGTGGAACGCAATCCGGAGGGTGAAATTTTCTATCACATTCGGGCTTTTTCTAAACCACGCTCATGGCTGACGCGCTTGGGCTATCCAATCGTACGGCTTTGTCAAAAACGATTTGGGCGCCACTCCACTCGCCAAATGCAGGCATTGGTACGTGCTACACCTCAAAAAGTACAGGCATGAAAATGGGCAGTTGGTCATTTGTTGGATTTTGTCTGTGGTTGGCCTGGCTTTTTCTGGCCCGCCCCTTTGACCCCTTCGCACTTCCGTATGTATCGGCCTTGGTATTGGCTGCTGCTCTTTGGTTGATTCCCTTGGCATGGGAGCTGACCCGCAGTCCAGAGTGGTATGTCCAAATGGGCTTGCCCGCTGCCAGTTTGTTGGCCATCAGCTTCCTGCTCGACCAGGGATGGGAAGCGGCTGTTTTTGCCATGCCATGGCTGGTGTTGACCTTGGCGGTTGCCCATCACAAGTGGCGTCGGCGCAAGCTTTGCATCTGGAAGGCTCCCGCTGACTTGAGTCACTTGTTGGCATTTGTCTATCTGCCCGTCGGGGCCATTTGGGCTGTTGCGGACCGATTGGGTTTCCAGCCCATGGGATTCTCGCCTGCCATCGTCCTTCTGACAGTTGCACATTTTCACTACGCTGGTTTCATCCTGCCCTTGCTAACAGGCTGGGTGGTTGGCCATTTGCCTGGAAGATGGATTCGCATCGCAGCGTATGGCGTGGCCATGGGCATTCCATTGACAGCCATTGGCATCACAAGTTCTCAATTTCACCTTCCTCACTTCATCGAAATGCTTTGTGCCAGCATCATGGCTTTGTCTGGTTTGATGATTGGAATTGGGCATCTGGTGCTGTTTCGCATGTATCGTGGTCAATCTGCTGCCATTTACTGGTTGTTGGGAGGACTGGCCTTGTCTGCGGGCATGTGTCTCGCCCTTTTGTACGCCTGGCGATCTGTCTTTCCTCTTGCCTTCCTCAGCATTCCCTGGATGCATGCGGTACACGGTTCGTTGAATGCACTCGGCTTTGCCTTGCCGGCCCTCCTAGGGTGGTCCTTGCACTTGAGGCGCAAGCCCATCCGCCAAAAGGAACTCAGTACCTTGTAACATACTGTCAGTGGTGAATGACAATCTTCGTTGTCCACGACTGTTGATCAGTGGAAAATTGCAGGTAGTACATGCCATTTGGCCACTGGTCGGTGGACAGGCGTTCTGTGAAGCGAAGGGACTGTTGTTGGTGCAGTCGGCCACTGCTGTCAAATACTTGTAGCTGTAACGGACTGGGATGACTGTGGTTGATGTACAGCTGCTGTGAGCTTGGGTTGGGATGCAGGCGGATGGCTGTTTCCAGAGAAGGGGATGTGGAAAGATTGTTGATCAATTGGCAATTTTTTCGTTGGTCAAAGAGGGTTTGTAGGGAGTCTACAGGCTCGATGCCATCACTGGAGCGGGTTCTGACAGAGATCAAAAAAGAAGGATCACCAAAGGTATCAGAAGCTTGTGCGACTTTGAGAAAGGCAAACAGCGAAGAGGTTCCATTGTCCGTGCATCGGGCATCTCCGCCCGCCCTCTTGGCAGCATCCATTGCCGCCATCAGCTTGCAGGCCAAGTCACCCTCGGCCCGGAGAAAGGCAGCTTCCATGGAATCGACTACTGCGGTACTGGCGATCACATTGCCGATGATGGTGTAGTTGTCGCCAGTGATCTGAGCGCGGGGCGTTGGGGCTTGGTTGCCGGTATGAGCCGCTGTCTCTATGCCGTCCGGTGTCCAGCGCACTACGCCATACTGTCGCAATTCTGGTTGGCCAAATACGTCATTTGCTACCAACCAATCGATGATTTCCTGCGCACTTTTTCCTTGGTTCATTTGGTTGCGGGCATTGGCCTGGTTGGCTGCCACATAGAATGCCTGGGTATGAATGACTCCGATTCCGGGAAAAATCTCTCCCAAAAAATCATCTGAGAGTCCACTGAAGGCAAACAAATCCACGCAAGAGGCTCCGGCGCTGCCAATTTCCTTGGTGTCGGGATCGATGGCCAGGATGGAGAAGGTGTCCTGCGCCAATGGGGCAGTTGTCGTACAAAGCAAGAGGCAACAAGAGAGAAGTATTTTTTTCATCATGAGGGGATTTTTATGGATGGTGACAAAATACCTGCCTGCCCGATAGGCAAGTTCATTTGCTTTCGACATTGGGCTGGAAGAAAAAGCGGCGGTTGTTCAAGTCGAAGGCACAAAGCTGGTGCATGCCCGGACGTTGGTAGACACAGCCATTGTCGATCACGATGATGGGCAGCTCATCTACCTTAGCCAAGTGGTCGAGAATTTGTTGCTGGGTACAAGGCGTGTGCCCGTGTATGATGATGCGGTCGCCCAACCAGTCGCGGTCGAGTTGATCATACCAACGGCGAATCCACATCATGGCAGTGGTGTTTTCCATTGGGTTGGCCAGCCTGCAATCGAAGCCGGCATGGGCCATCAGGTATTCTCCAGATTCAAAATGATAGGGAAGTTCTTCCAGGAAATGGATGTAGGTAGAAGGGATGTCCTCCAGTAGATAGGCGTTGAAGCTATCGGCTGTTTGCTCTCCGCCGTTGACCATCCACATTTGCAGGGCCTTGTAGTCTTTGAAGGCATTGAGCAGCATTTGGTCGTGATTGCCGCGCAGGCAATGGACTTGGTAGCCTTCCTTTCGCAGGCGAAAGATGAGGTCAAAGACGCCCTTGCTATCAGGCCCTCGATCGATGAAATCTCCCAGTAGATACAATTCGTCTGCAGTGGTCAGTGCAATGCGGTCGAGCAATGCCTCAAAGCTTCGGCAGCATCCGTGGATATCTGAAATGGCGTATCGGTTCATCCTCCCACAAAGATACGCTTTCTACTGGGCATTAGCCATCCTAGGAAGCAATGCTGTGGCCCGATGTGGTCGGATGACTCTCTTGCTGCTGGACGGCTTGTATGCGATCGTGCAATACATCGGCTGCTACCTGCCAGGAGTATCGGCGGGTAACTTCTTGCGCGATCTTTTGCCAATACGACGGAGGAAATGGACGGGCAATGGCATTTTGCAAGTTGTCTTTGAAATGCTTGTACTGCGCGGGATCAAACTGATGCTGGACCCCCAGAAAGTCAAAGTCTTCCATGGCTGTCGAGCGCGAGCAGAGGGTGGGCACGGCCAGGGCGGCGGCTTCGATGGGTGGAATGCCAAAACCTTCGGCCTTGGATGGATAGACAAAGAGCCGTGCTGCCCGGTACAATTCCAACAGGTCGTGGTCGTTGACATATTTGATCCATCGAAAGGCGACCTTTTCCTCCGGGCGCATGTCTTCGATTTGTTGGTCAAACAAAGGATTTTTCAAGGTCTCATTCCCGATGCAAACCAAATGGATGCCTTGTTTCCACAGCTGGAGCTCTCGGAAGGCTTTCAGCAGCAGATGATGATTCTTCCTCGGCTCCACCCGGCTGACATACAAGATGTAATTGCCAAACTCAAAGCTGTCTCTCACATACTGAATCGATTGAATCTTGTCGTAAGGAGCCAAATAGCGCTGGTCGATGGCATTGGGCGTGATGTGTATCCGATTGGGGTCTGCTTTGTAAAAAGCTGCAATTCGCTCCTTGGAATAATTGGACACCGTCAGGACAATCTCACTTTTTTGCAAGGCTTGCTGAAAAAGGAAATTTCTGGACACGCGGTAAAAGGCCGAAAACTCCTCGGGAAAGTCATTGAACAAAATGTCGTGTATCGTCACGATGAAGCGGCAACGCCCCTTGCCCCGGAAAGGAACGATGTATTGAAAATGGGCATAGTCGAAATCGCCAACTTTGAGGATGTTGGGAAATTCCACAAAGAGCCTCTTCAGGGTAGAACACCTCTCCAGTTGGATGAAGCGGCTGTATTCCAAAAAGGGAAAATGTTCTTGCAACTTGTCAAATGTATATCCCGTGATGTAAATGTCGTATTGCTCGGGATGCTTTTGGGCCAATGCATTGTACAAGCCCTTGATGTAGGTAGCACTTCCTTGTCCCTCTCCTTCCAGAACGCGGGCATCAACCAATATTTTTATCTTTTTCATCTATTGAGTTTTCAATTGTGGTACGAGTGATTTTGCGGCTGTTCGTCGCCTTGTTTTTTGAATGACCGAAACGATCAACAGAGATGCAATGCCGTACCAAAACAATTGGGTGTTGATGTTGGCATTGGGCAGGATCAGAAAAATGTTGAGCCAAAATGGAAGTGGCAATTGGGAAAAGCAGTTGACCAAAAAGAGGACAAAGAGCGAAAACCCGACAATGCCATAATCGAATATGAAGGCCGGAATGATCCCCACATCCAAGGTGTCATCGTCCTCGTCGATCAACGTGCCTTGCAAAAAGCGAGGAATGACAATGCCCGCCGTCCCCGCACCGGAGCCCCACCAAATGTTGAAGGCATCGGTTTGTCCACTGTTGAGCAGCATGTAGGTAGGACCAATGCGCGCAAAGGCACTGGGGTCTTTTTCCTGGAGCTTTTCCATCTTTCGCTGCATACTGGCCGATGAATTGTGAAACAACTCTGCCAATTCCATGATCCGATGGATGGACTCGCTCTCGATGCGCGATGCCGCCGTCAGCAATGCCCCCATCATTCCCACGCTCAAAATCAAAAAGAAACGCCGGGAAACCTGGGTGAGTTTGCGGTAGTAGACCATCGTCCAGTCGAGGATATTCAGTGCCAAGAACAGCATGCCGTAGGCCGAGCCCAATAGGACAATGGCCAGCACATAGCCCATGCTCAACAGCGCATTGGAGCGACGGAAGTGGTGGCCACTGATGTGGTTTTGACACATGTAGGCAATGCTGATGACGAAGGAGGCATAGGACGGCTCCGACGAGAATCCCATCGGTCGACTGCTGCCGGATTCGAGGTGTGCAATGCCAAAAATATTTTGCAAAAAAGAGTGCCCCAGACCAACAGAAAGGACAATAAAGGCTGCGACAATGTTGATGATATAGGAAATCAAAATGAAGCGAAATGCACCAGCGATGTCCTCTGGGCTGCACTGCCTGATCAGGTTGTACAACACGATCAACTCTATTCCAAAGATCAGGGTGTACAACAAGGAAGTGGGCTTGAAGGAAGCGTAGTTGAGTACATTGATCAAGCTAACATACATCATCAGCACCAGCAAAGAGACAAACAACTGGATCCGGTGCTTGGGCATGATCAGGGCAAAAAGACCGATGAGTACCCCCATGATGACATGGTAGGGGGTGAGCATGGCTTTGCCAATCGTCCCCAGGCTGATGCCTGTATACGAGAGCAGTACGAGCGATATGAGTGCGATTCGATTCACGGGGCAATCAATAAGAGGCTGCTTTCACTTTGCTGTGAATGATGTGCTGGAAGGCTTCGCTCAACAAGGCGATGTTTTCTGCCTGCATCACATCGGGCAGGGTGACGGGGTCTATGAAGACGCCTTCGAAGGAATGCTTCATCAGGTAATTGGAAAATTTCAGGCGGTTGTCATAACTGGATTCGAGTTGCCAGATCAGCTGCTTGAAATGTCCGCAGGATTGAAGGTCTCTCAGTTCGAGTCGGCGGCAGCAATTGAGTCGGTTGAAAAAAGTAGGGGCAAAGGTAAAAGCAGGGATTTTCATCAGTGCCGCTTCGTAGGCCATCGTTCCGCTGACAGTAATGACTGCCCGAGCCTCCTTGATCAGATCGTAAGAAGGCGTTTTTTCATCGACCAAAATCAGGTTTGGCAATTGTTGCAAATTCTTGTAAAAGGCCAGCCCCCGATCGCCAATGGCATTGGTGTGCTCCTTGACGACCAGCTTCCAATTGTTGGGAAGAACTCGCCAGATGTTGCGGATGTTGCAGAGTTGGTCTTCGTAATAGCGGCCGAGTACATCGATGGATGCTTCGGGCTGCTTGTGCAGACCGAGAAATACATAGTTTTCGCCCCGTACCGAATCTGCTGGTTGTCGCGGGACCAATTTATAGGTTTCCTTGTACAACTCCTCCTTGCTGCGCACTGACAGCCGAATGCGCTCGCTGACAATGTGCGTCGGGTCTTTCTTGTCGATGTTTTCGTTGGTGATGAAGCGACGGATGCGGTCCAGGCGGCCTTTGATGGAGCGCGCTTTTCGCTGAATTTTGTCATTGATTTTCAAATAGGAGGGAGGACGAACTTCTATCATGTCGAAGGCGGCGGGCCTGGCTTGGCCGGATTCGTAAAACTCCGATTGGTATTCATCTGTGAAAAAAGCAAAACGACGATTGGGCAGCCGGACCACATGCGGATTGAGGTATTGGCAATTCAGCTCCGCACACCGACTGCAGATGCGATGGATGAGCAACTCATGCGCCCAGGTGATTTCTCCAAAAACAAATCTGCAGTCTTGTTTTTGCAAAAAATCATAGATGTCTTGCTGGATGTTCTGCAAAAATTGCAGTCCCACTTCTGGGGTGTGTCGAAACACGCGATCTCCCAACACCAATTCGTTGAGTTTGAATTCCTGAATGGGAGCCTGTGGCTTGTCCAGGTGATCTAGGTTGATCAACAAGAGGGCCTCTGCCGGGTATTGCTCTGACAAAAAATCGTACAGCCCCCGATTGGTGCAAATCCAGGAGACCTGAACTTGTTCATCTGCCAGGACCTGCGCAATGGCGTGAAAGAGGTAGGTTTTGGAGTAGTTGGCAACGAAGCATATATTCTGCATAAGGGCATGGGTTTTTAAAATATCAAACAATATGAGAGCAAGAAAAACAGAAGGATGAGGCGATTGGTCAGCCGATTGTGGCGCAGCCGGATGTCTTTGTGTTTGCGCAGCAAGGCAAACTGTATGTCGGCAGCCAGGAACAAAAAGCAGAGATTGACAAAGGCAAACGAGATCAGGTCGAGCCACCCCATTTGGTGCATCCCCCACACGACGCCAAGCATCATCAGAAATAGCACACCAAAAGCCCGGTTCATAAAGGAAGACAGCCCTTCCCGGTAAATGATGTTTTCATTGAAGGCCATGCTCACCCAAAAGATGGTGTGCAGACTCAAGATGTAGTACAACTGCTGGTGCATCTCATTCATCTCCTGAAAAAAGGGAAACCAATCGTACAGCAGATGGGGAACCACCCACCACAAACTCAGTGACAACAAAAGAGCACCTACCAAAAACAAACTGAAGTAGCTGTCGAGCTTTTCGGCATTGGAGCGATACATTTTTTTGAACAACACGATGTTGCATACCTGCTGCAGCAAAATGATGGCCACGGCAAAACGCAGATAAAAGGAGTAAAATGCCACTTGTTCCAGCCCCAAAAAGTACTCGATGAGGATGCGGGCTCCATTGGTCAGACCGATGATGATCATGGAAGACAGCACGAGATGGCGACCAAATAGCAGCGAATCCCGATAGCTCTCCCAGGAAAAATCCTGTCGATTGATCCAAAAATGATAAGTCGATATGCTGACCAAGGCCATGAGGTACAATTCCAGCAAATATTGCAGATGGTCAAAACTGTACACCTCACCACTCAGGTAGATGTACAGATTGTAGGTGTTGACGACTAGGAAAATACCGCCGTCCAGCAACACGGCCCGACTGATGATCTCGTGGGATTTGAGAATGAACGACAGCATCATCTGTATGCCAATGATGCCACCGATCAGCAGCGCCAATTGGTGCTTGGGAGCCAAACTGCCCAGCCACCAGTGGTTGGCAATGAGGATCAGCCCGATGAGACTGCAATAGAGGACCGGATGTAAATAAAACAGGGATCGGTAGCCTCGCTCCCGAAGTTTGATGTTGAAGTATGGATAAGCTACTTGTAGACCCACATTGAGCGGAATGGCAATGAGTAAGCCTACGGAAAGAGCGTATTCAAACAATCCGTACTGCCCCACATCGGTTACCAGTTTGGACAGCCAAAGGGCACTGATGAAACCAGATATTTTGACCAGTAAAAAAACCGATGCGAATACGGCAAGTTTTAGAAAACGCTCCTTGATGAACAGCCACCATTTCTCCGTCTTTCGGGAAGAGGTAGGGGCTTTGGTGATCATAGATATTCCCATTTTAATGGGGTGCCTGCTGCCAAATCCTGCTTGGCCGTCTTGCCCATGAGCTTTTCGAAATAACGCGGTTCCAAGCCATCACCCGGACGGATGACGCGCAGATTGTCAGAACTGAAAACTTCTCCCACCGCTACTTCCTTGACTACGTAAATGGACCGCTTGAAACGCCGACTGTTTTGCTCCACTGCTTGAATGCCGTACTGCACCTTGCCCAAGGCCTGAAAGGCCCGCTCCGACTCTGTCACCAGTGCCTTCAACTCAGCTGGCTCCAGCGAAAATGCACTGTCTACACCACCGTCTTGGCGACTCAGCGTAAAGTGCTTCTCGATCACCCGCGCCCCCAGTGCAATGGCGGCCAGAGGAACGCCGATGCCCAGCGTGTGGTCCGACAGTCCCACGACCACATCGTCAAACAGTTGTGATAGGTGGGGAATGGTGCGGATGTTGCTGGTGGCGGGAGAGGCCGGGTAGGTACTGGTGCATTTGAGCAGCGCCAGTTCCTTGCAGCCGTTGTCGCGCAGCGTGCGCACTGCCTCGTCGATGTCGGCCAGGTTGGTGATGCCAGTAGACATGATGACAGGCTTACCCGTGGCTGCGATCTTTTTGATCAGGGGCAGATCCGTATTTTCGAAGGAGGCGATCTTGTAAACGGGAACGTCCAGCGATTCGAGAAAGTCAACTGCCGAGGCGTCGAAGGGAGAGCTGAAGGCGATGAGCCCTTTCGATTTGGCATGGTCAAACAAGGGTTTGTGCCAATTCCAGGGCGTGTAGGCCTTCTGGTACAATTCGTACAAATTGTTGCCGTCCCAGAGCGAGCTGTCGTCCTGGATGTGAAACAGACCATGCTTGGCGCGGATGGTCATGGTATCGGCTGTGTATGTCTGCAGTTTGATGGCGTGGGCGCCAGCTTCGGCTGCCGCGTCGATGATGGCCATTGCCCTGTCCAGTGATTGATTGTGATTGCCAGACATCTCTGCAATGATGAATGGCTCATGCTCCGGACCGATCAGACGGTCGGCAATCTTCATTTGAGTCATTTGTTTGAGTTTGTGGTATCGTTTGGGTATTGATTGATCGTTGTAGGTCGCTTCACAGATGAGGCTGGCCAATGGGCAGGCGAAATACCGTACAAGCTTGCTGAGCGACCTCTATGTCTTTGCTGTGGGAAAATCCAAGGCTTTCAAATACTTTCAAAGAAGCGATGTTGTTGTGTTTGACAACTGCTTTGAGTCCTTGAACCCGGTCCCGAATTTCCTGCTGAAACATTGGAATGCTTTTTTGCAGAATGGCCTTCCCCATTCCCTGTCCCCGCCAGGCCCGGTCGATGGAAAACCCAATGATGGCTTCTCCGTCGGCAATGTCGTAGCGGATTTGCCCCACCGGAATGCCCTCCTCTTCCAGGATGTACAGATAACTCTGCTCGCTTTGCAGCTTTTGGGCAAACCAGTTTCTGTGGTGCTCCCACTCGATGCGGTTTTGGCGCAGGGAGTTTTTCCGGACTGCCTCGTCGTTGGCCCAATTGTAATAGAGCATGGCATCGGTGGTAGTGGCTTTTCTCAATTGCATAGAACCAATGGATTGAGCGAATGGAACAATTGGGAAAGCTGTTGGCCGGACTCTGCAATGGAGGTGTGGGCTTCTGCCTTGAGATACTCCAAAGCTCCTTGCTCCCGGATGTGCCAAATGGCCTCCACATAATTGTCAAATCGGGTGAAATCGCCGATGCCGTGTATGCCCCCCAGTTGGCAAAAGCCTGCGTACAGGCCACACTGGTTGTCTACATAATAGCCAGTGATGGCAGGCATTTGTACGGCCATCACCTCGTAGAGAATGCTGCTGGATGGCACAATGGCCAAATGGCACTCCTGCATCAGCTCGACCATTTCGTTGGCTTTCAGGTTTTGGTATACCAAGATGTTTTCGTTTGTTATTGATGCGAATGCCTTTACTTTTTCTACTGATTGATTGGCACTGCCCAGCACCACGTGGATGGCGGACAGGCCCAGCGCTTGGCCGGATATGGCCTCCAGGGCGCGCAAGCTGAGCTGTTGGGAGTCGGCTCCTCCGAAACAGATGAACAACTGATCGATGCGATCGATGTAGCGAGTCGATTGGGATGCCTCCCGAAACGCTGGCCTCAACAGGCTGTAAGACGGACCAAGGCAACAACGAGTCCAGGTTTCGTGCGAGTAGTGCTCTGGGCGAACGCCTGGCGAGTGATTGATGATGGCATCGGCGACAAAATGGTGTTGGTGCATGTCGTCGATGCAAACGAGCTTGCTGCCTTTTTGGCGAATCTGCCGTTGGTAAGTCGTGTCAAAATGGTAGCCGTCGAGCACCACGATTTCCCTGCCATTGAGAAAGCGGTTGCACACTTGAATGGCCTCTTGGTCTGGCGGAATGTCTGACAACTCGGTCATCTGGCAGTGAGAACTGATTTGTTGTCGGAGTGCATCCGAAGCACCCCTGATGAGAAAATGACAATGAAAATCATTTTGTAACAACTGCACCAGTGCCAGGGATCGGATGACATGCCCCAGTCCGATGGCAGCGTTGCCGTCAGCTCTGAATACGATCGAAGGCTTCATGTTGAAGTTTGAATTTTAGCTCGGCCAAATGCCAATCGTCGGCAGTATCGATATCGTGGGCCTCCATTCTCGAAAGGCAGATGGCCCCGGTATTGTCCCCCCAAACGGATTGGGTCTGTCGAAATTTTTGGCTTCGCAACCAATAAAATTGTCCGCTGTCGTGATAGGTCTCCGTCAAATCCTGTGATCGTGTTGTCGCAAACTCCGGGCTGCGCATCTGAATCCTTCCTTCCTCCATGATCAAAGCCCGCTGGATCGGGTAGTCAAAGGCTTGCACCGGCACCACGCAATCAAACTGTTCGTTCTGCAATTTTTCATGTGCCAATCGCAGCAATTGAGGCGTCGAAAAGGGTGCCGTCGGGTACATACAACATATCGTATCAAAATGCTTGCCCAGTTTGCTTTCGTAGCACTCCATGACCTCGATGATGACCTCTGCCGTCGTGGCATAATCTCCAGCTGTTTCTGCCGATCGCATAAAGGGAACGCTGGCCCCAAATGTCTTGGCAACGGCTGCAATCTCCGGATCATCGGTGGAGACCATGACCTCGTCAAAAAGCTCTGATTCAATGGCTGCGCGTATCGGATACGCAATGATTGGCAGCCCATTGAACAGTTTGATGTTTTTTCTGGGGAGGCGCTTTGATCCTCCTCTGGCGGTTATGATGGCTAATGTTTTCATGGTTGTAATGGTGGTTTATTGAATACAGGATAAGAGCGTTCGGATGACAAAGTCCTGTTCCTCATCGGTCAGGCCTGGGTACATCGGAAGACTCAGACAACGCCTGTAATAGGCCTCGGCATGGGGGAGATGTCTGGGCTTTTGGCGCTTTTGGTAGTAGGGCATCTGGTGCAGTGGGATGTAGTGAACTTGTGCGTAGATGCCTGCTTCTCGCAATTGCTGGTACACTTGGTCGCGCTCCTCCAACTCTACGACATAGAGGTGAAAGGCATGGCCGGGATCGCGGGGCTGGTGAAACCGCTTGATGCCCATGGGGGCCAAAAAAGCGTCGTACTGCGCTGCCAGCTCTTGGCGGCGGGCAATGCCTTGCTCGGCGCGAGAGAGTTGGGACAGGCCGAGGGCACATTGCATATCGGTCAGCCGATAGTTGTAGCCCAATTCCTGCATTTCGTAATACCAACCCCCGTGTTGCTCGTGCATTTTTTGGGGATCTTTGGTAATGCCATGTGTCCGCAGCATGCACAGTTTTTCGTAAATCTCTGGATCGTTGGTCGTGACCATTCCCCCTTCTCCACAGGCAATGTGCTTGACGGGATGAAAGGAGAAAATGGCCAGGTCTGCAAAATTTCCGTTGCCACACCTTTGGGTGTTGCCTTTGCGATCGGTGAAAAAGCCGCCGGGCGAGTGACAGGAATCCTGAATGATCCACAGGCCAAATTCGTCGGCCAATTCCCGAAAAGCTTCCAGATCGACTGCCTGCCCGGCAAAATCGACCAATACCATTCCGTCGAAGGTACCCGCTGGTGCTGCCTCCAATTCCCGCCGCACCGCTGCCAAATCGATCAAGGCAGTGGCTGGATCAATGTCTGCAAATGCAACCTCTCCGCCACAGTAGCGGATGCAATTGGCCGAGGCGGCAAAGGTGATGGGCGTGGTCAGCACTTTGCTTTGCTCATTTACCCCCAGCGCCAGGGCCGATAAGTGCAGGGCTGTGGTGCCATTGCTGACGGCGACAGCGTATTTTGCATCGACATAATCGGCAAAGGCAGCCTCAAATTGAGCGATGAGTGGTCCTTGGGTCAGCCAGTCTCCTTGCAACACCTGCACCACTGCTTCGATGTCGTTGGGAGAGATGGACTGACGGCCATAAGGAATGACTTTTCTGGTTGGTGTATTGACCATCCTTGGTGGTTTTATCTGCTTTGAAAGAGGAGCATCAGACGACTGCGGCTGGTACCGGAATCGAGAAATTTGGGTCCACATGCTGCCGGATTTGCTCCCGCAGGTCTTCCACGGTCAGCCATTCGGTATTGTCGCCAGAGTTGTAGCAAAAGCCTTCGGCTACCTCTTGGCCACCGTAGTGTCGGGCGTAGTCTGACTTGTCTCGGCCCAGATAGGTCAGATTGGCTGGACAAATGACGTAGTAGTCGTCGATTTCGATGGTGTGGATGGAGTCGGCCACGGTGATCATTTCTTCGTGCAGCTTTTCCCCAGGGCGGATGCCGATGACGGGATGCTCACAGTCCGGACCAATGGCCTGGGCGACATCTGTGATCTTGTACGAAGGAATTTTTGGGACGAATATTTCGCCACCGATGGCATGCTCCAAAGCAAACAGTACCATATTGACTGCATCCTCCAGCGAAATGTTGAAGCGGGTCATATCTGGATGTGTGATGGGAAGCTGTCCTTCCTGGCGTTTTTTGAGAAAAAACGGAATGACAGAACCACGCGAACCAATGACGTTGCCATAGCGAACGACGGAAAATTGCAGTTCCCGACTGCCTCGCATGTTGTTGGCCGCTACGAACAGTTTGTCGGAACACAGTTTGGTGGCACCGTACAAATTGATGGGAGCTGCCGCCTTGTCGGTAGACAGCGCCACGACGCGCTGCACATTATTGGCCATACAGGCATCAATGATGTTTTGCGCCCCGATGATGTTGGTCTTGATGAATTCAAAGGGATTGTACTCGGCGGCAGGAACCTGTTTGAGGGCCGCTGCGTGTACAATGATGTCGATGCCCTCGCAAGCGCGGATGAAGCGCTCTCTGTCGCGAATGTCTCCCAGCAAAAATCTCAAACAGGAGTGTTTGGCTGGAGAAAAGGTTTGTGACATCTCAAACTGCTTGAGCTCGTCGCGGGAATAGATGAGCAGTTTTTTGATTTTTGGAAATTTGTGGAGTAAAGTCCCAATAAGTTTTTTTCCGAAGGAGCCAGTCCCACCCGTTACCAGGATGGACTTACCATTTAAGTCTAACATGAATCGTAGTTTTTGGTGCTCTGCAACGCTCTTCTTATGGTTGCGGGGCATTTGATCTTTGCAATTGTGTTTGGAATACTAGGAGGGTTGCGATGGGTAAGAAATGACTTTTGCGAACGAGCTGCATGCCGGAGCTGGCAAAAATGGTGACAAGCCCTATGAATACATGTCTGAAATCAATCATTTGTTGGCAGGACTTGGCAGTCGTTCGTTCAAAATGTCCTGGTAGATCTTTCGGAACAGCAACAGAAAAAGCACCAGGGCCATCCCGATGATGGCGCCTTTGGCAGTGGCCATGATGACGGAAGGCTGGTAAGGAGTCATTTGTGGAAGGGTCTTTTCTGCAATGTGAATGGTGGGCGTGGCATTGTACATGTCGATTTCGGCCGATTTGAGCTTTTCGGTTGTATCCAGGTAGCGATCCTTGAGGAGATCTGTGTTGATTTCCAGGCGTTGGATTTTGCGTCCCAAACTTCTGGTACTCCGCTTTTTGACGTCGTCTTTCATCCTTTCGGCATATTGGTCCCGGTAGCGCAGCAGAACATTGAAAGACTCATCGAATTCATATTTTAGGGAGTCTGCCTTTTCTCTGAGGTGTTCGACCGCTTCCTTTTTGCCGTACAGTGTGTTGCGAATGTAGAGTTCTTGCATGGCCTTTTGCATGGTCTCTATGAAGCGGAGGGACAGCTCCTCGGTGGGAGAGGAGAAGTTGATGGTGATGAAGCCAAGCTTGGTGTCGATGGAAGAACTGACAAAGCCATCGGTAAAGTCTCGCTTGGGAGTGGAGGCCTTTCGCACGATTTGATTGTACACTTGTCGCTCCTGTAGATTGAAGGAATCGACCTGCATATGGGCAAATTGGAAATCGGCTGGGATGGACGGCGGTAGCTCTTCGGGTTTGTAGAAAAAGAAAGACTCCAGATAGTGATTGATCATAAAGTCTTCTCTGCCGCTGATGCTCACCCGCTTGCCAAGGGTGTTTTCCACTGCCGAACTGGCAGCTGCATAGCGCGCAAATATCTGTGCCGTCAGGGCATTGTCCTTGATGCTTTGCCGGGTTTTGACAAACAAGGATACCCGCACCCCATAGGTTGGTTTGATCTTGCTGAAGCTGTAGTAATTGTAGATGCCCAAGGGCAAGGCAGCCAACACCAACCAGTACCAATACCGCAAGGGCAGCCAAAGGTACTCCTGTATCTTTAGAATAAGATCCCTGAGCGAAATCTCATCGAGTTTCGGCTCATACGCTATGTTGTGCTTGCCTTTGTCCATTCAGAGGGCAACGAATTCTTGTCTTGTTTTTTGGGCATGAAACAATAAGCAGGCACCCAACTTTGAGTACCTGCTTAGCGAGTGTCAATATTTACGCCATTCTTTTGTTTTTACAAGCTGGAAACTTCCTCCTTTGCATTTGCTGTAGACAGCTCCAGAAAAAGTGTAACAGCCATTGTAGATGCATAAGCGATTTTTTGCATGTGTTATCTGATGATGCTGAGCGTTCCCCTCGAACTGAAGGTGTGCAAGCGGGTGCGGATGACATAAAAGTACGCCCCGCTGGCCAGGCTTTGCTCTGTATTCATGTAGGTGCCAGCCCAGTTGTTTTCAAAGGGAGCTTGTCGAAATACCAGACTTCCCTTGGCATCGTAGACGGCAAATTCGCTTTGCTCCAGGTATTCTGGGTGCTCTTCAAATATCTTGACCCGGAAGCGATCTTCCCGTCCATCTCCGTTGGGCGTCAGCAATCCCTGAACGACATAGGGTGGCGTATCCAACCCGGCTTGTATATCTATTCTGACTTTGCTCTTGCTGCAATTGGATGTCTCTCCCAAATAGCACAATTGGTATTCAAACTCGGTGCTCCCTTCGAAGCCCGGCGGGGCGAAAAAGCGCAGATTGCCAATGCCACTTTGGGCCACATACCCAAACTGTGGCTCACTCAACACCTCTACCTTCCAAGGCCGCTCTTTGCTCCACTCATCATTGCCAATGACGTTGAGTAGATATGGCTTGTCCTGGCGCACAAATCGAAAGGCATCTTCTTTGGCCACCGGAGCAACTTGGGCAACAGGCGCACCCTCGGTCTTGCTGGCCAACATGATGGTGGTCGTCGGTGTCATCAGCCGGAAACCAGGATAATCCGGATGGGTGATTTCACAGTGATACACTCCTTGTGCGTCCCGATTGGCCTCCTCGATGAAAAAAGCAGGATCTTGACTTTGTTGTTGAAGAGAGTCGTCCTTGTACCAGTAGTATTGGTTGTCGGCGACTGCTTCGCTGACATTGGGCAGGAGCAACAAATCTTCCTTGGGTTGAAGGCGAATCAAGGTATCGTTGCCTCCAATCTTTTGCAAGTCGTACTCTGTCAATTCCCGTCCTTTGACCGCCAGTTTTTGCAAGTCCTCGATGTCGAGCTGATTTTTGGAAATGGAAAAATACTCCAGCTGCTGGGTAATTTGCTCACTGGCCAATTGACTGCCCTTGAGTTTGTTGTCGTTGAGCAGCAGTGTTTTGAGTTGGCTATTTTGCGAAAAATCCGGAATGTTGCCTTGCAGTTCATTGTCGGATAGATCGACGAATTTCAAATCACCAAAAGCAGAAAAGTCTGGGATTTCCCCTTTGAGTCGGTTGGAGGCCAGGCGCACCAATCGCAGTTTTGGATTGTAGCGAAAGTCTGGAATCTCGCCCACCAATTGGTTTTTGTGGACGATGAAGTGCTTCAGGTCCGAGAGGTATTCAAGAGGGGGGATGTCTCCTTCCAGTTGATTGTTATTGAGGTAAAGGTTTTGCAACTTGGGCAACTTTCGAAAGTTGGGAATGTTGCCCCCCAGTTGGTTGTAATCCAATTCCAACGATACCAGTCGGGACAAGTTTTGAAAATCCGGGATGTCCCCTTCCAGCAAATTGGAAGAGAGGTGCAAGACTTTCAATTGTGGCAGGCAATGGAAATTGGGAACGATGCCACCGAGCTTATTGGAGCCCAAGGACAGAAATTCGAGCTGGGGCAATTGCAAGTCGGGCAGGATGCCGCTCAGTTGATTGCCCCCCGATTTTTTGGTGGTGCAATTTGGATCGCCATCCATGTCGAGACATCGGACGCATTGCTGCTCGTTGAGAACCACCCCATACCATTTGTCAATGGGTTGGCCAAGGTCCCATTTGTTTTTCCAAGTGGGGCCATTGGTGCGGGCGTAAAAATCGACCAATGCCAAGGAATCAGCCTGTCGGCTGCACTGGCAGCTGCCATCGGATTGCTGGTTGAGCATACCTCCTTTCTGGGAGGGAGAACTGTCAAACTGGGTGGTGGCCAATAGGAACACCCCCAGAGAAGTGATCGTCAATAAGTTGATCTTGTGTGCTAGGTTGAACATCTTTTTCGAGTTTAATTGATCGGTCATGTTTGGTATGTGTAGTAGTTCTCATGGTTGGTGGTAAGCTTGAAAATTGTGTGTACAATCTATTCGTTGACAGCCTTGGGCAGGGCCTGCTGTCTGATTCGGTTTTTTCGGTTGGGCAATTGTTGGTGCTCGTGGCGCAAGAGGGAGGCAATGGAGGCCTCCTGTCCTTCGATGAGCTTGGCGTATTTCATGGCAATGTGTTCCCACAAATAGGCTTTGTCTGCAAAGGCCTTCATTTGCTTTGCCACTGTGATCAAGGGATATTGATGCAGCTTTTGCAGGATGTGGTACAAGTCATTCACCTTGTCGAAGTAGATTGCCTGGTTGTTGGTGGTGACCCGGTTGTAGATCACGTCGAAAGACAGGATGGGCAGTCCCAAGTACATGGCTTCCACCAAAGATGGATTGGTCCCTCCTGCGCTGTGTCCGTGGACATAGAGCGAGGCATTGGAGCGCAACAGATTGAGCTCGCGGGCATTGTAGATGGGGTCGAACAAATGGATGTTGTCCATCCGTTGGTACTTCTCGCGCAGCATGCTTCCGTAGTTGCTGTTGCTCCAGTTGCCGACGATGACCAGGGTTTGTCTGGGCACATTGGCAAAGGCCTCCAGGATGAGGTGGAGGTTGTTTTCAGGTTCGATGCGGGCGACCTTGAAAGTATAGGCTCTTCTGATGAACGGATACTTTTCGATGTCCTGCTGTAGTGGCCGGATGGCGCCGTTGTGGTCGGCACCGTATTCGATGAGGCGACTGTTTATCTGATAGCGTATTTTGACGTATTCTTTGAGGATGCGATTGTCGGTGACGATCTCGTCGGCATATTTGCAAGCAAAGCGTTCGCTGACGAGCAAAAACCAGCGGGCAAATTTGTTCCACTTGGGGCGGCGCCATTCGAGGCCGTCGATGTTGACGATGATTTTTT
The DNA here is from genome assembly GCA_039821145.1 of Bacteroidota bacterium. GTDB lineage: Bacteria > Bacteroidota > Bacteroidia > Chitinophagales > Saprospiraceae > JBCCSZ01. The sequence continues at coordinate 58,572 of JBCBOS010000032.1, read as the reverse complement.
TTCTGCTGAACAGTTTGAGAAAGGGCAAAAACAGACAGGCGGATACGCCCAAGATCAATAGGACATCGCAATGGCGCAGGGCGCGCAGGGCTGACCAAAGATCGTAGAGCACACTTTGCATGCCGTTGGCTTGTAGGGGGATGTATTCCAATTTGGCGCCTTTCCACGAACTCATTCTTTCTCTTTCGCTGTAGGCTTTTTTGCTGCAATAGACGGTGATGTCAAAACGCTGATTGAGTCTTGGAATCAATTGGTGGACAAGGGTTTCAAATCCTCCATATTTTGCGGGAACCCCAACGGTTCCAATGATGCCAAGTTGTAGTTTTTCTGTTCTCATGTTTAATTTGTATTTCCGTAGTTACGGGTGGAGTGGGGTGGCCTGTGGTGGCCGAAAACTTGTTCTGTGAAATTGATAGATTATTTGATGGATTGTTTGTATGTGAGGGGGGCACTCTTCTTTTCTTTTAGGTGGTGCAGCCACTGGACTCCCAGCAGGAAGGCCAAGGTGCAAATGAATAGGACCGATAGGGCCGCAAACCAAGACAGGAGGGGAAGGAGTTGCAAGGCCACCAAGAATAGGCAAAATTGGAAAGCCAATAGCAACAAGCAAATCTTTACGGAATGGAATCCTATGTTGCCCAACAGATGATGGATGTGGATGCGGTCGGCTTTGAAGGGAGAATGTCCCTGAAGCATTCGGCATACAAACACCCGGAGCAAGTCCACAACCGGAACGGCAATGATGGCATAGGCCACAGGCAACAAAGACGTATGAGCACTCTGGGGCAAATCCAATCGAAGCAGCAGCAGGCTGAAGATGCCGCACATCAAGCCGATGAGCATGGAGCCCGTATCTCCCATGAAGATTTTCGCCTGGTGGAAATTGAATCGGAGAAAAGCCAATAGGGCGCCTGCCAGTGACAGACACACGAGGCAGAGATTGTCAAAGCCAAAGGTGTAAAAGAGTCCGCCAAATGCCAGGCAACTCCAAACGCCGAGGCTACCAGCCAGCCCATCGACGCCATCGATGAGGTTGTAGGCATTGATGAGACCCAGGAGAAAAAAGCAAGTCAGGCCATAGTTGAGTGGCGCCACGAGTGGTCCGGCCCAGGACAAGTCGAATACCCCGTCGAAACTGAAGCCCAATTGGAAAAGCAAACTGACAATGATCCACTGAAAGAACAACTTCTGCAAGGCAGATATTCCAATGAGGTCGTCTTTGATGCCCACCAGTACCAGCATGGTAGCGGCTGCTGTCAGGGAGCGCATGTTGGTTTGGAAGTTGATTTCCATGAACAACAAGAGCGCAATGAGGAAGCCCGCAAAAATGGCAATGCCACCCAGTGCAGGAATGGGGCGTTTGTGGGTTTTTCGGCCGCCCGGTTCGTCAAAGATTTTTTTTCGGTCGGCGATGTTGATGATGGAGGGGATCAAGAGGTACGTAATGCTGAAGGCGCAAGCCATCGAAAGTAAAAGTAGACTGTTCATGAATCCGTTGATTTAATTAGCAGTATTGGATACGGCGGGGAGGATTCAACAATGAACAAGAAAATTCGGGGAGATAACGACAAAGGGGGGATTGTGGCTATGGATGTATTTTCTCGTAGAAAGATGCTGGCAGGCAATTACCTATTCGCCAGAACTTTGAGGGTGTATGCAAATGATACAGCGGTAAGATGAATGTTATTTTTGTTTTTGTTGTGAACCATCTCTGTTTTGTGTGACAAATCTTTCCATCGCATGCCGTTTTTTTCTCATTTGTTTGTCCAGAGGGGGAGTGGAAAAACAGTATGCTAACGTGCTCTTTTAGGCCGCAGAGATGTTCAACTCCGCTTTGCTGGTTCTCTTTTGACTGATGTGGATTTTGGGCACGGTAAAGAAGAAGGTGGTGCCCTCGCCTTGCTCCGATTCCAACCAAATGTCGCCTTTCATCGCCTGCACGATCTTCTTGCAAGTGGCCAATCCAATGCCCGTCCCTTCATACTCTGCCTGCGAATGCAGTCTGGTAAATACATCGAAGATCTTGTCTTGAGAATCTTTTGGGATGCCAATGCCATTGTCTGCAATGCTGATGGTGTGGGTGTCTTCATCGGTCTGAATGCCCACTCTCACAATGGGGTCTCTGTCTGGATGCTTGAATTTGATGGCATTGCTGATCAGATTTTGAAACAGCTGAATGCTCAAGGTCGGATTGGCCATGACCACAGGGAAGTTGCCTTCGATGACAATTTTGGCGTTCTTTTCTCTCACACTGCCTGCCACATTGCTTTGCACCAGGAGCAAGGTATCATTGAAATCCACCTCTTTGAGAATGGAATCGAAGTTTTTGAGTTTGGAATACTGCAACAAATCGTCGAGCAGACGCTGCATGCGTTCTGTGCCATCAGTGACAAAGCCCATGAATTCTGTCTCGTTGCCATCCAGTCTGCCTTTGAGACTTTTGCGCAGCATCTGGGTATACATCTTGATCATTCGAAGCGGTTCCTTCAGGTCGTGAGAAGCCGCATAGGTAAAATGCTCCAGGTTTTCGTTCAACTCCTGCAACTCTCTTTGATTGGCCTTGAGTTCTTTGGCCTGTTCTGAGAGTTCGTTCTTCTGCTGAATCAATTGGAGTTCATTTTCTCTCAATTGGTGGACAATCTGGGATTCTCCCTTGGCAAATAGATAGACGATAAAGGTAAACACTCCGAAAAGCAACATCCAACTGGCCAGAAAGTAATCTGGCGGATAGCCTGCAATCTGATCCCGATAGGAAATGTCGCTGTTGATTTCCAATCTGTAGAGATAGATGATGAACAATTCCAGACTTGCCAGCCACAAAATGCCCGAGAAGCGACCTGCAAACAAAAAAGCGATGAACGGAATGGCGCCCATCCACAGAAGATTGTCCGAATACAAGCCACCACTGGTAAATGTCATGGGAGCCAGTGTCATGAAGAAGCAAATGGCCAACAGGTTGCCGGACAATTCAAAACTGCCGCGTTTCTTGAAGATGTAAATCAACATGACGGCTGCCGAAATGGGAACGTAAAAGGGAATCGCATTTTCTGGGTCCAGCACCAGTTTGGCGTAGATGTAAAACAGAGAAAAGCAAAGCAGCAACAAATGTACTCTCGTCAGTACGACTGCTTTTTGATAGAGATAACTGGACCCCATGACCTTCATCGGGATCGTCCACTCGTACCAGAATTGTAAAATAGAGCTAGCAGCTTTTGGCATAATCAGTGGGTGTTTACATTCGCATGTAGGTACACCATCCGGGTTTCTACCCGAAACGGTGATGATGTTGGGTTTCCTGAACTTTGGAGAAGTGGAATTTAAAACTGCGTAGTCTTACTCGTCTTTTTAGAAGTGTCGGTGATTAGGCTAGAACATCTGGGAGCCCTTAGAAGACTCAAAACAATACAGATACTCAAAACGCTCGTCTGGGATACATCAAATTATATGCCAACTAATGCTAATAATACGAGAGGAAATGCACCACTGACAGAGGGGTAATCGGGTGGTTTTGGAATGGTGTTTTTGTATTAAAGTATTGATTATGAGTGGTTTGTATTTCCAAAATTGATTTTTTTGAATTTTCTGGAATTTTGTCACAGGAGCAGCAACGCGGGCTGAAGACATGCCCGCGATGTGGTACTCCCTGGAAGAAGGCCGACTTTCTGACTCCCATTGCCCCAAAGAGGTGCTTGGCTGTGTTCAGAATGACCAGGCTGGCATAATTTTTTCCCACTCTATCCTGTATCCCACGCCAACTTTCTCAAGCTATCCCAAGGCGAATACGACTACCAATAGACATCACAATTAGCCAATTATGCGATTACTGCCACAAGCTGTATCCAGACTGGGATGGTGGTCATTGGCCATCGCCTTTGGGCTGCTGTTTGCATCCGAACTGCTGGAACAGAGCATGTTTGTAGATGGTCTGTGGTATGCGGCCATCTCCCGAAATCTGGCACAAGGACAAGGTAGTTTTTGGCACCCACACTTTTCTGCTCTTATCTTTTCTGAATTTCACGAACATCCACCCTTGGTATTCGGACTGCAGGCGCTGTTCTTTCGCTTGTTTGGCGATCACTTTTGGACCGAGCGCTTGTTTGTCTCGCTACACTATTTGGCAACGGCGGTCGTATTGGTGGGGATCTGGCGTCAATTGTTTCCCGAGGGATCACCTTATCGCTATCGGAGCATGTGGTTTTTGCCCATTTTATTGTGGCAATGCAACATCGTGTCCTACTACTTTTTGCCTGCCAATCTGCTGGAAGCCAGTTTGTCGCTTTTTGATTTGTTGGCCATTTGGGTATTGCTTGTCCCGGAGGGCAAGAGGGTATGGAGTCGTCAGCTATTGGCGGGGCAGCTCATTGGCCTGGCCCTGCTGAGCAAGGGGCCTGTGGGCGCATTCCCTTTGGCATTTTGGATTTGTCACCAATTGGCTTTTGGCCAGTTGAGCTGGTGGGAAGCGGGCAAACGGACCTTGATGCTGACTTTGAGCAGCCTGCTGGGCTTGGTGCTCTTGTGCGGACTCTTCCCGGAAGCCCTCGTTGCCTTTGGACATTACTTCGACGAACAGCTGCTGGCCAGCCTGGAAGGGACAAGGCGGCAGTACTACTATCGAGACAGTCGCTTGTACATCTTGGGGCAATTGCTGTGGACCCTGCTGCCCATGTTGCTATTGGGTGGGCTGGCCATGGCGTATGGCCACGCGAGGAAGGGGCGCATGAACAAGCAGACGTTTTCCTGGGCGCTCTTTTTTGGGCTGACCGCTCTGAGTGCTTCCTTGCCCCTGGTGGTTTCGCCCCGCCAGGCCCTTCCGTATTTGCTCCCATCCCTGCCCTACTTCAGTCTTTCCATTGCCGTGGTCTCGGCCCCATTTGCCTTGCGTTGCCTCCTTTGGGGGCATCGAACATTGGCCGTCGTCAGACCTTGGATGGAGTGGGGAGGACTTGCCTTGCTGATACTTTTGGCAGGCTGGATATATGGGAAAAGTGGACAATCCAACCAGCGGGATGCTTCCTTGATCGAGGATGTCCAACTGATTGGCCCGGTCTTGGGGGAGTCACAATTGGTCTCTTCTGATACCTTTGACATGTACATTTCTGGCTATCTGATGCGATGGTACCAAGTCAGTCTGGACACATCCCAGCAGATCAGGCCCTATTGGCTGACCAGCAAAGGCAATACAGAGATTCCGACTGGATACAAAAAGGTGGACTTGCCCACCCAACAGTTTGATTTATATGAAAAAGATGAAAGCATTGGAGGACATTGATCCATATTTGCAAGGCTGCAGGCTAGACCATTCGATTTGGTTGCATTCTTTTCACCAACTGGACCCACAGCAGATGGAATGGGTTCGCACCTGGCGAAACCATCCACACATACGCCAATGGTTGTACAACCAGGAGTGGATTTCTGAAGAGGAGCATGCCTGGTTTTTTCAGCAATTGCGCCACGACAAGCACCGCTTCTATTGGATGGTCGGAGAGGGTGAGAGGTGGTTGGGGGTGATCAATTTGCAGATTGACTCGGCGGTTGGAACGGAATGGGGCTTTCACCTCAATCCCGATTGTCTGGGAAAGGGGCTGGATTTGTTGTACATCGGCTTGCAGTTTTTCTTGGAAGAACTGAAAATTCCGCAGCTACACGGTTGGGTGGACTATCGCAATACCAATGCGCTTTTGCTGCACGATTTCTTTGGCATTCGCCACAGTCGATATGAGAAGCGCCAGTTGAAGGGCGTGACACGTTGTTTTTCCCTTCGCAGCATTTCCACTCAGCAATGGCAAGGGCAAAAGGATCGCCGTCAGTGGCAGCGGGAGTTGCTGTCTCAAAAAGCAAGCCTCAAAAGATACCGAGAACAGATCATCGCCGAGCAAAAACGACTGGAATGTCATTGGAATTTCCAGTAACTTATCCCAACGCATTGACCACAACAAGAAAACAAAAGCTGGATGGGACTATTTTCAAAAGACAAAGACATTCCTGTAGACTTCAGGATGTTCACCTTGGCCGACATTGTGCAGATGTTGGAAGATGAGCGTTTCTTCGAGCGAGATCCACCGTTCTATGTACTGGAAAAAATGAGTGACAATCAAGTCATTTTCGAGACCCCTGCCACCAAGCTCACTCCCAAGCAGCGACATACTGTCGAATACATCTCCCAGCAGAAAGTCTTGAAGTTGAGTGGCCGCTACAAGCACCTGTTTTTCGCTTCCTATGTGATCTACCTACTTCCTTTGATGACTGTGTACGGAGCTGATTGGGAGGACCTTCAAACCAAGTGGCCTTTGGTACTTTTCGCCTTTGCCATCCCAACCTTCTTGATTCTGTTTGGTGGCTACACTGGTGTTCGGTCGGATGTTTCGCTGATGGAACGAGAATTGATCCTGCGGCTGAATGTCTTGCTGCGCAAGAAGGGCTTGCCGGCTGGCTTGTGATACACACCCTCTTTTACTCCTCTCAAATGGTCCCCGCATCCACAAACAAATTCTGCCCCGTAATACTTTCCGGTCCCAACAGCAGAAATTGAATGCTCTGTGCAACAGCCATGGGGTCTGTCGCCTGCTTGAGGCTGGTGCGTTGAAAAATGCGGGCCTTTTGCTCCTTGTCTAGGGAAGAACTCATGGCGGTTTCCATAAATCCTGCCACAATGCAATTGGACCGAATGCCTTTGGCCCCCCATTCCCGGGCGGTATTCTTGGAGAAGGCTTCGAGCGCGCCCTTGGTGGCAGCATACATGGCCAGCCCCCGATAGCCGGTATGGGCACAGACTGAGGAGACGTGGACCAGACTTCCGCGCACCCGATGCAGTAGCATGTTGCGGATGGCATGGCGAGCCAACAGGATGGGCGCCAAGGTATTGACAGCAAACTGCTGTTCCAGTTTTTGTCGCTCCACTCCCGAGACCAAGGAAGTGTAGGCCCAGGCGGCGTTGTTGACCAATCCGTGAATGGGCTGGCCTTTGGGCAGTAAACCGCTTTGTAACAAGTCTTCCAATTGAGAAAGGTCACTCAGGTCGATGTGGTGCAGGAGCAGATGATCCGGATGTTGGGTTTGCAAGTCATCTAGTTCTGCGGTTGTGTGGCGGGAGATGCCCAGCACGCGATGTCCATCGGCCAGGAGGAGCTGTGCCACTTGGAGGCCGAGTCCCCGGGAGACGCCGCTGATGAGAATGTTTTTCATCTTTTTGCTTTTCCACTACTTCCCGTTTCGATGCGATCGACCAGTCGGATGATTCGAGGACGTTGGTACGGGAGCAGTTGTTGTTTGAGTTGTTGTTTGAGTGGCCCAATTTGGCAGCCTGCTTCTGTGGGAACCAAGTCGCAACAAATGATGTGGCCACTGATGGCATTGGGACGGGCAAACACCCGATGGTTGCGGATGCCGGGCAACTGTGCAACAGCAGCGCTGACCTCTTCAAGGGCCACTCGGTAGCCCGCTACTTTGACAATGTCTTGCACGCGGCCCAGGATGCGAAAGTGCTGATCGTCGACCCACTCGACCCGGTCGCCAGTGGCATGCCATTCTGATTGCTGTAGGTTGTGGGCAAGCAAGGAATGGTGCAAAAAAAGTTGTTGTTCTTCCACTTTGATGTAGGCTTGGAGATGGGGCAGAATGCGAAAGCTAGTGCCATCGGACCAAAAGAGAATCCCGGCCTCCGTACTGGCGTAGATGTTGCGAATCTGTGCCTTTGGAAATGCTTTTCGCAGCCGATTCACCAAGGACTCCTCAACGCCTTCTCCCCCCAGGGCCAAATGCCTGATGGTGGTCAGGGGGTGGGGCAGGGGCAGCAGCATGCGGTAAAAAGTAGGCGTAGCAGAGAGGTGATCCACCTTGTGTAGCGAGAGCAGGCGGCAGACATCTGTCGGTTTGCTGTTGAAAAGGTAGACCAGTGACTGGGTGCGAAACAAGGCCCGCAGCAGCACTTGCATGCCAGCCATGTGGCAGGGGTGATAACAGAGTCCCCATACAGCATCGTCCGTTGCCTGGCGGGCGGGTGGCAGGAAGGCATCGATGCGGTGTGTCATGTGTTTGGCAGGCCCGCAACTGCCCGATGTCTGGAAGTGAAGGAGAGAAGAGGACTGTTTGAGTTGGTGGACCAATTCGCTCAGATTGTCAAACCGAAATGGTCGCTGCAAGGGCTTCCATTCACAAACACTTGGCCCCTGGTGGTCAAGGTAGACATCTTCATCTTGCAACAAACACAAAATGAGTTGGACGAGAAAATTTGCAACGGGTTCCGGTCCAGGTTGGTTCTTAAAGTGCCTGGATCGATGTACCCGTTGCAGTAACTTCTGTTCGTTTAGTGTCTCTCCACTCTGACCATCTTGCAAAAACCACCCTGTCATGGAGTGATCCTTTCCAGAATGTCTCCCACGCATTCGATCCTGCTTTCTGAAAACAAATCGGTTCCATAAGCATCTTCGATTCGGATGCTCAATTCGGCCAACTCCAGAGAGTCGAGTTGCAAATCGTTGCGCAGATGGGTGTGCCGACCGACGGATTGCCAGGCGGGCACTTGGGGCTTGTCTTCACAAACCACTTGAAGAATGTCGAGTAGAGATTTGGGTATCATGTCTTATAAACGCTTCGTTAATCGACGACCAATGTCAGGTCGATGTTTGATTGTGTGGGTGTTTGGGTATCAGTTTCTTTGTAATTGTTGACCGTACGCAGCAACAATTCTTTGAAGTGATTGGCCACATTCACCTTGGTTTGAAACTGTCCTTTGGAATTGCTCAAACCGACATACAACTGGTCCGGCTCTTTGTTGCCACTTAGGCCATATACATAGACCAAAACACTGCTGACCGGATCATCAGAACCATCGACGGTCAATAAATTCAAAGAAACTTTTTGAAAGCTTTGGTAGCCAAATCCATCGGGGACAGTTAGGTTTTCGACTCGGCTGCTGTCTTGGGCAAAGGTGTCGACACTCCCGGCATCGTGCATTTCTTTGCTGCAGCTGCTGATCAAAAAGAGGCCGACCAATAGTAGGAACAAAGAGAGTTGCTGTAAGTAGTTCATGTGATCAATGACTTAGGTAAAGTTAGTTAATATTTGAAGTGGACAATCGGATTTGTATGTCCATACAGGCTCCCAAAGTAGGAGAAGCCCACCTGGATAGCCAGGCAGGAGAGAGAGACTTTGTGACGATGGGAGAAAACGCATTAGGAAGAAGTGTTATGAATGACAGGGCTGGGAAGAGGTGGGTGCAACTCGGGGAGGGGACACATGGTGAAAAAGCATCATCCTTCTGAGAAAATTGTCACAAGATGTGGCTTGGGATTGTGGCTCTTGGGGCAGAATGTCTGTACACTTGTTCGAAATAAACATCCTTCCCCTCTTTTTTGATTCCCCCTCTATTTACAGATTAAAACACAGTTACAATGAATGATCTAATGAAGGCAGTAAGCTGCCTTTTGTGCTTTGCGCTGCTGTTCAGCAGTTGTAAAAAGGACCGCGACGATTCGGTCGACTTGGGAATCACAGAAACACCTGGGACTCCTCAGGGGAACAAACTCAGGGACATGCACATCCCAGATGGCTTTGATTTCAAAACTTCCCGCGCTGTCCAATTTGGCTTGCAGCTGCAAGATTCGCTGGGTCAGGAGATGGATTCGGTACAGTATACCATCACAGGAATATCGAAAAAGGGAGAACGCGAAGATCTCTACAATGGATTTACGGGTGCCAGTGCGCTGATCAATCTACAGTTAGATGTTCCCATTCACTTTGAAAACCTGCTGGTCAAAACCACAAGTGGCAACACCATCAAGCAATTTGAGTTTTCTACCGAAGACGCCATCCAAGACAAAATCGCCGTTAATGGCATCATCTCCGACAAGGCGCAGTCGCGGATCGACAATTGCTACCCAAGCCTCAATACCAATTTCGATGCTGGCAACAAAAGTTTTTACATCTCTAGCGACCAAACAATCAACACCGTAGAGGTACAATATACGGATGGCACTTCTGAGATTATCCGTGTCAATGGTACTTCATTCAATTTCTAACTGCTGCATTCCATCCTCCTATTTTGAAGGCAGGATGCACAGCCCAAATATTTTAAAACTACTTTACTCAATATGAAAATGCATAGTTACAAGATACGTTTCCTATTCCTATTGGCCTGCTTGGTCGGCCTGGGTGCCAGCATACAGGCACAAGAAATTTGCAACAACGGCATTGATGACGATGGCGATGGATTCATCGATTGTGGAGATACAGAATGTGGCTCCTCGGTAAGCTGTTCAGATGCGTTCACCTGCAACAGTACACTGTACCAAGTCATCAGCAATGCCTTGAAAGAACTCGATGTCACCACAGGTACTTATGTCACGCTGGGCAGTGCTTCGGCCAATTACAATGGCGCTGGCTACAATGTGCAGGATGGTTACATCTATGGAATCTACAACAGTGGCGGCCAACGATTGTGGCGGATCAACAACCAAGGAGCAGAGACCGACTTGGGAAGTATTGCCAACTACGGAGGGCGTGCTTTTGTTGGGGATTTCGACAAAAGTGGCAATCTGTACACCTATGCCCAAGGAACCAGTCCGGCCTTGTACTACATCGATGTGGATGCTACCCCGTTGCAAGCCATTGAGGTGAGTGTGACCAATCTCTCGGGTGGGTCCATCCCAGGGGTCAACGACATTACCTACAACAGCATCACCCAAAAATTCTATGGCCTATCTTCTGGAATGGACTTGCTGGAAATTGATCCGGTTGCAAAGACCATCGACATCATTGGGAACCTATCTGGTACTTTTGGTTCCAGCGGAGGATTTGGAGCGGCCTGGTCTGATTCAGGTGGATTTTCCTACTTCGCCAACAATACGGATGGTCGCATCTACCGGGCCACTTTTGACGGCAACGGCAACGTCATTGCCACCGTCCACATCGCTACGGGCGAGCCCACCAATTCCAACGACGGAATGGGCTGCTTTTTGGGGGCACCTCCCTTTGAAACAGATTGTACCAACGGCATCGATGACGATGGCGACGGCCTGATTGATTGCAACGACCCGGATTGTGGGTTTGAACCATTTTGTGCCAATGTCGATGTCTCCATCGATGTGACCTCAGAAACGGGGCCAGGCGGGGTGGTTTCTTATCACATCTTTTTGACCAACGATTCTGATTCCGATGCCACTTCCATCTCTGTCTCGGATGCCATGCCATCTGGATTTACTTATATTGGTGATACCATCGAGTTTGATGCGGGCGGATCATTTGACGAAAGCCTGCAGCCAACTTATGGCAGTACAGGAACGCTCACCTGGGGAAGCATTACGCTGCCAGCCGGGACCAGCATGCGCATCTCTTACGATGCCCGAGTGGGCGCTTCTCAGCCCAATGGCATCCACACCAATGGCGTCATCATCAACGGGGCCTCCAGTACGGGTACTCATTCGGCAGACGTAACCATCAACCGGGCACTGACAGAAAATCCGGCCTACTTCAATTGTGACCCTGCCCTGTATCAGGTTTACCAAAAGCGAGGACAACCCAACGTATACGGAAAGCTAGACCCCAATACGGGAGATTATACCGTCATTGCAACCATCTCTCACCAGGCCAATGGATTGGGCTTTGACCCGCGCAACGGCCTGGCATATGGTGCTGTCGGGCGAGAGTTCATCAGCTTGGATGATGTCGGAACGGTGAAGACCCTGGGTTTGTCATTCTCCAAAAAAATCTATGTTGGAGACATGGATACGCTGGGGTATTGGTATGGAAAAGAAGGGGGCGACATCAAAAAGATCGACGTCTCCGGTCCTACATTGGTGGCGACTTACTCCGGCGAAGGCATGCCGGGCTGGGACATGGCCTACAACAAGGATGGAAACTTCTACGCAGTACACAATGCCACTTTGTACAAGTTCAATACTTCGACCAATACCAAGTCAACAGTGGGAGCACTCACTGGAGATGCAGTTCCTTCTGGTGGATTTGGCGCACAGTGGACGGGGAAGAATGGATATTTGTACATCTCGCACAACAGCACAGGAAAAGTCTTCCGAGTGGACGTCAATACCAGAGAGGCCCGCTTTGTACTCGCTTCTACAGCCGGACTGCGCTACAATGACGGTTTCTCTTGTCCCATAGAAATTCCGGCTTTGTACAAAAAGGATTACAGCGATTTGAGCAGCCTGCCATCTGCCACGCATTTTGTGTACGCCCAAGATGTCTACGCCGACAACATCCCGGATTACGACATGGTTTGGTTGGGAACCAAGGTGTCGGAGGAAACAACCGATCCCTCCAATGCACTTGCTACAGGAGATTCCCACGATGATGGCTTGGTCTATCCAACCGTCTACAAAGCTGGCGACAGTGCCACCATCTCCATCACCTTGCGCACCACCATGAGCGATGTGGACATCTATTATGGCCTGTGGATGGATTGGAATGGCGATGGCACCTTCGACGACTTTTACACAGATTCCGAGCGAGTGACCACCGCGGCTGTGGTCGATCAAAAGGTCAATGTACCCTCCAATTTTGCAGGAGGTAATATGGCCATTCGGTGTCGGGTATCGGAGACGGCCTTCAGAAGCAATGACCACAGTGGAGAGTTGTACCTGGGAGAGGTAGAAGATTACCTGATCAATTCGAGAGTAGCGGGGACGGGAACCAAAGAGATCGCTTATCTCAAAGTCAATTTTGCCTGCGATGCACCAGATACGCGCACCAAGGTCTACAACAACAACGCAGACAACGACCTGGACAACGATGGCATTCCCAACGACAGCGATCCCGATCCGACCGATCCCAACAAGCAATTTGTGCAGTACAGGCCGTCGGCCAACTCATTCGGAACCTTGGCCTACGAAGACCTTTGGCCACAAAAAGGAGATTACGACTTCAACGATTTCGTAGTGGAAATCAAGGAGGGCATCGTGACCAATCAGAACAACAAAATCTACCAGTTTACCTACGACCTGCGGATCATGGCCATGGGAGGACAGTACAACAACGACTTTTGCATTGCCTTCCCCGATCCGAATACCAATGCCACCTTTGAATTGTATTCTCCACACAGCATCAAGTTTTCTTCGGAGGCTGCCGGGGGCTACAAGATCATCAAAATCAACAAGCCCAAAGAGTTGCTGGACGTGCCAACCACTGAAGTAGTCAATGCCTCACTCAGTGGCTCGTACTACACCCCAATCGAGATGCAGATTGTGGTGGAACTGGATGGAAGCCTGGATTATCCGGCCAATTACACGCCCAAGTTCTTCTTGGAAGGAAACGGGATCAACGGCCACGAAATCCACTTGCCGAATACCGAGCCAACAGCTGCCATGAAGAGTGGTCTCTTTGGAACGGTGGACGATGATTCGAATGCCGGGTCGGGCAAATACTACCTCAGCGATACCAACTTGCCTTGGGCACTGTACTTGCCAACCTCGTGGAAATATCCGCTCGAAAAGGTCGATTTGCTGAATGCCTACTTCCGCTTCGACGAATATGTACAGCAAGATGCCAACCTCAGTTGGTACATCGATGACGACAGTTACCGAAACTCTGGTCGATGCTTCAACAAACATTGACCCTAAATACCTAAAATTTTGCCAGCCTGCCTGGTAAAATTTATCAACCGTACTAATACGTGATCGTGGTTTGCATCACCGGACGGAATTGCACTTTCTTTTGGAAATGGCATTCGGTCGGGTGGTGCTTTTTGTCTTTGTAGTGGTCAGGGTGGCCTCAATAGGAATATTGCCAGTAAATCAGTACTTTCAATTGCCGCAGGCAACAATCGCTAAGCAAAGACGCAATGAAATGACCAAAAAGATAGACTGGCTGAATCACGGGCTGGAGTTTGCCGTGGTGTTCATCGGCATCTTGATTGCCTTTCAGCTCAACAAATGTGCAGAAAACAGCTCCCGCGAAGAACTCCTCTCCAACCACATGACCTATCTGGAAGAAGAATGCCAGGAAAATCTGCGGCGCCTGGAACAGGGCGTTGTCCACTCGACAAATCAGGTGGCCAAGGCCGATACTTTGTTGCAGCTAATATTGGCCCGGGGAGATGTCAACCAAATCAATCGCCTGGCGGTCTCTTTGCTCAACCTGCAGGATGTCGATCTACAAGAAGAGGCCTTCAATGTACTGACGCAGTCAGGTGACATTCGATTTCTCAAGGATTTTGGCAAGAAAAAAGCCATCATCTCCCTCTACGAAGCCTACCATCCGGTGGCACACATCGATGGGAGCACAAAGAACCTCTACGACCGACACTTTTACCCTTATATCAAAAAGCATTTCGACCTGGTATCCTGGGGTGGATCGATCCATGCCGACAGCAGTCAAGAGCATTACTACAGCGCTGAACTGGGCAACACCATTTCGACCTATCGCTATTTGCTCGATGCCAAGGTGCGGTCCTACCGGAGATGCCAAGAAAAAGTGAAGGAATACTTAGCGCAAAAAAATTGAGAGTGCCACAGCAGCCAAACAAAAAAGAGGATTTGCTGTTTTGCATTCTATGACCGATCGAGATACCGCTTTGCTCCAACTTCGCCCACAGATTCCCACCATCAAAGATGCACTGGCAACGAGTCCCATTGAGATGTTTCACCACCGAAGCCTCCGGCCCGTCCTCAAACTGCAAAACGACCTACTCGTCCAAGCATTTCTGCGCTACACCAAAAAGTACAAAGGGGTCTTCCAGCAGTCCTCTCGCCAACAAAAACAGGCGTACATAGAACGCGCCGTGCAAAAAGACCTGCGCTTTCGGGAGTGGATGATGGGGCTGATCGTCGGTCAATTCAGCATGGAGGAATGGGACTTCTACAGCCAACACGAGGCAGAACTTCGCAAGCGAATCAGCCGAATGTTGATACAGCGTTTGGTCGATCAATTGTTGGACAAGTCAGCCTCAAAGGACTGATTGAATGGCTTGCTCCAATTGGTGGGCCGTTTGCATGCCGGAAGCCCGCCAGGCAACTTTCCCCTTTTGGTACAAAACAAAGGTAGGCACTCCTCTGATCTGCAGCCGAGAACTCAACAACTGGTTCTTGTCGATGTCGATCTTGATGACTCTCACCTGCTCATTCCATTTGCCTGCTACCTCTTTGAGGACGGGAGCCATTGCTTTGCAAGGGCCGCACCATTCGGCAAAGAAGTCGATGAGCACGGGCTGTTCGCCGTTGATGATGTCGTGAAAAGATTGTTTCTGAGCCATGTGATGCGCTTATAATGTACTTGGGCAGACTTCCTCTGTGACGGGAAGTTCTGTGGTTTTGATCTTGCCGAATCCTCCGTCGACATCCATGAAATTGTGAATGCCTCTGGCTTTGAGGATGGAGGCGGCAATCATGGAGCGGTAGCCTCCGGCACAGTGTACGAAGAACTCTCCTTGCTGGGGCATGCTTGCCAGGTGATCGTTCAGCTCATTCAAGGGAGTGCTTTGTGCCGATTCGATGTGGGAAGACAAGTATTCACCGGGTTTTCTCACATCGACAATGGCGACCTCTGGATTTTTTTGCCACGCTTGGAACAATTGCTCGGCGGGGACCGAAGACACGCTGTCGACCTCCATACCTGCTGCTTCCCAGGCGGAGAATCCTCCTTTCAGATAGCCGAGTGTCTGGTCGAAACCCACCCGGGAAAGTCGAGTGACGGCTTCTTCCACCCGCTCCTCTTCTACAACCAGCAGAATGGGTTGTTTGACGTCTTTGATCAAGGCGCCTACCCAAGGGGCAAATCCTCCTTTGAGTCCGATGAAAATGGAACGCGGAATGTGGCCTTTGGCAAATTCGCTTTGGTGGCGAACGTCGAGCACAATGGCACCTGTCTCATTGGCCATCCGTTCGAATTCTGCAGGAGAAAGGGCATGGCTGCCTTGGCGGATGACTGTGTCGATGCTCTCATACCCCTCCTTATTCATCTGTACATTCAAGGGGAAATAGGCAGGAGGTGGCAGCAGACCATCCGTCACTTCTTTGATGAACTCCTCCTTGCTCATGTCAGCTCGAAGGGCGTAATTCATCTTTTTCTGATTGCCCAGGGTATCGACGGTTTCCTTCATCATGTTCTTTCCACAGGCTGAGCCAGCTCCATGGGCAGGGTAGACGATGAGGTCGTCGGGCAGGGGCATGATCTTGTTGCGCAGGCTTTCGTAGAGCAGTCCAGCGAGTTCCTCCTTGGTCATATCGGCGGCCTTTTGCGCCAAGTCTGGTCGACCCACATCTCCCAGGAAGAGGGTGTCGCCCGAGAAGATGGCGTGATCCCGTCTCTCTTCATCCCGCAACAGATACGTGGTGCTTTCCATGGTGTGTCCCGGCGTGTGGAGTGCTTTCAAGACGACATTGCCGAGTGGGAATTCTTGTCCATCCTCTGCAATGATGGCTTCGAAAGAGGGGTTGGCATGGGGGCCGTAGATGATGGGAGCACCCGTTTTTTCCGCCAGGGTGACGTGGCCACTGACAAAATCAGCGTGAAAATGGGTCTCGAAGATGTACTTGAGCTTGGCCCCTCTTTTCTCGATGCGATCGATGTAAGGTTGTACTTCTCGCAAGGGATCGATGATGGCCACCTCTCCCTCACTCTCGATGTAATAGGCACCTTGTGCCAGACAACCGGTATAAATTTGTTCTATTCTCATGTTCCTCCTGTGTTTGGTGAAGAGGGGAGCCGTGGGGTCCACTCTTCCATTGTTGTGTGGATCAAAGATACGCAATTCGGACTGCACGATGGGTAACAGCAGTTACATATACTCAATCCAAAGTGGTTTGGGACTTCGTCTACCTTTCTCTTTTGCCCCAACTCTGCCCTACCTCCGGTAGGCGGGGGTTGAAAGCCTCGCCGATGCTATGGCATCGACTGCGTTTTCAGCCTTGATTTGGAACAAAATAAATTCGGTGTACTCGCCCATACCACTATGTAATGAGTACAATTGGATGGATCAGAAGTCCAGCACTTCGACCTTGTTGCGGTGTTGAATGATTTTTTGGTCCTTTTCCAGCTTCTTCATCAGGCGAGAAATGACGACGCGGGAAGAGTGCAGGTCATTGGCAATTTGGTAGTGTGTGATCTGCAAAGTAGGCGATTTGTTGACCCAGACCTTGTCTTTGAGGTACTTGATCAGACGCTCCTCCATGTTGTTGAACACCAGATTATCTATGGCCAACAGCATCTCGTCCAGGCGGCCGCTGTAGCTGTCGAGGACAAAATTGCGCCAGGAGTGGTAGCGGATCAACCATTCTTCCATCTTGTCTACTGGGATGAAGAGGAGTTCAGCGGTGGATTCGGCCTGCGCGCGGATGCGACTTTTGGCCTTGCGCGTACAGCAGTTCAGGGTGACGGCACAGGTATCGCCAGTTTCCAGGTAGTAGAGCAAGAGTTCTTGGCCTTCCTTGTCTTCCGTCAGGATTCGCACGGAGCCAGAGAGGATGATGGGAATGTGGGTAATGCCTTGGCCAATTTCCATCAGCACATCACTTTCCTCAAACTGCTGCATTCTGCCATAGGCACAGAGTTCTTCCAAAAGCTTTGCTTCGAATAGGTAGGCAAATTTCTCAGACAGCCGCTCGTAGCAAGATGAGTTTGTCATATGAATACCAACAACTATCCTACCCGCCCGGTTGCCTGCAAGATCTCTTTTAGTTGTTCATTGAACGAATCTGCCTGTTGAAGCTCCTCTATGCTGAGGTGGAGTCGGTAGCGCCAGTAATGTGGAATGATGGCCGGGATGTTGATGCGCTCCTCCTGTGGATCATCCAATCGAAGGTTTTCGTCCAGGGCCAGCAAGTCCTGGATGGGAAATACCGCCCACATGCTGGGCCAAGAGAGGTGCTGCCAAATGATGCGCTTGACTGCCTCTGGCTGGCACTGGGCTGGCGGCTCCCCTGCCATGAACAATTCCCCGTGGTAGAACCGCCGTCTTTGGTTGGGGTCCATCTCTTCCCACCAGGCCCGGATGGGAGCCATGTCGTGGGTAGACGGGCTGCAGACTGACAGATAAGGAATGTCTTTGTCTTGCAGAAATTCAGTCTGTGGGTTTTTGGACATTCGCTGTATCTCCAAAGTCAGGATGCCCAGGTCGCGCATCACACCGGGGACACAGGCTGGCACCATTCCCAAGTCTTCCCCACAAATCAACATATTGGTGGCTTCCTTGATGGCGGGCAGCTTGACCATGGCCTGTTCTCTCCAAAATTCCTCTTGGCGGTGGTAGAAATAATCGTCGTGGATTTCTTTCAGTCGGTGCTGGTTGTGTCCATCCAAGGCGCGGAAAGAAGAGGTCTTGTGAAAGTCGATGCGGGGGTGGAAGGCTTGCCCATTGGAGCCTGGCTCTTCGAAGAACAGGACATTTCCCTGGAGTTGGTAGAGACCTTCTTGGAGATGTGCCTTGTCCTGATGAGCGGGATCTTCAAAAAACTGCTTGACCTTTTGTTGGCTGTCATAGTCGGCCTTGAACGTTAGTGGCCCATTGGGGGGATTGTCGAGAAAAGTCTCCTCTACATAGGCTGCTTCCTCGCCAAAGGTTGCCTGCAAGATGGCCGCTGTGATGTATGGTTTGCAAAAGCGGTCTACATCTGGGTAGATGCCCCGATTGCGAAAGTCGCCGATGCCGACGGGGAGGGCTGGGTTGAAAAAGCCCATTGTCCCCTCGACTTGATCCAATGGAATTTGCCAGATGCGAAAGAATCCGAGGATGTGGTCGATGCGGAAGGTATCGAAATAGCGGGAGAGTTGTTGGAAACGCCGCTGCCACCATTGGTAGCCATCTTTGGCCATCTCTGCCCAGTTGTAGGTAGGGAATCCCCAGTTTTGGCCACTGTCAGAAAATGGATCGGGTGGTGCGCCGGATTGGCCATTCATATTGTACAGCTGTGGTTCGACCCAGGCATCTGTGCTGTAGCGGTAGATGCCAATGGGAATGTCTCCCTTGAGGATGAGGCCCTTGCCTCGGGCATAGGCCGCTGCTTCCTGCAATTGGGCGTCCAGGTGGAATTGCAAAAAGTAGTAAAACCCAATGCTTTTGTAAGCCGCAGAACGCGTCCCACAAGCCTTTTTCAAACGAGCCTTCGAAAAGACAGCATCTTCTCCCCATTGGCTGAAGTCGACCGTACCAAACTTGTCTCGCAAGTGGCAGAAGTAGGCATATGCTTTGAGCCAGTCTTCGCTTTCTTTGAGGAATTGTTTGAAGGGGGCACTTTTCAGAAAGGCCGTCCGCTTTTTGTCGTATATGGCCTTGGCATAGGCGAGCTTGTGCCGCATGACGGCCTCGTAGTCTACCTTGTCCAAGGCATTGAGGGCATCGCGTTCTTTTTGATAGGCTTCTTGGTCCACCACCTCTGCAAATCCATCGATTTTGTCGATGCGCAGGTAGAGGGGGTGCAGGGCCAGGGTTGAGATGGAGGCGTAGGGATAGGAATCGACCCAGGTCCCGGTGGCTGCTGTATCGTTGATGGGCAGGATTTGCACCATTTTGAGTCCGATGGAATCCGCCCAGTCGACCAGCAGCGGGAGGTCTGCAAATTCTCCTACGCCAAAACCATTCTGGGAGCGCAGCGAGAAAACGGGCATGGCAACCCCGGCAGCTTTCCATTGCCCTTTGGGGTGTTGGAAATACTCATCGGTGAGGCACAACAGTTCGTTGCTGGAGGGGAAGTCGTAGATGCTCAGCTTGCGGTTTTCGCCACTCTCCAATAAGACTTCGCCAGTTTCAGGATGATGGATGCCGTATTTGTACTCGATGGAGCCAGTGGGGCGCACCGAGATGTCGCCCGACCAACGAGGGTGTTTTTCATTGCCCAGCAGCAAGGCTTTTTTGCTGTCCCAATTGCCCAACTCGGGGATGTTGCCACAGACGCACAGTTGCGTCCCTGCTTGGAGGCGAGGGGCGTGTATCTGGAAGCGGCAGATGGTCTTGGACGAATCGATTGGGAGCTGGGGACTGGAAAAAGGAGTCGCCCGGAAGATTACATTCTGAAAGGCCGAGGAGTAAAAGGCATTGTCCAAGTTGTGGCGAGACCGCCAACTGTCCCGGAAGATGACCTGTTGGAGTTGGGCGTCTAGAGAGACCTCACGTGGGATGCCCCATTCTTGTTCCAGGACGTCTCCCTGATCGTTGATCAGCAGGTATTTGTAGTCAAAAGATGCTGGCCATTTGTCGACTTCTAGGACCAATTGCCAATCTCCCTCGCGGAGGTATTGGAGTTGGACAGCTTTTTGGGGATCGCTTTGGCCGAGCTCGGCGGGGGAACCACTCAGGGCGATTTGTTGTCCCCAATTGGTATTGTAGTGGATGCGGAAAGTAATTCTCACGGTATGTGATTGAATTCAATGAAATGGATATTGCCCTGCGAAGCATTTCACTTCAGCAACTCCTGATGGTGTAAAACAGGCGAAAAATACAATGCCCATTTGACCTGCGCAAGTAAAACAACTCCTAATCCAAGCTAAGCACCTTGATCTCCACCCGCTGGTTTCGCCTTCGCCCATCATCTGTTCGATTGGAGTACTTGGGTTTTCGCTTGCCGTAGCCTTTGTAGACCACCCGATTACCGTCTACGCCCTGCTGAACGATGTAGGTGGCTACCTCCTTGGCCCGTGCCGTGGAGAGTCGGTCGCAAAACTCGGGCGGGGGAATGTTATTGGTGTGACCACCCACCTCGATGACAATGAGGGGATTTTCCTTGAGGAAATCTGCAATTTCTTCCAATACCTCAAAAGATGCCTCGGTCATGTTGGCACTATCGGCCTCGAAGTAAATCTGTGAGACCTGCAGGGTTTGTCCTGCTCGCAGCCGCCCGGCGGTCAGGGCAGGCAAAATTTTCTTCTTGGTTTCCATTTGGACATCTGCTCGGCAGCCATTGGCATCGGTCACGGTGACGCCATGTGAGCCAACGATGAGTTTTTTGGCCTCGGCGGTGGTTTCGCCATTGTCCCAGTTGATGACATAGTCAGGTGTCCCACCTTGGATGTCGATGTTGGCCCGTCCGTCCTTGCTGTTTTTGTTGGTGGCGGGCAGGTTCTTGCTCAGTTCCAGGGTCAGGGCATCGGGCTCGGTGACCTCCAATGTCGCTTCCTGGCTTTGGCCACTGGCATCGGTCACGGTCACCGAGTAGGTGTCAGCCCCCAAGTCGGTCAGAGCCGTACCATTGAAGGAGGCTTTGTCCCACTTGTAGCTGAAGGGAGATTTTCCTCCTTTGGTGTTGAGGGAGATGGCAGCGGTTTTGTCGCCCTTGCATTTGATGGCCTGGCTGAGTTCCAATTGGATGCTGAGGGGGAGAATGTTTTCGCTGATGGTCACTTCGGCCTGGGTCTTACAGCCCTTGGCATCGCTGATGGTGACGCCTACTTGGCCAGGAGCCAAGCGGGTGGCCTGGGCGGTGGTTTCGCCATTGTCCCACTTGTAGGTATAAGGAGTGGTCCCGCCACTGACTTTGGCGCTGGCCTTTCCATCCGAATTGTTGGTGGTGGCAGAGGCATCCACACTGGCTTGTACCGTCAACGCTTTTGGCTCGCTGATGGTGACTTGGGAGGTCGCTGTGCTGCCTTTGGCGTCGGTGATGGTCAACAGGTATTCGCCCGCAGCCAAGCCATTGGCTTTTGCGCCGGAGATGTCGTTGCTCCATTGGTATTGAAAGGGGCGTTTCCCACCTGCTATTTCTGTCTCGATGGAAGCGGTGCTTTGTCCGGCACAGGCAATGTCGCTTGTTTGATTGATGCTGACGGAGAGCGGGAGGATGTCCTCGGTGACATCAATGCTGGCCGTGGTGCTGCAACCGTTGCCATCGGTAATGGTGACTGTATGGGTGCCTGCAGCCAGTTTGGAGGCCTTGCTTCCCGTTTCATTTGTGTCCCATTGGTAGGTATACTGTCCACTGCCCCCTACTGCTTTGACGCTGGCCTTTCCATCGGCTTGGTCGGTATTGGCAGATGCTTTTGGGGTGATGGTCGCCTGCAGTGGCTTGGGTTGCTCGATCTGGATGGTTTTTGTGGTGGTGGTTCCCACGGCATCGGTGACGGTCAGTTGGTACTCACCAGCTGCCAAGCCATCCAGTTTGACGCCTTTTGCATTGTTGCTCCATTGGTATTGGAACGGACCTTTCCCGCCCGATACTTCTGCTTGGATGGAGGCGGTGCTTTGTCCGGCACATTTGATGGCTGCCCCTGCATTGAGATCGACGCTCAGTGGGAGGATGTCTTCGGTGATGTCGATGCTGGCCGTGGTGGTGCAACCATTTTCATCGGTGACGGTGACCGTGCGAGTCCCTACAGCGAGTTTGGAAGCTTTGTTGCTGCTTTCGCCATTGTCCCACTGATAGGTGTATTTTCCACTGCCTCCTTTGGCCTTGACATTGGCCTTCCCATCGGCTTGATCGGTATTGGCAGGTGACTTGGGGGTGATGCTGGCCTGCAGTGGCTCAGGTTCTTTGATGTTGATGTTGGCGGTCCTGGTGGTTCCCACGGCATCGGTGACCGTCAATTGGTATTTTCCTGCAGCTAGGCCATCCAGTTTGGCAGCTTGTGCATTGTTGCTCCATTGGTATTGGAAGGGGCCTTTTCCGCCCGATACCTCCGCTTGGATGGAAGCGGTGCTTTGTCCGGTGCATTTGATGGCTGCTCCTGCATTGAGGTCGACACTCAGGGGGAGGATGTCTTCGGTGATGTCAATGCTGGCCGTCGTGCTACAGCCATTTTCATCGGTGATGGTGACTGTATGGGTACCTGCGGCCAGCTTGGAAGCTTTGTCGCTACTTTCTCCCGTATCCCATTGGTAGGTATACGTTCCATTTCCGCCATCGGCTTTGACTGTTGCTTTTCCATCGGCTTGATCAGTGGTGGCGGGTTGGGTTGGTGTGATGGAGGCGATGAGTTTTTTGGGAGATTGGATGACCAGGCCGATTTGTACTTTGCCTCCAGCGGCGTCGGTAACTGTCAGTTGGTAGTTGCCATCGGTCAATTTGCTGGCTACTTCTCCATTGAATCTTGCATCGCTCCAATTGTACTGATAGGGGGCGAGGCCTCCGGTGACGGTTGCTTTGAGGCTGGCTGTGCTGTCGCCCGCACACAAGTTTCTTTCTTCCTGTTTCAAGGCCAGGGTGAGTGCGCCCAATGCCTCGGTAATGGTAATGGAAGAAGTGAGTTGGCAACCATTTTGATCGGTGATGGTGACGCTGTGTTCTCCACCTGGCAACTGCTGGGCGACTTGTGTGGTCTCGCCATTGTCCCAGGCGTATTTGTAAGGTGGATTGCCACCTTCCACTGTCACCTCTGCTTGTCCATCGGTCCCCCCTTCCGGGCTGGCCTCTTTGAGGCTTCGCGTGTTGACGGTCATGCTGGGATCGGGAATGACGATCTCTGCAGCGGCAGATTTTCCCTTCTGGTCACTCACAGTCACTTGGTAGGTCCCCGGACCGAGTCCTTGTGGTTGAGGTCCGCTGAGTCCGCCCGCCCATTGGTACTCATAGGGAGGCTGGCCACCGCTGGCTCTCACTTGCAGGCCTGCGTCTTTGGAGCCTGGCGTGCAACCCAAGGGCTTGCCCACTACCACAGAGGCCGAGAGGGTAGATGCCTTTCCGATGAAATACACGCCTTTGTCTTCCGTCCCCACCCACAAAGCGTCGTCGCCATCCACGGCAATGAAGTTGACAAATTGGCTGGTGAAGTCTTCCGCAGGTCCGAAGGATTGAAAGTCGTCGGTTTCAAAATTGTATCGACTGATGATTTCGGAGGCGACCCAAAGGCGTCCCTGGCTGTCGAAGGCGATGTCGACGATTGTTCCTTCCACCATTCGTTCATTGAGTTCCAGTGCGTACAGTTTGCCTTTTCTGTCCAATTCTAGTACCTCATTGTCGCTCAACAGCCAGATGGCAGCACCAAAGGAAGTGATGGCATCGATGCTGAAATATTTACCTACAGAACTGGTCTTACTGCCTTTTTGGATCATCAGTCCGTCGTCTGTTCCAAAGATGATCTGTCCGGTGATGCTGGAGTAGATGGTTCGGATGTTGTTGGAGCGCAGTTTGGAATTGCCACTGTTTTTTTGGCCGAGCAGGCGGAGTTTTGGTTTGAGGCTGAATTGGTATAAACCGGATTGGCTGGTACCGATCCAGAGTTCGCCCTTGGCCTTGTCTATGTGTGCTGTGGTGATGGAGGAGAAGTCGTCGCCCATCAGTTGTTGGAGTTCTTCTTTGGGAAGGTTGAGTTCTCGGTTGCCGTCGCGGACGCTGAGCAGAGACCATTGGGAGGGGTCAATGTCTACATTGCTGGCAAATTCTGGTGATTGGGCGAGGAAAAGTCCTTGCTGGTCGGCCACCCATTTGTTGTTTTCTTCATCGATGTAAATGTTGCGGATGGGAACTCGGCGGTCGATGTCTGCGCAACGCCTCACTTCCATTGCTTCCTGGGCCATCAGCGTTCCAAATGCCATACAGCAAAGCAGTGTCAAAAACTGTTTCATGTGTCTTCTTTTGTCTCTGTCGCAAATTGCCCTCAATGATAGGGAATTAGAGGGTAAAATTATTGTTCTGGCTATTGAGGCTTCTCTCTTTGAGAAAACAATAGCAGATTTCAGAATGTTCTGTCGAATCAGGTTGAGAACAGCCGGAAGGCAGAAGGCTGAACCATGGCTCATGTAAGAATAAACGGACAAGCCTTTGAATTTGGTGTGGGAAGGGCTGCTTTTTGAAGAAGGAGCACTGAGGTAAATGTTTATTTTTGCCGTACATTCCATTTGAAAGCCTACAATCATTCACTTCCAATGCAGCAATCCATGAAGACGGCCTATGCGATGTACAAGAAAATCGGATTTGTGGCAGGGCCTCTTTTGTGCTTGTTGTTGTACAATTTGCCGATGGTCCTCATCAACCCAGAGGCGGACAAAGTCATGGCCGTGGCGGCTTGGATGATCAGTTGGTGGATTACGGAGGCGGTTTCCATTTCTGTGACGGCGCTTATTCCGCTGACCATCTTCCCTTTGCTGGGAATTGCCGAGATGAAATCGGTGGCAGCCAGCTACGGCAGTCCCATCGTTTTCTTGTTTTTTGGCGGTTTCATCATGGCCTTGGCCCTTGAGAAAGTGGGACTGCACAAGCGGATTGCACTGCGCATCATTTCTCTCACAGGGACCAGCCCCAATCGGGTCGTTCTGGGCTTTATGATTGCTACGGCCCTGCTCAGCATGTGGATCAGCAATACTGCCACGACGGTGGTGATGTTGCCCATCGCTTTGTCGGTCATCCAGCTCTTGTCCAATGATGCGGATGGCTTCACCGCCAATGATGAGAATTTTGCCCTGAGCATCATGCTGGGCATCGCCTACTCAGCCAATGTCGGGGGCATTGCCACCATCATTGGCACCCCTCCCAATACGGTGATGGTGGGTTTTGTGGAGCAGGAGTACGGGCTGCAGATTTCGTTTTTGAATTGGATGAAGATGGGTGTGCCATTCAGTTGTTTGATGATTGCTTTGGTATATGTCATCTTGGTCAAGTGGATCTATCCCAATCGGATGGGGGCCATGCAGCAGTCCACCCAACTCATAGAAGAGAGTTTGCGGGCCCTGGGGCCTGTTCGTGCGGAGGAGCGGCGGGTGATGATTGTCTTTTCCTGTACCATTTTCTTGTGGATTGCCCGCGCTTACATCAATGAGTATGTGCCTTCTGTCAAGCTGACGGATGCGGGGATCAGCATGTTGGCAGCTTTTGCTTTGTTTACAGTGCCGTTCAAGTTTGGGCGGGGAGAATTCAGTTTGCAGTGGGAGGATACACAGCGGCTGCCCTGGGGGATTTTGATCTTGTTTGGTGGCGGGTTGGCGCTGGCCAGTGCCTTGTCTGCTACCGGCGTGATTGATTTCATTGGCGAGTTGATTTCTTCCAAAGAAGGACTGAGTGCGGCATTGATCACATCGCTTTTGATCTTGATCATGCTGTTTATGACAGAGTTGATGAGCAATGTGGCCTTGGTGGCGATCTTTTCTCCGGTGGTAGCTGGCATTGCCCTTGGACTGGACCAGGAGATGTTGTACTTGCTCATTCCCGTGGCGATGGCCTCCAGCTGTGCTTTCATGCTCCCCATGGCCACCCCTCCCAATGCCATTGTCTTTGCCAGTGGCTACATCAAGGTCCACGAGATGGCCAAGGCAGGGATTGTCCTCAATCTGCTTTCTGTGGCCTTGTTGATTTTGTTTTCGCTATTCGTTATTCCCTTGCTTTTTTGATGTTTCTTCCAGCTGTTGGATCAAAGGAAGGAGGTCGCGGTAGTGCGATAGATGGTATTGGGCGAGTAGGCTTGGAGGCTGGCCCAATTTGTTGAATTGCACCGTGGTCATCTCCAATTCGCGCCCTGCCTTGAGCTCGGACTCAGGACTGTCGCCAATGACCATGACAGACTCGGGAGAGAGTTGGTGCTTTGCCAGGATTTGCTGAAAGATGCCTTTTTTGAATGACCGCTCCGGGTCCAGCAAGTCGTCGATGTAAATGTGACTGAACATGGAGGCGATGCCCAGTGACTGGATTTTGGCCCATTGGAGTTTGGCAAAGCCCGTGGTCACCAGCACTTTTTCCATTGGAATTTGGTGGAGCAGTTGGACATCTTCGAAGGCTTGGATGTCGAAGGTAAAGTCACTCCGTTCAATGGCCTGGGTGAGGGCTTGCTGAAAGGAGACATCAAGGCCGTGCTTTTGGGCAACCAGGTCGTAGGGGGTGGTCCAAAGCTCGTCGGTGATGCGCTGGGCAGTGGCAGGGGCGAAGCGTTGGGCGAGCAGGGGGTGGAGGGCGTCGAAGAGGGCTTGGACCGAGCTTTTGCCGATGCTGCGGGTTTCAAAGAGGGTATTGTCAAGGTCGAGGAGGAGTAGATGGATCATGGTCGATGCTTAGAAGTAGCGAGGTGTTACCACCTTTCTCACGTTGTATTTGATGCTGTTTCTTTTGCTCTTGGGATACTTGATGGTAAAGCGCAGGAGGAGGCGCTTGGTTTCGTTGGGTTCCAGGATCAAGTCCCATGTGATTTCCCCCGGCAGTGGCTCTAGTTGGCCGCCGCTGATGGTTTGTATGTTGACCTCTACATCTTTGCTGGAGGAGATGGGGATTTGGTCTTTGACCCGGATGTTGTTGCGTTCAGCCTTGTTGTTTTTGATCAGGATTTCGTAAGTAATGGTTTCTTTGATGTTGAATCCGATCAGGTTCTTTCTGCTTTTGCTGCTGATTTTCTTTCTCGACAGAGAGAAGGCATTGTCTCTTCCCAGGGAAATGTCCAGGGTGTCGTTGAGTTGCTGGGCTTGCAAATTGGTAGAGCCTTGGTAGGCATTGTTGTAGTACAAATTGGCGGTGCCATCGATCAGGCCGAGGCTTTCCCAGTCGGTGATGCGGGCGATGAGGAAGGCGCCATTTTTGACCTTGGGAATGGAGAGGGTGTAAAAGTCCACCTCTTTTTGGTAGCTGATGACGTCGATCAAATGAGGCGAGGCATCTGCAGATACTTTGTAGCGCTTGTCCAGTTCAAATCGCGTGCTGAGGTCGTCGATTTCCAAGACATCAACGGCTTGCTCCTCGTTGTCTTTTGCCTTGTCGGCCTCAAATCGGTATATCTGGCCTTTCCGATGGCTCTCTCGGTCTGACTCCAAATTCCAGATTGTCATTGCAGGCATGTCGATGTCGTCGGAAGAATCCAGAATGGCCAGTGTCATGGGTTTATCGATCCAGTCTACTCCCGTATCGTTGTAGAGTTGGGCCTGGTATTCGAAGGTCAATTGGCGGTCTCCTTTGTCGGCGCGGATGGCGTAAATGGGTTTCCAAAGGGCGTTGGAGACCAAGTACCTCAAATCGATTTGGCAATCGCCAGCTTCCTGGCTGTCTATGGTGATGCGCACTCGTGCATAGTCTTTGGCCAGCCTTTGCTGAAGTTGGGTCCGTCTTTTGTAGCTGCGGTCCAATTGGGTGTCGACTTGTGCCAATGCTCTTTTTTCCAGTCGGATGTTGTTTTGAATGGCTTTTACTTTGCGGTCGAAGAATCGCTCGGCCTGCTCTATTTGTGCGAAGCTGGCGTTGGTACTGACCCGCATGTTGGCTTCCAAAAATAGGCTGTTTTTCTCCCACACTTTCAGGATGCTCAAGATGGAATCCCGTTGTCGTTCCAGTTGTCCAATGCTGTCGACCAAGGCCAGATAGGGCGGCTGTTTGTCAAAGGGCAGGCTCTTCCTTTCGATCCCAGCGGCATATACTTTTGCCTCGCCAGACAGTTTGATTTTGATCCCCTTGTTCAGAATTTTCGAAGAGAGATTGTCAAAGAGGACATCGGATTTGCCTGGGGGGAGTCGAATCGTTCCGCTGCGGTAGATTTCGGCATTGTTCAAAAATACGGTGACGCCCTCTATTTGTTGTTCGATGGTTTGCTCGGCATTCGGCGATTGGGCATGGCTCCATAGAGTGGCCAGGAGGAGGAAGAGAAGACAAGGTGTTTTCACGGGCTGATGTTTTGCTCTTTCAAATGTAGTGATTTTTTATATGTCGATGGAACTTGTCCCTGGGGAGCAGAAAACTACGTTTATAACAATTTGTAGTTGGGTAGGGGTCGACACTGGTTCAGTTTTTGTCATTTTCACCCTGTATCCCCCGTGCGCCTAATCAAAACGTGAGCTTTAAGATGAAAATGTTGCAATGGAACTTCTTATTGCTGGCCCATTTCTATGCCTTTTTGGCCCATGCGCAGCTGGATCGCAGCCAGTACATGGACTACAATCTGGTGCCCAATCCGGGCTTTGAAAAATTGCGCCGGCCCATTCCTGCCAAAGACATAGACGGTTCGCTGGCCTTTCGAAACAGCGTGGATCGCTGGGCAAGTCCTACGGAAAGCACGCCGGATTTGCATTATTTCGACTATGTGGAAGCCGCTGGAGAAGATGGTCCACGGACCGGACAAGGGGTTGTTGGCATTTTGACCCACAACCCGCGCTCCAAGCGCTCTCACACCTATCGGGAGTACATCCAGACCAAATTGGACAAAACCCTTGTCAAGGGGCAAGAATACTACCTGGAGCTGTGGGTGAAGAGGTCGTCCAATTCTCAGTTAGCCACCAACAACATCGGTGCTTTCTTCCGTCCCGACCCTATTCGACGCAAGGAATGGCGTCCGATCTTGCACGTCAGGCCTGTCTTGGCGGAAAAGAAGCTCATCAACGCCAAAAAGCGGGAATGGGTGCGCCTGTCCGTCACCTTCAAGGCTTCGGGTGGCGAGCGTTTTTTGGTGATTGGAAATTTCTTCAACAACCAAATGACAAAGATGGTCACTGCATCGGATGTGGGAAACCCTTCTTTTCGACAAGCCTATTATTTGATCGACGACATTGGGTTGTACCAGAGCAAGACAGTGCCGCCACCCGAGCCAGCGCCAGAAGCGCCCAGCTTGGAAGACATGGAGGTCAAAGTCGGACAGGTCATTCAATTGGACAACATTTACTTTGCCACGGCCAAGTGGGATTTGTTGCCAGCTTCTTTTGCAGAGTTGGATCAATTGGTCAGCCTGATGAAAAAGCAGCCGGGAATGAAGATTGCCATTCACGGGCACACAGACGATCGGGGGTCAGATCCCTACAATCAATATTTGTCGGAAAATCGGGCGAGGGCGGTCTACACCTATCTGTTGGATCACCAGGTGGAGAAGCAGCGCATCGAATTTGAAGGCTTTGGAGAGGCCAAGCCCATTGCCTCCAACGAAACGGTCAGGGGACGGCAGATGAATCGACGGGTAGAGTTTGTCGTTTTGGAACTCCACGATCTGGACAATGTCGCAACCGATGGACAATAAAGGTGCCTCCTAGA
The DNA here is from genome assembly GCA_039821145.1 of Bacteroidota bacterium. Lineage (GTDB taxonomy): Bacteria > Bacteroidota > Bacteroidia > Chitinophagales > Saprospiraceae > JBCCSZ01. The sequence continues at coordinate 28,783 of JBCBOS010000032.1, read as the reverse complement.
AATATTTGATGGCGATGTCGATAAGCTTCTGCTTGACATCATTGTAGGGAGGAAAAAGGACTTCCAGAAAGTTGGGAATGTGCTGCTTCAAAATGCCTCTTTGATTGGAAAAGGCGTGGAAGCCAAACCAGCCATGGGCCTTGCCGATGCCGCTGTTGTTGGACCCGCCAAAGGGGAGGTTGGCATTGAAAAAGTGGACGGCTGAGTGATTGATGCAGCCACCGCCAGCCCTGGTGTTGTCGAGCAGGTAGTTGATGTTTTTTTTGCTTCGACTGTAGATGTAGAGTGCCAAGGGTTTTTCTCCTTCATTGATGAGAGAGGTGACCTCTTCCAATTTCTGAAAACTGTGTACCGGAAGCAAGGGACCGAAGATTTCTTCTTGCATCAGCTTCGACTCCATGGGGACATTGGTCAGGACCGTTGGGGCGATGTAGTTTTCTGTTTCATTGACTTGATTTCCCGTCTCTGCTTTGGCTCCCTTTTGGAGGGCATCATCGAGCATGCTTTTGATCCGATGGAAATGTCGTTGGTTGACGATGCGGGCATAGGAAGGCTCTTCGGCGGCATTGTCTGTATAAAACTTTTGGATGTACTGTCGGACCTTGGCAATGAATGACTCTTTGACGCTTTGGTGGACAAATACATAGTCTGGCGCAATGCACACCTGGCCGTTGTTGAAAAATTTTCCCCAAGCAATTCTGCGAGCTGCGATGTCCAGATTGGCGCTTTGGTCAATGATGGTTGGTGACTTGCCACCCAGTTCGAGGGTCACAGAGCACAGGTGTTGGGCTGCCGCCTTCATGACGATCTTTCCAATGCTCGGAGCACCTGTGAAGAAGATGTGGTTGAAGGGCAGATTGAGCAAGCTCTTCGACGTTTCTATCCCACCTTCCACCAGGGTGACTTCTTCTTCCTCAAAGGTTTCTGCAATGATGGTCTTCATCAATGCCGATGAGTGCGGGGTGTGTTCCGATGGTTTGAGCATCACCACATTGCCAGCTGCGATGGCACTGACCAAGGGGCAGAAGGTGAGGTTGAAGGGGAAGTTCCAGGGGGAAATGATGAGGACGACGCCTTTGGGTTCGTATTTGATGTAGGAGCTGGACCCCAGTAAGGACAAGGGAGTACCGACGCTTTGCTTTTCCATCCAGCCCCGCAAATGGCGCTTGGTATGCTTGATCTCGGAGGTGATGGGGTAGACTTCGGTGAGGTCGACTTCGCTTGGATGCTTGCCGTAGTCTTTGTAGGCGGCCTCTTTCATCTGTGGTCGGTAGCGGAGGATGGCCCGATGCAATTTTTGGAGCTTCTTTCTGCGCTGTGCATAGGTGGTATTGCCGACGGCAAACTGATGGGCCCGCAGTTTTTCAAATTTCTTCTCGATCTCGCGCTGGGGTGTTTCCGGGGCAATGGTCAACAATTGCGTCATGTTCAGAAGTTTTGTGTTGCATTGTGGGGAAGCTGTAAGGTAAAGATAAATAAAAGAACTCGCCAGTGGTACGAGATTGGTCTGTGAGGGCGTTTTGGGTGGTATAGTATGTCTGCCAGGTGCCAAATCGGGCGCTTGGATGAACCTGACTTTGCCATCTTTGTTTAATAAGCAAAACAACTCTCTGCCATGAAAAAAGTTCTTTTGTACGCCTGTCTCGTATTGGCTCTTTCTTCTTTCAGCCTGGCTGGCTTATTCGAAGCCAAAATCTCAGAAGATTACCACGTAAAATTCTCTACCAGCAAGGCCGTGGGATCATTTCGCGGCCTCAGCGGTGACATCGTCTTTGACCCAAACAATCTGGAAAGTTCTCGCTTCGACATGCGCGTCGATGTGGGGACCATCAACACTGGCAACAAGAAAAAAGACAAGCACGCCATTGGCAAAAGTTGGTTCAAAACCAGTGCTTTTCCCAACATTCGTTTCGTCTCCTCAGACATAGAATTGGTGGACGAAGAATACCTGGTGAGTGGAACATTGACCATCCGGGACGTCTCCAAGGAGATCAGCTTTCCCTTTACAGTGGAGGAAATGGATGGCAAACGGGTGTTCTCCGGAAAGTTTACCATCGACCGCTACGACTACAAGATCGACGGACCTGCTTTAATGGGCCGATTGGTGGGCGACATGGTCGACATCGAGCTCAAAGTCCCCGTGGATTTGGCTTCTTCTCCCAACTAGGAGATTGGACCCCATCAAATGTAGGGAGACAGAAAGCGAAGGAAGGCTGTTTTGCGCCGGATGGCAACGGGCAGCAAGCTTCCATCTTTCAACAACACATGGCCACCCCGGCCACTCTCCATCTTTTCCACCTGTTGTCCATTGATCAGGTAGGACTTGTGTATGCGGAAGAAATGACTCGTGGGCAGCAGCGATTCGTAGAAGCTCAAGGGGCGAGAACTCACTTTGGAATTCTTGTCTGTCAGGTGAAACAATGCATAGCTGCGCTGTGCCTCGATGTAGGAAATATCGTTGAGCCGGATCACCGTGTATTCTTTGTAATCGGGCAGCACGATGTGTTCGAAGGGAGAATTTGGCTTGGAGAGATTTTCTTTGAGAAGGCCGAGGTTTTGGCTGCTGGGCCGGAGCATGCGGCGGGCCTTGGCAACGGTGGCTTGCAACTCCTCTATGATGACGGGTTTGAGCAGATAGTCCATGGCGGAGTATTTGATGGCCTTGATGGCATACTGTTCGTAGCCTGTGACGAAGACCACCTTGAAGGAGATGTCGTCAAAGGCATCCAACACATCGAAACCATCTCCTCCCGATAAGTAGATGTCGAGAAAAACCAGCTCTGGTTGGCATTGCTGGATGACGGCGATTCCGTCTTTGCTGTTCATGGCTCGCCCCACAATTTCGATTCCCTCGCAATATTCCTGCAGAATCTGTTCTAGCACTTCGAGGCTGTCTTTTTCGTCTTCAATGATCACTGTTCTAAGCATATTCGTATAGCTTTAAAGGTACAATGAGCTCTATCCGCAGGCCCTTGGTTCCGGGAGATTGGGCCTGTCGGTCGATGATTTTGAATGATAATTGGTCTTGGTTGTCGACTCGGAGCAGTTCGATGCGATTGCGGGTGATGTCTAGGCCAAGAGAGCGTCCTTCTGTGCGGGTGGCATCAGCGGCGGCTGTGGCATTGGCCAGGCCCACTCCATTGTCTTGTACACAGATTTGGACACTGTTTTCATTGGCAGCTTTTTGGAAGCTGATCTCCAATTCCCCTGGATAATCGATGTCTTTGAAGGCGTGCTGAACGGCATTTTCCAGAATGGGTTGGATGAGGAGGGACGGCATGAGAAAGCGGTCTTCCAGCAGTGCCTCATCCAGGTCGAAGTGGTAGCTGAATTTTTGATGGAATCGCATGCTTTCTATTTCCAAGTAGGTTTTCAAAAATTTGATTTCTTGTTCCACTAATATGTAATCCAATCGGGAATATTCCAAACTGCTGCGGATGAGGCGCGAGAATTTGCCCAAAAAGAAATTGGCTTTGGCCACATCTTTTTTGAAAATGTAGTTCTGGATGGCGTTGAGAGAATTGTAGATGAAGTGGGGGTTCATCTGGTTGCGCAAGGCTGCCAGCTCTGCTTCCTTTGCTCTCAGGCGAGCCGACTGCAAGAGGTTTTTCTGTTTCTCCTTGCGTTGGATGCGCTGGGTGTAATTGTGCAGCAGCAAGACGCCGATGGCAACGGCCAGCAGCAGCAGCAAAAGTTGAAACCAAATGGTATTGCTGAAGTGGGGATGAATTTCAAAAGAGAGTTGAGCCGAGGGAATGTGCCATTGGCCTTCGCTGTTGCAAGCCATCACCTCGAAGGTGTACTGTCCGGCTTGCAGGTCATTGAAGTGGACACTTCGGTCGTTGGTGTAGGTCCAATCTACTGCTTGTCGGTCTTTCAAAAATCGATAGCGATAAAAGTGTTTGGAAGCATCCTTTTTCTTGCGGTGCGAAATGGCCGTGTAGTGGATGGAAACATTATTTTGGGTATGACTCAGCTCTTGCAGCAGGGAAGGGGCCACGGTCTTGTTGTTGACCACGATGGCGTCGAACTTGGTATGTGGAGGTTGGGTCAAGCGCTTCAAGGCATGGGGCTTGCAATAGGCGATTCCCTGGCTGGTGGCCAACCACAGCTGTCCATTCCAAAAATTGATGTCTTCGATGAAATTGGATGGCAGGCCGTCTTGGGTGGAGTAGTTGTGGATGCGGATGATGTCCAGAGAATCCTTGCGAAACCGATAGGAGATTTGGTCCAGTCCTTTGTTGGTGGCCACCCAGAGGGAGGAATTTTTGTCGATGAAAACCTTGTTGACCATGTCGCTGCTCAGTCCATTCCTCTTGCCCAGGTGAGCATATACCTGCCCTTTTTTGACGTATAAACCGTTGCCGATGGTCGCGATCCAAAGTCCCCCTTCTGGATCGATGGCCAGATCGTTGACCCTGCCAAAAGACTTCTGTTCTGTGGCGTATTCAATCTGGAGTTGGTTGGGTTTTTCAAAGCGATACAGATTGTCCAACGCACCGATCCAGACCACCTGTGAGTCCTGCTCGGCAATGGAAGTGATGCGCTCCTGAAAGGTAGGTTCAAAATATTTGGACTCGTACTCCCTTCCTGTTGCATCGTAGTAAAAGAAGCCCCGATGCCTTGCTTTGATCATGTCGTCTCCGATCAATTCTTGTTGCAAAAAATACTTTTGCTCAAAGGTGTAGGTCTCAAACTTTCCTCTTTCTTTCTCTGTCACGGCCAAGTCCCTCATGAAAACTGTCTGGCCGATTTGCCCGATTTGTGTGATCTGACCATTTTGCTGTGGTGCTTTCTGGATCCAGTGGACTTGAAAACTCGAATCCAGGGCCAACACCCGTCCTTTGGAGGTGCCAAAGAGAATGTGTTTTTCAAGGGGATAGACCGCCTGGACGTGTTCGATGGCTGGCTGCGACAGTTGAGGCCGGATCAGGTGGATGTCGAAGGAGGGGACAAAGAGGATGCCCTGTTCGATGGTTGCAATCCAGTAGTTGCCTTCCGAGTCTTGGGACATGTTGGGGATGGTGAAATCTTTGAAGTATTGTTTGGGGGGCAGGTCCAGGCGGCCATTGGGGAAATGAATCAGGCCGCCATAGGTACAGAGCCACAGTTGTTGTTGTCGGTCGACGAACAGTCCATCTATGGTATGGCCAATCCAATGGGTATGGACATGTCGTCCGAGAGAGTCAAAGACGAGCAGTTCTTTTTGGTATCCGGTGACCCAACGCTTGCCCAAGGGGTAGGCAATGAGGTTGTGAAAAGGTTTTTTTTTGTTGGCAGTATTCAGTCGACAGGCGGGCAAGGGGAGAGAGTGCAAATGGGTGGGACTTTCCAGGGAGTCTTTTGTCGGTTGGAGACAGACTTCTTGGGGGGGAGCGCTGAGGGAGTCGATTTTGAGGAAGCAAGCTGGGCGTCGATCTCTGCCCCATCCGTAGAGGTTCCCTTCTTTGGTAAAGGCAAACTCTCTGATCCATGTCCCGTCAAATTGTCTTTGCAGTTCCTCGTTGAAGGGGTAGGCGTGAAATCCCGAGGAGTCGAAATAGCTCAGACTTCCGTCAATGCCATTGAACCAGAGTCGGCCTTTGTGGTCTTCCTCGATTTGGAAGTTGGTGTTGTTGGTCAGCCCATCGTGGGTGCTGTAGGTTTGAAATTCATAGCCATTGTAGGTGCAGATGCCCCGGTCACTCGTCAGCCAGAGCAATCCGTTGTTGCTGATGTGTACGTCGTAGACTTCGGAGCTGGGCAGGCCATCGTTGACGCCAAAGTTGATGAAAAACGGGTCTTGTTCCTGGCACCAGCAACAGGTTGTCCCAAGGATCGAGAGCAGCAGGATCAGGAGTTGGCGGCAGTGGCAGGCGTTCATCTCGTAGGTGGTTGGTGATACATGCCGGGACCATGCTTTGGCGTGGCAGCTCGGCGAAGGGTGTCGAAGCGGTCGCTGGTGTCTACAAAGATCAAGATAATCAATTATTCAAGAAAGAGGAAAAAGCAAAGACAGCACCAGTCTGTCTTTGCTGTGGACACATTTCTAACAGAAAGGCATTTTCTGTTAAGAGGTCGGCTCTGCTGAGCCCTGCTATTCAATCGTCTGGAGTCGTCCTCCGGTCTCTTGCCGTACCTGGCTTTGGGGAAATTCAGCCGAAAAGGTACTGGTCCATAGCTGTTTGGGACCCTGTTTTGACAAGTGAGTGGAGGTGCAGCATCTACGGCTGCAGCGATCAAATGGCTTGTTCTTTTACAAGTCGCTGTCAAAAGAAGCCTGTACAACAGGCTGTGGATATCACTGTGTTTTTTGCCTCGTCCAGGCTCAATGCTCTTCTCAATATTTGGGCAGTACAATCTTGCTTGCCTGCTCGTGTCTTTTCTAAGGTGTGTAAGTACTATGCATCGTCGGGCGTCTACATTCCTATGTGGCCGGTATCAGTTTGAACGCATTGTGGAATTGTTTTGCGCTTGATTTTCCTCAATATACGGGGCCTATTTGCAGTCGTGCAAGCTATGAGAACAGACTCTGCGTCAACGAGTCGGATGGATTTCCCAACGCGTTGTATGGAGAATTGTCTACTGTTTTTGTCTATGGTTTTTCTACTGACAATTGTGGATTTAAAATCATTTTAAATGGGTAGGCGATTGATTTTTAATTTTCTGATTATGAGTGAGTTATGATGTGAGAATGGTTCCAGGGTTTTAAATGATCCCAAGTCCAAAAGAGGAGGCAAATGCCTGCATCTTGTGGCTGTTATAACGATCAAAACCCGGTGAGCGCTCGCCAATTTCTTTCAACTTTTTAAATGGTCAAACATGAAAGTATTGAAGATGTTGGCATTGATAATCGGCACTCTCTGCATGGGAGTCACACAGCCAACGCCATCCACTTGCCCCAATGATTTGCGGGTGCTTGTCGAATGTGTAGAAGGATGCGCTGTATCCTTGGAAAATCTGGGCAGTACCAACGTGTACATTCAGGAGGTTACTTTGGAATATGAAAAGCTCGGCATTGTGATCCAGGACGAAATCCTGTATCGCACAGGCCAGCCAGTCGAATTGCAGGCTGGTGAAACCTTGCTCTTGCCAACTCCCAGCAACATTGGCGCTACTGTCAGGGTAACAGTCGTCGGCCACTGTGGCGCAACGACTTTTGCAAAGGTATTTCTGCTCTAGCCAGATCCTCACTTAGTGCGATTTCCTGGAAGCTCTTTTCTCTGCGGAGGAAAGGGCTTCCCTTTTTTGCTCAGTTGATCTGTTGCAGTTTGTGGTGAAACCAGTTTTTATAAGAATAGGAGATGTGCTGAATGTCGTCTTGTAGTTTTCTTCGATCCCTGTGAAAAGCGTCGTCCCGTTGGTTGTACAGGCGACCGTCGTATTTGAGATGAAATCTGTACAAGTGGTTGAATAGTTTGATGAAGGTGCTGTAGAAATTTAGGTGATAGGACTGTTCTTTTTTTCGCGATCTCTCATCTCTGATCATGGCCCGCAAAGAGTCCAGGGTTTTCTCTATGGTCATGTCATTTTTTGTATGGAAAGTGTGGTCGTTAATATAAAGGAGTTCATACAGCACTTTCAGGGTGAGAATCTTGTAGTTCATATTGATGAACATTCCACGCTTCTGGGACAGTGCATGCAGGATGTGGTATGCCTTTTTTACCTTGCCAAACTCCAACTCGACCAAGGCCTTAGAGTAGGGGACATACAGCAAGTGATCTGCCTGCTTGAGTTTGGGCGAAAAGTAATCGATGAATTGTTTTGCCCACTCGTATGCACTGATGCGTTTGGAGATGCCAAAGAGCTGCTTCAAAGGCGTTTTCTCCACCTCTGAGAAGAGGTCCGTTTCCTTCAGCATGACAGCTGCAACGATGGCGTTCCGAAAAAAACTCCCCGCCAATGGTCGGTCGCGACTCGATTCTGAAGCATATCGAATTGCCAGGATTTTATTGGAGATGAGGAAGCTGTTTTTTCGAAATGCCTTTTCTCCAATGTTGAGCCGTCGGATGCAGTAGTTGTTGAGTAGAGAATAGATGTCCTCCAGAATATCTGCGCTCATGTTGTGCTCCTCTTGCTGAATGAGGGCCAGCAGTTTCTGGTATTTGCCATCGGAGTCGATTTCTGTTTCCTCCATTTGCTCGTACAGCTTCCGCAAGTCGTTGTAGATGCGAATCTGTGGGTGTTGCACCTGGCCTGACTCCACCAGTTGGATGATCTGTTCGATCAGCAGAAAGTCCTTGGCCTGGTAGGGGAGCAATTTCTGATTGACGATCTTGCTGTAGCCCAAAAAGGCGGTGTACAAGCGGAGTTTGTCCAAAAAATAATAGGTGTCCAGGCTTTGAGAAATGGCCAAAAGATTGGGCTCTTGTCGCCGATTCCCACTGTCTTCGATTTGCTTGCGCTTGGCTTTTTCCCGGCTGATTTGCTGGAAAAAATACAGGTCTTGTTCGAGCATAGAATGGATGTTAGGGGCCGTTGAGGACGACGATTGGTTTGGGCTCTCTTGAAGGACTGGAATACTAAAATATGGAAAAGCGACGAGGAGAACAAACGGGAGGGGGATGCTTGCGGGAAAAGGAAAGACCTCCTGCCAGCGTGGATCACTGACAGGAGGCCTCGTATCTTGTCGATTAGAGCCGGAGGCTTACTCTCTTTCCCAGATGGATCGAGAGGTGACGTTGGTACTGACACCTTGAGAGGTCATTGTCTCGTCTTGGCTGATGATCAATTGTCCGTTGGAGTTGATCTCGAAGTTGGCAGTCTGAGGACCACTTGTGGTGTTAAACGTCATGCCGTTGAAATCGAACTCAAAGAAGGAGCCATTGAGTGTCATTTCGTTGCCGTCGATGGAGTAGGTACCACTGCCTTCCACGTCGGAGACAGTTTCTGTGCTGTTGCTTGCTGGAAACCCTGTCACTGTTGTCGAAGTGGTATAGGTGTAGCCTCCATTGGTTGTCCAGTCAGAATCTCCAAAGTTTACCGTGTAATTGACAGTGGTAGAGTTGATTCTGCTGGTAGAGCCAGTGCCCTGGAAGGTGGATGATGCAGTGGCTTCGAAAGAAATGGCCTTCCAAACCCCTTTGATGTCATCGCTGGTCGCATCGTCCTTGCTACAGGCTCCAATGGCGAGCAGCAGAGAGAGAAAGAAGATGGATTTCGTTAGTCTGATCATAACTTTAACAGTTTATTTATGGTTTAATGATTGATGAAATCAATGGATGTGACAGCACGTCACTTGATAGCCCTTGCAAAAGAGCTGCCATTCGGTAGAGTCGTTTTGATAGTAGTCGAAGTGAGAATGTGGATGGAGGTTGGCTAAGCCAGAATTGGCTTGTTCTGCTCACATGCTTCACTTATATTTTTGTCATTTTCCAATGAGCTTGACCCATCGGTTGCGTTTTCGATTGCAAAAATACGAAAAATTGCAACAAAGTCCAGCCCAAAGAGGATATTCTGGGGTTCTATGGAGTTGGGTGTATCACCAATTGTCCTTCTGGAGAGATTTGCAAATGCATGCGTTCAATGGTTTTGAGAATGCGTTGCAGCAAGACACAATCGCGGAGGCCATTGCGGTCTTCTGTGTGTGGCAGCCGAGGGCCCAAGAATTGGTCCAGCCTTTGGATGCGGGCAAAGCTAGAGGGGTGGGAGTCTGTGGGTTGTCTGTACAGTTGAGGGACCCTGCTTATTTTGGACTGAACATTCCAAATCATCAAATGAATGAGGAGAAATGCGATTCCTCCCCCCACCACATCTACGGGGAATGAGCTGTTTTGATCACTGTACAGCAAGAGGTCTTGGGCAAATAAATCCGCTTCGAATTCTTGCTGATGGGAACGTTTCAGAACGGAAATATTCTCTTCTTCCAGAGAGATGGCCCGGAATTGCTGTCGGCCATGTCCCAATGCGATGTGCCCTACCTCATGTGCAACGATGAAGTTTCGAACGGCCACATTCATGTGAAAGACACTCCAGTGAAGCTCTTTTTCCAGCTGCAGTCCGTTGATAAAGATGGGGCTAAGTTTCCGCTTTTGCAGATAGTCGTAGATGATTTTACAAATGTAGATGGCGATCTCATTGTCCAAATCTTTTGTTGCGAGAACGAGTTGATGGTTGGATAGCAAGTAGAACGAATTGTAGATGATGCTGTACACGAGCTTTAGGATGCCTCTATTGAGTAGGCACAAAAATCCATGCGGGGTAGGGTAGGCACTGGCATTGAACTCCCCCGTGGGAAAAACATTGTAGTAAACCTTCTCGCTGAGTTGAATGTCTTTATCTTGGAGAAGATGTTCTACAAAAACGGCTTCGCCTTGCAAAGGGGCAGTTTCCTCGATGGACTGACTGAATCGTTGGACTTTTTCCTCCTGACTCAGGGGCTGGTGGCGGTAAAGATCGGATAGAAGCTCCTGCCACATGTTGGCATTGACAGCTTGTGCGCCCTTCCTCATCTGGCCTCTTTGTTGTAAGATTCGGTAGCGTTCCTGAAAAGTCTCTTTTTCTTGTTTCGCACTGAGTTGGTAGCGATCCAGTAGTGCAAGGTACTCAGATTCCAAAGGGGTCATCATCTGGGAATTTACGGACAAGATACAACGCATTGTCAGATTGTCTAGAAAACAGCATTCTTGAATTGACCGACTACAAAAAACATCGGCTGATGAAATTGAGCGACGAACAAGAAAAAATATTTTGGGCCATGATCGCCAAGGACTTGATCGTGGAATTATCCCTGGAAAAAAATCCTAAGAATTGGCGGCAGGAGGAAAAACTGGCCATCGAAACGGCCATGAACGAAGTCTTGATCGAGCTGTGCGAACAGGACAAGGATTTTCAAAAACACATCAACATCGACCTGGGAGACAAGCACAAACGCACACTGAACCTCCAAACGACCATCGACAGCCTGTTCATCCGAGGCAAAAAAGGAGGGACCAATGCCACGACCAAGAATCGCTTCACCCTCTACTTGCACCAGATGTTGGCAGACAAATACATCGGACTGAAAGGCATCCAGAACATGACTTGGGACCAATACCTCGGCACCTTGCCACCAGAAGAGCAGGCCCTATACCAAGCCGCAGCCCCCTCCAGCCAGTCATCTTCACAGCTCCCCAAATCCCTCAGCGACCTCATCGGTTATTTTGAATATCGCTATCGGGAGATCAAGCGAAACCTGCGCAAGTACACCCACCTGCTGCCCGTGGAGGAGATCACCGAGGAGCTGACCAGCAAGCACCGAGAGCACATTGGCCTGTTGAGAGCCGACAATCGGCTGGGAGCTTACTCAATTGCCAAAGAGATCAACATTTTGGCCCGAGAGATTCGCGCTCAGATCGATGCCAAGAACACAGATCCCAATCTGAAAAACTACTTTGCCGCAGAAAAGGAAATGTACATGATGGGCGGCCGCCTTTTTGGTCGGGTGGAACACTACATTTCGCCCGTCTATCCAGTGGACGAGCTACTGGCTGCATTCGACGCAAAGCCCAACAAAACCCAGGAAGACTACCTGACATTTTATCGACACATTTTGGGCTTGGATGAATGATGCCTTCGCAGGAGACATCGCACATTTCCCCCATCAATTTCCCTGACACATGAGAAGAATTGGAAAGCGCAACAAAGACATCGATTGGAAATACATTCTGACAGAATTGCTCCTCATTGTCGTCGGCATTCTGCTGGCCATCAATTTGAATTCTTGGAGTGCCAATCGCCGATTGGATCAGCAAGTCGAGCAGTCTATCCTACGAGTCAAGGAAGAAATCAAACTCAATATGGAGGAGTTGGAAGATGTATTGGAAGTCAACAAGCCGACCCAGGATTTTTACTTGGAGATTTCTTCTTTGACAGATGAGGAAGTGAAAACGCTTGAATGCAGTGTGGACAAAATGCAATCCTTTCGAAAGAAATACCCGGAAGAGTTCAATGTCAATGATTCGACAAAGGTGAAAAAAGGAGTGTTCAAATATGAGATCGACATTCAGTTTAGCTTAGAATATACAGAGGTTCGCGACATGGCCTGGCGGACCGCCCAACTGTCCAACAACATCAGTGAATACAATTACGACTGCCTCCAAAGTTTGTTGACTGCCTACGACCTACAAGAAATCTTCGTCAACGTGCAAGAGCGATTTTTGGACATGACCATCGTGCGCGACAGAGGGGTATACGTCTCGACCTACCTCTTGTGTTATGACTTGGGCGAAAAACTGTTGGAGCGGTACAAAGAGATCATGGAGGAAATTGGCGACTGTGATTGAACTATTGGCCTCCCCGAATCTCGCTGATGAAGCGCAAGGCCTGCCCGGTCAACGCCTCGATTTTTTGGCAATCGTACTGTCCCTCCTCGTCCTTTGCCATCAGCTTTGATCCCATCCCCACGCAGCTTGCTCCTGCCTCCATCCATGTTCTCAAATTGTCGTACTCAGGGCTGACCCCTCCGGTGGGCATGATGCTCGTCCAGGGCTGGGGGCCTTTGATGGCTTTGATGAATCCAGGGCCATAGGTGCTGCCGGGAAACAGCTTGACAATTTCGCAGCCCAATTCTTCGGCCCTCCCAATTTCTGTCAAGGAGCCACAGCCAGGGCTGTACAGGATTTTTCTTCGGTTGCACACCCGTGCCACATCTTCCCGGATGGAGGCAGAGACAATGAAGTTGGCGCCCAGTTGCAGAAACAAGGAAGCAGTTCCCGCATCCGCCACCGAGCCCACTCCCATGATCATGCCGGGCAATTTGGCAGCACAAAACTTTGTCAACTCTCCAAAGACCTCCTGTGCATAGTCTCCCCGGTTGGTAAACTCCAACAGCCTTGCTCCACCTCGGTAGCAGGCCGTGATCACCTCCCGGCAAGTCGCTGGATCTGGATGGTAAAAAAGTGGCACCATGCCCTGTGCCATCATCGTTTGTGCAACCTGAATTCTTGTGTATCTTGCCATTGGTAGTGGTTTGTTATCGGGACACTCGTCCGCTTGCGTCTCCGCTCATGAGTTTTTCGACTTCTTCGACTGTTGCGAGGTTGGCATCGCCATAGATGGTGTGCTTGAGGCAGGAGGCAGCCACGGCAAATTCCAAAGCTTTTTGGTCGTCGTCTGGATGCTGTAGCAAGCCGTAGATCAGCCCACCCATGAAGCTGTCGCCGCCTCCCACTCGGTCCACAATGTGGGTGATTTCGTAGGTGGGAGCCTTGTACAATTGCTGGCCGTCGTAAAGTACGCCTGACCACGTATTGTGGGACGCACTGATGGACCCGCGCAAGGTGGTGATGACCTTTTTGGCGCGGGGGAACAGGGCCATCAACTGCTTCAAAACAGACAGATAAGACTCTGCATCCACAGACTGTCCCTGGGTGACATCGACGCCCTCGGGATGCAGGCCAAAATGCTTTTCGGCATCTTCCTCATTGCCCAGGATGACATCGCAGCCTGCAACCAATTCTGGCATCACATCTCCGGGTGCCTTTCCGTATTTCCACAACTTTTTGCGGTAGTTCAAATCCGTAGAAACAGTGATCCCCATTTTGTTGGCCATTTGGATGGCTTCCAGGCAGGCGTCGGCCGCTCCCTGAGAGATGGCGGGCGTGATGCCAGTCCAATGAAACCAGTGCGAATCTTGAAAAACACTGGCCCAATCAATCATGCCTTTTTCGATGGAGGACATGGCAGAATGAGCCCGATCGTAGACCACTTTGCTGCCGCGACTGACCGCACCAATTTCCAAAAAGTAAATCCCAAGGCGCTCTCCGCCTCTGATGATGTGTCGGGTGCCCACCCCTCTTTTTCGCATTTCCATCAGGGCACAATCTCCGATGTCATTTTGCGGCAATCGAGTCACAAACTCCACAGGGATGCCATAGTTGGCCAGGGAGACAGCGACATTGCTTTCGCCGCCACCGTAGATGACTTCAAAGGAATTGGCTTGTGAAAAGCGTTTGAAGCCGGGGGGAGTCAAACGGAGCATGATCTCCCCAAATGTTACGACTTTTTTCATTGGATTGTTTTCTGCAAATTTGAGTTCTTAAATCCCCAGGGCCTGTCCACCGCCCACTTGGATGGTTTCTGCCGTCAAGAAGGAAGCATCCTTGCTGACCAGGAAGGAAACGACCCCCGCAACATCTTTGGGCTGGCCCAGTCTGCCGAGCATGATGTTGTTGGCCCAGGAGGCAAATACTTCTGGCTTGGTGGACTTGATTTGTTTGTGAAAAGGCGTGTCGATGGTGCCAGGGGAGACAGCATTGACCCTGATGCCATACTCTGCCAAGTCCTTTGCCAGGGCGCGGGTGATGGCGTGAACACCAGCTTTGGAGGTCCCGTAAATGCCAGCACCTGGTCCGCCTGCATTCCAAGCTGCATTGGAGGTGTAGTTGATGATGGTAGGATGGGTTCCTTTTTTCAGAAAAGGGATGGCGGCTCTTGAGGCGAAAAAGACAGAATCCAGGTTGAGTGCCATGACGTGTCGGTAAAACTCCGTCGTCATTCCTTCAAACCTCGATCGTCCGCCCAGTCCGCCTGCATTGTTGATCAGCACGTCGATCCTTCCGTATTTTTCACCGATCTTGGTGATGTTTGTGGTAACAGCTTCTTCGTTGGTGACATCAAATCCGTAGTACTCTGCCTTGATGCCTTCGTCGGTCAATTCTTTGACTCTCTTCGCTCCTTTTTCATCTTCGATGCCATTGAGTACGACAGTGTATCCATCGTGCCCCAGTCTTCTTGCAACTTCAAATCCAATGCCTCCGGTGGCACCCGTGATGATCGCTACAGTTTCTGTTGATTTCATATTTGTTATGTTTTTTTTAGCAAAAAAAAAATGATTTTGCCAGTACTTGTTCTTGATTTGTGTTACTTTGGTTTTAGTGGTTCAATTTTTGGGCAGAGTATCCAGATGCTGGCAATGGCAATCAAGGCCAGGGTAGCACCGATGACAAAGGCAGGAGTGTAGTTGCCATCTGAGGTCAGCCAGGGCACGAGGGAGGTCAATCCGACGGCACCCAATTTGGCCATCATTCCCGCCATCCCCGCCAATGTCCCAACCGTTTTCCCACCAAACAAATCGCTTGGCAAGGTCTGGACGTTGCCGATGGCTGTCTGAAAGCCAAATAAGATGACGGCCATCAGGAGCACAGCTGCAGTCGGTCCGCCTGGCTTGGCCATGATGAGCAAACAGGGCAACATGATGAGGCAACCGAGGGTGATGACCAGCTTGCGGGTTCTGTTCACTGTCCACCCCACCTTGATGCGGTTCTGGGCCAGCAAGCCCCCAAACCAAGCTCCTAGCATGGCACCCACATAGGGCACCCAACCATAAATGCCAATGGTCTTGACATCCATGCTATAGACTTCCGAGAGGTAGATGGGAATCCACAAAACGAACAGCCACCAGATGGGATCAATTACTGCAGAGGCAATGATGACCCCCCAGCTCTCTTTGTGCGACAGCAATTCCAGAATGGATGGATTGTATCCTTCGTCAAAATCTCCATCTTCGTCCACATCCTGATTTTGTTGACCACTCAAAATGTACTGGCGTTCTTCGGCTGTGATCCAGGGGTGGCTTTTGGGTGGTGCTTTGACCAAGACCACCCAGGGAATCAGCCACAGCAAGCCTGTCAGACCAATCAGAATGAAGATGAGTTGCCAGCTGAAATAGACGGTGAGAAAGGCCACCAAGGGGATGGAGAAAATGCCTCCGATGGCGGCACCAGAGTTGAAAATCCCTTGGGCCAGTGCTCGTTCTTTGGTGGGAAACCACTCTGCATTTCCCTTGGCGGCTCCCGGCCAGTTTCCCGCTTCTGCTACTCCCAAGATGGCTCGGAAAATGCTGAAGCTAAAGACTCCTTTTGCCAGTGCATGAAGGGCCGTGGCAATGGACCACACTCCGATGGAGAGTGCAAAGCCGATGCGGGTGCCGACCCAGTCGAATATCTTTCCGAAGATGGCCTGTCCAAAAGCGTAGGAAAATACGAAGACGATGGAAATCCATGCATAGACTTCCTTGCGCTCCAAGGCCGTGAAATCGGGGTAGAGGTCCTCCGCAATTTGTGGCCAAAGTACGCTGAGCGACTGCCGATCGATGTAGTTGATGACGGTGGCAATGGCAATCAAGGCGATGACCCACCATCGTAAACCTTTCAGTTTCATCCTGTGCTGTATTTATAAAAAGTCTTCCCTGACTGGGCTGAAAACATCAATCAGCTTTCCGTCCTTCAGACAGGTGCATCCATGCATCACCATGGGAGGGATGTAGTAGGAATCTCCTGCCTTGATCGTCTTGACCTGATCGCCGATTGTCATTTCAAATTCACCACTCTGCACATAGGTGACTTGCGAGTGGTGGTGGTTGTGCAACTGTCCGATGCCACCCGCTTTGAAGTCAGCAACCACCAGCATGATCTTGTCGTCATAACCATGAATCTGCCGCCGCAAGAGCGGGTCTACTTGTTCCCATTCTTGTTCTTCCTGGAAGAAGAATTCTTTGCTGCATTTTATCGTACTCATATGATTGGTTTTGTTTCACAGACAATGTTTGAAAAAGGTGTCTGTGAAAGTTATTGGTTGATTGTCCAGTTGAATGGTCCTTCCCACTGCACGGTCTGGCCATTGATGTTGAGCTTGTGTATGGCATCCTTGGCTGCCTCTTGGTTGGCCAGAAGCAAGGTCCAGGATACACCGGTTTTGTGTGTCAGTTGAACAGCGGTATATACATCATCATCGTGGAGGACTTCCACAGCAGCAACGCCACTGAAGGGGGAGTCTGGAATTTCCGACACGGGATTGTAAGTTCCATGCGATTCGATGACCGAGACAAAAGTGGAATTTTTTGCCCTCCGTCTCTGGATGAATACAGGATCATGACGCAGGTTGAAATTGGGATCATTGGCGCCGCCTCTTGCCAAAATCAATTCTTCATTTAGTGCCGATGCACAGCTCATGGTAAAAAACTTTCCTTTCGAGAACCAAGTCAATTGTGTTGACTGCTCCGACGATTTTCCGCTGGCTTCCTTCCACAAATGTTGGTATCCGTGATGTTCGCCCAGAGGTGCCAGTTGGGTGGTCTGGCTGCTATAGTCGAAATTGGCAGACAGCAAATGTCCCATGAACCAGAGTGGCAAATCGAGCTGATTTTCTTCCGGAGAAGTCACTCGAAAAACATCCACCAACAATGGATTTCTGAAATGATCGTCTTCCAACAACAACAAGGTCCGATGCAGCGTGGTGCCTGGATAGGCATACTGATCCTTTGCACTGATGACTTGATAGGCCTCATTTTCTGCATCGAAAAAATAGAGGTCTGGGTGGTGAGCCTCTCCCTTTTTGACACTGCCCTCGTACTGTGATGTTTCGTTGATCACCAGGGTGTTGTGTCCGATGCTTTGTTTGGCGAAGGTGTTGTTTTCGAGCAGGTAACGGCCTCCTCCCTTCTGGTCGATGTTGACCCAGCGGACGGCTCCATAATCTTGGATGATTTCTCCTGTTTCGTCGTAGAGGGAGTAAGACAATTTGTCGAAGTGTCCGTGTCCCATGCCGTGGGCCGAGTATTTCAGGACTACACAAATTTCGCCCTGCTCCTTGTTGGCTTTCCGCAAAATGGCAATGCCTCCTTTTTCACCATTGGCCCCATCGCGATAGGCAACAGATGGCTTCACATATTCTTTGGCCATCCCTTTTTGCAAGTCCCGCGCCACTTTGAAACCAGTTTCGTCCAGCAAGACCTTTGCTTGCATTTCTGCGATGGACAGCAGCATGGGGTCTTGTCCAAAATCGGCATAGGCAATGTCCACCGCCGCAATCACCTCCCGGGCCTTCCACGACATTCCTTTTTGTGCATCGTTGATGGGGAAAAATTGTCCCTGTACATCCGTTTGATTGAGCAATGCATCAACAGCTTTTTCCAAGATGCCATTGCGGTATTCGTAAATGTTCAGATCGGGTCGGTTGTTGGACAGTGCCTTTGAGAACAGCAGGAAAGGCGTCATGGCATAGCGCAGATAATAGGGGCCTTCTGTGAAATAGCCGTCGGGAGAAAAGGAGAGATCCAGCTGCGCCAAAAAGCCCGCTTGGTTCTGGCCGTCGATTTTGATGAAGCCTCCGTCATTGTCCAGCATGCTGTTGTCGAGATCATCGTTTGTCAGGCCGTACAATGCCCGCTCTACCAATTCCTCATCCTTCATGACCAAGCCGATCATGCCCACGGCTGCGTTGCCCCAGGCGCTGTGGTTGTGGATGCGGTTGAAAAACTTTGGATTGCCTTCGGACAAGAAATCGGCGAGTGGCCGAAAGAGGTTGGTCTCCAATTCCCGCCGCTGCGCTATGGTCAAAAAATCGTAGATGCAATCATAGGCTTGGCTGCAGTATACGAGCCAATTGGCATCGTTGAGGCACTGCCAAAAAATCTTGCCCCTGGCATAGGACTTCTCGCTGGGGTGAAGTCCCAATGTGGGATATAGCTTGGCGTATTCCAAGAACATGTCTCGGATGTAGATGGCGTATTTGTCCTTATGGGTGATCTGGTAGAGGTTGCCAGCTTTTTGGAGAATGAAAAAGTTTCGCTTGTGGCGCTCGTGGGTGTATCCGCCCGCCATGTCTTTGGGGATGGGAACGAAAATACCCGCTTCCATTTCTGCCTCCACTTCCTGCTTGGTTGCTTCCAGCACTTCTGCAAAGAGCGGGGCTTCTGCCTTGGACTGCCTGATGATGGTGACACCCTCCTTGGTCAAGATCAAATTGGGGTGAGACTGGGCCGTCGACTGGCAGATGCTGGCCAGCAGAAGGAAGAAAAAGAAGGATGTTTTTACAAGCTGTTTCACTGTACAGATTTGTTGCTATTGAAAAACCAGATTTGCCACTTCATAGGGTTCGCCATTGTCTTCGATTTTGGGCGTGCGCTTGAATTGACAATCTCGTATTTTGGTGATCGGCTCTCCGACGACAAGGTGAAGCTTCATCGCTTGGCAGTCGTCGAACTGACTGTTTTGGATGTGGGCCACCTGTACACCGTGCAAAGAAATGGAGGCCTTCGCTTTGTTGCGTTTTCCTTTTCCGATGTTTTGAAAAGTCGAATTGTCAATGACGAGCATGGGGCCAAAGGTACTTTCGTCTCGCCCTCCTCTGTGCAGATCAAGAACGACACCCGAAACATCTGTAAAACGGCAGTTCTCGATGACCACATTTTCTGCGTTGTAAATCCCGATGTCATCTGTTTCTTTGTTGAGTGCCAGTACATGGCCATCCACTTTGGCAAAGGTAGAATTGCGCAGTACGATCGAATCTGCAAAGGTATTTTTATAGACCCTCAATACGTCAAAGGTGTGGTTGATGTCCAGATTTTTGAAGTCGCAGTCTTCGATGAACAGTTTGTAATTTCGATTCATCGAATAGCGACTGGTTCGGATCACGGTATTGCCATGTGCATCAGGGGCTTCGCTTCCGTCGATGGCAATGTTTTGCAGCGATAGACTGCCTCCGTTTTCTATGTTGAATAGCGACGTTCTTTGAAATTGAATGTTTGGTTTTTGTGTTGCCTTGGAAACGATGGAAATCGGGTGGGGGACATCAATGGATTTTTCCACCACATAATTGCCTGTTTCCAATTGTAGCACATCGCCACGACTCGACCCTTGGATGGCTTTGTACAATGTGTTTGCGCCAGCCTTCACCGGAATGGTTTTCCCTGTGCCAAAAAATACTTCCTCTTCTTTTCTTGGGTACCAGTCGACGCCCGTGTTTTCTAGTGTGGCGCGTTCTTCGGTGGGCGTCATCCCCTTTCCATTGGCCAGCTCATCTTGTGGAAGCAAAAGGCCATTCGGACTTCTTTCCAAGCGGAGTGTCGCATTTTGAAAACCGGATGGCGTAATTGGATTTGCTTTTTCAGAAATCAGATTTCTGGCAAAGGAGATTCCACTGATGTCGTCATAAACGGTGAAGAGATCGTCTTTTTTCTCGTGGTAAAAAATGTTGTTTTCTACTTTGGTATTTTTGGGGACGGCACTTCTTTCTTCGTCACTTCCTGCACACAATTGGATGTGCTGGCAATTGACAAAGGTATTGTTCGAGGCTTCCGAGTCAATCACTTGAAAGTAGCGATTGGCTGGTGAGTTGGGTACGCCGTTCATGATCACCAGGGCACCCCGAAAGCGGTAGCCTGTCAGTCCTTCACAATAATTGTTGATGACCTTTTGGGTTTCGTTGATGATCCGGATGCCACCTGTATTGGATTTTTCATTGCCAAAAAAGTAGTTGCTTTCTACCAAGGTCTCATTGCCGTGTCGCATGGTCAGGGTGCCTTGGCATTCGTAGAAAGTATTGTGTCGATAAATGTTTTGGCAGGACTTGCTCGAAATGATTTCATGCTCGCCGTTGCAGCGGTCAAAGTAGTTTTGTTCGACCACCGTATTCGAATTGGTCAGAGAATGATGACTGGTACCTACCCGCAGGGTTTCGCCTCCGTTGGCACCCAAGATGGGGCGGTGTCCAAAGTAGTTGTGGTCGATGCGGTGATGGTTTTCCCTGCTTTCCTCGGTGTTCAATCGGACGGCCAGGGTGACGCCGTGGTTTCGTTTGCCCGTCAAAAAGTTGTGATCAAAACGGTTGTTTTTTCCGTAAATGCTCACCCAATAATCCGATTCGAAACGCTCTGGATTGTTGTAGTTGTCAATCACGCATTCTGTCACGCGGCAGTTGTTGCACAGCTCTTCTTTATTGCGGCGAAAGGAGATGACTTCTTTTGTGGGGGTGTATCCATTTTTGAAAACCAAGCCTTCCACCTGCAGGTATTTGCCCGCCATCCTCAGATTGGACTGTCCTTCCAGGGTCACTTTTCCCTTTGTTTGTACTGTCAGGGTGATGGGCTTCTCAGCTGTTCCCGTCCCAGTAAAGACCAATTCTGCATCCTTCCAAACACCATTGGCGAGAATGATCTTATCGCCAGCTTGTGCTCGTTCGACTGCTTTTTGAAATGCATCCACATCTTGTACCAGTCCCGGAATTTCCTGCTGGCAGCTCGTGACCAAGCACAACAGAAAAAGGACTGCCAGACTGCTGGACAGCTGTTGGGCGCTAGAGGGAGAGAGTTGTGAGATCATGGATGGTGGACTTTGTACTTCGAGAAAACGACATCAGCTGAGTGGGTAAAATTGATCGGGGAGGTTCAACCGCCCCGATCAAGTGTGAAAGTCGCGAATTTATTTGTATGAAAAATTGACTGCGTATTTTTGCGCTCTCGGCATCAATACCCATCATTTTGTTGGATGACACCAAAGCTCGACAACACCTCCGAAACCGGAATGGGAAACAGGTGGTAGCGACTGTCGATGGTCTGCCCCATTTCTTCATTTACAGTTCCCGTTCTGACCAGGTCGAACCATCTTTGGCCTTCGAAAGCGAGCTCAAGTCTTCTCTCCTCCTGAATGGCTTGTCTGACCAAGGCCTGGGTATTGACCGTGGCATGGTCCAAGGGAGCCAGCCCGGCCCGGCTGCGAATGGGGTCCAACAAATCGAGCACAGATTCAGCGGAGGAACCGTTTTCGTTCAAGGTCTCTGCGTACAACAAAATCACATCGGCCAATCTCAGCTCGATCCAGTCGTGGTCGGGACCTCCGGACTGAGGGAATTTGGGAGAGGCCATGGTGGTCTCGTCAATGGTGACGGCCCTTCTCAAATCGCCAACGCTGGCATCGAAGGCACTGACCAAGTCAGAGTCCAAGGGGGTGAGCGATTTGGTGTCCAGCCCAGCGGACCAAGACCAAAATTCTGAGAAGCCATATTCGTCGACGACAGAGCTGGAGATTTGGGTGGCAAAGATGATCTCGGAATTCAAGTCATTGGCCTCTCCAAAAATGTCGGCGAATTCTGCCTGTAGACTGATCCCCGCCGCATCGGCACCGTTGACAACTGCTGCCAGGTGTTGTTCTGCCTGTCCAAAATCACCAATCTGCACCAGTACTTTGCCCAACAATCCTTGAGCGGCAAATTTGGAGGCTCTCCCATCTACGATCTCGGGAGCCAGGGCTGCGATGGCATCTTCCAAGTCTGGGATGATCACGTCATTGTAGACATCGGCGGCGGCTCGTCTGAGCAGGATGGATCCATCGCTCGTACTTGGCACAGCAGATAGGTTGACGGTGACATCGCCAAATACCCGAACCAATTTGAAGTAAGACAAGGCTCTCAAAAACTTTGCTTCACCCACTTCTGTGGCGTTGGAAGAGTTTTCGATGACGTTGTTGGCACTCAGGATCGACTTGTACAAAGCCGTGTAAAAGGGACCAAAAAATTGATCGTCCATGGCCGTCAGATCGGGACCGTATTCGTCAAATTCAGTGAAAGGCGGTTCGATCATCAGGGCATTGTCGGCCCGGAAGTCGCCCATGACAGCCATTGGTGTGGCGGAGCCATGTTGGTAGAAGTAGGCGGCATTCAGAACGCCCCCAAAATCTGTCAGCGAATTGGAGCTGGCAATATTGGATGGAAATTGTTCCAGATTGTTTTCACATGCGGTTGTGGCAAACAGAAATGCGGCCAGCAGTAGGATATATGTGTATTTCATTGTTTTGCTTTTTAAAAATTAACATTGACACCCAGCGTAAAGCTTCTGACAATCGGACTGGCACCCACTTGTACCCCATAGGTGGTGGGGCCGAGGTACCCGCTGTTTGTGATCTCCACACCCTCTGGATTGAAGGAGGTGTAATCATCGCCCATCAGGTACAGAAGGTTGGTAGCGGCAGCGTAGACGCGCACAGAGCCGAGTCCCACTCTGCTGGCCAGGTCTGGGTTGATGGTGTAGCCAATGGTGAGGTTTCTCAAAGCGATGTAAGAAGCATCTTGGATCATGGCATCGGTTTGGTCTCTGTTTCGTGCGTAGTGCTCTCCGTTGTGATCTGCAATGCCATCCTCATCGGCATCGAAGCCGTCCCGCAATCTTCCACCCCATTGTGAGTTGTAGTAGAGGGGATCGATGTTGAAAACGTCGCCTCCTTGAGCACCTTGCAATTGGATGGACAAGTCGAAGTCTTTGTAGATGAGTTGGGTGTTGAGGCCCCAGTAAAAGTCCGGTGTATTTTGTCCGATTTTTACCAAGTCGCCGCCTTCTTCCACCGTCCGAGTCCGGTCGATGATGCCGTCGCCATTTTGGTCTACCACATAGCTTTCACCGCTGTTGATGCCGTTGTTTCTCGTTGGGTCTTCCACCCATTCCATTTCCACTGGTCCGATGGTTTCCAATCCCCACATTTCGCCAATCTCCCCGCCGACATAGTTGCGGAAGACAGGGCCTCTGCCACTCTGGCCATAGATGGTGGGAGCCAATTCATCCAGTCCGCCGAGGTCGGTGATTTCTGAGTTGACAGTGGAGAGATTCGCGCTGACATTCCAGCGGATGCCCCCCTTGTTGATGATGGCTGCGCCCAATTCCAATTCCAGTCCCGAGCTTTTTACATCGCCGGAGTTCAGGGCTATGGAGGTAGTTCCCAGCACTTCTGAAACACTCTGGTTGATCAGGATGTCTTCGATGTTGGAGGTGTAATAATCCAGGCCCAAGGTGAATCGGTTGCCGAGGAAGCCGAGGTTGATTCCGTAGTTGGTTTCCGTATTGGTTTGCCAGGTCAGGTTGGGGTTGGCGATGTCTGCCGGGATCAAGAATCCGTTGCCCAGCACGGTTGCTTGCGGGTTGAGGAGGCTCAGCGAGTTGTAGGCACCCAGGAAAGAAGTGGTCCCCAGGGAGCCCGTGCTGATGCGAAGTTTCAAATCGGTCAGCAGCTTGGAGTTGTAAAAAGGCTCATTGTGTACATTCCAGCCCAAGGAAAAGGCGGGGAAGGTTTCATACCTGTTGTTGGCACCAAATCGCGAGTCGCCATCTCTTCTGACAGATACAGACAATAGGTAGCGATTGTCGTAGGCGTAATTGATCCGCCCAAAGACACTCCTTCTGGCAATGGTCTCGTCTCGCTCCGAAACTGCAATGTCTGTGGGGTCCAGCAGGGCGAAGTTTTGCGGCTGGCCAAATGGCACATTGGTACCATTGAGGGAAATTCCGTTGATGTAGAAATTTTGAAATTCAATACCTACTACAGCAGATACGTCGTGCTTGCCGAAGATGGTGGCATAGTTCAAGGTCGTTTCGCTTAGCACAGAAGATCGTTTGACATCGTTTTGGGTCAAGCGAGTTTGCGTGCTGCGCCCCCGGGAGTCGAACTCCAATCCTCTCCAAAAATAATCTCTGGTATCTCTGATGTCACCACCCAATACGGTCTTGAGGTTCAGTCCTTTGACGATGCTGTACTGCAGGTAGGAGCTGACGTTTCCGAAGTAGGTCTTTTGCCAGCGGTCTGTATTGTCGAGCTTGGTGGCAGGGCCTGCATCTCCCGACCCTCCGATGCCGTTTCCACTTCTTCCATAGTGCCAATCTTGGGCGGTCATACCGGGTTCCAATGTATAGATGCTGTTGTTCCAGGGAGCGTCGCCACCTCTGAAGCCTGAGTCGAAGGAAGCCAGTCCCAGCTCCTGAGCTTGTTTGTCGAGTTGTTGAACAAATGCAATGGATTCTTCGGTGTGGTAAATGGGGTGAACGCTGTATGCTCTGAGCAAATCCCTCATGTCGTGTCCTACGATGTCTCTGTCGCCCACAAAGCCGTTGATGTTGATGCCAGTTCTGAATTTTTCTCCGAGGCGAGCATCCACGTTGATGCGGGCATTGTAGCGTTCGAAGCCTTGGGTGATCACGATGCCTTCGGTATTGAGGTAGCCGATGGAGGCGTAATAATTGACATTTTCGTTGCCACCGCTGATGCTCAAGTCGTGGTTCATACTGCTGCCAGATCGAAACAACCAATCTTCTACTGCCACCACATCGGGGGCGTTTTTGAAGGCATCCAGTCTGTAGTTGAGCAGGTCTTGGTCCATTTCAGAAACGTCGAATGTCCCATCTGCTATGCCACTTTCAATTTGGCTGGCCCATTGGGTGGCAGTCGGGTTGATGTTGTCTCTGACGTATCTACTCGAAGTGCTGACGTAGGCATTGTAGCTGACGCTGGGCTTGCCAGACTTCCCCTTTTTGGTGGTGACCAAGATGACACCATTGGCCCCACGTGATCCGTAGATGGCAGCAGAAGCGGCATCTTTCAACACTTCGAGGCTTTCGATGTCGTTTGGATTGACAGTGGCCAAACTTCCCGAGATGGGGTAGCCATCGACGACGATCAATGGATTGGAAGCGCCAGAGATGGAAGAAGCAGCTCTGATTTGGATTTTTGGATCGGCACCAGGTGCTCCGTCTTGGTTTTGGATGAGGACACCAGCCAGCTTACCTGCCAAGGCATCATCGACCCGATTGGCCTGAATGGCAGCGACATCTTTGCCATCCACTTGGGCGATGGCACCTGTGTTGTGCGATTTTTTGCGGACACCGTAGCCGACGATGACGACCTCGTCGATGAAGGCCACGTCTGGTTCCAGGATGATGTTGTAATTGGATGCAGCGCCAACGGTCAGTTCTTGTCCCTTGAAGCCGGTATAGCTGATGATCAGGACCGTTCCTTCGTTTGCGTCCAGTGAAAACTTCCCATCTACATCGGTTACGGTACCGGAGGCACCTCCCTCCATCATGATGGTCACACCGATCAGGGGCAGGCCGTCTTCAGCAGAGGTGACTGTTCCTGTGATGGGCTTTACTTCTTCC
Source organism: Bacteroidota bacterium (assembly GCA_039821145.1). Lineage (GTDB taxonomy): Bacteria > Bacteroidota > Bacteroidia > Chitinophagales > Saprospiraceae > JBCCSZ01. The sequence continues at coordinate 3,132 of JBCBOS010000032.1, read as the reverse complement.
GAGTAGACATTCCCAAAGGACAGGGAAGGCAGGCAGAGCAACAAAACCATCAGGCAGAAGCTCCAGGGGGAGTGATTTGAAAAACTTGAAAATCTTGGTGACATAATTTTTTGTTTTGAAATTTTACCATGTTTTCGCTCACAGATTGGTGGACATGGTTTTCGAGTGTCTTCCATTTGGTTACAGCAATGGCTCGCAAAGCGATGGCACTTTACAGGACGATTGATGTAAGTGGGATGGAAGATTGTAGTGAGCAACAAGGAGTTGGCAGCAACGAGGGTTGCCAATGTCTCTGAACTAGGATTGTGAGTAGGTTTTATTTTACTTCATAAGCAAGGGCATTTTATGGATTGATGGTAGTTGTCGTTTCATGAGTTTGGCGTCAACCAATTGCGCCATGGCCATGTATCATTCGTTGCTTTGGGCTTTTCGTTTTGGGCACTAGCATCCCATCCGCATGGCGGCTCTCTTGTTGGAATGCTTGCTAGGTATTTCTTTCAACAAGTCACTTGTCGGTACAGGACCTCAAGTGGCAGTATTCGTTTGTATCTTTGAAGTAGCAGTACGTTGCTCTCTTATCGATTGCGCATTTTTTGGCTGTATTCAAACACGTCGTTCAGGTGTATCCGCATGGCTTCTGCTGCCTGCTCTGGTTCTTGAGCGACGATGTGTTGCAAGATGGTCTGGTGTTCTTCCAGGGTATCATCGAATCGACTTTCCTTGCAGATGTCGAGAGTGATGAAGTTCTTGATGATGTCGGGGGTGATGATCAGCATCAGAGATTTCAAAACCGCATTTTTGCTGGCTTCTGCAATCTTGAGGTGAAACATCAAATCCTCCTCCACAGCCTGTTCATTCTGTTTGATCTTGTACTCATAGGCATCCAGTGCGTGCTTGATGTCCACGATGTTTTGGTCAGTCCGTCTCAAAGCCGCCAGTCGCGCCGACTCTGTCTCCATCAACACCCGCGTTTCGACCAGCGACGCAAAATCGCTGTTTTCGATCTGCAGCACATCCGATATGAGGCCTTTCAAAGCCGTGATGCCCATACCCGCGACGATGGTTCCGCTTTGAGGCAGGGTTTTGAGGATGCCATAGAATTCCAATTTTTTGATCGCATCGCGGACATTGCTCCGTCCAACGCCAAGCTTTTCGGCCAGTTTGCGTTCTGGCGGCAGCTTGTCACCAGGGTTCAACTGTCCCGATGTGATCAGATCCCGAATTTGTCGGATGATCTTGTCAACGGGTGATTCTATTCTGATTTCCTGAAAGTTGTTGAGCATGTCAAAGCGATTTGTACCTTGTTGGAGGCGCTTGTTTTTGGTTGACTGGTAATTGGTTGACCAATTTGTTGATGTAAAAGTATGATTTCATTTTAGAAAAACAAATTTCTGCTATTTATTTTTTGGGTGGGCCGAATAAAATGGGGGGATTGGGGTAGGGTTTGGGTGTTTTTGTTAGGGATTGGGGCGGGGGCTTCAAATCCTTGTCTGTACAAGTTTGGCAAACGGTTGAGTTGTCTACAGCTGTATGGACTTCCCATTTCCTACCATCATTTCGACAAGTATGTGGTAAGGGATGATTTCGATTGCGACGTTTGTGCCCATCGAGATGGGGTGGGCTTGTAGGGCTTGGATGTGTTTTTTGGCTGATTGTTGCAGTGTCAGGGAAAGAAAATTGGCTTTGGGCATGAGAGAGAGAATCTTGATGAACAATTTAGCACGAGCCATGCCTTTTGACTTGCGATGGCGTGTGCTGTATTTTTTGACCTGTTTGACAAGAGGGATGAACATGCTTCTGTCTCTAACGAGATAAACGAGCAGCATTGCGGTTGCCAAGGCAATGTTCCCCCTTTTCTTGCGGAGAGGTGTTTTTAGCAATTTTTTTAAGTCGTTACTCATCCGAAAGGGCTGATCCAATTCAAGATACCCCTGGGCAGTCAGAAAGCACAAATGAGCTTCAATGATCGCAAATTCATCACGCAGCCGTTGGACGCGGCAATCCTTGTGTTGTTTGAAAAGATCATGGGCTTCTTGATACTTGCCAGAATGGAGTGCATTTAGTGTCTGATAGTATCGCAAGGCTTGCTCATTGAGCGAATTCGTTGGTGCGTATTGCATTGCAGTGACAAAGTCGTGATCAGCATCTGCATATGAGGACAGTGCCATTCTGGCAATGCCACGTTCCTGAAAGAAAAACTGGTAAGTGGAGCGGTAAACACCTTTTCTTCCTTTGAAGAATTCTAAGGCCTCGCTGCATTTTTTAACAACCAGTGGATAATCACCCATATGAAGGCCATATACAATATTCAGTCTGTAGACATAGGATTTGAATCTGATGCTGTCACTTTTGTATCGTGATAAGTATTTGATTGCCTTTTTACAATCATCAGATCGCAGTCCCCGATTCGCCTTTTTACTCAATTTGTAGAAAAGATATTGTGCCTTTTTCTCTGCTGTGTAGTCGGCTAGAAATTGTTCCGTTTGACGAGCATATCGTTCTGCTTGGTCTTCATCGGCTTGATAATAGAGCGTGTCGTGGTATAAAATGCTGGAAGTTTCACATGCTAAGTGGACAAAGTCATATGCCATGGCGATCTCGTGAATCTGTTTTATGAGTTGTATGCCCTCCGTTCTATGGCATTTATTCAAGAGTTTTTGAGCAACTGCAAATTTTTTTATTGCTGTATCGTAATTTTTTTTCAGCTCACTGCCCCCTTTGGATGGACTCATGACAGCCAAGGATTGCAAAATTCGTATTGTCCTAGATTTAAGATTTCGGTAGTGTGCCTTTGCATGTTTACCATCACAAACCCTTTGTGCAAAAGCATCCTCTGATTCATACTTCTTTTCCCGGAATAGGTGAATGAACTCACCAGGTTTTCCTTTGACATGGTGTAATAAACGTGGGTCAACTAAGGACAGGTATGCTTGTATTTTTTCCATAGAAAATGCAGGGTTTTAATTCGATTTGTTGTGTGAATTCAATTTTTGTCAACATAACAATGCAATTACTGATTGTACGTTTCTAGGATTTCAAGCCCTATTTGTGGGCTTAAGTAATGTAGAAAAAGAAATTCGGTAAAACTATAAATCCTTAAATTTGGCTAAACAGTTAGCCAAATGAGATACA